>JAEUKA010000107.1 GCA_016794465.1 Myxococcales bacterium | reverse complement strand
AAGTGATCCGAAGCGTCAGCCACAGCCCGGCCACCAAGCCGGCACCGAGCGCGAAGGTCATCGCCTGCGTCCTCTGCCATGAGCCTGCGTGCGCAAAGCGGAGTCGATCCAAAAAGTCCGTCGCTGCGATCGGGCCGTGCTGGGACTCGAACGCCGTGACTTCCTTGGGCCAAGACTGCCGAAGCTCTTGCAGAATCACCTGCCCGGCGACGTGCCACAAAAGCAGATTGGTCTTCTGCACTCGGTCCTGCCCGTCGGAAAACCGCTGCGCGACCTGTGGGTGATGGTCCATCACGAACGCCGCAAAGTCTGCGTCCGTTCGCAGCACGGAAAGCAGCAGCTCGCGCAGTCGGTGGTGGGCGGGCTTGGCACTCATCTTGCGTACTGTATCGCAAGTCGAACAGAGAGTCTGGTAAGAGGGCATATGCGCACAAGACGACCGGCGACGTGGACAGCGTGTGGGCTGGGACTGCTGGCTTCGTGGGGGGGGACGGCTCGCGCCGAGGACAAGCCGCCGGTGCTGGTGGGTTACGTCCAGAAGCTGCTGCCCGACCGCGACGGCGGCGATCGTGAGGTGGGGGTGGAACAGGCCCGCGTGGCGATGAAGGGAACGGGCAACTGGGTGGGCACTGATGCCCATGGGCTGTTCCGGGTGCAGCTCCTGCGCAGCAATCGGCTCGGCCAGAGCATCGAGGTGGAGGTCGAGGGCGTGCCGGGCTGGCTGCTGTACCAACCGGCGGACGGGCGGGTGGTGGTTCCCGAGCAGCCGCAGACGGTGGCGCTGAAGCTGCTCCCGAAAGGCTCGCTGCGGTTTCTGGGGTCGCAAGGGCTGGCGAGCTTGCTGTCGCGGATGATGTCCGAGGCCAAGGAGAGCGCTCGGGCCAGTCCCGCCGTGCCGCTGGGAAGTACGCCGCCGCCGGTGGACCTCAAGGGGCCGATGCAGCGGTGGGCGAGCGAGTATGGGCTGAGCCTTGTGCAAGTGCAGACGGCGGTGGACAAGTGGGCCAAAGAAGTGCTGTCGCGGCAGCAGCGGGACGACGAGCAGGTGTGTCTGGCGCACTACAGCCAAAAGCAGCTGGAGCAAGCGGCTCAGTGTTTCGACGAGCTGGGGCAGAAGGACGTGCAGGAGCTGGAGCGGCTCAAGGCCCAGGTGCTGGAGCGAACCGAGCGCGCGGTGCGACGGTTTGTGCAGGCCGCTGATGCGTACTCGCTGCGCTACGACTTTGCCGCCGCGCTTGCGGAGTACGAAAAAGCCGCGCGCTGGGCCAAGCGGGACGGATCTCCTGCGCTGTGGGCGGAAGTCCAGAATCTGCTTGGGATTGCGCATTGGCAGCTTGGAATCCGTGTCGAGGGAGAGTCATCCCGCGTCCATCTGCTGCAGGCCGTCTTGGCCTACCGCTCCGCGCTGGAGGTCTATACGAAAAAAGACCTGCCGCAAGACTGGGCCGGGACCCAGAACAACCTGGGCCTTGCGCTCAGGGACCAAGCGAGCCGGACGCAAGGGACCGAGGGCACCTCGCTGCTGGCGCAGGCCGTCTTGGCCTACCGCTCCGCGCTGGAGGTCCAGACGAAAAAAGACCTGCCGCAAGACTGGGCCGGGACCCAGAACAACCTGGGCACCGCGCTCTGGGACCAAGCGAGCCGGACGCAAGGGCCCGAGGGCACCGCGCTGCTGGCGCAGGCCGTCTTGGCCTACCGCTCCGCGCTGGAGGTCCGAACGAAAAAAGACCTGCCGCAAGACTGGGCCGGGACCCAGAACAACCTGGGTGCTACGCTCAGTCACCAAGCGAGCCGGACGCAAGGGACCGAGGGCACCGCGCTGCTGGCACAGGCCGTCCTGGCCTACCGCTCCGCGCTGGAGGTCTATACGAAAAAAGACCTGCCGCAAGCCTGGGCGATGACCCAGAACAATCTGGGCACTGCGCTCAGTCACCAAGCGAGCCGGACGCAAGGGACCGAGGGCACCGCGCTGCTGGCGCAGGCCATCTTGGCCTACCGCTCCGCGCTGGAGGTCCAGACGAAAAAAGACCTGCCGCAAGACTGGGCCGGGACCCAGAACAACCTGGGCATTGCGCTCAGTGAGCAAGCGAGCCGGACGCAGGGGACCGAGGGCACCGGGCTGCTGGCGCAGGCCGTCTTGGCCTACCGCTCCGCGCTGGAGGTCCGCACGAAAAAAGACCTGCCGCAACACTGGGCCACGACCCAGAACAACCTGGGTGCTACGCTCAGTGCCCAAGCGCAGCGCCTGCCACCGGACAGTCCCGCGCGAAAGGAGCTGCTGACCCAAGCCGTGGGCGTCTTCCGGGCCGCGCTGGAGATCCACACCCACACTGTGTTTCCCCTGGACTGGGCGAGAGCACACATGAACCTGGCCCGCGCCTGTGCCCTCCTGTCCGACGACCGCTGCGCTGCCGACAGCTTTGCCAACGTGCTGCGCGTCTATCCCGACTGGTCCGAAGGCTACGGGGAGGCGTACGTGCGCTACCACGAAAAGCTGTTCTTGTTTGCCGAGGCGTACGCGCTCAACCAAGCTTGGCTGGCCCGCCACCCCGACGACCTGGCAGTGTGGCCCAACTACATCGAGTCACACCTGACCACAGGCCGCCTCGCCGAGGTGTCCGTGCTGCTCGCCAAGGTCCTTGCCAAGCTGTCCCCTGCGGAACAAGTGCCGCTGCTCGCCATCGAGGTCTTTGCTCTGGTAGGCCAAGGCAAACCCGCCGAGGCTGCAAGCAAGCGCAAAGCCCTCCGCACGCTCATCGCCGCGCAGCCGGCGGACTTTCGGTTGGACTGGGGTTTCAGCGGCACGCGCCACTTCCTACAGACCGACCCGCGCTTTTCGCCCCACAAGGCGCAGCTTCTCGCCCTGCTGTCCGCCCTCGAGCAGCCCAACCGAGCCGCGATCCTGTCGGCACTGGACGCTTGCTGCCGAGACACGATCCAGCAGCCGTAACCTCAGCGCCAGCCTCTCGTGCCATTCGTCAGCTCGACCCATTCGTCAGCTCGACTGTCAAAAACTATCGGGTTAACAAAGCCGTCTACAATAGTTCCTAAACATGGCCTCATTTTTGCTTAGCTTGACTCCCATCACGGAACAATGAACCGATGCGTGAAACCGAACATGCATGATAGGAGGAACTTATGAAGCCAGTATTGCAACTGAACCTGGGCAGGGCCACAAGTTGGTCGCACCTTTGTACCCTTTGTACACCGCTCCTGTTCTTGTGGGCTGCCTGTGGGGACCCGGGGTCCTTCTCTGGCCTGTGGGGTGGATCATTGAGTTCGCCGGAATGGATCCATCGCGTTGCGATTGCCACCATGACGATCGGGCGAAGCAGCAATTCAGCGGACATGTCTATTGAGTTAAGTTCCAACCAGCAGGAATGTAGCCTCGCGGCTGACCGCGATGAATCGGGTCTGCAGGCAGCTCTCCGCCCTGGCGGGACTTGCGCTATCGCCGGGATTCCCTCATTCAAGTGGATCTCCGGAACGCTTTCGGTTGCTACCGGTGCACTCGAGATGAGCGCAGTATACGAGGTGAACGGCACAGAGATGGGAGAATTGGCGTTCCGTGGATCGCGATACAAGTGACCCTGACTCGGCGGGATCGACTAGGCTGCAAGGTCGTAGCGGGATCAATACTCAGGACATGCGTGAAGCATAGTGGTGCCCATCACTATGCGGCATGGAAGGATAGATGCGATGCGTAACAGATCAGCTCTTCATGGCCGCTCTAATCCGACGGCCAAGACACTTACCCGCCCATGCGTCCTGACAGCGCTCCTGGCCGGCGCAGTTGGTTGCAGTCCTACGAATACGCATTGGCGGCACCAAAGCGGCAGCATATCGTCCTTCGATAAAGACAACTATCAATGCGAAAGTGAGACTCGCTCCCAGTACGTGGTCGTAAACCGCTATGGTGGAGTATCGGGAATGGAATCCAACTTTGAACTTTGGCGGCTGTGTATGAAGTCTCGTGGCTACATCCAAGTGACCGAGTCCGGCCAGTCCATGGAATCCGATTGGAAGGTCGCTCACTTTCGTCGGAAGTGCATCGAGAACGAGTGGCAGGCTTGTTCTGTCCTTGGGTCCTTCTATCAGCATGGCAAGGGCGTGCAGCCCGACCTAGCAATGGCTGCCGCTCTCTACCAGAAGGCGTGTGAACACGACGATGCACTAGGTTGTCTAGCCGCTGGGGATCTGGAACAGAAGAGTTCGCCCAGACAGGCCCTCGCCAAGCTTCAGCGTGCCCGCACGTTGGCGCGGACACAAGGGCAGACCGCTCTCGAAGGGGGTGCGCTCGCAGGCATCTCTGCCATCTACTATGAGCAGCTGTTCATGACCTCCGAGGCTAGTGCCGCCATCGAGGAGGCACGTCGCCTCTTGCCGGAGGATCTCTCTGTGCTCAGCAATCGTGTCGAAATTCTCTTGGCCCAGGGGCGTTACAGCGACGTATTACGCGAGGTACCGGGCCTTCTGGCTATGGGTCCTGAGCCATCCACGCGGCTGATTCTCACGGCGTTTGCCTGGGCTGCGGCCATGCTGGCAAATGAGCGGACAAACGTCGCGGACTGGTCACAGCGGCTTAAGCAAGCCTATGGTACTGTCCCCAAAGGCAGCAAGTCCACTTGGCAATTTGGCGGTACACGTCATGTATTGGAGCAAATCCTTCAAAAGAAACCAGCTACCCAACGTATTCTCCAACTGCTCGAAGTCCTGGTTACTCCAATCGAATCCAGCGCCAAGGCTCGTTTGGAGGCAATACTATCTGGATAGCACCTTCTCGGATGCCTCACCGCCAACAGTCTCAGCATATTCCTATATTGCTACGGCGATGTAATCTATGCCCTGCCTATCCGGTCTGCCCACAACTGGCGTCTTAAGATAAGGTGTTGCGTCGTAACTGGTCGCCATCGTAGATGGCTGAGATAGGTGGGGCCGACGTGGATCGAGCCGGTCGCATAGAGCCAGGACCGGGCGAGGCGGGCCGCTGCGGATACGAGGTGGCGCTGCACCGCGATGCACAGGGCGAGCGGTGGGTGGTCATCCTGTGGGAGATCGATGTGCCCGGCATTCAGTTCTGCGACTGCGCGGATCGTGAGGAGGCGATGGCTTTGTTTATGGAGCCAGCGAAGGCGGCGGGGCGCTGGCATGGGGTACGGTTGCGGCGCGGGAATCGCCCTTGGTAGCGGCGGCGCTTCGGATATCCGCTTCGGGGGAGGTGGCTTGGCTGACACCATGGTTGACGCCAGGCATGACGCTCAGGGCCCCTGCTGACATGACGCCAACATCAAGGCCAGCCATCGCGTCGGCGGCCTGCTCATATGACTCCCATCTGACAAGGGTGCGTCGGACAGGCCGCTCTCTCATATGACGGTCATATGACGGGTCGCCGGATGCCACGGCCCACCACCAGGGCGACAATCGGCCCGCTCGAACTTCAGGTGGCTGATCCCGCGCCGATGTCACCGTGATATGACGCCCCAGCGACGGCGTGATATCACGACGATATCCCCGTGATATCACCACGTCCCGATGCCCTCACGAAGTTGAGGGCCGACCCTCCTACATCGGATCGAGGAGGTGCATCACGGTCGCCGGATGCCACCGCCCACCGCGTGGCGGCGTGTAGCCCTGTTCTGTCAGCGCTCGCCCGATCTGCCGCAGGCTTGCACCGCCGTTGCGTAGCTCTCGCGCCACCTCGGCAGCACTCTTGCGAACCTCACCGACCGGACGGCGAAGCAGGCTCCGCACCGTCGCGGCGTGCCACTCCTTCGCCCGCTGTGGGATGTGTCGCTCCTTCGTCAGCCGCTCCGCGATGTCACGGAGACTGAGCCCCTGCGCATTCAGCTCCCGCGCCCTCGCCGCCGACACGTTGATGTCGCAGACCCGCGCAATCTTCGGATGCACACACGGCGTATAGTAGCCCTCACGCTCCAGGATCTGTCCGACGACACGGCTATACCACCGCTTGCCCTGCTTCGACGGCTTGCCCTGCTTGTTCAGCATCCGGGCAATCTCGCTGAGGTTGTGGCCCTGCCCAAACAGCGACACGATATAGCGCAGGATCTCCATTTCCGCCGGAGACTTGACCAGCAATCGCCGTCCGTGTGCATCCTGTATCAGGTAATGTACAGCTAGCTGAAAAGCCCTCCTGAATACAGCTAGGTGATTCAGCTAGGTGAAGACAGCTAGGTGATTCAGCCAGGTGGTTCAGCTAGGTGATTCAGCTAGGTGATTCAGCTAGGTGATTCAGCTAGGTGATCAAGGTGGTCGATCTCGTGTGTGCTTATCGTCACAACCCAAATAATAAGCAAAAATTGTGCCGTTCATATATTCGTGTTTGATTTCACTTGCTTGAATGGCACCACACACATCCTCTCACCAATCCCACATGATTGGAGCTCAAGGTGGTTGATCAAGGTGGCTGATCAAGGTGGTCGAATCAGGTAGGTGAATCAGGTAGGTGAATCAGGTAGGTGAATCAGGTAGGTGAATCGGCTAGGTGAATCGGCTAGGTGAATCAGGTAGGTGAATCGGCTAGGTGAATCGGCTAGGTGATCGCTGATTCAATTGACCCGCACAGACTGTCCGATCGGTCGCGTCTATTTCTCTTTTTTAGGCGTGATCCAATGCTCACAAATATATGCCGTTTGAGTCGTGATATGTGAGTTCGGATACTCACTTATTGATCGGACCGGCTGGTACTTCAGCGAATTTGACCGCCCCTAGCGCCGCTCGACTACGCCTGGCTGGTGGAGCAGATCGAGCTGCGCACAGGTCGAGCCAAGCCGCTGCCACCGTCGGCACCTTCCGCCCCTCCGAAGAGTCCTCTCACCCTCACTCGCCTCGGATGAGGCTCGGAGATCATGGCATGTCGCGGGCTTTGGTGGCCGGGCTGTGGCTTACGCTTCGGGTCACTTCGCCGATTCGGCAGCAGCCAGCGACGACCCCCGACCTATCCCATCGGGAGCCGCAAAGTCTGCATCCGTTCGCAGCGTGGCAAGCAGCAGCTCGCGCAGTCGGTGGTGGGCGGGCTTGGCATTCATCTTGCGTACTGTATCGCAGGTCGAACAGAGATTCTGCTAAGAGGGCATATGCGCACAAGACGACCGGCGACGTGGACAGAGTTTGCGCTCGGGCTGGGACTGCTTGCGGGGTGGACGGTGACGGCTCGCGCCGAGGACAAGCCGCCGGTGCTGGTGGGCTACATCCAGAAGCTGCTGCCCGACCGCGACGGTGGCAACCGTGAGGTGGGGGTGGAGCGGGCCCGCGTGGCGATGAAGGGAACGGGTAACTGGGTGGGCAGTGCTGCCCATGGGCTGTTCCGGGTGCAGCTGCTGCGCAGCACTCGGCTCGGCCAGAGCATCGAGGTGGAGGTCGAGGGCGTGCCGGGCTGGCTGCTGTACCAACCGGCGGACGGGCGGGTGGTGGTTCCCGAGCAGCCGCAGACGGTGACGCTGAAGCTGCTCCCGAAAGGCTCGCTGCGGTTTCTGGGGTCGCACGGGCTGGCGAGCTTGCTTGCGCGGATGATGTCCGAAGCCAAGGAGAGCGCTCGAGCCAGTCCCGTCGTGCCGCTGGGAAGTGCGCCGCCGCCGGTGGACCTCAAGGGGCCGATGCAGAAGTGGGCGAGGAAGTACGGGCTGAGCCTGGAACAAGTACAGACGGCAGTGGACAAGTGGGCCAAGGAAGTGCTGTCGCGGCGGCAGCAGGACGACGAGCAGGTGTGTCTGGCCTTCGGTCTGTCGCGGCGGCAGGCGCTATTATCCCGCTGGCGAGGGCTGGCGCCTGTTTCCGTTCGTCTCTCCCCGCGTTCCCTGTGCCGGCGTCTATCGCGTGACTTACTACGGCACCGATCTCGAGCTTCTTGGTGATGACGAAATCGCGATCGGGGGATCACACATTGATCGGCGCGTCAAGGGCGATACTCGGAAAAAGATCGACTAGATCCCACCGTGCGCGCCGCACTCCGACGCACACGGGGCACTCGCTGAGCTTGGCGCGATCTCAACCGCTGACATCCCAGCGCACCGCCACTCAGGTAGTCCGAGCGGCGCCAGCCTGCACCCT
>JAEUKA010000073.1 GCA_016794465.1 Myxococcales bacterium | reverse complement strand
GGAGAGTCCGGCCAAACCCACGGCAGCGGTTCCCTTGTCATGCTGTTCGGACTCTGCGCGCTGTCGGTTCTGTTCACCATTCCGCAGATGCAGGCGAGCAGTACGTTGCTCTTGTGGACGCGCGACAACACCAACCGCCACCTGCTTGGTTGGGAGCTTCCGGTTCCCTATGTCGCGTCGCTGCACGCGGGTCTGGTCCTGGCCGTCTCGCCACTACTCGCTCGCGCTCTGCTTCATGTAAAAACCACCCCTGGCCTGCCAACGGCTGCCGCCAAAATCGCATTAGGAATGTTTGCAACCGGCCTTGCCTTCGTCCCGCTGCTCGTTGCTGCAGTGCTGCTGCCAGATGGCTCCCTGGCCGGTCTGGGCTGGCTGCTTGCGTGTCTGTCTCTGCTGTCGGTGGGAGAGCTGTTGGTCGGTGCGCTCGGTCCGTCGTTCGTGCTGCGAATCGCTCCAGCGACGAGGGGCGGACGTTGGCTCGGTGTCTGGTATGGCGCGACGGCGGTCGGATTCTGGCTGGCGGGTCAAGTCGGAGGACTGTGGGACAGAGTGCCGCATAGTCTGTTCTTCCTCGGGATAGCGGTGGCGCCGATGCTCGGACTCCTTCTGATCCGCTACGCGTTGCGGTTGTGGAAGCTTTCGCGTTGACACTGACGATGCGGATGTCTATACAGCATCCGATGAGTCCAGGTCTCCGTCGACAAACTGCTGAGTCTGTCAACCTGCTGCCAGATGAAGCGGAGGTTTCTGCTGGGCTCCGTGTGAGGTCGGCTGGGTCACTGCTCATCACTCCACAGGGAACTCTGCTATGGAATCTGGCGACCTCTGCTTCTCTGGAAGATGAGGCTGCTGAGACTCCCATGGATCAGTCTCTTGTGGACCGCATTGCGGAGGCCTTCTCTCACGGTTCGGGGGCTGGACTTTTGTTCTTGGGGGCCGCTCTGGTAGGGACTCCGTTGCCAGCGACGCTTGGCTTCTTCCGCGACTTCGGACAGAAGCTGGTCAGCGCAGTCTGTTCACTGCCGGATGTGGAGTCGCAGAGAGGCGCGATTCGGGTGCCACAGCCGCCGCTCGCCGCTTGGGTTGCTGCTGCACCCCCAATGGCCGGACTGGAGTATCTCACCGAAGAGGTGCTCGCGGCGCTGTGGCAGGCAACGGCCATGGCACTGGAGCAGGAGCTGGCTCGCTCCGCCGAGTCGGTTGAGGCCTACCTACGGCGACAGAATCCGGCCTGGCATGTGGTAGGGAGAATCTGTTTTCACCTGGCGGAAAACCCGCGAGACGAGGCGGCGCCGTTTGCATTTCTGTGTACGTATGCGCGCGCTGGAGGAACCGCGGCGCACAAGAGCATCCAGCATGTCCCACTCCTACAGGCGCTGCGTGAATACGCGAGCGAACAGGACAAGCCAGCGCTGCTGTCGCTGCTGGCGCCGGTCCAGCGCGCCGCCCAGCACAGTCCGCTGGTGCAAAAGCTGGTGGACTCGGGACAGATCTACCATCCGCTGCGCTTCACTCCGCAGCAGGCGTATCTGCTGCTACGCGAAGTACCAGCGCTGGAGTCTGCCGGTGTGGTGGTGCGTCTGCCTGACTTCTGGAAAGCGCGCCGCCCCGCTCGTCCCACGGTGCAGATCCGCATCGGTGAGCAGGTGGCGTTTGGGTCCGAGATGCTGCTCGATTTTTCGGTACAGGTGGCACTCGGGGATGAGACGCTCTCAGAGGAGGAGTGGCAGACTCTGCTGCACAGTGAGGAGCCGCTGGTCCGGCTGCGTGGCCAGTGGGTGGAGCTAGACCGGACTAGACTTACAGAGGTACTGGCCCAGTGGCAGAAGGTTCAGCGCCAAGCGGGCCGCGACGGAATCTCGTTTGTCGAAGGAATGCGACTGCTCGCGGGGGCCCACATCGGTGAGAGCAACAAGGCCGGAGCCGAGAAGCTCGCCCCGATATCCGAAGAAGGATGGTTGCAGGTACAAGCGGGCGCGGCGCTCTCTGGACGCCTCCAGCAGCTACGGGACCCGGCCTCGCTCGGCCACATCGAAGACACGCTCGGGAAGTCGCTTCAGGCTACGCTACGTCCCTACCAACAGGTTGGAGTCCGCTGGCTGCACTTGGTGTCGGGGCTGGGAGTTGGTGCCTGTCTGGCCGATGACATGGGACTTGGCAAGACGGTGCAAGTGCTGGCGCTGCTCCTGCTGAGAATGCGCGATTCCCAAAACCAGCCTGCGCTGCTGATTGCACCCTCCTCTCTGCTGGCTAACTGGTGCGCGGAGGCGACGCGCTTTGCGCCCAGTCTGCGGGTGCTGCTCGTCCACCCCTCCGCACAGACCGAAGCGGAGCTGAGCGCCCTGAATCTGAACTCCTTTGCGAAGTACGATTTGGTGATCACGAGCTATGGATATCTTCAGCGAGTGCCATTGCTGCTGACGATGCACTGGGGCCTGGTGGTTCTCGATGAGGCGCAAGCAATCAAGAATCCAGGGGCCAAACAGACCCGCGCGGTGAAGTCGCTGCGGGCCTCTGCGCGGCTGGCCCTGACCGGTACTCCGGTGGAGAATCGACTTTCCGATCTGTGGTCTCTGTTTGACTTTCTCTGTCCCGGTCTGCTGGGCACCACAACGGAGTTCGGGCGCTTTGTGCAGCGACTCGCCCAAGGACAGCCCAGCTACGCACCGCTGCGAGAGCTGGTGCGACCTTACATCTTGCGCCGCATGAAGACCGATCCGCGTGTGATTGCGGATCTACCTGACAAGACCGAAGTGGTCGCTTACTGCAATCTCTCCCGTGCCCAGGCCGCGCTCTACCAGCGAGCGGTGGAGGAACTGGCGCAGCAGTTGGCTGGGCTCGACGGCATCAAGCGACGGGGGGCCGTGCTGTCGTGTCTTTTGCGGCTCAAACAGATCTGCAACCATCCGGCGCAAGCCCTGGGTCACGGTGCTTATGTGGAGACCGACAGCGGCAAGCTCCAGCGACTGCGGGAGCTGTGCGAGACGATCGCGGCGCGGCAAGACAAGGTGCTGGTATTCACGCAGTTCCGCGAGCTGTGTACACCGCTGGCAGAGTTCCTGACGCAGGTCTTTGGGAAGCCTGGATTGGTGCTGCATGGCGAGACCGAGGTCCGCAAGCGTCAGCAGCTGGTCGAGCAATTCCAGCGTCCGTCTACTGCGGAGTCCGGTGGTGGGCCTCCGTTCTTTGTCCTCTCGCTCAAGGCAGGTGGCACGGGGCTGAACCTGACGGCGGCTTCGCACGTCATTCACTTCGATCGCTGGTGGAATCCGGCAGTAGAAGATCAAGCCACCGACCGTGCCTATCGCATCGGCCAGCGCAAGAACGTCCTTTGCCACAAGCTGGTCTGTCGCGGAACCTTGGAAGAGCGCGTTGACGCCATGCTGGCCGAGAAGCGGAATCTTGCCGGCGAAGTGCTCGCAACCGGTGGTGAGCTGCCGCTGACCGAGCTGTCTGATCGAGAAATCCTGCGGCTCCTGACTTTGGATGTGAGCCGCGCGCTAGGGGAGTCCTAAATCATGAGGAAGATCCTTCAAAGAAGCTGGCAGAGAAGTGGGACAAGGCAGAGCCAGAACCGGTTTTATGACGGGTGGGCACCGTACGTTCCGGTCGCGGAGCGAAGACGCCAGGCTGAGGAACAGATCAACCAGAGCCGACAGCGGGGACAGACGCTGTCTCCGGTCAGTGTATCTGGACGAACCATCGCGCACAGCTTCTGGGGCAAGTCCTGGTGCGACAACTTAGAGTCCTATAGCGATTTTTCAAACCGCTTGCCACGAGGTCGGACTTATCTTCGCAATGGCTCGGTGATTGATCTGAAGATCACTGCTGGCACCGTCTCTGCTTTGGTCCAAGGCTCCAGTCTGTACCGCGTCCAGATAGTGATCACGCCGGTTCCCAAGCCGCTGTGGAAGACGATGGTCGCTCGCTGTTCTGGCGCGCTTGGGTCGATGGTCGAGCTGCTGTCTGGTCGCATCTCGCGGGAGGTGATGACCGTGGTGACAGAGCGAGGTCGCGGTCTGTTTCCCGCGCCGACCGAGATCAAGATGAGCTGTTCCTGTCCAGACTTCGCTTCGCTGTGCAAGCACCTTGCTGCGACTCTGTACGGCATTGGGGCGCGGCTTGACTTGGCTCCTGAGCTTTTGTTTGCTCTGCGCCAGGTCGATCCAACCGAGCTGATCATGAGCGTGGATAGTCAGCTCTTGTCATCGCAGGCGACAGACCAAGTGCTTTCCGCAGACTCCAGCGATCTGGGGGCTCTGTTCGGCATCGATCTGGAATCTCCGACTCCTCCTCCGATCAGCGCAGCGGCACCTTCCCTTGCCACGTCTGTGCCGACCCAAAAACAGACGCTGAGATCACCGACCCAGTCAGCGGACAAGCCAGCGAAAAAGACACTCCCAACCCGCAAGCGAGCCAGTCGGCCCGAGCCTACAGCCGCAGAGTCCGCAGCCGAGCAGCAGGTGGCCGCCCTCAAGACTTTGCTCAAGCGAGTGAAGTCGTCCCACCACCCGGCCCCAGCTTGAGCAGGGAGAGCGGACTACCTCATCCGTCGCAAGTGCCCACTCTCTGTTAGCACGTGGAACTGTCCTGCCAGCATTCTGGCCAGCGCCGGGTGATCGAGTAGCACACCCGCCTCGATGTTTCGTGCGTGGGCGGCTGCGGTGAAGTTGGCCGAGGTGACGAAGGCCCAGCGGTCATCCACCACGACGGTTTTGGCATGTAGGGTGATCCGTTTGCCATCACCGGTCTCTGTATCCGGCGCGAAGTAGAGTGCGGGCAGAGGCAGGTCGGCGGACCAGTGCTCCTCTCGGAACCTCTTTAGATAGGCCGCAACGCGCTGCCTTTCGACGGTCCCCTTCTCATGTTCAAGATGCACATAGAACTCGACCTGAAGGGTGGGCAGTTCCCGAAGGCGGGCGATGAGCTCCGCGAACACTGCGCGACCTTCGTAGATCACAAATGTTGACAGGAGCACGGAACGCGTGGCCTGACGGAAGAGTCCATCGAGTACCGCACGGGTGTCACGGATGCTCTGCTCCCCGTCTGCGGCACCCGTCCAGGCGAGCTGTGCGATGCTGGCCTTTTGGTCACTGGCTTTCCGGCGCTCCGCGGCGAGACGCTCGAGCATCCAGGCGACGACGTGCGGGCTGGTGTTTCCCAAGCTGGCCAGGAAGGAAAGTGCCCCGCCCACTCCTGCCCGCTTCACGGAGGCTGCTGAGTACGGCGGAGCGAGGAGCCCCGCTCGTAGTCGGTTGGCGAGCGCGTCCAGATCCCCGGCGCTTGCACTATCTAGCCAGGTGTCGTCCATCACCACTCTCTGAAGAACGCAAATCGGTCAGTCTCCACAGTGGGTACTACCAGCGTTCGGTCCAGATAGACGTTCATCCGCTCGCACGACGGTTCAGAAATCAGCAGGCAGCCGTGGCAGGACGCGCCTTCCAGGTGGCGATCTGCGGTTCCGCTCGCGACATCAGGCTCATGGGCGGCACAGACCGGATCGTTGGAACAGAGGCCTCCCAGATCGAGTGCCATCTTCAGATATCGTTCGAGGTGACGGCCCACTTCGACCAGTCCGCCGAGCGATCCTTCCGCGCCGGGCGACGCGGTGTAGAGCAGGATTCCGCTACCACTGCTGCCGACATAGATGCGCTCACGAACCGAGCTTGCCGCATAACCGCATTCTAGAGAAACCGCAGTGATCAGCAGGTGCGACAGCGAGTGAAGGAGCACGAAGCGCGTTGTCGCAAAGTCAGGCTTGGCATCCTTGCGGTCCTCGCGCTGTCTCTGCCACGTTCGAAATCCCTCTTGGAAGAGCAGACCCCGGTCGGCAGCGCCTGTTTCCCAATCCGCCAGTGCTTTGTCGTCCAGCGCAAAAAAGAAGCCCTCCCCTGAGTTCTCGACCGCCGGTAGCCAGGTCAGCGGCTCATCCAGCTTCGCCACGGTGGCCCCGATGTCGAGCTCTCCGTCCACGTCCGCCGACTTAGACTCAAAGCGAGTGAACCCCGCCAGTGCCCGCACTTCGGTCAGCCGTGGCAACAGCACGATCCGGCTCACCTGTTTCATCAGCTTGGATCGATTCGCTGGAAGCGGAAGCGTTCGCGCAAAAAAACGATCCTGCTTGTCTGGCTGGTCCGTAGCCAGCGCAGGCGGACAGTTCATCAGCACTTCGACCTCGGCTTCCTTGACCTTCTTGCGCACCACCGGACGGTTCTCTTTGCGCCGTACGATTTCGTCGAAGACAGCGGGAAGGGGGTGCCCTTCGAGCGCAAGTCGGACCGGCTCCTGCTTCTTGACGAAGAACTTCAGCTCATCCACATCATCCGCGTTGCGTACGTGCTCGTAGACCGACTCGACGGCATCGCGCAGCGCGGTGTCGGGATCGGGTATGTGAATCACGCTGGCTGGTACCGGAAAATAGGCGTGGCTCGCCGACCGGAGCAAAAGCCGCATCGGTTCCCCGCAGCCCTCATCCACGGCACCTGCCAACCAGGGGCGCTTGCCAGGGCAGCGGCCCAGCACCAGCTCTCCTCCATCGAAGCGCTGCGCGGCGAGCGCCATACTGACCGGCACGTTGCAACCACTGCAAAAAATCCGAACATCAGACAGATCACCGCTGGTCCCCGTTTCATCCAGCCACAAGCGTTTCGCGGTGCAGTCTGGGGTTCGCCGATGCACCAGCGCGAACCAGTCCACGTCATCGATGTGACCGAACTTGCAGGCACGGGTGAATCGGATCGGTTGCGCTTTGCTGCTGCGGCCTTTGCCAGCGCACAGGTGGCCTCTTTTCTCTAGCTGCGAAACATGCAGCAGTCGTCTGGGCCGCGCACCCCCAGAACGCTTGGTTCCGCGATCTTGCTCCCAGCAGTTTTCGTTTTGACAGATGAACCATTCGGGAAATCGGAACGCCTTGATCCACTTTTGCTCGGTCTGCTCCAGCTTCTGTCCACCCACTGGCGGCGAGTAGAGCGCGATCTTCTCATAACCCTCTTGTCGGCTGAGCATCGAAACCAGGCGGTCCTCGACGATGCGTTCACCACGGGCCCAATAGCTGAGCCCAGCAACGATGCCAGCATCATCGACCAGATCCAAAAGCGCACCGGGACCAAAGGTCGAGATGATCTGGCTATGACGAATGGCTCCATCCGGCCTGCGGTCTCGCGCAATACCCGCCTTCCATTTGTCCGCCATCACACCTCCTCCTTTGCCGACCCGGCTTCTTTCAGACCGACGATAAATACGTCCGCCACTCCCTCGACATCACGCAGCGAGCGGTTCGCTTGAAAGCGGCGTTCGTGCTTGTCACAGGCCTTGAGGCCGGGATCTAGTGGCATCCGCAACAGAGGTCTTTTGGACACCTGCCCGTCTTCGAATTCCTGATACGCGAGTCCGGCGTGGGCGGGGTCGTTCGCGGCGACCTGCTGCCAGCTATCGAGGAGGCTTTCCACCCGGTGGCGCAGCCGAGCTTGGATGTCCACGATCGGTTCGTCCCCAGGCACACCGGTGCGATAGGCCTCCAGACGCCTCGCGAACACATCCCCGACAAACCCCAATTGTTGGCGAGCCTGCGCCACCTGGGCCGCAGCATCCGGCTTGGTGAGCCGTGGATCGGCCAGGCGAGCCAGCGCCACCACCACTGCGGCCAGACCTCGGTCCACTGCTCGCGGTGAAAACGGGGTCACGCTGGTTGCCTCGACGCCTCGATAGAAGGACTCGTGATAGTTTTCAAAGTGCTCGTAGTGAGAACGATCCCGTGGCTTGTGAACATTCAGCAGCGTCACAACCAAACCGGGCCGTTTGTCATCCCGTCCGACTCGGCTGGTCGCCTGAATGTACTCTGCCGTCGTCTTCGGCTGGCCGCAGACCACCATCAGACCCAGACGTAGAATATCGAGGCCGACCGAGATCATGTTGCTGGCCAGCGCCACGTCCACGGGCGGGAGATTCTTGGTTCCCTGCGCAAAAGGCAGATCCAGCCGAGCTTTGGCCCTCTTCACCTTGTCCGTCGATTCGCGACTGGTCAGCTCGACGCACTCAAAGTCGATCGTGCGTTCCCGGAATAACGTCACTGCCTCATGGACTCGACGGCGAGTACCGATGCGCATGGCGCGGGACCGCACCTCGTCTTCTACGATCCGGCGCGATCCACCCAGCTCCCGCAGGCTGTTGAAGTAGCCCACCAGCGTCATGTAGGGATCGGCGGCCTCGGGGCTCTGTTCGTAGGCAGTCTGTCCCGCAGTCAGCAGCGCCATATAGGTGCGCATCAGAAGCACCTTTTGGCTGCGGCCCGGTGCCGCCACGCCCAGATAGAGCCGAGCGTTGGCCTCGCGGGGGGACACGGTCTTGGAAAAAAAGGAGTCGCGGCGATCCGGACCGGGCGGCGGGAAAATATCCACACGGTCGCGCCCGAACAGTGCCTTGATCTGTGGCTGCGCCCGCCGCACCGTTGCCGTCGAGGCCACAATCTTGGGCCGGATTGCTTTGTCACTGCTTCGGCGCGTCGTCAGGTGATCGATGGCCATCTCGTACAGCCCAACCATCGTGCCGAGCGGTCCCGAGATGAGGTGCAGCTCGTCCTGAATGATCAGGTCCGGGGGCAAAAGCGGCGTGGCAAGCCTAGTCGCATCTGGCGGATGCCCCACCGGCCCGTAAAAGCCCAGCGCGCTACAGTGCGTCACGTTGCAACCCAGCAAAAGGCCCGTCTTTCCAATCCACGGCAGCGCGGCAAACTTGTCTACCGTGGCAATCAGAAAACCGGGCAGCTCGCGATAGATCTCGTCGTCTACCGCAACCACTGGGATGCCCTCTGGGAAGTCACTCTTCCAGCGAAACTCGCACTTGGGCGAGCTGCACATCACGCGCAGCTGCACGGGAGCCTCGGGCGGCTTGAGCTTGAACGTGTTCTGGGAAAACCCCTCTCCACACCACGGACAGCGCTCCAGGGGAATCGGCGAGGGACTGTGAACCGGGTCTTTGTTAAACTCACGGACTCGGTTGATGGCGAGGGTCTCGTCATAGTCCTTGCTGGTGCCAAAGCGATTCGGGGTCGCGGCCTTGCCCACCCACAGTCCCACGCAAAACCGACGAGATCCCAGCCGAGCGGGATCTTTGCGCCGGATCTGCTCCAGCGCACAGATCAGCGTGGCCGCCCGTTCGAGCTGGTCGAGCGTGAGCAGTCGCAGCGTATACCGCATAAGGACCGTCACTCCCGCTGCGGTGTCGTTCGGATTGCGCAAGCGCCGCAGGCACAGCGTAAAAGCGGCCAGTCCCAGATAGGCTTCCGTCTTGCCGCCACCCGTGGGGAAAAACAGCAGGTCCACTGCTTCCCGTTCAGGGTGATCAGGGTGTACTTGACTGGCCACGTTCATCAGCAAGAACGCGAGCTGGAAGGGGTACCACGTCGGAGGGGCTTCGCTACGCTGCGTGATCTTGGCGCGCTGCTTGGACTGCGCAGACATCGCTTGGTTGCAAAGCACGAACGCGGCAAACGCCACCGGGTCTGTTGCGAGCAGCTCGATGCCTGCTGCGATGCGGTTACAGGCCACGGTCGCCGCGTCGAGCAAGGCCTTGCAGGTGTCTTGCCGCAGCGGTTCGCTGAGCGGCACCTCTCGCTGTTTGGAAATCCAGTCGCGGTACTGCGTAACCAGCGAGCCGAGTGCTTGGCGCAGCGCAGCGCCATCTGGCAATGCCCCGAGCGCGTCCATGCTCAGGTTCGCGCCCGGCACGGGCCCTGGTCGGACTTTTTCGACCTCGACAGAGGGTACACAGGTCGTGCAGACCGTATCGCAAAAAGGCAGCTCTGCTGGGCCCGAGGTCTTCACTTTCCCGACCACCGCAATGCCATGACCGACGCCGAACTCATAGCTATCGCGGTACTGAAGGTCTGCGATCTGCTCGTCCAGCTCATCGTCGGGTCGGGTACCGCGAGGATTTCTGCGTGGCACAAATCCCACGCTGCAAGTGACCTGCATGCTGATTTGAAAGATGAAGCCGCTGTCTTGGTAGGGCTTCTCACGCGGGGTTCTGCCGTTGCAGAGAAACAGCGTGACGTAGCGCGTGCCCGCTGGCACCAGATCCCGAACCGTGGTGGGCAGAGGACGGACGACGACCCGCACCTCGACCCCGCCCGAGTCTGGTAGAGGAATCTGGAAGCGATCCCGATGGTTCAGCTCCACCCGCTCCGTTCGTTCATAGGGATGCCTGACCCAGTGCACCCGCGCCGTTCCGTCCTGCGGCGGCTTGTCCGCTGGCACGTCCCCGGCAGACTCAGCGCTGCTGGCCAGCGCAACTTCCTTGGGCTCATACAGCCCGAACGACACCCGCAGCCCGAGCTCCTGACAGTTCGCCGGGACCAGTACGCTCATCCCAATGCTCGACGGAAAAATAGGTCTTCTGGCCACCGGAGGCTCAGCCTCTCCATCCTCCGCACCATCTTGCCCAGAGTCGATCCCTTCATCGGCGGTCTCGTCTTCCGCGACCAAGTGCTGCTGCTCAGGATGGGTGACCAAAGGGGCCAGAAAGCCCGTGAGGTACCAGCTTGAAGGCGGAGCGGGTAGCGTCTCGGTCAGATGGGCGGCATCGCGAGGCTCCTCCACGTTCGGACCGATCAGATCACTGCGCAGCGCCTGGACCAGCTGCTGACGAACCTCTACCGCTTTCAGCGCGCTTACGAACAAACCGCTGGACGGGGATGTGGAGTTTGGCATGGCGAGGCGCAGTGTAGGTCATTTGAATCCTCAGTGGCATTTCTACCGCGACTTCTGGCCATCGTGCGGGTCCTGGGGGCGAACATGGGAACTTGCCCTTGTCAGCCTGCGAAGCTACGTTCCGCGCCACCATGCGACGTGGGCTCTCGCTCCTCCTGCTTCTCTGGACGCTGTTACCACTTCCGCCCGCTGCTGCCGAGCCTTCGCGGATACCCGCCGCGCCCCACCGAATCGCCTTCGGATCTCGCTGCGCCAAGTCGCCGATGCCTTGCAACCGCATCGACTATTTCACCGCCTCCTTTCACCTCGCCGACATCGTTCTTCTACCATCCACCGAATCGCGCGGCTTCGGCGCCACCGTTGGTTACGGAATGTCGATGTCCCTGTTCCACCGCCTCGAGGTCGGAATCGGCGGCACGCTCTCCCTCTGGAACCAGCCCAGTCACGGACTCCTCTTCCAAAACGGCCCGGCCCTCCTAAACATCAAGGGAGTCCTCTTCCCACTCCTTCGGAATCCCCCTCCGGACACTGAATTTACCTTTGCACTCCATCTACAGCAACAACTGCGAATTCCAAAGTTCGAGGGCGCCAATGATCTCGGCACGCTGTCTCCCTTAACAGCTCTCCGCGCAGTCGCAGACAAGCCCTTCTGGCGAATGGGAATCACCGGCAGCCTAGGATTCCTACTCACTTCGGGCCGCACCGACACCGAACTCGCCGCCAGCGTCCGCCTCCACATCCCCGGAATGTCCCGCGCCACCGTCCAAGGTTTCGGGGTCCTCCAAGGTTTATTCGGTAGCTCGCGCACCGCTCCCCTACGCGGCGGATTTGGTCTGTCTGTCCACTTCGCTTGGGACAACGGCACATCTATCAGTGGCGGCTACATCCACGGCAGAGGCGAAGGCGCTGCGCCGAGCGCGATCTACCTGGGAGGCCCCGACTATCACATCGGCAGAGAAACTCGCGAGCAGTCCTATTCCCGTCCCCCCATTCCCAATCGGGAGTCTGTCCCGTCCCCCTGGCCGTGGCTCTGGGAAAGACTAAAAAGCGAGTGGAACGAAGCGCAACTAGCCAACGAAGCCCACCGACGCGGCGAAGACTGGCTAAACGACGAGTGTTTCCTTTATGAAGAGGGGAAGTACGATCGTCCCCTTCGTCACTTAGGAAAGCGGGACGCGACCGGCAAGTTCTGCGAAGCCGAAGGCCAGCGAATTCCCTTCGATCAGCCACTCCGTGAAGTCGGCGGAGACTTGCTGCCAGCAACAACTCCACAAACACCACAAGCACCAACATCTCCGCTGCCTGCGCCACCCGCTCCATCATCAGCACAGCCTTCATCGCCAGCACAACCCCCAACTCCCTCCATCGAAGCACCCCATTCATCTTCAGCACAGCCCCCACAAGACCAACGCGCACTCCCGCCCTCGTCAGGGCGGGTTGGGGTGGGTTCGCCCCGGAGGGGGATGGGGGGCGAAGACCCAGCGAAGGGCTCTCCTCTTCCCATCAGGAAGGAGGTTCCGAAGGAGGAAACCCAGGTTTCCTCCTTAAACGATGAAGCGCCCAGGAGCGCCCCTCCTACAAAATCAAACCCGGCACCGCAGCCCACCCTCAGTGAATCCGCAAAGCAATTTGCAAAAGGTTTCGCCCACGGAGTCGGCGAGGAATCCAGCCAAATCTACAACGACACCAAACAACTCCCTTCCCAGCTCGCCAAAACAGGCCGCGAGATCCTCGAAGACATTCACGCAAACCGCAGAGTCCGCGCCCTTGCACCGCTCGTCGCAATGGAACACGCGCTCCGCAACGCCTCGCGGAAGGATGTCGAGCGCATCGCCCACGCAGCCGTCGATGCGGCAAAGGAATGGCTCGAAAAGCCCGCCTACGAAAAAGGCGAGTCACTCGGTCGCGCAACCACCGCAATCGCCTCCGAAGTCGCGATCGATGTCTTAACGGACGGACTCGGCTCCGTGGCCACGCTGCGAAAGGTCGAAAAAGTCGCCGAGGCGGCGGATCATGTTCGCGATGCGGAAAAGGTGGTCGAGCGGGCGGCGCATGTCCTGGATCGACCACCGATTCACACCGGCAAGCAGGGCAAGCATATCTCGTCGCACAACAACTTTAAGCCAGGGCGGTCCACTCTTCACGCGGACCCTGAGACTCTGGCGGCGAAGGCCGGCACGGGCGAGCCCATCGGCAAGCTACCCGTCGGTCAGCCAGGCTCCAAAGAGCGCGTGCAGTTTGATAGCGTCATCGGTGACTATGTTGATGAGGCTGGGGTAGCGACACCGACTCGCGTTGGAATCATTCACTACGCGAAGGATGGAATTCATATAGTCCCTGGACAACCGAAATGACAGAACTTGCGGTGACTCGAACGAAAGTGCTGCTCTCGCTGCAACGAGCCTTGCTGGGGGAGGTGTTTCCGGCGCTGCGAGAGGTGACGGTGGACTGGTCCGACTCGAGCGTGAAGTTCTTCGCATATGTTGACGGGGAGCTTGCGCCGGAGGATGAGGAGTCGCTGTCCTGCGTCTCTGCGGAGGTCGCGGCAGACTTTTGGTCGGGCGTAGACATCGACTACGAGATCGTCCGCTGTGACGCGCCGCAGCGCATACAGGACGGTCGCCTGGCCGTCTTTCTCCGCCGTGAAGCGAACGCAGGCGGCTAGTTTTCGCTGGGCTTGGGGCCAAACAGCGCCAACGTCCCCTCCGGCTGCGCTTTCGCTTTCGGGGGGGCTTTGGGTTTCTTCGGTTTCGGGGGGGCCGGTTTGGCGGTTGTGGGTTTTTCTGGGCTGGCGAGCTGGCCGGACAGGGACTCTGCTTGGTGGCGCTGGTGGTTTAGGTCGAGGAGTCGGGCGAGGACTTCATCGCGGACAGAGTCGGGCCAGCGGTAGCGATAGGGTTTCTTTTTGTCGCCCCCCGCACTGACGCGCCGGGGACTGTCGGTCCCCGTTGCTTCGTCGATCTCGTAGTCGAGGATGAAGTCGCAGGTGGTGGGCAGGTCGGTGAAGCCGTAGGCGGTGAGGACGGCGCGATCCATGGCGGCGTGTAGCTCGCGCAGGCGCTCGATCTGGGGGTCGGACTCGTGGGGATCGTGGAAGCGGTTGTAGATCTTGGTCAGGCCCTCGCCGCGCTGCTGCATAAGAGTCGCGCGAAAGTCATAATATTGCTGGCCGACCGCTTCCAGGTTCGGATCGGACTGCCACCCCGGCGGAAACGGAAACGTCTCGAAACAGTCGGAGGGCGAGTAGTTGATGTCGTCCTTCATCGTGCTGCTGAAGAAGCGCGCCCAGACTTCGTGAACATTGCTCTGGAGACAGCAGAAGCTGGCCGAGCTGCTCAGCGGAAACACGGCCAACTTGTGGGAATAGACAATTCCCGCAGGTAGGACCGCAAACTGAACTTTGTTGCTGACGAGCGAACAAGCCAACACCCGATCCAGCCCGGTGATCGCACGAAACAGCTCGCCACGTTTTTCCGCGTACTGCCACCAATACCGTCGATAGGACTCGCGGTTATCTGTCAGTCGTTTTGGCTTCACCTTCGCTTCGACAATCGCCAGCAGGTCCGGCCAGCGGCGGGCTTCTTCTTCACTCATTTCGCCGAAGTTGATCACGTAGCGGTGGTGGGCGTGGGTGGGGCTGGTGTTGACTTCCTCGCCGCCCAGGTACGGAAAGATTCGCTCGGCGTTGCGGGGATCTTTGGTGATCAGTCGCTGCATCTCGGAAAGGGAGCTGGCCACTCCGCTCTTGTCGGTGTCGTCGAAGGTGAAGCCCATTCCCAAGACGTAGCTGCCGATGAAGCTCTGGCCTTCGTTTGACTTCAAGACGTGCGGGTTGTCGTGGCCGCCGCCGTGGAACAGGTAGGCGCTGATGAAGGGAACTTCGCGGCCATCAAGGGCTCGGGAAGCGGTCCAGGGACTGCGGCTGACGTGAACGACGCTGACCACGACGGCGGCGAGTCCCGGCCACTTGAGGCGACGGGTGGCGGCGTAGATCTCGCCGCCGTGGGTACAGATCCAGCGGAGTCCGGTGGAGCGGGTGTCGCCCTGGGCAATGGTGTTGGTGGCGATGAGTCCGAACGTGCCGCCCTGGCGGAGCAGGGAAAAGGCGCGGCGATAGAAGTGGGCGACGAGGTCGGCGTTGCCGTGGGAATCGGGATGGACGACCTTCAGCCAGTCGAGGTAGTGGGGATGGCTGCCCTGCGCGATGGTGTTCTTGCCGGCAAACGGCGGATTGCCGACAAAGCAGTCGAAGCCGCCGTGATCGGCGAAGACCTCGGGGAACTCGATCTCCCAGTGAAAGGGGGTGACGCCGTGCGCGCCTTCGCGGAGTTCTTGGACCCGTCCGGACAGCTCGGCTTGGTGGTCGCCGACTTGCAGCCAGGTCGAAACTTTTTGGCCCAGGTCATCGAGCTGCCTTCGTCGGGCCTTGTCGGTCGTCTCACTGAAGAACGCCGCCACCACCAGATCGCCAATCAGCCGGACATGGTGAAGCTGGTCTTGCGCCTGTCGCCACAGCTCGGTCAGCTCTGCGAGATCAGGAGGATCGCCGATGGCGTGGATCTGGCGGCGCAGCGACTCGGCCTGGGTCACGGCTTGGGATACGCTGGTGCGGATGGTGCCAACCTGGGCAGCGGGCTGGGAGATTCCGGCGCGCACGTCCCACACAAAGCTGGCGAGCTGCTCGCGGCTGAGTCCGACCAGGGAATCACCGCAGCGCAGCGCATGATCGACGAACGTAAACGGATGCAGCTTGGCAAACGTCACCAGCCACATCGACAGCCGCGCCAGATCCACCGCAAGCGGGTTTTTGTCCACCCCATACAGACACTGCTGCGCCACCAGGCGACGGGCATGCAGGGTGACATCCTCATCAGGGGGAATCACCGGAGTGGACTCGGTCCTTTGCCACGCCGCGACCAGCTGATCGGCAAGCTGGCGACAGGCTTCGACCAGGAACGCCCCCGAGCCCATCGCCGGATCACAGACCTTGAGGGCCAGCAGTTGCTTCGGGGTGGGCTCTTTGCCGAGCCGCTCCAGCACCGGACGGAGCGTGGTCTCGACAATCGGCGCGGTCAGCTTGCGCGGGGTGTAGTGCGATCCGGTGCGGCGGCGCTCTTCGCCGGGTTGCAGATACAGCCGCCCCTTGGGAATCAGTCCCGGCTGGCTTTCGGAAGTCCGCTTGGCGAGTGCTTCCTGAAGCTGCTGTACGGTGGTGGCCGACTTCAGCGAGTCCTCGGTCTTGCCCTTCAGATCGAGGCCGGTGGATTCCTTCAGGAACGCACTGCGATCCTTGCCGGGCTTGGCCAAAAGAGACTCCAAGCTCACGACCACCTGCGCCTTGCCCAGGCACAGGGAATCGCTGTGGGCAAACTCGACCTCAAAGCCCATCAGACCTTCGTAGACACTGCCAATCTGCTCGACATCCAGCCCCTTGTACTGGAGCCGCTCGCCATCAAGGATCAGTAGATCTTCCAGCACCCGGAATACCACCCCATCGCTCACCCGTGGCAGGTCTAGCGACTCGCCCACTTGCAGTCCGCCCGCGACATGCCGCCCTTCGACAAACGGAAAGCGGTCGGGATGAAAGAAGCTGCCGCGCCGCGCTGGAATCTCGCACTTCTTGACGACCAGCTGGCCGTTTTCCTGCTGATCGGAAAACGCCAGCACGCCGCAATACAGGGCGCGAAACAGCGTGATCACGCGGGCCCAGGCTCCATAGCGGCCATCGAGGGAATCCGCACCGTGACGGTCGCGGTCCTGCACCAATTGGGAATAGAGCTGGGTCAGCGAATAGCCGTTTGCATACAGCTCGGAGTCCATCGGGAGGAGCTTTCTTTCCTCCGCATACAGCACGAACACCATCCGCATCAGCACTGTGACCAGGCCCGCGTACAAGTCCTTGCGCCTGCTGTCTTCGCCCAGGTACTCCGCAAGCAGCGGCGCCTGCGCAATCCGGTCGGCGTCTTGAAACCCGGTGAGCAGCTCGCGCAGCGCACTCAGTACTTGCACGCGGAGCTTTTCGGACACCGTGTTCTGGTATTCGCGACTCGCGCACAGGAGTCCGGGAAGCCGCTGCGCCGGTTCCCCGACGAGGAGCCGCTCCTGGCACAGCAGCATATGAAACGCGCCGAGCAGCGCGCGTCCGTCCGACTTCAGCAGCGTATCGACTTCAAAGGTAATCGATCCCGGACTCTCGCCCTTGGGCCAATGGATCAGCCGAAAGACGCGGCCATTGGTGAAGAGCCCAATCGAGACTCCGCTCTCGCGCACCAGTCGCTCGAAGCGCTGCGCGGGACTGCCGATGCGGTCGGAGGCAGTGGACGACCGATCCAGAGACTCGCCGGGGAGATCCGTCTGTCCGAGCAAAAGCAGGACCGAGTCATCGTCGCACGACTTCAGCGCCAAGCGTGGCGACAGAAGCTCGCCGCCTTCGATCTTGAAGCGCAGGGAATCGGGAATCTGCTCGCCCTCTAGCAAGAACTCATCCGAATAGCCCAGCACCTCACGCAGAAACACCCGCAGAAAGCCGTCCCAGTTACCCGGCGACTTCGCAGTCCCGCACAGCGTCTTGATTTGTTCCGCCAGATCGGAAACCGGCCAGGTCAGGTTCGCCCCCGCCTGCGCCAGCGTAGAAGCGGTGACGACCAGACCTTCCGGCTGCGCCATTCCGAGCCAGTCGCGATGGATGTGTTCAAGCTCGTTCATGGTTCCCCCCTTTAGCCGAGATCCGGCCACAGATAGACGAGCCCAACCCGCTCGAGTCGGAAGTGCTGCACTTCATACAGTCGGAGCAGGCGCGCCGGTTCTTGGTCAATGTCCTTTTCCAGGACGGCACGGCGCTTTTCGATGTGCTGGGTATCGGCGGCGTACTGCTTGGCTTGCTCGTGCTCTGCTTGGGTGAAGTGAAACGCCAGCTGCGAGCGCTTCAGGAGTTCGGCGTCGATCCGTTCGCGCTGCGATTCCAAGATGCGCTTCATCTCTGCGCTCTCCGCTTCGCCACGACTGGCCAGCTCTGCGATGGCCCAAGCATGGCGCCTGGCTGCGCGGTCCTTGAGGGTCGCCCACAGCGCCTCTTCATCGGCCTGGGCGGACTGCATCAGGGTATCTTGAAGCTGCGTGGGAATCGCCGCCTGATCTGCGCGAGTGAGAACCTGCAGGAGGGTCGCCAGTGCCTTCTCTTCCGCCTTGCTCTCCTCGACAAAGGCCTTCAGTCGGTCGGGGTCGGTACCCTTGACCCAGAATGCCGCCGCGACCAGGATCTCTTCGTGCAATCGGGCGGCCCCATGGCCGTAGACAGACAGCCGCCCAAGCGCCAGCACCCGAGGACGCGCCGTGCCGGGATCGCGAACAATGGCAATCCGAGAGAGCTGGTCTTCCCCAAACGCCTGCGAACGGAACTGGGCCAGGGCACGCTGCACCAGCTTGTGCTGAAGGTGAAGTTGCACCGTCTCCGCAGAGAGGGTCGTAGCAGGCTCGAAGCTGATCGGACGTGGCGGAAATTTAGCCCGCCATTCCCAGTCGGGCATCTTGTGGGTCCGGGGAGCGCGCAGCGAATCCATGATCTCGCGCCAGGACAGATCGCCCACCGCCAGGGTGTCCATGCGCGGCACATCGAAGATCCCCGGGGCGTGGGATCGCTCGGTCAGCGCTGGATAGCCAGCCAGGCGCAGCCCCACATCCACGACATCCTTCAACTGACTCTTTAACTTGTCCGCGTCCCCCCCCAGGTGCTCGATGGCCTTGTCGTAGAGCGTCTGAAGCCTGCTGAAGTTGTCGCTGAGTGGGTCACGCTCGCTCTCTAGCTCCTTTTGCGTTGCTGTGGCTGCGGCGGAGGCAAGACCTGTTCGATCCAGCTCGCTGCACAACTCCTGCGCCTTTGCTCGCGAGATGCCATTCTTCAGCGTATCCGCGAGCTTTTCGTCGATGACATCGGACAGAGAACCCAGCTCCGCATGGATGCGCTCGGTCTTTTTGACCAGCATGTCCAGCACCGTGTCTTCGGGCCTCTGTTCATAGACAAAGTAGTGACAGTAGACGTGCTCTGCGGGCTGAAGCAGTCGGTCGATGCGTCCGTTGCGCTGCTCCATGCGCGCCGGATTCCAGGGCAGATCAAAGTGAAACAGAGTCGCGCACTGCGCCTGCAAGTTCACACCCTCCCGCGCGGCATCGGTGGCCACCAAGATCCGTACCGGATGCTCCGCAGAATTGAACGCCGACTTCACC
The DNA here is from genome assembly GCA_016794465.1 of Myxococcales bacterium. Lineage (GTDB taxonomy): Bacteria > Myxococcota_A > Polyangia > Palsa-1104 > JAEUJZ01 > JAEUKA01. The sequence continues at coordinate 2,574 of JAEUKA010000073.1, read as the reverse complement.
GCCTCGCGATCTTCTTCATCCATGCCGCCGCCGAGCCCGAGGATTCTTTCCTCCGCACGGTCGGTCGCCCCAATCGCGCTGCCGAGCTGCTCGATCAGGTACTTCTTGGTGTCGGTGTATTCCGTAAAAATCAGGAGCCGCGTGTCCTTCCACTCAGCCCCCTTTTGCTTCTGCGCGAGGCCCGGACACTGATGCTCGGTGATCCACTTGAGCAGCGACTTGACCTTGGCATCGGGGCGCGAGCGATTTCGTTCGGCGATCTCACCCATCTCGAAAAGAAGCCGCTGCGCTGCCGCATCATCCAGCGCCCTCGCTCCTGCTCGTGTGGCCGCCGCAACCTCTGCATCATCGAGTGCGCCGGATTGCTCCTCGGTCAGGTCCGACTCCTCGGCAAGCGCCAGCTCTGTTTGAATCGCCTGCGCCTTCTTCTCTGGTTCCGGTGGGAGTGACGCACTCGTCTTCGCTGCGCTGATTCGGTGAACTTGCAGCGTGCGCGCAAACGCCTCGATCGAAGAGAGGAGCCGCTTTTGCAGAGCAATGGTGACAAGCTTTCCCGCTGCCTTTGCCCGATTCGACTCTCCAAGGAGACGCCGCTCGATGAGGTCGGTGTACTCGGCCAGCTTTGCTGCAAGTAGAAGCTCCGGCGCGTCCGGCGGCAAGCCGCTGACAGACTCCCGCTGCACATGGCGAATCGGAATCGACTCACCGGGAGAGTGCTTGCGAATCTCGGACTTCAGCCGCCTGACCATCACGACGTTGCGCGCAGCGGGCGTGACCGGAACCCCGCGAGTGAAGCGCTGTGGGTCTAGGATCTCCAGCAGGGCAGAGAACGAATTGGAGTGTCCGTTGTGCGGGGTCGCCGACAGAAACAGTCGATGTTCAAAGCGCCGCGCGATATCACGGACCGCATGGGTGGTTTGGGAATCAATCGCGTACTTGGTCTGCGAAGAAGGAGCCGCCGCGTGTGCTTCGTCCAGAATGAACAGACTCCCCGCTGCGAACTCTAAAAGCCACTCACGCAGTCCCCGCAGGTATTCCTCGCTGCGCAACAGATTGTGGCTCACGATGAAGAAGCGATGCGTGGACCAGGCGTTGACACCGAATCCTCGCTCGCGGCGGCGCGCGTTCACAAACGCCTTGTCCATGATGGTGAACGACAGACCGAAGCGCTGGTTTAGCTCATCGCGCCACTGAAGCAGCACAGAGGCGGGACAAGCAATGACCACCCGGTCCACCCGCTGGCGCAGCAGTAGTTCTTGCAGAACCAACCCCGCCTCGATGGTCTTGCCAAGGCCCACGTCATCGGCGATGAACAGGTTCACTCGCGGTAGCAATAGTGCTTTGCGCAGCGGCTCAAGCTGATAGGTCTTGGGAACGATGCCCGCCCGTAGCGGTGACTGAAACAGCGTCGAGTCGGTCGAGCTTACGCAGGCCCAGCGCAGTGCATGCAGGTAGGCTGCAAAGGTCTTCGGGTCGTCGGGCTTGGCATTTGTCTTCAGAACGCTGCGACCAGCCGGAATTTCCCGTGCGTCTACCTCTGCGTTCCATATCACCGCCAGCTTCTGCCCCAGCGCGTCATCGTCAACGCAAGCCAGCCGAACCACCGGCGATGCCTGGATTGCCTCACCGGGCGGAAGCTGCACGCCCTCAACGAGGTAGGTCCGCTGCCGCACGCGAACGAGTGAACCGACGGATGGAGAGGAGAAGCTTGGCATGACGAGGCGCACTGTAGGACATTTGCCAGGGCTTGTGGGTCTTCAAGCGGCTCTCTTCCCAGCCTGGCCACAGAACAGCGGTGTGCGCAGAACGTAGTGGTGCGAGCATTGCCCGGAAACGTCGTCGCTCAGACAGCGCACCTAGGCAGGAGGGTCACCTCGTTCAATCGCCTGTCCATTGCTCTTGCCCGCCAGCGTTTCCGTTCTCCGTTCGATGGCATCAATTCTGTCGCCATCGCCACACACTCCGCAAACGCTGGTCGGAGCGTGGCCTTCAGACGGTCACTCCTGCCAGCTTCCGTTTCCGATCACGATCGATCATTCCTCTCCGCATCGCCGTACTGCGGTAGCCCTTACTGCTTGGAATTCCAAGGTGTGACTGTCGCACTCCATTCACCAGTCATGCGGACTTTCGATGCTCCCCTTGCTCGATTCCTAAACGGCTGCGCGGAGTACTACGAGAGCACATTCGGGCGCACATGCAAGACTCCCAAGCAGTCCTGCGTGGTGACATGCCAGGGGCTGATTCCTTGCAGAAACGATCGGTTGGTAGCGGTCACCTGCCGTTTCCGTTCGCTACGGACTTGGGATTCCGAACGTGGAGCGGCTGCAACGGAAACGCATCCCACCTGCGTACTCAGTGAGCCGTTGCGTTCGCGTTGCACGGCATGGTTTCCCACCACTTCATCGCAGAACGATACGTCATGACCCACCGCTTTTCATCGAGCTGCCAGAGCAGACCAGGAACTCCCTGAGTACCCGCTCACCGTTCTCTGATCAGCCAGACCATTCGGTGCGAGCCGTTAATAGCCAAGCAAAATCATCGTTCCTTCGTTCTCGACGAGAAAGTGTCCGGTTT
>JAEUKA010000065.1 GCA_016794465.1 Myxococcales bacterium | reverse complement strand
CTATCAAGCGGAGGCGATGCCGAAGAAAGCCAAGAATCCGCACGAGTATAAGAAGCAGATTCGGTCGGGAGTGCAGAAGCTGCTGCCGGTGTTTGGCGCGACGCCGATCGTGAACATCACGCGGCCCGAGCTACGGCGCTTCTGCGACCGCTAACCTACATTGACGATGCACTACAATGTCGCATACACAGCTTAAAATATATACACAAAACACCATATGAAATCGACATTACCGATTGTGAATGTTCACGGACCTCACCGCCGACAAATCCGACGATTCTCACGCCGAATGAACCAAAATCTTTGAAGTGATGCGAACATGCAATCCTCTCACCGCACAATTGACATATCGTGGACAAATTCCTAGCATGATGAGTACGTATTTTTGCTGCTACCTGTGGGGAAGATGGGTCACCAGGGCGTAATCGAACCGCCGCCTGCCTGATGGCCAATCAAGCGCGAAGGACGGAATGGTGATGTCATCACGGCTGCTCTGTCTACTGCTGGTGCTCTGGGTGGGAAACGATGCCTTTGCCGCTGAGCCATCGGAGACAAAGGGAGCCCAGTCTACGGCCCCTGTCTCCACAGCTGGGCACGATGACGATGATGCGGATGTCGATGATGCGGACGGCACGACCCAGGGCACCATTGTTCAGCTAGAGCGAGGCACCGCCTTCATCGACCTGGGAGACGCGCATGGAATACGCCCAGGGCTGACGCTGCAGGTCCTGCGCACCATTTCAGCCAAGCATCCTGTGAGCGGCGAAGTTCTCCGTGATCACTTTCCGCTGGGGCGGATGACGCTGGAGCAGGTGAGTCGCGTCTTGTCCTTCGGAAGGCTGTCCCCAGGAGTTGCCGGTGCCGTCAAGGTCGGCGATGTCGTGCGTATGATCCAGAAGCCATCCGCTGCGACCAGCAAAAAGGGCGCCGCAGAGAAAGTGGTCGCACCAAACGGTGGCGCTCCAGGTCCCGCATTGGCCCCGTCAAACGGAGCACAGAATGCCGCAGGAGAGGGAAAGAATGGAGCGTTCTCTCTTTCCGCAGAAACTACCGAGTTAAACGCTCTTTTTGAAAGGACCCTGACGCTTCCGCCCAGTGCCCGGGCCAAGCTCTATGTAAGCCATCTGGAGAAGTATCCCAAGTCACCATACGCAGCACGGCTGCGCAGTGAGATCACCTTTCTAGAGGGACTGTCCGCCACGCTTCAGCATACGACCGCGACGCTCAGCCAAGAAGCACAGCGTCAGCTCAAACGAGAAGAAGAACAAGCGGAGTCGAAGCGGAACCTGGCGCGCCTAGAGATCCTGGCACAGATTCCTAGGCGTTTGATCGAAGGCGATCCGAATGAGCTGGCGCTTACGGTCCGCTATCCTGCTGCAGTTCAAATGGTGTTCGCCTATGTGAGACGGCCAGAGGCTCACGCCTATGAACGCATTCCTCTGGTTCGGGATGGTGATGGCTACTTCCGCGAGGCGATCCCAGCACATATCGTTGGCCCGCCGTCTTTCGAGCTGTTCCTAGAGTCGATCGGAACCGACGGTGAGCACATCAGTGCGGGCACGGCCCTGACACCGTTTCGGGTCGAGGTTGAACCACGGATCGGACGGCCCCCCACAGGACCGCGCGGTCAGTCAGAAATCCACGGATTCTTCGAGTACGTCGACTTCAACCGCTTCCGAGGAAATGACTACTATCTGGTAGCGGAAGGAGACTTCACCTTCCGTCCCAAGACCTGGCTTGCCGGAATCAGTGGTGGCTTCGGAGTGCTCTACGGTCGCGGTGGCAAAAACGAAGTTCTGCAGGGGCTCAGTGACGGCTCCTCTTGTGACGGAGTGCCCGACAAACCGCCTCCTGAACGTGCAGCTTGCGGTCAAAGAGTCGGATTTAACTATGGCTACTTTGAAACGGAATTTAGCTTTGGGAAATGGGTCGGACTCGCCCCTCGGCTCATGGTCGGTCAGACCCTCTCTGGTCCAGGTGTGGGCGGAGAGCTGAAGCTGCGCATCGGTCAAGTGACTGGTACGAACCTGCAACTGGCGGCGTACTACTTTAAGGACTTCGGAGCGCTCGGGTCGCTGCACTTGGAGTGGAATGTGGTGAAGAGCGTGCCCATGGGCGCCGCCGTGATCGTCACCAACCAGCCAGCCCAGGGTGATGTCGGCGTCAGAATCCTGTACCAGATTGCCTTCCGCGCTCGTCCCTGGTTGCAACCAGCGCTGCGCATCGGCATTGCAGCTCGAAACATTGAACAGATCGGCCTCAGCCTCGGGTTCGGTCTGATCACAGCTTGGTGAGGGGACCATGCGCAGAACGCAACATCTAGCTCCTACTCGCTTGGCGTGGTCGGCCCTCGTTGCCCTGCTGCTGGCAGCAAGCCTCACGTACGCACAGTCCAGCGCGGTTCCGGAACCATCGACTGCAGCGCCGGCTCCATCCGTCGCCCCCACTGTGTCATCCGCAGCGGCGCCACTCACGTCACCCGCTGCGTCACCCGCATCGACTCAGCCGCCCTCTGCTGTGGCATCACCCACATCGGCTCCGTCCGCCTCGTCCTCCTCGCCAGCCTCACCCTCCTCGCTGGTCGTTCGGGTGCATCATGTCCCGCTCAACACCGCGAAGAATGAAGAGCCACTGGCACTGCTGGCGATCATTGAGGCATCGCATCTGGCCAAAGAAGTACTCCTTTACGTCCGCCAACGGGGAGCGGCCCAGTATGAGCGCATCGTGTTTCAACGAATGTCCACCGATGCAATCCAGTTCAGCGCAACCGTACCCGCCGAGCGCGTGGTGCCTGGCGTCATGGAGTACTACCTTGCCTCACGTGGTGTTCACCAAGCACCAGCCGATCCTGAACAGCTGCACTTTGCGTCTCCGGACAGGCCGCACCCTGTGACGGTCATAGGCGATGAAGATGCACGATGGCGACGAGATCTGCTGGCGCAGCACTTTGAGAACCGCTCGCGACTACAAGCCCACACCGAGTACGTCAACTTCGGCACGCGCGACTCCAAAACAGGCACAGTCAATGACTCATATTGGCGGGCAGAGCTAGACTATAGCTATCGATTCCTTGGCTGGGTGTACTCCATTCGCTTGGGAGCCGGGCTGCTGCTCGGACAGACGTATGTCTCTTCCGCTGGCTCGCTGGCTCAGATTCCTGACCCCGACCGCTGCGCGCTGACCAATCACTCCGCCACCGATTGCCGCGTCGGTGTCTACTACGGCTTTGCAGAGCTACGCTTCCGTTTTGGCAGGTTCATTCGCTGGGATCTACGTCCCATTCTCGGAGTCGGTCCGCAGTCGTTCGACGGTGGAGCCAGCACGCAGCTCATCATCGGACATGATCCGGGAACGCACGTAGGAATCGGAGTGGAAGGAGTCTCTCACATCGGTGTCCGTGGCTGGCTTCGTCTCGCGTGGGATACGGTTCCGCGTATCCCGATGTCCTTTACGATCGACCTTGAGAACTTCCCCAACAATGACGCCATGGCGATGCGTCTGATGATGAACTTCGCGTACCGCTTCGGACGGCACTTCTCAGTAGATCTCATGGCCGGGTACGCAACTCGTGGGTGGCAGATCGGAGGCCCAACCATCGGTGGCGGACTCGTGGCAGAGTTCTAGCCGCTCGCGCCCCTTTCACGCCTCACAGGTCCGGCTGTTCCCGCTACACTGCCGCGGCGTACCTACGTCCAGGAGCCGGTCCGCAAGGAGTGTGGAGAGTATTCCCCAAATCGATAGCGGAGCCTAAGACCGCCGCGCCGACGAACCAGCTCTTTCACCCGAAACCGCCACAAGCGCTCGGCCCCCGCAAACCGAGAGATCTCCTCGCCTTCAAGCACCACTTGACGGGACACTAACCCTCGCCCCTCGCGTTATGACCCTCAATGAGCTCCGGCTTGGCCGAGCGCTCGAAGCCAAGAAGCGACCCTGGGACCACCAGTGGACCACGGCACGTCATTGAAACCACCTCACCGAGGGAAACCATGCCAGCGCCATCCAGAAACTACTGCGGTGGCCGCTGGCTATGTCGAGCGTGCTCACAGTCCGTAGGCTGCTCTCCCCCACGCTTGTTGTCGGGGACTGGCGCGCTTGCCCGCCTACGCCATCGACCATCCTCGCTACGTTTCTGGACGGAAAATCCTAACTTTCAGCCGCTGCGTTGTCAGCGGCATGGGCACCGTGATAGTCAGTAGGTTGCGATGTTGCGAGTGCGTCGGCTGGTAAGTCTGCTGCTGTGTCTGCTGGTGGGAGCGTGTCTGACGCTGCCCGCCCAGGTGGCCTACCGCTGCACCGCAATGGCCGACCGGCGACTCGCAGAGCCGTGCTGCCCGAGCGAGCTGCTTCCGCAGCTGCCCCCCGACCACGCCACGCTGTCCGATCACTGCTGCGAGCGGATTCCGCAGCCGGCGCTGGATACCCCGGGGACGCGTCCCGGAGACGGCGCTGGAAAACACTCCCTCACGCCGCCGATCCTGCTGGTGGTCCAGACGCTGACGGCAGCGCTCGATCGCCAGCTCGCCGCACACACTGCCGCACGGGTTGAGCCAAGAGGAGTCCCTCCAAGCACTCCGTTGCCGCGCGCCGGAGTGACCGTTCTGCAGATCTGATCTTCCCGCTTTGTCGTTCTTTGGCGAACCACAAATCCGGGAGGAACTCCAATGTCTACTCGTGCTTCCCGCCCTGGGCTGGCGGGACTCCTACTGTTGTCTGTTACCGTCGCTGTTGGCGGTCTTGATCCACGCTCTCTGCATGCGCAGTCCGAGCCGGCTCCGCTGTCCCTACAGACTCTGCTTTCCGAAGTTGCGCGCCGCAGTCCGGTGCTGCTGGCCCGACAGGCTGCTGAGCGCGCGGCCCGGACTCATGTCCGCCAAGCCGCTGCCTTCGATGATCCGATGTTGATGGTCGAGCTGTGGCAGACCCCAACCACCGTCGACAGACTGCCGCTGATGGTGACCCTGCGACAGCCGATTGTCTGGCCCGGCAAGCTCCGCGCCCGTGCCAGTGTCGCCCGCTTTGATGAGCAGAGAGCGCAAGCAGAGACAGCCCTGCAGAGACAGAGTCTGCTCCTGCAAGCTCATCGATCGTATTTTCTGCTCCTGCTCGCGCATCGCTCGCTGACCGTACAGAGTCAAAATCAGCAGCTGATGCAGGTGGTGGTGTCGTCGGTAGATGGTCGCTATCGAGTTGGTCGCGCCGAGATGGCAGAGCTGCTCGATGCCCAAGAGTCGCTGCACTCCCAACAGACCATTTTGTATGAGCTACAGCGCCAGCGTGAACAAGCAGAGGGAGAGATCCTGGCCTTGCTGGGGGAGTCCTCGCAGCGCCCGTTGGGAGTGCCTAGCTCGACTCCTGAACCAGCTCCGCTACCGTCGCTGGACTCGCTGATTGCGGAAGCCCTTGCCAGCCGTCCCGAGCTTGCCCTTTCCCACGCAAACCGCAGCCAGGCCAAGGCCAAGGGAGTCGCCGCGCGGAGTGAGCAAGCCCCCGATCTGGCCGTGTATGGAAGCTTCATGGCACCACTTCGCGGCGACATGGAGCGGACATTTACGGTTGGGATTCAGACCTCTGTGCCGACGTTTTCGCTGCTTAAGAGTGGCGCGGCGGAGCGGGAAGCGATCGCAGAGGAGCAGCAGCTTCAGCACGAGCAGAGTCAGCTGTCAGCGACGATCACCTCGGAGGTTCGGTCGGCCCATCTGCGCTGTGCAACGGCGCTGCGTCACCTGACTCTGCATCAGCAGGATCTGATTCCGCTGTCCGAGAGGGCCATGCAGGCCGCGCGCGCCGGTTATCAGAGTGGTCGGGTTCCGCTTTTGCTGCTGCTCTCTGCGACCCAGCGACTTCTGGAGCAGCGGCTGGCGTACGAGCGCTATCTGGCAGAGTACGGACTACGCCGCGCCGAGCTGGACTTTTCCGTCGGCAAAGGACTTACACCATGACCCGCATCATCAAGCTCCTCTTGCTCTGTTTGGTCGGCCTGCTGCCCAGTGTGCTGGCGATCTATTTCTATTCCCAGCTGCGGGCGCAGCGCTCTGGGAGTGGCTCTGGGAGTGGTTCTGGGAAGGCCACGCAACCGGCCCACAAAGGCGAGCTGTGGACCTGTCCGATGCACCTACAGTATGTCAGCGACAAGTTTGGGTCGTGCCCGATCTGCGGCATGGATCTGGTGCCGCAGCGGAGCCTTACCGGAGGGAATTCTCCGTCGCTGAACATCGATGAATCGCAGCAGGCACTGATCGGGATGAAGACTGTTGCAGTGCAGCGAACGCAGTTCGGAGCGGCGATTCGCACCACCGGACGGATCGCCTATGACGAGACGCTGGTGCATCACATCCACACCAAATATGAAGCCTATGTCGAGCATCTTTTTGCGGACTACGTGGGCAAGTACATCAAGAAAGGAGAGCCGCTGGTGTCTCTGTATAGTCCGGAGCTATACAGTGCCGAGCAGGAATACCTGATCGCCAAAAAGTCCCAGGTGGGTCTTCCTTCCCTGCATGGTGGCAGCAACATTGCCGACGCTGCACGCGAAAAGCTGCTGCTGTGGAACCTGAGTCAGCGAGACATCGCCGAGCTGGATCGCAGCGGCCGCGCGAGCCGGACCTTTAGCTTGTATGCGCCGACTTCCGGCTATGTGGTGGCCAAGACTGCCGTACACGGAATGCGGATCAAGCCGGAAGACTCGCTGTTTGACATTGTCGATCTGTCGCGAATGTGGGTGCTTGCGGATGTCTATGAATATGAGCTTCCGCGTACTCATATCGGTCAGTCAGCGACGGTGACTTTGCCGTACTGGCCGGATCGCAAGTGGCAAGGAACGATCAGCTTCATCTTCCCAGCGGTCGATCCGAAGACTCGGACGGTCCGGGTACGCATCGCGGTTGACAACCCGCAAGGAGATCTGAAGAGCGACATGTTTGCCGATGTCGAGCTTCAGGTTGCAAGCCGCGAGGCCCTGGTGATTCCCGACGACGCCGTGATTGAAACCGGACGCCGGCGCTTGGTGTTTGTCAAGGAAGCGGACGGTAAGCTGAGCCAGCGTGAGATCACCACCGGAGAGCGCTCTGGACACCTTTTCACGGTCCGCACTGGACTTCGTGAAGGTGAGCTGGTGGCACGCGGGGCGAGCTTCCTACTCGACTCGGAAGCCCGCTTGCAAGGTGGCAGCGACGAAAAGTCAGCCGAAAAGGAATCTCCCAAAGACACTCCCAAAGACACTCCCAAAGACACTCCCAAAAGCATTCCCAATCCTCCCGATCACTCCGGTCACTCCGGTCACTCCGGTCACTCCGGTCACTCCGATCACTCCGGTCACTCCGGTCACTCCGGTCACTCCGGTCACTCCGGTCACTCCGGTCACAAGGGAGCACAGCCATGATTGCGTCTTTGATTGCGGTCTGTGCGCGGAATCGACTGCTGGTGGTGATGCTGTCAGTCGTTGCCTGTGTCGTCGCTGCGCTGTGTCTGCGAGAGCTGCCGATGGATGCGATTCCGGATCTTTCTGATACCCAGGTGATCGTCTATTCGCGCTGGGAACAGAGTCCGGATCGCATCGAAGATCAGGTCACCTATCCGATCATTACTTCGCTCTTGGGTGCTCCCAAAGTGAAGGGAATTCGGGGGTTTAGTGACTTCGGCTATTCCTACGTCTACGTGCTGTTTGAAGACGGGACGGACATCTACTGGGCACGGTCGCGGGTGCTGGAATATCTGTCGAAGATCCAGGCCAAGCTACCGAGTGAAGTGAAGACAGAGCTGGGTCCGGATGCAACCGGAGTTGGCTGGGTGTTTCAGTACGCGCTCGTCGATGAGAGCGGACAGACTTCACGCGAGGATCTTCGTTCCTATCAGGACTGGTTTCTGCGCTTTGCGCTGCAGTCGGTGCCGGGAGTCGCGGAAGTAGCGACGGTGGGCGGGGCGACCAAGCAGTATCAAGTCACGGTCGATCCCAACCGCTTGCAGTCTTACGGACTAAGCCTCACCGATGTTGCAATGGCCCTGCGCAAGAGCAGCTCGGAGGTCGGGGGTCGCTTGGTCGAGATCTCAGGGAAAGAGTTCATGGTGCGCGGTCGGGGCTATGTGAAGTCGCTGGAGGATCTCGAGCAAGTGGTGCTGCGGACCAATGATCTGGGAACGCCGCTGCGGGTCGCCGATGTCGGTCGGGTCACGTTCGGTCCGGAGCTGCGGCGCGGAGTCGCCGATCTCGACGGGCGGGGCGAGGTGGTCGGGGGAATTGTGGTAATGCGGATGGGCGAAAATGCGCTGGCGGTGATCGATCGGGTAAAGCAGCGACTCGCACAGCTGGAGCCCTCCCTTCCCAAGGGAGTGCGCGTGGTCACGACCTATGATCGATCGGATCTGATCCGGCGCGCGATGGCGACGCTGACCCATGAGCTTACGATCGAGATGATCGTGGTGTCGCTCATCATCCTGCTGTTTCTGTGGCATCTGCCGTCGGCGATTGTCCCGATTGTGACCATTCCGGTGGCCGTCCTTCTGTCGTTCATTCCGCTCTATCTGCTGGGGGTTCCGGCCAACCTGATGTCTCTGTCCGGCATCGCAATCTCGATCGGAGTACTGGTCGATGGCGCGATCGTGGAGGTAGAAAACGCCTACCGCAAGATTCAAAGGTGGCAGGAAGCGGGCTGTCCCGGTGACTTCGGACTGGTGCGATTGCAAGCGCTGCAAGAGGTCGGCCCGTCGGTGTTTTTCTCTCTGTTGGTGATTGCGGTCGCGTTCCTGCCGGTGTTCACACTGGTCGATCAGGAAGGACGACTGTTCCGGCCGCTCGCGCTGAGCAAGAACCTGGCGATGGCGATTGCGGCGGTGCTGGCAGTGACGCTTGATCCAGCGCTGCGGATGATGCTGTCGCGCGCGACTCCCTACACGTTCCGTCCGCGACCGCTGGCGTGGCTGTGCAACCGTGCGCTCGTCGGTACGTATCATCGGGAAGAGAATCATCCGATAAGTCGCATCCTGTTTCGACTGTACGAGCCGGCGTGTCACTTGGTGCTGCGGCATCCCAAGCTGACGATTCTGGGAGCACTCCTTTTCACGCTGAGTACGATTCCTATCTATCAAAAGCTCGGCTCGGAGTTCATGCCGCCGCTGCATGAGGGAAGCATTCTGTATATGCCGACCACGCTGCCAGGAGTGTCCGCAGCAGAGGCGCTGCGCATCCTGACGATGCAAGACAAGATCCTGCGCCAGTTTCCAGAGGTCGAGTCGGTATTTGGCAAAGCGGGCCGCGCCGATACCTCTACCGATCCCGCGCCGCTGTCGATGATGGAGACGACGATCGTCCTAAAACCGGAGTCTGCGTGGCGTAATAAAGAGCGCTTCTATTCGACGTGGACTTGGGCGCCAGCGTTTGTGAAGTCTCTGCTGCGACCACTGTGGCCGGATCGCATCTCGCATGAAGAGCTGGTGAAACAGATGGATGAAGCGGTCCGGATTCCTGGCACCACCAATGCGTGGACGATGCCGATCAAGGCGCGGATTGACATGTTGTCGACGGGAGTTCGGACTCCGGTGGGCATCAAGATCTTCGGACAGAGTCCGGCGGAGCTAGACAGAATCGGCAGTCAAGTCGAGTCGATTGTGCGCGCGGTTCCGGGAACAAGATCGGTGTTTGCAGAGCGTACAACTGGTGGTTACTTCATCGACTTCACGCTGCGCAGAGAGGCCCTGGCTCGCTATGGACTGACAGTGGAAGATGCCAACAACGTAATCGCGCAGGCCGTCGGTGGTGAGACTGTCATGACCACCATCGAAGGTCGCGAGCGCTACTCTGTCAGCCTCCGCTATCCGCGTGAGCTGCGGCAAGATCTGAACGAGCTGTCGCGGGTGCTGGTGCCGATTCCTAGTGGTGGCAACGTGCCGATGGGACAGGTGGCAGAGCTGAAGTTGTCGACGGGGCCGTCGATGCTGCGCGATGAAAACGGAATGCTCGCGGCGTATGTGTATGTTGACTTCGACACTGAGCAGCGCGACATCGGGGGCTATGTCGAAGCAGCGCAGCGCGCGGTGCAGCATCAGCTCGTGCTGCCCAGTGGATATCGCCTGGAGTGGAGTGGTCAGTTTGAAAACATGCTGCGGGTACGGGCGCGGCTACAGCTGGTGGTGCCGCTGACGCTGCTGATCATCTTTCTGCTCCTGTACGCGAACACGCACAGCGCCTGGAAGGCCACGATTGTGATGCTGGCGGTGCCGTTCTCGGCGGTGGGGGCGATCTGGCTGCTGTATCTGCTCGGCTATCACACCTCGATTGCGGTCTGGGTCGGGGTGATTGCACTGCTCGGGCTCGATGCAGAGACAGGGGTGTTTATGCTGATGTATCTCGATCTGTCGCTGGCAGAAGCGAAGGAGGAAGGACGGCTCCAGAACCGCAGTGATCTCGTCGCTGCGATCGTGCATGGCGCAGTCAAGAGAGTCCGTCCCAAAGCGATGACCGTGCTTGCGGCGCTGCTGGGACTGCTACCGATTCTGTGGGCACAGGGAGCCGGCGCCGATGTCATGAAGCGGATCGCGGCGCCGATGATCGGGGGCCTTGTGACCTCGTTTCTCCTCGAGCTTTTGGTGTATCCGCCGATTTATCTGCTGTGGAAAGGAAGGGAGTTTCGCTAGAAAAAGCGCCACAAGGAATCGACCGGAGTGGTCGCTTTGAAGCGGCGATAGGCACGACAAGCGAAGTACAAAGGAATCAGTCCCAGCAGCCAGACAAGATAGGTAGTGGTCAGGCTCGCGCCCTTGCGGAACCAGATCGAACCGACGGCGCAGTACAGGTACAAGTGAAGCAGATAGTAGAACAGCGGTACCTGTCCGAACGTACTGAGAATTCCTGCGATGCGCTCGATGCGGTGGGCGATCTTTTGACAGACAGAGAGCAGCAGGAGATTGCTTCCGACAAACAGAAGCAGGAACACCAGCGACGGCGGATACTTGATCAGGTTGAAGAACTCGATCACGCTGCCATCACGTGGCAGGCGCAGATTTCCCGGCGCCCCAAGCGCGCGCAGAGCCAGTGCCGCCGCAACCATTCCCAGTCCCAGCCACGGAAGTCGCGACAGAGTCCGCTGCGGATCGCGGTGTAGGAGTCGTCCCAGCACCACTCCCAAGAGCGCCAGACCACTCCACGGAATCAGCGGATACAGCACAAAGAATCGACCCGTCTGTCCCGGCAGAAACAAGAGCCGCAGCGGCACACTGTAGGAATCGCGCAAGTGTTCCGGTCCCGGCGTCAGCACCACCGAGGCGGCAATGATCACGATGCCCAGAACAGCCAGCCAGCGGGTCCGCAGAGTGAGCAACAGCGACGACAAAATCAGCGACATTCCCAAGCCGCTCAGCACCGAAAACACGAACGTCATCGGCCCCGGAGTCCCTGGCCACGGACCATCCGGAACCGCTGGCTTTGGCGCTTGACTGAGCATAAATCCCAGCGTCCACGCGCGATTTTCGATCAGCTGATTGATGATCAGGAGCAGCAGTCCTCGCTTCCACAGAAAGCCGCGCGCTTGGGAGTCCGTCCAGCCTTGCTCGCGCCGTGCCTCCAAAAAGAGCGCGATTCCTGCGCCCATCAGCAGGAAGAATCCCGGTGCACACAGATGCGTGACAAGCCGCGTCACAAACGGCTCCCAGCGGCCATAGCGAGTCCACGCGCCCGCCCAGACCTCCGACGGATGATAGCGATAGACAAACGCCACCACATGGTCGAGCGCCATCAGCACCATGATCAGGCCGCGCAACACATCCAGCGCGACGATCCGCTGGGCTCGCTGCGTCATGGCCTAGTTCACACTCCCATCGCGGCGGATGGTTAGTTTTTCGGACAGGTTGGACTCGATCTCGGGGCGAGCAAAGAGCAGTTTTTCTTGCTTGCCGGCCAGCCAGTTTGGGTGTTGGTTGGCGTGGTAGGGACTGCTCGGATCGCCGGAGTTTCCGCGTGGGAAGTTGACATTTGCCGACGGCAAACCGGTGCTATCGAACGACACCACCATGCGGAACAGAGAGCCGTCATCAGCGCTCCAGGTCGGCTTGATCTTGCCACTGGCATCGCTCATCGCCGATGAAGATACGTTGACCGTACCGACCGATCCATCGACAGGGAAGTTGCCGGCATTCCACTTGTCGCCCAGCACATGATCGAAGCGCGCCGAGTGTACGTCCTGCCACAGATAGGGCTTGGTCTGCGACGGCAGAGCCGATCCAAAGCGCTGCTTCAGCCAGTCCGCTGCATCGGCCAGACCACCAAACAGAATCCGATTCCGTTCGCCACTGAGCAGCGGCTCGGCTTCCTTCACTCTTCGTAGCGCGAGTCGCAGCGGCTTGTAGGCATACGCCGGCTCGACATCGAACAGCTTGGGAAGCAGCGGACCCAGCTCATCGGATAGTGCGCGCACCGTCGCAAAGTGCGCAAACGCAAAGAACATCACCGCTTCTGGAGAGGTCTTGCGCATCTGCCGATCCCACGAAGAAAGCTGCGTAAACATCCCGAGCAGCTCGGGTCGGTTGCGGAACTCTGCCAGCTGTGGATCGGTCCCAAGCTCTGCCACAACCTGTCCGAGCGCCGGAATCAGATCATCTGCCAGCGTCGAGCGCGCATCCCACTGGAGCGCCACCATGTCTGCCGGCGTGACCTTGCCGCGCTGCACCAGCCGCTGTAGCTCTGTCTCAATCCGCGCCGCCCGATCCCCCGGATCATAGAAGTAGCCGTAGTAGTACGGATCGTTGTCAACACGACCGTCAGCCGTAAAGCCAAACGGCTCGTTGTTGGCAGTGGACAGATAGCCGCGCTCAGGATCACGTGCCGACGGCAGCTTGTCATCGGAGAGGAACTTGCCGGTCCACATCGTGCGCGGGTCGGAGCCACTCATCAGCTTCCACGGCTGGATTCCCATCGTGTGCGCCGTGCCGCGATCCGGAATCTGCGCGTAGACCCGATAGCGAATGTTCTTCTGATCGGCGGCGATCAGGTTCACCGCCCCAACCTCCAGCCGCTTGGCCGCCCCTTCCCAGTCGTTGAGCGTCCGGCTCCGATCGAGCCCCAGATACATCGCCGCTTCATGGGTTGCGGCCAGTCCCGTCCACGCAAACAGAATCTGCTGCGGAGTAATGATCGCGCGCGGCACCGGCAGCAGCTCATCGGGAAGCAGCACACCGACGCCAGGCACGTCGGTAATCTGGTACTCCCGAACGTCGCTCATGTCATCGCCCATCGGAACCTTCCCACCCGGCGAGCGGAGGCGAATCTTCTCGTTCCGGAGTCCGATCGGATACTCCTTCCCACCCACCACAATCTTGCTTCCTGATGGCGCCGGGACTTCCCACATATCCATTACGTCCGCAAAGTTTGTCGTCGCTGACCACGCCACTGTGCGGTTATGTCCCAGCTGGATTCCCGGCGTTCCTGCAAAGCCAAAGCCCACCACATCCAGCGAGCCGCCTTTGTCTGCCGAGTTCAGGTGCTGCACAAAAAAGCGAATCGGACTGCCCAGCGGCTGGTGCGGGTCCCCGGCCAGAAGCGGAGTTCCCATCGCCGTCGACTTCCCCGCCACCGCCCAGTTGTTGCTTCCCAATTGAGGAGCCAGCTTGTCCGCTTGCGCCAGCGCCGCCAGTGCCTCTGCCCGCAGCTCTGGAGTAATCGTCGGCACCGCTGGACCTTGCGCAGCGACGGGAGTTCCGATCACCGGCTGCGGTCCTGTCCCCGGCATCGTGAACGCATTGCGAGTCGGCATACAGAGCGGAAAATCGCTTGGGAACTTCGGTGCCAGCGCCTTTAGCACCGACGCCAAAAGCTCACTGTCCAGACTGGACGACATTCCGAAGCTGAGCATCTTGCCAATGATGTAGGGGTCATCATCGCTCCACAGCGTCGGCTGGAAGTCGAGTCCGTCTTTCGCCATCTCCGGCGGCAGCGGCTCGTTTCCCTTGCCCACCCGATCAATGTAGTGATTGATGCCGCGCACAAACGCTTCGATCAGCTGCGCCTCGTCAGGATAGTCCTGCCGCAGCGCATCCCGCGAGCGCTTTCCCCACTGCGCAAAAGCAAATGTCCGCGCCGCCAAGTCGCCCCGCAGACCGCTCTCTCCCAGCACTTCCGCCTGCGTTCCGTGCGCCTGCCGCCGAACCATTTCCAGCTGAAACAGCCGCAGCTTGGCCATCACGTATCCCGACGCAAACATCGCATCGCGATCGTTCTGCGCATAGATGTGAGGCACCCCCATCTTGTCGATCAGCACCTCGGTATCGGCCCCGAGCGGAAGGTCGATCGTCGTCGGTGCACAGCCCGTGGAGAGCGCCATGGCCACAGCCGGCGCAAGCCGCCATACAGACAAATACTTGGTCTTCATGGGGCGCAACATACCAGCAATTGTGAGTGCTCCGTCAACCGCACTGCGCCGCCGCACTACATGTATGGTAGGTTCCGGCTCGTGCAAGTCGTTCGTTCGCTAGCTTCACCACTCGGTTCTCTGGTCGCGCTGGTCCTGCTCTTGGTTGGCCTGCTGGGAGCGTCGTCTTCATCGCTCGGTTCATCGCTCGCTACACCCAGCAGCTTGCCGACTTGGGGGCCTCAGCTTGCCCCGATCACTGACTCAATTGGGCTTTTGGCACTCCAGCCCCCGTCGCTGCCGACCGATCAGACTGCGACCACGTTTCTGGGCATGGATGAAGAGCTGCTGCTGCACCGGCTGCGTCACGCCGAGATAAAGAGCGTGCACTTTAGTCGCGGGGGCAGCTCGCTGGTCCTGCGCATCGAGTTTGTCGATGGAAGTCGCGCCGCGTTTAAGCCTCAGCAGGTGAATCCGCAGTCGGTCCCGCGCAAAGAAGCGGCCGCGTATCAGCTGTCGAAAAAGCTCGGTCTGTCGGCAGTTCCTCCGACGGTGATGCGAGCGCTGTCCCGCGACGAGCTGCTGAGCCGGCTCGATGCCGAGTCGCAGTGGCTGCGAACCCGTCTGCTCCGCGAGGCGATCTTCGACGAGCAGGGAGTCACGGTCGGTTCGATGATGTACTGGGTGCCGGGCCTGGTGGATCTGGGGCTCGACAGTGATGCGGCGATCTTGAGCTGGACGCGCGAGCTGTCGCAGTCGGGTCAGCTGACGGAGGACCGCAGCGAGCTGCTGGGCCAGCTGTCGACGCTCCTATTGTTTGATGTGATCCAGAACAACTCAGACCGCTTCTCGGGCGGCAACATCCTCGGCTCACGCGATGGCCGCACGATGTTCTTTATCGACAACGCGTTCGGCTTCCAGACCGATCCGCGCGGACACCTGCGGGCCGTCCAGTATCTGTCGCGCTGTCAAAAGTTTTCGCGCCGCATGTGGACCGCGCTGCAGCGTCTGTCAGACGAGGAGCTTGCGTTTTCCGATCCACTCACCGGGCCGCTGCTGTCTCACGATGAGGTAAGCGCCCTGCGCAGCCGTCGCGATCGTGTCGTCCGTTATCTTGGACGGCTGATCGACAGCCATGGAACAGAAGCCGTACTCGCCTTCCGCTAACAACCATCGTCCGCAATAACGACCCTCGTCTGCAATTACAACCGTCGTCTACAACAGCAGACCCCCGTCCGTTTCAGCAACTGTCCTTCCCATCCGACTGCAGCGGGCAGATAATCGGACAAGCTCTACCTACGGACCTATTCCTTGCTGCGACGACTCTGGCTGGCGATCCTGTTCTGCTGCGGACTTATCGGAAGTGGCCGTGCCGAGACACCCAGTGCCGAAGCAGAAGGCCGTCGCTGGCTGGCCCACTTTCAGTGCAACCGCTGTCATGACGGCAGCGGACTTCCCGATGTTCCGCAAGAGAAGCACTGCACGCACTGTCATCAGGACATCTTGGCCGGAACCTTCCGCATCGATCAAGAGACGCTGCACACCTGGCAGAGTCACCTCACCAGCCTCAATGTTGTGCCATCGCTTGCAGGAATTGGTGTGCGGCTGCGTCGCTCGTGGGTAGAGTCCTTCCTGCTCAAGCCGCACGATCTGCGACCAGCCCTGCCCGCGCTGATGCCGCGTCTGGCGATCACGCCGCCCGTCGCCAAGCAGCTTGCCGCAGCGCTGGTTCCCAAAGAAGCGACACCGACTCCGCTACCGAAAGGGAACCTGGCTCAGGGGCGACTCCTTCTTGAGTCTCTGGGCTGTGCAACTTGTCATCGCTTCAGCGGAGTGCCGCCGCTCGCGGTCCACAGTGCGACCTTCTCTCTGTCCACAGCGCAGCTCCAGAATGCCATCGCCCTGGCTCCGGATCTGCGCTTTGCACGTGAGCGATTGCAGACAAATTCCTTGGCCAGCTGGCTGCGCAATCCCAAGCAGCTAAAGCCCGATACACTGATGCCTTCGTTTGCGCTCAGCGACGAGCAAGTGGCCGATCTTCGTGCGTATCTGCTGACCACTCCGCTCCTTCCGCAGCCGGCGCCCCCACCTTTTGTGCGGCTCCCTGTGCTGGCCCGCAGAGTCAGCTTTGAAGAGGTCAACGAGCGGGTCTTCCGGCGCATCTGCTGGCACTGTCACTCCACCCCAGAGTACGCCAAGGGAGACGGCGGTCCCGGCAACACCGGCGGCTTTGGCTTCCAGGGTCGCGGCTTCAGCGTCACTTCCTATTCCGATGTAGCGTCCGGTGTACTCGATGATAAGAGGAATCGGAGAAGCGTATTTTCGCCAGTATCGGGACCGGAAGCTGGACCTGACAAGACGCCGCGTCTTGTGGCGGTGCTGCTGGCTCGACACAAGGAGCTTGCCGGCCAGGTGACGCCCGGTCTGCGCGGTATGCCGCTGGGACTGCCGGCTCTGTCTGCCGAGCAGATTCAGCTGGTCGAGTCGTGGATCGCGCAAGGCAGACCGCAGTAGCGGCGATCGCGGCAAAGCGCACAAATTGCATTGACCTAGCTGGGCGTTGCGACTCAAGATCCGCCGCTGATGGCTCGCTCTCCTGACTTTCCGGATGCAGTACGGACGCGGCAAACAGACACTCCGCTCGGTGGCTCCTTTGCGCTGATTGCCGATGAGTTGCGCGATCACAAGGTCTGTGATCTCGGCTGCAATCAAGGTCACTACTTGCAGTTTTGCGGGCCGGGCAGCCTGGGTCTGGATGTCGCAGCAGAGTCGGTTGCCGCCTGCCAAGCCAGAGGTCTGTCCGCCCAGCGCCACGATCTCAACAGCCTGCCGCTGCCGATTGCCGATGAAGCGTTCGAGGTGGTGCTGCTGAGCCATGTCCTAGAACACGTCCAGGCGCCGCTGGCGATGCTGCGGGAGTGCAATCGGATCGTGCAGCCGGAAGGGAAGCTGATCGTCGGTCTACCGATTGAAGACGGTCTGTATTCGCGACTGCGGATGGACTACTTTGGGGGCGGCGAAGGACATCTGTATAGCTTCTCGCTGCCCAACCTAGACAAGCTGCTGCGGCTCTGTGGCTTTGTCCGCGAGCGGGTGATCTGTCACTTGCCACGGCTTGGGAATCGCCCCTCGGTCTGGAATGAGCGCCTGAATCGCCTGCTGGGAACGCGGCTGTATACGCTCTCTGCTGCGTACTGGTATGTTGCTCGCAAGGTCGGCCTTCCCGTCGCTGATCACCAGCTCTCGGACTACTTTTCACGCTGAGTTGCCATGCGCCGCACCCGTCCTTTTCTCTTTGCGCTCTTCTTTTTGGCACTCCTAGAGTGTGCGCTGCGCTGCTTCCTTCCGGTCGATGAGAGAGTGCTGCTGGATGCGCGGAATCCCTTTGGCTGCTTTGCCGATGATGAGCTGCTCCGCCTGCAAAAAGCGCGCGAATCGGATACCCCTGCGCTGGATGTAGTTCTCGTCGGAGATTCGGTGCTTGCATCGGTCGAAAATGGTCCGGGAGAGCGGCTCGTTGATCTGCTTCCGCTGGAGCTCTCGACCCGACTCCCAACCGCATATCAGGGACGCTCGGTCCGCGTCTGGTCGGTGTCTATGTCGGCAGCGCGTGCAGCGGATCAGCTGGCGGCACTGAAGATTCTGTACGATCGACTGCGCACAACCCGAAAAGGAACCCGCGATCTGGTGGTGGTGGTTAGCAGCAATCTGCTCTTTTTTTCGAAGCGCTTTTCCGCAGAGTCGATGAACTATCCGTGTCTTTCCTATGCACTGGCCGACGACGGACTGCTGCTGCGCCGGTTGGGAATGCCGACTCCTAATAAAGGACTGTGGACGACCTCCGATGCTTTTTTGTCGCAAGTGGCGTCGCACCTGTATCTGTTTCAGCAGCGCCGTCACCTGGCAGAGTGGCTGGCCGGTGGTCCGCTGAGGCCGCGAATTCGCGAAGGACTGACTCGCGCAGGACGACGACTTCACGGTCAGCACCAAGCAGAGGTCGTGCCGCAAGGAGCGCTCGGAGCCAAGCTGCGCAACCGTCCATGGTTCGAGCGTGAGCATCGCCGGGAGTCCTTTGTGACGCACTATCAATACCTGCCGAGCCGCTCACCTTTGGCTTGGAACTGGACTGCGACCCGCGCGCTCGTCGAGTTTTTGCGCAGTCATCGCGATCTGCAGACCCTGGTGATGGTCAATCCCCACAATCACTTTTTGATAGGACCGCTTGGCGAGACACCGGACTATCGAAATCTGGTTACAGAGATCGAACGGACGGTCCAGGGCGCGGGTCTGGTTGCGGCAAACTATGATCGAAGGCCGGAGCTGCGAAGCGAGCACTTCCTTGACATTGATCACTTCACCCGCGATGGCAACCAAGTGCTCTCCTCACTGATCGCCACCGATGTTGCAGCGCTGCTGTCTGCGACGGAGAGGCAGTAGCGGGCGATGTCTCTGCTGAGCCTCTCCTATGGCCTGCTGGTACTCCTTACTGTTCCGATCTATGCACTCCTTTCCGCGCGTCATCGATCCCTGTTTCTGGGGCTTGTCTCGCTGCTGTTTTATGCGTGGGGATCGCTGCTGCATGCCGGGCTGATCTTGGGACTGGGTGCAGTGGTGTTTGCGCTGGGTGAGAGCCTGCATGCCAAGCGCAAAAGCGCCCTATTTGCCGTCGGAGTGAGCTTATGTGTAGCCGTACTCTGTTACTTCAAATATTCAGTGCTGCTCCTGCGAACGCTGGCGGATCTCCTGCCTTCCGGAGCGACTCCTTCCCGGCTGATACAGCACGCGGACTCCCTGGCGCTGGAGCTACAGATTCCGCTGGGAATTTCGTTCTTCACATTTGAGTTTGTTCACTACCTGACCGACATCTATCAAGGAAAAATTGTCCGGCCTCAGCCACTGCCCCCCTTGCGCAAGCGGCTCTTGGATTTCTTTCTGTTTGCGCTATTTTTTCCGACGCTGCTGGCGGGTCCGATCAAGCGCTATCAGCAGTTCTCACCGGACACGACAGAGTCACGGCAAGCGCAGATTGCGCAAGGTCTGTGGCGGATTCTGATCGGACTCCTGAAGAAGGTCCTGATCGCCGATTCTTTGGCGACGCTTACGCTGCGACTCAAAGCGCCAGAGCTGGTCACGCCACTGGGTCTGTGGATGGCCATGTATGCCTACGCAGGGCAGATCTACGCCGACTTTTCGGGCTATTCCGATGTTGCGATCGGAGTCTCTCTGCTGCTTGGGTATCGCATTCCCGAGAACTTTAACTATCCCTACCTGGCGGGCAGCTTGCAGGACTTTTGGCGTCGCTGGCATATCTCTCTGTCGAGCTGGATTCGTGACTACTTGTTCATTCCGCTTGGCGGCAGTCACGTCCCGCCTTGGCGCGCGACCGGCAATCTGCTGCTGGTGATGGCGCTGTGTGGTCTGTGGCATGGACCCGCCGGTCACTTTGTGGTGTGGGGACTGTGGCACGGACTGGGACTGGGACTGGAGCGGCTGCTCCGCAAGCTACGCACACGATCGAATCCCAACGATCAACCTGCCAACACAGAGTCCGAAAAGGAGTCGCGACTGGCTTCCTTCTTGGGCTGGCTGTGGACATTTCACTTTGTCTGTATTGGCTGGATTCTGTTCGCTTCCCCGTCGCTGAAAGCCGCTCTCACTGCACTAGCGCGGATGTTCTTCCTTTCGCGCTGACAGTGGTGCGGGCGGCATCGGCTGGCGTGTCACCCGACCCAGGCCGCGTGCTTCACCTCGCAGGAGTGCTTCATACCCGAACATCCAGCGCTCCTCTTGGGCATCCCGGTGATCCATTCCCAGCAAGTGACACAGTCCATGAATCGACAGATGTCCCAGCTCTGCCAGCAGATCATGTCCCTGCGCAGACGCTTGTCGGATGGCGGTCTCTACCGAGATAATCACATCCCCGAGCGTCTCCGGAGTCCCCGGTGGCAACGGAATCGCCACGCCCGGATCGGCATCGCGCTGCGCAAACGACAGCACATCGGTCGGGTGATCTTCCTCGGCATAGATCCGATTCAGCTCATGTAGCTCTGCGTCATCGGAGAGCGTCAAAGAAACCAGCGCCGACTCGACTCCCGCCGCTCGCATGGCACGCCCGACCTGACGACGCAGTGCGGCACGCAGCGGGGTGGGAACAGACTTGCGAACAGAGTCCCGAACTTGCAGGGTCAACATGCGGCGCTTGTATCACAGAACAGTCGCAAAATACCTCGCCGCAGCGGCCAGACTCCTTGGTATAAGTGCGACTTACCACCGCAACACGATGGGAGGACTGATTCACCATGTTTGCTCGCTTCCGACGGACTTCGCTGGCTCCTTGGCTGCTCGGGCTTGTGGCACTGGGCGGCTGTAGCATGCTTCGCGATGGTGACTCTGATGGAGTCGGGGCCCAAGGGAATCCCGGCAAGAAGGAAGAGGAAGGAGTCGGGGCACTCCTGACCGTGACGCCAGCTGATTCTGTCATTACCAGCGATGGAAAATCTCCCTCCCAGCTCGACTTCAAGGTACTGCGCGGAACCGAAGACATCACGGGTCAGGCGCACCTGTCGATCGATGATGAGCGGCTCGGTCGCTTTGTGGGCGCAACGTTCCATGGCAATCCTGGCCAGGCCGGCAAGAGCATCGTGCGCGCACAGCTGGGTGAAGATCGCGGCCAGACTACGCTGACGGTGCGGCTGCAAGTGGTGGTGATTGCACCGGGTGCACCGGCTGATTCTCCGTCGAAGTTTGGCGGTCCCGGCTATGTGAAAAGGACTCCTGAGATTGCCTATCCGCCCGCCGGGGCGCTGATGCCGCCCAACATCAACGAGCTGGAGTTTCAGTGGCTTCCAAACGAAGCGACTCTGTTCGAGCTGAACTTGGTGTCGGACTCTTTGGATCTGCGGATCTACACCCCGTGCACCAAAGTCGGAACGGGCTGCGCGCTGCTTCCCGATGAAAAGACCACGCAGATGATCATGCAAGGCGGGCGCGGTCAGAAGATGAGTCTGTCGATGCGCGGTGCAGCGCCCGATGGTGGGGGAGTCGGTGCGACGGCCAAGCAAGATCTCTCTTTTACCGAAAATGACATGAAGGGAGGACTGTATTACTGGGCCGCTTCGATCGGTGGCATCGCTCGGTATGACTTCGGTCTGCGGGGCCAAAAAGCAGAGTCCTATTACGGTCCGCTGCGCGCGGCTGGACTGTGTGTCGGCTGTCATGCGATGAGTCGCAACGGCAAGCGCATCGCAGTCGGAATGAACATTCCGGGCCCTGCCGCGATGCGAGCGCTCGATACCGGAACGCGCACCAAGCTGTTTGAGATCGGCCCCGGAGTGATTGCCGGATCAAACTTCCAGACCTTCACCAGCGACGGGAAATTCCTGATCACAACCGAGTACGGCGGCCTGACTGTACGCGATGGTACGAGCGGAATGATCCAAGGGAAGAATCCGAGTCTGGCCAGTGCGACCATGCCGGATGTCTCTCCCGATGGAAAGACGGTGGTGTTTGCGCGGTCGCAGTCCCTGTGTATTCCGCCGCTGTGTCCGAATCTGTCGACCGATAAGGCGAGTCTGCACACTGTCTCGTTCGGCAGCGATGGCACGTTTGGGACTCCCAAAGAGCTGGTGAAGTCCGCTGGTGAAAACAACTACTATCCGTCGGTGAGCCCGGATGGTCGGTTCGTGGTGTTCAATCGCGCGGCGGGCGATTCCTATGATGCGATGGATGCCAAAGTGATGGTGATTCCGATCGGCGGAGGAGCGCCGATTGACCTGGGCGCGGTGAATGGAATCACGGGCAACTCGTGGCCCAAGTGGAGTCCGTTTGTGCATCGCTTCAAAGGAAAGAGCATCCTGTGGCTGTCGTTCTCGACGCGGCGTCCCTACGGAGTACGGGGCGGAACCAATGCGCAGATCTGGATGGTGCCGGTCGAGATAAGCGCGCTCGAGAAAGGACAGGAATCAGGATTCCCACCGCTGCGGCTGCCGTTCCAAGATTTAAATACCGGGAATCACATTGCGCAGTGGGTCGAGCAAGTCGATCGCGCGCCGTGCAGTGTCACCGATATGTCGGGCTGCGGAATGGGCGAGCGCTGCACCGACGGCTACTGCATCCCGGTGATTCAGTAATAGTGGCACTCCCATCGACTCCTCACCACACTCTGGTGCCCTTCTTTCCTTGTAAGGATCACGCATGACCCAGCTGCCTTCTTCCGCTCCCCGAGAGTCGCGCGAGCTTGGCCCCAAGTGGCTGCGCTCGACGGTGTTTCCGCTGTTTCTGCTCTGCTGTTGTCCTCCGTTTGTGATGCTGCTGTGGTACACGCACACGCAGCTGGATGGCTCGCTCCTGAAGCTCCTGCGGGTGCTGTGGAACGAAGGTCTGTGGAGTACGCTCGGCCAGATCTGGACGCCTCGGCTGCTCGGTTCGCTGACGGCGTGGAAGATCTTGGGAGTCTATGTTGCCGTCGAGCTGGCGCTGGTTCGGGTGCTTCCCGGCAAGCTGGTATCTGGACCGATTACGGCCAAAGGACATGTCCCAAAGTATGTCGACAACGGAGTGGCTTCCTTTGCGATTACGGTCGGGCTGTTTCTGACCTGCTCGTATGTGCTGCACCTATTTCCGGCCAGCATCCTGTACGACAACCTGGGCGACATCCTCGGCTGCTGCAACGTGTTCGCGCTGCTGTTCTGCGTGGTGCTGTATCTCAAAGGAAGGTTCGCGCCGTCGACGCCGGATCACGGTCTGTCTGGGAATCCGATCTTCGACTACTACTGGGGCACCGAGCTGTATCCGAACATCTTCGGGTGGGATGTGAAGCGCTTCACCAACTGCCGGTTCGGAATGATGGGCTGGCCGCTGCTCCTCTTGTCGTACGCAGCCAAGCAGCAGGAGCTGTACGGACTCAGTGACTCGATGATGGTCGCGGTGGGAATCCAGCTCGTCTACATCGCCAAGTTCTTCCACTGGGAGACGGGATACCTGCGCACGCTCGACATCATGCACGACCGCGCCGGCTTCTACATCTGCTGGGGATGTCTGGTGTGGCTGCCCTGTGTGTACACCTCGGGAACGCTATATTTGGTACATCATCCGCATCATTTGGGGACTCCGCTCGCGGCTGCGATCTTTGGATTGGGAGTGCTGGCTGTGCTGGTCAACTACCTGGCCGATGAGCAGCGCCAGCGGGTCCGTGCAACCGCAGGTCAGACGACGGTGTGGGGCAAGCCGCCGCGACTCCTGATTGGTCACTACACCACCGAGCAAGGAGCCAAGAAAGAGAACCTCCTACTCGCCTCTGGGTACTGGGGTCTGGCGCGTCACTTCCACTATCTGCCCGAGCTTGCGGCGGCGTTCCTGTGGTGTGTGCCCGCGCTCTTTGATGCGGTCTTGCCGTACTTCTACTTCATCTTCCTGACCATCTTGCTCGTCGACCGCAGCTACCGAGATGACGAGCGCTGCGCCAAAAAATACGGCAGCGACTGGGACGAGTACCGCAAGCTGGTTCCCCACCGAATCCTGCCGGGGATCTACTAACCTCACGCCGCCTCCTCCCTGCCTTCCGTCCTTTCCTTCCGCACTCCCCTTCGGCGGCGCCGCCCCCCTGTTCACGGGACCGATCAGCGATCGCGATCGGGATTCCTTTCCGCCCGATGCTCGCCAGGCATTTTGCTGACACAACGGTTGAAACCTGCATGCTTACTCGTGTAGCATCGAGCCAATAACTTAATTTTTTTCAGTACTCTTCAATACATTTCATTCCATCTTCAAGCAAAAGTCAGTGCGATGAGTGCCTGCCGGGGGGCCCGGCACGGTCATTGACACAGCGGCGGGAAGCACGCGCCGTCGAAGAAGGCTCAAATCAAGATGGACCTGGATGTCCTTGCAAAGCTAGAGCTTGCCGATGTGCTTCCGAACTCCGAGGCGGGTGTCACGATCGAAATCGATCTCAAAGACCTCGAGCTTCGGTATCAGGTTCATGAGACTTTCGATGATCTCATAGCGCGCAAGCAGCACCGCTCTGGGCTTCTCTATGAGCTTTTGAAGCTGCGCCTTATGCTGCAAGAAGGTGGCTCGCTTCGGCTTATCAATCGATATCGCGGAGCCATGGACCCGGGCTACCGACTCCGCGTCGAAATGCTGCTTACAAAGGCCGGATTCCATCAGTTTCGCATCACAAATCGAGATGGCTGTCAAGTCATTGACGCCAAGCGAAGGCCGTATCTTATCGAGCAACATAAAAATGGTTTGACACTCCGTGAAATTGTAAATCCAGTAGAAATTCACCAGTGCCACGAATTTGCACAAGAGATCTATTATTTCAAAGATTACAACTATGATATCGAAGTAGCACGCCAGTTCGATCTAAACTCCGATCTGTTTTCTATGGCAGACAAGAGTGGACGAATATACTCGATCGTCCGCTGTGCGGCGCGAGTTCCAGGATACTATTGTCCATTTATGTATGCTATTGAAGAGAATGGTCAACATCTGTCCGTTCCACCTGAATATGTCCGCTTTTGCGAAGTAATGGCTCTTTTCCGTGACGGCAAAATGGGCGCGGTTGCATTCAAACGAATTGTTGAGTTCCTATTCAAATTTTACTATGAAATCGCTCATTATGATTCATTCTGGACAACCTATGATGTGACAGATACATATACTGGAACATACTATAAGACACGTTTCATGCTTAGTGATTATCACAAAATACTCACATACAGAGATTTTGGTGGAAAATGGAGCCTAATCAACACGCGGAGAATCAAAGACTTGTATGACTCAAGACTCAAGATCTTTCGCGAACCAAGGCTCACTGAATAGAGGCTCGGAGTAGAAATTCTAATGAAAGAAGCGAGCTTAGATGAACAGTTCAGTGCTGAACTCAGCGAATCACTGATTCGTATCAACAGAGTTGCAGCTATCATTGCTATCGTAATCAGTTCAATTCTATTACTATCGGCAGATCCTGCTAATTTCAACAAAGAAGCATCAATTGCAATTTTTGGCTACCCGGTTCTTCCTCATATGATTATCGCTCGTATGATTGGAATTATGGCTAGCAGCGGTTGCTTCATCATCGCAGTTGTTCCGAGGCTGCGGAAGTATGCCTATTATGGCAGTGCCCTGCTTTATATTGGTACCGTTGTCCATTGTGTGCATCTTGCTGCTTCGATGAGCAACTTCGACGCATCTGTGACCGCATGGATCATGCTGTCTGTTATCATGATTGCCATCTATCCTCTGCCACTGGCGTGGACACTGACGCTGGCTGTGGCAAGTTATCTATATTACTTTGTCGCATTTTTTGGTTTTTATGATGGATCTGCTCAGCTGGCAAATGCAAAAGATCCGCTCGGACCGCCTCAGCTACGCTTCATGATGACGATGATCAACACTGGGGCGACTACATTGCTGTCCCTAGGTCTAAAGTTAGCATTGCAGAGAATACGACTGAAGGAGTTCATTTCTCGCAAAGGTCTTGAGAAAGCCAATGGTGAAATTGCTACTCTCAATGAAAAACTCAGAGACGAAAACTTGAAGCTATCGCATGAGCTAGAAGTAGCCCGTCATATCCAAGAAATCGTGCTTCCGGCCAGTGTTGAATATACTTCATTTCCAGAGCTAGATATTGCCTGCAAGATGATCCCGGCTACTGAAGTTGGTGGTGATTACTACGACACTGTCCAATTATCTCCCAACGGCATTTTCTCGATTGGCGATGTGACCGATCATGGCTTGCATTCCGGTATCATCATGATGATGGTGCACACCGCCATCCGCTCACTGAGCCAGATCGAGCAGAATGATCTGAAATCTATCTACAACGTCGTCAATAAGATCGTCTACGAGTTTCGTCTGAAGACAAATGACTATCGCTTCATGTCATTGTTGATTTTGAAGTATATGGGTCAGGGAAAATTCAAGATGACTGGTCAGCACGAGTCGATCATCATCATGAAAAGTACTGGCGAAATCATTGAGATTTCGTCCATGGATCTAGGGATGTATGTCGGGCTCGATGCCAACATCGATCACTTGCTGAAGCTCCACGAGTTTCAGCTCGACTCTGGCGATACGCTCATTCTCTATACTGATGGAATCACCGAGGCGATGAATAGCAAACAAGTCGAGTTCGGAAAAGAAGGAATCGTGGCAGCAGCCTTGAGTGTTCGCGGTGACGGCGCTGAGAAGATCAAAGAGAGCATCCTGAGCAAGTGCTTTGCACATCTTGATGGCGCTACCATCCATGACGACTTGTCTCTGCTTGTCATCAAGAGGAAGTGAACCATGAAAAACCCAATCCATATTGGCGATAACATTGATACTGAACAAGACATCGAAAACATCTTCAAGGTTTCCCTGTTGCCGCTGGACATCTTCGACTTCTGGGAGCGATGTGGCCAGTTTTCCGACTTCATCGCCGATTACTTTACGTACAACTTTACCGATCGGCCTGGCTGCAAGAACCTGATCTCGACCGTCATCAATGAGCTGGTCGAGAACTCTGTCAAATATTCCAAGAACAAATCTCAACCGATTGAGTTGGTGATTAGAAAGCGTGCGCATCGCCTGGTGATCACCATTACAAACTCCGTTCCGCGTCACCAGAAAGAGAAATTCTCCAGCATATGTAGAGAGTTGTTCGAGCGCGACTTGGATGAGCTCTATGTAGAGCGCGTACAAGCTGCCAGCTTGGACTCCAAGTATTCCGGGCTCGGCTTGATTCTTTTGAAAAAAGACTACAATGCCCAGCTGGGTTTCAATTTCTTTGAAAACGACCAGGATTTAAGCTATGTAACTATCTCTTTGGACATCGAGGTTGGGTGAGCAAATGAGCCTTCTAAATCAGCTACCTACGTCAGCGTCCGACCAGCATCGCGGGGTTTGTAAATGACACTCAAGGGCGATAACTATTCAGTTGAATTCATCAAACCTAGCAACAAGATTGTGTTTCGTGGTGTGCTACGACTTCAGGGAAAAGAGCATTACCAAGAGATCTATGATCTACTTATTAAATCGATTGCCTTGGCCGAGTCCGTTCTTAGCATTGATATGTCAAAGCTAGAATTCCTGAATAGCTCTGGCATCTCTTCATTGTGTCTATTTGCAATTTATCTTCGCGATGTTCCTGGCAAGCGCGTCATCATTACCGGCAGCAACAGCATCTCTTGGCAGGCAAAGTCCCTGAACAATCTGCTCAAGTTTACCGACAAAATTCAACTGACGCTGGTCTGATGCTTGACTTCTCTTCACGCAGGTATGATACGGTCAAGCAGCTCAATTAGGGTGCGCATCTAGGCCAGGAGATCTTGCCATGGAGAACCTAGATCCTGATAAAATCCGTAGCTCTATTGATTCATTATTGAAAGACAATGGCCCGCTGCGTGCAATTTATGACAGCGCGGAAACGGTTGAGCAGCTGGTCGGGCTTACGCGGAACCTGATGCAAGTTGTCGATTCAACCCAGCGGGATCTTGCGGATCTAAGGCTGATGCACGAATCGACCCTTGATCATGCCACCAACGTTGAAAATGAGCTGGAAGAAAAGAACGCACGAATCACAGAGCTGACACAGAAGCTACGGAAATATCTTCCTGATGCCTTGTACGATCAGGTCATGGGTGGCCGGCTAGAAGCAGAAAGTCCGCACCAGCGCAAGCGCTTAACCATTCTGTTTTCCGATATCGTTGGATTCACGACGCTCACGGATCATCTTGAACCGGAAATGCTCTCCGAGCTGCTGAACTCTTACCTTGACGCCATGGCGGGGCTGGTCAACAAGTGGGGCGGCGTTATCGATAAGTTTATCGGCGATGCAGTGATGGTGTTCTTTGGCGACAGAGATGGCGCCAATATTCAGTTAGAAACCGAGAAGTGCGTCCTGATGGCGCTGGAAATGCAGCAGCAAATGAGCCTGCTTCGCCAGCGCTGGAGCGAGAACGGCCTGCCCGGCGATCTACGCATGCGCATCGGAATCAATACCGGCTACTGCACATTGGGTAACTTTGGCTCTGAGAAGCGAATGGACTATACGATCATCGGTGGCCAAGTGAATGCAGCTTCACGACTGGAACATCTGGCGCCTCCCGGTGGCATTCTCATCAGTGGATCTACGTATCTATTGGTTAAAGACAAGCTAGAGTGTTTGCCGCGTGGCTCGATTGCGCTCAAAGGAATTCACCACGAGGTAGACACCTATGAGGTCATCCGCCAGCATGATGTAAACTCACCCTGTACCTATCTGGATGAAACCGAGCATGGCTTTCAGCTGCGGGCGCTCCATTTCGACAAGACCACTGCTTCGCGGATCGAGCGTGAAGAGCTACGCGTGGCCTGTCAGCGTGCCCTGCAGATCATCGAGTCTCTGGATGCCGATTCCCTCGATTCTTCCGCAGCAGATGAAGCATTAGATCCAGCGACACAGCTTGAGCAAGTCCGTGAAGAAGGTGCTCCGTAGTGCTCAGGCAACCTTCCTGATAAATGAACTGCTGTCGCACTGGCAATGACTGGCTACTTTTTGAAGATGAAAAAGACCGCCAGCACCATGAAGCCAAAGCCGATCAGATAATTCCACCTCAGCGGCTCCTTTAGATACAGCATCGAGAAGACGCAGAACACCACCAGGGTAATGACCTCCTGCATGATCTTGAGCTGCGCCGCGCTATAGGTGCCGTGTCCCATGCGATTGGCCGGCACTTGCAAGCAATACTCTACAAAGGCAATCAGCCAGCTGACGAGGATGGCTTGCCACAGCGGCACACTCTTGAACTTCAGGTGCCCGTACCACGCAAAAGTCATAAATACGTTCGACAGAACCAGCAGGCCGATGGTCTTCACGAAGGACAGCTCCCTGCCTTTCAGATGATCACAACTAGCTTTGTCGACTGAAAGTGAGGCGTGGGCCGACCAGAGACTTTTTTATCGGCGGGACCCTGCGTCCCGACGGAAAAAGCGTCGGCGGGAAGGGGGACCCGCGCCGTGACAACTGAGCTGTGACCCACTGAAAGGCTCTCTGCCCTAGCGATACCGCACTTCGCGCAGCGAGAGAAGCGCGACCTCCGCCCGCCCGACTCCGAACCAAACCCCGTCCAGTCCCTGACCCGCACGTTTCGCGCGGGGTCGCCCCCAGTCTCTATTCTCAAACTGTTGGTTTCACCGTGGACTCAGGTTAGCCCTGGGTGCCGTGCGGGCCGAGCGGACCTTCCCGCGCCGCAGATTCTTGCTACGATAGCTCCCTGCCGTGAGTTCCGCAGACAGTCCAGTGCCTCACTTTGAGGAGCCGCGCTTTGACCCGTTTCGCTTCATGAAGTGGGGCGGGCTGCTGCTGCTGGCACTGACGGTGGTCTCGACGGCGGTGTACTGGCTGCTCGGACAGCACTATGGGCGCCCTGACTGGACGCCGATGAACTGCCTGTTCATGGTGGTGATCACGCTGACCACCATCGGCTACGGCGACTGGCTGGAGCTGCGCAACCTGCACCTTGCCGAGGTGTTTACGATGTTCCTGGCGCTGATTGGCATCGCGGTGCCGGCGTTCCTGGTGTCGAACATCACCGCGCTCATCGTCGAGGGGCTCTTTACCGACATCTTTCGGAGGCGACGCATGCAGAAGAAAATCGCCGCGCTCAAAGACCACATCATCATCTGCGGCGTCGGCTCCACGGGACTGCACTGCGTCACCGAGCTGATGTCGACCGGGCGGCAGATCGTCGCCATCGATCACAACGAAGCCAAGCTGCGCCACCTGTGCGAAGAGCTTGGCGAGTTCCCGTACATCGTCGGCTCGGCGGAGTCGGACGAGATCTTGGTCATGGCCGGCATCGAGCGTGCGGCGGGCCTGATCGCCTGCCTGACCGAGGACAAGGACAACGTCTTTGTGACCCTGACGGCGCGGCAGATGAACCGCAACCTGCGCATCATCAGCAAGGTCTTGGAAGACAACAGCCGTCGCAAGCTGGCGATTGCCGGCGCCAACGGCACGGTCAACCCGACCTACATCGGTGGCCTGCGCCTGGTCAGCGAGCTGGTGCGGCCCACGGTGGTGACGTTCCTCGACAACATGATGCGCGACCGCCGCTCGACGCACCGCTTTGAGCAGCTACAGGTGGCGCCCTCGTCCCCGGTGGCCGGCAAGAAGCTGTCCGAGGCCAACCTGCGCGGCAAGCTGCAAGCGCTGGTGGTGGCGATCAAGCCCCCGGACGCCGAGCAGTTCATCTACAACCCGACCGCCGACGTGGTGCTTTTGCCGGGGACGCAGATCGTGTTCCTGGCCAGCATCGCCGACATGGGCACGCTGAGCAGCCTGATCAGCGGGAGCCGTGATGCGTCCCCGGATCGGTAGCCAGCTTGGGCGCCAGCTTGGGTCCTCGCTGCGGAGCCTGGGCGCGATGGTCGGGCTGTCACTGCTGGGCTGCCCGATGACTGGGGCGACGACTGGGGCGATGACTGGGGCGACGACGGGGGCGATGACGGGGACTATGACGGGGGCAGCGGCGCGGCCCACCGAGCTGCCGTTCACCGAGCTACAGCGCCTCGCGCCCAGCATCCGGGTCGAGCTGCGCTATGCCACGACGAACAACTTCACCGGCAAGGTGCTCTACCCGGCAGAGGCGCGCTGCTATCTGCGGACTGCGGTGGCCGAGGCGCTGGCAAAGGTGGCGACGGCGCTGCAAGCCGAGGGTCTGGGACTCAAGGTGTTCGACTGTTACCGACCGCAGCGGGTGCAGTTTCAGCTGTGGGAGCTGGTCCACGACGAGCGCTATGTCGCAAGTCCGCACAAAGGCTCGCGCCACAACCGAGGGGCAGCGGTGGACCTGACGCTGGTTGACCAGGATGGCCGCGAGCTGCCGATGCCGACGCCGTTCGATGACTTCACCGAGAAGGCGCACCGCAGCTACCAAGACCTGCCGGCAGAGGCGAAGCGCAACCGCGCGCGGCTGGAGCAGGCGATGACGCGGGCGGGCTTTGTCGGCCTGCCGACCGAGTGGTGGCACTTCGATGCGGCGGACTGGCAGCGCCATCCGCTCGCCGATGTGCCGTTCGCCGCGCTCGCCGCCGCGCGACCACAGGTCCCCCCAGCCACCGGCCCCACACCGTAAGCCTTCGGATCGGCTCCCGGTCGCGTCCGGGGGTGCTTCCAAAGCCTTGGGTACGGCTCCCGGTCGCGTCCGGGGGTGCTTCCAAGGCCTTGGGTACGGCTCCCGGTCGCGTCCGGGGGTGCTTCCAAAGCCTTGGGTACGGCTCCCGATCCCCCGGAAGTGCCGATCCCAAGGAGCAGGCTTGCTTGTCGACAGAAAGCAGGTCAGCCTAGCAGGCAAGCATGTCCACTCCGCAGCGCGTGCCCTATCCGCCCCCAAGCCTCCCAGAGCTGCATGGCCGCGACCTGCTGCTGTTCGATGGCGAGTGTCGCTTCTGTCGGGCGCAGTCGGATCGGCTGCTGCGCTGGGCGGGGCACAAGCTGACCTCGCGACCGCTGCAGACGGCGGGGCTGCTGACCGAGCTGGGCATCCCGGTGGCGGAGGCGATGGCCTCGATGCAGCTTGTCACGGCGCATGGAACTCGGCACGAGGGACTGGATGCGGTGGTGGTGGCGCTGCGCCACAGGCGGGTGCTGGGGATGCTGCTGCGGCTGTACTACCTGCCGGGGCTGCGGCAGCTTCTCGACCTCGGCTATCGGCTGGTGGCACGCTATCGCTATGCCCTCTGGGGTCGAGCCGTAGCCCACGGCGAGTGCGACGGCGGCACCTGTCACCTCCACCTCCGACCCCCGAACTAACCCGAGTCCACCGAAACCAGCAGTTTGAGTAAAGAGACTGGGGGCGACCGGCGACAGTCCCCGGCACGCAGTGTGGGGGAAGAGCTTTTTTTCGGGCCGCCTGCGGAACGACAAAAAAGTCTCGCAGGGTAGCGGGGCCCCAGTCGAAACGTGCGGGGCCCCAAGGGTTGGAACCGGGGATGGCGGGGACTCGTCTGTTGGGCTGCCTTGCCTTATCACCCAAAGGAGATCGCCCCATGTCTAGCCAGCTGTTTCGTACGTCCTTGACCGCCGTGTCCCTGTGCCTGGGTCTGAGTGTCGCCGCCTGTGGAGGCAGCGGCGCCGGCACCGATGACGACGCCAGCGATGCCAATGCCGCGATGTCGCAGTCGAGCGCCATCGAGTACATGCTCACCAACCCGATCAGCTCGAACGATGCCGCGACCGCCGCCAGCTCGCTCGCTGCCGCCCAGTGGTGGCCCGCCGGCTGTGCCACCCGCGCCAAGGACTCGGTAGAGCCCATCGTCACCGTGACGCTCAACAACTGCTCGGGCCCGTTTGGTCTGCTCAAGTGGAGCGGCACCCTGAAGGTCACGTTTGCCAAGAACGCGGACGGTACGCTCAACGTCAAGGCCAGCAGCACCAACATGACCGCCAACGGCAGCCCGGCCAGCTTCAGCCTCGACCGCAACATCACCATCAATGGCACCAGCACCACCCGCGAGGTCAAGGGCAGCGCCAACTGGACCCGCACCAACGCCGCCGGCACGCTCATCACCCACAGCAACAGCTGGACCGCGATGGTTGACTCGGCCACCAAGTGTCGGACGCTCAACGGCACCGCCGCCACCACCATCGGCACCCAGATCGTGGCCACCACTTCCAAGGACTACAAGATCTGTCGCACAAACGGCATGGACGGCTGCCCGAGCGGCACGCTCAGCCACATCTCGGCTTCGGGCGATGTCGTGAGCGTCACCTTCGACGGCACCAGCAACGCGATCGTCACCGGCCCGCGCGGCACCCGCACCGTCGGCCTCATCTGCCAGTAAAAAACAAAACGCCCCCAGTCGAAACGTGCGGGTTTTGAGTGCCTCGCAAAACCGTAGCGAGGATGGCCGATGGCGTAGGCGGGCGAGCGGAGCAGCCTCCTGGCTGTGAGCACGCCCGACATAGCCAGCGGCCACCGCAGTAGGTTTTGCTAGGGGGGTTAGTGGGCGGGGGTGTCGAGGATCTTGCGTAGCTCGATGTCGAACACGAGCATGCCGGCGGGCGCACCGGGACGGGTTGGGGTGTCGCCGTACGCCAGCTTGCCGGGAATCCAGAAGCGGGCCTTTTCACCCTCGACCATCAGCTGCACGCCTTCGGTCCAGCCGGCGATCACCCCGTTGAGCGGGAAGCTGGTCGGCTCGCCCCGCGCCACCGAGGAGTCGAACATCTTGCCGTCCGTCGTCCAGCCGCTGTAGTGAACCTCGACGGTGCTGGTGGCAGCCGGGTGTTTCTGGCCCGTGCCCTTGGTGATGACCTTGTAGCTAAGGCCGCTCGCGGTCTTTTTGGCATCCTTCGGCGGCGCCGCGACATCGGGCGGAGCCTTCGGCGCTTGGTTGATCTTGATCAGCTCGACATCGAAGACCAGCATCCCGTGCGGGCCACCGGGCCTGCGCGGCGTGTCGCCGTACGCCAGCTCGGCGGGAATCCAGAAGCGGCGCTTTTCCCCGACAGTCATCAGCTGCACGCCTTCGGTCCAGCCCTTGATGACGCGGCCCAGGGGGAAGGTCGCCGTCTGGCCCCGCATCACCGAGGAGTCGAACATCTCGCCGCTGGTCATCCACCCGGTGTAGTGAACCTCGACGGTGTCTTCGGCGGTCGGGCGGTCTTTGCCGGTGCCCTTTTGCAGCACCTTGCTGGCCAGGCCGCTCGCGGTCTTGGCAGCGTCAGCCGGCACCTCCTTGACATCGGACGGCGCGGGAATCGGCTTCGGACCCTTCTTGACCTCGAGCAGCTCAACATCGAACACCAAGGTGCCGTAGGGACGACCCGGCGTCGGCGCATCGCCATAGCCGAGCTTGCCGGGAATCCAGAAGCGGCGCGTCTCGCCGATGACCATCAGCTGCACGCCTTCGGTCCAGCCGGGAATGACGCCCTTGAGCGGAAACTCGGTCGGAGTGCCGCGCTTCACCGACGAGTCGAACATCTTGCCGCTGGTCATCCAGCCGGTGTAGTGGACCTTGACGGTGTCTTGGGCCTCGGGATGCTCGGTGCCGGTACCCTTCTTCACGACCTTGCTGGCCAGGCCGCTCGCGGTTTTTTCAGCATCAGCAGGGGCCGCCGCCACATCGGGAGGAGCCGGAAGATCGCCAGGTTCAGGTGCCATCGATTGATTTCCTTGGTTGGCTGCGCTGGAAGTGGAAGCGGGCGTGGCCGGCTTCGGCTGGTTGGGGGCGTCCTTGGGCTTTTCCGACGGACAAGCACAAAGGAGGAGCGCCGAGGCAATGGGAACGAAGGTACGCAGTGCTCGCATAGGGCGTACTTTATCCTGGCGAAAAGCCGTCGTAAACTGCCGCCCTTCGACTTACGCCTAGCAAATAGAAGAGCAAATGGTTCGCGGCAAGCGGACCCGACGAAGGATGTGGCAGTGAACGAAGTCCCTCCGGTTATTCCCCTCGCCCAGCGACGACTGCGATCGCTGCCCGAGGACTTTACCCACCGAACCAGTCGCGGCGTCAGCCACGGACCGCTCCCATTCGACCGCGACCTGCCCGAGCCGACCGTGACGCGGCCAGCCCACCTGTCAGTCGCAATCGAAGCGCCCGATGAGCCAGCCGCGCTGGTCAGCCGTCAGAGCCTGCTCCAGGTGCTGTGGGTGCTGGTGCGGACCGAGTTTCGCGCGCGCTACCGGGCCCAGGCGCTCGGCATCGTGTGGTCGCTGCTCAACCCGCTGGTGATGATGGGCATCATCAGCGTCATCTTTACGCAGCTGTTTCGCTCGGCAGAGAAGTTCTTCCCGATCTTCCTGCTGATCGGCCTTTTGATGTGGCAGTGGTTTTCGACCAGCCTCAACAGCGCCACCGCCGTGTTCGTGCAAAACGCCGACATCATCAAGCGCACGGTGTTCGCGCGACCGCTGCTGCCGATCGCGAGCGTGCTCAGCTACGGCATCAACTTTTCCCTCGAGTGCCTGGTGCTGATCGCGTTCATCCCGATCTTCCCCGGGGCGTTTCGGCTGTCGCCGGCGCTGCTGCTGGTGCCGGTGCTGCTGCTCTTGACGGTGGCGCTGATCGGCGGGATTGCGCTCGCGACCTCGGTGCTGAACGTGGTGTATCGGGATGTCGGCTACTTGGTCAGCACCAGCCTGCTGCTGCTCTACTGGGCGACGCCGGTGTTCTATCCCATCGACGTGATTCCGTTTCCGTTTCGGACCCTGTTGCAGTGCAATCCGCTGGCAGGCCTGATGACGGCGCTGCGACTGGCGATCATGCGGGGAGAGTTTCCGACGCTGCTCGGCTGGGCCGGGATTGTGGTGCCGACGCTGCTCGCGGTGGTGATCGGCTGGCGGGTGTTTCGTCACTACGAGACGATGGTGCTCGACTACGTATGACCACCGTGGCCGCAGCAATGCTGGGCGCAGAGCCTGGAACGCGGCTCGTCTCGGTGGCAGTGATGTCTCCGGCGCCGGGCCCGTATCTATATCGCGTTCCCGACGAGATCACGGTCCTGCCCGAGATGGGCGCGCGGGTGCTGGTGCCGCTCGGTGGACAGCCTCAGGTCGAGGGCCTGATCCTGGAGGTCTTTGCAGGCAAGGCGGCGGACACGGTGCTGTTGACGAGCGGCCTGCGGCCCGAGGCGCTGCGCAATCTCGGGATGATGCTGTCGGGGCCGAAGCTGCCGGCGGATCTGCTCGGGATGGCGCGGTTCATCGCCGATTACTATCTGGCACCGCACGGGGAAGCGCTGCGGCTGCTGCTTCCTCCGAGTGAGCATGCCCAGCTGGTCGAGCGCGTGCGACTGACCGAGGCGGGACTGCAGCTGGCCAAGAAGGTGGACTCGCTGCTGCTGCCGCCCGAGGTCGCCGACATCGATTCAATGACCATTGAGCTGCTGCGCGTGCTCGGCAGTCGGCGCAGTCCGCTGCACTTTGTGTCGATCGAGCGCGTGCTCGGGGCAGACAGCCTGCCGAGTCGGCCTCGGCCTGAGTATCGCGCCCGACTGCACGAGCTGCGCCGGCAACACCTGGTCGAGATTCACTGCGATGTGCGGGTGGGCAGTCGAGAGCGCGAGCCGAAGCCGCCAAGCGCCGAGCACGCCATGCCGAGTGCGCCCACCGATCTGGTCCTGACGGATGAGCAAGACGCCGCGCTGACGACGCTGCTCGGGGCGCTTGCGAACGCGGAGCAGGCGACGCCGCGACGGAGTGGTTATCACGGCTTTTTGCTCCATGGTGTGACCGGATCGGGCAAGACCGAGGTCTATCTGCGGCTGATCGCCGAGGCGCGCCAGCTCGGTCAGACGGCGCTGGTGCTGGTGCCGGAGATTGCGCTCACGCCGCAGCTGTCGGCCCGCTTCTCGTCGCGGTTTCCCGGGAGCGTGGCGGTGCTGCACTCGGCGCTGTCGCCGGGGGAGCGAGCGAGCGCGTGGCGGAAAATCCTGCGCGGCGAGGTAGCGATTGCGCTTGGGCCCCGCTCGGCGGTGTTTGCGCCGCTGCCCAACCTGGGGGTCATTATCGTCGATGAGGAGCACGACACCTCGTTTAAGCAGCATGAAGGCGTCCACTATCACGGGCGCGACGTGGCGCTGTGGCGGGCGCAGCAGGCCGGCGCGGTGGCGGTCCTGGGCTCGGCAACCCCGTCGCTGGAGGCCTTGGAGCTGTCGCGTCGCGGCAAGCTGACCCGGCTGGTTCTCTCGCGTCGGGCGACCGGCATTGCCCTGCCTCGGGTCGAGATCATCGATCTCAAGCAGCACGTCAAGGCGGTCGACTCAGCGCTGCTGACGGCGCCGCTGCTTACAGCCCTGCAGACGACCCTCGACGCGGGCGAGCAGGCGATCTTGCTGCTCAACCGTCGTGGCTATGCGCCGTTTCTGCTGTGTCAGAGCTGTGGTCATCGCATTGAGTGCCCGAGCTGCTCGGTGACGCTGACGCTGCACAAGAGCCGTCACTGCCTGCTCTGTCACTACTGCGATCATCGCGAGCCGGTGCCCGACTGCTGCCCGCTGTGTCAGCAAAAGTCGATCTTGCCGCTCGGCATCGGGACCGAAAAGCTGCACGAACAGCTGGCGCTGCGCTTTCCCGAGGCACGAATTGAGCGGCTCGATCGCGACACCTCGGGCAGCTTGACGCGGGTGCTGTCGGCGATGCACCGGCACGAGATCGATGTCCTGATCGGCACCCAGATGCTGGCCAAAGGACACGACTTTCCGGGGGTGACGCTGGTCGGTGTGGTACTGGCGGATACCGGAATGGGCCTGCCCGACTTTCGTGCTGGAGAGCGGACCTTTCAGCTGCTCTCGCAGGTGGCGGGGCGGGCCGGTCGGGCCAGTCGAGCGGGGCGGGTGCTGATTCAGACCTACAATCCCGAACACCCGGCGGTGCACTGTGCGGCGCAGCATGACTATCAGTCGTTTGCCGAGGCAGAGCTGGAAGCGCGCCATGTCCTCAGCTATCCGCCGAGCGTCCGACTGGGGCTGCTGCGCATCGATGGCGAAGATCCCTACAAAGTCGAGCAGCTGGCGCAAGAGCTGGCGGCGATCTTGAAAAGTGAGGTGTCGACGGCGGGCGATGGGATGTCGCTGCTCGGGCCGGCAGAAGCACCGCTGTCGCGGCTCAAGGGTCGTAGTCGCTGGCAGCTGCTGCTGCGGGCCAAGACGGTGCGCACGCTGCATCGCCTGCTGCGCTTGGCGCTCGCCCACAAAGTGCCCGCTGGCCTGCGTGTCCATGCCGATGTGGACCCGGGGTCGACGCTGTAACCACCCTCGCAGGTGATCCGCGCAGTTGCCGTTCGCGCCATTCCGCTATACTAAGTGCATACTCGCGTTTTCGAGGAGGAGCGGCACATGGGTCGCGCACTAGTAGGCCTGGTCAAGGGAATCCTCATTGGCGGTGGAATCGGCTTCGCACTGCTCAAACTACACAACCCCCAAGGCATCTTGGCGTTTCTGTTCTGCGCGCTGCTGGGCGCTCTCGTCGGTGTCGTCTGTGGGCAAGCGCCGTGGAAGGCAGCCACGCTGTGGACTCCGATCCTCAAGATGGTGTTCGGGGCAGCGGTCGGCGCCGGACTCTACGCCGTCGGTCATCGCTTCATGCCGAGCATGAGCATCTCGATCGATGGCGTCGCCAGCAAGCTGTCCTTGCAGTCGGCCACCGTCCTGGCCCCGATCATCGGCGCGCTCTACGGCCTGTTCGTCGAGTTCGATGATGGCGGCAGCGACACTCCCACCGCTCCCCCCAAAAAGTCTCTGCCCGCCAAAGATCTCGACCTGTAACGGCTCCGCCCCCAGCGATCTCAGCAGAGCCCCAATATGAAGCCTTCTTGATGCTTCATATTGACGATATGAAGCCTTTTCGATGCTTCATATTCCCCCCAAGGCTTCCTTAGCCAATCACCTGCGGATCGATGCAGACTCCGACCTCGAGGATCAGATAGAGCAGCGCGAGGGCTTGCGGCTCGAGCGCCCCGTTGACCTCGCTGGTGGGCTGGGTGTGATAGGTCGTGTACATCACGCGACCACAGCCATGCTGCAGGCTGGTGGTGACCGGCGCACTCGCTTCGACCCACACCTTCGGCTTCACCTTCGCGGGCTTGCCATCGGCATCGATTCCTAGCTTCTCTTGCACCGAGCCAATCGCCGTCCACGCATCTTTGACCGACGACAGGCTCTTTCCTTGCGCCGTCAACCAGGCCGACAGTCCCGCGTCCTGGTTCCGCACCGACTGCTCGCCGCCACCGCCCATGCAGGCCGAGCCAATCTGGGAATTCTCGCCGCTCCAGGTCACGTAGCCGGGGAAGACCTGGCGAACGTACTCGTACGACCAATCAGATACGTACAGTCGTCCGCCCTGCGCCACGAAGTCTGCGATGGTCTTTTTGACGCGGCTGTCGCTGTTGTAGACGCCGCTGCACTTCGTTGCGCCCATGTCATTGATACCGCCCGAGCACGGCAAGAACACGATGTGATACTTGCTGATCTCTTTGGGGTCGGTGATGAGAGTGACCGGGCTCGGATGAGGCGAAGTCTCAAACAGCCCGTGAACCCCATAGATCGCAAAGGCCGGCGCATCCTTGCCGAGCACCTGCGCGCGCCCGAGCAGATCCTTGGTGATCGTCGCCTTCAGACCCATCCGCGCCAGCACCAGCTCAATCGGGTCCCACGCGCCGAGCATGACCGCAATCTTGGGAACATCGTCGCCGTTGGCTTTGTCGGTGATGTTCGGCAGCTTGGTCTTGTCGATCGGAACCTGCTGCGGACCTTCCATCACACTGATCTGCCGGACCCGACGGAATGCGCCTTTTTGGACCACCAGATAGTAACTGCCGGTACTCGCATCGAGCTCGAAGGTTCCGTCAGACTTGGTGGTGGTGTGCGGAGTTCCATCGGGAATGTGGACGCACTTGTCACAGTACACACCGTCCGGAATCGCGGCGGGAGGCGCGGTCGCAACATAGACCAGCGCACCCGAGATTGGAATCGTTCCTTCCGGAGCCACCACCTTGCCGCTCAGCCGACCTACTTTGGGAATCGGTCCGGGTCCGGGCTTGGTCGGGTCCGGCGTCACCGGGGTCATACCAATTTCATCAACGGACTCGCGATCCGCGTTACAAGCAGGCAGTGCCAGCGACGAAAAGAACAGAACCAGGGGGGCAAGGGTAGGAATCCGCATGCGCGGACTATAACAACGTCAGGGAAAAGGACAGCGTCCTTTTTGCGGACTACTTAGCGGGTGGCAGAGACACTGAATCCGAACTCGACCTTGGGAGGCGTATCAGAGTCGGAATCCGCCGATACGGTGTACGTCCAGCCCGCGCAGACGCCCCCGCCGCAG
Source organism: Myxococcales bacterium (assembly GCA_016794465.1). Lineage (GTDB taxonomy): Bacteria > Myxococcota_A > Polyangia > Palsa-1104 > JAEUJZ01 > JAEUKA01. Next base: position 60,848 of record JAEUKA010000065.1, on the reverse strand, counting down.
TAGTAGTCAAAGGAGTCCTGCCAGATGGTCTGGGTCGTGTTGCCAGAAAGGACAAACGTCTTCACGACTCCGCTGCCCAGGTTCAAGCTGATGTTGGTCTTGGCGCTCGCCGTCGCTCCGGTCGTCGTGACCCACACGCTCTTGCGGTAATAACCAGGGTTGGGAGGACTCTGCACCCAGGTCACTTTGTCGACATCGGTCTTGCCGCACAGAACGCGGACTTTTCGCTCCGAGACGCTGCGTCCGGAAGTGCGTACGGTGGAATCAGTGGCCTCATCCGCGTCGGCATCACACTTCAGACAGGTCAACGTCGAGCTCTTGCAGACAGAGTCCGCTCCGCAGTCCATGTCACTGCGACAGCCAGCTCGGCACTTGAGGGATTCACAGATCTGACCGCTCTTACAGCCCATGTCGTTGCGACAGCCGGCCCGGCAGGTGGTGGACTCGCAGATCTGTCCCATAGTGCACGCAGCGTCGGCGCGGCAGCCGGCTCGGCAGCGCAGGTTGTCGCAGATCTGACCGCTCATGCAGGCAGAGTCCGCCGTACATCCGGCCATGCAGACTTCCTTTACAGAGTCGCAGTATTCGTTTGTTCCACAGTCCGGATCACGGCGGCAGCCCACGCGACAGAGGCTCTTGTCACAGATCTTTCCTTTGCCACAGGCAGCGTCAGTGCGGCAGCCCTCTGCACACTTGCGCGCCACGCCATCACAGATTCGCCCGGTCGCGCAGTTTCCGTCTTCTAAGCAGCCCACCACGCACATGCTGGTGCCAAGGTTGCAGTAGCTCTCTTGCGGACAGGGACAGTTCTTGGGAACGGTTACGCAGGAGCCATCCACGCAGACTTCATCGGCGCGGCAGGAAGTACAGGTCTTGGGAGTAGGGTCGCCACCGTCCACCGTCGACATCGGACCATCGGTATCACTGCCAGTTCCCGGCGGATCAGCCGGACTTTCACAGCCCGCAACAGGACAGAGCAGCAGCGCGAGAGAGATTGCCAAAGCACGACAGGAAGAGAACATCAGACGCTCCACAGAGATGTTTTTGGTGTCTAGAGAGTCGGCACCATAAACAGAACCGGGAGCGGAATGCAAGCCGCCGCAGACTCGACTACTGACAGCTCGATGGCGCGGGAGGCTGCACCATCGTCAGGGAGACTTCGTTAAGCTCTCCGTCACGAATCGTAGTGGTCGTACAGCCCTCTGCTTGCTTCATCAGCGGGCCGGGCCCCATCATCGAACTCCCAAAAGAAGCGGCTTGGATCGACAGCGCACCACTGGTTCCTAGCGGCAGATCAAAAGCCACCTTGACCGAACTCGGTGCCGGCATCATCGCTGGGGGACTACCAAACTGCGCCACAAAGACGTTGCTGCCGTTGCGATACAGCGTCACGGTGGCTGGCTTGCCATCTTTGATAAGCGTCACCTTCAGCTCGGCGCCCATCATGTGCACGCCATTCAGACTCAGCAGCAGGACCGGGGCCGGAGCCGCTCCGCAACCAGGCAGGAGTCCGATCATTGCGGTTGCGATCAGCGCCCCAAAGCGAGATCTAATTGTCTGCATCGAGATTCCTCTTTCCCCTCTTCAACAGCTCAAGCGACTAAAAAGTAATGGCTACGCGGGGGACTCCCGAGTCCACCACCGGAGCCGCACGCGCGGTGCTGGTTCCCACAACGACGCCGACAATTACCCCGGCCACCACGACGCCACCCACCACTGCCCACAGCCAGGGACGCTTGTACACAGGGGTACTCTTCTCTTGCGGAGGAGGCGGCGGTGCCGGAGGAGGAGGCGGTGGCGTAGGCTCTGGTTGCAGCGTCGGAGGAGGCTCGACCGCTCGCGCAGCTTTCTCTTCCGCAAGTCGACGCTTCAGCTCCAGCTCCAGAGAAGCCAAGGTGTTGCGCGCTTCGGCCAGATAGCCATCGACTTTGCGACGAGTGTCCGTGTCCAGTCGAGGATCTGAAGAGAGATACTGATCGTAGTACTGAATCGCATCCCGAGGTCGTCCCGCCTTGCGATAGGACTGCGCAATGTTGAACAGGAGTCCCGGCTTGCGATCGATCTCATAGGCGGCCTTGAACTCCGGAATCGCCTCCTCGAATTTTTGCGCCTGGTAGAGCGCCATCGCCAAGTCATAGTGTGTCTTAAAGTCCTGCGCCCAAGCAGGTGGGGACAGCGCGCACAGACCCAGCAGCAGCAGGAGGAGTCGCGTCGGAAACGAGTGCGGCATGATGATGGTTCCTCTCAAGATCTGTTCTGACGGAGTGTGTGGCTGCCCGGTTCCCAAAGTCCATAAATGGTGCAGCTTGTCTACGTTTTGACCCGTAGGAACGGTGGATGAGCAACCGATCGGAATCCACTGAACTAGTCCATCAGGAGCTTGACTTCTCCGTCGGAGCCAGCGGCCTTTCCGTTGCTTCCGTGACCCTTGCGGGCGGTACTCTTTTTGCGTGATTTGGCTGACTTACTGGCTGACTTTCCAGCGGATTTTCCAGCGGACGGATTGGTCGGATTCAGCGGTTCCACAGTCGCAGGTGAAGCAGGAGTCCTCGCTTCCAACAGAACCTCGGTGACCACATCAGCACTGTGACTCAGCACGATCACCTTGTCGCGATGCAGGGCGAGCCGCAGCGTGAGCAGACTCTCTCCCAAGTCAGCGGGCCGCTCGATCTGCCACGGTGTATTGCCCAGGATCTGACCATCGCTGCGCACCACCTCTGCACCAGTAGGATGAGAGCGTACCACCCACTTAACGAGCCGAGGCGCAGCCACCACTTGCGGAGTCTGAGACTTTTCTGGAATCGGAGTCCGGCGAAGGACCAGGAATGCCACCAGCGCAATTCCCATCGTGGACAGAGTCAGGAGTAGGACGATAGGACCCGGACGGCCCAGACCTCGCAACGGCACGGACTCGCTGACCGAGCTTACTGCGCTGATTGCAGCGCTGTCTTTCGCAGTGTTCACGCCGCTCACAGAAGACGCACTCACCGAATCCGGAGCCAGCGCTGGAAGCGTCTGACCCGTCGCCAGCGACTTCGACTTTGACCGCAGCCCAGAGGACTGCGAGGCCATCGCGGGAAGCGTATGTCCATGGGCCAAGTCATCGCGGCCAACCTGACCAACCGGGGTCAGCTCTCTGCTGGGCCGATTCTGAATCGCGTTCAGCTCTCTGCTGGGCCGATTCTGAATCGCGTTCAGCTCTCTGCTGGGCCGAAGCTGCTGCATTCCCTCCCGACTCAGTCGTCCGCCCGTCACTTTGGGAATCGGTCCGGTGACTCGGTCGCGCGGGCCCGCATGTAAAGTCGAGTCGCTGGCCAAGTCAGCAGTAGCCGCTGGCCACAGCGTCGGAAGATCCGCCTCGATCTGCTCGATCAGGAGTGCCACGGTCATCATGTCCGGCCGCTCCTCTTTGTCCTTCGCAATCATCGCGTGGACCAAGTTCGCCAGCTCGGCAGGAAGCTCCGGTACAGCATCCAGAATCGGTCGTGGCGTCCCCCGCACATGTGCCGCCATATAGTCGAAGCCATGCTGCGCATCAAACGGCGAGGTCCCCGAAAGCAGCTCGTAGAGGATCATTCCCAGCGCGTAAACATCCGCCTTCCCATCGATCGAAGAGAGCCCCACACACTGCTCCGGAGCCATGTAGGCCGGAGTCCCAATCACCGCCCCCGTCTCTGTCTGGGCCTTGCCATCTGATGAGTCGGATAGCTTGGCAATCCCAAAGTCGAGCACCTTCACCCGCAGCGACCGATCCGGCTCAGAAACCAGCATCACATTGTCAGGTTTCAGATCTCTGTGAACGATGTTTTTGGCGTGGGCGGCGGCGATGGCTATGGCGATCTGGCGACAGATGGGAAGTGCTGCGCTGCCGATGCCATGGACCGCTCGCTTGATGCGGCGGCTCAACGCCTCTCCTTCTAGGTACTCCATGACGATGTAGGCGGTGCCATCGTCCTTCAGTCCATACTCATAGATCTCGACCAGACCGGGATGCTTGATCAGGTTGACCGCACGCGCTTCATTGAGGAATCGCGTCCGAAACTGCTGGTTTTGACACAGCTCGGAATGCAGCACTTTGATCGCCGCCCGACGCTCGATGTAAAGGTGTTTGGCCTCGAAGACCTCGCCCATGCCGCCCTGCCCGAGGAGACGCAGCACCTGATAGTTGCCCAGCTTCTCTCCCGGCTGTAGCTGTGGGTTGATGCTGCGGTCCGAAGGCGCCTCGGCCATCTGTCCTCCAACTGAGCTGTCCTCGCGAAAGGCAGTCAGATTTGAGCATAACCCAAGTGGCCCCTTTCCCGAGATGGGCATTGTGATTCTTGCCAACGGTTCGAAAGGACTGACGTTTTGCGGACTCTGCAACTTCCCACCCGACTGGGAACCGCAATCGCACGACTCCGCAACTACACAATGCTACACAGTGACCCCGCAGGCTGCTCCCTTGATTTGGGCTCCCACAAAGGGGATGCTATGCAGCGATGACCCAGACAAAGCGCGCCCTCCACATCACCTACCGAGGACAGACCACCAAAGTCGGCTTCTACGACGGAACCAGCGATGCTGCCATGGAGCGAGCCATTCAGCGAGCGCTCGGACTCGCCGATGAGGTCCAGCTCCGCTTCCGCGATGCGGATGGAGACATCGTTGCACTTTGTGCCGCACTCCCAAGTGGAGTTCAGCTCTTTGCAGAGCTGGTTCCGACTGGCTCACCTGCATCGACTCCCGGCACAGACTCTGGGACTGGTGCGGTGGCAGGGAAGCCGGTGCAAAGTGGCGCGATCAGCGACGGGAACAGTACTCTGCCTGAAGTACCTGGACCGCGTGCATGGCCCTTCATTGGGAATGCCGCAGCGCTCTTCGCGGGAGAGAACCTGGAAGACTCTCTGGCCAAGGTTGCGGCGGAGTATGGACGCTTTGTCCGGCTGCGACTTCCGAATGGGAATGTGTTCTACGTAAACTCTGATGCTGACTTGGTAGAAGAGCAGATCAACCGTCCAGAGGACTTCCGGAAGACGACCCCACCGCCGGCAACTCCGCTGGGAAGACTGCGCGCAGGCGTTGGTTCCAGTGGACTTTTTACCACTGGAGATGAAGAGGAAATCTGGCAGATCGCGCATCGCATCTTGCTGCCTGCATTCGGTCTGTCTGCGATCAAGCAGTACTTCGGACGCATTGTTGAGGTGTCCGATGATCTAATGCAGAACCTGGCTGGCAGGGCTCCTACAGAGTCGTTTTTGGCGACGGAGCTGATGACCAAGATGACCTTCGAGGCCATCGGGTATGCGGGCTTTCATTCCCGCTTTCACTGCATCAGTGCGGCAGAGCCACCACCGTTTGTGCAAGCCATGGTGGACGTGCTGGAAGTGGCGATGGAGCAGACCCGAAACTTTCTGCCGGACACATTTCATCCGCTGCAGCGCCACAAAAAAGAGTCTGCGCAGAAAGTCCTCATCGATACGGTTGATCAGATCATCCTCGACCGCAAAGCAGCCATGCAGCGGGGCGAAGCGGTTCCGAGTGACATCCTACAGATCATGCTGACCGCGCGCGATCGTCAGACCGGGAAGCGACTTCCCGACGACAACATCCGCGCCCAGCTGATCACCTTCCTGATCGCGGGACACGAGACAACCAGTGGGATGCTGTCCTACGCGCTATATTACATCTCTAAGAATCCTCATATTGAGGCGCAGCTTATCGCCGAAGTAGATCGGGTGCTCGGGCGTGACTTCAGTCGGGTGCCGACCTTTGCCGATCTCGACGCACTCGACTACACCGGGCGAATCTTAAAGGAATCGCTGCGGCTCAATCCGACGGCACCAGGATTTGCGAAGTTCGTGCAGCGAGACACTGTCATCGGCGGCAAGTACCCAGTCAAAAAGGGTGGCGTGCTGCTGACTTTCCTGGGCGGACTGCACCGCGATCCCCGTCACTTTGGACCCGATCCGGAAGCGTTCAATCCCGATCACTTCCTGCCGGATGCGGTGGCGCAGCGACACCCCCACGCCTACCATCCCTTTGGGATCGGAATCCGCAGCTGCATCGGCTTCCAGTTTGCGCTGGTCGAAGCCAAGCTGGTGCTGGCACGAATCTATCAACAGTTCCGCCTGCGACTGGCCGACCCCAGCTATCAGCTACGCAGTGTCCAGACGCTGACCATGAAGCCGCGCGGACTTTACATGGTGGTCGAGAAGCGTACGGAAGAAAAAGGCAAGCTGCCCACATCGATCGCGTCGCAACAGCAGCAGCACGGGCCCCCGCAGAGCAGTCTGCAGAGTGACTCCCAAGGGATTCTGATCTTGTACGGATCGAACATGGGAACCGCTCAAGATCTGGCACAGAAGTTACTACAACAAGCCTCTGCTCGAAAGATTCCAGCGACGGTAGCAGAGCTGGATTCCTACACTCAGGCGCTGCCCAAACAGACTCCGGTGTTTGTGTTCTGCGCGACCTACAACGGTCAGCCTCCGGACAATGCGAGCAAGTTCGCAGCGTGGCTCAGTCAAGACCTGCCGCACGATACGCTGGCAGGTGTGGAGTTCGCGGTGCTGGGCTGTGGCAACAAGCAGTGGCGCGCGACATTTCAGAAAGTCCCGCAGCTCTTGTTTGATCGCATGCAAGCGCTGGGTGCCAAGGCCCTGCTTCCGTTTGCTGGCTGCGACGCGGATGGTGACTTTGATGCCTCGGCAGAGTCGTTTTTTGGCAGCGTGTGGTCCCTGCTCTCTGCTCGCGCTCCCGCTGGAGACAGAGGTGCTTCCGCAGCTGCGAAAGAGGACACCCAGAATGCCTATTCTGTGGAAGTGGTAAACTACGCGGGCTCGGAGTCTGGTGCGCTGCCACCAAGTCGTGCTCCCCTTCAGGCCGAAGCGCGCTACAGCTCTGTGATCATCAGTCGCGAGCTTCAAGCAGAAGACGCTGGAAGATCAACTCGGCATCTGGAGATCGCTCTCCCCGACGGTGTTTCCTATTCTGCTGGGGATCATTTGGGAGTCTTCCCAGAGAATCCTCCCGAGGTGATAGAGGCCTATGCAGCACGCTGCGGAGTCCGTTCCAATGATGCGGTGGTGATCCGCGAGCTGGGTGCCGTAAGCGGTCAGCTGCCCTGTGGGATTCCGATTCGTGTGGGAGAGCTGCTCGGACTCCATGTGGACCTCAGCGGTGCCGTTACCCGTCGCGAGCTGCGAGTCCTGGCCGCACGCTGTCCCTGTCCTCCTGAACAGCACGAGCTGCTTCGCTTGGCAGGAGAGAAGGCATTCCCAACCGAGGTCTTGGCCCAGAGACTCACGCTGCTCGATCTGCTCCAGCGCTTTGCCTCGATCCCCTGCGATCTGGCCACCATCCTGACGCTGCGACCGACACTCCGTTGCCGCTATTATTCCATTTCCTCTTCGCCGAAAAAGCTGCCGCGATCATGCTCGATTACCGTCGGTGTTCATGATTTCGTGGGCCCACAAGGAGTCGTGCGTGAAGGACTCTGTAGTCACTACCTTGCGCAGGCAGAGCCCGGTCAAACGCTGCGCATCATTGTCAAGGACACCGGCAGTACGTTCCGACTTCCCAGCGATCCCAAGACTCCTGTCATCCTGATCGGACCGGGTACCGGACTGGCACCGCTGCGCGGCTTTATCGACGAGCGCGCTGCCCAAAAAGAGCAAGGAATTCCGGTCGGAAAGACGCTGCTGTTCTTCGGTTGCCGTCGCCCCGATCACGACTATCTGTATCGCGAGGAGCTGGAGTCCCACGCCCGAAACGGCGGCCTGGATGGTCTGTATGTCGCGTTTTCTCGGCAGCCGGATCAGCCCAAGACCTATGTTCAGGATCTGCTGCGGCGGCAGGCCAAAGAGCTGTGGTCCCTGCTGCAAGCGGGGGCCTATGTGTATCTGTGTGGTGACGCCAAGCACATGGCGCCCGCTGTCCGCAAGACCCTGCACGGCATCCTGATCTCCGAAGGTGGCTACACCCCAGCGCAAGCAGAGGAGCAGATCCATACCTGGCGCACCCAAGGTCGCTACTGCGAGGATGTCTGGGCCGCTACCTAACAGCCTCGCTAGCGCCTATTCCTCGTCGAGCGGCTCTTCATAAAAGCGCACAAACAGGTTGTAGTCACTGCCCCCCAGCCGCAGCTCGTTGAGCGGACACGGCGGGCGACTCTGACAGCGCGCAAACAGCTCGCCGAGCCGCCGCCGATCGTGAGCATAGGCATTCCAGTCGCCTCGCTTCGGCTCGACGATATCAAGCAGCCAGTCGGTGTGCGGCCCCGGTTCGTTGAGCGGCCGGCCACTTCCCCCCAGCTGCGCCTGTCCACTTACCATGTAGGCAAGGTCAGTATCCGACAGCACGCCTTGGGTCAGCTCGGTGCCAGGATGGGTGTGATAGGTGCCAATCAGCTGCTCGCCCGCCGAGAGCGGCCCCAGGTCAGCGGCCAGAAAGTCGAGCGAGTCGCCCGAAAAGCGAAACGGCGGCACCACCACCCGCGTCACATCCACGTCGCTGTCCAGGCGCTTGCCGAGCAGAAACGCGGCGACCTCGGCGACCTCGTCCTGCCCGAGTCCTTCCTGTCGCACCGACACTTCTTTGAGCCGCTTGAGCTGACACACCTGCCGCCCCGAAAACCGCACCCGCGACAGCCGCCCGTCGAGCTGCACCGCAATGATCCGCGCCCGCGCCTGGCACCCCGCGTCGGCTTGCAGTCGCGGATGCGGCACCTCGTCGAGCAGCGCGTTCAGGATCGCGGCATTGGCAAACGCATCCTGTGGATCGATGCGCGGCACCAAGTCGTCCACCATCCCGCGCGCGCGCGCTCGATCCAGGGGATGCACCGACGGAGTCACCGGCCGCTTCTTGTGAGTCAGCCCGATCACCACCGCGCCCAGACCCAGCGCATACAGCGCGCAGACCAGTAGCGCCCGTCCCCACTGCGAAGCTCGCTGCCCCGATCGAACCCGTCTCATCACGAGGTCGCCGTCGGCAAAGACCACGGCTTCCAGCGATCAGTATCGCGAACCTGCGCCGATTAATGCACAAAAATTTCGTATTTCAGAATACCTACAAACACTTGCGAGGACGCCTTACAGGCGGGCGGGTAGCTCCGGTAGACGCGGCGCAAACGGCTGCCTGGGCGGTGACTCACTCTCGGCCTCAGCCTCGGGATCGCGCTGTAAGGTGACGCTCAGCAGCGACTCCTCGCCGGGCCGAGTGACCACGTCCCGATAGGCCGTCAGATGCCCGAGCGCCCGCACCTCGATGCGATGTGCACCCGCCTCGACCCGCAGCCTCGCCGGCCCACCCGTCGGAGTCCGGACCAGCAGCGGCTGATCATCCAGCAGCACGGCAGCCAGCGACGGGGAAATGTTCATTACCAAGGTTCCCGTCGGTCGAGGAGTCGGCTGGGAATGACAGCCCGCGACCAGCACGACCCCGATCCACAAAGTCCAGCGTCTGATGGTAGCGGTCGTCATGGCGTCCCTGCGTCGGTCCCCGGCGGCTCGGCGGAAGGCAGCTCCTGCGCCGAAATACACTCCAGTCGCAGCGTCGACGGACCGACGGGCGTCACCTGCACCCGCAGTCCCGCGATCGGCGTCCGATACAGCGCCGTCCCCAGCGTCTCGGCGGGCGTGGTGGTCGTCAGCTGAAAGTGGACCAGCTCATCACCGCTTTCGGACAGCAAGAACCGCCGAGGCTCGATGCGTGCGACGCCCGGCAGCGCCAAAAGGGCCTTCCACAGCTTGTTCATCACCGACGGCGAGCGCAGACCCGAGGCCATCAGCAGCACGCCGCCACCGGGACGCCCGAACAGACCCTGCCGCTCGGCCAGCCGCAGCAGCAGCGGCCGCCCCAGCTGAGTTACCGCTTGCGCGAGCGCCGCATCGGGCTGCTCAGCAAAACCGACCCCCTCGCCAGCTTCACTCAGCGGAGGTGAGCTACCGTCGGTCACATACTGCCAGCTCCCTCGCAGCAGCGCCGACCACAGCAGCGGGCTGGTCCCACGTACCTCTGCCACCTTCGTCACAAGACTGCCGTCGAAGAGGAGGCGCGGACCCGGCCAGCTCGCCACGGCACTATCGGTACAGTTTTCACTCTTGCCGATCTCGGTCGGCTGATCCCGCTGCTGCAAGACATCCGCCGCTGCCGTGAGCAGTCCCAAAGCCGCCGTCTCCGCCCCCGTCACCCGCGCACACAGCAGGATCTTTGGCCGTCCATCGGTCCGTCGCGTCTTCGGAAGCGCCGCCTGCAGCTCGCGAACCAGCCGGGCCACATCGACCTGGGCCGCAATCTTCAGCGACAGCCGTCCGTCTTGCTCACTGTCCTCGATAACGCGATAGGACTTGACAAACTCGCGAGCGCGTGCACTGACCAGATACAGCCGACCTCGCAGCTCGGGCGCGGCCTGCTCGACGGACTGCTCCAGCGCTTGGGTCATCGCGTCGCTGAGCGCTTGGCTACGGGTCTTGGCCGCGTCATCTTGCAGCGCGACCTGAACCGCCGCCTCGATCTGCATCTCTTGCGAAAAAGCGCGCCCCGGCAACAGCCACAGCGTCGCAACGAACAGCCCCAGCAGCACCGGCCGATGGCTCACTCGCGGTTTCAATACTCGAAAAAGCATGGCTAGGGTTCCTCGGGCGGAGCCGCACCGGCATCAGGCGTCGATGTCTCCGCAGCGCCGCCACTATGAACACGCTCTTTGGTCCGAGCAAGTGGCAGCGCCAGCCACAGCACCACTCCGCCGGTCGCTCCGTAGTCGATCCGCTCGATCGCCGCCGTCTTCGGGTCCAGCTTGGCCACGGCCTCGGCCCCGCCAAAGCGCCCGAGCTTGTCTTTGTGATCGCGCACAAGCAGCGGCAGGGCCTTGCGCAGCTTGTCCTCGGCCCGACTGCGCGCCACCCGCTCGGCCTTCAGCCGCGCCACATCCGCCGACGGAGGATAGAGGTCCGCCGCACAGCTTGCCACCGCCAAAAGCTTGCCCGCCGCAAAGTCCACCGTCACCCCCGGCGCCACGCTGTCCGGCCTGTCCGCCAGCGCCAGCGACGACACAAGCACCATCCCAAGTCCGACGAGGCCACGCCGCATCAGCCCTGCCCTCCCCGCTGCCTGGTGTCAAAGCGACCTTCCGTCGCCAGCCAAGCCGCAATTTCGTCCCAGCGCGGCTTGAGCTTGCTGTGCATCACCACCTGCATGTGATTGGGGTCGAGCGGATCGCCAAAGCGTCGCCCCAGCTGCCAGTGCGTGATCGGCCCAGCGGTCTGCGCAACGAAGCGGAGCTGACAGCCCGGCGGTGCCAGCAGCACATCGCCACTTCCCGCCACGCTCAAAATTGGCACCTTGACCCGACTTAGGCCCGTCCGATACGACCGCCCCTGCCGATCCGTCCAGTCGTCCCCCGTCACCCAGCTGCCCATCTGCGCAAGATAGGGTAGCGGCTCATCGACCGAGCCCAGCCCCAGCCGCACCACCGGCAGATAGCCCAGTGGCCGTGTCGCCGCAAGCAGTACACTGTACGACAAGCGCTTACCCAGCCACCGCCAGCGCGACGGCTCTGTCGCACGAAGCCAGACGTTGCTTGCAAGCAGCCCCAGTCCGTCAAAGCGCGGCAGTAAGTCGTCCTGCATCGCGACTGACTGCCAGGCCAGCGCCACATGACCGAACAGGCTGTGCCCCACGGCCAGCTTGGGAAGCTGCGGCTCGACCTCGGCCAGGTACGCCGCGATACAGCCGGCATCCGCCACCAGCGAGTCATAGTCCCAGCGCATCCCCGTCGCTGCGTTGCCGACACTTTGGCCATGACCGCGCTGATCGAACCACAGCACCGCAAGCCCGTGCGCCACCAGCGACGACAGCAGCCCTGCCCCTGCCGGCGCATCGAGCGTCCGCCTCTCCACCATCATCGCGTGCGAGAGCGCCACCACCGCCACAGGAGGCCCGGACGGACGCAGCCACTCGCCACACAGGATCGCTCCGTCGGACATCCGCAGCGCCACCGGCTCACCACCACGCAGCGGCGCGTGCGTCGGGGGCACCACCTCAAAATCTGCGGGAAAAAGTCGCTTGTTCGTCGGAGAAGAGACTGTCGACACGGTTCCTCGTTTTGAGCTGCCATGGTAGCCTGAATCGCTGGGGAATGACTGGCCATGGCCAAGCTGTTCTATAAGGATGTCTCAGGGACGACAGGGACCATCGATCTGCAGACCTCGCCGGTGCTGATCGGACGGGCCACCGACTGTCAGATTCAGACGCAGGATGCCCAGGTATCGCGACGGCACGCGCGGGTCATCTACGACGGCTCGTCGTACTGGATCGAGGACACAGGCAGCGCCAACGGCGTGTTCGTCAACAACGAGCGGGTGCCGCGTCATCAGCTTCGACCGGGCACGGTGTTTCGCTGCGGTTATCTGGAAGTCCGCTTCGAGCTGGATGCGCCGGCAGCAGGTCCGTCGGCAGCGGCCTCCATCGCCGCGCCGCCACCTCCTGTGGTCGTTCCAGCGGCGGCACCGGCTCCAGCGGCTCCCATCGCTCCGCCCGCCTCTGCGGTCGCTGCTGTGCCACCCGTCGCTGCGCCCGTCGCTCCTGCGGTGTCGGTACCAAGTGCAGCGGCGATAAGTGAGCTGGCCAACCTACGCACCGAGCTGGAAGGCGAGCGCCGCAAGCGGACCGATCTCGAGTTCGAGCTCTCGGAGACAAAGCGCAAGGTCGAAGAGCTGCAAGCTCGCCCAGCCGCGTCGGGTGGTGATGCGGACAGCGAGCGCCTGCGTCGCCGGGTCGATCAGCTCGAGTCGGAGCTGAAGCGCAAAGGCGGTGGCGGTGGCGGTGGCGGTGCATCCGTCGAAGCGCTGCGCGCCGCCGAGGCCGAGCGCGATCGCCTGCGCAGCCGGGTCACCGAGCTAGAGAGCAAGGCCAAAGAGCAGACCAAGAGCGACGATCAAGAGATGGAGCTGATCCGGCTCCGTCGCAAAGTCGAGCAGCTGGAAGCCGATCTGCGACGAGTCCGGGGAGGCAAGCCCGCCGAGCCAGCCGCTGCGTCCTCGCCGTCTCCGTCTGGTGACGCGCTGGTTGCCGAGCTGGAAGAGAAAGTTCGTCGTCTGATCGAAGAGCGTGACGAAGCGGTGCGCAAGGCCAGTACCCCGGTGCTCGTGGCTCCCGCCGCTGCTGCCCCGACGGACCCCCGCGTGGCCGAGGAGCTGGAGCGAGCCAAGCGACGCATCGATCAGCTGGAGTCGGAGCTGCGCCGCAAGCCCGTCGGACAAGTGGCCGATACCCAGCGTGCCTCCGAGCAGCGCGTCGAGCTGGAATCGGCCCTGCGGCAGCTCCGCGATGTCGAGCGAGAGCGCGATAGCCTGCGTGAGCTGGTGGCTCAATCGACGGCCAGTGTCCGCCCGCCGAAGGCTGCGCTCGATGGACTGCTGACCGTCAGCGATGGCCTGGCCGACATCCGCGCCGCACTGCGAGCCGCCGGTGACGATGTGGCGCTCGAGCAGCTCGAGCAGCTCCGCGCCAGCCTTCGCCAAGCCTGCGCTGCACTCGGCCTGTCTGTCTGACGAATTACTTGAAGACGATCGTGCCGGGCAGCTGGGTGGTGTCGGGCGGCGGAACCTCGGTCCCAAGCTTGACCGCAACTGCCGTGGCCGCCACCGCACCAACGCCGGCAATGATGCCTGTCCAGACATACCAGCGACGGTACCACGGAGTCTGCTTCTGCTCGCTAACCAGCGTCGCCGACACTTCGACGGTGGTATCGGGCATCACCGTGACGGCGGCTTGAAACGGCAAAAACTTGGGCTTTTCGACGAGGATTCGATAGTTGCCCGGTGCCAGGACCTGCAGCGCTGAAGCCAGCGGCGTGTTGCCACTCGCTTTGGAGTTCACGTAAATCTGGGCGCCACCGACGTTGGCTGACACCTGAATCTGCCCATAACGCTTGAAGGTATCGGGGGGAAACAGCTGCTGTAGCCAGCTTAGGATTCGCGCCTCATCTATCGCCTGACCAACGACTATCGAGTCCGCAAAGCGACCCGTGACTTTCTGTTCAGCGACGGCAATTCGCTGTAGCGCCAGCACCACATCGCCCAGCTGACTGACCGCGAGCAGCAGCACCTCGCGCACGCCCAGCCGCTGTCCGACCTGTGACAGACAGCGCGTCTCTCCGTCGCAGCGCGCCACCTCGGCATCCATGCCCGGCCCAAGCCGACGCCGCGCCTCCGTCAAGGTAATGACTCGCAGCGAGGTATTTTGCGTCAGCGCTTGGGTCACTCGCTCGGGCAGATCGGCCAGCGCCTTTACGTCATTGCGATACTCGAAGACCACCACCCCTTCGGCAGCAGGCTTATCCGTAGGTGCGCCGGGCTTGCCAGCTGCTGGCTCTGTCGGAACCGTGGCTGCCGCGACTTGCAGCGACGAGCGATTCGCCTTGGTCCGCGCCTCCACCGCCGAGACATCCAGCGACATGCCAACAACCAGTGAAAGAGCAGCGACGAGTGGCTTCCTCATGGGCATTGCTCCTCGCTACCGGCCAAACAGCACGCTGGCTGCACTGGGTACGTAGCCTTCCTGGAAGCCCCGCAGATACGGCTTGGCGTCGGTGGGATCGCAGGCCGGCAGACAGGTTCCAATGTAGGCGTTGGTGCTGTCGTAGACCCGCGACGTACAGTCCTGATTCTGGAAGCCAACGATGTAGTCCTGCTCGCGCGCGCCCGACTGCAAGTTGATAAGCGCCACGTGATAGGAATAGCCCGACCAGTCGACGTAGCAGCGGTACTGATTCGACGAGCCGAGGTAGGTCAAAAACAGGCCGCGCACCTTGTGCTGGACCCGCAGCAGCGACAGCGCGCGCGCTCGATCGGGGGTCACGGCCAGGCTGTACCCGCTGACATCCGTCGGTGCAAACGAAATATCAATCGAGCTGACATAGGGCTTGCCGTCGCTCGAGAGGGTGATCCGGTAGGGCACTTGCCAGGCTGGAAGATCAAACGCTGACGACGACCACTTGTCGGCGCCACTCTCCAGAAGGAAGATCTTGGCCTGTGCAGCGAGCGTCGGCGCATCGGCGTTGTCGTCGCGCCCCACTCCGATGATCGACGAGCGAATCGCGCTGACCGCCAAGATCCCCGGGGCCGACAGAATCTTGTCGCCGCCCTGTCGCGCCACCACCACGCGACCGAGTCGAGTCGCCCCGCTCACCGACGCACACGGCTGAACCAGTACCTGCTCTCCCGTCAGGGTGTAGGCGATGCTGGTGGTGTAGGGCAGGCTGTGCTGACTCTGCTGCTCGCCGGTCTTGGGGTTGTAGCGACGCAGCACCGAGACATCACCACTGCCGAGCAGGCCGCAGTCCGGCTCTCCCGGCGACAGCGGCGGCTTCCCGAACACGACCTCGACCATGCCATCGGGCGTATAGGCTGCGGCGAGCGGCTGGGACACCGGACTCTGCGCCGTCGAGTCAATGCTGACGATGAGCAGGTCGCCGTCCTTGCTGACCCGACTGCGCAGCCCCGGCAGGTTGCGAATGAAGCTGATCAGGCCGGCCCGACCGACGGCAGGCGCGGTGCGCGGATACTGCAAGATCACCGCCGTGCGATCGAGCGGATCGACGACGATGCCCTGCACCGGGCTGGCCATAAAGTCTTGCAGCTCGAAGCTGGCTTGATCGTCGAGGCGCAGCGTATCGACAACGTGAAGCTTGCCGGCCAGGTTGCTGACGAGCAGCGACTGTCCATCATAAGTGCCAGCAGCAGCACTCACCGGCGGCGCACTCATCACCCCCGGACTGAGCTGAAACGGATCGAGCCAGCGATCGTAAATCGACAGCAGTGGCTGCACTGAGTTGGGATCGACCACCCGCAGCTTGCTCTCGTCGCGGAGCGGCTCATAAAGCCTTCGCGAGGGCGCAAAGATCGGGTCCGGCGGCACAAACGGCGCGACCAGTTTTGGACTGCCTCCAAAGAAAAACAGTGGCCGCCGCAGCTCCAGCGTCACGTCCTTGGTTTCGCCGAACTGCCAGGCCACGTCGCGAGTCAGCGCCACGCCGAGCAGCTGCTGCCCCGCCGCACCGAGCGCCAGCATTCGCAGATCGCGCGACTCCGAGACTTTGATCGAGCCCAGATCGAGCGACGGCAGCGTTGCCGGCATCATGCTCGTCGCTGTCTCCGTTGGTGGGTCGAAGCGACTCCGCGCCAGCAGATCATCGGTGCGAGCATCCCGAAGCTCCAGTGCCGTCACTCGTGCATCACGCAGTGGCGACAGGATCGCATCGTCGGGAGCCGGCGTGGTCCGAACCAGGAAGCGCACCGCCCCCGGGTCCGGCTGCGTCGAGCTACAGCCAAGCAGCCCCAGCGCCAATCCCCCGAGGAGCGAGGTGAAGCGCCGCCGCTGCCCAGCCCGCGATTCACACCGAAGTGAAGGCCCCGGAATGCGCTCCGGCAGCATCCTCACAAGCCCCAGAATCCGACGATAGACCACCTTCGTCATGAGAACGGACTCTAACAGAAGATGTGTCGGCGCTGCCTACCTTTCGCTCGTGAGCGCACGACCCGCTGGTGTACGATTTTGTCAAGATCATGCGTATTGCAGCGTTTTTCCGTCGGACTGCGGCCGTAACGGGCCTGGGTCTGGGCATCCTGCTCGGGATTGTCGGCGTGCGCTCGGCACTGACTCGGTCCAGACAGCCGGCCTTCGTCGCTCCGACCGTGCCCGAGTTTGTGGATGTTGGGGGTGAGCAAGCGGCGCGGCTCGGTCAAGCGGTGCGATTCCAGACGGTGTCGCGCGATGGTAGTCCACCCGCGACCGCCGAGTTTCTGCAACTCCACGAGCTGCTGCGGCAGAGCTTTCCGCTCATTCACTCGACGCTGCAGCGCGAGACGGTGGGCGATCTGAGCCTGCTCTACAAGTGGGAAGGGCAAGACCCAGCGGCGCGGCCGATTCTGCTGCTGGCGCATCAGGACGTGGTTCCCGTCGAGCCAGGCACAGAGTCGCGCTGGCAAAAGCCGCCCTTTTCGGGAGAGATCGACGGGGGATTTATCTGGGGCCGAGGCACGCTCGACGACAAGTGCTCGGTGATGGCGATCTTCGAGGCGGTCGAGTGGCTGCTGCTGCAGGGCAAAAAGCCACGCCGCACCATCTATCTGGCGTTCGGTCACGACGAGGAAGCCGTCTCGGTGGGCGGAGCGCTCCAGATCGCCGAGCTGCTGAAGTCGCGTGGCATCCAGCTGGAGCTGGTTCTCGACGAGGGACTTGCGGTCACACGCGGGCTGATGCCGGGCGTCCAGCGTCCGGTGGCGCTGATCGGGGTGTCGGAAAAAGGTGTGCTCAACGTCCACATCGAAGCGGTGGGAGAAGGTGGTCACTCGTCGATGCCGCCGAAGCGGACGCTGATCGGGCAGCTCAGTCGGGCGATTACTCGTCTCGAAGATCAGCCGATGCCCAGGCAGCTGCGGCCCCCGACGAGCGATATGTTCGATTACGTCGCTCCCGAGATGAGCTGGCCGCTTAAGCCGCTGCTGACCAACCGCTGGCTGTTCGATCCCGTGCTGACCTGGCAGCTCGACCAAGGAAACTCGACGCGGGCGATGCTGCGCACGACGCAGGCTCCGACGATGCTGCAAGGGAGCCCAAAGTCCAATGTGCTGCCGCAGTCGGCACGGGTGACGGTCAACTTCCGAATTCGCCCCGGTGACACCACCGCGTCCGTGACTGAGCATGTCCAAAAAGTCGTCGCCGACGAGCACATCCGCGTCACCGCCCAGCCCGAGTCCGCGACCGAGCCCTCGCCCGTCTCGGACCCCAATTCACCAACATTTGCGACCGTCGGACAGACCATTGTCTCGCTGTTTCCCGATGCCATCGTCGCGCCCGGTCTGATGATTGGTGCCTCCGACGGACGGCACTTTGCCCGCGTCGCTGACAGCGTCTATCGCTTCGTCCCGTTTGTCATTGAGCCCGAGGATCTGGCGCGCTTCCACGGCACAAACGAGCGCATCCGCACCACCGACTACCTGCGAATGATTCGCTTTTATGCGCAGCTGATACAGAACCTAGACGCGCCGCACTAGCCCACTTCCGACGAGGAAATCAGTCGATGACCGCCCTGCGTGCTTTTTTTCGCTGCGATTCCGGCTGTCCGGGAGAGCTGCCGCTGTCGCTGCTCGATACCCGCTGTCCGCGCTGTCACGGTCTGCTCGATGTGCTGCACGACGAGTCGGCGCTGGCCGAGCGGAGCGGCGCGGCGTGGCGGGAGCTGTTCGATGCCCGGCGGCTGTCACCGAAGTGGCCGCTGCCGAGTGGCGTGTGGAGCAAGCGCGAGTGGGTCAATCCCGAGCTGCTCGACGAAGACATCATCTCGCTGGGCGAAGGCTTTACGCCGCTTGTGCCGATGCCGTCCCTCGGTGAGGAGCTGGGCGTCCGTGACCTGTGGATCAAGCAATGTGGACACAATCCAACAGGGTCGTTCAAGGATCTGGGCATGACCGGGCTGGTGTCGCAGGTGCAGCGGCTGCGACGGCTCGGGGCGAAGCTTCCGGCGGTGGCGTGTGCCTCGACGGGAGATACCTCGGCGGCGCTGGCGGCGTACTGTGCGCGGGCCGGGCTGCGCTCGCTTGTGTTCCTGCCCGCCGGCAAGCTGTCCGACGAGCAGCTGACCCAGCCGCTCAGCAACTACGCGCTGACGGTGGCGATCGACACTGACTTTGATGGCTGCATGACGCTGGTTGCCGAGTTTTGCAGTCGCCACGGCATCTATCTGGCCAACTCGATGAATCCGCTGCGAATTGAAGGACAGAAGACCCTCTCCGTCGAGATCAGCCAGCAGCTCGGCTGGCAGACTCCCGACTGGGTGGTGGTGCCGGGCGGGAACCTCGGGCATGTGACGGCGATTGCGCGCGGCTTTGCGCTGCTGGCCAAGCTGGGACTGACCGATCGCGAGCCGCGACTGCTGGTGGCGCAGGCCGAGCAGGCATCGCCGCTGCATCAGGCTTTTCTGCATGACTGGCGCTTTGAAAAGTCGGTGGCGGGACCGACCCAGGCGACGGCAATTGCGATTGGCAACCCGGTCAATGTCCACAAAGCCATCCGCGAGCTACAGCGAGTCAGCGGCGCAGTCGAAGCGGTGACAGAGGACGAGATCACGGCGGCCTGGACCGCGGGCGATCGCCACGGCTTGCAGACCGATCCGCACACCGGGGTCGCACTGGCGGCGCTGGCCAAGCAGGTCGCTCACGGTCGCATCCGGCCACATGAGCAAGTGGTGATTGTCAGCACCGCGCACGGACTCAAGTTCGGAGCGCTGAAGCGGGCTCTTCACCTGGCAGCAGCGACGGCTGGTGAAGCTTCGGCAGAGTCCGGCAGTGCTCGCCTGCGCAACCCACCACTCAAGCTAGCGGCTCACCGCGCAACGCTGGCGGCACTCGAAGACGCAGTCCTGCCAATATTATGCTTATAATACGACTAATATATGGTCGCCAAATATGAATCATTTAGAATGACTAATATATGGTCGCCAAATATGAATCATTTGTCATGACCAATATGTAGCGTTACGGAATTGCGAGATTTTTGAAGAAGTCCCAGATCAAAGTCGAAGCAGAGAAATCGGTCGAGGTCTTGCCGATCCGACTCTCTGCCAAGTACTGATCACCGCCGGGCCAGGTATGCCCCGCCCCTTGAACAGTCAGAAGTGAGACAGTGACGCCATCACGACAGCCACTGTAGGTGCTGCGACTGGTGGTGGTGCCGTCGCTCATCAGATCGGGCAGCGCATCAACCACCGGGGTCTCACCACACTGATAGCGCGGCACCCAGCCGGGCGATCCAGCGATTCCTACCGTGGACTCTGCAACCGAGACATAGTCACCACTGGTCTGTTGCGACTCTACACAGGAACCGACACCGCCAGCATAGGGCCAGCAGCGATCCTCGTCGCCATGGATATGGAGGATCGGAATCGCGCGGCTCGGCGTACAGCTGGACGCACCCGCAAACTGATTGGCCCCACCGACCGGAGCAATCGCAGCAATCCGCTGCGGCAGCTGACACGCCAAGCGATGACTCATCCCGGCCCCGTTTGAAAATCCGGTGACATAGACCCGCTTGGGATCATAGGGAACGATCTTGGCCACTGTATCCAGCAGCGACGAGAAATAGGCGACATCATCGACTCCCTGCTGACAGGCATTTTCGCAGCGCAGACCGCGCGTGCCGCCACCCCCTTGATTCCAGCTGCGACCCCCTAAGACGTTTCCCATCGAAGTGCCATCGGGGTAGACGATCAGGAATCCCTCGCGATCCGCGACCTTGGACAGACAATTCGGGCTGTCGAGATTTTTGTCCGGACAGGTGATCTGATTCATTCCCTCTTTGTTGCCGCCCGCGCCGTGCATGGCCACGACCAGCGGCGGTGGCCGACCCAAGTCACGCGAAGGAATGTGCAGGATGAAGTCGCGATCGGTGTAGCCCGGAGCGGTGCAGCCCCAGTCTCCGGGCAAAGAGGGCTTCTGCTCGATACAGTCCTCCGCTGTCACCGAGCGACGACAACCACCACCAGCAACCAGCGCAAGTCCCACAATCACAGCCGCAGCAGCCTTCATCACGTCCTCCGGCAGGGTCAAGCAGCGGAGTCAGTACAGACCCCGCACCGTTGTGATCATCGTCCAAGCACGGTCGCTTCCTCGGAGTGGCTAGCCGACCGTCGTAGGCGCGCAGGTCGAGACACCCGCACCGACAATCCGCGTGGTCAGGTTGTCCTGCACGCGAATCCACTGCGTTCCCGCCGCCGCAGCCGGATCATAACGATACACGCGGCTTACGCTGCTCTCGGTCACGAACACATAAAAGCGCCCGCCCCACTGCGCAAACGCCCACGCGCCCGGACTGCTGGCCAGCGGCGGCAGGGGATAGGTCAGCTCTGCCTGCCCGCTGGTCTTATTGACGCGAATGATCCGGTGGCTGGCGTCGGTGGCTGGGAAGTAGGCATACAGCTCTGCCGCACCGGTACCAGTCATCTCTGGCGACGTGGGGCTGGCCGGAAACGTCCCGACTCTGGTCGCGACAATCGGCGCCGCATCGAGCGGATTGAGCTTCCACAGCTGCGATGGCGATCCGAACGAAGCCAGGAACAGAGACTCGGCCTTGCTGCCGGCGGTATCGGAGACGAAGCCCATTCCTACCTTCGGGGTCGGCACCACTCCGGTCTTGTAGCCACTGTCGGCGCAGGCAGTCGGGTTGTTGGTAGGAATCTTGTAGAGCTTGCCGTCATCGTAGTTGAGCCAAGCGCGGGCGCGACGATCGACCGACATCGAGTTGGGCGCGCTGGTCGTCGGGCAGGTGATCTTGCCGATGACTTTGACGGCGTTCGGCGCGGTGTCGTTGCGGGGCTCGAATGACAGGAGCTGGTTGTTGCTGTCGAGCAGGTAGACAAACTCGCTGGCGGCCAGCTCGCACGAGTCGATGCAGGCACCGGCGCGGCAGGTCTGGGCAAAGTCGCACGCCGTGACGAGCGGGCCGGGAGTGCCGTCGGTGTTGCAAGAGTGAACCTCGGTGCCGACGCAGAGGTTGTTGCCGGGGGAGCAAGAGACGCAGCCCAAGGTCGCATCGCAGACCGTCGAGCCAGCACACTCGATCTCGGGCACAAACAGCCCCGTGTCCGAGCAGCTGTTGAGCACGTTGCCGACGCAAGACTTCTGTCCTGGCTGGCACTGAGCGTCGGACGGAATGTCCGTCCCCGGGCCGGCGCCCTCGCCCGAGCAGCTGCTCGTCAGCAGCGAGCCCATCATCAAGGCAAAGCTAGAAATGAAGCTAGTCCAAAGAGAAGTGCGCATGATGCCCCCTTGTCTGCAAGAAGATCGAACCTAGATAGCTTTTCTAGTTTCGCGAAAATGGGCGGCTGACTCAACCTCGCATCGCAGCCAGGCGGGACAGCCACGCAGGGGCGCGGGCAGGCTAGGACTTTGTCAGGGCAGCGGCGACTTCAGCGCGGATCAGCGAGTACAAGCGATCACTCGGAGTGGAGGCAGGACGCATCGCGCCAACTGGCGACGCGGGCAGCACCAGGCCGCGCGACTCTGGACCGAGCCCAGCTTTCTTGCGTGCGTCGAGAAGCGGTCGCAGCAGCGACTCGGGAAGCGGCTGGACACCACCGACCGGAAGCGCGAGCAGCACGATGCGACACAGATGCTCCACCAGCTCGAGCCGCAGATACGCTTGCTCGACGCTGTCGCCCCACGCCAAGACCCCGTTGCCGGCCACCAGCACCACATCGTAAAACGGCAAAAGTGGCACAAGAGCAAGGGCGGAAGCAGCCCCGGGCGCCGTCAGCGGAACCAGCGGAATCAGCGGCCCCAGCGACACCACTGCCTCGGGCAAAAACGGCTGATCCAGACAGCGACCACTCGCCCCCAGCGCCGTCGCGTGCGGTGGATGAGCATGAACCACCGCTCTGGCATCGGGCCGCGCCTTGAGCACCGCCAAGTGCAGCGTCAGCTCGGAAAACGGCTTGCCCGTGCCCGACAGCCGCGCCCCCGACTCATCGACGATCAGCAGGCTGTCATCTCGCACCTCCGCCTTCGAGGTAGCGGTCGGCGTACACAGGATCTGCCCCGCGCGAAGTCGACAGCTCAGATTTCCGTCGTGGTTGGCCACCCAGCCGCGCTGATGCAAGCGGTGACAATAGTCGAGCAGCTCCGAGCGCAGCTGCGCCTCCGCCGGGCTCATGCAGACACCACTACGCGATCGACAATGCCGACGATGAGCGAGCGAATCGGCAGATCCTTTTGCTTGAGCAGCTGCCGCACGCCATTGCCTTCCTGCATCACCAGCACGACATCGCCAGGACCGGCTTGGACATCATCGACCGCCAAAAAGGAACTCCCAATCGCCGCGCCTTTCTCGTCGAGAGGCTGCACCGCCAGGAGCTTTCGTCCCAGGTAGGTCTTGTGCTTGGCCGTGGCCACCACCGGACCGATGACGCGACACAGCTTCACCGCCGACCTCCGTCTTGGCTGGGGCTTGACTCACGCACAAACACCTCGGGAGCAGCCAAGGTAGACTCAGCAGCCACATCGTCGACGATACCGACGATCGCCGCATCGACCGGAACAAACGATGGCTCGACTGCCAGCGCCGCCTCGCGTGAGTTGACAAAGTAGATCAGCTCCGCCGGTCCCGCCCGCACCGTGTCGACGGCGACAATCGGTTCACCGACGCTGCGAAGGGCGTGATCGAGCGGCTGCACGACCAAGAACTTCTTGCCTTCGAGCCCCGCATATTTCTGGGTAGCAACGACAGTGCCGATGACGCGACCGAGGTTCATTTTCGCCCCGGAACATAGGCAACTGCCGCAGGCAACGTCAAGGCCCCAATCAGATCGAGACTCCGCTCAAGACTCTTCGGCAAGCTCAAGGAGGACATCGAGCATCACGTTTACGCCGTTTGCGCACTGCTCCACCGTCGAAAACTCACGCGGGTTGTGACTGATGCCATCGTACTCGCCCGGGACAAACACCATCGCGGCCCGCGTCACCCGCGCCCACTCTTGCGCATCATGCCCAGCCCCGGAAACCATCGACAGCTGGGACAGTCCACGCCGACTTGCCGCCGCCGCAATCGCCGCTTGGATTCCGCCATCAAACGGGACACAGCTGGTCCGCGCCGTCTGCCGCCAGGAAATCTGAACGCCTTCCTCTGTAGCGACCTGCGCGTAAAACGCGATCACCGCAGCTTCAGCGGCGCGCATCTGGGCATCATCGGGATTGCGCAGATCAACTGTCACCACCATCCGTCCCGGCACAATGTTGACCAGCCCCGGCGTCGGTGACATCGCTCCCATCGTGGCACGCTGCTGCGGCCCAAACCGCCCCGAGGTTGCCAGCTCTCGCAGGTACAAGTTGATGCGCGACGCCGCCACCGACGCATCGGCCCGCAGCTCCATCGGAGTGGTTCCGGCATGGGCACTGCGACCGACAATCGTCACCTCGTGCCACGAGATCGCCTGCACTCCCGTCACCACGCCCACATCGAAACCGCGCCGGCGCAGCACCGGACCCTGCTCAATGTGACACTCCAGATACGCATGTGGCGGTGGCAGGTGCTCCTCTGCTTCGCCCAAAAATCCCAGCTGGCGCAGCTCTTCCGCGACGGTCAGGCCCGCCCGATCATGCAGCGCATAGGCCTCCTCGATCGGAATCCGCCCCGTCGCTACCGCACTCCCGAGCATATCGGTCCCAAAGCGCGCGCCCTCCTCTTCCGTAAAAAACGCAACCACAATCGGACGCCGTGTCCAGTGCTGCGCTGCGTCCAGCGTCTCGATGATCTCCAGTGCGCCCAGGACTCCCAAGCAGCCATCGAACCGGCCCGCCGTAGGAACAGAGTCGATGTGAGAGCCCATCATCACCGGAGCCAGCGAGTCCTCCCGTCCTCGACGACGAGCATAGACATTCCCAATGCGATCAGTCGTGATCTGAAGTCCCAGCGCCTGCATCTTGGCGATCACATGGTGACGACCTTCTCCGTCGGCAGCAGTCAGAGCCAAGCGGCTCACTCCCCACAGTCCACTGCCTTCGTCCAGATAACTTCCGATGCGACCCAGGGCCAAGAGTGCGTCGGCAAGTCGCTGCGGCTGGATCGAAAGTGAGTGCGTCATCGGGGGGCTCCTTCGAGCGCTTCGGAAGCGTCAGAACACGGTGAAGACGCAACATACCCAAACCGCAGCGGAGAGAAAAGGAGATAGGAGTGGCCTGGTCCACTGACCATGGCAACCGCTCAATATGAATCATATGATATGACTAATATCTGAATCGAACGATCCTGGGGTTTAGGACGTAGAACGACTCTCGGGAAGCGCAACCAGACTCAATAGCCAGGATAAGAGCAGCGCGATGGCGAGCAGCGCCCACATTCCCCACGTCCACACGCCACTGCGAGCGGTTGACAGTCCACCCAGCTGTCCCGAGAGCCAGTTTCCCACTGCGACCAGCAGGAACCACAGTCCCATTCCGAGTCCTTGACGACGACCCGGCGAGATCGAATGGACAAAGGCCATCGCGACGGGCGCAACACACAGCTCAGCCACCGACATCGGAATGTTAAACAGGACCAGCCACAGCATCGCGGCCTTGCCACCGGGCCCGATCTGCTGAGCCACCACCGCAAACAGTCCAAAGGCCAGCGCAGAGACAAGCAGTCCCGCGCGCAGCTTGACCTGGGGGGTGGTGGCCAGTCCGCGCCGCGAGAGCTGCGACCAAAAAGCAGTCAGCGGGGCCGCCGTAAGCAGGACACATACCGCCGGCAAAGAGCTCAGCCACAGCGTCGGAACTTCAGCCCCAAACAGAGAACGATCGGTGCGGTCGCGGGCCCAGAAGATCAGCGCTCCTTCGGTCTGTTGAAATGCGGCAAAAAACACCACCACGAGCAGACACAGCACCATGATTCCCAGCGCGCTCAGGGGTCGCTTGGAACTGGACGCTGCACGATCTGCGGAAGCGGCTTCGGACGAAGTGCCATCGGCCTGAAGTCGGGTCAGCACAGCGACGACAGATAGCGCCGCCGCCAGATAAAAGGGGGCCGTCCGACCCACGGCAGAGAGCGAGCTCTGCGCCACAAAAGGAGCCGCTGCCGCGCCCAGGTTCACCATCAGGTAGAGCAGCCGGAAGCGGTCTTCTCCAGAGCGTCCGCGCAGCCGACCAAACAGCACACTCAGACTCGGCTTGAACAGACCATGACCGGCAGTGAGTACCGCCAGAGCGAGTGCGATCGGAACCCACAGCTGCGCCAGTGCCAGATATCCCAGCGCCAGCAGGAGTGCCCCCAGCTGCACCGCTCGGCGATGTTGATTCAGTCGGTCCGCCAGCCAGCCACCCCCAATCGCACTTACATACACCACCCCTCCGTAGAGTCCGCACAGAGAGAGCGCTTCTGCTTCGGAATAGCCTCTCCGTTCGTTCAAGTGCAGCGCCAAAAAAGTCATCACCAGGAAGTGGGACAGACGCTCTGTCAGCGCAATCAAACAGAGCCTGGTTCCATCGTCGGGGTGCGTAGTCCCCAGATGCTCGGAATGCACTGCCATGCGGAATCCCCCGAAATGCCAAGCGCGGTGATGAACAGTCGGCTGAAGGCTTACGTCATGCGTAGCCAGGCCACGCGAGCACGCTCAGCACCCAAAAAGATTATCGTGCCATTTTATGACAGAGTCGTCTGTTTGCGAATGCTTCGGATCGGTTCCTTCAAGCAGACCTGGCCGCTCGACGCGCTATCGGATTGCAATTGCGAGCACACTGCATTTACCTTCTTCGCCATCGTGAGACACATCCCCGTGAATCAAAGTCCAGAGAGCGCGCGATGAAGCTGCTGCTGATCTCGACGCTGGCGCTCTTTGTGGGACCGCTGCTCCAGCGAACTTTTAAGTGGGTTGCGGCGGCCAAAGCACTGCTCGACAGCTTTGTGATGTTGCTGGTGGTGGGAATCGTGTTGGGAAGGCTGATTCCCCATGCGTACTCTGTGGCCGGCTGGCCCGCTGTCCCGATCGCCATCATCGGGTATCTGGCGGTGCGACAGATCGAGCGCATGCACCATGTGGGAGGACGACGGGCGCACAACGTGGCGGTGGTGCTGGGTCTGCTCGGCGTGGCGCTGCATGAGTTTCTGGATGGCCTGGCACTGGGGATGGGAAAAGGAGAGAGCAGCGCCGATTCCCTGTTGCCACTGGCGATTGTGCTGCACCGGATTCCGATCGGACTGTCGGTGTTCTGGCTGCTGCGGCGACTCGGAACGGCGTGGAGTCTGGCCGGCCTGGTGCTGATTGCCGCGACCACTGCGCTCGGTTACGGAGTCTCTTCCCAGGTCAGTGAGCACTTCGGTGGCGTCGGTGTGGGTGTGTTTCAGAGCCTGGTGGCGGGAGCGCTTCTGCATGTGGTGGTGCATGAAGAGCAAGGTCACGCCGGCAAGTATGTGCTGTTTGAAGGAATCGGAGGACTGGCAGCGCTCGGACTCCTGCTGGTGCAGCACAGTGAGCTGTTACCGACGAGCCGGGCCGGTGAAGCGAGCATGGCCAAGACGCTGTATCTGCTCGCGTTAGAGAGTGCCCCCGCGCTGCTGATTGCCTATGCCGCAGCAGGAGTGATCGGGGTCTTCCTTCCCTCTTCAGGAGTGGCGTGGCTGCGTCGAGGAAGTACTCTGTCTCAAGCCATTCGGGGGGTGGTGTTCGGACTGCCGCTGCCGATCTGTTCCTGCGGAGTCTTGCCGGTGTACCGCAGCTTGATCGCGCGCGGAGTTCCTTCAGCAGCGGCGCTGGCGTTCTTGGTGGCGGGTCCAGAGCTGGGAATTGATGCGGTCCTTTTGTCCTTCCCACTGCTCGGACTGCCGCTGACCGTGGCGCGGATTCTGTGTGCATTTGTGGTGGCGGTCTGTGCCGGCACGATCGTCAGCAAGCTGATGAAACCGGCTGCGGCAGCGCTTCCCACCGCTGCGATTCCTGAGCACTCCGCAGGCCCCCTACGAGAGCGCGTGCGGGCGGCACTTCAGCTGGGATTTGTCGAGACTGTCGATCACACCGGGCCGTGGATTGTGCTGGGTCTGGCGATTGCGGCAGCCCTAGAGCCGCTGCTGCGAATTGAGTGGGTGACGGCTCTGCCGGCGGGTCTGGATGTGCCGCTGCTCGCTGTGCTCGGAATGCCAATGTATGTCTGTGCATCTTCGGCGACTCCCCTGGTGGCGGTACTGATTCACAAAGGAATCTCTCCTGGGGCAGCGATTGCGTTTCTGCTGACTGGACCGGCCACCAACGCGACCACCTACGGAGTCCTGGCCAAGCTGCATGGGCGACGGATCGCACTCGCCTACGGAGTGGTGATTGCAGGCAGTACGATCTTGCTGGGGTTCCTGGTCAATCGCATCATCGGAGCCAAGCCTGGCTTTCCCTTTCACGATGGTCACAATCACAGCGGAGTCGTGTACCCAGCTTGTCTGGTGCTGGTCTGTCTGCTGTTTGTGGCGTCGTTCCTAAGACAGGGTCCGCGCGGCTTCATTCGCCAGCTCACCCTCGATCCGGGATCAGGAAGCGGACTGGAACACGACCATTCCCATGACGAGCACTCTCATCATGATCATTCCCATGAGGAGCACTCTCATCACGCTCATGCGAAGAGTGATCATGCGAAGAGTGATCATGCGAAGAGTGATCATGTGCCGCATGATCATGCAGGTCACCATCACACGCACCGGGCTCCGTAAGCGACTGTCAACCGACCTGACTGACCACAAGGTGCTCGGCGGCAGCGTCGTGCTTGGGAAGCTCCGCAAACAGCTCCTCTGTCTCTAGGATCTGGGCAATCGCACCGAGGAGTCGGCCCACTCGCTGACCATCCCAGACCTTGTGATCACCGGTACAGCTCAGGGTCGCCATCGCACGCACCGCCGGCTTGCCATCGCGCACCACCACTCTGTCCGTCACCCGCCCCAGTCCCAGCACAGCGGTCGATCCGAGGACTCCCGATGACACCAGATCCACACTTGGCAAAATCGTGATCTGCAGCGAGCCAAACAGCTTGCGAAAACGCAGGGAAGAAAACACCCGCCGCAGCACCCAGCGCCGCAGCCACGCAGTAGGAATCAGCCAGCCCCAGCGACGGAGCTTGGCCAAAGTCGCGGTGTCCTCTGCCCGAACCTCGGGAGCACGCCGTACGATCTCTGCAGACAGCTCCGGAAGAGACTTGCCGGGCACATCGAGCAGCCGCATCACCGGGGCCGCCACCGCTTCATTGGCAACAGACAGTCCGATGTCCACTCGCTCGGGATGTAGTCGCCGACTCCCGGAGAGCAGCTGATGCAGATCCGGATTGCGAGCCAGCGCAAGTCCCGCCGCACGCACCAGCACCGCCCCAAACGAGCCGCGAATCCCGACGCGTCGCAGCTCTGCGATCAGCGCCTGAACCCGGGTCATCTCAATGTCCACATACACCAGGAATCCGGGGGGATTTTCTTGAATGACTCGAAAGGCGTCCGATAGCCAGCGCTCTGCATAGTCCTGTCGATCGAAGCGATCCATGGCAGCCGTATATCAAACTGCCAGGTGGCTCACAATGCTGTCGTGGAGGCAGGCGGTTGTGGATCAGGAATCGCTCACTTGCGCCGTACAGCAGCCGCCCGGGAATGCAGAAAACCTGAGCGACTGAGGGCGGTGCAAAACGCCGGCTGCGCTGCGTCAGATCAGCGCATCGTGACACATCAGCACGGTACATCCACGCTCGGGATAGGAGGGACGGGAGGGTCGATGAGCGGAGTGCGAAGCGGGCCGAAATTGTCCCGATGATGGCATGCGCCTTGCGAAGGCTGCTGATGTCTGGAAGGACTTCCGGGCATCAGGCCCTGCGGGGCGGGAGGGGTACATGCGCAACGTAGCGATTGGCATTTTTGGCGTGCTGTTCTCGGTTCCTTACGGGGGCTGCGACGGACCTGAAACCGGCGGTGAGTTCTCTGCCCCGGCCATGACCCAGGGGCCTTCCGATCTGGGCCCGAGCGGTCCGGACCCGATGGGTGGCGAGTTCACGATCAAGTATCCCAAGGCCAGCAGCGCCTTCTTCGATACTCGCTCCGTCATCGAAGTCGATATCTCTTTCACGGATGTCGAGTGGGCGCGGTTTCAGACCTTTCGCACGGCCAAGAACAAGGAATACGTACACTGCAGCTTCACGTTCGGAATGGAAAAATTCGCGGACGCGGCGTGCCGATCCAAAGGCCGCCCCACGAACTGGGCCTCCGAGCCCAAGCCGCAGTTTGTCGTCAGCTTCGACCACTGGGATGACAAGGGCCGCTTCCTCGGTCTGCGGCGTCTCAACCTGGAGGCCGACCCGTTCAGCGCGGCGCCGGTGCGCGATCGCCTCGGCCTGTGGCTCATGCACCAGGCTGGGTTGCACGCGGCGCGCGTCAATCATGCGCGGGTTCTCAAGAACGGTGTGTACTTCGGCCTGTACATGAACCTTGAACACATCGACAAGGAGTTCCTCAAGTACCAGTTCAAGGACCCAAATGGGAATCTCTACTCCGACGGCTACGTGCTGGAAACGAACAAAGCGGCAGGTGACTACAGTCATCTGTGGGCGCTAAACGATCTGATAGCCAAAGAACCGCTGATCGGCGACCACACCTCCTTCTTCGTAAAGCTCGAGTCCCTGCTCGATGTCCGCACCATGCTGCGCCTGACCGCAGCGGAGACAGTGCTACCGACGAGCGACAACTGGTCCAACGGCAGCGCCAACTTCTACTATTACGACGATCCGCTGACCAAGCGCTTCCTCATGCTGCCGTGGGATTTCGACACATTCCTCACTCCAGAGTCGCCGCCCAACGCCAACCTCTACGCTTTCTGGGGTGTCGCCGGAAGTGAGAACGCACCCAACAAGACGCTGCAGCTCGCCTATCAGTTTCCGCCGTGGAAAAAGGAGTTCGAGGACACCCTGATCGCGCTGCGGGATGGCCCCTATCGCTTGCTGCCAGCCGAGGTCACTGCGGTGTGCAATCAGATCCGTCCGCACGTCGCCGCCGATCCGAATGCCGTGGGCACCGTCGTGCAGATGGATGCGGACTGCCAACAGATCAAAGACGGTATCGCCGCCCGCATTGCGTACATCAGCAGCGTGCTCGGTCGTTAAGAGCACCAGCATCTCGCTCGGCACTGGAGTCGCTTACTTGCGCCGTGCAATCGCAATCAGTCCACCATCGCTGTGGCTTGCGGAAATTGGGTCCGTACGCCACACATAGCGCTGCCGGAGCTGGTTCATCACAGCCTTCCGCTTGACCCGTACAGTCAGTCGCGGAAAGTAGCGCAGCGCCCGCAGCGCACCTCCGACCATCGCCCCCGTAAGCTTCCCAAAGTTGTTGCGCTGCGTCGTCCACCGCTCGATCACCAGCCCATGCTTGGCAAGCTGCTGCCTCATCGTTTCAGCATCGTAGCGCCGCACATGCCCACACACCGTATCGAAGTCTGTATACAGCCCCGGATCGACGGGAACAGAGAACAGGAATGCGCCACCGGGCCGCAGCACCCGCGCAATCTCGGCCATTGTCTGTTCATCATCGACAATGTGCTCGAGCACTTCAAACGCACACACCACCTGGAAGGCCGCGTCGCAGAACGGCAGTGGTCCGCCCGCACGAACGACATTCCCACCCTCTGCGCCCAGCTTGCCCAAGGCCGGTCGCGACAGATCGACGAAGAATCCGCCCGACACAGGAACGCGCGGCAGAGTGCCACCGCCCAGCTCCAGCGCCCGCTCGCCTTGTCCCAGCTCTGCTTGAAGATCACTCCAGATCGGCCAGCTCTGATGCGGAACCAGCGGTACTTCCATCCACAGCCGATCATAGATGGCTTCGTTTTCAGCGATCGTTGCGTTCATGTTCGTCTCCCAAAATCGTCAGCTCTGCGCGCCCAGACACTCTGTATCAGAGCGGCGGACCCGACGGCAATTGTCGATTCACAAAGAATCACTCCGCACCGCCAGACACCGTGCCGCGATCTTGGCCGCTTGACCACGCAGCTCCGGCACTGCCGTCGTCTCTAGCCGGTCCCCGATTGCCAGCGATCCGATCACAAAGAGAGGACTCCTTTGTGCGGTTCCTTGCGCGCGAAAGTCGGCATCGATCTCGACCCCCCAGCCGGTTTGATGCGGTACCAGCAGCCGTGCGCTCAAGAGCTGTTTGAGCAGCGGACTCGGCAGCCGCGTGACATCGTAGCCCATGCCGCGACAGTCAAAGATCTGGGTCGGGAAGAGCTGCACCGCTCCGTTTCCATCTCTATGTCCGACGGTAAGGGAGTGCCTTCCGGACTCAACCGCGATCTTGGGACAGCCGGCCAGAATCCGCAGTCGCCCACTGTGAAGATTGTCTGCCATCACCTGTCCCACGGACGGTGCCATGCGGTGGCGATGCACATTCCAGATCGTAAACAGACGCGCAAAAAAGCGGCGGCGATCACGAATCGACAGACTCGCCCACAGCAACGGTAAGTATGGACGCCAAGCATCGACCGCCGCCTGCCAAGACAGTCCCTGCTTCATGCAGGAAATGGACTCCTTTCGCAGGGTGCGCAGCAAGGTAAGGAGGCCATTTGGCACTTGCGCAAGCTCGGCTGCTGCTGACTCTTTGGCTACGGTCGCCCCTGCCCCGTCACACGCATGCACGTGAGGCAGGAGTCCGTGGCGTGAGACGGCAACGATCTGTCCCTGATAGCCCACTCCGCGCAAGGCCAGGACGGTATCAACCATGGTCAGTCCGGTTCCCAAGATCGCAATGGGCCCCGGATCATCGCGCAGCGTGGCAGAGTCCGCGTGCCAGACCTCGCGCAGTACTTCGTCTGGGTCATTCCCACAGGTCGCGGCCTGCGGATGATTGCCAAGTGCCAGTACGATCTGCGCGCTCTGATACGACTCACCTGCCGCTGTCTGGATCGCAAAGGAGGAGTCCGCAGAAACCCTCACTTCAGACACCGCAGACTGGACATGCTCGACGGAGATTCCTTTGGACTCTGCCTCGGCCAAGGCACGCTGATGCAGATCGGACAGATACTCTGCATACAGACAGCGTGGCACAAAGTCCCGTGCCAGCCACGAGCTCGGAAGTCCCAGCCCTGCCGCTGCGCGCTGACCCACCGTCGATCCCAGCCAGCGAACAAAGTGCTCACTATCATCGGGCAGTGCGCTCATTCCACAGGCCGGGACATTGAGAAGATGCAGCGGATTGTCGGTGCCGTACGCCAGTCCCCGACCCAGCTGGGCACGCGGCTCGAACACCCGAAAGGAGTCCCCCGGAAGGCCGCCCCGGATCAGGTGATACAGCGTCATCAGTCCAGAGTATCCACCGCCAAGGATTGCAACGTGTGAAGGGCTGTGAGGCAACATTCTGTCTGCATTCAAAGCACAAGCCAGGCCCACTTGTCCTGCACAGTTTTTTTGTTCGCGACACTCTGCTCGGCATATGGTGTCGCCATGCTGGAACCGCAACTCTCTCACCGCCCGATTGAGAGCCCCGATCAGTCGCCCATCTTCGTGATTGGGACCGGGCGCTCGGGGACGACCTTGCTGCGGCAGATGCTCAACGCCCACCCACGCATCTACATCTCACACGAGGCCGGATTTTATAGCTACCTGCGTCATGCTCCGAAACGAATCTCTGCGCACGACTGGCTGGAGCGATATTTTCAGACGTACTCCTATGCCTTTCTGCACCTTGATCCACAGCAGGTTCGCGACTTGCTGCCGACGGGACTGACCCTCGATCGGGCCGCAGAGATCTTTCAGGTGATCATGCGTGCCAAAGCCGCGCAGCAAGGCAAAGCGCGCTACGGTGAAAAAAATCCGCTCGATACCCACAACCTGCCGCGCATCTTTGCTGACTTCCCAGACGCGCGGGTGGTGTGCATCATGCGCGATCCGCGTCCGACGGTGGAGTCGTTCAATCGGATGCCCTTTGGGACCAGCAGCGTGCTGCTGAATACCTATCTGTGTCGCGTGCAGTTTGCGCACATCGAGCCGTATCTGGACCGCATTCTCGAAGTCCGGCTGGAAGACCTGAGCGAAGATCCGCGCCGCACCATGCAGTCGATCCTCCACTTCATTGGCGAGCCGTGGGACGACGCAGTGCTGGAGCACGTCCACCGATCGCAGGTCGATGACGTACCGGCGCTGCCGTGGTTTGTGAAAGCGAAGAGTCTGCGTCCCAATCAGAAAGACAGTGGCAGTGAAGGCAGCGAGCCCCTTAGCCCTGCTTGGCTCCGTTTGATCGAAAAAATCAACAGAGTCCTGATGCTCCGCTACGGCTATGAGTCCAAGTGGCTAGAGCAGGAACCGACTCTGTGGGAGTATCTGCGGGCGCTGCTGGGCGACGTGGCGGGCATGGCAGAAGCGACGTATCGGCTGCTGGCGATGAAGCGACTGATCGATCGCCACTTTCAAGGCAAAGAGCTTCTCGATCCGCAGCGCGGCATGGAAGAGAACCTACAGCTCAATCCGGCGGCGTGGCGCTACTATCCGTCGTTTGAGATGCCGCAAGTACCGCGTCTGCCAGTACGCGAGGAGAGTCCGCTCAGCCTTCGTTTGCCGCCAGCTTGACCGGCGCGTCAGTGGCAGGCACCACTTCACGCAGCCGCAGCCGCACCCGTCGCAGACCCCGATGCGTATCGAGCTGCGGCACAAACGTCAGGTTCAGCTTGCCACCGGACTTCAGCTCGGCGGCACGACCCCCAAGACCAAAACCAATCGCATCCCGCAGCGTCCCGCCCGCGCGCAGAGTCAGCTGCAAGTGTCCGCTCCCAACGACGCGGTGACGTACCAGCTCTGCTTCGCGAATCAACAGCAGCGGCTCGTGGTTGCCAATCCCGAACGGCTCTAGCAGCAGCAACTCTTGGGTAAGTCGCTCATCGATCTCATCGAGCGTCACCGTGGCATCGACATTCACATCCGTCGAGGCCAGACGCTCGCCAAGCTGCTGCCGATACGCGGTACACAGCGACTCCCGCAGCGGTGCGAGGTTGTCAACGTGTACCGACAGTCCCGCCGCCGCCGCATGCCCACCGTAGCGCAGCAACAGCGACGCCACACCATGCAGTCCTTGATACAGATGGAAGCCCTGCGCACTGCGGGCAGAGCCTCGGCCCACCTGATCATCAAACGCAATCACCACCGCTGGCCGATTGTAGATATCGACCAGCTTGGCAGCGACGATGCCGACCACTCCTGCGTGCCAGCCCTCGGCGCCGACCACCAGCACTTCCGGGTTGCCCTTGCGCAGCTGTTCCTCGACGGCAGCCCGCGCCTCTTTGAGCACCCCTTCCTGCACCACCTGCCGCTTGGTGTTCATCTCGTTGCAGTTCTCGGCGTGGGCCCGGGCTTTGCGCTGATCCGTCTCGATCAGCAGCAGCAGCGCCTCTGTCGCATCCCCAAGCCGACCCGGCGCATTGAGCCGAGGCGCCAGTCGAAACGCCACATCCGCCGACGAGCTGGCCCCTTCGTCCAGTCCAACAATCTCACACAGCGCGCGCAGTCCGGGTCGCGAGCAGCGCTTCAGCTCTCGCAGTCCGGCATGGACCAGGACACGGTTTTCGTCGGCGAGCGGTGCCAGGTCGGCAATCGTACCCACCGCCACCAGATCGAGCAGATCGCGCAGATCCGGCAGGTGCGGCCAGCCCGCTGCTCGCAGTCGGGTCCGCAGCGCCGCCGCCAAGTAAAAAGCGACACCGACGGAAGCCAGGCCCTTAAACGGAAACGCGCAGCCGGGCTGATGCGGATTCAGCAGCGCCAGCGCCTGCGGAGGACGCTCCGGAACTTGGTGGTGGTCAACGACAATCACGTCGATTCCCATCTGTTTGCAGGCCGCCAGCGTCTCGTGATCACTGGTGCCGCAGTCGCCGGTCACAATCAGGTCGCAGCCGAGGCTGGCCAGATCATGTGCATCGGCCTTGCCAAAGCCGTAACCATCTCCGCGACGGGCGACGCGCGGTGCCACGGTCGCACCGGCTCGATTCAGGAAGTCGGTCAGCAGCGCACAGGTAGTGATTCCGTCGACATCGTAGTCGCCGAAAACTCCCACCGTCTCGCGATCGAGCACCGCCCGCTTGAGCCTCTCGACAGCCACCGCAAAGCCGGCCATCGGCAGCACACCCTCAGGAGGACGCAGGTCAGAGAGTCGCGGGTCCAGGTACTTTCTCGCCTCTTGCTCGTCGCGAACGCCGCGATTGATAAGAAGCTGTGCGGTCAGATACCGCAGGCCCAGCCTCTCGCCCAGAAGGCGAGCCCGACGTGGATCTGCGGGCCGCACAACGAAGCGAGCCAAGCTTGGGTTCATACCGCGATATGGTGGCACCTTGGCAGGGAAGTCAAGTCTTCACGAGCCACAAATGCAGTCTGCCGCCTCGGCTGAGCAGTCGGCAGACGCAGCACCTTCGTTCCACAGTCGAGACTCCAGCTCCGCCAGCAGCCGCAGCGACTCCGCCGGACGAGGCAGACCAGCCACCACACCCAGCTCTTCGGGCTGGGCCACCGCCAGCTCTCGCCGCAGTGTCTCGATGGATCGTCGCTGAGCCACTTGCACCTGCGCTCGCTCCCCAGGCGACAGCCGCCGCTCCACCCACTCCGCCACCTGCCAGGCCAGGGCGGCATGCCGAACCTCGTCGCGCGCGATCCGCAGCATCGCCCGCCGCACCGCCGGATCACTCGCTCGCTGGGCCTGCCAGCGCCCGAGCAGCGCCCCAAACGTCTCGCGCACACAGCCCTCCGTCGCATTTTCAATCGCCAGGGCCAGCAGCGAGCGGATAGGCTGCGGCCTCACCGATGGTGGCAGCGCAGTCGCTCCATAGCGCCGGGCCAGTCGCCGCGTCACCCGAGTGTGGCGAAGCTCATCCTGGGCCGACTTGCGCGCTCGCCGTAGCAGCGACGGTGGAGCCCCGTGTGCCAGCAGCTCTGCGCGCAGAATCCGAAACGCCGTCACCGACGCCGATTCCAGTCGGGCATTGTCCGCAAAATAGCGACCCACCGGATCTGCCGACCGACGAGAGCTTCGCGCCGCACGCAGTCCCTCGGGACGCCGACCGATGACACAGCCGGGCGTACCAGCTTTCAGAAGATAGCTATCCAGCTCCTTCACCACACCCGCTGCATCGACGTGAAGCAGGTGCTGCCGGACCGGATCGGAAGTGCCACAACCGCTGCCCGTCGTCGTCACCACCTCAAAGCCATCAGCGACGGCGCGTACTGCCCCCCGACTCTTGTCCGTGCAGCTGATGTACTGCCCTGTGGTCAAGGCCGCAAAAAGAGCCTCTTGCGAGGTGTCATATGGTGCCAAAAAGGAATCGAGCTTCGCTTTGGTGTCCACCACGATGACCTCGCCTCCGCGCGTAGCGACGAGCGCCCCGGCATCACAGGCATCAAAGCAGCGCTGATAAAAGCCCTGCATCGGCATGGTGGCGTTGTAGGTGGCCTCGCACATCGGACGGCTCGGCGCACTCTGGCACTTGGTTCCCATCTGGGACAGCACGGTCGTGGAGCCACCGGTAGGAGTCGGAACAGAGCGAAACTCCAGGTAATCCACCGGCATCGCGGGGCGCAGTCCCTCGACGGACAGCGTATAGCCATTCACACAGACCGGCGCGTCAAAGGACGACACGCTGACGCCACAGCCAGCGCTTACGACAAGTGCTCCAGACAGGGCTTGCGAGAGGATACGGGACAGGGTGCGATGCCTCATGGTGAAACCTCGATTGGGAATGTGATTGGTATACCATGCAGCGTATGTCTCGTACGCCATCTGTCTTGCACTTCCTGGCGAGGACTCTGCTCGGTAAGCAGGAACAGGAGCAGCTGTCCGGAATCGACTTTCTCGATGAAGGTCACGGCTTCGACATCTTCGGACTGCATCCGGACTGGGTAAAGGGAATGGTGGCGGCGCTGCAGCCGCTCTACAAGCACTGGTTCCGGGTGACCGGACATGGAACAGAAAACATTCCTGCGCGCGGTCCGGCGATCTTGGCTTCCAATCACAGCGGAATGATTCCTCTCGACGGAACCATGATCTATTCCGATGTCGTTCTGCACACCAGTCCCGCTCGAGTCCCACGTGCCGTGACCGATCACTTTGTGCCCGGATTGCCGGTGATAAGTACGCTCTATGCACGCTGCGGTACGGTCGGAGGAAGTCGCGGCAATGTTCATGCGCTGCTCGATCGCGGCGAGCTGCTTTTGATCTTCCCAGAAGGAGTCCCAGGCATCGACAAAGACTTCCGGGATCGCTATCAGCTACGACCGTTTCGCGTCGGTGTGGCCGAGATGTCGATCCGTCATCGCGCGCCAGTGATTCCGGTGGCAGTGATCGGTGCAGAGGAGCAGTTCCCAGTCCGGCTGCGACTCCCTCTGCACACCTTTGGCGCTCCCTATGTGCCGCTCAGTCCGATTCCGTTTCCGCTGCCGGTGCACTATCACATTCACTACGGTCAGCCGCTTCATCTGTATGACGGACTCTCTGCTGCCGATGCCGATGATCCGGTGATCACTGCAGCGGCAGCCGCGCGGGTTCAGGAGTCCGTACAAGCGCTGATCGAAGCAGGATTAAAGAGTCGTCTAGGAGTATTCATATGAGCGCCGTGCTGGTGACCGGTGCCACCACTGCCGTCGGTGTTGCGATCGTCTCTCGCTTGCTTGCGGAGCAGCGCGCAAGTGAAGTCTTGGCAGTGGGTGCCGAGCCTTATGAAGCGGTCCGGAGTCTGTTTCCTCATCCCGGAGTGATCTATCTGCAAGCGGATCTCAGCCACCCGCGTGAGCTGCGCAACCTGCTGTTTTCCCCGGTCAAACAGCACCGCGTAGAGACAGTGATTCACACCGCACTTCATCGCAGCGCCCACGCCACCGGTCGCCGCGTTCATCAGCTCAATGTTGAGTCTACCCGCGAGCTTCTGCGACTCTGTGAGCGCGTTCCCACCGTAAGCACCTTTGTCTTGCGCAGCCATGCCGAGATCTATCGCCAGAGTGCCACCGAGCCCGAGCTTCTCGACGAGCGCCACCCGATCGATCTGTCTGTTTCCGCTGCGCAGTGGCAGCGCGATCGCGCCGAAGTGGACCTCCTCACCTGCGCCAGCATCGGACTGTCTTCCCTGCAGATTCGGGTGCTGCGCTGCGCAGACTGTCTGGCTCCGGGTACTGGCAGTCAGCTGTTTGATTACCTCCAGTCGCAGCTGTGTTTTCAGCCGCTCGGCTTTGATCCGATGCTCAATGTCATCAGCCTAGAGGATCTGTCACGGGCCTTTGCTCTGGCGATCACAGCGACGGGAAGCGGAGTCTTTAACATCCCCGGAAAGGACACCCTCCCCCTTTCGGAGGTGATCCGGAAGTGGGGCCGGACTCGGGTTCCGGTTCCGTCCGCGCTGCTCAGTCCCCTGTACTGGCTGCGCAACCGCACCATCGGCACCGACTTCCGCTACGATCTCAACCGCTTTCGCTTTCACTACAGTGCAGTGATGAACGGAAGCAGAGCCGCCGAGCAGCTGCACTACACCCCGCAGGTTCCGATTGAGTGGCCCGCTCCGGGCATTGACAGAGGCTAGCCACCGACGTGACTCTGCGCGGTCAGGAGTCCGTCTTGGATTCGGTAGTGGTTGCCGTGCAGCGCGTTGGCAAAGGGCGGATCATTGCTAGACAGAAGAGTAGCCAGGCCCTGCCGGCGACGCTCGGCAATCAGCGAAGTGATCAGCTGCACACCTTCCGGGTCCAGTCCGTTGCTCGGCTCATCCAGCAACAGCAGGGACGGATTCCCAATCAGCGCCGCGAGCAGACACGCACGCTTGCGCTGACCGAACGACAGCGTACCCAGTCGCTGTTGCAAGTAAGGTGCAACACCCAGCTGTTCGTACAGAGTCCGGTGCGGGGGCGGCGCTTGTTTGAGTGAACAGACCAGCGCGCACAGCTCTGCCACCAGCAGATCCGGAAGCGGTGACGCGGAATCGGGAACGTAGCCCAGCTTGCGGCGCGCAGCGACGGCACCTCCGGTCAAGCTATCCCCATCCATGCGAATCTGTCCCGCGTCCGGCTCTAGAATTCCTGCCACCAGCTGCAGCAGCGTCGACTTGCCACTGCCGTTTTCACCCAGGATCACGACCACCTCATCAGCGGCCATGGTGAAGGAAACTCCGCGCAGGATCGGCCGGGTTCCCAGCTGTTTGTGCACAGCCTGAACGGAAAGACGCATCTAGTGATCTCCTTTTTCGCGCTCGCGACGAAGGCGAAGCCAGCGACCCGAAGCCGTGGCAGAAGGAGTGGCTGCTGTCGTCGCCCACAAGAGCATCCAGAATGCCGAAAGCAGCCCACAGAGCAGCGCCAGCTCATGAAACATCCAGGTCAAAAGAACCCAGACAAGCAATGTGAACAGCTGTGCCAGCAACAGTCGATCGCTGTCTGCTTTGGTACCACGCTGCGCCCAGCGGACCAGACAAAAACCGATCACGCCTACAATCATTCCGGCGGCCATCGCCACACTTCCCAAACGCAGTAGGAGTCGCCAGTCTCCGTCGAGAAGCCAGCTTAACAGGAGTCCGTGCAGCGCCCCCAAAAGGACTCCGAGCAGCCCGATCGCAAGCGCTCCAGCCCAGATCCGCTGGGCCCCGGAAGTGCCACAGACTTGCAACAACCACTCTGCTTGCCGCTCACTCCGACGGATTGGACCGGCGACTCCGGCCAGGCCCAGCAGCAGCACACCTGCGAGTACGCCCAGCGAAATCGTGCCGCGCAGCGCGGGGGTGGTGAGCTGATTATTATGCACAGAAAAGTACACTATTCCCAACCCCAGCAGAACCAGGAAGAGAGCACGTAACAGCAGGGTCCACTGGGCCCGCCACACGGTCAGAAGATACGCCAAACAGAGAGCCACAACCGCCGGACCACCGACGAGTGGACGATCGACGGAGCCAGCGCTCTGCGGGGCCGCGTCAAACGAAAGGATCAGGCATCGAGAAAGGACCAGAGTAGACATTCCCAAGTGCAGCAGAATGGGAATCGGAGCTGCGATGGGAATGGGAATCCGTACTGGGATAAGCACCAGCGCGAGCAACATCAGCGCCAGCAGTACCGACTCGATGCTTCGCCTTCGCAGCGTGAAGAGCGCGTGGGCCGCCATCGCCAAAAAAGTCAATGAGAGTCCGAGAAGGAGTCCGATTCCTCGTACAAACAGAGTGCCAAAAGGAAGCTCCACCGCGAACAGGAGCAGTCCGTGCGCAACATAAAAGTGCGTGCGCGGAATCGGCAGCGAGCGAAGCAAAAACAGCGACGGCTCACAGAGTACCGCGCGGGCAGCGGGCATGGTTGCAGAGAGCCACAGCAGCCACAGCGCGGCCCGGAACGGAATCGAGTCCTCTGCAAAAGTGGTCACATCCGACGCGGACATTCCGTTGCCGGAAAAGACAATCGCAGCGACGATCCCAATCGCTAGATACAGGGGTGCCGCACGCTGAAAGGCGGCTCGCCCAGCAGTACGAATGACGACAAGCAGCAAGAGTAGGAAGCGGCGGAGCATGGCGAAGGAGTGACGGTCTGCATCCTACCGCAGCCGCTGCGCTCTGCTCGCAGGACCGAAACGGAATCAGCGCGCGCCGATCTTTAGGAGGACTACTTTCACCGTGTCGATGAGGATGGAGAGGTCAAACGCGATCGACATGTTCTTTTGGTAGTAGAGGTCGTACTTGAGTCGCTCGCGGGCCTCGTTCAAGGTGGTGGCGGCGCCGAAGCGGACCTGTCCGAGGCTGGTGATGCCGGGGCGGATGGCGTGGCGCTGATCGTAAAACGGCAGTGAGGTGCGCAGCTCTTTGACCGACGACTCGACCTCGGGCCGGGGGCCGACCAGGCTCATGTCACCGAGGAGGACATTGAAAAACTGCGGCAGCTCGTCGATGCGATGCAGCCGAATGAAGCGCCCGACGCGGGTCACGCGATCGTCGTTGTGGGCGGTCAGGCGCAGCGGCTCTCCGGGCTTGGCGACGCGCATCGAGCGAAACTTGTAGATCGTAAACAGCCGCCCGCGCAGTCCGACCCGCGCCTGCCGATAGAGCGCCGGTCCCGGGCTATCAAGCCGAATCGCGATCGCGACCACGAGCAGAATCGGCGACACCAGGAGGATCGCGATCAGACTCAGTACAACATCGAAGCCGCGCTTGAGGCCGATCGTCCACGGCGGCGGGGTGAATCCAGCGTCGAAGACCACGTCGGCGGGCTTGAGCAGCTCGATTGGCAAGCTGTGGGTCAGCTCGGCGGTAAAGGACAGTGCGCTCCAGACGTTGGTGCCGTGCAGCTTGGCGGTCAGGAGCTTCTGCATCACCACCGCTTCACCGCGTGAGTCATCGGGCGCAAACACCACGTCGGTGATCTCGTGACGATGCAGCACTTCGAGCAGCTCGTGATAGCCCCCGAGCACTGGCCGACCGATCAGGGTCTGCGCCATCTCGGGCTCCTGTTCCGACAGAAAGCCCGCCAGCTCGTAGCCCGCACCGGGACGCGAGAGCAGCCAGCGCCCAAGTCGCTGCGCCAGCTCGCCCGCGCCAATCAGCAAGACCCGCCGCCGGACACTGCCACTGACCAAGATCTCCTCGAAGTGACAGCGCAGCGAAAACAGCAGCCACTGACCGATGCCCAGGCTCATCAAAAGCGCCAGCCGCTGCAAGCGAAAGCGCGGAAACAGATAGAACAGCAGCGCCAGTGCGACGCCGGCAATCACATGCGCCAGCTGAATCCGCACCAGCAGCTGGGTCCGCGAGCCCGGCGGTGTGTCTGCATACAGCTCCAGGTAGTACATCGCGAGCTGAACAGAGACGGGCACCACGACGCCGGCCAGCAGCGCTTCCTGCCAGTAGGCCCACAGCTCGACCCCGACCGGCAGGCCTGGATATCCAGCCCCGATCCGCAGGCGAACGCACAAAACCGCGACCACAAACAACAGCACGGTTTCAGCGAGGAACAATCGGCGCAGACGGGCCGATTGGAAGATTTCCCACATAGATGTGAGGTGTCAGTTTACTGCAAGAATGGCTCAGTGAATCGACGGGAAGCGGGCCTTTCCCAGGCTCGATCGGCAGCGATCACTTAGAGACGGGGAATGCCCAAGGCCAGCGGCGCGGCGCTCTGTCTCTTGCCAAGCAGGCCTCGCAGCATCAGGGTCAGCAGAGTCAGCACGTACGGCACGCTCTGGAGCAGCCAGTTCGGGATGTGGAGCCCGCGTGCTTGCAGGAAGATCCCGATGGCTTCAGCGGCGGCAAACAGCAGCGCGGCAGCGGCCCCCCACAGCGGCTGCCAGCCACCAAAGATCATCGCCGCCAGCGCCAGAAAGCCGCGACCGCCGGACATCAGGGCGACAAACTGGCGCTGCTCGAACACCAAGTAGATGCCGCCCAGGGACACCAGCAGCCCCGACAGCCCGACAGCCCACAGTCGCACCTGTAGGACCGACACCGACAGTGCCTGCGCAGCCTCGGGCTTGTCTCCGACCGCGCGCAGCCGCAGACCCAGCACCGAGTACGACAGCATTCCATGGACCAGCAGCGTCGCCAGCCCCGCCAGTCCGAGCAGCCACAGCGGACCCTGCCCCGCCAGCGCATCCAGCCGAGGCGAGTTCGAGGTCGAGCCAAACACCACCTTGAGCAGGAAGCGCGACAGTCCGTCCGCGAGCATAAAGATCGCCACGCCGCAGACAATCTGGTCGCCTCGGAACACCACCACCAGCAGCCCGTAGAGCAGCGCCGTCGCCACCCCAGCAGCAATCCCCGAGGCCAGCGCCGCCGTCACCCCGTACGGAGCCCCGAGCGCCGTCCCCAACGCCGACAACAGCAAGATGCCTTCGAGCGCGATGTTGATCACGCCCGCCCGCTCGCAGACCGTGCCACCCAGCGTCGCCATCACGTACGGCACGGCAATGCGCAAGATCGCCCACAGCAGTCCCAGCAGCGCAAACGAGTCCATCTGCTACCTCTCCACCCAGGCGACCGGCGGGCTGGGCTTGGGCTCGACGAGCGGCGGCGGCACGGACTCGGTCGGGTCGGGCTTGGACCTTGGGAACGGCTCATGCGGCGGCGGCACACGCGGCGGCGGCTCCGCCTTGGCCGGGTCGAGTGCAAAGCGGGGCAGCAGTCGCTTGACCTCGGCGGAGGCAGTCGCAACGGCGAGGATCACGGTCGCACTCAGCACGTCGATGAGCTCACGCGGGACCACCGCATTGACGGCCAGTCCCCCTTGCGCGAGCGTCCCGAAGAACAGCGCCGACAGCAGCAGCCACAGCGGCCGGTTGTGGGCCAGCACCGCGACGGCAATTCCCAAGTAGCCAATGCCCGACGAGAAGCCGTCCTCATAGTAGTACTTGTAGCCAAGCACGAAGTTGGCACCACCGAGTCCAGCGAGTCCTCCCGACAGCGCGAGAGCGAGCGTGCGCACCCGACCCAAGTGCAGGCCAGCCGCTGCCGCTGCCTCGGGATTCTGTCCGACCACGCGCAGGGCAAAGCCGAGCCGAGTCCGACGCAGAAACAGCTCGACCGCGACCGCCAGCAAGATCGCCAGCAGCAGCGCCGCATTGACCGCCGAGCCATGCAGCTGCGGAAACAGCACCGACAGCCGAGGCAGCCGGGAAGCCGCAATCACCGGCGCGGTGTGGACCGACTCCTTGAGAAACAGATAGCCGCCCACGCCGACCATTGCCGCCCGAACGATGAAGTTGCACAGGATGGTGACGATGACCTCGTGGGCGCGACAGAGCCACTTACATAGCCCCACAAACGTCCCGAGCAGTCCGCCAGCGACAAACCCAAACAGGAGACAGAGCGGGATCGCCACCAGGCTTGGTGTCGCAGCAGGTAGGTACGCACCACACAGCGCGGTTGCCAGCGCTCCGACGATCAGCTGACCCTCTGCACCGACGTTGAACAGCCCGGCCCGCAAGGCCACCGCCACCGAGAGCCCGGTACACACCAGCGGAGTGGCCTTAAACAGAACCTGCCCGATGCCATAGACACTGCCCCAGGTACCAGCGAGGAGCAGCCGATACATCGCAAGCGGACTCTGTCCGTACAGCCTGGCGAGCAGCGACGCCATCGCCATCGCCAGGAGCGCCGCCCACATCAGCGGCAGCGCTCGCAGCCACAGCGGTCCCGTCGATAGCCGTGGTTGGCCGGCCATAAGGGGCTAGCGCGCCTCCGATCGCCGACGGCGGAGCAGCAGCAGTGCCAGAATCCCCAGCATTACACTTGGCCACTGGCTGCTGTGGGTTGACATCGCGCAGCCGCTCGACTCGGGCATCGGCATCGGGCGGTTGATTCCGTCGCCTTCGGCACTGATCTGAGCGAGGCTGACGGCGGTGCCCTTCATGCGGATGTCGATGCTCTCGGACTTGCTGCCGGTCGACTTCGGAGAGAACACCACCGGCACCTTGGTCGTCTCGCCGGAGCCGAGTGTGAGCTTGACCTGGCTGAGATCCACCGACCACTCCTCGCCGGGCGGCAAGATCACGTCGAGGTCGAGCGGCGT
This sequence comes from Myxococcales bacterium, assembly GCA_016794465.1. Classification (GTDB taxonomy): domain Bacteria; phylum Myxococcota_A; class Polyangia; order Palsa-1104; family JAEUJZ01; genus JAEUKA01. Next base: position 15,855 of record JAEUKA010000065.1, on the reverse strand, counting down.
GATGCCATCGTTCGAGATCGTAATCGGCAGCGGACTCGACTGCTCACCGACATAGACCGAGCGGAAGCGCAGCATCGTCGGCGACACCGTCAGCAGCGCCGACATCGCCGAGCCCTTCAGCTGCACCGTCATCGGCACCTGCACCCCGTCGGCCTCGACCACCGCAACGGCTTTGATCTCTGCCTTGGCGACGCGCGGGTCAAACGTAATGCCAATCTCGCTGTTTTCCCCGGGCAGGATCTTGGTCTTGTAGCCAGTGACGACCGTGAAGTCGCCAGCGCCGTCGCCCGATAGCTTCACCGACAGGTTGTCGACGGTAACTGAGCCGACGTTGGTCACCTTGACGACCTTCATCTCGCTCTTTTGTCCGACGTAGATCGGCGCGGTGTACTCGAGGACCAGTGGATCGACCGTGACATTGGCGACCACCCCGTTCACCGACAGCGGCAGCGAGAACTTGGTGCCACCCGCCATCGCCGGATCGTCGGTCGTGATGTCCAGTCGTGCCGTCGCCAGACCAACCATCGCCGGGATGCAGTTGACTGTGAAGGTTGCGCTGCCCCCGGCGGCAATCTTGGTGCCATCGACCGGCGCGCTCAGGGAAAACACGCTCACCATCGGCTGCAAGGCGCTCTTGACGATGGTCAGATCCTTGTTGCCGGTGTTGCTGAGCTTGACGGTCTTCGACACCAGCTGCTTGACCTTGGCGTCGCCGAAGTCGAGCTTGGCGGTGTCAAGCTGACCGACGGCACCATTCGACTCAGCCTTGAGCGCGACGGTCGCCGAGCCCGAGGTCGCAAGGTCGGTCACAATCCGCAGCGTCGCCGCCAGACTGCCAGCGGCCTTGGGCGCCACGGCAACCTGGGCACTGACCTTGGTTCCGGCCCGAAGCGTAAACGGCGGCGTCTCCAGCGTCGAGACAGCGAACGAGTCAGCGCCCATGCCAGCGACGATCGCCAGCTCTTTGACCAGCAAATCTCCGTCGCCATCATTGCTTAGCTCGACGGCTTTTGTCGGGGAAGTCGCGCCAATGTTGACGGTGCCAAAGTCGAGCGAGGTCACACTGACCTTGAACTGCGGCTGCGTCGCGGTACCGGCGAGGTCAATGAACTTGTCGGACATCGGCGAGCCCGGCGGTTCGTTGCTGGTCAGGGTCAGCTTGCCGGTCCGAACGCCACTTACCGACGGAGAAAACACGATCTGGAAGGTCTTGCTCTCTTGCGCCGGAACGACCAGCGGGCTCATCGCCCCAGGCGCATTCGGAATCGCAAAGTCGGTATTGTCGGTGGTAATCGACGGCACCTTCAGGTCCGAAAAGCCCTCGTTGGTCAGGTTGATGGTAATCGGCGAGCCCTTGGCTCCCGTCGGAACATCCGGCATCAGCACCGATGTATAAGGCAGCTTGGCCTTCGGTGGACCGGCCAGCCCCCGCACCGGAATCGTCAGTGGGCTACTCGCGTCCGTCGACAGCACCGTGATGGTCGTCGAAAACTCCCCGGTGTCCATGCCCGGCGTGAACTTGAGGTCGAAGCTGTAGGTGGCTCCGGCGAACATCGTGATCTTGGCGTCGGGACGAGCCGGGGTGAGCTCATAGTGTTTGCTGTCGGTGATCGTCGGCTTCTCGATCTCAATCGGCATCATGCCGGCGTTCTTCAGCCGTACTGTGACCGGTCCTGCCGTCGAGCCGGTTGGGTTGCCACCGAAGTCGATCGGGGACTGCGAGATCCACAGGTTGCCTTTGCTGGTTCCCTCCAGCGCGGTGTCGATGCGCGGCAGTCCGTTCATGGTCAGATAGAGGCTGGCCTTGTGCGTTCCCTGCGTCTGCGGCTTGAACGCGACCTGGACCGTCATCGTCGCGCCAATCGCCAATGTCACTGGGGCCCCGGCGCTGGGGGAATAGTCGCTGCGGTAGACGAACTGGGCTTTGCCGGCTCCGTCGATGCCGATGCCGGTGACATCGATCGGTGCGTCGGAGATGTTGCGGAAGTTGATGGCCGTCCAGGCGCTGGCACCACCGAGGCCGATGCTCGGGAAGGAAGGCTTGCGCGGGCTCTGCAACATCGGGGACGACAGGTACAGAATGGCGTTGGTGATGAGCTCTCCGCCGGTGCCACCCCACGAGCCAGAGATTGCGCCCTCATCGCCGGGCAGCATGTTGAGGTCGACGCGCTTCTTGCCCCGGACCGCCAGCAGCGTGCCATCGGCCCAGGAGGCGACGGCAGTGGCGCCAGCGCGCAAGGCAGTTCCGGTCACTCGCTGACAGTTCGAGCCGCACGAAAACTCGGTCACACCCTCGACGAGAGGATCGTTGCTGAGCACGGTGCCGCGCTTCGTCGAGGAGCTAGCACTGGTAGCGCTCTGCGACGTGAGTGCATAGTTCGCGAGGAACCTGCCACCGATGGCCGGGGCTCCAAACAGCCCGGTCTGCCAGGTGTTGGGCTGGAAGACCAGCACCGCCGCCCCCGGCACCATCGCCATGTAGTCACCGAGCGCATTGCCCACACCGTCGGCGCTCGACAGACCGTAGTCGCTGGAGAGGATCACCACCAGCTTGTAGTTCTGCAGCTGCGTCAGCGTCGGGTCGGTAAATGCCGCGTCGATCTGGTCGACGGCGGTATAGAGGCCAGTGCTGACGATCTTCTGCTTGACGTACTGCCACCAGGCGCTTTCGCCGGAGCGGACGGCCGTCACGATCGCCGCCTTCTGCGCGCTCGCCGGCTGAACGAGGCCAAGCATCGTCCACAGCGCAAGCAAAAGGCCGCACACACGCGAGAGTCGGGGTCGAGACATCAAAGGACTCCTTCGTAAGGTTCGCGGTCAAAAAACAGGTAGGGAAGTCGGGGGAACACTCCGCCTAGGTGGGGGTTTAGCACAGCTTGTGGGGAGCACGCCGCTAGAACGTAAAGCGCGTCTGTAGGCCGGCTTGCAGGACGTAGCCAGCGACGGTGAAATCGCCGACTGCCGAGCGCGGATCGGCCTTGCGAAACGTGCGGGTCGGCAGGTAACCAAGTCCCAAGAAGCCGTCGATGCTGATCGGTCGAGGCAGGACGCGGGTCAGGCCGGCCAGCTCGGCGCCCACGCCCACGCTGAAGAGGTGCTTGTCGGAATCGCCGAGGCTCTCGTCGCCATCTTGCTCAGGCACCGGTGAGGCCTCATAGCGATAGCCGGCGCGGGCATCCAGCGACAGCGGCCCTGCATGCTCGATCGCGCGCCACTCCAGCCCGATGGCGGGAATTAGCAGATCCCGAAATCCGACCGGCGGATATTCCTTGGACTTGGGCAGTCGCACCAGATCGGTCAGCTGGCCGATGTCGAGATCGAGGGTGAACACAGCGGCGGGCGGTGGCTGCTCACTCCAGCGGGCATAGGTCAGATCGACGCTGACTTGCAGGCGCGAAAACCGCGCTGCCGCCGCCACGACGAGCTGCCAGGGCTGAAACAGGTCCACCGAGCGGGCCAGCTCTTTGAGCTGACCTTTTTCGACGACGGGACGCTGCCCTGGATCACCAACCTGCGCGTCGATCTGAAACCCTTGCTCCAGGTCGAGTGCGAAGCGGTGGCGATAGGTCAGCGCCAGCGCCAGACGCGGCGTCACCTCGAACAGCAGGCCGACCTGGGGATAGCGAATCGCCAACAGATCTTGACTGATCGACGACGACAGCTCGCTGCGCTCCGGGTCCGAGATACCGACGCGACCCCGCAGATACACCGTTCCCGACGAGCGCGACATAAACGCCAGCCCGCCACCGAGGTACAGCCCGCGATAGATGTGCACCGCCAGGTTGGCCGCCAGATACAGTCGCTGCGTCCGGTTGTCGTACATGTGCAGCCTCGGCTGATCGAAGCTGAGCACCCGGATGCGCGTGACGTGCTGATCGGGCAACAGCAGCGCCACTCCGAAAGCAAAGCGCACGCCGGCAATCGACCCGGGCAGCACCACCCCCGCCGTCAGCCCACGCGAATCCAGCAGCGGCTGTCTCTGCCCCGAGACTTCCATCAGTGGCCGCGAGATCTGATAGCCAATGTCGATTTTCAGCCCACGCGCGCGGGCGAGTCCGGCGGGATTGTAGTAGTTGGCAGCACTGTCATCAGCGACGGCAGAATACGCGGAACCGAGCGCTTGGGCCCGCGCCCCAAAGCCAAACGCATCGACGGGATTGGCGTGCGCGGCTGGACTGCGACCGACTGCCGCAGCGACGGAGATGGCCCACAGAGCACGCCTCATAGCCGCACCCCCAGCGTCGCACCACCGACGAGAAGCTGCCCACTAAGTCGCCCGCACTGACACAGAAAGTGGCCTTGGGCAAACAGGTCCAGCGACAGGGGTACGCGACTCCCGACGAGTCCAAGCCCAAGCCCGAGTGACACGACGTGGCGGCTGGCATCGAGCAGGCTCTTGCCATCGTCCTCGGGCGGTGTCCTTGGGGTGGGCGTCCACTCAAACCAGTAGCCGCCGCGAACCTGCACCTTCAGCCAAGCCGGGCTCGGCGCCGTGTATTCCAAAGACGCACGTGGTACCACCGTGTCATGAAAGCCGGGTACAGGTAGTTTTGGTGAGTCTTTCGTCGCTGGCTCAATCGGATAGCTGTAGTCGCTCCACTTTTTCCAGCCGAGCTGCGCCACCAGCTGCAGCGATGGCGTGACCCGCAGCGCCGCCTCAGCCAAAAGCTGCAGCGGATCGTACTGGGCAATTCCCGCAAACGAGATCAGCGGCAGTCCCAGCGGAATCGCGTCGCCCAGCTCGGTGTGAAGCCGCAAAAGATAGGACGATCGCGAGGCACCCCGGAAGGTCAGGCCGAGCTGAAGTCGCTCACTCGGCGGCGACCAGCGGATGCCGAGGATGGGCGCGTAGTCAACCGTCAGCTGCTCCTCGGAGATGGAGGTAATGCGGCCAGAGCCGTCGGGACGGATGATGATGTCACCGACGAGAGCGGCCAACGCCAGCACGCCGCCACCGACGCGCAGGCCCCAGGGCAAGCGGATGCCGAGGCCGACCAAGACCGAGACAACCTCGGTGCGAGCGTCGAGGAGCGCGGCGCGAGGCACCTCGGGAAACGGCACGCTGACGCGGTTGACGACGCCAGCCGGCAGATACAACCCAAGTCCAAGGCCGATCCGATCGGTGAGGATTCCCCCGAGTGGCAGCTTGACGCTGGCCCCGATCTGCACGCCCGCCGGGTTGGACAGTGGATGCGGCTCTCCGTCGATTTGCAGTCGGTAGCCACCGTACACCATGCCGAGTGACAGCTTGGTCTGCGCTTGCGACAGGCCGGCTGGGTTTTGATAGGTCGCTTCCCAGTCGTCGGCCACCGCCACGCCCGTCCCCGCCATCGCCGAGCTACGAGGCCCAAGCGAGATGAGATCCGGCAGCGACGCCTGCACCCGCTGCGGCATCACCGACAGCGTCGTGACGATCAGCATCGACAGGTGGGCTCGCTCGACGGTCATGATCCACTCGGAGGGCTGCTGGTGTCGAACCAAATGGTGACGGGGCCGTCGTTGCACAGCTCGACATCCATCATCGCGCCAAAGCGGCCTGCCTCGACGGGAAAGCCAGCGCTGCGGCAGCCGGCAAGGAAGCGCTCGTAGAGCGGAATCGCCTCGGCGGGAGGCATGGCAGAAAGGAACGACGGTCGGCGGCCTCGGCTGGTGTCGGCGTAGAGGGTGAACTGACTGACGACGAGCAGCGCGCCGCCGACTTCACGAAGGGCGCGGTTGATGTTGCCGGGCTTGCGGCCCTCGGGAGCGCTGCCGGGTGAGTCGGGAAAGATGCGCAGGCCGGTGATGCGATCGACGAGCAGGTCAACTTCTTTGGCGCCGTCGCCCTGGCCGATGCCGAGCAGGACGCACAGCCCGACGCCAATCTTGCCGAGGACTTCGCCGGACTCTTGGTCGCGCACTTCGGCGCGGCGGACGCGTTGGACGACGGCACGCATGGCCTCGCCGTAACACGTGGCTGGGGCGGGTGTAAAGGCGATGTACGGGCTTTGCCGGCTCGCGGGCGGGTGGCTACGATGTGTCTGTGATGCAGGACGTGCGCAGGCCGGGTCAGCTTGGAGCGATCGTCGTCGGGATTTGCAGCTTCCTGTCGTCGCCCAGCTTGTCACGGGCCGACCTGTGGAGCTACGAGCACGACGGAGTGGTCTACTTTAGCAACATTCCTCCGTCGGGACGTGATGGTCACAGGTGGTCGGTGGTGTCGCGCAGCGGGCCGGGCAAAGCGCAGTCGGTGTCAGGGGTCAGCGGCTGTGAGCGCTCACGAGCCGACGTGGTGCCGTCGCAGGATCAGAGCCCGGAGCGCTTTCATCGCTACGACCGCCACATTGCCGAAGCAGCGACGGTGTATGGGCTGCCAGAGGCGCTGATTCGGGCGGTGATCAAGGTCGAGTCGGACTTCGATCCGCGCGTCGTAAGCTGTGCCGGAGCCAAGGGACTGATGCAGCTGATGCCGGATGTGGCGACGGAGCAGAAGGTGACTGATGTGTTCGAGCCGCGCAAAAACATCCTCGGGGGGTCGCGACTGCTACGGCTGCTCGCCAATCGCTTTCGCGGCGATCTGGTGCTGACGATTGCCGGGTATCACGCCGGGGCGGGCGCGGTCCAAAAGTACGATGGGGTACCGCCGTATGAGACGACGCATCAGTATGTGAAAATGGTGCTCGGCGAGTACCAGCGAGCGCGACTGGGGGACAAAAAGTGAGCGGCTGGCTGCGCCGGCTGTCTGCAACCTATCGAACGGCTGTCGCAGCGGAGGCAGCGGGCGAGTACATCGAGGCGGCGAAAGCCTATGCCCTGTGCGACGAGCGTCATAAAGTCGCCGAGATGCACATCCTGGAAGCGGGGCGACGAGCGGTGCCGGGAAGCGCCGTCGGAGAGCTGCTGGTGGCGGTCAACTTGCTCAGCGACGATCGCGAGGCGCCAGCGCTGCTGCTCAAGCGGCTTGGGGAAGCGCTGCTGCGGCTGTTGCGGAGCCGGGATCTCATCGACAGTGACCGTGAGCTGGCGCTGCATGCTGGCCGGGTGCTGGCGCGTGCCGACGAGCCGGTGCTGGCGGCGGAAGCGTTCGAGCGAGCGGGCGATGTCGAGCGAGCCGTCGAGGTCCTGACGCAGGCCGGCGACATCGATCGCGTCGAGCGACTACTGGCTGAGCAAGCGCGGGTGCGAGAGCAAACGGCGCGGGAGACGGAGCTGCATGCGGCCTATGAGTCGGCGCTGCTCCTCGGGCGACGCGATGAGGCGTATGCGCAGCTGCGCACACTGTGCGAGGTGGCCAAGGATGCACGCGAGCCGCAGCGGCTGGCCGACGAGCTGCGCCGGAAGCTGTTGACCAGCGGCCAGGTCGAGCTATGGCTGTCGTCGAGTACGCCAGGGTCCGAGACGGTGCGGGAGCGAGTCTTGCTTGCCCTGCCACCGCTTCTCGTCGGGCGGGGCGAGGAGTGTGGTCTTTTGCTAGGCGATCCCGGTGTCTCTCGGCAGCATGTGCGCTTGTCGTCGGTGAGCGAGGGCTGCTTTGCGGTCACGGATTTGGGCAGCAAAAATGGCACTTTTCTCGATGGACTACAGCTCTCGGAAAAGGCTTCTCTGCCGCTTCGTCACGAGGGTGAGCTAGGCATCGGTCAGCATCTGCGAATGCCGTTCACCGTCGAGTCATCGGTCTTGTCGCTGCAGCTGCGGACCGGGATGCGGCGTGGACTGAACGTGCGATTGTCGACGGAGCTTTTGCCTCTGCCAGGTCGGCTCGGGCTGCGGTTCGCGACAGGGCGGCCCGTGGTGCAGTCGGAAGGCGAGGAGCTTCGTCTCAACGGCCAGCGAGTGCCGTCGGGGGTGCAGCTGATTCGCGGCGATGTCGTCGAGCAAGGCGCCGTCCGGCTGGAGGTGCTGTAGCGATGTCGTGGTGGCAGCGTCTGCGCGGGCTGGTGACTGGCACCGAGCAGCAGGCAGACTCTCCCTCGCTGAAGACCTCACCCCGTCCCGCGCTGCCGAAGCCTGCCGACGACGATCCGCTGCTGCTGCTACAGCACTACAGTCAAAAGCTAGGGCATCTGAGCGAGCGACCGAGGCTGGCCGAGCCTGCGGTGCTGCGGGCGCTGACGACACTGTTACATTCGGGACGAGCGGAGCCGGCGCTGCGACTGGGGCCGAGCCTGGTTCGGGCGATTCCGACGGACTTTGCGCTGGCCCAGCTGGTGGCGGAGTCGCTGTGTCAGGCGGCGCGGCATGCGGAGGCGATCGGGCCGCTTCAGCAGGCACTGGGGCTGGCGTCGCTGTCACAGTCTCTGCGGCTGCTGTTTCTGCTCGCTGAGGCGCACCGAGCGGTTGGCGATCTGACGGCGGCACGACGATATCTGGCAGAGCTGCTGGCGCTCGACGTGCAGTATCCCGAGGCCCAGACTCGCTTTCTGTCGATCGGTGGGCCACGCCCGGGACAGCCCATGCTGACCGAGCCGGGGGTACACTTGGCGAGCGTCCAGCGGGCGGTGCTGCCGACGGTGGCGATGACGACGAGCAGCCGCTATCAGCTCCTTGCCGAGCTGGGCTCAGGGCGAACCGGGACGGTCTACCGGGCGCTCGATCGCGACTTGCAGTGTGAGCTGGCGCTGAAGGTGTTTCATCCGCACCTACGACAGCGTGGGCAGGACGATGCGCTGCTGCGGGCGCTCCACGAGGCGAGGCTGCTGTCGGCGGCTCGTCATCCCGGGATTGTTGCGCTGTACGCCGTCGACGGGGACGAGCTAAGCGAGAGTCCGTCACCGCCGCTGCTGGCGATGGAGCTGTGCCTAGGCGGCTCGCTGCGGGGACGGCTGCGCCAGGGTCCGCTGCCGATTGCCGTGGCGCTGCGACGAGCGGTCGAGCTGCTGGAGACGCTGTCAGAGCTGCATGCGGGGTCGGTGTCACACGGGGACTTGAAGCCGGAAAACCTCCTGTTTCGCGGCGATGGTCGCTGTCACCACGAGCTGCCCGAGGCAGAGCAGCCACTTGGCGATCTGGTGATTGCCGACTTTGGGCTGTCACGGCTAGGTCACGGCGCGTATTTTGCGGGGCTCGGCACGCTCGGCTATCTGTCGCGGGAGCGTCTGCTGGGCGGTCCGCCCTCGCCGCCTGCCGATGTGTTTGCCGTCGGTGTGGTGCTGCTGGAGATGCTATGTGGGCAGCTGTCAGATGATGTCGGGATGCGAACGACACGGGCTGAGCCGCTGAGCGGGCCAACGATCCTGCATCAAGCGTCGCTGTCTCAGCTGGGGACAAGAGAGCTGCCGCTGCGCACCCTGCTCGGCGAGCTGCTCACAGAGGTGGCTTCGGAACGACCAGCGGCGCGGGCGGCGGCGGCGCGACTCCGTCAGCTCTGGTGAGCGGCGGCTCCGTCTGAGAGGTGCAGCCCGGCACTTTGGCCTGGTTTTCCATCAGGTGTTCTTCGGCACGACGCCGATACGCCTGGGGCACTGACGGTGGCGTCGCGTGCAGATACTGCCGCAACAGCGCCTCACGCTCGCAGCTTGGCGACAGCAGCAGGGCGCGGGAGTAGTCGCGATCGGCCGCCGGCACAAAGTCCGTCATCTTCAAAAACCGCAGCCCCAGGTCATAGCGACGCAGCTGGCTGAGCAGTCGCGTCGGTCGCTGACGGTAGCTGCGGTCGAGCGCCACCAGCAGCCCGGCACAGCTGCGCGCGACCAGGACCTGCGGCTGGACCGGCGGCAGCTCGAGGCAGGCTTGGCGATACAGCGGCACCGCTTCGTCGGGATGCCCGTCGGCCAGCAGCGTGTCTGCCAGTCGATACAGGAGGCGCTGGCTCGGCCCGTCGTGGAGGATCATCCGCCGATACTGGGTCGCCGCTCGCTCATGCTCGCCGCGCAGACTGTGACACAGCGACAGCCCGAGCCGGAGCGTCTGGCGATCTTTCCACAGCAGCTCTACCGTCGGTGGGGTGAGCTGATCGGTCCCGGTCGCAGGGTGTTCCGTCGTCGCGAGCAAAGACTCAAACAGTGAGTATCCGTCGGTGCAGTTGCCCTGCTCGGCATAGATCACCGCCAGCGTCACCCAGGCCTCTCGCGGGTTGGATGTGAGCTTGGTGGCGTCGAGCAGCTCGGTCACGGTCTTGCTTAGGTCCACGCCCGGCGCAGTGTGGGAAAACACCAGCTGGCTGCGGGCGCGCTGGATGATCTGCTCGTACTCACTGTCGTTGCTGTGGCCGGCTCGATTGGCGCAACCCCAGACCGTGAGTGCGCAGTCGCGCAACACCTTGCGAACACTGGTCGGGGCGGCACGGCTGGGCTCCGTCGGCTGGGCCTCGATCACCGAGGGAAACAGCACCAGGCAAGCCAGCCAGCGTCCGACGGTCATCGCGCCTCGAAATGGATGGGCAGCGCCAGCTCGTCGTTGTCATCGTTGCCGACCGACGCGACCGGGAAGCGAAAGCGCTGCAGGGCATTTTGAACACAGCGGACCAGCTCTGTCGCCGGTGGCATTGCCGTCGTCTGCCCGCCGGTCGGCTTCCACGAGCCGCGCTCGGTCAGCGTGTTGTCGAGAGGCTGCACCAGCAGCACCGCGCCGCTCGGGTCGACAATCAGCGCCACCAACATGTCACCGCCCAGTCGTGGGGCCCGCCGTAGACCCTGCGCATAACACTGACGGAGATCGATCATCCGTTCGCGCACCGCCTTGCCTACTTCGTCCTCGCTGCGGTGCTTCTCGCCACCTCCCGCGCTGTCCTCGGGGGCAAAGTGCGGCGAGCCGACCAGGACGTTGGCACGGAACAGCTCTGCGACGGGAATTCCCGGCAGTTTTTGCAGCTCCTCGAGGTGCTCACGGGCGCGCGGGGTGTAGCGGCTCTTCGGTAGCTCCGTCGTGAACTGACGAAAAGAACGCAGCGCCTCGTCGCGGTTGCCCAGTCCCTCGGCGATCAGTCCGTCGTAATAGTAGCGGTCACCGTCGGGAACGAAGAAGACCTCGTCGCCTTGATAGACGCGCAGTCCGGGATCAGCGGCGAGAGAGCGACTGAGCGCCTCGTGACTTTTTTGGACCTGACCATCCCGATCGTAGGCCACCGCCAGCCCGAGGGCATGGAGCGCACCTTGATCGCCGGTATCGATCTGCTCGGCTTGACTGTAGCGACGGATCGCCTGCCCCAGCTTGCCCATCGCCATCAGCGCCTCGGCGGAGTTGGAGAGCAGCGTCGCCTGCTGATGCCGACTCGGAAAGAGCAGCGAGTCGGGCTCACCGGGAAGCAGTCGCAGCGCCCGATCGTACTCACCGACGGCTTCCTCGAAGCGGCCCAGGTGCGACAGGACAATCCCCAGCTGCGTCGCAATCTCGAAGTCCCAGCTGCCGGTGGCGTCATCCCGTCGCGCTTGCTGAAGCTCTTTGACCGCCTGCGACAGCGCAGCACTGCCCAGCTCTGGCCGCGACATCCACTCACCCAGCCACACCCGCGCTTCGACATCCGTCGGCTCCAGGAGCAGCGCCTTTTGCAGCAGCAGCAGCGCCTGCTGCGTCAAGTTGAGCCGCTCGGGATGATCGCGCCGACGGTGCTTGAGCGCCGAGTAGTACAGGATGCGCGCGTTTTCCTTCAGCCGCGCTTGCTGCTGCGCCTTGTTCTTTCCCGTCGGTCCTGGCAGCACATCCGCCGCCCGTCCCGATGGACAGAGCCAGATCATCAGCAAGCCAAAAACCGTCGCACGCAGCCACATACGCGCAGTATAGCCCTCGCTAGGGCGACTGGTTGCGCAGGACCGCCAGCGGGTACATGCCGCCATTGAACCCGGCGACCACGTCCGGCTTGTGATCTTCATCAAGGTCAGCTGCCTGCATAAACGCTGCCCCGGTATTGTTCCAAGTGCTGTCGCTGTACACCGAAAGGGGGGCCAGATAGCCGCCCTTCCGATCCGCTTGCAGAACCAGCAGGCTCTTGCTGCTGCGACTCCCATAGACCAGATCGGGCCAGCCATCTCCGCTAAGATCCGCGACCAGCAGTCCAGAAATCAGAAGCTCGGTCGGCTGTAGCAGCGGTGCGGGGTTCAGCATTCCTTGATCGTTGTGCAGAGGCAAGAGTCCCTGGTCACACGCCAGCATCACATCCTGCCAGCCATCGTGATCCAGATCCGCGACAGCCAGGCTGTTTGGCACGCAGCTGGTCAGGGGCACAATCTGCACGACTTGGAATCCGCCATTGCCGTCGCTGTGCATGACTCGTAGCTGACTGGTCTGGTCAAGTGCGAGCAGGTCGTCCAGACCGTCTCCGCTTACGTCTCCGGAAGCGAGAATGCGCGTCACAAAGCCACTACCAATCTGCACTGGTGCGGCGAACGTTCCGTCTTTGAGGAGTCGTACGGTTGAGAGCGTCTTCCCGCTGAAATCTCCGTCTGAAACGGCCACCGTTCGGGCCTCGCTGCGATCGGACTTAAGGACCGTCAGACGCGTTGTACCAAGTCCAATTGTGGCGCTGGCCCCAGCTGCAAAGCTGCCCTTGCCATTCCCAACAAAGGCTTGTACCTCGCCCCGGACCGCGATCAACAGATCAAGGATTCCGTCTCCGTTTACATCCAGCGCCGCCGCATCTCTGGGAAATGCCGTCACTGCGCCAGCCGGCGTCAACAGGGCTGGTCCCAGCGTGCCATTCCCAACCCCAGGAACGAAGACGATCAGCGGCTCTGCACCACTTAGGAAGACGACATCCTTATGGCCATCCAGATTAAAATCACCGACGGTCAGCCACTTTGAAATGCCGGGATTTAGGGGTTGCAGCGCTTCAAACCGTAGGCTGTCCGAATAGTAGGAAAACAGATCTGCGCGCTGAGCAGAGCGGCCAGTTGTATTCCGAACGTTGATGGGAATCCGCCAGCGACCGGCTTGAGAGGCCGGAAGGGAGAAGCTCAGCTCGGTCGAGGAAAGGAGAGAGACATCGGTCACCGGCAGACCATCCCAATCGACGTGAACTCCGGGTAGGAACCGCTCTCCAAACAGCTTCACGGAGCCGCCCCCTTTGCTGGAAAAGAGGTTGGGCTGGGCCGCATACAGAGCCAGGGCCTGGTGACAGATCTGCTCCTGCTGATCACACAGCTCATCGGCCAGACAGAGGGAAGGAGTCTCTACACAGTTGCCCGGATTGGGAATGCTCAAGCTTCCCCACAGCGACTGACAGCCGACGAGAAGGCCAGCCAGAAGTACCGTAAGCATCTTCATGTATTTCCTCCGCTCACTCTGCGCACTCGGCACACTCTGCTCAATCCGCAAGTGCCCACGGACCGACTGCTTCACTGGGGACGGGGCGTAGGTCGCGATTGCGTGGTCCTGGGATGGCAAGCAGCACAGCTCCCGTCACGCCAAACACCACCCCTGTCGCAAGCAGTCCGGCTCCTGCGGCAGTGGTGTGATACAGCCGCGTACACGACTGCTGCGGAGGCGCTGCCGGCTCGACACACTGACCAGAGACAGCCAGTGCCGAAGCGCCAAGTGCCATCAGTCCCGCACCGATTCCCAACCCTGCAAGTCCGCTGGCAATCCGCCACTTGGGCCGTGGCTGTCGTTCCGGAGGGAGTCTCACAATCAGCGGAGCCAGCACCTCTGCTGCCAGCGGAATCGTCACCTCGGTCGTCTGTCCTGGCTTCACTTCGCTGCGTCCTTGCGCAACCTGATATCCCGGTCGCCGCAGCTGCCAGTCGGTCGATCCGGCAAAGCGCGGCATCGCAAGCGGAGTCGCACCAAGCTTTCGACTCCCAATCTGAACCATCGCACCGACGGGTTGACTGACAATACGGAGTATCCCCCGACCACGCTGTGTGGCGTCACTGAGCAGGCCAGGAAGGACCCTGGAGAGAGACTCTGCCAGCGCTCCTTCGGCGCACGGACTGCATGGGAACTTGGCTTGCGCGGCAGGCTCTCCGATCTGGGTATCGATGAGAGACACCGTGACGTTTCCGCCTGAGGTAGCAGCCGCTTGCACTCCTTCTAAGACCAGCAAGTAATCGGCAAACGACTGATCCGCCAGACGCAGCGTACAGCGTGCTTCTCCCTTACACTCTTCTTTTCCATTTACGGGCGGAGTCACCAAAAACAGTCCACTGTTTCTGACGCTCTGCGCAGCGAGTGACTGCGGACCGGGACTCCCTTGCGGCAGATCTCCATCTACTTCCAGAAGAGCAGTCGGTAGTCGCAGACTCTTCAGCTTGCCATCGGATTCCGGAGTCAGCAGATAGGCACGATGCGCCGCCACATCCAGGGTCAGTGACCAAGCAGTGGTACTGTTTTTCATCGTGATCACATGACTTCCGGACGAAACAAGCAGGGGCATAGGAAGAGGCAGGACTCCGACGATGCGGCCATCCACCTCGACTCGGCTCTCTGCTTCCCCTGTCAGGATCAGCTCGCTGCGCTGTCCCTGCGGTTGTGACACGATCCGCTCTGCTTCGGCTCGCTGCTGGGCACTGCCAGCGTTCGCTGCTGGGACCGCCAGATACCGCCGCATCAGATCTTGCGAAGCAATCGTCTGTCCCTCGGCATAGGCGACGATTCCCAGCTGATACAGAGTCTCTGCACTGTGGTCGATAAGATACGCTTCCGCAAGGGCTGCATAGGCAGAGGCAAAGTTGCGAGAAGCCAGCGCCATCACTCCTTGGGCAATCAAAGGAGCACTCCGTTCCTGGGCGGTTGGCGTCGCTGCGCGCGGCGGTCGCGGACTCTTTCCGTACACTGCGGAGGAAGACAGACACTCTGATAGCAGCAGCATCACCGCTGCCGCACGCTGAAAGTTACGGGGTGACATTTTTAAACAAGCTGAGCTTTCCGGTGCGCTGTCCGATCAGCACATCCAGCTTCCCATCAGCGGTCAGGTCGCCGACATACAGCGCTGCGGCGAGTGCACTCGGGCCAATCTGATACGGCTCACTGCGCTGAAACTGTCCGGTCCCAGTGCCGGCCAGCACCGTGAATGTCTCTGCAAGCATGTTGGTTTCCACCGTCACCAAATCGACAGTTCCGTCTCCGTTGAGATCGCCGACCCCAATGCTGTCTGTCGCCATCACCGCGCTTGTGACAGAGGCCACCGCAAAGCCGCCAGTTC
The DNA here is from genome assembly GCA_016794465.1 of Myxococcales bacterium. GTDB lineage: Bacteria > Myxococcota_A > Polyangia > Palsa-1104 > JAEUJZ01 > JAEUKA01. The sequence goes on along the minus strand of JAEUKA010000065.1, from coordinate 803 downwards.
CGTCTCCCAGGAAGACCACCACTTGTCCGTTGTTGCGCGAAAAACAAGCCAGATCGAGTCGTCCATCTTTGTTCACATCCGCTAGCACCGGCAGCGATAAGACGCTGGTAAACGTCACCGGCTTGGCTTCCGAAAAGCTGCCGTCTCCTTTGCTTAGGTAGATCGGAAAGCGCGACTCTTTGCCGTTCAGTGCAACCACATCGGCACGTCCGTCTCCGTTCAAATCACCGGCGACAAGACTCGACCCACTGTCCATGGTCTGAAACGTATGCGGAAGCTTGACCGGACTCCCAAACGTGCCATCACCGACACTCGGATGAACCACCAAGTTTAAGCCATCTGCCACCACCAGATCGGCCTTGCTATCACCGTTCGCATCGATCAGCACCAGACCGCCCACCGTCGTAGAGGTGTTGACAGAGCCCACCACCGCAAAGGTTCCATCGCCATTTCCAAGCGCAACTTCAATCAGGGCCTGCGGCCCCGTTTCCGAGATCGCAAGGTCGATCTTCCCATCCGCGTTCACGTCCGTGTAAAGGACTTTTTCCACAGCGACGGATGAGTCCGTAATTGCGCCCGGTCAGATCGGGTACATAACCGTAATTTTACTGTATCACAAATCACTATCTGTGCGATCGGCTGGGTGTGCAGTCTACTCTTGGGAATCGGACTCCCAAAGAGGTCTGTTTCTGGTGCGGAGGAGTTGCGGAAGGAATCGCTCTGCGCAGGTGGGACCGGAGCCAGATCGCGGGGGATCACACGTAGGGAATCGGCCCTCACTTTCGTGCCAAACAGCGTGAGGG
>JAEUKA010000016.1 GCA_016794465.1 Myxococcales bacterium | reverse complement strand
CCAATGATGCGGTTGAATTAAATAGGGGTGTGAGGAAATGCTACAAACTACGGCAAGATGCAAAAGAGTACGCTGCGGGACTACGTTCGACAGAAGCAACGCCAACCAAGAATACTGCTCACGTAAATGTCAAATATTAGGAAAGAATGAGCTTTCCCCACATCAGAAAGTGATTTCCACCGTACGAGAACTGAACAAGCTCGGAGCTGGAATGGTGCTCGTCCGTTTCGGGATCACTCATCCGAAGTCCGAAGTGGTCCGTTGGTTTCCAGGTATGAGGGTGGACTTATCTCGTCCGGCATTCCCACTCCCAATGATCAACTTGCCCTATCACCTCCTTCCGGGGAGTGGGCTCTATAACCTTGCGTTCTATGGCGCAGACCAGAAACTGGCGCTCCAGCCGGAGGTGCGTCTCTCGATCCAGATGCCAGCGGAGCGGGCTGTGCCATTTTCACAAGGTACAACGTGGCTACACAAGGAGCTACCTCGATAGGCCGCTGGGTGCGGAGAGGATCACTCGCCCGAAAGTGTATTCCTGTCGTGTTTAGACTGTTGTCACGGACGGCTTGGATTCCATCAGCTGCACTTCGCAGGACTGCACCGAAATCAGAGCTACAAGTTTTGGGTAACCGCCATACAGGAAGGCATCTGATAGAGCGAAGGGGTCAATAAACGCGAGCTTCTTTCTATCGGTTGCGGCTTGAATATATGGAACGACCAGCGCACGGCCATCAATGACGGACACTTGAGGGAGCAGTTGCTCGAAGCCAACCACAAGTTTTTGGGCGTGAATGATTCGGTTCAGTGCGTCCCGTAGATTGCTGACCACCACCTCTCCATCGGAACGGGGCACCCATTTCCAGCGAGGTTGAACCAAAGGAAATTTTCCGCTTGTGGGCAGCGCTTCAAGTGCGCGGCGCGCATTAAGCGCAAAGGAGCTAACAACTTCAATTATCGAAGTAGTGGCGACTTCGACGACTAGCCCATGATGTTTTGGATATTGAGCGCTGGCAAGCACCCAAAGCTGAACAGCTTCATCGGCAGCTCGGTTAAGTGAATGTCGCATAATCCCTTCCATCATGATGCCCAACGTAATTTAGCCGACGGCCTTTCACTTGATCACATCTCCCCTCACCGACGGAGGATTTGTCCTAGATAGGGCTCAAGCGTGCGGGCCATGGCGAAGAGATCGCGCTTTTTTGGAGCTGGATGAGCTGCATGGCGCCGAGGAAAAGGAGTGTGCCGCGCATCAGCATGGTGGAGCCGATGGGAGTCTGTGTGCGACCGCACCATCCGCCGAGCTTGGCCAGCGCGTGCATCACTTGAATGGATTTGTCGTCGGTGGCGTGGCTGAGCTGATAGACCGCAGAGGCCGCCATCTATCTCCGACGGATGACCTGCCAGACGGAGGCAGGAAAGGCGTGTGCATCCCGATTCTTTGGAAGCCGCGACTTGTGAGTAGCCCTACGGTCAAACGCTTGACTGAGCCCAGTTGTTCAAGCTGGTGTTTTCTATTGACAAACTTGATAAAACAGCATCTCCGTCGAATGACATCATTTTCTGGCGATCGTCGGTTCGGAGGGCAACAGGTGTATTCCTTGGGACTAGACGGCGGGGAGACACCTCTGCTGTTGGTCTGATTTCCGACGGCAGTTCAGAACGAACAATGAAGCGATTGACTTCTAACCGTGGATGCTGGACCGTCCGCCCGTTTTTCACGCCTTTTCCCCCAAGTCGTTCTGTTTTCGTTTCTCGATGGGACAAGGGTTGGCTTTCCGTCACGATGGATGATGCCGCGCTGATGTACGGCGGCCAGCGCTGCTGCCACCTGGCGGACCATTCTGGCGACATCCTCGACGGGCATACCGCCGGGCTTGCCGCCCTGCTGCTTCTCGAAGCGCGACCACAGCGTCTCTCCCTCGAGCAGCTCCATCACGATGTAGACCTGCCCATCGGCGGTGCGATCGAAGTCGTAAATCTTGATCAGGCCCGGGTGATTGACCATGCTGAGCAGCTTGGCCTCGTCGAAGAAGCGCTGCACATGCTTGGGCTCACTTGACAGCTCTGGCTTGAGTAGCTTGACGGCGGCGCGCTGACCGATCTCGACGTGGACAGCCTCGAACACGCTGCCCATTCCGCCTTCGCCTAGCTTGCGAACGACACGGTATTTGCCGATCCGCTGGTCGATGAGATTCGGCGGTGGCTTGGTTTCGCTCGAGGCTGTGACTGGCGTGTTCATGTGCTTCTACCGCAGGTCGTAAGGTGAGACGCGAGCTCGATGAAACCAGCCTTCGCGGCACGCAGGCCACGGAATGCCCCCACAGACCTACCTATCGTCGCTTTAGATACTTCTGATCTGGGTCATTATACTTCACTTGCTTGGGGGTCGGCTAGGACCAAACCAGGGACTCCTCTGCCTTCGTCACGGAGGAGGCCTTTCCGACGGAAGAGCATAACTGCTAGGCCGGCTCTGCATGTCGCAAAAGGTACGGCAAAGCAGGGAAAGGGAATACGAAAGGGAGGCCGAAAAGGAGGCCCAAAGGAATGCGAAGGGAGCGTGAACGGAGGGGCGAAGGGAGGGATGAAACAGAGGGAGAAGGACAGGTCGCTGCGGGCTGCTAGTGTTTGCCGTGGCCGTGGTCGTGGTCGTGGTCGTGGTCGTGGTCGCACTCGTGCGGCTGGGACTCTACTTCCTTGCGAACCTGATCCATGTCCAAGGCGCGGACTTGATCGAGCAGCTTGTCGATCGCCTGCGCCGGCAGCATCCCTGCTTGCTGAAAGACTCCGATGCCATCGCGGAAGACCATCAAGGTGGGAATTGCGCTGATGCCGAAGCCGGCGGCAACGGCCTGCTCCTCCTCGGTATTGAGCTTGCCAAAGGTAACGTCCTTGTGGCGCTCCGCTGCAGCCTCGAAGACTGGCGCGAATGCACGACAGGGACCACACCACTCCGCCCAGAAGTCGATGACCACAATGCCTTGCTTGCTCAGTGTCTGTTCGAGGTTCTGTTCGGTGAGGACGACGGTGCTCATGTGGGCTCTCTCTTTGTAAAGGAAGAGCCAAGCTGGCCACAGCTTTTCCCAAACGAAAAGAGAAATCGTCCGCAGCGCGCCGTCCGTTGGGAGTCTGTCTTCAGATCCTAGGTCGTTCGGCTCACATGGTTGGCGATCCGCTGCACCAGATCATCGACGGCAGCAGCAACCGCAGACTCCTCTTTCCCTTCCAAAGTCAGCAGCACGCGGTGGCCATCTTCATCTGGCTGCATCCGTGGATAGGAGCCAATCGCGACCTGCGGAAAGCGCGCCGCGACCACCGACAGATCCTTGGCAATCGGACCTTCCTCACAGCGAACGTAGATGCGGCGAAGCACAAAAGGAGTGTCCCGAAAGCGCTCGCGGATGGCCAAAAACTTGCGCCGAAAGATCTCTGGGATACCGGGCAGGACATAGACGTTGCGCATCGCCACCACCGGCCAGCGCAGATCCGGTCCTTCCAGCAGCGTCGCTCCTTCGGGTACATCGGCCATCCGCAGGTTGGCTTCTTCCAGCGGGAGCTTCTGCGCCTCGTAGTGACCACGCAGCAGCGCTTCAAGTCGGGGATGACGAATCACCGGAACCGCGAACGCGGCGGCCACTCCCTCCATCGTGACATCGTCGTGAGTGGGTCCGACTCCTCCCGAAGTAAAGACATGATCGCTGCGGGAAGCAACCCGCGCTACGGCCTCTGCAATGCGCGCGACTTCATCGGGAACCACCGCAATCTCGCACAACTGCACCCCCAAGCTGCGTAGCTCTGCGATCAGGAACGGAGTGTTGGTGTCGACGATCTTGCCGGACAGAATTTCGTTGCCAATGACGACCAGGGCAGAACGGGCCATGCGGCGAGCATATCAGAGCGACCCCAGCGCAGTGTGAGTTTCCACCATGCAGACAGGCTGCGGCGGCTACATCCGGAACTGCGGTTACGTACGGAATCGCGGCTACTTTTCGAGCATCATCCGAATTCCGCCTTTGGGACCAACGGTTCCCAGGCGATGGGCAAACCGGACTTCTTCCGTTTCCAGCAGCTGGAAGCGGTACAGCTTGAGGATCGAAAACAGCACCAGCTTCATCTCGTAGATAGCGAACGCGGCACCGATGCAGCGACGAGCGCCACCGCCAAAAGGCAGAAACTCAAACGGCGAGTAGGACTTGTTTAGGAATCGCTCGGGGGAGAAGCGCTCGGGCTCTGGATAGATCGATTCAACTCGGTGGGTCGCAAACGCGCCCGCTGCTACGATGGTTCCCACCGGCAGCGCATGTCCTAACAGAGTGAACGGTCGCGCCAGCTTGCGGTGAATGACATGAACCGGGGGATACAGTCGCAGCGTCTCATTGACCACTGCTTCCAGATACGGGAGCTTGGCAATCGACTCTGGATCGGCGTCCTCTGCAACGGGATCGATCTCGGCATGGAGCTTTTCCAGCGTCTCTTTGTTTTTGTGAAGCAGATAGAACGCCCACGCGAGCATCACAGCCGTGGTCTCGTGACCGGCAAACACCAGCGTGAGCAGCTGATCGAGGATCTCTTGATCAGACAGACCCTTCCCTTCGTCATCTTTGGCGGACAGAAGCAGCGACAGAATGTCTTCTCTGCCGTTGAGGTTGGCTCTCCTTTCAGCCGCCAGCGCATAGACATGTTCGCCGAGCTTGCGAAAGCCGCGCTGAAAGCGAGCCCACGGACCCAGTCCGCCGAACTCATGCTGCAGAGGCTTTAGGAAAATGAACGGAGAAAAGGCTTCCAGTAGGGCCAAGATCTCGGTGCGAAACAGCTGAACCCGCTCACTCTGATCGACGCCAAACACCGCTTCGATGATCACATCCAGCGTGATCGCCTGGGTGGTGTAGATCATCGCAAACGGATTCCCAGGGGCCAGCCGCGCCGCCCACTCCCGGGCCCTCACCTTCATCAGGTTGCCGTAACTGCGCATGCGCTGGCCGTGAAAGGGAGGCATCAGGAGCTTGCGCTGCCGCTTGTGCTCAGCGCCACTTGTGACCAGTACAGAGGTGCGGATCACCCTTCCGAACGAGTCCGCTGCCGAGGCTGTGAAGGTGTCGGGATCAGCGGTGAAGATCTCCTTGTTTCCTTCCGGAGCCACCGCGATCACCATCGGTCCAAATGCCGAAGGGAGTGTGAACGGATCGCCATATTCACGGGCCAGATCGGCCAGCGTTTTGGACAGATCGAACATCATCCGCAGCAGTGCAAACTTGCCTGGACCCTTGGGGAGACTCGTCATGACACCCTCTCTGTAAGTATGCTCAATTAGGGCATAGGTGGTACGATCGGGTAAAGTGGTACTTCACTGGGATGGATCGCGACGCCTCGCAGCGACAGACTTAGAGCCGGGCCGCGAGGGGTCCGCTGGGCTTGTCTGCGCTGGGTGCAGCAGGGGGAGCGGGCTTCGGCGGAGTCGCCATGCGCTGGGTCCTGGGCACGCGCTCGTCGTAATAGGAGACTCCGGTCGGCTCTACCAACTTGCGTCCCACCGGGGTCGTTCGCAGATCGGTCATCACCGCCGCAACCGTTGGATAGGAAGGGCTAGCAATGCGCGAAAGGAAGTCATCCATCTTGTGCAGGTTGTAGTGCCACAGATCGCCTTCCGGAGCCGTCATGCCGCGCTTATACGTCCGCAGAATCACAGTCTTTTCATCATGTGGCAGCGACGCGAGGTTGTCCTTGAAGTTCTGCGTGTACTTGAAGAATCCCTCCGCGTTCGAGGTGTACACCACCCGCACCGGCAGCCCCAGCGCTCGCGCCGTGTCCCCGATACTTCGCAGCGCCACCGTACCATTTAGGTCGCCTTGAACCGCCATCACTCGCCCCGCTTGCACCATTGCGCGGATGTAGGAATACGCCGCCGGATCACCAAGCCAGGTCGGGTGCCGCTGACCCACGCGAACGTGTGCCACTTGATGCAGATACAGCGCCAGCCGCTGCCGATAGCGGTGATAAATCCTGGTTAGGCGCACGCCTTCTTCCGGAGTCTGGGCCACCTTTTGCAGCAGTGCGGTAGCTTTGGGAATGCCGGCTTCCTGATAGTAGGAACGCAGCTCCTCTGCCGTCGGAGATTCCTTGATAAAGTGATGATAGATGCGGTGGGTGTAGACCACATCGGAGTCGTAATCCATCGTCACGATCAGCTGCGCCCGCGCTGCCGCCGCCATGGTGTAGTTCTGATCCGTTGCGACTCCTACGAACACTCCGCCTAGCTCATGCAGCTTGGGAAACACGACATCGTGACGCCACTCATTGGACATCACAAAGCGCGCCCAGGTCGGCTCAGGAAGCTTCTCACTGCGCGTGTCCTGTACCACCTTGCGCTGCTCGTCCGAAAGGGGAGGCGCCACCGGAGAATCCGACAGTGCAGGCGGCTGCCACTTGGGCGGTGGACCCTCACTCTGGGGACGATAATTTCCTTCCAGAGCCCACGGTGCCGTGACCACAAACGACGGAGAGGTCGCTGCTGCTGCCGACGACTTAGGAGTCTCTGCCAGCGCCGCTTGGGACAAAGGAACAGCAGCCAGCGCCAAGGTCAGGAGTGCGGTGTGTACTAGACGGGGGGAGGTGATATGTGTACGCATGTTCGCATTCCGATCGTACCACTTTGAACGCGAAGCGGTAAAGACCTGTGTGCGCAGAATCCCTTGGCATTTCGCCAGGTTCCGCAGCTTCCCAGGTGTGATTAGGAACGGCTTGGGAGTCCAAGTTCCCTCCTTTTCGCACAGCTTCCCAGATGTATGGACGATGTATGGACGATGTATGGACGATGTATGGACGATGTATGGAAAAGGGCTTTGACATCGCGTCGGGCTGGGTGAAGATCCGCGCCGCCACATGCAGATGCCAAGCAAGCTCGCGCTGATCTATCCACCAACGTGTGATCCAACCGCTCCGTACTTGGCGGTGCCGATGCTGACCGGCTTTCTGCGCAGCCATGGAAGGAGTGTCCTGCCGATCGATGCCAACGTCGAAGCGTGGGACGATCTGCTGACTCCTTCGCGCTTGCAGGAGGTCGCGCTCCGGCTAGAGTCCCAGCTGGCCAAGCTGGAAGCGCAGCCGCAGCTTTCTCACCAAGATCAGCTTCGGTACGGAAGTCTGTGGCGAGCACGCGGGGATGCCGCAGCGGCTCCTTCCGGAGTCTTGGAAGCGAAGGAGATCTTGCGCGATCCGATTCGCTTTTTTCAGCCACTGGAATACGGTGCGGCCGTCGCGACAATCGAGTCTGCCCAGCGCGCGATCTCAGCGGCGTTTGGTCCGCTGATGGTGGACTTTACGGCCTACCGAACGCCGTTTTCGCTCCTGACCCAGGAGGACATCCAGGCTGATGGTGCGCCGGATCGCGACCCCTTTTCGGACTATGTAGAGCACACGCTGATTCCGCGCCTCGTCGCTGAGAAGGTTGATGTGGTGGGTCTGTCGGCGTGCTTTCCGGGTCAGCTCCAGGTGGCCTATGCGTTTGCGTATCGCATCAAAGCGGCGCTTCCGCACATCCATGTCACAGCGGGCGGACCGGGCTTTACGCAGCTGTTTATTCGGCTAAAAGGAGAGCGTCTGCGACGGGCGCTCGGGCCGCTGGACTCTGCGGTGGTGTTTGAAGGGGAGCATACCCTGCTCCGACTCCTGACCGCGCTCGATGAAGGAGTGCCGCTGCAGACGCTGACCAACGTGGTGCTGCGCGACGATCACGGGGGTGCGGGGTATCAGTCCGGACATGGAATGGAGGATCTGCGGGCGCTGCCGGCTCCGGACTTTGAGGGACTGCCGCTCTCACGCTATCTGTCGCCGCAGCTGGTGCTTCCGTATGACCCGACGCGCGGCTGTTACTGGGGGCGCTGTACGTTCTGTCACTATGGACTCGCCGAGGTGGGAACGGCGGCCTATCGCGAGCGCACCGTCGAGGCAGCGGTGAAGCACCTGACCGATTTGTCGCAGAAATATCAGACGAAGTACTTCTATCTGTCGCAGGACTCGGTGGCGCCCAAGACGCTGCTCAAGTTTGCGGAAGCGCTGACGGAGCAAGGCAGTGAGCTGCGCTGGGCGACGGATCTGAAGCCAGAGCGCTATCTGACGGAGGAGCGGGCTGCGGCGCTGCGACGGGGTGGGGCGGTGGCGTGTGCGCTTGGGGTCGAGTCGGCGGCGCCACGGGTGCTGCAGCTGATTGACAAGGGCCAGCCGATTGAAGTGGTTCGCGATGTGGTGGATCGACTGGCGCACAGTGACATTGCCGTCGAAGCGATGTGTTTTACCGACTTCCCGACCGAGAGTGGCGAGGAGGCCTTGGCGACGCTGCGCTTTCTGTCCGAGGAGCGATCAGATGTCGCTCTCTTTATCGTCGGACGGTTTGGGCTGACTCATGGTGCGCGGGTGGCGCAAGAGCCGGCGGCGTTTGGTCTGTCCGAGATCTTTTCTCTCGACGGGGATGACCTGCAGACCGGGCTGTTTTTCACCGAAAAGCGCAAGGCCAAGCGGCCCCGTGATCATGTCCGTGTCGATGCAGCCCTCGACGAGCTGTCGCAAGGTTACTGGCTGCGACACTATCCGTGGGCGGGGGCTCTGTCGACGGCGCACACCATCTTGTATTACGACCGCTTTGGCCGCGAGGTCTTCCGTCGGCTGGCCGAGGAAAAGGTTCCGCGCGACGGACGAGGCATCTTCGGGAAGATCTCGCAGCTGGCGACAGCACGCTTTTCCCTGGCCGCGCTCGCTGAAGCAGAGGAGACAGAGCAGCAGATCTGGCAACACCTGATCTATGAAAAGCGGCAGGTTTCGCGGGCTCTGTATGAAGAGCTGGCCGGTGAAGTTCCGTCGCTGATGCCCGATTCCCAGCGCTATCGTTATGCGGCGGGAGAGACACCGATTCCTGATCATCGGCGGCGCAGATTGCCGCTCGGACGCAGGCCCGCCCCGCACGTTCCCGGAGCCTACAAATGAAGACCCAGGTCAAGACCACCTGCAATCGCGACTGTCCGGACGCCTGTTCGATCGTTGCCACCGTCGAGGATGGCCGCATTACTCAGCTCGCCGGCGATCCCGATCATCCGATTACGCAGGGCTTCCTCTGCTATCGAACGAGTCACTTTTTGGACACGCAGTACAGCCGCGAGCGCATCACCACTCCGCTTCTGCGCAGCAAACACAGTGGCAAGCTGCTGCCGGTGTCATGGGACGAGGCGCTCGACTTTGCCGCCCACGAGCTTGTCCGCATCCGTGACGAGTCCGGACCGGAGTCGATCTTTTACTATCGCTCCGGCGGCACGCTGGGAATGATGGGCGCGGTGGTCGATCTGTTCTTCGAGCGCTTCGGGCCAGTGACGGTCAAGCGCGGCGACATCTGCTCGGGAGCGGGTGATGCGGCGCAGCTGTGTGACTTTGGCATCGAGGACTCCAGTGATTTTTTCGATCTGCAGCACGCGCGCAGCATCATCCTGTGGGGCAAAAATCCCTGCGTTTCGTCACCGCATCTGCTGCCACTGCTGAAGGACTGTCAGCGACGGGGCGCGCAGGTTCTGCTGATCGATCCGGTGCATCACAAGTCGGTTCAGCTGTGCGATGACTTCATTGCGGTCCGGCCCGGTGGGGACTTTGCGCTGGCGATGGCGGTGGCGCGGCTGCTCATCGATGACAACCTGTTCGATCCAGAGGCGACTACGTACTGCGATCACCTGCCGGAGTTTGTGCAGCTGGCGCAGAGTCGTTCGCTCGCTGAGTGGCTGGGTGAGGCCGATGTCAGTGAGACGGCGGCGCGACGGATTGCGCAAGCGCTCGGGAGAGACAAGCCCGCGACGATCCTGGTCGGCTGGGGCATGGGTCGCCGTCGCAATGGTGCAGCGATTGTGCGGGTGCTCGATGCGCTGGTGGCGGTGACCGGGAACTTAGGAATTCCCGGTGGTGGCTCGTCTTTTTATTTCAAGCGACGGGGCGCGTTTGACTCCTCGTTTGTGAAAGGAACGGCGCCGCGTACGGTCTGTGAGCCGCTGTTTGGGCGCGACATCTTGGCGATGAAAGATCCACCGATTCGCGCTGTGTGGGTGACGGCGGGCAATCCGGTGGCGATGCTGCCAGACTCGCACACGACGGTGGCGGCGCTGTCCTCGCGAGAGCTGGTGATTGTCTGTGACCACCTGCATACCGATACGGTGGACCTGGCGCACTTGGTGTTGCCGACGACGACGCTGCTGGAGAGCGATGATCTGCTTGGTGCGTATGGACATCACTTTTTGGCGGTGTCGCGGCCAGTGGTGCCGCCGCCGGAACACGTAAAGAGTGATCTTCAGATCGTGCAAGGTCTGGCGGCGCGGCTGGGCTTGTCCGACGTGGTGGCGGGCAGTGCGCGAGAGTGGAAGCAGCGCATGCTGGCGCCGAAGCTGGCGGAGCTGGGCATCTCTGTCGAGACGCTGGAGTCAGGATCGGTGCGCAATCCGCTTGCCAAAGAGGTCTTGTTCGCGGATCGCCGCTTTGCCACGCCGACAGGGCGCGTCAACTTGATCGATCGGGAGCCGCCGTCGCTGGCGACTCCTCAGCCGGACTATCCGCTGCTGCTGATGGCTTTGTCGACGGAACGATCGCAGTCCTCGCAGTGGGCGCGACCGCAGAAAGGACTGACCGAGCTGACCGTCCATCCCGACTCCGCAGCTGGGATTGCCGACGGTGGGACGGGAGAGCTTCAGTCGGTGATTGGCACCATGCAGGTGGTGGTCCGGCATGATCCGCTGCAGCGACGGGATGTGGCGCTGCTGGCGAAGGGCGGACACCTGCGCGAGGGTCGCTGTGCCAATGCGCTGGTGGAAGCGTCGCTGACTGACTTGGGGGAAGGGGGCGCGCTGTATGACCAAGCGGTGCGACTGCTGCCGCTGTAGACCCTCCGCTCCCGTCTGAACCGGGAGACTCTGCGAGGAAACCTGGCACAGTCGCTGGTGGATTTTGGCGACAGGTTGTTAATATGTCCGCCCATGCCCGACGACCCTGACGGACCTTCTGAACGGCCCAGCGAGCGCTCTCACAGCTTTCCCGAGCAGCGCATCTTGGTTCTCCACAACGCCGACTTTGGTGAAAGCAGCGACGGAGATCCAACCTACGAAGCCCGCGCCGATGTCGTCAATCAAGCCCACGATGTGGCGCGCGCGCTGGTGACTCACGGTCACTTCGTCGATGTGATCGGCGTCGATCGTGACGATCTGCCAGAGCTTCTGGAGCGGCTTCGCGATGATCTCCCAGATCTGGTGTTCAACTTGGTCGGCTCGCTGGCGCAGGTCGAACAGAACTCGGTGGTAGCGACGGCCCTGCTCGAAGCATTCGGCGTTCCCTTCACCGGTCCGGGCACTCTGTCGATTGCGAGCTGCTGCAACAAACAGCGGACCAAGCAGATTCTCCACTCGGAAGGAATCTCGACGCCGCGCTGGAGTGTGGTCGATGCGCAGTTTCGCTCACGAGTGGCGGATCTGGCGGCGGTGGCGGGGGTCGGCTATCCGGCGATTGTGAAGCTGCTTGCCGACGATGGCGCGCAAGGAATCAGTCACCGCTCGGTGGTCTTCGACGACGATGGTCTGGCCCGGCAGCTGCGCGCGATGCGAGAGCAGTTCCCTGGCCGCAAGCTGCTCGTCGAGGAATACATTGATGGCCGCGAGCTCAATGTGTCGCTGCTCGGCGATCGGCTGCTGCCGATGATGGAGATCGATCTGTCGGCGCTGCCGAAAGGGCTGCCTCGGATCGTGACCTATGACTGGAAGTGGACCAAGAGTGCTGACGACTACAAGCGGGCTTCCGCATCGACGCTGGCACAGGGTCTGTCACCGGCGCTGGTCGAGCGCATCCAGAGCGTTGCGCGGCAGAGCTTTGCGGCCCTGGGCGTGTGTGACTACGGACGCATTGATCTTCGGCTCGCCAGCGACGGGACGCCCTATGTGCTGGAGGTCAATCCCAACTGCGATCTGTCCGACCGGGCAGCCATCTCGTTAGCGGCTCAGGCGGCGGGCATTGCCTACGATGAGATGATCGAAGAGATTGCCGAGTCCGCCCGCGATCGCTTTGTTGGATTGGCTCCGGCGAAGCGCAGTCCGTACGCGAGTGAATCGGGGCAGTGAGCGCTACTTGCGGACGAGGACTGCGCCTCGGTCGCCGCCGATCCACAGCTTGCGTCCGTCGTAGACCAGGCTGAAGAGCTGAGCGCCGGTGCCGCTCTCGACGAGACTCCAGGCCGTTCCGTCGAAGCGAAGCACGGTGCCGCTGTCGCCGATCGCCCACACCTCTTTGTCGCTGCGACACAGGACCTTGGACAGGTTCTTGTCGCTGGGATTTTTGGACTTACTCCAGCGCGCGCCGTCCCAGTGCAGGATGATGCCCTTGGCGCCGACGGCCCAGGTGTTGCGCGGACCGCAGCTGGAGACGCCGCTGAGTCGCTCTGTCTCACCGGTGGTGATGCTGCCCCACTGCTCGCCGTTGTAGTGAAGAGACTCGCCATGCTCACCGACGGCCCAGATGTCACGAGCGGAGCTGCCGTCGATCGCGAGCAGGGTTTCGGTGGTGGGCTTGCTGAGCAGGGCCCACTCTTGTCCGGTAAAGTGCGCAACTGTACCCGCAGAACCTACCGCCCAGATGTCACGCCCCGAGCTGCCCCAAGCGGCAGACAGCGTCGAGATGCCACGTCCGCTGAGGTTCGTCTCGCGCCACTTTTTGCCATCGTAGTGGCTGACGTAATACGGTCGTCCGAACGCCCAGACATCGCTGCCGGAAAAGCCGACCAGCGCGCGAACCGACTGCAAGCTGGCCCCGACCACCTTGCTTGCTTGCCACTTGCCGTCGGCAAAGCGCAGCAGCTCACTGCCCTGGACCGCCCACAGCTCGCTTGGACTCTTGGCCCACATCGCTTGGATCGGGTACGGCGACGCCTCTCCCTCGGGTTTCCAGGTCTTGCCGTCGAAGTGTGCGAGCAGTCCGCCCGGTCCGGCAGCCCACACGTCGCCCGGACCGCTGCCCCACAGCGCGCTTACGCTCAAGCTGTCTTTCTGAAGTTTCCACTCGGTGCCGTCGTAGCGGTAGAGTCCGCCGCTCGACGAGCCGGCAAAGATGTCTTTGCTGCTCCCGCCCCAAAAAGCAACCACACCGCTGCGCAGGTAGGAGCCGACCGTCTCGCCGGGCCCACCGTTTTGCGATCGCAGCATCCGTCCGCCGTACGTCGAGCCCGAGCCCAGCCAGACCTCACGCGGGCGATGTCCCCACACGGCCCGGATGTCGGTGTAGGCAGAGTTGCTGACGACGCGCCACTCGGTGCCGTCGAAGTGACGCAGGACGCCGCCGCTGCCCGAGGCCCAGACATCGCTGCTGTCGAAGCCGAACACGCTGTGCAGCGTCGCAGTCTCGTTTTGCGAGCCGCCCTTTTTGATTCCTTTGCCGTCCCAGTGCAAGAACGTCCCGCGTCGGCCCACCATCCAGACATCGCTTGCACTGCTGCCCCAGGTCGACGACAGCGACTCTTTGGTGCTGGTGTCGACTTTGTTCCAGCGGCCACCGTCGTAGCGCAGCGCGGTTCCTTCGTCGCCAACCGCCCAAGCATCGTGCTGACCCAGGCAGTACACGCCGTGAAGGTTGTGGGTGGTGCCGCTCGCAACGGAGCGCCAGCTCTTGCCGTCGTAGTGAAGGATGGTGCCGCGATCTCCGACAGCCCAGATGTAGCGGCTGCTCACGCCCGAGATGGAGTGAAGGGAGTTGCCCTGGGGGACGGGTCGCTGCCAGCAGAATCCTCCGTCGGAACAGACCTGGCTGCTGGTGCGATCGGCGCGTCCGCAGCCCCATCCCAGCGGCAAGAGCAGCAAGGCAGTGGTAGCCAGCCAGGATCGGTGCGTCGTGAGCATCGAGGCCCAATATATCACGCAGCCTTCAAAACAGCAGTGCTGCCGCATGCGACGAAGGTAGCTCTTGATCAGAAAATTTTGAGTTGCGTATGATGGGCCTCTATGCGTCGGATAGACCGAGACTTGGTGGACATTCTCAAGTGGGTTGGCTTTGCGCCATGGTCCCTGTTCTGGATGTCTTCGGCGATCCTATACGGACTCGTGTTTCGCAACGATCCGCACACTCCACTGTCGTGGGCGCGACGCTTCTGGAGCCCGGGCGCTGCCGTCATCTCTGGCTGTGATCTGACGCGTCATCCGGGCTTTGTTCCCGAGCCCGGCAAGCCCTACATCTTCATGATGAACCACCAGTCGATGTTCGACATCGTCTGCGCCTTCATCCACGTTCCGGTCAACCTCCGCTTCATTGCCAAAAAGATCCTGCAGTCGATTCCTTTTCTTGGCTGGTACATGACTGTCACCGGCATGATCTTCGTCGACCGCCGCAAGCGCAAGGAAGCACTACAGAGCCTTCAGGAGGCCTGTGACCGGATTCGCAGCGGCATTCCCATCTTGGTGTATCCAGAGGGAACGCGATCGAAGGACGGCAAGATTCTGCCGTTCAAAAAGGGACCGTTTATGTTCGCGCTGCAAGCCGGAGTCCCGATTGTTCCCGTCGCCATCAACGGCAGCATCGACATCATTGTGCCCGGCAGTCCGTTTGTCCGGCCTGGGAAAGTCGACATCATCTTGGGGCAGCCGATTCCTACCGAAGGAATGCTCGCTTCCGACCGAGATCTGCTGATGAAAAAAGTCCGCGATGCGATCATTGATCTGCATGTCCAGATCGGCGGCAAAGGGGGCGACAAAGAGCAGTTCCTTGCTGCTGAAGGAAAAGAGGGAGTCGCAGGCTCCTAAGCTGGACCCGATTACTTCGGAACGCGCCGTAGCCACGCTACTTTTTTTAGCTGATCGGACAGCTCTCCGGGCGTGATCGGTTTGTGCAAGACCAGCGCCACTTTGGCTTCATCCAGCCGTCGCTGTTCTGCTTCGCTGCTGACCGCAGACAGAATCGCTATCGGCAGATCGGGACGCACCGCCCGCAGTCTCTCACAGACCTGAATTCCATCGAGCCCCGGCATCCGTAAGTCCGTCAGCGCCCAGGTGTACTTGTGCGGAGCTTCCGAAAAGGTCGCAATCGCCGCGAGCGGACTTGAAAAGGAATGCACCACAAAGCCCAGCTCCTCGAGCATCGCATGTACGGTCGCAAGGACGGACGGCTCATCATCGATCAGGAGTACCAGTCCTTCCCCCTTGAGCTGCACCGCCTCGCTGCGATGTTGCCGAACCGAGACAGAGTGAGATGCCGCCGGCAGATACACCACGAAGTCAGAGCCATGTCCCGGGAGCGAGCGAACTGCGATGCAGCCTCCGTGCTTCTTCGCAATTCCTTGCGCCACTGCGAGTCCGAGTCCGGTTCCGCGCGAGCCTTTGGTGGTAAAGAACGGCTCGAAGATCCTTCGCGCGACCTCGGGCGGCATTCCGACTCCTGTATCCGAGATGCGCAAGCGATGATACCGTCCCGGCGGAAGCAGCACCTCTGCTTGGTCTTGGAGGTCGCTCTGATTGGTATCAATCGAGTCCATCCGCAGGGTCAGCTGACCTCCGTTTGGCATCGCTTGAAACGCATTGGTACACAGATTCAGCAGTACTTGATGAAGCTGGGTTGGGAATCCGAACACCACCAGCTCTTCGGTCCCACACTGCAGAGACATCGTGATGTTTCGCGGCATCGCCCCACGCAGCAGACGCTCGGCTTCTTTGGCGATCGCGGTCAGGTTGAAGAACTCCTGCTTCTCTTCCCCGCGTCGGCTAAACGTCAAGATCTGCGCCACCAGCTCGCGCGCGCGCTGTCCCGCCACCGAGATCTGTTGCACCGCCAGCTGTAGCTTTTCCTGCCCTTTGCTCCAGCTGGTCGCAAGCTGCGAAAATCCCAGAATCGTCGATAGCAGGTTGTTAAAATCGTGCGCAATTCCGCCGGCCAGCAGCCCCAGCGCTTCCATGCGCTGCACCTGATACAGCTGCGCTTCGAGCTGCCGCATATCGGACTGGTGACGCTTTTCCTCCGTCAGATCACGCAGCATCGCCAGCACAATTCGACCATGGGCCCCGACGACCGTTCGCAGCGTCATCGAAACCGGAACGTGATGACCATCTTTGTGAAGTCCGATCAGCTCCCACTCATGCGGCGCTATCGTCGTCCGCGAGCGCCGCGCTGCATCCGTTCGCTGTCGCAATAGCACACTCAGTCGTTCGTGAAGCTCGGGCAGAAACAGCGTCAGCAGAGACTGTCCTATCACTTCATTGTGGCCGTATCCGAGCTGAACAGAGGCCGCACGGTTGATCGACAGAATCACTCCTTCACCGTCGGTGGTGATGATTCCGTCGGTCGCTTGCTCAACAATCGCTCGGTAGCGTTCTTCGCTCTCTGCCAGCGCGGTGTCCAGGAGCTTGCTCTCTGTGATGTCCTGAAACACGCCGGCTACTCGCGCCACCTTGCCATCGTGTGTGACCGGTCGCCCCAGGACTCTCATCCAGCGAGTACGACCTTTGGCCGTGATCACGCGCAGCTCTAGATCAAAGCGGATTCCTCCCCGCAGTACCTTCCGCAGTGCTGCCGCAAAGACCTCAACATCTTCGGAATGAAAGAACAACAGAGCCCGCTCCAGCGTCGGCTGAAAATCAAGTGGTAGCTCAAACAAGCGGGCTGTCTCTCGCGTCCAGCGCAGCGCTCTGCTCTCTGCATCGAGCTCCCAACCACCGACTCTGGCCAGCTCTCCCGTTTCGTTCAGCAGAGTCTCGGACTGACGGAGTGATTCCTGCGCGCGCTGCTGCACAGTCTGATCATCCAGCAGCACCACCCGTCTTCCTTCCAGCCACCGCGCCGTCACTGCCACCCAGCGATACGAGCCATCCGGAATGCGCCAGCGCACGGTCAGGGGTCCGATCGCACCCCCTGATTCCTTGGCATTTTTGCGCAGCGTCGACCATTCCTGAAAGACCTGCTCGCGATAGGCGTCATCTGGAAACGTGCTCCGCGCCCACTCCACAATCGATGGAATGCTGTCCAATCGGTATCCGTACTGCTCGGTCATCCGCTGGTTGATGTACTCCACTCGATATTCCCGGCTGATGACTGCTGCGGGAATCGGCAGAAGGTCCAGATACACCTTGTACATCCGCTCACTGCGACGGGACTCGTCTGCATGCGGACGCTGCTGGGTGATGTCAATTACCGTCACCAGGACAGTGCTCAGCTCTCCGTCCGAGCCAAAGCGCGGCTTGGCCGAGACATACGTCCAGAGCCGCGAGCCATGCTGCGGAGGAACCACCTGCATCGTCACGTTGCGCACGGCTGCTTTGGTACGGCGAGCCACCGTGCCAGGAAACTGCTCGATGCGGCAGGGACTCCCATCTTCCTCGCGAAAGCAGGGCAGCAGATCCCCTGTGGTGAGCGTTCCAAGCTGCGCCTGCTCGATGTGAAGGAGCTGCCGCGCCGCCTGGTTTGCTACCAAGATACGATCGTCGGCACCAAGCAGGAGCACTCCCAGATCGAGATCATCGAGCAGATCTCGATCGCACCCTTCGCGGGTGATGGAGCAGCGGCACTGACCGAGATCGAGCGCGTCGGCAGGTGTGGACGGATTCACCAAGTCGCTCTCCATGTGTCGCTCCACCGTGCTCCTCCCGTGGGGTGGCCCCACAACGCGATGCAGTACGAAAGCGCCGACCCTACGATCCTATCCCGTTTCCGCCCACCCCTGTGTGACAACCGGAGTGAACTCGGGAAGCTGTCGTATTCCCACCGCTTGCGACCGATTGTTCGGGCTGCGCCACGCGGTGGAAGCTGCGGCGTTGTCGCCACGGGCAGCGCTGAAATGAGGAGTGCTGCATGTAGGTACAGCTCCCTCTCGGCTGCGGCTATACGCAAGTTAGTTGCAACAAGAACCAGTCACTTGCTATGATTTCTACGAGAAATCAACACCATGCCTGGTTCTAGTTGCAACCAAATGTCATATGAGGCCAAGCCTTGGGGAGCCTGCAAGCGATGATGCGTAGAGCTGTCTCTTTTCCAGCCATGGCAGCGGCGGCGGCGGTGGTGATGATCTCCGCGTCTGCGCAAGCGACCGTTGATACGGTGATTCAGGGCTCGGTCCGCGATGAGAACCTGGCGCCGATTCCGGCTGCGACGGTGGGACTGTATGATCGGCGCGGCCAGCTGATCCGGCAGACCACCACCACGCCCGAAGGAAGCTTTTCCTTTGCGGAGATTCCGTTTGGTGACTATGAGGTCAGAGCCAAGGCTACCGATCGGACCGAGTCCAAGCAGCGCATTCAGGCCAGCTCGGCTGCGACGACGGTGGTCGAGCTGTTTTGTGTCAGTTCAGGTGCCGTTGCGGTGATCTTGGAAGAGCGAGAAGTGGCGCAGCCCTCGCGTGCGGTCGGATCGATCACTACGCTGAGCAGAGAGACTCTCAAAGCGCTTCCCAAAGGCGAAGATCGACCGATCACCGAGGTCGTGACGACCCAGCCGGGCTTTGTTCAGGATGCCTTTGGGAATGTCTACTCGCGCGGCAATCACTCGAACATTCAGTATCAGATCGATGGAATTCCGATTCCGGACTCGGTTGGGAATCTGTTTGCGCAGTCTCTGCCGGTGCGGCTAATCGACTCCCTGGAAGTGTTGACCGGAGGCATGCCCGCCGAGTTTGGGAATCGCCTGGCTGCCGTGGTGAATGTCAATACGCGACGGGGCGCGAGTGCTCTCGATGGACTCTTCCAGCTGCGCTACGGATCGTTTCAGACCATCGAGTCGAGCGGCTATCTGTCGTGGGGCACCGGTCCATTTTCGTTCTTTGTGGGCGGCAGCTTTATGCAGTCGCAGCGCATGCTCGATCCGCCCTCGATCACGCCGATCCTGCATGACGATGGCCACAATGCACGGCTGTTTGCGCGGCTGGACTATGCGCCCACCAAGCAAGATCGCTTCGAGCTGTTTGTGAACTACGCCAAAAATCGCTTCCAGATTCCCATTGATCCAACGGTGGTTCCTCTCGATCCCAAGCGTCCCGACTTGGTCCGTCCGGTCGACTCCTTTGGCAACGAATCGCCTTCCTACGTTCCGCATGACACCGACGCGACAGAGACAGAGCACGAGGTCTTCCTAACCCTGTCCTATGTCCATTCCTTTTCACGCAAGGGCCAGCTACAGATTGCGCCCTACTACAAGCTGTCGTTTGGGGCACTGGCTTCTGATCCAGAGCATGCGCTCGGAGCGCTGGCCGATCCGGGCTCGATTGTCAGCGATGTAACGCGGCGCGCGGATCACAGCGGAGTGGTTGCCAACTACTCCCTTCATGCTGGGAATCACGTGCTGAAGGCCGGTGGTCAGCTCAACTATCTGCGCGGCTCGACCGACTTTACCCAGTTTGTTCGTGATGATGAATCACCCGCTGGCGGAGTCGCTCTGTCGCAGGCCGGAACCGATCGCACCAGCGCACTGTCCGGCGGACTGTATGTGCAAGATCGCTGGGAGTCGGGTCGCTTGGGACTTCAGTACGGACTCCGCTTCGATCTTCAGCATGTCATGCTCATCGACGGTAGCAGCAGCAGTCAGTGGGGAGTGAGTCCGCGCCTTGGCGCTTCGCTTGCCTTCCTAAAGGATCTGATCGGACGAGTCTTTGTGGGCGTACTGTTTCAGCCTCCGCCACCGCTTGATCTTGGGAATGCGGCGCGGGTGCTGGGGGTGATCGCGCCCGATCAGCAGGTTCCTTACGACATCAAAGCAGAGACGGCACTGTACGGAGAGCTGGGGCTGACTGCA
The DNA here is from genome assembly GCA_016794465.1 of Myxococcales bacterium. GTDB lineage: Bacteria > Myxococcota_A > Polyangia > Palsa-1104 > JAEUJZ01 > JAEUKA01. The sequence goes on along the minus strand of JAEUKA010000016.1, from coordinate 8,575 downwards.
CGACTGTGGAAGAAGCTGCGGCTCGGAGTGACGAGCTGGGGAAAGTACTCCTGGAATCAGTTTGACAACATCGCGCTTGGGGCCACAAACCTCATCGGTTCCTATAACTTTGAGAACGGTCGTTCTGTCGGTGTTGAGCTCTCTGCGGACCTGGTGTTTCGCGACTATCTGACTGCCTTTTGCAACGCTACGTGGTTGATTGCCCAAGGCCGAGGAATCTCTTCCGCGAAGTTTCTGTTCGATGCCGAGCAGCTCGCAGAGTCCTCGTGGCAGACGCTCGATCACGCGCAGACCTGGACTGCCAACGCAGGGGTCACGGTGCAGCACAGTGGCGCGGCACTGACGGTGATGGCGGCCTATGGATCTGGACTCCGGACCGGACCGAGCAATGATCAGACGGTTCCGCAGTACCTGCGCTTTGATGCGACGCTGCAGTATTCCTTTGAACAGCTGCCGCTGCGACCAAAGGTGGCGGTGGACATCGTCAATCTGCTCGATGCGCACTACGCGTACCGAATCGGGAATGCGTTTGTGGGAAGCTCCTACGCGGCGCCGCGATCGGTGTTTGCAAGACTGGCGATTCCGCTCGACTTGGGAGGGAAGTCATGAGGCGCTTGGGACTCTGTCTGCTGACATTCCTACTCTATGCTGCGGGGTCCTGTTCGCGAGAAACGGGTCTTCCTGATCCTCCGCTGCGGACGCTGGTTCCCTGTGTGGCGGATGCGGCTGCGGATGATCCGCTCGCTTGTCCGGAGCCTGAACCAGCGGAGGCAGAGCCTGCGGATGGAGGAATGGCCGAAGCAGACGCGGGCTAACGGAAGCGGACGGACGAAATCAGACAGAGTCTTACTTTTCGCCCGGACACAGGATCGGCAGCTTGACATCGCCGAGGAAGCGGTCGCGCTCCTCGCGGCTCAGGTCCCGGCCCGCCAGTCGGCAGGCAAGCCGCAGCCACGACGCGGGGGCCAGATCCCAGGCGCGCAGCGTACCATCCAGACTGGCGGTGTAGGCGACCTTGCCATCGGGGCGAAGGGTGACCGCAGGAATCGGTCGAACGTGGCCGCGCAGCCCCGGCCCGATCGCCTGCTGAGTCGACAAGTCCCACAGCCGCAGCGTCTGATCCTCACTGACCGAGGCGGCATGCTGACCATCGCGACTGATCTCAAGGCTGGTGATGCGATCGCTGTGGCCCCGCAGCGGCTCACCGAGCGTCTTGCCCGTCGCCAAGTCCCACAGTCGCAGGGTCTTGTCCTCGCTACTGCTAATCAGACGCTCCCCGTCAAGTAAAAAGCGACATGCGGTGACCGCGCGGCTGTGTCCCAGCAGCGGCTTGCCGATCGGCTGACCGGTGCGAGCATCCCACATCCGCACACTCTGGTCCTGACTGGCCGAGCACAGCCGCTGGCCATCCGCCGACAGCGCAAGTCCCCAGATGGCGCCGCTGTGCCCGGTGAGCGCTGGCATTGCCTCGCGGCCACTGCGCAGATCCCACACCCGCACCGCAAAGTCGAATCCCGCCACAAACAGCCGCTGACCATCCGCCGAAAACGCCAGCGCGTTGGGTAGCTCGCCACCACTGCTGATGGTGCGCGGCACGCCTGTCTTGAGATCCCACAGCCGCACCGTCTTGTCGAAGCCAGCCGAGGCCAGCCACTGACCATCGGGTGCCAGCGCGACCGCACTGATGCTCCCTTCATGCCCACGCAGGACGCGCTCACGACGCAGGCTGCTGCCATCGGGATCGGTCCGCCACAGCTCGATCTGCTTGTCCCAGCCGCCCACGGCCAGCAGCGTGCCGTCTTGGCTCAGCGTGATGCTCGACAGCTCACTATCGAGAACGTGGGCCTCGCGCTCCAGCGGCGAGCGCTCCTCGACCTGAATCTCCAGCAGCCGACCCTCCTCGGTGCCGGTCCACAGCGACTGTCCATCCGCCGACAGCTGTAGCGCCTGCAGTGCACCCTGCCGAGGCTGAAGCGGTGGCCCAAATGGCTGCCCCGTCTCTGGCTGCCACCTGCGAATCGAGCCATCCCAGCTGGCCGAAAATAGCGACTGTCCATGCGGCGTCGCGACCAACGCACTCAGCGACAGCCCGTGCCCTTTTTGCGGCTTGCCTTGCAGCTTGCCACTCTGCGTATCCCACAGGAGCAAGTGACCATCCCAGTCGCCCGCCGACGCCAGCTTGCCGACGAACGCCACGGCCCGAACCGTCTTCTGCGCCCCGGTGAGGACCTGCAGCCGTCGCGCCGCCTTGGCATCCCACAGCCGCACCGTCTGATCGTCGCTCCCCGAGAGCAGCAGCTTGCTATCCGGACTGTAGCCGAGCGCCATCACCGCCCGCTGGTGTTCGCGCAGCGGCGGCCCCAACAGCTCACCAGTCTTCTGGTCCCACAGCAGGATCGTGCCATCGTCGCTGCCCGAGGCGACAAAGCGTCCGTCGGGACTCGTCGCCAGCGACCGCACCCACGTCGCATGACCGAGGAGCGGCGGACCGACCGGCTGCCCCAAGGACTCGCCCGGCTCGACGGAAAAGGCCCGGACCAGCTTGTCTTCCCCGGCAGAAAATAGTCGCTTTCCGTCGCTGTCAAACGCAAGTGCCGAGACACAGCCGTGGTGTGCCAGCCAGGCCAAGCGCAGTCGCTGTCCCGTCTTGGTATCGAACAGCCACAGCATTCCGTCGTCGAAGCCCGCCGCCAGCAGCTTTCCATCTGGAGAGCGAGCCAGCGATCGCAGTGGCGCACCGTCGGTGTGGACAATTCGAGTCAGTGGCGCCCGTCGCTGAAGTAGCTGCAGCAGCATTCCCTGGGCTTCGGCCCCACTCTGCAGCGTCTCTGCCGCCACCCCGAGGAGCACCGCCAAATCCGGAGCACTGTCTTGGCGCACCTGCGCCTGAGCGGTCAAAAAGCGGAGCGTTGCCAGTCGCTGTTTTTCCGTCGCCAGCTTGCGCGCCTCCGACTCTGAAGCGGCCCAGTGCTTGGCCTGTTCCTCGCGGACATTGGCCCACCGTCGCTCGCGCAGCGCCCACAGCAAAAGTCCCGTCGCCGATCCAGCAAGCAGCAGCGTCATCGTCGCCACCGTTCGCCACCAGCGCGCCCGCCCCGTCGCTCGCTCTCGATCCAAAAGCAGCTGTTGGCGGGTCTTTTCGATCGCCGCTTCTCGGGCCGCAGCCTCGGTGCGCTCGATCTGTTCGTGACTCTCTTTGACCAGCTGCCGCACCGCTTCGCTCTGCCCCAGCTCCTCGACATACGGCGACGATAGAAACTGCTCGGCCTCCCGCGTCTCGACGGGATCGAGCAAGCCACCACCTCGACTCGCCAGCCGCAGCCGCTCATCGGCCTGCTGCTCGAGCCGACGACGCACTCGCTCGGCTTGACGCAGCTCGGACAGCCAGCGTCGCAGCCGAGGCCAGGCGCGCAGCATCGCCTCATGCGACAGATCGGCGAGCACCACCTGTTTCCCGTCGCCCAGTTCGTTTTTTCCGTCGGGACTGCTGCCCGGCCCGATGCTGGTGGTGATCAGTCGCTCGCGCACCAGCCGCTGGAGCAGTGACTCGGTCTGCGCCGGCACATCATCGGCTGAAAACAGCGCCGTCCACGGCTGCTGCCGACGGGTATGCGGTCGTCCTTCCCCAAACTGGGTCAGGCGCAGCAGCGTCCGTCGACACAGCCGCAGCTCCGTCTCGGACAGCTGCGACAGGACCTGCTCGGCATGCAGCGTCAGGGCTGCCCCGAGCCCACTCACCAGCTGCGGAGTCCCCGGCAGCGACGGCTCGACCAGCCGCGCCAGATCGTCATAGGCCGCCAGCGTCAGGCGTCGCCCTTCCCGCCGTTCCCACAGCAGCACCAGCGTCTCTTGCAGCAGCGGCAGCGCCCCCGGCTCGTCGGACACTTCACTGCGCAGGCGCTCCACCAGGCTCGACTCGACGCGCAGACCGTGCCGTGCCGCCGGTGCGACGATCGCCTCGACCAGTCGCTCTCCCGACAGCGGCGCCACTTCCAGTCGCAGCGCCGGATCGATCGGCCACAGCCGGCTCGCCATCAGATCGGGGAAGAAATCGGCACGCAGCACCAGCACCACCGTCACCGTCGGTAGCTCCGTCAGAGCCAGGACCTTGGTGAAAAACTCCTGCTGCTCGGGCCGCTTGCTCGACAAAAAGATCTCTTCGAGCTGGTCGACGATCAGTACCAGCCTCTGCGCCGAGGACTCCCGCAGCGTCTGCTCCAGCGAATCCGGCGTCGGCAGCGAGCCTTGCCCCGGTCGCAGCAGCCGCGACAAAAAATTGCCTGGCAGCCGAGGCAGAAGCCCCGCTTGCAATAGTGAGGTCTTCCCCGACCCCGACGCACCGATCACCAGCAGCAGGTGCTGCCGCCTTACATTTTCCCACAGCCAGTCGACCTCGGCGCGACGACCAAAGAACAGGGCGCCCTGATCGGTAGCAAACGAGACGATGCCGGGATAGGGACAGCGCGGCTCGGGCCAGCTGATTCCTCGCTCACGCAGCGTCGGAAGGATGCTGTCGATCGGACAGGCGAAGACACTGCCGGCCACCGAGTTGCCTTGCTCGTCGAGCGTCGCCCAGCGCAAAAGACCCGCGATCGCGCCATCGATCCACACCGGACCACCCGACAGACCGGCGAGAGGCGCTCCACGACCGGCGGCGGCTTCCTCGGAAAATAGCTGGATCGCTCTGCTGCCACCGACCTGGCTCAGCGTCGAGCGGACCTGGCCACTGACCCACAGCCCGTCGGCGCGCGCCTCTGGAAAGCCCAGCGACAGCCACTGCACCGGACCCGTCGTCAGATCCTCCTCGGTGATCGAGAGCAGCTGCAGCGGCTGTAGTGCCTGACCGTCCGTATCCGTCGGAATGTCGACGAGCTGGAGCAGCGCCCAGTCGGCCTGGCGATCGTGCGCGACGAGTGTGGCCATTACGGAACCCGACGGAAAGTGCAGCTGAATCGGACCGAGCGGCGTAACGACCGAGGCATGGCGATCGGCGACGACATGCAGCGCGGTCAAGGCCGCTCGCTCGGCGACCAGGAACGCGGTGCCACGCTGTTCCCCGAGCGAAGTCGTGACCTCGACGCGAGCGACGGCTTGCTGAAGCCGACGGCGATCGGACAGCTCGGGCATTAGACAGGCGCCCCGCTGCGGTATGTCTCGACCGATGCGCTGACCACTTTGTCGTCGACCAGCTCCAGTCGCACATAGGTCGGACGCTGCATCAGCAGCCCCTCGTAGCGGCGCTCACTCAGATCCGACACCAGCTGACGCAGCGCAGCCTCAGCAATGCCGGGCATGGGCGAAAACACCTCGTCGGGGACGCGCATCAGATCGGCCCATGTACCACTGTTTAGATAACGCCCGCCCGTCGGCAACGGCAGATCCCGAGCCAGGTGCGTGTGACCCATCACGATGTAGCGATACCGACCCAGCTTGGCGAGCTCCTGCGCGGCCCGGTACAGCGGCTCCTGCGGCGGGCTCTGGTCCATCTCAAACAGGCTCGGATCGCAGAACGCCCGCAGTGCCCCTTGCAGCGCTCGCAGCCGTCCGTCCGAGCTGCTGCTCGACGACAAAATCAACTTCAGCCACGACAGCCGGCCTGTCCATGACGACTCGCGCTCGACGGCCCGGTCCTGGCCGAGCGGCCGAGCGGCAATGTCCCCGCGCTCTCCACCCCGCGTCACCAGACCGCCATCACGCAGCCGCGCGTCCTCTCCTGGCCCGAGCAGCGACAGAAACTGCCCCGCCTGCTCTCCGCCGAGCGCCTCACCCAGCACCGCCCGCAGCTCCGCCTCGCCATCGCTCGACCCGGTCCGAAAGCCCAGCTCACCACCGACGGTCGGACTGCGATCACCCCTTGGCGAAGCACTGATGTCCCCGGATCGCGTCGGCAGCGCCGGTGTCCCGAGCTTGTGATCGCTCGCTTTGATCGCCAGCTTCGCCAGCGGCGCGATCAGCCTGCGCGACCCCGGCTCCAGCGCCAGCAGCAGCGGCACTGCCGCCGTCGACTCCGGCTTCAGCAGATCGATAAACGGATAGCTACGCTTGATCGGATTCATCACCTCGGCGACGAGCTGACTGCCAGCTGGCGGCGGCAAGCGCAGCCCCGACGGGATCGCCTGACCACGCGACTGCAGCGAGCACACCCGTCGCAGCGCGTCATAGTCGATCGCATTCCAGCTGTCGTAGCGATTGCCGTGCTCAATCAGGGCATCGCCGATCGCATACGCTTCTCCGTCGTAGACAAAGCGCAGCCCGACATGACTCGGCACCCCGAGCTGCTCTTGCAGGACGCGCCGAACCAGCGGATAGGCCAGCTCGATGTCGTGATTGCCGAGGAGGACCGTCAGCGTGTGCCCGCCCTGCACAAACCGCCGTAGCGCCGCAAAGACCTCGGGACAGCGCGACACCACCGTCACCAGCAGCTGCGCGGCGATCTCGGCATCCTCACGGAGCGGCGTCCAGCCAGTCGCCCCCGTCGCCGCATCCGTCGTTGGCTCCGCCAAAAAGTCCACGAAGTCGCCATTTACTACCAGCTCGACCGTCGCCCCGCTGGGATCGCCAAGCGCCAGCTGATCGATAAATTCGGCCAGCTGCGCGGTCTGCGTACAGATCTGAAAGCCACGCTCACCGGGGCTGGTTGGCGCAGCGCCCCCGAGGTGCAGATCGGACACAATGTAGACTTTCCGTCGCTGCCCTAACATCTCTGCCTCCTTCCAGCGGCGCGAAGAGGGTCGAACCACCTACCCACGCTCACACCCACCCACTATAGGAGAGCTGTCGTCCTACCCCAAGTTCCGCCGTGAAACCCTGCTGCACGGTCATAAAACAGATAATATTTTGTGATTAGATTCACGTATTTTACATCGAATAAAGGACCTTACCGCTGTGCCGAATGGTCGGACCAGCAGCGTGCAAGCACCTTTGCGAGCGGACGCCGATAACCAGATCGGTACAACTGGGAGTAATTGCAATGGCCAAGACGGGTCAGCGCAGGGAAGCGTTTGGCGTCTATTATTTCGTCGTCGAGATCGAGGGAGAACGATTCGCCCACTTCCGTTCCGCGACCGGCCTCAAGTCCGAGGGCGAGGTGGTGCCGCTGGCGGAAGGTGGCTGGAACGCCGCTGAGCACAAGCTCGTCGGACGGACCAAGTATCCGAACATCGTGCTGAAGCAGGGATTTGCCGGTCCCGAGATGTGGCGCAAGAGACAGCGCTACATCAGTGACACCACCGGCGATCTCAAGCGCTTCGACGGCGCGATCGTTCAGATGGGCCCCGGCGGCAAGGCCGTCGCCACGTGGACGTTCACCAACGCGTGGGTTTCCAAGTGGGAAGCGCCCGATCTAGACGCCGGCAAGAACGAAATCGCGATCGAGACGATCGAGATCGTGCATGAAGGCCTGGCGCTCAATGGGTCAGGGCCGACGCCGCCGCGATCGAAACACTCGTCGGGGGCCAAGAGTGCAGCCTCGGCGAGCGCCGCCAAACAAGCCGCCGCTGCCTCCAAGAGTGGAGCCGGGGCCGCTGCCAAGGGTGCTTCTGACGCTGCCAAGGGTGCCGCCAAGGGTGCTGCCGACGCTGCGAAGGGTGGTGCCAAGAGCGCTGCCGACGCTGCGAAGGGTGCTGCCAAGGGAGCTGCCGACGCTGCCAAGGATGCCGCCAAGACCGCCGAAAAAGCGGCCAAGGATGCCGCCAAGGAAGCTGCCAAGGCCGCTAACAAGGTCGCTGCCGATGCTGCCAAAGACGTAAGCAAGGCGGCAGCCAAGGCCGGGGTCGACAACTTCAAGCCTGAAGTGACCGTCGGCAAAGATGGCGTCCACGCACACGTCGAAGGCCAGTTCAAAAAGAACATCGCCGGCGTCCCGGTCAGCGGCAAAGTCTCGGCGGATGCTGTCGCCAACAAGAGCGGGGTCAAGGCCTCCGCCAGCGGCAGCGCCAAAGCCGAGGCCGGTCCGGTCAAGGCCGAAGCCAAGGCTGATGCGGCAGTCTCCGTCGGAAAAGATGGAGTCAAAGGTCACGCCCAAGGCGAAGTCGCGGCCAAGGCCGACGCAAAAGCCGGTCCGGTCGACATTCACGCCGATGCGACCGCCAAGGGTCGAGTCGATGAAAAGGGCGCCACGGGATCGGTCGACGCCAATGCCACTGCCAAAGCGCAAGCCAAGGTCGGTGGAATGGATGTCAAGGGCGAGGCCGGCGCCAAGGTTCACGCCGACGAAAAGGGCTCGCATGCCGAAGCGGGGGTGAAGGCCACCGCCGAGGGCAAGGCCGGTCCAGCCAACGTCAAAGCGGCTGCCGAAGCGGGTGTGACGGCCGATAGCAAGGAAGGCGTCAAGGCGCATGCCGGGGCGGAAGCGCACGCCGATGCCAAGGTCGGCAACACCGCAGTCAGCGGCGATGCGAAAGCGAACGTGACGGCCGACAAGACTGGCGTGCATGGCTCGGCGGATGCAAACGTCGCGGCCAAGAGCGAGCACAAGATCGGCGGCACCACCGTTACGACTGAAGCGGGCGCCGGGGTTCATGCCGACGAAAAGGGTGTGCAGGCAGGCGTCGAAGCCAAGGCGCATGCCGAGGGC
>JAEUKA010000062.1 GCA_016794465.1 Myxococcales bacterium | reverse complement strand
CGGAACCCACCCTTGTTCATTCAGAATCGACGCTGTCTGCTTCAGCGTGTGCCCCTTGGCGCGCAGCTCCAGAATCCGCTCGCGCACTTCGGAATCACTGTAGGGCCGCGCATTGTGCGGTTTCGGGGAAATGAAGCTCAGCCTCAGCCGGAGGTTGTAGAGCAGACTCTTTGTCCACTCCTTTCCCTGTGGCGGATGGACTCCTTTCGCGTTCAGTCGCGCCGCCATCTCGCTGATTCCTACTCCTTCGCTTGCCCACTCTTTGATCTGCGCAATGGTTCTCTGCTCGGCTTCATCCTCGACGAGAATCTTCATCCGAGGATGGTCCGGCGCAGGAATCGTCCGCTTCCCATAGGGAACCTTCCCAAAGTGATAGCCGCTCTTTCGGATGTGGCCTATCGCCTCCCTTGTGCGCTCTCCGGTCGCCTCCCGTTCCATCTGCGCAAACACCAAGAGGATTCCCACCAGAGCCCGCCCCAGCGACGAGTCGAGCCGGATCGATTCCCGAATCGCAACCAGTTCCTTCGTGCCGTCTTTGAAGTACGTTTCATACAGCTCGCAGAAGTGCTTGATCGAACGTGACAACCTGTCGAACTTCAGCACGATCAACACATCAGCAGAGCCTTGCAGAGTCCGCAGCGCGTCGGCGAGCCCGGGCCGCACGTCCTTCCCTCCCGACATCACGTCCTGACACAGCTTCACCAGCTTGATTCCCATCATCGCGCAGTAGCTCTCAATGGCACTCCGCTGCGCATCCAGAGACATTCCTTCCGCCGCTTGCATGTCCGTGGAAACCCGCACGTATCCTACCGCTCTGCGCGGACTCTGCTCATTCCCTCCGTAATGTCCTTGCGAGTCTCTGTTTCCGACTCCTCCGTGGACCCCTTTCGCACTCCTCATGACCACTCCTTCCGTCCCACATGTGGGCGACTAGGAGTTAAGTCATAATTGGATTATGCGTCCATTCAAAACGATTAATTCCTCCGGCATGAAAACACATGCCCATACACAGCCCAGCAAAACCGCCATCGGCTACGTTCGTGTGAGCACGCAGGAGCAAGCCTCCGAGGGTGTCAGCCTGGACGCTCAGCGCGATAGGCTCACAGCGTATTGCAAGATGAATGGGATCAAGCTAATCGACATAAAAGCCGACGAAGGGATTTCGGGTAGTACGTTAGAGAGGCCGGGGTTGCAGGCGGCGCTACAGATGCTTCGTCGGGGACGTGCGAACACGCTGCTCGTCGCTAAGCTGGACAGGTTGTCGCGGTCGCTGCGCGACGTCTGCGCGCTCGTCGAGGATTTCTTCAGCGACGAGCGCTATCACCTGCTGTCGCTGTGCGGCATGGTCAACACGCACTCGGCGGCGGGGCGCATGGTGCTGATGAATCTGGCCAACTACAACCAGTTCGAGAGAGAAGTGATCTCCGAGCGCACGCGCGATGCGCTGCGGCACATCATGGCGCAGGGTGTCCGACTTGGCCCAGCGCCGTATGGCTACGAGTTCAGCCATAACACCGACGACCATGGGAGGCGTCTGCTGGTGCCGCTGGCCGATGAACAGGAAGTCCTGCGCAAGATCCGCGACATGCGCGCCAACGGCATGAAGCTGCACCAGATCGCGAGACGCTTGAACGAAATGGGAATCCCAGCTCGACGCGATGGGCGCTGGAGAGCACAGCGCCTGAGCATCCTTCTGCGGCGGCAAGGCACAGAGCAGGTCCGCTCCATCCGCCCAACCGGCCCGCGCATCCCACGACGCCACGACCCAGAAGCCGCAACGGCGCGTGCGCAGGAGCTACGCGCCCAGGGACTGAGCCTCAATCAGATCGGTCAGCGTCTGCGCAAAGAGAAGCTGACCCCGCTACGCGGCGGCATCTGGCATCCGGCGCAGGTCGCGAAGCTGCTACAAGTGGGGCTGCGTGGCGACAAGGAAGCGGCGTCGCGACGGGCGCTGGAGTTGCGCGCGGAAGGAACATCGCTGCGGGAGATTGGGATACGGCTGGCAGCAGAGGGGATCTTGCCGAGAGATGGGGGGTTTTGGCATCCGGCGCAGGTGCGGGCGCTGCTGGTGGGGGAGGAATCAGCGAGCGTCGGCGGGTGATTGGGCGGGGGGACGGCCCCGGCGCGGCGATGTCACGACCTGCGGCCCCAGGCCGAAGGCCAGCCACCCAGGCGACACGCGGAGCGCCTTCGCCACCGATTCGATCACATCGACGCCAGATTGGCCACCATTCTCAATTTTGGCGTATGCGCTGGGGCTAAGGTCAACCAGCCTCGCGACAGCGGCTTTACTGTAGCCGGCCTGCAAGCGCGCGCCTTGCAGTCGTGCCCCCATGCCGTGGCATGTCGCAGGCTTCTGATCCGTCGATGGCTCGCCGATGCCATAGGCCAACCATGCCGGCATCACGCCCAGCACAGCAGCAAGCCGCGCGATTGTCCCGACGGTGGGCATCCGCTGCCCGTCTTCAATCTCGCGAACGAGCGCCTGATCCCCGCCCATCTGCTGCACCACTGCATTCGGCGTTAGCTCTGCCGTCCGCCGTGCCTTGCGAAGCCGAGCGGGCAACCCGAAGTGCAAGGGGTTTTTCCGACCGCGAACCATCCGCACCACGTAGCACGCGGCTCGGGTCAGAAAAATTTTGCTCAGAACACGTCGGAAACCCAAGGTTTAGAGTATTGCGAAATGCAAAAAAGCCAGATATTCCTTGTACTTGAGCCCGCTCCATGAGGCTCAAAAAACCAAAAGGCCCCCGGCTGTAGCCGGGAGCCCATCGCCCGCGCCAGACGCTCGCCCTGGAAAGCATGGTCTGACGCGAACCGGAGGAGTCTATGTGCTGTCATGTTCGTAGTGCAAGGGTCTCTCGCCGTCGCCGCCCGCCGATTCGTCAGTCACCGCCGATATCGCTCGCAACGCTCGACCTCAGCCAGCCGGCTGAGCGGCAGGCGCATGATTTCTTGTGCCGCGCGACGAGCAAGCGCGACCGAATGTGGTTTCTCTTCGATCTGCGCCGGCATGGTGGGGTGCTGCTGTGTGCGGTGCGGTGGCTGCATCCTTCTGACGCAGCCAAGCCGTTTGCGCTTGCCGAGTTGAGTCTGACAGAGACGGCGGTCTGCTGGCGGGACTATGCGACGGCTGAAGCAGCGGGGGCTGAGCTTGCGCGACGCTGCGCCGAGCCAGCGGCGTCCGCTTGCTTGGCATGAGGCTGATAGGCGCCCGAGCATCGCCGAATTGTCACGTCCCACCGTCGAAAGCGATCTCCCCAAGTTTCCGCGCTGACCGTCGCCCTACTTGAACGTGCAGCCCAGCAAACCGTCTTGCCCGCATGCCACCGAGGTGACTGCAGGCCGCCGGTAGGGCCAATCATGCCTTGTTCGCCACCAGCACATGCGGTACGCACATCTTCTCTTCGATCGGAAGATGCCCACTAAAGCCAAGACGCTAGAAATCGCAACGGAGAATCCCATGTACAGACTCAGCATGTTGGTGTTGGTCGCGCTATGCGCATGCGGGGGCGGGGGCGGAGATGGGGGCGGAAACGGGAGAACTGGCATGGTCGCGGGGGTTGTCGGGAGTCCATGTACCAACCCTGGCCGTCCGATCCTAAATGGCGTCGCGTTCGTCAGTGGTGTACCGGACTGCGCAGGGAATGTGTGTCTCATCACCGCGCCCAGCGAAAGCGCGGTGGCGGACCACAAGCAGTCCGAGCTGGCGATGTGTACAGCCGCGTGTACGACCGACGCGGACTGCGCCAGCGCGCGGTTTCCATCTTCCCAATGCCCCAAGTTGGTTTGCGCCGTGCCATCCATCGTCCCCGGGAAAGAGAACTTTTGCTGCCAGAAACTGTGTATGTGCGAAGACGACCTGACTCCGGGCATGAACAAGGATGGCACTGGAGCCCCGCTGCCGCGCGACGATCATGGCGTTGCCGTCCCCAGTGCATGCATGCAACCCAATGCGTGCATGTTCTAAGCGAGTGAAACCGCGAGCTACTAAAGGAACCAAGCCATGTACAGATACGCTCTGATTGCAGCCTGGACCTTGTGCGCGTGTTCCGTCGGTCCTATCGACAGCGGTGCGGGTGTTGACATGAGCCCGCCCCCCACGATGTCTTCGTCCCATGTGACTGACGATGTCCTGGATCCCAGGCGCCCCGCGGAATTGGACATCCTTTTTCTGATCGATAACTCGCCAGGGATGTCACCCAAGCAGCGAGCGCTGGCCGCGAACATTTCCAAGTTCATCGCGGTCATCGAGGCCACCGGTGCCAACTACCACATCGGCATCACCACGTCGGACGTCGGTACGGAAACCGCACCTGGCATACCTTGGGGCGGCAGCCTAAGCGGCGCCTGTGAGAGCTACGAGGGCGATGACGGCATGCTGCAGAACATCCCATGCACGGACCGCTCGAACGGCTCGGCTGACGCGCGCAACGCCTGCATGACTCTCTGCCCTGATCCCAGGAACGTCCCGTTGGACGGCAGAGGCTACATCCTTAATAATTACGGGGTAACCAACGTGCGCCGGGACCTGCAGCTTGACCCGATGACCGGCAAGATGGTGGACAGAGGGCCGAGCAATGCCTTCAAGTGCATGGCCCTGGTCGGCGATGGCGGCTGCGGCATTGAAGCACCGCTCGAAGGCGCCAAGCGGGCTCTGGAGGTGGATGTGGATGGCCATCGCAAAAGCAATGTTGGCTTCCTGCGCCCGAACTCGACGCTCGCGGTCATCTACCTCACCGACGAGGATGACTGCTCGGTGCAGATTACCCGCCGCAGCGAGAACGATCCGAACACGCTGGATTGTCCCGCCGGCGATCAGAACGCCAGCTTCAAGTGCTACAACGTCGACTATCGCTGCATCGCCACCGACGTGCAGTGCGACGAGCCGATGAACGTGCCCGGCAAAAAGACCAACTGCAAAGAGCGCAGCAACTCGCGCCTGGAAGCCGTGGACAAGTACTTCAAGTTCCTGAGCACCTTGCGCCCAAACCCGGCCAAGCTGTTCATCGGCGGAATCTGGGCGCTGCCATCGCTCGATACGCCAGCCGGCAATTTGACCGTCGCGAAGACCAGTGGCGGTACCACCACGGCGTTCCTGAATCGCGCGGCCGGCGCCGACGCTGCATGCAACTACAAAGGGGACACGAACATTGTTGGCCAGGCGCAGCACCGGCTGTCCCGGTTCGCGCGGCAGTTCAAAGATCTGGCAGGCAATCCGAATAGCCTCGAAGTCAGCATCTGCGACATCGACCACTATGGTGATGCCCTGGAGCAGATGGGCCGGCGCATCGCGAGCAAGCAGGCGAACTGCCTGAGCGGTCTGCCCACGCTGCGGAGCAACGGCAGTCCCACCTGCGTGGTCGGCTACGTCGACGAACTCCAGCAGCACGCGGCACCGGACGTCGGGTTTCCAGTATGCACGCCCAACTGCTGCAAGGCCTGGGCAAACGCTGCCCAACCAAGCACCAAGGACCTCGGGATTCAGAACGCCTGCAAGGGCGACGTCACCGAGGCTTGTTACTGCGCGGTGCAGAGCCAGAAGCCCGGCGTGTGCACCGACAACACCGCAGTAGCCGGAGTATGGCTCAAGAACAACGCGCCGCCGCCACCTGGCAAGGTGGTCAACTTCAAGTGTGCGGTGTCGAACTGACCTGCTTAGTCCTTCCTACGTGAGTTGACGTCGTACTCCGCCCCTCCACGTGGTCTAACGGTCGGCAACAGAGCGTCGTCAGTCCTGCGCTAGCTCCCTCAACGCCTCCACGGTCTCCTCCTCGGCGTCGCGCCCGACGGAGGCGTGCGGAAGACTGCACTAGAACCCGCCCGCTACTTGCGGCCGAACTCTGCCCGCAGCTTCGCCTTCCAGTCGTCGCCCAGGATGTCGCGCAGCAGGCTAGTCTGAACCACCCGCCCGCGTCGGTCCTTCTGATCCCAGGACATAACGACCAAGTCGCCCTCGTACCCAAACTCGATGGGAGACCTCCCCTCGTAGAACCGCTCCCATGCGCCGGGCCTGCCGCCAAGGCTTGGCCGATTCTCTTCGCCAACACAGAACGCCGCACGCGTCTGCGGCTGAAGCGTCCACCGTCCATCCCGCCGACGATAGACCGCGCGATTGAGCGACTGGCGGCGATGCTCCCCTTGGATGAAGTAGAGCTGAAGCGTCGTGAAGCCGCTCGCCCCAGCTTCGTTGCGATCGGTTTGCGTGAGGGCTTGCGTGTCATCCATCGCCGTGTGCTGTGGCGATGGTGGGGGATCGTCAGCCGGCCGATCTGTGAGCAGAACGGCTGGCGTGACGGCTGCGGCGGCATCCGCCCTTAGCGCCGGCCCGGTGTCCGCTGTCTGCGGCTCCAGATCCGTGAGCAAAACAGATTGCGTCACGGCTTCGCTGTCTGCGGCCTGAACCTCTGGCCCCGCGTCCGGTTCGGCAGGCTGCTGATCCGTAGGCAGAACGGTTCCCGTGATCGCTTCTGGGGGTGTCGTGAGTGGCGTTGGCTCCGGTCTGCTCTCTGATTCATCGAGCGCGCAGATCTGGATCTTGTATCGCCGCCCGCACGCGCAGGCCAGCACCGTGGACGCCGCGTGCGTGTGCGGCTTGCTCTCCGACGCCTGCGCCTCCGCTTGGCGCTTCCGGTACTCGCGGCCCCGGCAGCTGGCCTTGTCGCAGTACTTGGCGTCCTTGCGCTTCTTGTCGGGCATCGGATCGCCGCAGGAGACACACGTCCGCATGTTGATCATGGTACGGCATCTGTGCGCGATCGGATCGCGAACGGACGCCGCCCGCCTGCCGCAGCATGCGCCACCCTGCCAGATCGGGTTCGCGTGGGCGCATAATCTCAACAGAGCACGCAAAAAGGAGTCGAATATCAGGGACTTAGGAGTACCGGATCTCCCGTCGTGTAACGGCTATCTGGAGTTCCTGTACAATGTTGAATGATTCGTTCTGTTTCGTGTGCTCGCTAAGGGGGGAAGCATGCCTGCGACCCGTTACTGCACGCAGTGTGATAGGCGACTGCCGCTGTGTGTTCGCTCGGACCGTCGGTTTTGTTCGTCCGCCTGTCGCGTCTGGGCATTCCGGCATCCGGGACAGCGAAGACCGAACTACGGTTGCGGTCGCGTGCCGCTGCCAAATCGGCCGGGGCAGGCTCAGCCCAAGACCCTGGCGGCGGCGAAGGTAGCGCTGTCAGATGCACGGCGGTACGCGGGCCGGCTCGAATCAGCCGCACGAGCACAGAACACCGCGGAACGGAGCCTGCTGCGCGAGCTGGATCGGCTGCGGGCCGGTCTGAGCGATGTGCAGCGCGACCTGGCCACCGCACGCGAGGACCACACCCACACCGAGGGACGGCTGCGTCAATCCGAGGAAGCCCGCAACACCAGGGCACGCGAGAGCTACGAGCGACAGCGACAGATCGAGCGCATGCAACGACGGTTGCGACGCACTGAAAGCGAGTTGCGTCGGAAGCAGATCGAGCTGGCGCAGGTACAGGCCGACTTCGCGAATGCTCGACGCGGACAAGAGCTACACCGGGCCGAGCACGAGCGCCAACTAAACGAAGCGCACGCCCAGCTACAAGAGATCACGCGCGGCCGCGATGAGCTGATGGCGCAGATCCAAGAGCTGACCGCCGAGCGCGAACGGCTGCGCAGTCGCGGCGAGCTTGCGCAGCTCCATGACGACCTGACCGCGGAGATCGACGCGCTGACCACGCAGGCCGACGAGCAACGACAGCAGACAGAGCAGGCCGAGGAAGAACAGGCGCAGGCCGAAGAGGAGACAGACGCCGAGCCGACACAGCCGCCGCAAGTCGAACTGCTCCAGCGACGCCTACAGGAAGAACAAGACCGACGTATCGCGGCCGAGGAGCGCATTGCCCAGCTTCTCAACGACAGCGAGGCCAACAGCCGGCCACGAGCCGCTGCGCCATCGCCATCCCCCCCGGCGTTGCCGGGCCAGTACCAGCGCCACGCCATCGCCATCGGCTACGACTGCACACGCGATCCCCTGTTGGCCCTGATGCGCGACGAGGTCGTGGCCTCAGACCGCTACGCCGACTGGCAAGCCCGGCACCGCCCCCGCCGAGCCGCCCGCCGCCGCGACCCCGCCCAAACCCTCGACGAACAAGCCTACGCCGCCGCCATCGCCGCCCGCTGGCGACTCATCGACCACCCCCATGTGTGTCTGCTCAACAGGCCGACGTGGCGCTTGCTGGGCTGCCTGCTGGATGAGAGGAGCGAGGCGTATCTACTGACGCTGACGCAGGAGAGGATGGATGAGATGCGGGGGCGGGTCGGCGACAACGGCTCGCATTCAGTTCCATAGGCCGGAACCAAGGCCGGATATAGCATCAGAGCAAATCGATACTTATCGCTGGCCCTGACCATTAACGCCGCCGAAGCTATGCGCACAGGCTGATTCCCAATTGGTCCCAGCGCCGCATCCGAGTGGCCAGCCGCAGCCCGCGAGGGTGCGAAGCTTGGCCGCAAGCGTGTACATTGGCAGCCAGCGCGGCGCGCGCACAGGCCCACAAATCAGGCGCCAGACAACAGACTCCTGTGTGTCCGCCCACATCATCTGGGGCCGATCTTAAGCCCCAACGATTAAGCTTTCTCGACGGAGAAAAAGAATTGCTTGATCCGTCCGTGTAAAGGACTTTTTTCACAGCGACGGATGAGTCCGTAATTGCGCCCGGTGAGATCGGGTACATGACCGTAATTTTAGTGTATCACAAGTCACTATCTGTGGGATCGGCTGGGTGTGCAGTCTACTCTCAAGAATCGGACTCCCAAAGAGGTCTGTTTCTGGTGCGGAGGAGTTGCGGAAGGAATCGCTCTGCGCAGGTGGGACCGGAGCCAGATCGCGGGGGATCACACGTAGGGAATCGGCCCTCACTTTCGTGCCAAACAGCGTGAGGG
>JAEUKA010000083.1 GCA_016794465.1 Myxococcales bacterium | reverse complement strand
CGCTACGCAAACGAATTGCAAACGCCGTCATGCCCTGGTTTCTCGCTGCATTTCCCGCTCGTCCTCGTCGCCGAAGTACTCAGGCAGATGCGGCTCCAGTATTAGCGAACGGAACTGGTGGATGACGCAGTAGTGCTAGGTCACGCTGGCCTCTGTACCAAGCGGAGTAAACCCCGGAAAATCGGCGCTTTTTGGGAATCAATTGCCTCGGGCGCGGTGGCTCTTCACAATGTGACCAGCGGGTTGTCTCTTTTTGGGGGAACGAGAGCTTCGATAAAGCGAACGCTGGAGCTGGGCTTGCATCAGGTATCGCTGGTGGACGCGATGCTGAGCGTGACGGTCTGTGGTGCGATTTCGGAAGCGGAAGCGATCAAGCTGATGGACTTTATTTTGGCCAATGATCGTGAGCTTGGGAATCTCACCATGTTGATCTATGCGACCGCTGATTTTTCGGTGACTCCCGAGGCGCGGCGCTATCTGGTGAAGAGCTCGCGCACCGATCGGCCAGCGATTCCGGTGGCGGTGGTGGGAACCGGAGTCCTGGCGCGCACGGTCCTGACGCTGCTCATCAACGCGATTCGGATCACCACCCGCATGCACGTTCCGATCCGGTTTTTTCAGACCGATCAGGATGCCGCACCATGGCTCACCGACCAGCTGGCGCAGCGAGAGACGCTCCTGGCCAGCAAGCGACGAGACTACCGGACTCTCTAGACAGCCGTGCGGATACCGGCAAAGATGATCAACATTCCATGATGGGGGGACTTGCTGATGACACTGTCTAAGCGCATGGTTGCGGAGCTGCTTGGGACCTGTTGGCTGGTGTTTGGAGGCTGTGGTGCGGCGGTCTTTGCGGCGGCCTTTCCGCAGGTTGGGATTGGCTTGCTCGGAGTATCGCTCGCCTTCGGTCTGACGGTGCTGACGATGGCGTATGCGATCGGACATATCTCGGGGTGTCACCTCAATCCTGCGGTGACCGTGGGTCTGGTGACAGGTGGTCGCTTTCCTGCCAAAGAGCTGGTTCCCTATGTGGTCAGTCAGGTCCTAGGAGGAGTCCTGGGGGCCGCGATTCTGTATGCCATCGCCTCGGGAAAGTCGGACTTCTCTTTGGCGGCGGGCTTTGCGTCAAATGGCTATGGTGCGCACTCTCCCGGCGGCTATTCGCTGCTGTCTGCACTTACAGCAGAAGCATTCCTGACCTTCATGTTTTTGGTGATCATCCTGGGCTCAACCCATGGCCGCGCACCGTCGGGATTTGCGCCGATCGCGATCGGTCTGGGACTGACGCTGATTCACCTGATTGGCATTCCCATTACCAACCTCTCTGTGAATCCCGCGCGGAGTACGGGTACCGCTCTGTTTGTCCAGGGCTGGGCGATGGCACAGCTGTGGCTGTTCTGGGTGGCGCCGCTGGTGGGTGGAGCACTGGCCGGATTCTTTTATCTGTGGCTGCTGCCTTCGTCGACGGACTCGCCGGATGTCCGAGGCCGTGCAGAGTAGCTTCGGCGATCACGGAGTCTGTCGCGCAAAGTCGTGCAGATTTTCCGGTAAGTCTTTGCAAATGACGCTAGTCTCCGCGACATGTCGTCGCCAAACTCGGAACCATTTGCTGCTTTTTCGTCCTTCACTCCAGCAGATGAGATCTCGTCCACCCAGGCGCTGTGGCGGATTGCTCGGGCGCTTCCTGCCGTCGAGCGCAGCTATGCCATCATTCGCTTTCTGATCCTGCGGGTGAAGCTGCTGGCCACGATGGATCTACTGCTGCCTGCGGAGGGCGCGATCCTGGATGTGGGCTGTGGATTTGGCCTGTGGTCGGCGTACTTTTCCCAGATGCAGCCCGGTCGTCGCATCATCGGCATCGATCCCAACCGGCGGCGGATCGAGATGGCGAAGAAGATGGCGCAGCGAATTGGCGTACATGCAGAGTTCTTTGCCGAGGACGTTCGGCAGACAGCGGCGCGCGGACCGTTTGCGGCGGTGTATCTGCTCGATGTCCTGCATCACATTCCTTCTGCCGATCAGGTCGGAGTGGTGCAGCAGCTGACGGATATGTTGGAGGAGGGCGGCTGTCTCATCATCAAAGACATCACCACCAAGCCGTGGCTGGGACTCAAGTTTACCGAGCTCCTCGATCGCGCGATGGTCGGAATGGAGGAAGAGCTGGCCTACCGTCATCATCAGGAGTGGAGCGATCTCCTCGAGGGACTGGGCTACAGTGTGCGGGTGGTGCGGGTTCCTGATGTGCTCCCCTATCCGCATGTGATCATTGCCGCGACCAAGACCCGCCGTGCCTCGTCCCTGCGCGGCTCCGCTGCGGTGCTGCACTAAAGCAAGGGGAGGGTGATGGAGGAGCGGTGCTCGCCGCCTCGGTAGAGCTTGTGGGTGGCGATCACGAAGTCCTTTTCGGTTGCGCGGTAGATGTCGACAAACTGCTGCGGATTGCGATCGACCAGCGGAAACCACGAGCTCTGTACCTGCACCATGATCCGATGGGAAGCGCGGAAGGTGTGATTCACATCGGGCAGGGAAAAGCGGATGCGGGTCGGCGTGCTTGGCTGGAGCGGCTCGGGCTTCTCGAAGCTGTTTCGGAAGCGGCTGCGCATCACTTCTCCTCGGACGAGCGCTTGATAGCCACCCATCCGGACCCCGCGCGGATTGGGCTCTGGATCGGCGGCACTGTCTGGGAAGACATCGATCAGCTTGACCACAAAGTCGGCGTCACTTCCAGTAGTTGACACCCACAGATCGACCTCGATCGGACCGGCGACCGTGACATCGTGATCGAGAACCGGCGCAGTGTAGACCGCTACATCGGGACGACGGGCGGCAAAGCGCTGATCTTCGATCATGTACTCTGGATCACGGCGCGAAGATGTTCGCTCGCGATAGGGAACTGGCTTTTTGGGATCACTTACGTAGCCATCAAACGCACCCGCCTCACCGACGGGTGAAGCTTGGGATAGCTGGCCTTCTGCGTGGAACCAAAAGGGAGTCCGCTGCACGGCTTTGGGAGGCCAAGCGGCATAGCGGCGCCACACATTGGTTCCTGTCTCAAATGCCCACGCTTCCGGAGTCTCTTCCGTCTTGATTCCTTTGAGATGATGCAGGAAAAACGGCACCAGAATCTGGTCTTGAAAAAAGCGCGCGGTCTTGGCCGAAAACGACAGCTCACCGAGCTTTTCACCGTCGCTGCGATACTGTCCACCGTGCTGCCACGGACCGAGTACCAAGGTGTTGGGAGTGCCCGGACTCTGCTTCTCAATCGTGTGATACGTCTCCATCGCACCGAACAGATCTTCGGCATCGTACAGACCTCCTACCGTCATCACCGCAGGCCGCAGGTTGCGCAGGTGCGGCCTTGGATCGCGGGCTCTCCAGTAGGCATCGCGGGACTGATGTTCCACCAGGGCTCTCCAGAACGGCAGCGGCGTGCCGCAGACCCGCACGTCGGCATCATGCAGCGGCCCAATTCGCAGAAAGTAGTCGTAGAGATCGCCCATCTCTGGCTCGAAGTCCCACCTTCCTTTGGGCGTCGGCTGCGGACGCGGCCTGCCGAAGTTTGCATAAAACAGGAACGCATCGGCCAAAAACAGCGCGCCGTTGTGATGAAAGTCATCGCCTAGAAACCACTCTGTAACGGGCATCTGTGGCGACACTGCTTTGAGCGCCGGATGGGCATCGATCGCGGCCTGCGCGGCGTAAAAGCCACCATAAGAGTTCCCCCAGATGCCTAATTTTCCGTTGTTGCCAGCGACGTGCTTGACCAGCCAGTCGATCGTGTCGTAGGCATCGCTTGCCTCATCTGTCTCTTTGGGACTGCGCTTGTTTGGCAGGTAGGGAGTCACATCGCGGAACTCTCCTTCCGACATCATCTTGCCGCGCACATCTTGAAAAACAAAGATCATGCCGTGAGTGATAAGCGATGGTGCGGGGGTAAACGTCTGCAGCGAGCGCGGCTCACGCAGCGACGGGTAGTTGTCGACTCCATAGGGTCCGATTCCGTACGGAGTCCGCATCAGCAACATCGGATAGGTCTGCGAGCGATCTTTGGGCACAAAGACATGGGTAAACAGCCGCACTCCGTCACGCATGGGAATGCGATACTCGTACTTGGTGTAGTGCTCGCGGATGGCGCGCGCGCGGTCTTCATCACTGACGATCTCATGCGGGATGAGCGGTCTGTCTGCGCCGGGGCTCTGACTGCTGTGGGGGACGGTGGCAGGGGCAGCAGCGGCCACTTGTGCGGCCAGGAGTGCGGACAAAAGGAGTCTTGGAATCGGGTTCATCCGCGCACTACAACCCGCCTTGCCGAGCGGGTCAAAAATAGGCCGCTCAACAGCCGGCGCGGACCCTTGCCGGACAGATCGGCGATGGTGCGGGCGAGGTTGGCGACATCTTGGTTGGCCGGGCCGCGCTCTGCACAGTTCTTACATTACGGAAGCTATTTGATGGATATGTTGGGCAAGTGCCGTGCTGCGCTTTCAAATAGAAGCAAGCCAGAGGCCTAAATGAAGGCGTAATTTTTATCGCGACGCCCGTTGGTTCACACTGGACCGCTCATCGGTACTTGCTTACCGTGGGATACATCGCGATGACGGCTGAAGTTGCCCAAAATAGGTCGGACTCTCCGACGGGATCGTGTGGTCAATGCGCGATCGATGGTCACTGTGCAGTTCGGTCCGATGGTTCGATGTTTAACAAATGATCATCATACAAAGACCGATGTGGGCATGTGACATCGCGCACCTTTTGTGCCGACTGCGTGATAAAGATCAAAGCGACAAATCCACGTTCCACACAGAGGAAAGTAGCAATGGCATTCGATATCGATCGATTCGTTGATCTCTCGAAAGCGGTCGAGACTTCTGATCTCGACTGGGATTACATAAAGCGCGTCGGCATCACGGCGGATGAGGCGCGCATCCTCCGCTACATGGCGGACGTAGAGAGCCACACCATCATCTATCTGCGCGACATCCTTTCGGGACACACTGCCTCTGATCCAGAGATCACGCAGTTTATGGCCTGCTGGGTGTATGAGGAGACGCATCACGGACGGGCGCTCGACCGGTTCCTGAGCGCGTGCGGATATCCGCCGGAACAGAATCGCTACAGCAAGGTGCTCGCCGACATGGGCTGGCAGGAGCACATCGAGGCGTTTTTGACGGTGAATGTTCCCAAGCTGACCCCGCACTTTGCCGCGACGCACATGTCGTGGGGCGCGGTTGACGAGATGATGGCAGCCTCGGCGTATACCCAGCTGGCCTACTACACCAGCAATGAGGAGCTGTCGAAGCTGCTGCTGCGGATGGCCAAGGACGAGCGGCGCCACCAGTCGTTCTACTATCAGCAGGCGGAAAAGCGGCTGCAGCATCCGCTGGCACAGGCGATCTGTGCGACGGCGCTGCGGGTGTTCTGGAATCCGGTCGGAATGGGCGTTGGGGAAGACACGACGCTTGGGTTTATTGCGGCGCTGCTCTACGACGATGAGCGCGGTCGCGAGGATCTGGCGCGGATGGATCGCCTGATGGCGAAGCTGCCCGGACTCGGCTGGTTTGGGCGCGTGTCCCTCGAGGTGGGCAAGGCGATCGAGCTGTTCCGTGCCAAAGAGCCGGAGCGTGCCCAGCAGATCTACGCCCACAAGCAGAGCACCATGAGCTCGCGCGCGGGCCGGGCCGACAATCCCGACTTCGCACTCACCCCCAACTAACAACGGTACGTTTCGCGTGGGGCCCCGCTTCTTACTCAAACTGCGCTGGCAATATTAGTCGTACAGTCTGCTTCATATTGCGGCGCGGCTAGGGCTGGAGCGTAGAGACTCGGCCTTTGGCGGGGGCGAACACCGCTTCGACCAGGGCGGTGACCTCGGGGCCGAGCGGCGACTTGTGAAACGGCTCGTATTCCCAGTCCTGATAACCACGCAGGCGGATGAGGACCTCGGTCTGGCTGTAGCCAAGTCGCCGCAAAAGACTCGCGCGATCACTGATTTCCCGTCGCCGGACCTCCTGGTTGCGCGAGGCAGAGAGGTCTTTCACGCTTTTCGCAGTCGAGACAGAGAGCCAGGGGAAGGGCTGCTTATCGATCGCTGCCGCTGCCACTGCCGTCTTCGTCTCCGGCGGCGGGTTCGTCGATTCAGCGGTTTTCTCGGGGCTGGGCGCGCGTTTCTTCGAGGTAGGCATGGGTGAATCCTAATACGGGTTACGGGTGCAGAGCGAGCTGCAAAGTAGGGCCTAGCTCGACCTGTAGGGGGGACTCGGCGGGCAGGACTTCTCCGTCGAGAGTGAACACCGACTCACTGGTATCGATGCGCAGATGCTGCGCCGGATGGTTGACATAGCGCGGATCACGGGGCAGCTCGGCCCGCCCGGTCAGCGTCCCCGCCAGCGTCTTCAGCAGCGTCAGCGGCTGGCGCAGCAGCCCAAAGTCGAGCGGCAGCTTGCCATTGATGAGCAGCGGCACCATCGCCGCCAGCTCGCGCGCCGACACCGCATAGGCCAGAAAGTGAAAGTGATCGCGCGGCAGCTCGCCCGGGAACGGCTCGACCAGGCGCTGCACCGCCCCGGTGGTGTTGGCAAAGACCGCCGCAAACGAGCTATGCGACACCACGCGTCCGTCGGCAATCACCCGGGCCTGCTGCTCGTCAAGCAGCGGTGCAAACGAGGTCCGCATCGGACTTATCGCCGCCGCAATCGCCGAAAACCCCAGCCCCAGCGCCGCCAGCTTGCCTTTGCCGCCCCGCTCGTAGCGATCGAGCAGCCGCACCAGCGGCCCCATGCCAAAGGTGAAGCCATAGCGCACCGTGTCACCGCAGCGCACCTTGAGGAGCGGAATCTCGCGATAGCGCAGCGTTCCTTCGTGATACGCCGTCAGCACCGCGCGAAAGTTGTCCCCCGGCGTCCCGCTCATGCCGAGCTTGGTCGCGGTCACATTCATGGTGCCGCCGCCGAGCAGAAACAGGTGCGGAGGCAAAAGTCCGTTGAGAGGCAGCCGCAGCAGCTCGTTGATGACGTGATAGATGGTCCCGTCGCCACCGTAGATACAGACGAGATCGGCTCGCTGTCCCACCGCCGCCAGCGCTGCACCCACGTCGTCGATGTGATCGGTGACGATGCGGCGAACGCCTTTGGCCTCGGGGCTATCGAGGACGCCCGCCAGCGCCCGCCAGCGCCCACCGGCTCGCGGATTGCACAGAAGCACCACGTCCTTGCGTGTCAGGTTTGCCATTCGGCCTACCGTACCGAAATCCATCCGCCGGGGGAATCGGCTTCCCAATCAACTTCCACGACGCGTTGACAAGCGGGGGATCAAAAAGGGAAGCTCGCCGGCCATGGTGGTTACACGTCGGTCTGTGTGTGCGCTGGTGTTCGCGATGGCCTGTGACTTCGGGTGTAGCTCGACGTGGCCGCAGGTGATGGACCCGTCGGACATTGCGGGCCTGAGGGAGGGTTCGCCGCGCATCCGGCGAGTGGTCGATATCGGCTCGCCGCACATTGGCAAGGCTGGACCGCTGCAGCCGGCTTCCGACGGCAACGTGACGGTGGGAGAGCAGCTCCTCATCGAAGGCTCGGGGTTTGGCAAGCAGCCGACGGTGCTGATCGGGGGACGACCGGCTGAGCTGCGCTGGCGCACCGACGGGGGAGGCGTGATTGTGCAGGTTCCTGCGGGCGTGCCGACCGGGGCGCAGCCGCTGGTGGTGGAGGCGGGCGGAAAGCGGGCCGAAGCGACGGTGACGCTGCAGCGACTGGCGGTGATTCTCGATGGACAGCACGGACGGCTCCAGGCCCTGCGGGTGAGCGGGGGTGGTGGCCAGCCGCCGGCGGTCGAAGCGTTTGGGAAGCCCGTGCCTGTGGCTGGAGCGCGTGGCTTTGCCATGTCCAGCGACGGGGCTGCTGCCTACGTGCTTGTCTCGCGTGGCGAGCGTGAGTCGGTTCTCGTCGTGGATTTGACGGCAGCTGGCGGACCGAGTGTGCGCGACGAGCGGCCGCTGGCGTACCGGGCCGTGGCGATCCTGGCGGCGGCAAGTGCTCCGTCGCTGGTGATCGTTGGCGAGAGTGAGCTGGCGCTGTGGGATGTAAGTGAAGCGAATCGTCCGACACCGTGGCCTGCCGTGGCGCTGCCGAGTGAGACTCGCGGTGCGACGCTGTTTGCGCTGGACCCGACGGGAAAGCTGCTGGCTGCTGGGTTTGCGACGACCAATGAAGTGGCGCTTCTCGACGTGCGTCCGGGTCGCAGTGAGGTCGTGCTGCAGGAGGTGGCGCGGACGGTGGTGCTGCCGCTCGCTCGTCAGCCGCTGCTGCACAGCCTACGGTTTTCGATGGAAGGGGACCTGCTGTGGGCGCTCAGCGGGGAAGGTCGTGACGCGAGTGGTCAGCAGGCGACGCAGCTGGTGGCCGTCTCCGTCGGGGAAAAGGAGCCCGGCGGCAGCAAGCGGACGCTTGGGCTGGGCAAGCCGATCGAGGTCAGAGATGCGGGTCCACCGCTGGCACTCTCGGTCGCACGCAGTCGGCCAGTGGTCAGTGGCGCCACCATTCGGGCCGTCCCCGAGCGCTCGCTGCTGGTGTTTGCGACGGCGCCGCGCAGTGAAGGCAGTCGGCCTCAGCCGGGGGCGCTATTTCGCGTCGGTGGCGGTGGCATCCTCAAGACCGTGATCTCGGGGACGCAGCTGTTCCCCAGCGTCGATCTGAGCCCTGATGCTGGCTTGGCAGTCGCAGCCGAGCAGCCGCAGAGCGGACCACTGACAGTCACCGTCGCTGATACTGAGATCAAGAGCACCGCTTCCCTGTCTTTTGGTTCGGCGACAGCGGACAGTGCCAAGTCAGTTGGGTCCCCGGTGTCACTGTGGGTTCAGCCGTAGCGTGAGGTGGGATGAAACGTCACGTCGCCGGCTAGGAGCCTCTCGACGAAGCCATCTTCTTTGCGGATCAGCAGCGCCCCGTCGTGATCGATACCCAGAGACTCGCCGCGAACCATGCCAAGTGCCGTCGAGACTTCCAGCCATCGACCCGGCGCAGTGATCGAGGCGCTGTCCGCAAACGCCTGCCGGACCCACGCTGCCCCGTCGCGAAGAAAGCGCTGATAGAGCGGCTCGAAGTGGTCAAGCAGCGTCACCGCGAAGTCGTGGACCGACAGGGGCGGCTGCGTGGGCGAGAGCAGCTGGCGAAGGCTCGTCGCTGGCAAGTCGCTGGGAAAGTCAAGTCCAGAGACATTGCAGCCGATGCCAACGACCACAAAGTCACAGCGCGGGCCCGAGAGGGAAAGCTCGGTCAGGATGCCCGCCACTTTGCACATTCCCGTCGGCGTCTCAGCGAGCAGATCGTTCGGCCACTTCAGCCGCAGCGGCGAGTCCCTGCATCCGTGCCGTCGCAGCACCGACTCGGCAGCCGCCAGCACCGCCAGCCCGGCACACAGCGTCAGAAGCGGCACCTCACGAGGCAACAGCTCGGGCCGCAGCAGCAGCGACAGGTATAGGTTTTCCCCCGGCGGCGAATACCAAGTGCGCCCTTGGCGTCCCCGTCCGCGAGTCTGAGCGTCGGCAGTGACCACCGCTCCGTGGGGCTGGCCCGCCTTGCCGAGCCGGCGCGCCTCGTCGCTCGTCGACTCACAGCTGGGCAGGTGCAGCCACGGGCTTCCAAGCGCTTGTGGCATCGACGGGGACTACTCGAAGCGGAGCAGGTGCCAGCTCTTTTTGCCACGACGGATCGCCACCAAGCGGCCATGGAGCAGATCCGACAGCAGCAGCTTGTCGTCGGCGCCGACCTTGCGACCACTTACGCTGACCGAGCCGGACTGTAGAAACTCGCGGGCCTCGCGCTTCGACTTGCACAGCGTCGTCTGCGCCAGGATCTCTACCAGCGACAGACCCTCGACGGAGAGCTGGTTCTTGTCATGGCTGCTCGTCGGTACTGCCGAAAACACCTCGCGCAGCGTCTGTTCGGACAGCTCGCGGACATCGCCCGAAAACAGCGCCTGCGCCGCCGCCTCAGCCTGCGCGCGCTCACTTGGACCGTGGACAAGCTCGGTCAT
This sequence comes from Myxococcales bacterium, assembly GCA_016794465.1. Taxonomy (GTDB): domain Bacteria; phylum Myxococcota_A; class Polyangia; order Palsa-1104; family JAEUJZ01; genus JAEUKA01. The sequence continues at coordinate 258 of JAEUKA010000083.1, read as the reverse complement.
GTGACGGGCCAGGGCACGGTGCGCACTACGAGCGCCGGGATCTTTTTCGTGCACGGCCTGCAGCTCGGCAATCTCCTCGACGGAAAAGAAGGTGAACATGCGCAGGTAACGCAGCAGGTCGCCGTCGTCGGTGTTAAGCCAAAACTGATAGAACGCGTAGGGGCTGGTTCTCTCGGGGGACAGCCAGATCGCGCCGGACTCGGACTTGCCGAACTTGCCACCGTCGCTGCGTGTCACAAGCGGTGCGGTCACGGCGAA
>JAEUKA010000070.1 GCA_016794465.1 Myxococcales bacterium | reverse complement strand
AAGCCTGCCGCTAACGTTCGCTCTGAGCCAGGATCAAACTCTCCAATTGAGATGTTTGAACCGTTGCCGAATCAATGATTCGACAGGGTACTTGTATGTTTTCTTCCCTGCTTCTCGCTATTCAGTTTTCAAGGACCAATCAGACATGCGCGCATAAACCAGACCATTCAGCAAGTACCAGGCTTTCGCTCGGTCTTGCTGTTGGCCCGACAGCGCCGCAAGTGAGAAGTTATCTACCCCAAGCCATCCGGAAGGGTCAACCTCTTTTTTGAAAAAATCTGCACTCCCGTCGGAAACTTTGTTTGGCGAATCCGAGATCTTGGCTTGCTTGGATCGCTTTCAGCACAGCCGAGCCCGTTCGATCGCGATTTTGTAGGGCATTTTCTGCACCTCGTGGCTTGCCGATCGCCTCTTTGCTTGGGATGGCAAAGCGATCGGTCGTTATTTCGCGCTGGCCTGGGTGCCTGGATTGGCTGGGATGGGCTCGCCTGACGGTGCCGGTTCCTCGTCGGTTGGCTTTGGCATCTCAGGCGGCTTGATGCTGGCGATCTCCGGCGGTGGAGGCGGCTCGAAGCCATCGCTGTAACGCACCGCTGTGCCTCGGAGCGCATGGTTGGGCGACCAGGCCGTGACCGCTCGCTCGTAATAGAGGTCGACGAGCGCCGGAAATTTTTGACCATCTGCTTCTCGACAGAGCGCCTCGAGCGCGGCTTGAAAGCTGGGACCTCGCCCTTGCAGCGACTGTACCCGCGAGATCTTCCAATCAGGCCGTGCAACCGGATAGATCGCTGCTTTGCACAGGTGCTTGTCGAGAGGCTCTTGGAGTTTTTTGGCCGCCAGCTCCGCCTCGCCGATCGGCCCGGCCTTCTTGTCGAGCAAGCCCCCACTCGATACGCAAGCGCCCGTGGTCAAAGCGATCGCGATTGACAGGCAGAAGGCTCGCATTCCGACGGTCTGGTGTGACGCTCGGCTGGCCAAAGCGACCGCGTAACCTCTTGCCTGAGCGTCCTCGGTGCTAAAAGTCGATAGCCGCATGGACCATGGCTCCATTGGGAACGATCGTCGGTAGGACGCGCAGGCTGCTGAGTGTTTTTTCGGACGCCGGGCTGGAAAGCTCCGCTGCGTTCTTTTTCAGATAGTGCGCGGTGAGCATGGTGGCGACACCGGCGATACCGAACGTGCCGGCAGCCACCCACAGTCCACTGGCGGCACTGGCCAAGCGATTGCCGCTCTGACAGTCACTCACATAAGCATCATAGGTGGAGTTTCCGACGAGCCCGTCGGGTCCTTGGCAGCTCGACAGCCGGCCCCGATTGCCAAAGAAAGCAGCGTAGTCGACGGCACGAGGTCCAAGCTCGCCGATCAGGGTGTCGATGTGGGCACTGGCGCGATCTTCGGCTTTGCTCATTGCTCCCCACGAGCCGATCGCCGCGACCGCAGCGACTCCAGCGAGGCCGTAGAGGGCATACGACGAATAGCGCAGCACCGGCACCCAGTTGATGGCGCGTCCGGGCTTCTCGGGAGCTGCGACGCTCGGCTGCTCTGGCCGAGTGGCGAGCTGCTCGTCGAGCGAAGTGGTTTCGTTGCCGCGAATCTGCGCCGTCCGAACGACTTGGTTGTAGCCGGTCAGCTCCAGCTTGATGACGTGATTGCCCACGTCGAGGCTGCTGGCGGCATAGGGCGTGCGTCCGACCGGCTGCCCATCGAGAGAAACCAGCGCTCCGGGCGGGTTTGAGTTCACGACAACGCCACCTCGCAGGCCCTCGATAAGCAGCATCCGCAGCCAGCGCTGACACAGCTCGTCGAGACGTAGACTCGGCTGCATCAGCAGCTGCTTGGGCACCGTCTCGCTCAGCGTCTTCTCGACTGTCCCGTCGGACACATTGAGCTGCCGAATCTGCACCACGTGGTTTGCGCCCTGCTTGCGGATCGAGCCGTAGATCAGGCGGTTGACCTCGAGGTTGCGACCGACTTTGGTCATGCAGTCGGCGCGATCATCGCCACAGCCGAAGACCATCTTGACCTCGGCGAGGTCGTGGGTGCGGGGCTCAATCCGCATGCCTTGCAGCTGCGGCAAGTTGCGGCGAAGTGCGTCGGTTAGGATCGCGCCCATGCCCGGCTCGACAGCGGAGCCATCGACGGCGAGCAGTCCAACCGAGGTAGGCGCGCCCTGAGCCAGCGCCGAAGTACCCACAAGCAAAGCAGGAATCAGCCAGCGCAGACAGGAAGACGAGCGCATGCTGAGCAAAGGCATCGACTCGGTTCGCAATTTTTTCTCCCGCTGGATTATATCCTGAGTCCTTCACAAATTTTCCGGAGCAAGGGGCGGCGAGTGCTTCGCCTGTCGATTCGCAGCAAGATTCTGCTTGGCTTTGTCGTGGTGCTGCTCACCTTTGGGGCGGCGACCGTCTATGGAGCCTGGGCGGTGCACACGCTCGGACAGCAGCTGCGGCTGGTGGCGCTCGGGTATTCCAACCTGCGACTTGAGCTTCAGGATCAGCAGACGATTCAGGCCAACCTGCTGCGACGGCTGCTCGATCCGGACAAAGGTCGGCGCCTGAGCGAAGAGGTCGCGGCCGATCGCAAGCTGCGGCGACTGCGGCTGCAGACCACCCAACAGCACGTCGAGGAGCTGCGACGCAGTTTACCGATTGAAGATGCCTCGTTTTTGGAACAGGTCGAGGTGCGGCTGCGCGAGCTGTCGGAGCTCTATTCAGCGACGGATGCCTTACCGCTGCCGTCGTCCGGTCAAGGGGAGGAAAAAGCCGCGCGGCTCTTGCAACAGCTGTCGTCGAGCCTGACCAACAAGGTGATCGAGGTGGTCAATGCGGGCTCGCGGTACGAAAAGCGGGCGGGTCTGCTGACGGTGGTGCTGACGCTGGCGGCGGCGCTGTGTAGCTTGGTGGTGCTGCTGCTGGTTCAGGCGACGCTGCGTCCGCTGCGACGACTGTCCGAGAGTGCCAAAGAGGTTGCCCGGGGCAACTATCGCGAGCGGGTCCAGGCCGACTCTCCCGACGAAGTGGGCGTGCTCGGTCGCGAGTTCAATGCGATGGCGGCGGCGCTGGCCGAGCGTGAGGAGCGACTGCGGCGATCGGAGCAGCTGGCGGCGGTGGGCAAGATGGCGGCGCAGATTACCCACGAGATTCGCAACCCGCTGACCTCGATCGGGCTCAATGCCGAGCTGCTCGCGGATGACTTTGCGGCGGACGATGCCGAGGCCCGCAAGGTCGCGCAAGCGATCGTGAAGGAAGTGGATCGACTCACCGACATTACCGAGCAGTACCTGCGCTTTGCGCGACTGCCCGAGCCGAGGCTGGAGCCGGCGGAGCTGAACGCGATGTTGACCAGCCTGCACGGCTTTCTACAGGAGGAGCTGGGTCGGCGCGGTGTGACGGTGTCGCTGAAGCTGGCCGATTCGCTTCCGAAGGTGATGGCCGATGACAACCAGCTGCGGCAAGTCCTGCTCAACCTGATTCGCAACGCTGCCGAGTCGATGGCCGACAAGCCGACAAGTGAGCGCTTGCTGACGATCGCCAGTCGAGTGGCCGGCTCCATTTCGCCGGAAAAACCAGGAATCGCCGTCGACATCATCGACAATGGCCCGGGCATTCCCAAAGATCGCCACCGACAGATCTTCGAGCCGTTTTTCACCACCAAGAAAGGCGGAACCGGACTGGGCCTGGCCTTGAGCCTGGAGGTCATCTCTCGGCACGGCGGTCAGATTCAGGTTCAGAGTCCGCTCGAGAGCGGTCACGGCACCCGCTTCACCGTCGAGCTACCGATCACTTAGTGTTGCCTCCGGCGGGGCGATCAGGGCATCGTCGGCTCCATGGCGACGTTGGTGCTACGCGACATTGGTGAGCTGCTCACGCTCTGCGGACCTCCAGTGGTTGGAGAGGACCAGGCCAAGCTGCGCCGGGCCGAGCAAGTGCAAAAAGCCGAGCTGGCGCTGGGTCTGGTCCACGACGCGGTGGTAATCATTGTCGACGGAATCATTCACTTTGCCGGGCCCAGCAGTGACGCGCCGCCCATTCATCTTTTGCCCCAGCCAGTGACGGTGCAGAGCGGTCGCGGGCTCTTGGTCACGCCGGGGCTGTGTGATCCCCACACCCACCTGCTGTGGGCCGGCGAGCGCAGCCACGAGTTTGACCTGCGCAACCTCGGCGCGAGCTATCAGCAGATCGCGAAGCAGGGCGGAGGAATCGCCTCGACAGTGCGGGCCACGACGATCGCCAGCGATGAAGCGCTGAGTGCAGGTCTGCGGACGAGGCTCGATACGGCGCTGCAGCTTGGCACGACAGCGGTTGAGGTCAAGACCGGCTATGGACTGTGGCCGCTTTCGGAGCTGCGACTGCTGCGGCTGGGTTGCGAGGCGATGGCGGGCCACCCGTGCGCTGTCTCGCCGACGTTTTTGTGCCATGTTCCACCGCCGGAAGCCCGCGAAGGCGAGGCCCGGGAGCGGCTGGTGTCCGAGCTGGCCTCAGTCATGCCGATCGCCCGCGCGGGTCTGGCCGAGTCAGTGGATGTGTACTGCGATGTCGGAGCGTTCACACTTGCCGAAACCGAGCGCCTGCTGACTGCGGGGAAAGCGGCTGGGCTCGGTCTGCGCTGTCATGCCGAACAGTTCACCTACACCGGGGCCGCGAAGCTGGCTGCTCGCCTGGGAGCGCTCTCGGTCGAGCACTTGGAGCAGCTCGATGACGAAGGACGCAAAGCGCTCGCTCGCAGTGGCACGATCGCCAACCTGCTGCCGGGAGCGGCGCTGTCGCTGCGGTTGCCGTGGCCGGATGCCGCCGCGCTGCTTGCTGATGGCGTGCGGATCGCGCTCGGGACCGACTGCAATCCCGGCAGCTCGTATACGCAGTCGCAGCCGCTGATGATGTCGCTTGCCTGTACCCAGATGGGCCTGTCGTGTGCCGAGGCGTGGCTCGCGGTGACGGTGCATGCGGCGCAATCGATCGGACACCCGCACCGAGGCCGGCTGGGTCGTGGCGCGCGCGCGGATCTGGTGCTGTGGGAAGCCGATCACTACCGGCAGATCTGTCAGCAGCTCGGCGGCAACCCGGCGCGATCGCTGTGGGTCGCTGGGGCCCAGGTCATTGCCGACGGAGTACGTGCCGATCTGGGCTGAATCGAGCGGACCGTAGACCCGCAGCCAAGCCGGCCCCGCCCGCTGTTTCCCTACCGGGCGATGCCGGAGCATCGATCGCCGTGACAGGCCTTGACGGATCTCTCTGCGCTGCATCTAATCGGGCCTCTCTTCGGGGACACCACTTGGAGCTTCGTCCAACCGCCATATTTTCCCGCCCGCTTTGGCGCGCTTCGTTTCTTTGCTGGGGCTTGATTCTGTCGGTGGGCTTTTTGCCGCTCGGTCGTTTCGTTGCACACGGCCAGAGCAGTGATGCGGCGATCCTCCAAGCGCTGCGCAGTGCCGAGGACCCGGCTGTCCGCCAAAGCGCGGCGCTGCGACTCGGCAAAATGGATGCAGCGATGGCGCTGGAGCCGCTGATGAAGGCGCTGCTGGCCGACCGAAGTGCGGTGGTTCGGGCCGCGTGTGCCCAGGCCTTAAGCGATCTAGGTGCGCAGGCGGCCATGTCAGCGCTGCGAGCGGCGACTCACGACGAACATGCGCAGGTCCGTGAAAAAGCGACGGCGGCGATAGAAAAGCTGACCAAGCTGGCGGCGACCCCGCTCGAGAAGCTGGTGGTGCTGGTGTCGAGTCCAACCGGAAAAGCGAGTGCGAAAGTGGCCTCCGCGATCGCCGGTCTGCCCCTGCGACTTCGTGAAGAGATGGTCCGCGAGCTCAAGAACAGCCCTGACATCGACGTTCGCGAGGATCTGTCATCCACCATCCCGACCGAAAACAGCTTCGCCATCGAGAGCAGCGTCAGCAGCCTGTCGCGCCGCACCACACCTCGGGGCGAGCTAGAGGTGTCCTTCGACATCAACGTCGTGATCTCGCTTCTGCCCGGCAAGCGCGTGGTCGGCATCGTGTCCGGTGGAGCCAGCACCTTTTCGCCACGCAACAGCGCCGCTCGCCTCAGCAAACACGAGCAGACCAACCTCGAAGAGCAGGCCCTGACCCAGTCCGTACAAGCTGCGACAGAGAACCTCGTGTCGTTTCTCCGCGCCCAGCGGAAGACCAAGCCCCACTAACCAGTCCGAGCGGCACTCGGCTTGCAGGTCTGTCTGTCCAGTCGCGACCCGCTCACTCGTCAGCATTCGGAAGTATGCGGAAGCCTTGGCGGTTGACGATGACACCGGGCTGATGCGACGCTTGAGAATGACGATCACTCGTTTGTAAAGCAGCCATGGCGACGGGTTCTGAAGTCAAACACAGCCTGCCCAAGCACTGGACGCCGCCCAAGGCGTTCGATGAATACCGGCTGCTGTGGCCTCTCGGACGAGGCGGCATGGGCGCGGTGTACCTCGGGCATGACATGCTGCTCGACCGCGCCGTCGCCATCAAGTTCATCTCGGCGATCAATCCCGATGTTGTCTCGCGAGAGCAGTTTCTGACCGAAGCGCGCGCCGCCGCCCGCTTGCAGCACCCCAACGTCGTCACCGTCTATCGAGTCGGCGAGATCGAAGGTCGGCCCTACATCATTCAGGAATACCTGCGCGGTCAGAGCCTGGAGCGGATGAAGAAGCCGTTCCCATCGCAGCAGGTGCTGGAGCTAGCGATCGGTCTGTCGCGCGGCCTGGCGGTTGCTCATCGGCGGGGTGTGCTGCACCGCGATCTCAAGCCCGGGAATGTGATGTTGCCGACGGAAGGTGGCGTCAAGCTGCTCGACTTCGGGCTGGCCAAGCTGGTCGATGTCAATCGCTCGCAGGCGATGGATGTGGCGTCGATCATGGACATCGAAAAGATCGACTCGAACGAACAGCGCGCCGTCACTCAGTCGGTGGATCTGCTGGCCGCGACGATGGCTGGGGCAGATTCGGACAGTGGTGATGTCACCGATCCCGATCGCATTGCCGAGGAAGCCAAGGCCGCCGTGCTGTCGCTGTCCTCACAAGCCACCCCACAGGCGCGCTTGCGACCGGCCAGTCTGCGGGTCGAGGAGGCCGCCCCGATTACCAACAGTGATGCCGTGGAGTCGAACAAGCTGCGCTTCACGGTGCAAAATCGGCTCGCCGCCGCCTTCGGCAAAGACCCGTCTGAGCACGCCCAGATTCCCGACGAGCTGTGGCGCGCCGATCCACTGGAGCAGTCGAGCACCATCAAAGGCACGCCTCTGTACATGGCCCCCGAGGTGTTTGGCGGCGAGCCGGCGTCTCGGCAGTCGGACATCTATTCCCTCGGGGCGGTGCTGTACGAGCTGTGCTTTGGCAAGCCGCCCCACTACAACACCTCGCTCATCGAGCTGCATCGCCTGGTGACGACCACCGATGCGCCGCCGCTGGCATCAGTTGCGCCGGCAGTGGAACCGCGTCTCGCCGCGATCATCGACCGCTGTCTGGCGCGCGAGCCGGCCCAGCGCTATGGCTCGGCTGACGATCTGCGCGAGGCCCTGGAGCACCTGCTACCCTCGGCGCAGAGTCAGGCCGTCCCCGAGGGCAATCCCTACCGTGGCCTTTTGCCGTTCGAGTCGCAGCACCGCTCGCTGTTTTTCGGTCGGCAGTCCGAGATCGGCACCCTGGTCGATCGCCTGCGCACCGAGTCGTTTGTGGTCGTGGCCGCTGACTCTGGCGTCGGCAAGTCGTCGGTCTGTCGCGCCGGCGTGCTGCCCCTGATCAAGGAAGGGGGACTTGGGCACAACCTGACCTATCAGATCGCGATGATGATTCCCGGTCGGCTGCCGCTGCGCGCCCTGTGCGAGGCGGTGGCGACTGCACTTGGTCGTGACGAACAGACGCTGCTGGCCGCTGTCAAGACCGAGCCGGCCTCGTTTCCTCGGGTGCTGCGCAGCCTGCTGCCCCACGGCACGGGCCTGCTCCTCTTTGTCGATCAGATGGAGGAGCTCTGCACCATCGCCGATCCGCTCGAGGCCAAGCTCGCCAGTGAAGCCCTCGGTGCGCTGGCCAGCAAGGCCGGGCTGCTGCGCATTCTGGGGACGGTGCGCGCCGACTTCGTGTCGCGGGTGGCGAGTGTGCCCGGCATCGGCGACGAAGTGAACCGCGCCCTGTACTTGCTGCGACCGATGGGAACCGACAAGCTGCGCGAGGCAGTGACCGGGCCGGCCCAGCTCAAAGGCGTCTCGTTCGAGAGTGATGAGATGGTCGATGCGCTGGTGGCGACGACCGCCGAGAGCGATGGAGGTCTGCCGCTCTTGCAGTTTGCGCTCGCCGAGCTGTGGGATGTCCGGCAGGGCAATCGCATCACCGCCAAGGCGCTCGAGTCGATCGGCGGCGTGATGGGCGCGCTGGCCCGCCATGCCGATCACCTGATTGGCTCGCTGCCACCGGAGCGTCGCCCACTGGCCCGGCGCCTGATGATGTCGCTGGTGACCATCGATGGCACCCGCGCCCGGCGCACGACGGAAGAGCTGACCTGGAACGATCCCAATGCCAAAGGGGTGCTGGAGCTGCTGGTGCGAGGGCGGCTGCTGGTCGCGCGCGAGACAGCTGATGGGGCCGCGTATGAAGTCGCCCACGAAGCGCTGCTCAAAGGCTGGGGGACGCTGCGACGCTGGCTGGAAGAAAATGCCGAGAGGCGGGCGGTCAAGCACCGCTTGGAACAGGCGACGCAAGAGTGGACTCGCCTTCACAAGAGCCGCGAAGCGCTGTGGTCGCCCCGTCAGCTGGCCGAGCTGCCGCTCCTAGAGCCCGAGGACATCAGCCCAAAAGAGCGAGCGTTTGTCGCCGCCTCGCAGGCCGCGCTGCAGCGGGTTCAGCTGCTGCGACGGGTGGCACTGCTGATGATTCCGGTGCTGCTGGTCATGTCGTACATCGGGGTCCAGGTCGCAGCCCGGCGCAAGCTCGAGCGGCAGGTGAGTACCCTGGTCGCTGAGGCGCAAGCCGTGGTTCAAGAAGCCACCAAGCTGGACGAGGAGACGCTGCGCCTGCGCGCTGAGGCCTTTTCCCAGTTTGACGACAAGCACAAAGACGACGGCGAGAAGGTGTGGGCGCAGGCGCGGCAGGTCGCCACCAAGGCCGATCGCGTCTACAACCGAGCCTCGCAGATCCTCGAGTCGGCGCTGACCCTGGATGTGACGCGCAGCGATGTCCGTGAGCAGCTGGCCCTGGCGCTCTACCAGCGGGCCCAGAGTGCCGATCGCGATCGCCAGCGACAAAAGCGTGACGATCTGCTGGAGCGACTGGCGCTCTACGATGTCGGCGGCAAGCTGCAGCAGCGCTGGAAGACGCCCGGCAAGCTCACCATCTCGACCTCGCCGCTCGGGGCCCAGGTTCAGCTCCAGCAGTATCTCGACGAGGAGAGTGGCCGCAAGACCCTCTCCCCCAAGAAAGACCTGGGCATCACCCCGATCTTCGAGTCCGCCCTGCCCCCCGGCTCGTATCTGCTGACCCTGCAAGCAGCCGGCAAGCTCGAGGTCCGCTATCCCCTGGTGATCGAGCGCGGCGAAGCCCTGCGCATCGAAGTGCCCCTGCCGTCCCGCAGCGAAGTCCCCCCCGGCTACGTCTTCATCCCCAAGGGCCGCTTCCTGTTTGGCTACGGCCAGGACGAGAGCCTGCGCAAGATCTTCTTCGGCACCGCCCCGCTGCACGCAGTCAAGCTCGACAGCTACCTGATCGCCCAGCACGAGACAACCTTCGCCGACTGGATCGAGTTCCTAGAATCCCTCCCCGCCAAAGAGCGCAAGCAACGGATGCCAAGTGCCGTTCGAGGAGCAGCCGGAGGAATCCTAGAGCTATATGAAGATGCCAAGCACGGCTGGTTGCTGAAGATTCAGCCGCAAGACAAGCTCTTCTCAGCAAGTCGCGGAATGTCGATTGAGTTCCCGACGCGCACGACGCGCAAGCGGCAAGATTGGTTACGATTCCCGGTAGGCGGCATTCTCTACTCGGATGCAGTTGCCTACACCAAGTGGCTGGATAGCTCAGGACGGCTTCGAGGCGCCCGACTGTGCAGTGAAACTGAGTGGGAACGTGCGGCGAAAGGTGCCGATGAGCGAGAGTATCCGCATGGCGATAGCCTAAACCTTGAGGATGCGAACTTCGATGAGACGTACCACAAGGATCCAGGTGCAATGGGCCCTGATAGTGTATCGAGCCATCCTGGCTCGGTAAGCCCGTTTCAGGTGTTTGACTTGGTAGGTAATCACTGGGATTTGACGACCTCGACGCTAGGTATTGATGAGATTGTGGGACGAGGTGGCAGTTACTTCTTTGACGCCCTCACCTGTCGCAGTTCCAACCGCACTGTGTTCCCTGACACGCTCCGAGGAAATGACGTAACGATCCGGGTCTGTGCGTCTTGGCCGACCAAGCCGTAGGGCTTTGGGAACCCTGGTCCCCCAACGCCCCGGCCTCAGGATCGTGGACCCCACGTCTTCCCGCCCTGCCCTGCTGAAGCGATCCACGGCCAGCCCTGCGTCGCAGACCGCTGTGTACCAGAAGGTACAGGCTGCACCCTCCTGTTTACACCCACTGGCACGCGACGTGCGATGCGTCACGGCAGGAGGATGATGATGAAATTTACAACTGGTTTGGCAAGTCTGGCGGTTGGCCTCGCACTCGTGAGCGGATGTGGGCCCAACGATGCGAACGGTATCTCCGACCAAGACATCGCCGCGCAGTGGCTCAGCATGGCCAAGGACAACAGCAGCCAGATCAACGGCGTTCAAGTCAACGGCATCCGCTACAACGGCATCCGCTACAACGGCATCCGCTACAACGGCATCCGCTACAATGGCACCAGCCTCGCCGGCACCCGTGAGGATCAGTCGGTCGAGGTCGACAGCACCGCGCTCACCGGCGTCGACATGGACGGCGATCTGAGCGATGGCAGCGTCCTGGCACTCAAGGTCGTCTCGACCCAGTGGAACAGCGTCGCCAGTCAGTACCTTTACACCATCAAGTACTACAACGAGGACACGTCCCAGTGGACTTGGCTGTGCGGCACCGATACCGGTGATGTGCCAATCGCCGCCATCCCGATCATGAAGGCGTACCTGCACCCGACCTACGACCTCGACGGCGACACCTCGCGCTTTACCTTTAGCTGCGTCAACGCCGCCGTTGGCAAGTGCGCGCTCTGGGGCTACGTGCCCTGGCAGACGAGCTACGCCGAAACCTACAACTCGACCACCAAGTACCGCGACCTCGGCCTGTCGCATCAGAGCTGCCAGCGCCTGGTCCGTGGCGACTACTGCGGCAATGGCCTCTCGCACACCCGCAACGGCACGCCGATCGATGTCTACGACACCTACGGCTTTATGAACCCGGACAACGAAGCGGGCAACACCCTGGAAGCCGACTGGCGGGCCGATGGCGCGCACTGCATCCGTCACACCCGCTGGGGCACCGCCGACTCGACGCTTACGCCGGGCGAGACGGATCTTCAGTACGTCCAGCGCGTCTGCCCGAGCCGCCTGGCCGCCAACGACTCGTCGTGTAACAACGAGTCCGCCTCGACCTTCTACAAGGCGAACGGCTTCGACCTAGCGAACCAGGCCACCCGCGACCTGCTGCGCAACCAGTCCTACCAGCACTAGCTAGCAGCGCCTCGTCATCCCATCCCAGCGCCTCGTCATCTCATGACAGCGGGTCCGCATCTCATGACAGCGGGTCCGCATCTCATGACGACCCCTCCGCACGCCATGACGAGCCCTCCGCATGCCATGACGAGCCCTCCGCATGAACGGCTGGCTAGCTGGGTTTGGCGTCGGGGAGCTGGCAGGTGAGGAGGACGTTGCCGGGGTGGGTGGTGGCGGCCAGCTCGGTCTTTACGACCGCGAAGCCCAGCTGGGTCAGCGCCGCCGCCAGCTCGTCCAGCGAGCGATACGCCACCTGCGGCCCGAGGTTCCAGCCGAACCGCACCATCGCCCGCTCGATGAGCCGCGTCAGCCCGGCCCCACCCCGCCCCGCCGGGTCCGTCTCGCGAATCAGCAGCAGCCCCCCCGGTCGCAGCGCCGCCGCAATCCGCCCGAGCAGCGCGTCCTGCCGCGCCGGCTGGTAGTAGTGGAGCACGTCGATGAGCGTCACGACCTCGCACGCGGGCAGCTCGCCCTGGTGGATGTCGGCCCGCTGCAGCGTCACCTGGGCCAGCCCCGCCGCCGCCCGCTGACCGACCGCGACCTTGTCAGCATCCCAGTCCAGCCCGAGCAGCTCTCGGCCCCGCCCCGCCTCAGCGAGCGCAATCGGCAGCATCCCCAGCCCACAGCCCAGATCGACGACCGAGGCGTTCGTAGGCACTCGCTGGCACAGCGCCCGATACACCGGGTCGAGCCGATACTTCCAGCGCGCGTAGTAGCGATAGCGCGGGTGGGCAAAGGCATAGCGCTCGGTCGCCCGCGCGATCACCGCGTCGAGTCCGTCTGCCGCCGCATCGGCATCCCCAGCCGGCTGCCGCGTCGCCCGCCGCCGCAGCCACAGGTAGACCGGCCCGCCGATGAAGAGCCCGAGCAGCGACCCCAAGATCACCCCACCGAGCAGCCAGGCCCAGAAGAAGCGATGGAGGCTGTCGCGCAGCGTGGCGGCGGCAAAGTGGCTGGCCGACAGCGTGACCCAGCGACCGCGCAGCAGCCGCTCGCCCAGCTGCACCGACACAAAGCCCAGCAGCGGAATCATCGGCGGAATCGAGATGTTCGCGGCGGCATACAGGATCGGCAGGTTCAGGCGCAGCAGCTGCGACAGGCCAATGCAGAGGAAGATCTGAAAGCCAAAGGTCGGGGTGCAGCCGACGACCAGGCCCAGCCACAGCGCCAGCGCCACCCGCAGCGGACTGCGATGCTGAGCCAAGATGAGCCGTGAAAGCTCGTGTACGCGCGCCCGCAGCCCGGCCATCGGTTACAGGTCCTCCAGGTCGCTCGCCTCGTCGCGGCGCAGCACGGTCAGATGGCGCAGATCGACCGCGCACTGCCGACCGCTCTGGAACTGCACCTGGGCGACTGGCTTGTGGTCCCCGCCGGAGATCGCCACGATTCGCCCGAGCCCAAGACTTGCATGTCTGACCGGCTGACCGCGCGGGGGCGCCACGTCACCGTCATACTCGACCCGCAGCTCGGGATCGGGTGCGGACGCCAAACCTGCCCCACCGGCATGATCGACCGGGTCTGGCTCCCCCGACTGTGGCTTCCGATCCGAATCGGAGATCCGACCCGCAAGCTGGGCCCGAACCAACGCCACCTGATCCCGCTTTGGCGGCTCTGCGCGGTCGGATTCATCCCTCCGATGTCGTTCGGAGATCCCAGGCGAGCCCGCTTCAGGTGGCAGCTCCGTATCCTCTATCGGCGAGCCGATGAGCAGGCGGCGGGGTATCGCACGGAGGAAGCGGCTGACCTCCATCGGGCGAATGTCCGGACCCCACAGGCGCCGCTGCCGCGCCGAGGTCAGAAACAGCTGCACCTTCGCCCGCGTCATCGCCACGTAGCAGAGCCGCCGCTCCTCGACCACCCGATCGTCTTCACTGTCGCGCAGGGACGGCACGCCCGACCGCACCGAGGGAAACAGCCCCTCTTCAAGCCCGGTCACGAACACCACCTGAAACTCCAGGCCCTTGGCAACGTGCGCGGTCATCAGCTGCACCCCTCGGCCACGCTGCCCCGACTCCTCATCGGTCTGAAGTGCCACCCGCGACAGGTAGTCGCCGAGCTGGAGAGGCCGCAGCTCTTCCCACAAGAGCGCACTGCCTTCATCGGGGGGCGGCTGGCTCTGCTGCTGCTCCAGTGCCTCCAGCGCCGCCCGCTCTTCCTCGGCCATCGAGCCCAGCATCGCGTCGAGGTTCTGCTGCCGCGCCTCATCCTCGGGCGACGCCGTGCTGAGCATCAGCCGATAGCCGGTCCGATCCAGCACCTCAGCTGCCAGCGCCGACACCGACAGCTGCTCGGCCCGCTCCCGCAGCTGCTCGATCAGCGTCACAAACCGCGCCAGATCCTTGGCCTTCTTCGCCGACAAAAGCCCACCGCCGGTCGTGGGCGATGCTGCCGCCTGGATCACCTGCCACAGCGACTGGCCACTCTCTTTCGACCGCTGGAGGAGCTTATCGACCGTCGCCTGCCCGAGCTGCCGCGCCGGCACGTTGATGACCCGCCGCAGCGCCAGCTCATCGTCGGGGTTTTGACACAGTCGCAGATAGCTCAGGACATCTTTGATCTCGGCCCGCTCGAAGAAGCGCGTCCCCCCAAGCAGCGAGAACGGCAGCCCGGCAGCTTGCAGCGTCTCCTCGAAGCGCAGCGACTGGGCATTGGTGCGGTAGATGACGGCGAAGTCCTCGGGGAAGTAGCCCTCCTCGGCCTGCATTCGCAGGATCGTCCCGACCACAAACTGCGCCTCGGAGCGATCGTCGCGGGTGCGCAGAAACACCACCGGATCGCCGCCGTCGCGCTGGGTATACAGCCGCTTTTCGTGCCGATCTTCGTTGCGCGACACCACCGCGTGGGCCGCGTCCAAGATCACCTGCGAGCTGCGATAGTTTTCCTCCAGCTTGACGATGCGGGCATCGGGCCAGTCGTGCTGAAAGTGAAGCAGCAGCCGCACGTCGGCCCCGCGCCAGCCGTAGATCGCCTGATCGTCATCCCCGACCACGGCCAGGTTGCGGCTCTTTTCGGCGAGCAGCTTGAGCAGCCGATACTGCACCGTGTTTACGTCTTGAAACTCATCGACGAGGACGTGATCGAAGCGGCACGCCAGCAGCGCCCGCACACTCGGCTCGCGCTCGGCAATCCGCACCGGCAGCAGCAGCAGGTCGCCAAAGTCCGCCGCGCCGAGCTGTTTCAGCCGCGCCTCGTAGCGCAGGTAGAGCTTGCGCACGAGGTCGGAAAAATAGTCGCTGCCCTGGTACTCCTCGGCCAGCAGTCCCTGGTTCTTGGCGCGATCGATGTGGGCCCGCAGCGCCCGGGGCGGCAGCAGTCGCTCGTCAAGCTGCGCCTCGGCAATCAGCTCCTTGCAGACCTTCAGCGTGTCGTCTTCATCGAGGATCGGAAAGCTCTGCGGCAGCCCGGCATAGCTCGCCAGTCGTCGCAAAAGCCGCGCCCCAATTGCGTGAAAGGTGCCAATCCAGCGCGGTAGCTCGGGGGACTGTTCTGGGGACTGTTCGGGCGACTGTTCGGGCGACAGCTCGCGATCCGCTGCGTCTTGCTGAAGCAGGCTCGAAACCCGGTGCCGCAGCTCCGCCGCCGCTTTGTTGGTGAAGGTGACGACCAGCAGCCGCTGCGAAGACACGCCTCGCCGCAGAAGCTCGGCCAAGCGATAGGTGATGACCCGCGTCTTGCCTGACCCCGCACCCGCTAAGATGAGCAGCGGCCCTTCGTGGTGGTAGACGGCTTCCCACTGGGCAGGGTTGAGCGACTCGGGCTTGGGCATCGGCCCTGGGGTTATGCCTCAGACAGCGACGCGTCGCACCTATTTTATTGGAACCCCGATAACCTGGATAAGCATCCGTGCCGATGCCAAGGTGAACAGGCGATGTCGCACGATATGGAACATAAGAAAGAAAACCCGCTGCTGGCCGCTTTTAAGTCCACCGAGCTGGGCAAGAAAAAGCGCGGCGCCGACGACGATCAGCTCAACATCGCGGCAGCGCCGATTCACCTGTCGGGGGACTCGGGGGCCAAAGTCTCGGCGCAGGCAGCGCAGTCAGCGGCGTCGGTGATGTCGCACTGGGTGAATGACAAGCCGCCGATGGACACCCTGACCGTGGCCGACCGAGATCGCAAGCGCAAGAAGGGCATGCTCGACGAGGGCGAAAAGCCCAAGGACGACAGCCTCGGCAAAAAAGACGACGACAACAAGCAGCAAGGCCACGAGTAGCCGCGTCCGACTCGCCCCCAGCCCAGCCCATTTCCCTCGCTCCCTTCGCTTCGTAGTCCGCACGGCCGAAAGTCGAGTTAGCCTCTCGCGCTAACCCGAGGTGAACCGTGCCCAACCGTCTTGCCCAGTCCCCAAGTCCCTATCTTCGTCAGCATGCTGAAAATCCCGTCGACTGGTATCCGTGGGGCGAGGAAGCCTTTGCGCGGGCACGAGCCGAGGACAAGCCGATCCTGCTGTCGATCGGGTACTCGGCCTGCCACTGGTGCCACGTCATGGCGCATGAGTCGTTCGAGGATGCCGAGACAGCGGCGCAGCTGAACCAGGACTTCGTCTGCATCAAGGTCGATAGAGAGGAGCATCCCGATGTCGATCAGCTGTATCAGCAGGCGCTGCAGCTGTTCGATGAAGGCGGGGGCTGGCCGCTGACGATGTTCCTTTTGCCGACGGGTGAGCCGTTCTTTGGCGGGACGTACTATCCGCCGCACGATCGCTGGGGTCGGCCATCGTTTCGCCGGGTGCTGAGCTCGCTGTTGACCGCCTATCGCAGCGAGCCGGCCAAGGTCCGTGAGCACGGCGGCAAGCTCTGCGAGGCGCTGCGCGAGGTCCAGTCCCAGGCGAGCGGCGTCGAGACGGGGGCACACCTGCCGGCTGACCTCATCGAGCGCGTCGGCACCCGCCTGGCCAGTCACATCGATCGTCGCGAAGGCGGCTTTGGCAGTGCGCCGAAGTTCCCCAATCCGACCGCGCTTGGGCTGCTGCTCCGATCGTTTTATCGCAGTGGCGATCTCGACGATGTGCGGCCAGGCCTTTTGACGCTGACCAAGATGGCGCAAGGCGGGATCTTCGATCACCTGGGTGGCGGCTTTGCGCGCTATTCCACCGACGACAAGTGGCTGGTTCCGCACTTCGAGAAGATGCTCTACGACAACGCGCTGCTGATTCGGCTGTACGCCCAGGCGCAGGTGCTGCTGACGGCGATGGAGCAAGAGGTCCTGGCCAGTCGCTACACCCGTGTCATCGACGAGACGGTAGGCTGGCTGACTCGGCAGATGCGCTCGCCCGAGGGTGGTTTTTACGCGGCGCTCGATGCCGACAGCGAGGGCGTCGAAGGCAAGTACTACGTCTTTACCCCCGAGGAAGTGGAGCGGCTGGTCGGGGCAGAGAAAGCGGCGCTGCTCACGCGCTGTTACGACGTGATCCCGGGCGGCAACTGGAAAGATCCGCACGGACATGGGCCGGTCGGAGCGTCGATCCTGCACGTCATCGATCAGCCACATGACGACGAGGAAGAGCGGCTGCTCCACGAAGCGAAGGCGACGCTGCTGCGCGCTCGCGAGCTGCGGGTGCCGCCGGGTACGGATGACAAAGTGCTGACCAGCTGGAATGCGCTGCTGGTGTCGGGGCTGGCCACGGCGGGACAGCTGCTGGGGCGGAAAGACCTGCTCGACTTGGCCACTGCGACGGCGGATTTTTTGCTGACCGCGCTGCGGACGCCGGATGGACAGCTGCTGCGGACGTGGAAGGACGGGCAGGCTCGCTGGCCGGGGACGCTCGACGATCATGCGTTCTTGGCCGAGGCGCTGATTCAGCTCTCGCAAGCGACGCAGGACGGGCGCTACCTGGCGACGGCGCGCGAGCTGACCGAGGCGGCCCTGCGCGAGCTGTATGACCCAGAGACGCACTCGTTCTTTGTCGGCCCGGTGGCGACCGATGGCGTGTCCCTGGTGGCAAGGCCGGTCAGCCTGCACGACAGCGCGATTCCCTCGGGCGTGTCGGTGATGTGTCTCAACCTGCTCCGCCTGTCTACCTTGTACCCCAGTGTGCGCGAGCGGTATCTGGCGATTGCCGAGTCGACGCTGCTGCGCCAAAGCGAGCGGGCGCAGCGCAGTCCGATCGGGCTTGCGGGAGTCCTCCATGCGCTCGATCTGCTCCAGCATGGCTTGACGGTGACGATCTTGGTCGAGCCAAGCGGCACGGCTGGCGATCATCCACTGCGGCGGGCCGCGCGGACGACGTACGTTCCCGATCACTTTGTGTGGGTGGTGACCGAAGGCCAGCCGGTGCCAGAAGAGCTAGGCGAGCTGTGCGAAGGCAAGGTCTGTCGCGAGGGCCAGCCGACGGCGTATGTGTGCTCGGGGCCGCGCTGTAGTGCGCCGATCACGGAGGCGACGCAGCTGATTTCTCTGCTGCGCGGTGCCCACGTGATCTAGCGAACTAGCCGACGACGCCGCACTTGTTGGGAGTGAAGACACCGCAGCTGGCGTTGGCCGCGCACATGCCGCAGTTGAGCGTGGCGCCGCAGCCATCACCGATGGTGCCGCACTCCGCGCCGACCGAGGCGCAGGTCCGAGGCGTGCACGAGATGACGCCGCAAGCTCCCGAGACGCCGCCGCCGCCGCAGGTCTGACCCGCTGGGCAGCTGCCGCAGTTGAGCGTGCCGCCGCAGCCATCGCCCGCCGCTCCGCACATCAGGCCCAGGTTCGCGCAGGTCTTCGGGATGCAAGCACCCGTGCCGCACTTGCCCGCGCCGCCACCGCCGCAGACCTGAGGCGCCGTGCAGGTACCACAGTTGAGCGTGCCACCGCAGCCGTTCGCGGTCGTGCCACACATATAACCCAGGCCCGCGCAGGTCAGCGGAGTGCACGCACCGCCGCAGACGCCCGGAACGCCGCCACCACCGCAGATGTTCGGCGAGGTGCAGCTGCCGCAGTTGAGGATGCCGCCGCAGCCATCGCCCTGCTGACCGCAGTTGAAGCCCTGCATCGCGCACGTCTTCGGCGTACACATCGGCACGTCGGCCTTGATGCACGAGGTCAGGTCGAACAGCATGTACTCGAGGACCTTCTCCTGCGCCGTCAGAGGCTTGCCGGTGCCAAGGTTACACTCCGCCGGGAAGGTGCCCGTGCCCGACGCGCCGGTGCTGACGTGGAAGTCGCTGTACATTACGCGTCCGCACTGGTTGGCCGGCATCGCGCCCACCGGGGTGTTGAAGGTGTAGTGCATCGGGAAGTTGCCGAACTTGGTGCTCGTCAGCTGCGTCCCGTACATCCACTGCTGCGACGGAGCAATCACCGCATCGAAGTCGTGGCGAACCTGCGTCACCGGAATCTGCCCCAGCGTGCCGCCCGCGACGTTCTTCAGCCACGTCGCAAAGGTCTTACCCTTGGGGAAGCTCTGGTCAATGATCGCGTTCTGGTTGGGCGGCGAGGTCTGATCCACCTTCCACGTCGCCGTCGCATCCCACGCGGTGTTCAGCGCCGGAGGAGCCGTCTGATACCGCCCGTGCAGGAACGAGTAGCCGTAGTGCGTCACGTAGATACGACCACCGGCCGCCGTGTAGTTGAGGAGGTTGTTGTAGTACGACGACTTGTCCGCCGCACCGCCCTCGCAGTCGAGGATGATGAGGTCGTACTTCTTCATCGTGTTGAGGTCGGCAAACAAGCTCGCCGCCGTCGGGGTCGCCCCACTGATGGTGGCGCCGTTGGCGCGGAAGAAGTTGACACGACCGGTGCCGTTGGCCTCGGTAAACTCGGTGGTGTCGATGCCGATCTTGGGCAGCACGCACTCCATCGGGTCCGCCGAGCCAGTGACCACCGCGATCTTGGGAATGTCGCCTTCCGTCTTGTTGCGCGGCAAGCGAGTCTGCGCCGTGGTCAGCGCTGTCGTCGAGCAGCAGGCCACCGCCGGAACGGTAATCTGGCGCCGCCAACGTCCCAGCTGAACGACGACCGGAATCGGAACTCCGCACGGAACATCGGTGAGAGTGAACTTGCCGTCGATGCCCGTAGTGGTGCTGACCAGCGGCGAGCCCGACACATCCGAGCCGCACTGATCACAGGTCACGCCTGCGGTAAACGGCATCACCGTTCCGTTCGGTACATACACCAGCGCATTGGGAATCGGGTCGGGAGTGCCCCAGGTCGCGGTGTTGTCATGCCCCGGCGCCGTCACAGTGCCAGTGAGCGTCGTCGATCCACCGTCGCACTTCACTTGCTTTAGACACAGGTTTTGGCAGACGGGAGCCGGCACTCCACACTTGTTCGCCATGCCCGCGCCACCGCAGGTCTGACCCGAAGGACAGCTGCCGCAGCCGGGGCCCGTCGCTCCACCGATGATGCCGCCACAGCCGTCACCGACGAAGCCACAGTTGGCGTTCGCAGCCGCGCAGCTCGCGATCGGAGTACACATCGGCTGGCCACACGTACCGGCCGTTCCGCCGCCGCCACAGGTCTGCGGCGCCGTACAGGTTCCACAGTTCAGGGTTCCGCCGCAGCCATCGCCGATCATGCCGCAGTTGGACTTGAGCGCCGCGCAGGTCGTCGGCGTACAGGTTCCACCGCCCGAGCCACACTGGAATGCAGTGCCACCGCCGCCGCAGGTCTGCGGCGCCGTACAGGATCCGCAGTTGACCGTGCCACCACAGCCATCGGCCGCCTCGCCGCAGTTGGCGTTGACCACCGCGCAGGCCTGGGCGGTCGTCTTCGGCACGCAGCCCGAAGAGCCACCACACTGGAAGAAGGTGCCGCCGCCGCCACAGGTCTGCGGAGCCGTGCAAGTTCCGCAGTCGAGCGTCCCGCCCTTGCCGTCCTCCACGAGGCCGCAGTTGGCATTGAGCGTTGCGCAGGTCACCTCTCCGGTGCCGCCGCCGTCACCGTTTGGGTCGAAGGCATCGTTGTCAACGGTTGGTATCTCGTCCTCGGGACCGACCACGGTTCCGTTACAGCCTGAGCCGTAACCAGCGACGACACCAATCAGCAAAAACAAACCCGGCAAAATAGACCATACATAGCGTTTTTTCTGCATTGCCTCCCCCCTTCCTAGTGGTTACTGCGATCATAAATCAATACGACAAATACCTGTCAATCAAATATCCCGTTCTCTCCGCATACACACCGACGCTGTTACGATGTAGACCCTGTGAAGACAGACGGTGACAAGTCCGTCGACAACCACAGGTCCAAGCCAGCTGTTCCGGCGGTATAAATGCCAATGAGATTCTAGGTTCTCATTGCGGCTTCCAATCAAATAATCACTCCGGCAAGTTATCAAGTCTTATTTTCAATATAAGATTTCAGGATATCGGCAAATGCGCTACCGAGCTGGGATCGGCACGCGACGGATGTCCCAGCCGGTCTGACCGACAACGACCTTGACCAACAGATCCGTCGTCCCCGCGATCGGCAGAAAATCCCGCGAGCTATCGGCGACCCAGCGGGCCTGCTCGGTGGCTTCGTCGATGACGATGATGCGGTTGTGGGCGCCCTTGGGGACCGCGTTGCTCACCGCCAGCACTCGCCCGTCGGGAAGCTCACTCCACACGCGCACGTTCCGGGCCAGCCGCAGCACGTCTCCCGTCGCCAGCAGCCGCGAGTGAAAGTCGCCTGCGCTGTCCGATCGCGCCGCCCACTCCAGGTAACGCAGCCGCCGTCGATCGCCTGACCAGATCGGTCGACGACCGCGCTCCATCACCTGCACGTCGTGAAGCCAGCCACTGCCAATCCCCGCGCCATAGGTCAGCGCCGAGTCGGTCGAGTAGAGCAGCTCATAGGCCGGCCCGATCGCCAGCAACTGACCCACCGATTCGAGTCGCAGCGACGGAGAAGTTGTGCCGTCCTCGCCAACCTGACGCAGTCCCTCGCCGCTCTTGTACAGCACCACCCGCTGTCCCGATATCGACACCGTCCGCAAGATCTCCGTCGAGCACGGCGCTTGGTCCAGCACCCGCGCCGCCGAGCCATCCAGCGGCAACCGCACCAGCCCACCTTCCCCACACAACAGCAGCGCCGTCTGCCGACTGTCGAGAATCCAGGTTCGCAGCTGCTTACCCAGCGACTTCTGACCGCCACTTGCCAGGGTTTCGTAGACCGTCACAAGATCGTTGCCGTCTTGCACGATCAGTCGCTCACCGGTCGCATCGAGCTGGAATCGCCCCTTTTCGAGCGGCTTAGCCGGGTCCACTCCATCGGGAATCGGCAGCTCGCGCGGCTCCGCCGAGCCATCCAGTCGAAAGATCCGCAGGCTCTTGCTCTTGCTGCTCACCGACAGCATCACGCCGGTCCGCTCGTTGCTGCTCAGCAGTAGCTGCGGCGTTCCCTCGGGAAACTTGCCCACCAGCTGCGGCGGCTCACCGGGACGCACCCGCGTCAGCAGCACCGACTTGTCCTTCAGCGACGGGTCCAGCAGCCCCGGCACCACCATGATGTAGGCCGCCCGCCCCGTAAGCGCCAGGTACTGCGAAGGATAGGTCGTCGCTGTCGCGGGATCTTCCTGCGGATCGAGTCGCACCAAACGCACGCTCTCGGGCAGGTTGGGCAGAGTAATCCCGTCGGGCAGACCAGGCGGAAGCTCGGGCAGCTCCGGAATCAGCGCCCACGGCTTGTCGCCTGCATCCAGCAGCACAAACGCATCGCGCGCCGTCTTCCCATTGAGCTTAAAAAAGCGCTCCATCACCGGCCGCTCCCCAACCAGCGGCAGCTCCGGCGCACTGTCATCGAAGACCCAGCTACAGCTGGTCCAAAGCGCCACAGCCAAAAGCCCCAGCAGCCAGCCAGGAAGTGTTCGCGAGCTCATAGCGCGAGTCTACTCCCGCCCCACATCAAGAAAAGGGCCGAGGTCGACGAGCCAGCCAGACACGGCAGTCTGTGTATTGGACTGAATTTGAAACGACAAAAGAAAACACAGCGCCTGGCAGCAAACCGCCGGCACTGTGTTTGGAGGAAGAGACGGACTGGGGCTCCCTCGCAGCCAGGGCGAGGGACTGGTGGCTTAGCGCTTCGAGAACTGGAAGCGGGCGCGGGCACCACGCTGACCGTACTTCTTGCGCTCCTTGCAGCGCGGGTCGCGGGTGACATAGCCAGCAGCCTTCAGCGAAGAGCGGAAGCCCGCGTTGACCTTGAGGAGTGCGCGAGTAATGCCAAGACGAATCGCATCGGCCTGACCCGACAGACCACCGCCCGCCACATTGACGTACACGTCATAGTTTGCGGCTTGCGAGGTCAGCTCCAGCGGCTGCCGGAGCACCATCTTCGAGGTCGCACGACCGAAGTAGTTGTCGATATCTCGGTGGTTGATGGTGACCTTGCCCGAGCCGGGCTGCATCCATACACGCGCCACCGCCTCTTTTCGACGACCCGTGGCGTACACTGCGTTTCGTTCGACGTTCGCCATTTCTTAACACTCGACTAGAGAGCTAGTTCTCTCGTGGTTACAGCAGATGGAGGAAGTCGCGCTCAAAATCCTTACCAGACGGCTTGGGCCGCCTGTGGAAGCGCGAGCATTCCTAGCCACGCATGGACTTCAGGGTGAGCTTGCTGGGCTGCTGGGCCGCATGCGGATGCTCGGTACCAGCGTAGATCTTCAGCTTTTTGATGATGACCCGACCGAGCGGGCCCTTCGGTATCATGCCCCACACCGCGCGGCGAATCACTTCGTCGGAACGGGTCGCCAGCATCTCACGAGCTGGACGGGACTTGAGCCCACCGAGGTACAGCGTGTGCTTGTGGTACATCTTGTCGTCGAGCTTCTTGCCGGTAAGGTGAACCTTCTGGGCATTGAGCACGACCACAAAGTCGCCACTGTCGATGTTGGGGGTGTAATCGGTCTTGTGCTTGCCGCGTAGGAGGGTGGCGATCTGTGTCGCCGCGCGGCCCAAGGTCAAGCCAGCCACGTCGATGACGTGCCACTTGCGATCGGCCTGTGCCTTGTCGGGATTCTTGAGATAGGTGCTCGGAATCGGAGTAGCCATGCGAGTTCCTTAGAGAGATTGGAACTATCGGATCACAAAAGCAGTGTCAAGAACCTTCTTGCCTTCTGCGGACTTAGGCATGTGAAGGTCGTGCGCGAACCTGCGTTTGTGACTGCGTAAGTTGGGAGGCAAGCTACCAGATCCAAGCCGGGAGGGCAGTAGCTATTTGCAGCTGGCTTGGTTTTTCGCTCAAGTGACGATACGGTAGGTCGTATGCGACGGACGCTTCGCGCGGCGACTTACTTGGGAGTGGCTTGGCTTTGGGCGACGGGAACGATGCCGCGGTCGTGGGCACAAGCCGACGACGTGGTTCGGTTTAAGATCACCAACCCGGGGCAGGCTCTGTACAAGATTGCGGTGCCGAAGCTGCTCGGGGATGGCGAGAGCGCGCAGGTCATGCAGGAGGTGCTGACGGGCGACCTCAATGCCTCGGGGCTGTTTAAGACGCTCGATCCCAGCTCGTTTGTCGCCGACCTCGCCAAAGAGGAGCTGACGATCGGGCCGGACTCGTGGCGCACCGTCGGAGCCGAGGGCGTCGTCAAAGCGCGTACAACCACCATTGGTGGCGATCTCTCGGTCGAGTTTCGGCTGTACGAGGTCATCAAAGGCGACAAGCCGGTTCTGACCAAGACCTATCGGGCACCGACGGCCAACGTCCGGCGGCTCGCTCACATCTTCGCCGACGAGATTGTGCGCTACTACTCGGGCGAGGACTCGTTTTTTGGCACCCAGATCGCGTTCTCTCGGCCGCTCGGCTCACAGCAAGCGCTGGTGGTGATGGACTACGACGGAGCCGGCCAGCACATGGTGACGAGCAACGACTCGCACAACATCCTGCCGTCGTGGCACCCGTCGGGAACCAGCCTGCTTTACACCAGCTTTGTGCGCGGCACGCCGGATCTGTGGTCGACCTCATCGAGCAGCAGCAAGCCCAAGCGTGTCTCGACGAGGCCCGGCCTGAATACCGGTGGAGTGTTTTCCCCCGACGGCTCCCGCATCGCAGTCACGCTGTCCTTCGAGGGAAATAGCGAAATTTACGTCATTTCTCCGACGGGAGATGTGATCAAGCGACTGACGAACAATCCAGCGATCGATAGCTCACCGACGTGGTCACCGGATGGCAGCCAGATTGCGTTTGTGTCAGATCGCCACGGCAGCCCGCAGATTTGGAAGATGTCCGCGTCGGGGGCCGATCAGGTGAAGCTGACGCGCAAAGGCAGCTACAACGTCGAGCCAGCGTGGAGTCCGAAGCCGCTGAGTGGCAAGTCGCTGATCGCTTTTTCGGGCCGAGACGAAAAGGGCAACCTCGACATCTTCACTCTCGATGCGACCAGCCAAGAGCTGCAGCGCATCACCGAAAATCAGGGCGCAAACAGTCATCCGACGTGGGCACCGACGGGACGAGCGCTGGCGTTTAAGTCGAGTCGGGGCGGCATCTATGTCTCGACGGCAGATGGAAAGACGCAGCGACCGGTGTTCCGAGGCGCGGCAGAGACACCGTCGTGGGGGCCTCTCGTCAAGCCGTAGCGCGAGCGGGGGTGCTTATTCCTGGGCGCACAGCGGCTCGAACAGCCACAGCCCCAAAATGACCGCCATGCTGTCGAAGACGAGCAGGAACTTGATCCAGCGCACCGCGTCGCTTAGCGCCTCGGGCGTCCCGTACAGCACGCCGTAGGTTCCACGCGCGCCCGCCAGCAGCGCCGGCACCACCAGCGGATAGACGAGGAGCGGCAGTAGCACCTCGCGCACCCTCGCCCGCCCGAGAGAAGCGCCAAACAGCGCCGCCACCGCCGCAAACCCGAGCGTCCCCAGCCCGAGCAGCGACAGAAACAGCAGCCATGACTGCTGCGGCCCCACCTTCATCCCAAACAGCAGCAGCAGCCCCGGCACCACCACCACCGAGGTCAGCAGCATCAGCAGCGTTATCGACAGCAGCTTGGCCAGATACAGCGCGCTGCGATCGATCGGCGACAGCAACAGCGCTCGCAGGGTGTCTGCCTCACGCTCTCGCTCGAAGCTGCGCGAGATCCCGAGCATCCCCGACAGAGAGATCGCCACCCACAGCACGCCGGCCATGACCTCGACGGTGGGCGGCGAGCCTCCGAGGAACGAAAACGAAAACAGCAGCACGATGATCGCCGAGAACAGCATCGTCGCGTAGATCAGCTCCCGGGCACGCCACTCGACGCGAACGTCCTTCCAGAGCAAGAGCCCGATCTGGTGCAGCAGTGACCCGCTCATGCGCTCCTCGCCTGCGGTCGCTCGGCAGCCCGTGCATAGAGCTGAAGCAGAAGCTCGCGTGTACATTCTCCGACGACGTAGCGCTGCGTCTTTTCGAGTCGCCCACGTCGCAACACCGCCGCCACATCGAGGAGCGGCGCCAGCGGCTCGAAGTCATGACTAATCACCACCACGATCGCACCGCGTGCTCGCTCGTCGGCAATCAGAGAAGACAGCAGGCGCACACCTTCCTGATCAAGTCCCGTGTATGGCTCGTCGAGAAGCAGCAGCCCCGGGCGATGAACCAGCGCCCGTGCGATCGCCAGCCGCTGCACCATGCCGCGTGAAAAGGTCCGACTCGGACGATCGGCAGCCGCGCTCAAGCCCACTCGCTCGAGAAGCTCGCGGACGCGCTCGGCACGAATCTTCTCGTCTGAGCCGACCCCATACAGCTTTGCAAAAAAAGTCAAGTTTTCTCGCGCCGACAGATCAGCATAGCAGCGCGGCTCGTGCGAGAGCAGCGACAGCTGTTGCCGCAGCCAGCGCCCATCGAGCTCGGTGGCATCCCGCCCGTCCAGCAGCAGCTTGCCGCGCGTCGGACGAATCTGCTGCGCCAGCACCCCCAGCAGCGTCGACTTGCCCGCGCCATTTTCGCCCAGCAGCGCCAAGACCTGGCCTGCCTCGATGGTCAGCGAGACATCGCTGAGCGCCCGCTTTTCGCCGTAGTCCTTGAAAACGCCGGCCAGTGCGACCTTCTGCACCACCGGGCCATCAGCTGGCATCAGCCTCGTCCAGCTGGCGATAGATGGTGGTCAGCTCGGTCATCACTTGCTCGCGAGGTCGCGCGCCACGCGACGGGCCGTCTTCCAGATCGAGCAGCTCCCCGAGGAGCTTGTCGCGCTTCGCCAGAAGCTGCCGCCGCGCTGTCAGCACCGCTCGCTCTTCGTCGGGCTTGCCCTGCCACGACAGATACAAAAATCCCAGCAGGATCAGCAGCGCCACCGCCCCACCAATGAGCCGCGTTGCCCGCTGCTCCGACGGCAACCCCGTGATCGTCAGCGTCAGCTGCCCGCCTTCGCTCGTCCCAGCCAGCTGGCCGAACAGCAGATCGTGCCCTTGCCACTTCCGCTCTTGAATGTCGGTCACTCCGTCGAGCTTCAGCTCGGGCCGCTTCTCGATGACGACGCGCAGGTCTTGCACCTGGATGCTGGCCGGCTGTCGGAACGTCAGCTCGCCGGTGTGACGCAGCATAAAGCCGACCTGGACCATCGACTCACCCGGCGGCAGCGGACCTTTCCAAACCAACGAGACGTTGCCCGGCGAGGACTGATCAATACTCAGCGTCGACGGACCCCCCGGCGCAAGCTGCGGCGCCACCGCTCCCTCGGCGAGCGGAATGCGCAGTCCCTCGGGCCCCGGCTCGTACGCCTGCGGCATCGGGTTGTTGATGCGCAGCATCTCCGTCACCTGCAGCATGTCTTCGTGAAGGTCGAAAATGAGGTGCGAGTTCGACGCCAGACTGAGCTTGCGACGAGCCTCCTCGCCAGTCACCGGAGGCCGCGACATCACCGTCAGCGCCGAGCCCGCCGTCGCATCGAGGTGAAACGGCTCGGTCGGCTGCTCAAACCCAAAGCGGGCAATCGTCACCAGATACTCGGCTGGCCCCGTCGGCATGCCCGCCCAGACCACCGCGCCACCTTCGCCAGTATTTTGCGCCGGTAGCTTCTCGACTTGGGCCTCGGCACCGGCACGACGATAGAGCGTCACCGGCACCCCCGAGAGCGGCTTGCTGCCTTCATCCACCACCACGATCCGCAGCGTCCCCGCTGGCAGTGCCGCGTCGGGATGCACCTGACCATCGGCGGGCGGTGGCGGCGAAGCGAGAGCACTTGGCGCGACGGCACTTGGCACGGCCAGCGACGGACTCGTACCAGCGACGGGAGCACTCGGTGCGGGAGGACTCGGCGCGGCGGGCGATGGACTTGTCGCAGCAGCGGGCGTGTCTTTGGGAAACACCAGCATCACCCGAATTCCCGGGGCTGGCGCGGCGGCTACTTGGATCGGCTGCGACGACTTGGCGATCCCGGCAAGCTCGGTTCGCGCTTCATAGACACCGACAGGCACCCCAGAAAACGTGGCTCGTCCGGCGGCATCACTGCGCGCCTTGAGCGTCCCCGCTGGCGAGGTCAGCGTCACTTCCTGATCGACGATTGGGTTGGAAAACGCGCCGCGCAGCAGCCGCACCGTCACTGTTCCCGACGGAACGGCAGGATCAGGCCGAGGAATCCCCGACATCTGCGCCGGGTCCGGCATCATCGGCTGCGCCAACACCCGAGGCGCCACACCGAGCAGCACGAGCAATAGGAGAGTCGCAAGCTTCGGCATCACGCTCGGCCTCCCAGTCGCTGGCCACAGCTCTTGCAGAAGCGCGCGTCGATGTCGTTGCGGGTACCACAGTCCGCGCAGGCAGACGCAATCACCGTCGGTCGTTCATCACTGGCGGGTCGAGCCTTTTCGGTCGTCACTGGGCTCGTCGCAGAGGCGGCCTTGGCTGGTGCCGCTTTTCTGCCAATGGCTTCCCGCCGGGCGGCCAGATCGCGCTCGATCTGCTGCTCGTAGCTCTGCCCTTGATCGAGCTGACGGAGGATGCGCACCGCCCGCTCGCGATAACGACTGCGAATGTCGGCATAGTCGTCGTCGGACAGCTTGCCCATCGCGCGATCCAGCTCCAGCTCTTTGAGCGCTCGCTTGAGCAGGTGGTACTCGCGATTCAGCTCCCGCCGCCGCCGCCCGACCGCCGCCTGGGCTTCGAGCTGCTCGTCGTCACTCGAGATCGCCGTCAGGCCGCGCGCCGCCTGCACCAGCAGGATTCCCGTCGCCCACAGCGCAGAAACCGCCCCAGCCAGCGCGATCGCCGGACCGCTCAGCCCGCCGAGTGCCACCGAGAATCCGATAAGCCCCACCCCGAAGGTGACGCCACTACCGCCAAAGAGGAGCCGAGAGTCAGTCCATGTCATCGAGATCGTCGTCAAGGCGGCGCTCGTAAGAAGCGCGGTCCGTGTCTTTGAGAGGTGGAGAGGAAGCGCCAGCGAGCCGAGCCTGCTGACCCCACCGCCGAGCGAGCAGCCCCAGGGCTCCCAGCGCAGCGGCGATGATTACAACCGGAAAGATCCACGCGAGGCGGTTAAAGCCCACATCTTGGGGCACCACCAGCGCCGACTCACCGGGATACTTGTCAAGAAAATAGCGAATGATCTGCTCGCGATTTTTTCCCTCGTCGATAAAGCGCGCGATGATGCCGCGCTCTTTGGCCGCGTTGCCACAGGTACACTCGGAAAGCGTCTGCCGACCACAGCCGCACATGCAGACGATGGTCTTGCGCAGATCGCGCTCGAGCTCGTTTCGAGGTGGCGTCGGAAAGTTCTGGCC
Source organism: Myxococcales bacterium (assembly GCA_016794465.1). GTDB lineage: Bacteria > Myxococcota_A > Polyangia > Palsa-1104 > JAEUJZ01 > JAEUKA01. Next base: position 136,210 of record JAEUKA010000070.1, on the reverse strand, counting down.
CTCGGTCGACTGGTGCATGCCCCCGGTATCGCCGGTCGCTGCCTGCGCCGTCTGAGAGCCCGCCAGCAAACACAGCGCGATCACCGTCGCCACCACCGCTTTCCCAGCCACAGCAGACTTGGTGTCGGGATCAGCCGGCTCCGGCGAGCCCTTGCCTGCCGGATCGCTGCGGTCAGGCAAGAACGCCACCGCCGTGCCAATCATCAGCATCACAAAGCCGAGCCACACCCACAAGACCAGCGGATTGATGATCAGCTTCAGTCCCGCCACCGACTCGTTGCCGTCGATGCCGTTCAGGATGATGTAGAGATCCTCGAACAGGCTGTTGTGGGTCGCGACGATCGTGCGGGGCGGCTCTTCCTCATGACCGCGATAGGCCCACTTGGCTGGCCGTAGCTCGAACTGGCGACCGCCCGCCTTCACCAGCAGCCGCGCCTCGGTGACCTCTTTTTGCGGGTCGGAGTAGCTACGGAAGCTCTGCAGCGTGATCTCGTAGCGACCGAGCGTGGTCGACTTGCCGCGCGACAGGGTCACTTCGTTTTCGGCCTGAAAGGTCTGCCCCGCGAAGCCGAAGAACATCAGCACAATGCCGACGTGGACCAGATAGCCGCCGTAGCGCCGCTTGTTGCGGAGCAGCAGCCCGACCAGCGCCGTCAAAAAGTCGAGCTTGGTGCCCGCCTGCCGCGAGCGCGTCCCGACGATGAACTCTTGCGTGACGGTGATCAGCACCATGGCACACAGTCCAAAACAGACCAGTGCGACCGGCAGCTGTAGCTTTTCGTGCATGAACGACGACTTGGTCCGCGCAATCGGCAGCATGCTCGCGACCAGCAAGATGGTCATCACTCCGACGATGACTGGATAGCGCAGCTGCTTCCACAGCATCCCTTGCGAGGCGCGGCGCCAGGCCAAAAGCGGCCCAATTCCGGTCAAAAGCAGCAAAATCAGCCCAAGCGGCGCCATCCAGCGGTTGAAAAACGGCGGCCCAACCGTGATTCGGTTGCGCGTCACCGCCTCGGACAGCGTCGGAAACAGCGTCGCCACCAGGATGAAGAACGCGCAGGCAATCAGCACCCAGTTGTTCAGCAAAAAGGCGAACTCGCGGGAGAGCAGCGACTCCATGTCGGCCCGCGAGCGCAAGAGCGGCAGCCGATAGATGACGTAGCCAAACGCGAACACCGCCGCAAAGCCGATGAATGCCAGGAACCGCGCCGCCAGCTCGGGGTCGTTGCCGAACGCGTGGACCGACTGCACGATGCCCGAGCGGGTCATAAACGTGCCGACCATCGTCAACAGGAACGTCATCACCACCAGCACGACGTTCCAGATCTTCATCATGCCGCGTCGCTCTTGGATCATCAGCGAGTGCAGGAAGGCCGTCGCGGTAAACCACGGCAAGATGCCCGCGTTTTCAACCGGGTCCCAGCCCCAATAGCCGCCCCAGCCGAGCACGTGATAGGCCCACAGCGAGCCGAGAATGAGTCCCTGCGACAGGAAGTACCAGCAGACCAGCATCCAGCGCCGCACCGACTGTAGCCACGTGTCATCCAGGTTGCCCGTGATGAGCGCCGCCATGCCAAACGCAAACGGCACGCTGGCCGACACATAGCCGACGTACAGCGACGGCGGGTGAGTCGCCATATAGAAGTCTTGCAAGAGCGGATTTAGACCCTTGCCGATGACCGGCGCCTCGTTCAGGAAGGTGTCAAACGGGCGCTTGTAGAACACCACCAGTGAGACGAAAAACGCCTGGATGCCCATCAGAATCGCCGTCACCCACGGAATCAGCTCCCGATGCCGCTCGCGATTGCGCGAGATCGCCACCGTCGAAAAAATCGACAGCAGCCACGCCCAAAACATCATCGAGCCATCGAGTCCGCCCCAGTACGAGGTGATCTTGAAAAACCAGGGCATCGCCGCGTCGGAGTTTTGGTGCACATACTTGAGCGAAAAGTCGTTCGACAGCACCGCAAAGAAGATCAGCGCCGACGCGAGGCTGAGCAGCGCGGTGCAGGCATAGCCGGCGTAGATCGCCGAGCGAATCAGCGGCTGCGACTGACGACGCGCGCCCGCCACCGCCGCTCCACCGGCATACGTCGTCAAGATGAGGGTACACAGCAGCACAAAGCTGCCGAACAGCGCCACCCAGTTGGTCTGTACGCTTGCCATTAGTTGCCCTTGCCCGCCGAGTCGCGGCTACAGCGCGTGACCGCAACGGGATGCGTGCCGCCGGCCTGCTGGTACTTCGACGGACACTTGGCCATGACTTCGTTGGCCTGGAACTGCTGCCCGTGGAGCTGGCCTTTGAGGACCACCTCGGCGCTGTCCTTGAACGTGTCGGGCACCACCCCGGCAAAATAGGCCTCGGCAATGGCGCCGCAGTTCTCGATCTGGAACTTGTATTCCAGCTTTTGAATGTCGTGGTTCATGCGCTTTTTGATCGAGCCGGGCACGACGTAGCCGTGAAGCTGCAGGCGCTTGTTTTGCCACGCGGCGCTCTCTTTGGCGACCTCATCGACGTGCTTGTAGTACTCAAAGCCCGAGGAATCAGACAGTAAGAGCCCGATCCCTCCGACGACGATTGCCACCGACAGCACGATCAAAAGGACGCGGCTCTTGCCGGCGGCTCGTGGCGGACCCGCACTGCTGCTCGGGATCGCGGAAGTTGTCTGTACAGTCATGGATTTTCTGACCTTTTAAGTTCCCATATTCTCAGACTCGGTGCCCGAAAATCTCAGCCGAGTCAGCCCCCGATGGACACCATGTGCTTGCGTGGACCCCCGCAGCCGGCCTGTGAAAACACATGGCTCGCGCGCTTGTCGGACAGTCCACTGCGGGTCACCTGCACGAGCCGGTCGGTCAAGTCGTCGCCGGTCAAGCCCGAGCGTAACACGCTGCGCAGGTCGATGGCGTCATCGTAGGCCAGACAAGCATGCAGCTGTCCGGTGGACGACAGCCGTACCCGGTTGCAGGTATCGCAGAACGGCTCACTGACCGCCGAGATCATCCCGACCTGACGGAGCTTGCCTTGATACATCACGGCTGCGTAGCGAGCTGGACCGACGCCGGGCAGTGGCTCACCCGACTCGACATCGAGCAGCGGCCCCAGCTCCCGAGTCAGCGTCGCGCGCAGCTCGGCAACCGGCAAAAACTTCCCGGGATAGAACAGCTCTCCGTCGGACATCGGCATCAGCTCGATGAAGCGCGGGATGAAGTCTCTATCCCAGCAGTAGCGACACAGCGCGCCGATTTCATCGTCGTTAAAGCCGCGCATGGCGACGCAGTTCACTTTGGTATGCGCAAAGCCGACCGCGCGCGCCGCAGAAAGCCCGGCCAGCACCTTGTCGAGATCGCCACGCCGGGTGACCTGCCGAAAGCGCTCTGGCACAAGCGTATCGACGCTGACATTGAGCCGCGTGAGCCCAGCCGCCTTGAGTGGCGCCGCCAGCTCTAGCAGCCTTTCGCCATTGGTCGAGAGCGCCAGATCCTCGAGTCCCAGCCGAGCCAAGCGCTCGGTCAGCTCGACCAAGTCTTTGCGCACCGTGGGCTCGCCGCCGGTGAGACGCACCCTTGCCACCCCGACTAGCTTCAGCGCCGCCACCGTGGCTTCGATCTCCTCAAAGGACAGCACATCGGCCCGTGCCGCCAGCTCGATGCCGGCTTCGGGCATGCAGTAGGTACAGCGATAGTTACAGCGGTCGGTCAGCGAGATCCGCAGGTAGCTGATCCGTCGCCGCAGGCCATCGGTAAGCGGCCCAGCCGACGCGCCTTCCACATCGACAGGAAGCGGCTTCCCGGTAACCACCGGCAGCCGGACTCTCGGCCCATCCGCTCGCGGCCCTCCGGCGCAGTCCACGTCCTTCATCGTCGTACCTCGAAGCTGTGCTGGTTGTCGTGGCGGACGATGGTCATGACCGAGTGATCCTAGCAAATTATAACGCTACGTTAGCTTTTGCTGCTGTAGCCGAGGCTGCACCCACATCTTCATCGAGTCGGCGGGTGTTGCCAAAGCAAAAGTCCACCGCCAGGCCGCGTGGCCCAGCAGGTGGTGCGCTTGATTGGGAAGGGAGAGGGAGCCCGGCGAAGCGGGCGTCGAGGCCGACTAGCCGATGGCGATGCCGAGGAGGGCGCGCAGCTCAAAGTAGGTCGGAGAGATGGAGTACAGCACCAGCTCTTTGACCTTGTCCTTCGGGGCCATGCCACCGACTGCCGTTGACTCCTGACCGATGTAGCGAGCCGCGACGCTGAGGTCGTTGCAGACGATAAGACCCGCACGGTGCGCCGAGAGATCCACCGCCTGCGCCCACTTCGCCATGTCCAGCTGCGACTTGTTGGCGATGTACTTCTGCACCACCAGGCCGAGGTGCTCGCGGGCCGCAAACGGCACGAACGGGTTCATCGCGGCAGCGAACTGCTCGACGAACTGCGCGTGCTGCGGCGGCACCGGGAAGTCGGGACGCGCCAGCCGAATCGCCGATAGCAGGGCCACGGCCAGCTCGGTGTTCGAGGTCAAGATCGCCCGCAGGTAGTGCTCCGGTCGCATCTTGGTGAGGAACACGGCACTCGGGAAGGCCACGTCCTTGTCGCCACGACCGGCCAGCATCCCTTGTCCGACGACAATCGACGGGATGAACTGGTTCTTCTCCTTACAGTTGGCCACGACGAGATCGCCGGGCTGCTCGGTACGGAAGAAGATCTCGACGTTCGGCGGCACATTGAGCACCTGCATGACGTAGGTGAACACCCGCCCAAACATCGTCTGGTCACTCGACAGGTCGCGCTTTTCCTTGCGCTTGAGGTTGAACTGCTTGTGCTCAGCACCACGCAGGTTCCCCACAGCCGTGTACACCGTCGCAAAGATGGCACCGATGAAGCGGTCCTCATCCTTGTGGTAGATGTACTTGTTCCACATCTCGTCGGTGAGCTTGTTCCGCGCCTTCGGCAGACCCTTCTTGTACTGCTCGTAGAACTGCTGCTCGTCGGCATCGGCCCGCTGCAGATAGGTCAGCGCCGAGCACATGCACCACGCCTTGTCAAACTGGCGCGAGTCCATGTAGATGCGACGCAGAGCCTTGTAGGCCTCGACGCGGTACGGGTCCTTGTCGATGAGGAACATCTGCTCGTTGACGGCCTTGTCGAGGTAATCGGGGCCACCGACGATGTAGAGCTCACCCAGGATCTCGCGCCGCTTGAGGTTCTCGGGCTCCAGACCGACCGCGACCTCGAAGGTCTGAATGGCGGCGGGAATGTCCTTCTGACGCGAGCGATAGATTTCGCCGAGAGCGTGCCACAGCGCGACGGTGACCTGCTCCTGCCCAGTCTTGGGCATGCGCTTGATCATCTTGCGGTAGTTGCGCTCCTGCGCCTTCCAGTCCTTGCGCGTCGTGCAGATCTTGTCGATGGCCTCGAACGGCTTCAGGAACTCCTGGAACCGCGCCGAGGGAATCGCCTCTGGCTTCGAGAAGTACGAGTCGAGTGCCAGGTTGAACTGGTCAATCGCCTCATCGGTCGACTTCAGCGCATCGCGATAGATGACGCCCGCCGTGTAGTAGAACTTGCCGCGACGGAGGGTGTCGTGCTCCAGCTCGGCCAGCCGTCCGAGAATCTCGATCGCTTTTTTCCACTGCTCGGTCTTGGTGTAAAGCTCCAGGACCTTGTGCAGCGTGACGTGGCTGTCGCGCTTGAGCTCAATCGCGTCGAGATAGCTCTGAATGGCCTTCGGATACTGCTGCAGCTTGTCCGCGTACATCTCGGCCATCTCGCAGTTGAGCTTGAACTTCTCCTCTCCATCAGAGACGGGGAGCAGCGCCCGCTTGGCACTTATCACCGCTTCCCAGTCGTTGTTGGCAAGCTGCATCTCGATGACGGCGAGGAGCGTCGGCCGATGGTTCGGGTCGAGCTCGAGCGCCTTCTCGAACATGTTGAGCGCCTTCTTCTTCTCCGTCTGGCGCAGCTTGATGATGCCCAGGCGATAGAAGATGTCGACGACTTCACCGTCACGCTGCGCCTCGCGGTGATGCACGAGCACCGTCTGGTACAGCTTGAACGCACCTTCCCAGTCTTCCAGCCGATAGAGCAGGTCCGCCCGTCCCAGCAGCGTCTGTAGCGACGTGCTGTCCAGGTCATAGGCCATCTTGAAGTACTTGAGGGCCTTGTCCCGGTTCCCGAGTGAGTCAGCGGTCTTCGCCACTCGGTAGTACAGGTTGTTCATCTCCTTGGCATCGCGCTTATCGGCCTTGCGGACCAGCGCGTCGAGAATCGGCTCCAGCTCCTTCCAGCGTCCCTCTCGGAAGTACAGCTCGGCCAGCGGCTCGGCGGCACCGACGTGCTCTGGATCGAGCTGCATGACCCGGGCCAGGAACTCCGAACCTCGCTTCTCCTCGTCGAGACGCTCGCGCAGAATCGTCCCAATCTCGAACAGGATCTTGATCTTGTCGAGCGGGTTGGGCATCTGCTCTTCGGCACGAATCATGAGCTGCGACGCCTTCAGCCAGTCGCCACGGCCCTTGTACAGCGCGATGAGCTTCTGCATCGCCGGCACGAAGTTCGGATCAACCCGCAGCGCCTCCAGGAAGCGACCCTCGGCCGTCTCCTGATCTTGCAGCTTGTCTTCGTACAGCGCACCGATGCGGGTGTGCAGCTCGACCTGCTGACGACGATCCTGAACCAGCGACACCAAGTGCGACAGGGTGTCGATGGCGCGGCTCCAGTCCTCGACGCGCTCGTACAGTCGTCCGAGGGCAATCAGCGCCGCCTGATGGTTCGGGTCGATCGCGAGGATCTCGCTGTACGACTCGATGGCGCGGTCGTTGTCCTTGATCTCCTGCTCGTAGACCTCACCCATCTGCGCATAGAGCGCCATCCGCTCGTTACCGTCGACCGACACACTGATGTGCCGACGGAAGGTATCGACCAGCTCAGCCCACTGCTTGAGGATGCGGTACAGCCGCTCGAGCTGCCGGTACGACGGGAAGTGCCGCTCACTGAACGTGAGTGCCTTCTCGTGCGCCTCGGCGGCCTTGTCGACCTTCTTGAACAGGTTTTCCCAGGCGACGGCGATCTTCTCGTACAGGCTGATCCGCTCGTCGTCAGAGCCCACCACATCAAGCTGCGTCTCGAGGATCTGCAGGTACGGCTCGGCCTGCTGAACCTTGGCATACAAGTCCTCAAGAGCCCGCATCGCCCGCAGGTTGTTGGCGTCGATGTCGAGGATCTCGCGGTGGCTGATGATCGCCTTGTTCGGGTCGGACAGCTTCTGGTCGTACAGCTCGCCGATCCGCCGCTTGAGCGTGATGACCTTGTCGGGATCATCGGTGTTCTTGGCCTTGCGACCGAGAATGTCGATGAGGTTGATCCACGACTGGCCCGCCGTATACAGCCGCTCGAGGGAATCGAGGGCTGGCATGCAGGTCGGGTCGGCCACGATCGCCCGCCGCAGCGCACCAACCGCTTGCTCGGCGTTTTGCAGCTGATTCTCGTAGAAACTCGCCAAGTCAAGCAGAATCGGCACCTTCTTCTCGGGATCTTCCTCAATCGAGGAGTGATGCTCGAGGGTGGCGATCAGCTCGTTGTACTGCTGCGTCTTCTTGTACGCCTCAGCGAGGTTGGTCAGCGCCTCCTTGTGGTTCTTGTCGATCTGCAGCGCTTGCTGCTGCGACGCGATGGCGTAGTCGAGCCGGTTCAGGTGATCGGCATACCAGCGACCGATCTTGACCCACAGGTCGGCCCGCGCCTTCGAGTCGGCGATCTGCGTGACGCTCTGCGTGTACTCACCAAGCAGATCGCCCCACTTGTTGATGATCGAGGCCAGTCGCTCCAGCTCTCGCGCCGTCGAGTCAACCGAGTAGTCCTCGCGGAAGGCCGCCTGAAGAATCACGAACGCGCTGTCGCGATCGTTCATGTTGTCTTCGTAGATGCGGGCGACCTGCTGCAAAAGCTCGATGCGCTGCGTCGGCGTATTTTCCGGGAACTCGACCCGCGCTAGCAGAAGGTCGGCCAGCTGGCTCCAGTTCTTGCGGACCCGGAAGATGCCCTCGAGCTGCACCGAAGCCTCGAGGTTGGTCTTGTCAATCGCCTGGACCCGCTCGTAGGCATCGGCACCGGCTGCGAGATCCGAGACCTTCTCCTCCCAGATGTGGCCGATCTTGAGCAGCTCGGCGATCTTCTGGCTGTCCTTTTCGAGCAGCTTGACGCGCTTCTCGATGACGTTGACCGCGTCTTCCCACTGACTCTCTTGCACAAACAGCGCTTCGAGGGCGTCGAGCGCGCGGAAGTCCTTCTTGTTGATCTCGAAGACCTTCTGCCACGCCTTGATCGCGTCCTGAGGCCGCATGATCCGGTCGGAGTAGAGCTTGCCGAGCTCTGCCCAGGCCTCGCGGATTTCCTCGATGCCGCCACCAGCCAGCGCCAGCGAGTCGATGAGGCGATGCAGGATCTCCGCCAGATCATCGGGCTGGTCGAGCTTGCGATACAGCGCCGCCACCGCCCGCAGCGCATCGATGTCGCGCGGATCGATCTGCAGCACTTCCATCCACGCGTCGAGCGCGTCTCGATCACTCTCGAGCTTCGTCTCACGTAGCACACCGAGCCGCTTGTAGAGCGGAATGGTGTCTTCCGGCACGTCGGTGATGCGAATCGTCCGCTGAAGGATGTCCTCCAGCTCGCGCCACGCCTGCGCCGTCTCGTACAGCTTCGACAGCTCACCAAGCGCCATCGCATTGTCGCCACGGAGGTCGATGACCTTGGTCCACAGCTCGATGGCACGGTCGCGCTCGTTCAGCGTCTCGCTGGCGATGCGAGCCATGCGGGCATAGCACTCGGCCATGCCGTCGTCGCTGTTCTGGATGTCGACCATCTTCTCGTAGACGCCAGAGAGCTCGCGCCACTGCTCGCCACGGAAGTAGATCCGCTCCAGACACTCCAGCGCCTTGCCGTTGCGAGAGTCCGTCTCGAGAATCGCGTTGTAGCACTCGACCGCCTTCGCTGGCTCCTCGAGCGCGTCGGTGAACACCGTACCGAGTCGGAAGTACAGCTCGACCGTCTCGTCCGGGTCTTGGCTGATCTGGATGCGACGACGGAGCACATCAGCCAGCTCGCGCCACATCGAGGTCTGGTTGTAGACGCGATCGAGCGACAGCAGCGCATCGGGGTCCTTCGGCTCGATCTGCAGGACGCGAATGTTCGCTTCCTCGGCATGCTGCAGGTCGCGCAGCTCGAACTCGTAGACCCGCGACACCTTCAGCCACAGCATCCGCTGAATCTGCGCGTCACCGAGCGCAATCTCGCCCTTGATCGTCTCCAGATACACCGCGACGAGGTCTTCCCACGAGCGCGTAATCTTGGCCAGCCGCTCCACTTCTTCGGCGGCGCGCTCCGAGGTCGGCGCCTCGTTGATGGCCTTACACCACCACTGGAAGGCCCGAACCTGATCGACCAGCTTGTGCTCGGCAATCTCGGCGATGCGCTCGATCAGCGACTGACGCTCATTCGGGTCAGTCATCTTCTCGAGCTGCACCTCGTGGATGCGAACCAGCTTTTCCCACTGCTCGGCGACGCGATACAGCGGCTCGAGGATGCCCGCGATCTCGATCGGCCGAATGTTGCCCGCAAACAGCAGTTCCAGGGCCTGCAGCGTCGGACCGTGGTTCGGATCAGAGGTCAGAATCTCGCGATAGACCTCAATGGCGTTGTCGACATCACGCAGGTTCTCTTCGTACAGCTGACCGAGTCGGAACTGCAGCGCGATGATCTCGGCGTCGCTGCTCGCAAGCCGCATCTCGGTGCGCAGGATGTTCGCCAGCTCGGCCCAGTGCTGACCACGCTCGTACAGTCGATCGAGCGCCAGCACCGCCGTCGGATTCTCACCTTCGACATCGAGCACCCGACGGAAGGTCGCAATCGCCTTCGCCTCGGTGGCCATCTCCTCTTCGTAGACCCGCGCCAGCCGCAGCAGCATCTCGACCTGCTGCAGCTGATCGCCCATCTTGACGACCTCGGCTTCGTACAGCTCAGCCAGCGACGGCCACGCATTGGTCACCGCTGCCAGTCGCTCGAGGTTCTTGATCGAGTCCTCGTTGACCGAGTCGAGGCGCAGTGCACGACTGAACGCCTCGAAGGCATTCATCGCCCGCTCCAGCTGCCGCTCGTAGTAGCCGGCAATGCGGTGGAGCAATTCGACCTTGCGCAGCGGATCGTCGGCGTGCTTGACCATCACCTCGAGCACGTCGATGAGCTTTTCCCACTCACCCGCGTTCTCGAACACTGGCTCCAGCACCTGTGCCGCCAGCACCGGCTCTTCGGCACCGTGGACAATTCCGTCGAGAGCCTTCAGCGTCGCCTCGTCGGAGCTCTCCAGCTCGAGCGCCTCGCGATACGACTCGACCGACCGCACCATGTCTTTGAGGTGCGTCTCGAACAGCTTGCCGATGCGGTACTTGAGCACCACCGTCTCGGCCGTCGTGCCCGAAAGCTCGACTTCTCGCTCGAGCGTCGACAGCAGGTCATACCAGCGCTCGGCGCGACCATACAGCCGGTCGAGGGCTCGAAGCGCCTCGATGTCCGTCGGATCGATGCCGAGGATGTCGTTGTACGTCTCGATCGCGTGCTCGATGTCCTTGAGCCGCGTGTCGTACGTGTCGGCCATCTGGAAGAGGATGTTCTTCTTGTCCTCGCCCGTCTGAGCCAGCTCGACCTGATGCCCGTACAGATCCTTCAGGTCCGCCCAGCGCTCAAGGCTGGTCAGCAGCGACTGCAGGCTGGCAATCGCCGTCGCATCCGCGCTGTCCGCGTCGAGCACTCCCTTATAGACCGCGATCGCCTTGTCGGGATCGTTCAGAACGTCGACATACAGACGGGCAGCCTTGAACCACAGCTCTTTCTTCTGTGGCAGCTCGCTCACGATCTCGACCTTGGTCAGGACCACTTCGACGAGCTTGGGATGATTTTCCGTCCGGGTGTACAGCGCTTCGAGTGCATTGGCCGCCGGCAGGTTGGCCGTATCGACGGTAAGGACCTTGTGATAGGCCAGCGCCGCCTGATCGTTGTCGCCGAGGTTGCTCTCGTAGATCTGCGCGATGCGAGTCCACAGGTGAACCTGCAGCTCGAAGTTGTCCGTCGCCTTCTCGACGACCTCCGCGTACAGGTTGACAAGGTCCTGCCAGCGCGTAAGTCCGAGCGCCAGCCGCTCGAGGTGCTGCTGCGTCTCCTCGCGAGCCGGGTCTTCCCGCAGTGCCCGCGCATAGGTCAAAAACGCGTTCAGCCCGTCCTCGCGACCCTCTTCGTACAGCCGCGCAATCTCGTGCAGGAGCTCGATCTTGCGCACCGAGTCGAGCGAGTGCCGAACCATGATCTCGTAGACACCGATCAGGTTCGCCCAGTCGGAGCGATGCTTGTAGATCGGCTCTAAGATGCCAGCCACGTCGAGCTCGTGCTCGGGCAGCTTGATCAGGTTCTCGAGCGCACCACGCGCCTCGTCGTTCATCGGATCAAGCTCGAGCACCTGGCGATAGGTGTCGACGGCTTGTGCCCGATCGCTCAGCTTCGTCTCGCGCAGGTTGCCGAGCCGGTTGAGCAGAATCACCTGATCGGCCGGCTCTTGCGTCAGCACCAGCTGTCGCTGCAGGTTTTCCGACAGGTCATTCCACAGCTGCTGCTGCAGATACAGCCGATCCAGTGCCCGCAGCGCCGACATGTTGGCGTCGTCCTGCCCGAGCACTTCCTTGTACGTCTCGATCGCCTTCTCGAAGTTACCGAGCACTTCCTCCCACAGCTTCGCCATCTGGAAGAAGTACGCTTCGCGGATCTGCGGGTCGCTCGCCAGCTCGACCTTCTTGCGCATGACCGCCAGCAGCTCTTCCCAGCGCTTGTGGCGCATGTAGAGCCGCTCGAGCGCTTCAAGCGCCGTCACATCCTCTGGATCAATCGCCTGCGCACGCTGGAAGAACTCGACTGCCTTTTCGCTGTTGCCCAGCTGCTCGTCGTAGGCGACGGCAACCTTCATCAGCAGCTCCCGCGTGAGCAGCGAGTCGAGGCCGCCCTTTTCGATCGCTTCCTCATACAGTCCGACGAGGTGGCTGCCCGCGCCTTGCTGCGCCGCCACTTTCTCCAGCTCCAGCCGGCACTGCTCGTTGGTCGGATCGACCCGGAAGCAGCGGCTGTACGCGTCAAGCGCCTTCTCGAAGTTGCCCAGCTGCTGCGTCCACAGCTCACCGATTCGCATCAGCAGCGTGACCCGCTGCAGCGTCTCCTCGGCGGCCGTCCGAGCCAGCTGAATCTCGTGCACACCCACCAGCTTCAGCCACTCACCCAGCTGCTCGTAGATCGGCTGCAAGATGTTGGCGGCATCGACCTGGAACTGCGCATCCGGCAGTCGTCGCTCGAGCGCCTCGCGGGCTCCGTCGTGACGAGCCTGCTGATCGAGGATCTCGCGGTAGCAGTCGATCGCGCCCGGCACATCGCCCAGGTGCGTCTCGCGAACCTGACCGAGGCGGTACTTCAGCAGCACCACCGCGTCGACATCGGCTGGATCGGTAAGCTCCAGCTCTTTGGGAATCGTCGACTGCAGCTCGGCCCACTGCGCCGTCGCGGTGTAGATGCGGTCCAGCGCCTGCCACGCAAGCAGCTCGTTTTCGCCGCCCACACCGTCGATGATCGCCCGGTACGCCGTGACCGCCTGCGCCGGATCTTTGATCTCGTTTTCGTACAGCTGCGCGATCTGGTAACGAATCGCGCGCTGGCTGTCGGTGTCGTTCTCCAGCTCGAGCTTCTTCTGATAGATCCCGAGCAGCTCTGGATAGCGCCCTGTCTTCAGATACAGCCGATCGAGCGCCGACAGAGCAACCTCGTGGTTCTCGTCGGTGGCCAAGATCTGCCGGTTCGTCTCGATCGCCTTCTCGGGCGCCTGCAGCTGCTCCTCATAGACGCGAGCAACCACCAGCTGCAGCGGCAGGGCCTCGAACTTGTCGGCAAACTTCGGAACCGCCGCTTCGTACGCACCGACGAGCGCCTGATAACCAGTCGTCTCCGCTGCCAGCCGCTCCAGCTCGCCGCGCAGCCACTCCAGCTTCCAGTCCTCGCCGAACGCCTTGAGGTACCACGTGTACGCCGTGCCCTTGTCCTTGAGCGAGTTCTCGACGAGCTGCGCCAAATGACGAATCCGCTCGACGCGAACATCGACATCCTCGGTGTGCGACAGCTGAATCTCGAGCACACCCGCCAGCTTCTTCGGGTCCTTGGCCGCTTCGTAGAGCGGGATGAGGGCCTCGGCCGCCTGCAGGTTGCGCGCGTCGAGAGCCAGGACCTTCTCGAAGGCCCGCATCGCCCGATCGGCCTTCTCCATCTTGTCGCGGTACAGCACCGCGATCCGGTTCCACAGGACGGCCTTGTTGGCATCGTCCTCCGTCTCAACCTGACGCTCGAAGACGCGGATCAGCTCGTCGTACTTGTTCTGCTTGGCGTAGAACTGCTCCAGGTCGTCCCAGCTCTTCTGTTCGATGAAGAGCTTCTTGATCGCATCCTGCGCCCGACGGTTCTCCGGCTCGATCTCGAGCAGCTGTCGCCAGGCCCGCGTCGCCCGTGCCGCGTCCTTGACGCGATCGGTAAACAGCACGCCCAGCTTCTGCAGCATCGCAACCTTCTTGGTCGCGTCGGAAAAGAGCTGCGCCTGCTTCTCGCTGACATCGGCCAGCTTGTCCCAGATCTTCTCCCGCTCGTACAGCTTCTCTAGCTCGGCCAGCGCCTCGACGTGCTCGGGGCTTGCCTCAAGGACGCGCTCCCACAGCTCGATCGACACCGCAGGCTTCTTCAGCTTCTCCGAGGCCAGCTTGGCAATCTCGACGAAGCGCTGACTGCGCACCTTGGCGTCGGCGATCCGCGCCACCTCGCGCTGGTTGACCGCAATGAGCTTTTCCCAGTCGCGCCGCTTCTCGTAGTTGCTCTTGAGGAACGCGATCGCTTCGTCGTTGCCGTCGTCGAGCGCCAGCACCTGCTCGTAGGCCTTGATCGCCTCGGCCACGTTCGAGAAGCGCTCTTGGAACAGCCGCGCCACCCGACCGTAGACCGCCACCTTCTCGGCTGTATCTTCGACCACCGCCGCCTTCTTCTGCAGCGTCGAGATCAGATCCGGCCAGCGCTTCATCGTCTCGTACTGCGCGGCCAGCGCATCAAGGGCCCGCGTGTTTGTCGGCTGGACCGTGATGATCGCGTTGTAGGTATTGACGATCTGGGAGTCGAGCCGCAGTCGGTCCTTATAAATCTCGACCAGCTCGAACAGCTTCTCGACCTTCTCCTCGACGGAGAGATCGGCGACCTTATCGACCTCGTCCTTGATCGCGTCGGCCAGCGCGTTCCAGCGCTCGATCTGCCGCAACACCCGGATGAGGTTCTTACGCGGCGCCCGGTGCGTCGGTACACTCGTGACGATCTTGCGCCACGCATCAATTGCCTTGTCGGCGCTGCTGCCTTCCAGCGCTTGCGCCGCTTCCATCGCCTTGATCGTCGCTGGCTCTAGACCGGCAAGCTCAGGATCGACAGCCGGCTCTTCTACCGGGGCAGCCGGTGCCTCTTCAACAGCCGGCGCTACTGGCTCAGGAGCCGCAGCTTCCACAACCGGTGCAGCCTCGACAGGAGCTGCCTCGACAGGAGCTGCCTCGACGGGAGCTGCCTCGACGGGGGCTGCCTCGACCGGAACCTCGGCCACCGGAGCCGCCACTTCAGCCGCTGCCGTCTCTGCCGCCGGATCGCCAAACTCAGCAGCATAGGCCGCCAGTTCTTCGTTTTCCGGAAATACGCGCCCGACTTCGGCAAAGAACGTCCGCGCCGTAGCTGCGTCGCCCATGTCTCGCCAGGCCATCCGACCCGCTTGCACCATCAGCGATGCACGCTCGGCATCGCTCATCGGCGCAAAGCCGCCAAGCTCGGCGAAGTTGAGCATCGGTGCCCAGTCCGCCTTGGCCCCGTAGACCTCGCGCAGCATATTGAACGCCGCAAGATGGCCTGGAAACGCTTTGGCAGCCTCGACCGTCCCGCGATAGGTCAGGGTGAGCGCTCGACTGTAGAAGCGCGCCGCCCGCTCCTTGTCCTTCCAGCGAAGCAGCCACATGTTGCCGATCCGCTTGGACAGGTCGATCTTGGACTGCACGTCCGCCAGCGTCTCGATGCGCTTCTCTTGCAGTGCAACGATCTCGTCGAAGCGGCTCTGCTCGGCCAGGATCTTCTCGAGCAGAAAGTTGGCCATTTCGTGCTGCGGTTGCAGCGCAATGACCGCGCGCAGACACTCCTCGAACTGAGGATCGGTCTTGGCTTCGATGTGGAAGATGCGCGCCGCCCGGAACCAAATCCGCGCCGCCATCGCCGGGTCGCTGCCCTGCTTGTTCCGCCCCGCTCCCATGAGCCGCTCGGCTTCACTCAGCCAGTCTTCGCGGTCATAGTTCGTTGCGGCGAGCGCATCCGCTATCTCGGCATCGCCAGGCCAGTTGCGGCTGGCTCCTTCCAGATGCGGCCGAGCTTTCTCGCGCTCCCTCGCATCGAGCAGCGTCTCGCCAAGGAGGCGCTCCGACTCCTTCTTGCGCTCAGCATCGCCTGAGACTTTCATCTCAAGTCCAAGCAGCGTGGCGACCATCTCGAGATTGCCCATCTCGCGATAGATCTGCCGCGCCCTCGTCAGCGCCCGAGGCTGCTGTGGGTTCTGCTTGAACGCCTGCTGATAGTGGGCCATGGCTCGGTCTTTGCGCAGGAAGAACTCCTCGCAGAGTTCACCAAGCTCAAAGAGCGCTGCCGCCCGGTTCTCCTTGCCCTCGATCCGCTCGATCTCTTTTTCGAGTTCTTCAAGCAGACCACCCCAAATACGCGCGTTGCGAAGCCGCTTCGCTACCTGATCCCGAAGTTGCATGAGCAGGCCACCCTTATAGCTTTTTCCAAGGGAAATGGATGGTTGAAAGCCGCACCTTTTATATCACGCGCTGCGACGACGATCAATCGGAAACCGGCACTCCGCCGCAGGGTTATCTCCGTCGCCGAGGCAAAAAATCGCGGGTAGGTGAAGTGACCACCCATGCCCTCTCTCGGTGCGTATTTTCTCGTCGAGACTGCGTCGGATTGACCGAACCTAGGCAGCAGATTGAGAAGCAAACTTCACTGAGGAGATCGCTCAACTTGCAGCAACCACTCGACTACCGCGAACAGCCCGCCTCTGCGGCATAACTGCCGTCGCAGAAGCGGGTCATTTCGTCGGTAAATCGGCAGCTACGTGAGAGGTAGAAGTGAAGCCGGAAGGCGAGTCAGAAACAGCAGCGGTGCGACGGGAGAGCGACTGATAGCGGGGCTACGGTGTCTCGAGCTGGTTGATGGCTTCTTGCGCCACCCGAGCCATCTCGGGTCCACCACGGCTGCCGACCTGCTGAAACTTCTTCAGCCACTCGATGGCGTTCTTTTTGTCATCCATCGCTTTGTAGGTCATGCCGAGGTTGTAGACCGCCTGCCACAGGTCCGTGTTGATTTCGTAAGCGCGCTTAAACTCTTTGGCGGCCTCTTCGTACTGCTTGCTCTTCTGGTTGGCGACCCCAAGTCCGTAGTGCGCCTCAGAGTCGCCGTCATTGACGATGATGGCGGCCTGGAAGACCTGCGCCGCTTCCTTGTCGTAATCGAAGTCCAGGTAGAGGTTCGCCAGGCTGATGAACGGCTGGTTAAAGCGCGAGTTCACGTCGATCGCCTTGCGGTAGGCGACATCCGCGTCTTTGTACTTTTCCATCCGCTCCAAGGTCATGCCGAGGCGGTGATAGGCCTTAAAGTGCTTCGGCTCTAGCTTCACCGTCTGCTCGAACGCGGCCTTGGCTTGGTCAAACTTCTTCGCTTCCAGGCAAGCCGTGCCGAGCTCGTACTGGTAGCTCGGGTTATCGGGCGCGTACTTTGCCGCGTTCTCAAACGAAGCAATCGCCTCGGCCCACTTCTTTTGATCCTTGTAGACGACGCCCAGGTTGTAGTGCGCCTGATCGTTCATCGGGTCAAAAGCGAGCGCCTGCTGCAGGTGAGTGATCGCCCGGTCGTACAGCTTCTGGGCACCAGCCTGAACGCCCATGTTCATCGCTTCGATAGACTTGTTCCGCTCCTGATTACAGCCCAGGAGCAGCACGCATAGCGCCAGCCGCCTCAAGTTGTGCATAAAAAGTCCTCACGAGTGGGGCGCCCGCCCCGGTTGTGTGGCGCGGGCAAACGCCGTGGAAACATCTCTCCGTCGCCAAGGCCGTGGCTATTCTTCGCCGCCAGAAGCCTTGAGTACGAACGGATACGTTACCACAACGATACCGCCACCTTGCGGTTTGGGGAACTCCCAGCGGCGCACAGCCTGCGCGATACACTGCTCAACCGGCATGCTATTGAGCGTAGACGACTGCACCAGCGACGCCATGACCTGACCGGTCCCGGCAATCGTAAACTGGATCATCACGCGGCCCACCAGCCCAGCGTTGCGAACCAGCTCACGCTCGTAGCAGAACTTCACCTCGTTGATGTGGCGACGAATGATTCGTCGGATGATCTCTTTGTCGAGCGATCCGCGAACCTCTGCCGTCCCCGGCACGACATCGGGAGCCGAAGCGCGACGACCACCCAGTCCACCGGCGCCACGACCGTAGCCCGACAGCCCACCACCGCCGCCGCCCTTGCCGATCGTCCCGAGGTTGCCAAGACCAATCGTCCCTTCACCAGTACCACCACCACCACGGCCCGCGCCCACCAGGCCGAGGCCACCGACTCCATAGGCTTCGCCGACCTCGGTGCCGACCAGGCTGCCAAGCACGTCTGCCGCATCGGTACCAAGCGCCGAGTCTCGACCAAATGCCGAGGCCAAGATCGACCCCTGGTTGGTCTTCAAGATGCCCAGAACGCCGGCCTTCTCAGCTGCATCCTTCGCCAGCTGCTTGGCCAGGTGCGGATCGGTGTTGTCCTTCGGACCTTTGAGGGCGTACAGACCCTGCTTCTTCAGCGAGTCCTTTTTGCCCATGCGGCCTTCTTCATCCTTGTGCCGCTTGCCCTTGCCGCCCATGTCCTCGTCTTGCTTCTTCTTCAGCCACTCGGGAATGACCTCTTCCTTCTGCTCGGGCGGCTTTGTGAGCAGCTTCGCAAAGCGCTGATCGTTCATGAACGCATCCAGCGAGAGCGATCGCGGGTCCGGCGGAATCGAGAAGATCAAGGCGAGAAACAAGCCCGTGACCGCAAACACACCACCGGTATAGGCCTGAATGCCCCAGTCAATCTCCACGGGAACTGGCATCCGCTTGGCGCGCGGCGTACCGACGATGTGGAAGGTATTCTCTGCCAGCTCTAGGGTGATCCGCGAGTCGCCCGCAATCGACATCGCATAGGCGCCGCTGATCGTCGACGACGGCTTGGCGAGTCCCGACGAGATCGCCTCACTGAGAGACAGCGTGCGTCCGCCCTCTTGGACCTTGCCGCCCATCTGCGACGTGAGGATGAGCTCGAAATCAGTGCCGGTGGTTCGGACCAGCGGCAACAGCGGAGCCGGCAACGAAGCACCGACTTGGAAGTCGGCACTCGAGTCGCTGCCAATCGTAAAGCTGCTTGCGCCCAGCTCATCGAAGCGTCGAAACAGCCCCCACATGAGCAGCCCCGCCCCAACCACAAGCAGTGTCCCGCACGCGACATCCGTCGCCGGATGGTCCTTCTTGAGGGTCGCGCGGAACTCCGCCATCGGCTTGCCGGTAAGCTCCCACGCGTCGCGGTCTTGACGAAGCTTGGCCACCTGCACATAAGCCACCATGAACCACGTCAGCGCAGCGACTATCCCGATCGCTCCCGCCCAGATCACGCCTCGGGTCAGCGGCTGCAGGACGCCCGCCGCCGGATTCTGGAGCAGCCGCACCTCGTGAACTACGTCCTCGAAGAGTGCACTTACCTCGACGGCACGTGCTCCATCGCGAGACTCGATCTCGTCGGTGTTGGCATGCAGCCCCTGGATACCAAAGTGATTCGGTAGCCCCGACTGCCGAGGCGAGGGCGCGATCACAGCCGGTTGCGCGAAGGCAGCCCCTGACGCCCCGAAGCCTGGCATGGCCGGTAGCTGCCCCGGCGTCATCCCCGACGAGCCAATGATCTGCCCTAAGTCGACCTGCAGCGTCGCATCGGAGACGGTCTGCGGCTCGCCGATCGTCACCACAATGCGAATGTCACCGATGGTGATCTCATCGCCGGTTGACAGAAGATGCTTGTTCACCTTCTGACCGTTGACCACCGTGCCCTGTGCTGAGCCGAGGTCGACGATCGACACCTCGCGTGCACCTGTGACCTCAACCTGCGCGTGCATGCGCGAAATCGATGGGTCATCAATGTGCAGATGCGACGAAGAAAGCCTCCCAACCTTGATGATGTCTTGGTTGAGGGTCGCAGTCTGGAGAAGTTGCTCCCCCTTATAAACTTGGAACGTCAGGGGAACCGTCACACCGCCTGGCATCTAGTGTCCTCCGAGAGTGGTCGGCGTCGAGCTGGCACACGGCCAGGCTCGCTTCGCCACGGATTGTCCGAGCTCGGAACCGGCCCGCCGCTGACCCGAGGCGATACGCAACTTACAGATGCAGCGCGCCCGCCCGAGATCTGGCATCAGCCGATTTCTTTGCAACACGGGCGTGATGTACCGCGACTTTGTACGAAAAGCAATCAGAGAAGGGGTCTAGGTAGGCAGGCAGGCGAATGACTAGCCGCAACGCAACGAAAGTGCGCTCGATAGCAGCCACAAACGGCTGAGCACGGGGGAGCGCTTGTGAGAAGAGAACGGGAGACAAAACGTGCGCACAGCATCCCGAACAGCGGATGCATCGCTTGCGAGAGGAATCAGGACGAAATCGAGCGACCGTCTAAAGATACTCAACGCCCTTGAGCAGCTCGGGAATGAAGTTTTCCCGAATCTTAATGAGCGACGAGTGCTTGGCCTTTGATCGGCTGTCGATCATTTCGCCGTCGGGACGAACCAAGTCGCCTTCGACCGTATCGTCGTCGAAGTCATACGTTGTCTTCTGCTTGTACTGAACCCCACCTGGGCCGCCGCCCGCTGCGCCACCAGCCGCTGGTGCTGCGCCTCCCGCTGCTGGCGCCTCTTGCGCCTGCGCCGCCCCAAGTCCCAAGGTCATCAGCAGCGCCAATGCCATCGTGAGTTTCCGCATCGAAGAACCTCCCTTGCCCGACTGATCGTACCGAAAGAGTAAGTAGCGCGCAGCCTTCGTTCAAGTCCTGCGCGCCAACACATTGATTTCTACACTACTTTGCCGGAGCGGCTGGAGCAGCTGGCGCCGCACCACCAGCAGGCGGAGGAGCACCACCAGCAGGCGGAGGAGCACCCGCGCCACCACCTTGCTGCTTTTGCTGCTCTTCCATCAGCTTTTGCTGCTTCTCCATCTCTGCGACCTGCTTCTTCAGCTCCTCTTCGAGCTTCTTCTGCTCTTCAAGCGCCTTGAACGTATCATCGATATCCTTGATACGACGCTTTGAATCTGTGATATGCTCTTGGTCGGTCCTCTCACAAGCCATAAACTTGTTAAAGAAATCCTTACCTTTGTTCATATCCTCAGGACTGCCATTTTTGTAGTCCTGATAGAGCAGGCCCAGGTTATAGAGCACTCCGCACTTCTTTGCTTCCAGGCGAGGCTCCATCTTCGGATCAACCTGCGACTGAAGTGCCTTGTTGTACCACTGCTCGGCATCATCAGACTTGCGCTGACCGCGAAGAGCCACGCCCATTCCGACTGTGGCGTCGAAGTGATTTGGCACCTTCTTGAGAACTGCCTGGAAGGCCTCTTCTGCTTGCTTGTAGCTACGAGCCGAAAGGCTGATAGCGCCAATGTTTAGCTGGGCTTCCGTGAGGCCTGGATCAAGGGTTGCAGCCTTACGAAACTCGGTCAGCGCCCCGGTCACATCCTTGCTACGCAGCTTGATCAGACCCAGCGTATTGTAGATCGGTGCGTAATCAGGATTGATCTTTTTGGCTTCATCACACACCAGCTGAGCAAGACGAAGCTTGGAACGGTCCGCTTCTGCTGTAGTGTAATAAATCGAAGCCAAAATTTGATATGCAGCCATCGACTCTGCGTCTAGCGCGAGCGCGCGACGGAGCTGACCGATTGCCTCATCAAATCCAGCTTTGTTATTGGCTTGCCGTGCGCGCTCATACAGCAGCGCGCCTCGGTTGTTATATGCCGATACTGCGAGCGGGCTCTTCGGATCTGCCTTGATCGCATTCTCGAACTGCAGCATCGCCTCATTGGTGCGGCCCTGACGCTGCATCATCACGCCGAGGTTGTTCATTGCGGGCGCCAGCTTCGGATTCTTCGAGAGCGCCTGCTTGTACATTGCCTCGGCGTCCTTCTCCATGCCGCACTCTTCATAGACAGCTCCGGCATTGAAGATCGCGTCGGCTTCGCGCGCTTTTTCCTTATCGCCCGCCTTGAGCAGCTCTTTGGCAAACTTCTGGCAGTCGTCGGCAGAAAGCACGATTGGCCCAGGAGGACTCTCTTTCTTGCGCTCGTGGGCCGCTCGGAATTTCTCGACGGCCTCATCAACCGGACCTTTCTCTTTCTTCGCTACCACCGTAGACGCCGAAAGGAGCAGGCCCGTGACAATGCTTAACCGAAGAAGGGAAGAACCCATCCGCACTCCTCGCACTTGTGAAGCAGCGCCGCTACCCATGACAGCTTCTCTCCAATCCATGCGCATGGTCATTACCTATCCGCCGGCGACAGGAACGGCTGCGCCACATCCAAGGTCACACCCGCATAACCAGGCTCAGCGCGAATCTCCGACGCAAGCGGATACTCGGAGGGCTTGATCTGGTTGAGCTCCTCTTCGCAGAGCTTCGACCACTCGTTGAACCAGTTCAGCTCGGTCGACTTGTCGAGGCAGGTCTTCAGACCTTCGACGGCCTTCGCATCGAGCGGCTCTGCTTGGTCGGTCATCTGGTCGCAGTAGGCATTACGGAACATGTCTGCCCACTCGTCGCGCTCCATGCCCGATGGCGTCGGCGGCGGGGTTGGAACTTCGGTGGTGAACAGTCCGTTGGCGAAGTCCTGGAACAGCTGACCGATACGCGCCGCCGCCGCGATGGCCCAGTTCGCATTCTTCATCAGAATGACGCCCTGGTAGAGCTTCTGCGCGTCGAGGAGCTTCTTGGTCTTGCCTTCAATCCAGCCCTTGAACTTCTTGGTCGAGGCCTCCATCTCCTTCTTCTTGGTTGTATCGAAGACCAGGCCCGTCGGAACAGTCATCTTGATCAGCTCTTCATAGAGCTGGTCGCCTTGGTACATCTTCGCCATCGCGGTGTGGTAGGTCATGACCGCAACGCGACGATCGCGCTCCTGCTCGTCATTCTTGGGGACGTTCGCAGCTGCCGCTCCACCTTTGTATAGGTCAAGCGCCTTCTGGAAGTGCCCCATCGCCTCTTTCACCTGTGCTGGCCGACGATCCTGAACAGAGATCTTCGACTTCGTCTCCGGACCACACTGGCCGAGCTTGAGCGGGCCCTTGTTCTTGACCTTCTTGTTTTTCGCAGCGGCGGCCGTCTTCGCTTGCAGAGCCGTTGCCGCACTGGCGCGAACACGCTTGATCTCAAGGCAAGCGCCGCTCGGCTGATTCTGCAGCGGGCACGACTCACGCCAGGCAATCTCGCCCAGCTTGACCTCGGCGATGATCTGGCGATCGATGCCACCCTTGGCCGACCAGGACTTCAGGTACTCGGCGAAGTGCTGCTTGACCTTCGCCCAGTCTTTCCGCTGCTCGTAGATCTGGCCCATATCGAAGAACACGCCGGCAGCCTGATCGTAGAACTCCTTGCGACCGCCGTAGTTCTTAATAAACAGGTTGACGAGCTCAATCGACTTGTCGGTCTGACCAAGGCCGCGACGGAAGAATGCCGCCGTATTGAGCGCGAGAGGCGCATCGACCTTCTTGGCCGGGTCCTTCTCTTTCGGGTCCGAGAACTCACCGGGGAACTTGGTTGCGAACGTCTCGTACTTGTCCGCAGCTTGCTCGTAGAAGGCAATGAACTGGTAGTTCTGACCGAGTCGATAGATCGCCTTCTTCGCCAGCGGATCATCAGGACGAAGCTGGATGAGTCGCTCACGACCCTGGATCGCCAGACCGATCAGCCGCGCCCGCTCGAAGTTGACCGAGGCGTTGAAGTAGAGTTCGGCGAGCTTCGGATCATTCGGGAACCGCTCCGCCAGCTGCAGGTAGAGCACACCCGCTTGCCGGTAGTCGCCCATCTTCTCGACGACTTCAATCTTGATACGAAGCAGGCTGTTCTTGATCTTCTGAAGGGTTTCCTCGAACTCCTTGTCCTTCGTCAGATCTGGCATGCCGGCGAACTTGTCGACCTGCTTCTCCATCAGCGCGACCCACTCGTCGCCCTTCGCCTTGTCGAGCTTGATCTTGATGGCAATACACTCGAGGAGTAGGTTTGCGGAGTAGAGCGCCATGTCGCTCTTCGAGTGATTTTCAGCAAGATCCTTGAACAGCGGGATCGCCTTGTCGAAGTAGTTGTTCTCGAAGAAGATGCGCGCCCGTCGGTACTTGATCGTCGGCAGCTCTGGCGCTTCCGGCACGTACTGAATGTACGTATCGAAGGCGTCCATCATCTTCTGAATCTTCTCGGGAATCGGCTTCGGAGCAAGCTGCTCTTCTTCGCTGTGCTTGTCCTTGTCCTTCTTCGCGGCTTCGACCTGCTTGCGCTGCGCCCGCTTCTCAGCAAGAGCCTTCTTGGCCTCTTCCGCCGCATCAGCACCTTCATCGGACACGTCCAGGCAGTTCTTCCACGAGATAACGGCTGCATACGCCGCATCCTTGAGGTACTTGCCCTTCTGGTCCATCTTGACGACATCGGTGTAGACCGGCGCCGCCTGGCAGTACCAGTCACTCGACGGCTTGTTGTCCATCGAACCGAGCTTGAAGAGCAGCTCGGCGTACCAGAAGTGCATCAGGTAGCTGTCCTTCTCCTTCGGGAAGCGCCGGATGTACTCCTTGTACAGATCCGAGGCGTTGGCGTAGGTGTCCATCACGCCCGTCTTCTGCGCTTCTTTGTGCCACACCGTCGCCAACTCGCGGAGCATGCCTGCGGTGTTGTCGCGGCACTCATCAAGAGAGTCCTTCTTGATGTTCTTCATCTCGGAAACCTTCTCGTAGATCGCCGAGAGACGTTGCAGCTCTTTCACCGTCTCGGGAACTGCTCGCGAACCAGTCATCGAGAGCGTGTTCTTGAGAATCTCAGTCTGCCAGTTGCAGAGCTTGTCCGAGTTCGGGTTGAGCTTGATGAGCTCGCGGTAGGTCTTCACGCTGTCGAGGAACTTGCCTTGCGCGTTGTAGAGATCGGCCAGGATCTCCAGCATGTTCGGCGCAAAGTCTTTGCCGTACTTCTGGAAGAACGGCCACGCCTTCTCGGGTGTACCGACCTGAGCGTAGGTGCGAACCAGATCCTTGCGCGCTTCCTTCTGCAGCTGCGGATCTCCCTTCGGCTTCCCAGGGCGACCTTTGGTGGCGAAGTCGATGACATCAATGAACGTCGCCATCGCGTTCTTAAAGTCGGTCTGGTTGTAATAGACCCAACCCTTTTTATAAAGGGCGAAGCCGTAGACCGGGCTGTCCTGGTAGGCAAGCACCTTCTCGTAGAACTTCAGCGCGTTCTCGAGATCCTTGTTCTCGAAGAAGTACTCGCCGAAGGACAGATAGGCGTGTGGGAGGAACTGCGACTGCGGGTAGTCTTTGATGAGGCGCTTAAAGAACACCCGGGCCTGATCCTCTTTTTTCACCTGCGTCAGCAGATACGCGAGGTAAAAGAGGACCTGATCCATCTTCGTGTAGTTCTGATACTTGGGGCCGTTGGCGACCTCCAAGTACTTCTTGACCGCCTCCATCAGCCAGGCCTTTTCGCGCTTTTCGTAGTCAGCCTGCTGGGCCTTGAGCTGATTCTCTTTCGCGACGTCGCCCTTCTCTTTCGCGGTGAAGATCGTCTCGTCGAGAGTGCGGGCCTTGAAGTTGTAGTAGCTCTGCTGCTCGGCATAGAGCTCCGCCATTCGGAAGAGCAGGTCCGGCTTCTCTGCATCGCCCTCACTGGTCGCATCGATCAGACGCTGAAGAACCTTGATCTGGGCATCGGTCACGGCCTTCAGGTCTGCGCCCTTACCAGAAAAGACATCGGAGATCGCCAGATCGGGCTTTTTCTTGTCGCGATCTGCCTTCGAGACTGGCTTGGTGAGCGCCGTCTGCTTGGCGTCGACGGTCTCCTCTTTCTTTTGGATTTTTCCACTCGCCCATGCGGTGGAAATTCCGCCCAGGACCAACGCTGCGACCAGAGGTCCACAGAGGATTCGGGATGGAGGTGCTTTTAACATTTCGCCTGATTCTCGCTCAGTGAAGGTCTTCGCCTCATGTTCGGGCCGGAAATGGATGAGGCGACCATCTAGGTCGCCCACTTTTTCCTACCCGACCACTCTCGGGACAAAACTTCTTGCTCCGCTAGACCTAGCCCGGAGGCATCCCAGCGGCGGCGGCGGCCGGAGCCGCTCCACCCTTAGACTGCTCGCACCGGTTGACGACGCGGAACCGGTAGTATCCAAGCTCGTCTTTCCAGTACTCGCCATTGAACTTCCAGTAGACGTGCTCGTCGTCGGCAGAGATGTTCACCGCCTTCTTCGAGGTGCCACTGATGCTGGCCTGCTCGCCCTTGATGTTGGCCTCGAGTACGCCTTTCTGTCCCTGCAGGGTTTCGTACTCGATCTTGATCGCCTGCTTGATCAGCTCTTGAATCTCGCTGGCCAGACGCTCAAGGCGCTTGCGGGCAAGACCACCGGCCTCATTCTCAGCGATCGACTTCTGAAGGGTCAGGTCCTGCAGAACTGTGCCAGCGACGGCCGTCGACTTCCAGCTAGGATCAGCCTTGTCGACCTGCGACAGCTCGCGATCCAGCTCGGTGACATAGTCCAGCGTCTTCGCCAAGGTACGATCTTGCAGTGCACCATCGGAAGCCCGCTGCACGCGATCCGACAGACCGGCTTCACCCGAGCGGATTTTCAAGATGTACTTATACAGCTCGGCGTTGTCCGGGTACTTCTTCACGAGCGAGAGGATCTCTTCGCGAAGGGCTGGATAGGTCTGGTTGAACTCAACCAGCGTCTCCATCGCTCGCTCGTAGTTGCAGCGCTGGAAGAAGATCACGGCGCGCAGAATGATCGACTCGGGGAAGAACTCGTTCTCGAAGAACGGCGCGTTCAGGGTGTGGATGTTCCCGAGCGCTTTGTCGTCGGCATCGATCTGGAAGTGCGCCCAGCTCGACTCGAACAGCGACGGCAGCCAATCCGGAGACTCCGACGGCAGCTTGTCGTAGAAGCGGATCGCTTGCGGAAACTGGCGCGTCGCATAGAACACGCGAGCCAACGCCAGGTTCGCCATGTCCTCAAACTCCGCCGTCATCGCATCGCCACCCTTGGCCTTACGAAGGATCTGACGGAATGCCTCGGCTGCCTCCTTGCCGCGATTCTCACGGACATGGATAATGCCTTCGAGGTACTTCGCTCGCGCAAAGAACTCGTTACCCTCAGGCACGAGCGCAAAGAGCTCCAGCGCTTCTTTAAAGTTGCTCTTCGTGTAGTGGTAACGAGCCAGCAGGTAGTACAGCTCGTTACGCACCGGCTCGAGAGCAGGCTGTTCCAAGTCCTGCCGGTTGTACTTGCCGATCTTCTCGAGCACGCCTGCCGACTCAGGAAGGAAACGCGACAGCGAGGCCAGCCACTGCAGCGTTTTCTGGTAGTAGCGATGCGACTGGCCCTTATCAACGATCTTGTTGAAGTAGGACAGCGACGCCGAGTAGAACTTGAGGTTAAACAGCGTCTTGCCCATAAAGAACTCGGCGCGCTGCTTGTTTCCCTCATCGTCGCCGGACTGACCCTCGACGACCTTGTTCAGCTCAATCGAAGACATGTAGTAGTCTTCGCTGTCATAGAGCTTGAGTGCACGCTCCAGGGTCTTCGATGGCGGCGCGCTGCTCTCTACCGTCGGTGCAGCCGCTGCGCCGCCCTGTGCCGCAGGATTCGCTGCCTGTGGGGCAGGCTGCAGGTCAGCGTCCTTTTGCTTCTTCTTCGCGACCGCCGGGCTGGCAACAGCCAGGCAAGTTGCGACAGCAGCGACGGTGTTCCTCAGAGTACGGTTCATGCGCAAACCCCTGTCTCCAAACCGCTTCGGCACATGCGGATAGTTATTCGATGCCACCACGTGTGGTCCCTGCTCTCTAAACGAGATCTGACCGTCAGGTCGGTGCCTTACCAGCACGAGACATGCCGACAGAATTGTGTCTTCCGTAGCCAAGCGTGGCGATTATACGAACCCGCAACTCTGGGTGTCAAGGCTCGCTTGTTCGCGAGAGGCCAGCGTGATGACAGCGGCAGCCGACTCAAACTCGCGTTCATCGGATCGATGCCTAATCGATTCCAGGTAGGTAAGGTAGGTGCCATGGTGACAAGTCGCACACTCACAGCTATACTCGGTGGATGTTTCCAGTGCCTCTGCGACTCCAGGACTCCACGTTCGAGGGAATGCGGGCAACGGACGCAGGGCTTGACTAGGCAGTACGAACGTGTATCCTGTCCAAGACTTGTGACATCCAGGTCGGAGGATCTATTAAGTATGAAGCGCCGTCTCGCCGCATGGTTTTCGTTTTGCTCCCTCGGCCTCGCCCTGATGCTTTCTGGGTGTACTGACAATCAGATCGGCCGAGCCTGCAACAATCCGCTGGCGTCCAAAGTGATGAGCGGAGTGACGTTCGTGAACCCGGCTCCAGATTGCCCGACGCGTCTGTGCATGATTACGCCGAAAGTCATGGACAACACCAATGCGCTCGCCAAGGCCGATCACCGCGCCAATGAGCTGGCAATCTGCACAGCCGAATGCAACACCGATGACGACTGTGGCAGCCCTTACGAGAACGACAACCGCTGCGGCAAGTACGTTTGTGCTGTCGCCTCGGTAGTGCCCGATCCCACGGGCGAGACGTTCTGCTGCAAGAAGCTCTGTATGTGCGACGCCGATCGCCAGAAGGGCTTCAATGTCGACGGCAACGGAGCGAGCCTTCCCAAGGACTCGTTCGGCGTGTCGATTCCGCCGGCCTGTCAAGACCCCGCAACGGCCTGCAAGCTCTAGCCAGCGTATAGGCACGGCGCAGTGGATGCAGCCACTTGCGCCCCTCATAGCGGGCTCTTCCTCCCGCCGTCTCTTCTCGCAACTTCCTACCTTACTCAGTGACGTAACCCGAGCGCGCTGTTGGTGTTCGCTTTTGCTGGCCCAGCGTGCTCGGCGCGTCGCGGCTTGTCTCGGATCAGGGCTGCGGCCACGGCCCGTACTGGGAGAGCAGCGCGGCATCGAGTCCATTGTTTTCAATGATGCGGGTATATAGCGCAGCCGACGGACGTGGCGTTCTGTGGAAGTGGTTCTGGTAGTCGATGTGGGTGAGGCCGAAGCGCGCGGTAAAGCCCTCGGCCCACTCGAAGTTGTCAAACAGCGACCAGTGGAAGTAGCCGCGAACGTCGACGCCCTGCTGTTGCGCCAGATACATTTCGCGCAGATGCTCGACGAGAAGCCGCTGCCGATCGCTGTCCTCGAGCTTAGAGTCAGCGGTCCCGTTCTCGAGGACATACAGCGGTAGGTGATAGCGCTGATGGGCTTTGAGCAGCGCGAGACGGAAGCCCTCGGGATACGACGCCCAGCCCAGCTCGTTCGGCTTGTCTTCGGCGACGTTGTTCGGATCGTGCATCAGCACCTCAAACTTCGTTGGCCGCAGCAAATTGCTCTTCACGTAAAAGCGCCCGTAGTAGTTCAGTCCGACGTAGTCCTGCGTGCCGGCCAGCCCCGGAATCGATAGGTCAACGTTCATGACCTTCGAGCGAAGCTGACCGCTGTGCAGCGCATCCAAAAAGTCCCAGACGAAGGCCTGGTCGATGATCTGCGCCGTCAGCCGATCGAGCGGGTGATGGTTGCGGAGCGGTTGAAAGGCACGGACGTGCTGGGCAATGCCGACCTGCACTGGTTTGCCCCGTCGCGCAGCATCCTCTTTGAGCAGCCGATAGGCCAGCGCATGCGCCCGCAACAGCTGACTGAGCACCGGCACCAGCGCCGGCGGCCCGCTCCGTTTTTCGAGCGGCGGAAACGTCCCGTCGAGATAGCCGGCGTAGGCATAGACCATCGGCTCATTGAGGGTGCACCACAGCTCGGCTCGACCACCGAAGTGTTTCACGACCGCAGCGACGAAGCGCTCGAAATGAAGCAGGGCATCTGCACGCTCCCAGCCCCGCTTGCCGCCCTGCTCTTGCCAAAACCACGACGGGCTCACGAAGTGGAATAGCGTCACCGCCGGCTTGAGCCGGTGCTGATCAAGCGCCGCAAAGATCCGCTGGTAGTAGGCAATCCCCGCCGGGTCAGGCTCGGTCATCTCTTGACGCGGAAACAGACGACTCCACGAGATCGAGAAGCGGTACGAGCTGTGCTTCATCGCCGCCGCCATCGCCAGATCACTCTCGATCCGCGCATCGAAGTCGGTCTTTTTCAGCCGCACCTCTTCAGAAAAATCGGTCAGCTTGTGAATGTGGCCTGGCTGAGCCTGTCCGGGAGCACGATGCTCGACGCGATGATGCGCCACCACGTCCCGCTCGAATGCTGCCCAGTCATCGTCCTGGGTGTCTTCAATCTGGTAGGCCGCCGTCGCTGTACCCCACAAAAAGCCGGGCGGAAACAGATACGGCGCAGGCAAGTTCGTCGACGAGCGAGTTCCCGGTAATCGCCGTGCACCAAACCACGGAATGGTCAGCGCCGGCACCAGAACCGCCGAGAGTCCCAGCGCAGACAGAATCAACTTACGACGCAGCGAAGTTCCCATGGGTATGGTTGTACTGTGATTGGCAGCGGTAAGGAAGCAGGCAGACACGGCCTCTTCCTCGTTTACATGTCGCAGTGAAACAGGCGATATCAACATAGATATCGACGTTAAACGTACATTCGCCGCTATGTGTATTGACAGGTAGTGCTTACGGACAAGTGCTGTAGGTCTTCAGCGGAACGATCACCGGAGGGTCCGAAAACTGTGGCCCAGTCGTCGCAAGGGTTTCGCCGAGGTAGGGAACGCACTTGCGAGCGGTAGCGCCTGGTTTCTGAAGTGCCTCGACGTGAACTCGGACCGTGCCAGCCGGTAGCTCGATGAGCGAGTAGCGGTCGAGCCCACAGACGACGCTGCTCCAGACGGCGAGCACGGCATTGTCAGCCGGCCTCAGCAAGAAGACATCCATCGAGCCAATGCCGAGGGCGCTACAGCGAGCCTCGGTCATCGTCTGACCACCGAGGGTCCAGCTGATGGCCAGCTTGTTTTGACCGGGGCCCTGCGTTGGTGCGCCACGGTAAGGGCCTTCGCCGCTCCAGTCCGGCTCACAGGCCGAAAGCAGGATCGGCAGACTGAGCAGACTCGCAGCAAGTCGCCCGGTGGTTCGCTTGGGGAAGAAATCGTTCGTGCTAGAGTGCCCGCGCATCATGACCTCCGTGGCCAAACCGTCTCGCCGCTTTGCTTGGATTGGGCGAGTGGTTGTCATCCTAACACTCATCGTCGGTGTCGTGGTAGCTCGCAGGCTGTGGCCAGAGCGACCGCTTCGCATCCGTGCCGCTGCGGTGTCAGCTGGGAAAGTGCGTGACGTTGTCTCGTCTGCAACGGCGGGTGAAGTGGCCCCGGAAAATCGTGCCACCTTACGCGCCGAGCTGGGTGGCCAGATCGTCGCCGTCAGCAAGCGGCGTGGCGATCGCGTCAGCAAGAGCGAGCTGATCGTGCGCATCGATCCGACCGACCTTGAGGTCAAGCTGCGGCAGGCGCAGGCGGCAGTCTCGACGGCAGAGGCCCAGGTTCAGCAAGCGGCGGCCCGCGTCGAGACGATCAAACGGCAGTCCGATCGGGCGCAGAAGCTGCTGGCGGGTGGAGCCGGGACCGCCCAGGTGAGCGAGGACGCAGCGGCGGCGCTCCTCGAAGCCAGTCGGGCTTTGCAAACGGCGAGCAGCCAGCGCGAGCAAGCCCAAGCGCAGCTGTTGGCGGCGCGGGTGGCACGCAGCAAAGCGGATCTGGGTGCACCGTTTGATGGGCTGCTCACCGACGTGTATGTACAGCTGGGGGATAGCGTCGCGCCGGGGGCGCCGGTGCTGCAGATCATCGACGACTCGCGGCTGCATGTCGACGCAACGATTGACGAGGCAGATGTAGCCCGCGTGCGGCCGGGGCAGAGTGCGGAGCTGCATCTCGACGCGCTGCCCGAGCGAGACATCGCCGGCAAGGTGGTGCGCACCGATCCTTCGGTGAAGCGAGATCTGAAGGGCGCACGAACGCTCACCGTCGAGGTTGAGGTCACAGATCTTGTCTCGGCCCGGGCGGCGGGACTGCTGCCGGGGATGTCGGCCAACGTGGAAATTCTCGTCGCTGAAAAGGCGGGTGTGCTGACGGTGGCGTCGAATCACATCGTCGGACGCGGCCTGAACCGCTTTGTCTACGCGCTGGTTCCCGAGGGACGCTATCACCGGGTGCGCAAGCGGCCCGTCGAGGTCGGGATCTCGAACTGGGAGCGCAGCGAGGTCGTCAAGGGCGTCGTGGCCGGCGAGCTAGTGGCGGCGTCGCTCAACGAGAAAGGGCTCGACGACGGGGTGTTGGTCCAGGTCGTGAGCGTCGAAAACGTCAAGGAGCCACGGTGACCGACGGCCGAGCGTCCGCGCCGACTCATTCGCCCAGCGACGCGCCGGTCATCGAGATCATCGGGATGACGCGTCACTTCGTGCTGGGCGACGAGGTGGTCGAGGCGCTGCGGGGGATTGACCTGACGATTCGCCGAGGCGAGTACGTGGCGATCGTTGGGCCGTCAGGCTCGGGGAAGTCGACGCTGATGAACCTGCTCGGCTGCCTCGATACCCCGACGAGTGGGCGCTATCTTTTGGACGGCGAGGAGGTCCAAGCGCTCGACGACGATGCCTTGGCCGAGAATCGCAACCGCAAGATCGGCTTTGTGTTCCAGAGCTTCAACCTGCTGGCTCGGGCCAGTGCCGTCGACAACGTGGCGCTGCCGCTGCTGTACGCGGGGGCCAGTCGGGCGGCGCGACGGCAAGCGGCGACGGCGGCACTGCAGCGGGTGGGTCTTGGCGATCGACTGCTCCATCGACCAGAACAGCTGTCGGGTGGGCAACGGCAGCGGGTGGCGATTGCACGAGCGCTGGTCAATCAGCCGGCGGTGCTGCTCGCCGACGAACCGACGGGGAACTTGGATCAGCGGACGGGCGCCGAGATCATTGCGCTGTTCGAGCGGCTCCATCACGAGGGGGTGACCGTGATCCTGGTGACCCATGACCACAGCCTGGCGGAGCGAACCGACCGTCAGATCGTGATTGTCGACGGAAGAATCGCCCGTGACACCCGCTCGGCCAAGACGGCTCTTGCTACGTCAGCGACGGAAGCTCTGTCAGCGGCATCGACACCGTAACCAGCAGCTCGGGCTTGACCCGCAGCGTCCCGAGAGCGGCTGAATACGGCTTGATGCCAAAGTCGGGCTGATGGATGCGGACTTCGCAGACCCACCTCTCCGCCTGTTTGACCACCTGTGCGGTCAAAGTACGGCGCTGTCCGCACAAAGTAAGCTCACCTACAATTTCAAGTCCATTTGTTCGCTGTTTCACCTGCGTCGAGACAAACCGGACTTCCGAAAAGCGATCGGTCCGCAGGACCTCGTGCTGAATGTTGCGCTCAATCTCGGCGCACTGGGCCGCTGACAGCGACCCTGGCTGATCTTGCCCATCGCGCTGGGCACAGACGACCCGTAGGCTGCGCGGATCAAACGAGGCACGGACCTGGGCGACACCGCCGCCTTGCGACTCACCAGCCCCGAGTGGAGGCGCCGCCGTCCACTCAATCGAGCAGCGCTCGACGACCAGCTTGAGGTCATGCGCCATGCTGGAGAGCAGCCCTTCTTTGAACGTAAAGACCTGGCAGCGAACGGCTGGACTGTGAACAACGACTGAGTCACTCATCGCCGCAAAGCGTATCAGGTTTGGCCCCGTTCCCCGCCTTGACACCTGCAAAAACCGACAATCCCGGACCGCTGCCGACATGTCCTACTGCCGTAAACATCGGCAAACGCTTTGGTTTGACACCTTGCTATCTAGACGCGGATACTAAGGGCACAACGTATTACCAGGCATTCTAGGCCTCTACGCTTGGTGCTGTGCCGAGCAGCCTTCTTCGCCCGCGTTGTATTTGGGCCGAAGGCGCCTAGAGCTGTGGGTTTGCGACGGGCGTACCCATGTCTTCCACCGATACTCCTACGGATCTAAACAGTAGCGTGCGGCCGGATGGTCGCGCCTCCGCTTCCGAACCCACCTCCGATGCTGCCGAGGCTGTGATTGCGGCGCTCGACGACGCTGACGTAGCACTCGATGACGACTCCGTCACGCTGCTACCCGACAGTGGCTCGGACGCAATCGAGATCCTCGACACGGAGCCAATCGGCTCGACGGAAGACGCGCTGGCGGGCGCGGTCGATCCGGTCGATCTGATCCAGCGACGAGCGAAGAACGAACGGCCTCGCGACCGGATTGCTGCCGTCGAGCGTCAGCTGCGTGATGAAAGTGACCCGTCGCGGGCAGCGGTCTTGCAGCATGAAATCGCGGTGCTGACGGAGCGCTATTCGGACGAAGAAACCGACGCTGCGCATGGCTATGCGGCGGCACTGTCTCTCGATTCGGCGCTGCGCCCGAACCTGTGGGCCCTGCGGCGGATCTATTACCGTCGGGGAATGTGGCCGAGCCTGCTGCGGCTGCTCGATATCGAGGCGGATACGGCGCCCAGTGCTCGTGAGCGGGCCGAGCTGCTGACGGAAAAGGGCCATATCCTTGAAGACCGGCTGGGCAACATCGACGAGGCGGTGAGCTGCTATCGCGCGGCCCACGAGCTGGACAGCGAAGCGCTGGCGCCGATCGTGGCCTTGGAAAAAGTGCTGACCAGGCAAAAAGGCGAGTCGGCGCTGGCGGGCACGTCGAGTCGGCCAAGCGAGGAGCTGCTGTCGGTCTATCGAGCGCTGGCGACGGCGACCAAAGATCCGAGCCGACGGGTGGCGCTGCTGATCGAGCAAGCGCGCATTGAGGAAGCTCCGAGGCAGACGGCAGATGCCAAGGACGCGGCGCGGCCCGATGTGACGACGGCGCTCAACTACCTGCACGATGCCTATGATGTCGGCGTCGAGCAGCTGCGAGTCATCGACGAGATCATCCGCATCACCGCCGCTGCGGGACGGATTCCCGACTGTCTGACCGCGCTCGAGATCCGGGCCGAGATCCTGGAAATTCAGGCGGAAAACGCGACGCCCCAGCGGAAACAGCTGCTCGGGGATCAGGTGGTCGGCATCCGACGCTGGCAAGCGAACCTGGCGAAGGAGCGCATCGGCAACCTCGAGCTGGCGTGGCAGTACCTGGAAAAAGCCCAAGAAAAGTCGCCCGGCGATCCTCTGCTTGGACCGGAGCTGCTGTCGGTGGCGGACGCGCTGGGACAGCCCGACAAGCTGATGCAGCT
This sequence comes from Myxococcales bacterium, assembly GCA_016794465.1. Classification (GTDB taxonomy): domain Bacteria; phylum Myxococcota_A; class Polyangia; order Palsa-1104; family JAEUJZ01; genus JAEUKA01. The sequence continues at coordinate 101,601 of JAEUKA010000070.1, read as the reverse complement.
ACTGGCGGATCGTGAGCGAGAGCTGCAGATCTTGCGGCCCGAGGATGCTCCGCCGCCGGTGGGCGTGTGGCTCAAGCAAGCCGTGGCGCTGCGACAGGCTCACCTCGACGAGCAAGCGGATCAGCTGGAGCTGAAGATTTCCGAGGCTGCCCCGTCACACCTTCTGCTGCAACTGCTTCGTCAGCGACGGGCCATGCAGCGTCAAGATCTGCCGGGACTGACCAAGCTGCTGGTGACCGAAGCAGAGCAGGCTCAAAATGGCGTGCTTGGCGTCGACGGTCAGCTGGTGCGCGATGCGGCGTGGGCCTGTGAGTCGCTGGTTGCGGCGGCGGACTGTGCGCTGCAAGCCGGGGATCTGACGCAGGCGGAGTCGCTTCTGCTGCGGGCCGAGTCGCTGCTGAGCAAGCCGCTGAGTGGTCCGTCGCTCGCTCATCGTCGGCTGATCGATGCCTTGCTGGAGGAAATCTACCTCCGGAGCAGTCGCGAAGGCTTGCTGGCTGCGCTGTTCGAGCGACGAATCGCCGACGGAAACCTGCCCGAGGTCGAAGATACGCTGCTGCGAGAGAGCTTGCTGACGCTGTACTGCGGCATCCTGAGTGTCCCCGAGAGTGCTCTGCCGCATCAGCGAGAGCTGCTGAAGAAGTCGTCGTCGGACCTGCGCCTGCTCAGACGACAGGTGCTGCTGGCGCGCCAGGGTGGGGATCTCGCCTTGGAAGAAGCGGCGCTGCAACAGTGGCTTATCGTCGCTGCTGACAAAGGTCAGCCGCTGGTCGAGGATCTGCTGCGACGGGCTGGACTGCTGGCAAAGCTGGGACGCCGCGACGAGGCCAGCGCGCTGTATGAGCAAGTGCTGACGCAACAGCCGGGGCACCCGCAGGCGCTCGAGGAGCTGGAGCCGCTCTACCTCGCGCAGGGCAAAAAGGACGAGCTGTCGCAGCTGCTGCGTCGGCAAATCGAGCTGGTCAGCAAGCCCAAAGAGGACAATCCAGACGGGCCAACGGCGGAGCGAACGCTGTATGCCAAGCTCATCGATCTCATCGAAAACGAGCTCAACCTGCCCGATCAGGCGGCGGCGCTCTACAAAGCGATGCTGCAGCACGATCCGACCTATCTGCCGGCACTGTCGGCGCTGCTCGCTCACCAGCGACGAAGCGGAGAGCCGGCCAAGTTTGCGCTTTCGCTCGGACAGCTCGCGGAGCACTCGCCGAGCAGCCTGATTCGCGGCGACGCACTGCTCAAGCTGGCGACGCTCAAAGAGGAATCGGCGTCTCAGAAGCCGCAAGAAGCCGACGAGCTGTACGATCAAGCGCTCCAAGCACTGCCGATGCCCTCGCCGCAGGCGACGCATGCCGCCGTGGGCCGACTGCGGTCGGTGATGCAGCAGCGCAAGTACGACAAGCTTCCCGAGGTGCTGGAAGCGCTTGCCGACTCACTGCCGACGGACGATCCGCAGACGGCGGAGGCGGTTGCGCTGCTCACCGAGGAGCGGGCGGCGCTGCTGATTTTGTCCCAGGCGCCGACCAGCTCGGCGATGGAGCGAGCCGACGCGCTGTTGGCCAAGGCAAGCAAAGATCTGCGGCAGCTACCGTCGAAGCGGGCCGAGACGTTGGTGCTGCTAGCGACGACGCGGGTACTGCTCAATCAGCGACGCGAAGATGGCAAAGCCCAGGGTGTGGCGCTGCTCGACCTGGCGGAGCTGATGCTGTCGCACGATGACCCGGGCGCCAAGGTGGTGGCCGGTGAGTTTCTGCTGCGGGCGGGGCTTCTGGCCGCGCTGTACGACGATGAACCGGGTCAGCTCGCCGAGGCCGCGCGACGGCTCATTCTGGCGTATCGAACCGTCGGAGATCAGCCGCAGGTTGTGATTCCGCTGGCGGACTTGCTGTCAGACCCGACGGTGCTGGAACAGATGGCGCAGCTTCCCGACGTGGCGCAGGTGCTGCGGGCCCGGCAAGCGCTCTGTCCAGAGATGGAAACGGGGGACCGCGTCGCGTTCATCCTGCTCGAGGCCGAGACATTCCTCATCCAGAGCTCGGCTGACGAGGTCGATGATGCGACGGCGGCCAAGCTCAGGCAGTCGTCGGCAGAAGCGTCGCTGCGAGCGCTGCAGCTCGACCCCAGCAACATCTCCGCCCTGCTGCTACTGCGTCAAGCGACGGCACCGAGTGATACCGAGCTCGATCCACTGCGCGATCAGCCGCTTTCCCCCGAAGGTGCCTCGCGACTGCGGGCCTATGCGATGTACACGCTGCGGTTGGCGTCGCTGCTCAGCGAAGGAGATGCTCGAACGGACCTGTATGCCGAGGCTGGACAGCTGCTGCTGCGGATTGGTGATCAGGACGGAGCGGCGGCGACACTGCGCACGGCTCTCGACGGACGACCGTTGGATGGCAGCATCTTTGGTCCCCTTTTGACCCTGCTCCAGCGTCGCGCCGAGCAGACCAGCGACCAAGGACCGCTGCTGGAGCTGATCGACTTCCGACTCTCGCAGATGCCACGCTCCGACGAGGAACGCCATCAGGATCTACCGGTGCGGGTGTCGCTGCTATCTCAGCGGGCCGCGCTGCATCTACTGACCGGCCAGCATGTCGCGGCGGCGAGCGATCTGGAGTCGCTGCTGTCGCTGTTGCCAAGTCATACCTTGTCACACCGTCGGCTTGCGGCGCTACGTGCTCAGCACGGCGATGTGGCAGCGGCGGCGATGCACTACCAGCGGCTGCTGGAGCTGTCGACGAGTAAGAGTGAGAAGCTGACGATTCATCGCAGCCTTGCGGACCTCTTGACGGAGAGCACGCCCGAGCACGCCATCGTCCACTTGCAAGCGGCACTGGAGCTGGGCGCCGAGCTGCGTGGGGAAGGTGCGAGCGCCGAGACTTCCGACGAAGTGGAGCAGCGCACCCAGCTCCAAAAGCGGCTCTTGGGACTACAGCTGCGACGCGGCGATCGCGAGTCTGCGGGGAAGACCATCAAGAGCCTGGTCAGCGAGCTACCACCAGGGAAAGAGCTGGCGTCGCTGCGTCAGCAGGTGTTGCTCGAGGTTGCCAGCCTCTATGAGCGTGACCTCGGCGACCGCAACGCTGCGCTGGCGGTGCTCGACAAGCTTCTCGGTGACCAGCCGCTGTCACTCGCCGCACTGGAGCGCGTGGTGACGCTGACGCAAGCCAGCGGCGAGCCTTCGCGTGCCCAGGGTGCGCTGCAACGAGCCCGCGACGAGGCCCGCAAGCAAGCAGCGACGCTGGTCGATATCGACACAGTGCTGACGGTGACGCCGTTTTCCGCGCTGCAGCAAGTGTTTGATTGGCAAAAACAGCACGACTCGCGCAGCTTGGCCGGGCAAGCCAATGCGGCCGTCACACGCTTCCTCGGCGGCACAGCTGAATCGCCGCCACCGCCACCGGCTAAAGTTCCCGATCGCTCGGTCGGTCCTCCGCTGCGCAGTGCGGCATTTTCCGGCGAAGCACGCGGCATCCTGCTCGACATCTGGCAAGAGGTCTGGGAGACGGGAACCAAGCTGATCGGACCCGATCTGGCGACGCTATCGTCAAGCCCCAAAGACCGTCTGAACGCCAAAAAGGTGCCACCTGCGTGGACCACCGTCGACAACCTGGCGCAGCGCTTTGGGCTCGGCAATACCGATCTGAGCATTTCGTACTCGCTCATCGTCGGCAAAGACAAAGAAGCGTGTGTGGCGCTCGGACCGAACTTGGTCTGTGGCAGCGCCTTCACCGAGAGCCTAAGCGCGTGGTCACCTGCGTCGACGTTCCGACTGGTGCGGAGACTGGCGCTGTTGCCGGATCGCTTGGGTGTCATCGACTGCAATCCAATGGAGCTGCTGCTGTTTGTGGCGTCCGTCTGTCAGCTGGTGCAGGTGCCAGGGCCAGCACTGTCGACAGCAGAGAAGAGTAAGCTCGACGAGCGGGTAAAAAACCTCGACCGCACCATCACCCGCAAGGAGCGCTCGGCCCTGAAAGGTCTGGCGTCGCGAATGCAAGAGCTTTCGGGCGAAAACGGCAAGAATCTGGTGCTGGGCTGGCAGCGAGCCATCTTGCGGGGCAGCGCGCTCCTGGCGATGGCGATTACCGGCAACCTTTCGGCGGCGCTCAAAGAGACTGGCGCCAAGCTCGATAGCGACGACGAGTATGAGGCCAAGACCGCTCGCACCCTTCTTTGTTGGAGTGTGTCTTCAGAGCTGACCAGCCTTCGTCGTGAACTCGGTCTGAGTGAGAAGGAGTGAAGACGTGCCTCCGGCGGATCAAGACAGCAAGAAGCCAGCGCCGAGTGACTCTCTGCTCAGCGATTTTGATTTTGGCGACGATGACTTCAACTGGGACAAGGTAGGTGAAAGCCTCGGACCGGTACTAAATTCCGAGGATGAGCTGCCTCCCGAGCTGCGCCGAGCCGTGGTTCCGGAAGCCCAGCCGATCGCACCGGTAGCGCCGAGCCAGTCCCTCGTGGCCAAGCCGTCGGAGCCGGAGCCCGCGAAGCCGGAGCCCGCGAAGCCGGAGCCCGCGAAGCCAGCCGAAGCGAGCCCAAAGGTAAGTCCAGAGCCTGCGGCAGCCAGGGCCTTCGACCCACTGGCCTTGCCGCCGCTCGAAGGCGATGCGGCGCCGCTACCACCGATTTTGTCGACGGGCCTGCTCGGAGATCTCGACCTCGATCTGCCGGTGCCGCCAGCCGCGCCGGTGACCACTGCCAAGCTTGAAGCGAAGCCGGCACCCGCCAAACCAGCCGTCGCTGTCACTTCATCTCTTGGTGAGCTGTCCGATCTCGCGCTGACGGTACCATCGGGGTTGCCGTCGCCGTCCGCCGTTGCAACCGCCCCGAGCCACGTCACTCCATCGTCGGTCGCGGTTCAAATCGAAGTATCCGACGAACAAGACGAAGACTACGACGTACAAATCGACGCCGCTCCAGCCGCCGAGGACAAGCCGAGCGCGGTCAGCGATGCGTCGATGAGCGACCTGGTCCCGGGCTTCGGTCAAGCCACGTCGGACAGCTCCTCGGCAGCTGCGCAAAAGAGCGCTTCGAGTGAGCCGTCGGTCGAGCTGTCTCTGCCACCGCCACCCGCGCTGCCGGTCATCGAGCAGCTACCGGTCCGCATCGAGCCCCAGACACCGGTGGCTCAGGTTGCCCAGCCCGCGCCGACCACCGCCCCGACTCGTGAGAGCTGGGTCGCGCTGCCGCCGATTCAGCAGAGTGCGACGCCGGTGCCGCTCCGCAACCAAGGTACGCCGATTGCGCCTCGCCGGCTGCCGCTGCCCGGCCAAGACAACCTGCCGCCGCCACCGCCCTGCGCAGGAACAGGGGCGGCGCCCGAGACGGCGACTCGTCGGGTCATGTTGGCACTCCTCGACGGGGAAGCCCAAGCCCATGGCGTGGATCGCGGTCGAACGGTCAAGCTCCTGCTCGCAGCGGGTGTGCAGGCCGAAGCGCTCCGCGAGCAAGCCGAAGCCATCGAGCGCTATCGCCGCGTCCTCGAGCTTGCGCCGAATCACCGAACTGCCCTGCGGGCCTTGCGACGGCTCCTCTCGATGCCCGGACCGACCGCCCAGCCCGATGAAGCAGCGACGCTGTGCGAGCGCGAACAGAAGCAGAGCAGCGCTGCCGAGCAGTCCGGTCTGCGCTTCCAACAGGTCGAGCTGCTCCGCGCCTCGGGTCAGCTGGGAGAGGCCAAGCAGCTATCGCAGGACTTTCTTGCGACAGTTCCTAAGGGCAGCCACAAAATCGGGCAGTGCATCGCCCTTCTTGCCCACAGTGATGTCGTTCTTGCACAGGGCGCTACCGCTGAGCTGGCGACGACGCTGGATGGCATCCTCCAGCTACCGACACTGACCGGACCGCTGCGCCCGGCGCTCCAGGTTGCGCGGGCTCGGCTGGATGAGCAGTCCGGACGGGACCAGGCCACCGCCCAGCGCTTTGAGTCGACGCTGACCGCGAGTGCCAGTCTGTCGGCGGGGCTGGGGCTGTTGCGGACCTCGGCACGGCTGCCCCGACTGCGCAAAGACGAGCCGTCCCCAGTGGCCAAGGCCGCTCGAGCCGCTGCTGTGGCGCCCATTCCTACCGCGCTCAAGTCCGCGCTGCTGTGTCTGGCTGCACGGCAGTCCACTGGGAACGATCGCAGCGCAGCGCTTTCCGAAGCCGCGCAGCTGGGCGATTCCGTGGCCCGCGATGAGCTAGCCCTGACCGCTGAGCAGTCCCAGGACCACGCAGCAGCCGCAGCCGCCTATGTGAAGGCGGCAGAGTCTCGGCGTGACCCGTGGCTGCGCAGTGAAGCACTGCGGCTGGCCGGTCGGGCGTTCCATCGCGCCGGCCAGGACGAGGCGGCGCAGCAGGCGCTGGTGCAGTCCTTGTCCGCAGCCGCTCAGTCGGATGTCGCCAGCGATACCGTCACCAGCCGGCTGCTGGAGCGCGTCTGTCGCAAGCTCGGTCGTCCGCAAGACCTTTTACAGATGTGGCGACAGCAGGGTCAGTCGAGCGATGGCCAGGGCGCGTTCGCCTACCTGTACGCAGCCGACCTACAGCTGACCACCCAGCCGGGGGAAGCCGGTCGCAACGCGGCGATGGACGAGCTGCGGGCAGCGCTCAAGGTACGTCCGGACTTTCTGGAAGCGGCGCAGCGGCTGGCCGAGCTGCTGTTGGTCAGCAACCAGCCGATTGAGGCGGCCCAGGTCCTGTTGCGCGCCAGTCAGCAAGCGACGACCAGCTCCATTGCCGAGGTGTGCCGGCGCGTCCTGCGCGAAGAAGCGGCGGCTCAGCTGTCGCGGGTGGGTCAGCATGCCGAGGCCGCCAAGGTGCTGCTCAGCGATGCGGTGCTGCCGAGTGCGGTCGCGGAGCTGGCGCCGACGCTGGGACCGGCACGGAGCTGGCAGCTGGCAATGCTGGCCGCTCGACTCCGGGGGATCGCCGAGCCGGGCCTGATTCAGCAGCTGGCGGAAGTGCTGCATGCGGCGGCAGGGGTCACGACGGGAAGTGCGGCGGCAGCGCTGTGGTTTGGGCGCGGTAGCCTGCTCGCATCGATCACTCCGACGCCAAGTCCCGAGGGTGGCGCCGTGGAAGAGAGCTACCGGCAGGCGCTGCTCGCCGAGCCGGATCATACGATGGCGCTGCTGCGACTGGAGCTGCGTGCCCAGCTGACCGACCGGGCCTCGCTGCGTCGCAGTGCGCTCAGCCGGTTTGTGACCTCGGGGCTGCGGACGCGATTTGAGCGCACCAAAGGAACCCCGGCGCAGCCGTGGTGGGGCATCAAGCTGGCCGTCGCAACGGAGGTCGATGCAGACGAGCCCGCGCTGGCCCTGCGCTGTTATCGCGAGCTGCGGCAGCTGACCGAGGGACTGCCGTCGCTGATGGGGCTCGATGACTGGATGTACGTGACGGCGTGGCGGGCGGGCCAAGGGCTCGATCTGCTCGAGCGAGAGCTGGCGCAAGATCCCGACTCGGATACGCGCTATGCACTGCTGGTCCTCGCCGGTGAGCAGCTGGAAGGGCTGGGCAAGTCTCGCGAAGCCGCCGAGCGATATCAGCAAGCACTGGAGCTGCGGCCAGGACATCCCGTCGCCCGTGCCAAGCTGGTGCAGGCTCTCCTGGCGGCTGGAATGCTCGACGAGCTGGAGCGATTTACGAAGCTGGAGCTGAAGGAAGCGCCGGACATTGCAACCCGCGTCCAGGCCTACGAGCGACAGGCGCTCTTGGCGAGCCTGCGCATCACCGATCCCGTCGCGTGCAGTGAAGCCATTGAGACGGCCTATCGCAACGTCCTTACCGTCGACGCCAACAACCACCTGGCGATGCGCGCACTCGAGCGGCACTTTATCTCCCGAGGGCAGTGGGGCGAGCTGGTTCACCTGTATGAACAGATGGGCCTGACTGCGACGGATACGCCGTTTGCGGTACACATCAGCTCGGATCGCGCGCGGCTGCGGCAAAGACTGCTGTGGCAGGACGGCGGCGACGAGGCAGCGGCGCACAACCAGATGGAAAACGACTACCGGCTGGCGCTTTATCGCGACCGGACGTGTCGACCGGCGCTGCGCTTCCTCCACGAAGGCGCGGTGATTCGCGACGATCAAGTGCAGCTGGCCGAGCTATCGCAGCGAGTCGGAGAGCTGTCCATCAGCAGCGGCCCGGGCGAACAAAGCCAGAAGCGCAGTGCGGCGGTGTTCCTGACCCGAGCGGCAGAGGCGGCGGCGGTGAGCGGGGGCGACATCGAGCAGGTGATCTCGCTGTATCGATCGGCGCTCAGTCGCTGTCCTGACCAAATTCCGACGCTGCGAGGGCTGCTGCATTATTCACTGCTTCACCAGCGCTATGCGGTGGCGCTCGACTGTGCCGAGCAGCTTGCCGCGCAGCTCTACGACATCGAGGAGCGCTACCTTCACTACATGCTCGCGGGAGTGCTGGCCCAGAACCTTGTTCCCGACGCGGTGCGGGCTCGTCGAGCGCTGCGTAGCGGCCTCGAGCTATTGCCCGATCGCGAAGAGGCGTTCGAGCGGCTGCGTGGTTCCTATGCGACGACGAGTGCGAAGAGTGCCGACGACGCGCGCACCCTGGCCGCCCTGCTGACGGAGCGACTTTCACGAAGCGATCTGTCGACGACGCAAGTGGTTGGGATGCGGGTCGAGCTGGGGCAGCTGTACGCCGGGCTGCTCAGCGATCGGCCTTCTGCCAAGCGAGAGCTGGGAGAGGCACTGCAGCTGTCGCCGAATCAGGCGGCCGCGCTGTATACACTCGGCAAGCTGTACGTGGATGACGGGGAGTGGCAGCAAGCCGTCGAGCCGCTCCGTCGCTACTCGCAGCTCGAGACGCGGCCCGCGCAGCTGCTGGCGATTCACCTGCTGCTCGGAGAAATCTGGAGCGATCAGCTGCACGACTCGCATCAAGCGATCGCCGAATACACCAAAGCGATTCAGATTCAGCCGACCAATCAGACGGCGCTCACCAAGCTGGCCGACCTGTTTTTGGCGCAAAATCGTGCCGGAGAGACGCTGCCGCTGCTCAAGCGCCTGGTCAAGTACACCGAGGACAAGCAGCGCAAGATGGGCTATTTCCATCGCATCGCGGCGCTGTCGGAGCTGCAAGGTGACTCACGCGGGGCACTGGAGGCGCTGCGGCAAGCCGTCGAGGTCGATCCGATGGATCTGTCGTCGATTCGCGAGCTGGCGCGCTACTACGATCGGACCTCGGATGTGCAGTCGCTGCGCTTCCATCTCGATGCGGCGGCGGGGCGCTTCCGTCTCCAGCTGGCGAGCAAGCCGCGCGATCAGGCAGTGCATCAAGCGCTGCTGCAGATCCTGGCGCTGCGACGGAGTGAGCAAGCTCAGCTGGCGGCGGGCGCGATCACCGCACTCGGTGGAGTGGTGCCGAAGGACCTTCAGACGCAGCTTGAAAAGACACTGCCCCGCAGAGAGCCGACCAAAAACGGTCTGCGTGATCCGTCCGTCGACGATGTGCTCTATCCGGCGGTGGTTTCGTCGAGCATTCGGATGCTGTTTCGCCTGCTCGCCGAGCCGCTCGGGAAGATGTATGTCAGCGACGGTCGCAAGCTGCAAGCGCTGGGCGTCGATCGCAAGGAAAGGCTGCCACGCTCGGGACACCCGGTGCGCGATCTGGCAAGCAAGCTCGCCGCCGAGCTCCAGCTGCCCGAGTTTGACATCTACCTGACGGCGGCGCAGGGCAAGGACGACGCTGGACACACGGTGCCGCACTACACCATCGAGCCGCTCGAGCCGCCGGCGCTGATCATCTCCACCAGCCTTCTCGACGGCGCATCCGAGGCCGAGCGACGCTTCCTCCTCGGTGGTCTGCTCAAGATCCTGCACAGTCAGCTGCACCTGCCGCTGCGAATGTCGTCGGAAGATCTCGCGGTGCTGATCGGCGGCCTGGTTCGTCAGCAGGTCAAAGACTACGTGCCGGTCGGATTTGCCGATAAGCGCATCGAGACGGAAGCGCAGCGGCAGCGACGAGCGATTCCCAGCAAGCTGGCGACCCAGATTGTGCCGCTGGCGATGGAGTTCTACGCGACGGTGCCAAACTACGATGGCATCGCCAAAGCGCTGACGATGAGCAGCCACTACTTTGGTCTGCTGTGGGGCGGCAACCTACCCGCTGCCGTGTCGGCGCTCCGTCGCAAAGGTCCCGCCGGGGAAGCCCAGATCGACGACCTGCTGCGCTTCGCCCTCAGCCGCGAGGCCGACGAGCTTCTGCGCCTGCTCAGCGGCTCCTAATCCCGACCCCGCACCACCTCTCACCACCTCTTCCGGCGCTGTCCGACCTGCTATAAAGGCGGTCGTGACGACGCAAGCCCTGCCCTGCCTGATCGAATCGCTGACCGTGACCAGCACCGCTCTTGTCGGCAATCGCTACGGCGATCCGACGGTGCGCACCGTGCCGGTGATCTTACCGCCGAGCTACCACCGCGAGCCGAGCCGCCGCTATCCGGTGATCTACGTGCTCGCGTCCTTTGTCGGCGCCGGCTACCAGCTCCTCAATCGCTCGCCGCTCGCCGAGTCTCTCGACGAGAGAATCGCCCGCCTGCTCGCCGCCGATCCCAGCCTGCCCGAGTGGATCACCGTCCTGCCCGACTGCTTTACCGCACTCGGTGGCAGTCAGTACGTCAACTCTCCGATCCTCGGTCGCTACGCCGACCACTTGATCCGCGAGGTCGTGCCGCTCGTCGACAGCAACCTCCGAACCCTCACCGACGCTCGACACCGCGCCGTCTGCGGTCGCTCGTCGGGAGGCATCGGCGCCCTGTGGCTTGCCATGAACCATCCCCAGGTCTTTTCCGCCGTCGCCAGCCATGCCGGAGACGGCTTTTTTCGCATCACCACCCCACCCGAGCTGCTCAAGTTTGTACGCCGCGTCCGTCGCTACGGTGGACCCGAGGGCGCCTTGCGAACCTGGATCGAGGCCGGCAAAGGCCCGCGCCCCTCCGATCTGTTCGACGTGATGACCATCTTCGCCAGCGCCGCCGCCTACAGCCCCGATCCCAGCAGCCCGCTCGGCTTCGCCCTTCCCGTCAACCTCTCCGACGGCACCATCGACGACGAGGTCTTCGCCCGCTGGCTCCGCTTCGATCCGGTCGAGATCTGCGGCGAGGCTCCCTACCGCGACGCCCTCGCCCGCCAGTCGCTGATCTTCCTCGACGCTGGCACCCGCGACGAATACTACCTGGACCTCGCTGCCCGCAAGCTCGCCAGCCGCCTCCGCAGCCTCGGAATCGCCGTCACCCACGAGGAGTTCGACGACGGCCACATGAACACCAGCTACCGCTTCGATCGCAGCCTCCCCGCCCTCGCCCGCGCCATCGGCTAACTCCACGTCGCCAATATGAAGCCTTTCAAATGCTTCATATTCATCGATAAGAGTCCTTCCAAACGCCTAATATCCGCAGATATGAAGCATTTTATAAGACTAATATTCACTTGCCAGCGACGGAATCTCGGCTAGAACACGTCAACAGCCAGGACGATCTTGCCGGCATAGGAGACATCATCCCCCGGCGTGGTTCCGGTCGCGGTAGAGGTCAGCTGGGCGCCTTCCGTAAGCAGCGGCAGCAAGTTGAGGTTCGCGATCAGGCGCGGCCACATCTCTCCGGTCGGTCCTTCCTTGGCGGGAATGTCGGCGACCTTGACCTTCTGCAGCACACTGCCGACGCGGGTCGGCTCGATGAAGAACTCGGCGGTGTTCACATAGTCGAAGGTATCGACATCCCCCGCCGGTCGCGTCGTCGAGGAAATCACCAGCGAGAAGTCCTTCAGAAACACCTGCCGAGGCGGATTCGCTCCCCGGATCTTGGCTTCGTCGGCAAGGTTGACGGCAAACACAAACGGCGTCGGCAGCAGCGTGCTGATCGCGCCCGCCGGCTGCGCATTCTGACGCTGCTCGGTCAGGTCCAGGGTCAGATCGAACGAGCTTGGCTGACAGCCGACGGTCCCAAGGGAGAGCAACAGCGAGGCGCACAGGAGCGTCTTTTGCCAGGTGGTGCGGGTTCTGCCAACGGAGGAAGCTGAGGAAGCGTTCGGTATGGACATGGCCCGCATTCTAAACAAAAAACTCGCGCGGTTTTTGCGGCAGTCTCGCTAGTTTGGCCGGCCAGGGCCTGGTTCGGTCTGGTACATTGCTCGGGCGGCCAAGCCACGTCGCCGCGATGAGAGCCGGCATGCTAAAGCGCACCCTCGACTCGGTCACGCGGGAGGTTCCCCCCGACCTCCTGCTCAAGTGGAATGAGATCCTTTCTCGCCTGACCAGCTTGGCGCAGCTCGCCAAGGAGGCCCGGCATCACTGGATCGATCCGACCGTCTCGGCCGCGATCGACTCGCTGCCCAATCGGGTCAACTCGCAGGGCTTTGACCCGTGGGGTTTCTCGCCGCAGGAGGCGAAGTTTTATTACTCGCTGGCGCGCCACGTCTACGACTACTTCCGACCCGAGATCTTCGGGATCGAGAATGTGCCGGCGGGACGGGTGCTGATCGTGCCCAATCACTCGGGGCAGCTGCCGTTTGACGGCATCGTGGTGGCGGTGGCGACGCTGCTTTCTGCCAAGCCGCCGCGTCTCGTGCGAGCGATGGCCGAGCGCTGGGTGTCGACGCTGCCGTTTGTCAACGAGATGTTCGCGCGCTCCGGCGTGGTGCTCGGTGACCCGATCAACTGTCGCAACCTGCTCGAAGACGATCAGGCGATCTTGGTGTTTCCCGAGGGCGCGCGCGGCTCGGGCAAGATCTACCAGCAGCGCTACAAGCTGGTCACCTTCGGGCGCGGCTTCATGCGCCTGGCGCTCCAGTCGAAGACGCCGATCGTTCCCGTCGCCGTCATCGGGGCCGAGGAGTCGATCATCAGCATCCACGACTGGCGCGGGCTGGCCAAGCTGCTGCGGGCGCCGTATGTGCCAATCAGTCCGCTGCTGCCGCTGCTCGGGCCGCTGGCGTACTTTCCGCTGCCGACCAAGTTTCGCGTCTACTTCGGCGAGCCGATGTACTTCGACGGTCCGTTCGACGACGAGGACTCAGTCATCCAGCGTAAGGTCGATCAGGTCCAAGATCGCGTCCAGCAGCTTATCGACGAGGGTCTTCTGCAGCGTCGCTCGGTTTTCTTTTAGGAACAGGGGTCTGCCGTGGCAAACATCCTCATTACCGGTATCGCGGGTGGCCTTTCGCAGCGGGTGGCGGCAAAGCTCCTGGCCAGCGGGCACTCGGTGGTCGGCGTCGACTATCGCGAGGTCCGCTCGCCGCTGCCGCCCCAGCTCGACAAGCTCAAGGTCGTTCGCGCCCACTACAACAAGACCATCATCGAGGACATCTTCCGGCACCAGCGCTTCGATGCGGTGATGCACCTGGGGCGGGCGTTTTCGCTCAAGGACTCGGTGGGCAAGCGCTTTGACCTCAACGTCGTCGGCTCGCAGAAGCTGATGAACTTGGTGCTGCAGCACAAGGTCGCGAGCATGGTGGTGCTGTCGACGTTCCACATCTATGGCGCGCATCCCTCGAACCACATCCCGATTGCCGAGGACGAGCCGCTGCGAGCCGGCCTGCAGTTCCCGCAGATTGCCGACGCCATCCAGATGGACAACATGGCGACGACGTGGGTCTACCGTCACCCCGAGGTCAAGACCTGCGTGCTGCGCGCCACCAACATCGTCGGCCCGACGCTGCACAACACCTTGACGCAGTTCCTGCGGCTGCGGCACGTGCCGTACCTGCTCGGCTTCAACCCGATGATGCAGTTCCTGCACGAGGACGACCTGGCCGACGCGATCATCACCTCGTGGCAGAGCGGCCTGACCGGCGTCCACAACGTCGCGACGGATGAGATCGTGCCGTGGCGGACCGCGATCTCGCTGACCCGGGCGAGGACGTTCCCGATCCCAGCGCCGGTCGCCGATGTCTTCCTGCGCGCCACCGGCAACTTCCCCGGCTACCTCATCGACTTCTTCCGCTACCCCTGCGTCATCACCGACCGCTCGCTGCGCCAGCAGATCCCCTGGACCCCCCGCCACAGCCTAGAGCAGACGCTCTGGTCCGCCGTAGCCGACGCCCGCATGAACCAAGCGTAAGCCCTCACCTCTTTCCTTGCGTCATCGCGCGGGGCCCTCCCCCACACTTCGTGTCGGGGACTGCCGCCCTTCCTTGCGAGACTTTATTCCGTTCCGCAAGCGGCCCGAAAAAAAGCTCTCCAGTCGGCCCCACGCTCTTCACTCGCATTTCATCTAGCCTGACTCGTATTTCATCTAGCCTGACTTGTCTCTCATCAAGCCTGACTCGTCTCTCATCAGGCCTGTCTAGTCATTCATCAAGCCTGACTTGCCACTCATCAAGAAGAGCTTGTTACTCATCTAGTCTGACCTGTCATTCATCAAATCTGTCTTGATGTTCATCAAGTCAGTCTTGGTGTTTGGCTGGTTGGTCTTTATGCTCATCTGGTTTGTCTTGATGCTCATCTAGTCGGGCTTGGCGGAGGGCGGGCAAAAAAAATCCCTCCTCAAGGGTCCGAGGTCGGAACCCAAGGGAGGGATGGCACCAGGCTGGGGAGTCCTCCTTACGGAGACTCCCGACAGCGGTAGTTCCCGGATGGGAACGGGCTAGTGCTGGTGACCGGCGTGTCCGCCTTCTTCGGCCTTGTCTTTGGCCTTCTCGGCGATCATCGCCTCGGTGGTCAGCATCAGGCTGGCCACGGACGAGGCGTTCTGCAGCGCGGTGCGCACGACCTTGGTCGGGTCGATGACGCCCGCGTCGAGCAGGTCCTCGTACTTGTCGGTCGCGGCGTTGTAGCCAAACGAGCCCTTGCCGTCGCGCACCTTGTTGACGACGATGCTGCCTTCGACGCCGCCGTTCTGGGCGATCCAGCGCATCGGCTCCTCGATGGCGCGGCGGATGATCGCCACACCGTACATCTGCTCCTCGCCGAGCTTGATGCCGTCGAGCACCGCCTGCGCCCGCAGCAGCGCCACACCACCGCCGGGGACGATTCCCTCTTCGACAGCGGCGCGGGTCGCGTGCAGGGCGTCCTCGACGCGGGCCTTCTTCTCCTTCATCTCCGTCTCGGTGGCAGCGCCGACCTTGATGACCGCCACACCGCCGACGAGCTTCGCCAGCCGCTCTTGCAGCTTCTCGCGATCGTAGTCGCTGGTGGTGTCCTCGATCTGGGCGCGGATCTGCTTGACGCGGGCGTCGATGTCGACCTTCTTGCCGCCGCCGTCCACGATCGTGGTGTTGTCCTTGTCGACGGTGACGCGCTTGGCCCGGCCCAGGTCCTTGATCGACAGGTTCTCGAGCTTGAGGCCGAGATCCTCGGTGATGGCCTGGCCGCCGGTGAGGATCGCGATGTCCTTGAGCATCTCCTTGCGGCGATCGCCGAAGCCGGGCGCCTTGACCGCACAGGCATTGAGGGTGCCGCGCAGCTTGTTGACGACCAGCGTCGCCAGCGCCTCGCCATCGACATCCTCAGCGAGGATGAGCAGCGGCTTGCCCGAGCGAGCAATCTGCTCCAGCGTCGGGATGAGATCCTTCATGTTCGAGATCTTCTTCTCGCAGATGAGGATGTACGGATCTTCGAGGACGGCTTCCATCCGCTCGCTGTCGGTGACGAAGTACGGCGAGATGTAGCCACGGTCGAACTGCATGCCTTCGACGACGGTCAGGGTCGTCTCCATGCTCTTGGCTTCTTCGACGGTGATGACGCCTTCCTTGCCGACCTTCTCCATCGCGTCCGCAATCAGGTTGCCGATGACCACGTCCCCGTTGGCGCTGATGGTGCCAACCTGGGCGATTTCCTTGTGGCCCTTGGTCGGCTTCGACTGGGTGCGGAGGTTCTCGACCAGCTTGCCGACGGCGGCGTCGATGCCGCGCTTGATCTCCATCGGGTTGTGGCCGGCGGACACCATCTTGACGCCCTCGCGGAAGATCGACTGGGCGAGCACGGTGGCGGTGGTGGTGCCGTCTCCGGCGATGTCCGAGGTCTTGCTGGCGACCTCTTTGACCATCTGGGCGCCCATGTTGGCGAACTTGTCTTCCAGCTCGACTTCCTTGGCAACGGTGACGCCGTCCTTGGTCACCGTCGGCGAGCCCCAGGACTTCTCGATCACGACGTTGCGGCCACGCGGCCCGAGGGTCACTTTCACCGCGTCAGCCAGCGCGTTCACGCCAGTCAGCATGCGCGCGCGGGCGCTCTCATCAAACAGGATCTCTTTGGCAGCCATGTTTCGTATCTCCTAGTAAAGAAAAAGGAAGCGTCAAAGCAGTCGAAGCGACTGGTTACTCCAGCACGGCGAGGATCTCGTCCTCACGCAGGATGAGGTGCTCCACACCGTCGAGCTTCACCTCGCTGCCGGCGTACTTGCCGAACAGCACCTTGTTGCCCACCTGAACATCGGGGGCCACCGTCTTGCCGTTGTCGAGCGTCTTGCCTGGACCCACGGCGACCACCTCTCCCTGAATCGGCTTTTCCTTGGCCGAGTCGGGGATGATGATGCCGCCCTTGGTCACTTCCTCCTCGGGGAGGCGCTTGACAATGCAACGGTCGTGCAGGGGTCGGATCTTGTTTCCTGTCATCGGTTCGTTCTCCTTGTCGCTTGCTTTGGTAGCGGGTTGTGCGTCGAAAGTCGGTTTGAAATGGGCTCCCCGAAGGGCTCGGAAAGGCCTTGTGGCTTACAGATCCAACGGGGATGGAAGCTTGCGAACAGCCCATTGGCACTCATCAAGGGTGAGTGCTAGCAGCCGGTAGTTTAGGTACGGACTTTTTGGGCGCAAGGGGCATTTTTTCGCAACCGCTGGGCAAGCCGCGATCGCGGGGAGCTGGGCAGTTACGGCAGCTTGGGGCAGTCGGGATTGCTCACACAGTCATACGTTGACTGCTCAACGAAGGCCGAGCTGCTGGCCCGCCACAGCACCAGCCGGTTTACGACATTGCCCTCTGCAGAAAAGTCGAGCGGCCCGGAAGCGCCTTCGTAGTTGATGGGCTTGTCGGCTGCGATCAGGTCGAAGGCCTTGGCCAGCTCGGCGGGACCGGTGCGGACAATCGTGCCCTTGGGATCGCTGACGGCGCTCATCGCCTCGCGGACCTGGGCGCCCGTGACCGTCGTGGGATCGGCAAGCTTGCGTGAGGCATAAGCCGTCGCGAGAAGCAGCGCCACCGTCCCGTCGTAGGTATTGGAGTCGAGAAACTGGGGCTCCTGACCGGTCACCGCCCGCAGCCCGGCGGCGAAGTTACTGCCCGACGGACCTGTCTCTAGCGCGATGTGCGACGTACCTTCCTGACCGGCCAGGCTGCTGCCAGCGACGCGCAACACCGACGGAAAGCGAGTAACGTGAGTGTGCAGCACCGGGACGCCATTGCCGCTGATGCCGTAGCTCTTCGACAGCGACGAGACGTACTGCGGAAAGGTGACGAAGCTGACCACGTCGGGGATGCCGTCTTTGGTCATGGTCGTTTCGTTGTTGTCGTCGACGCAGCGCTTCACGTCGCTGGCCCAGTCGTAGACGTTGGGGTCGGCGGTGGCGGGGTGCGGGATCAGCTCGACGGTGGCGGGAATCGGCAGGGCGAGCGCGGCGACGGTGATCTTGAGTGCATCGGCAAAGCCTCGTCCGAACGCTTCGTCGCTGTAATAGACCGTCAGCTTGAACAGCTTGTCGCCGTTCACGTCGCCATTTTCGGCTTTGCCCTGGGCGATGCGGACGAAGACCTTGGCCTGCGGCATGGCGTCCATCAAGGCGCGAAAGTTCCAGTGCAGGGAGTTGCGCAGCGTCGCTTGGTTGACCGCGTCGGCAGCATTCACCGAGAGTGGGTTGTTGATCGCCGGCGACGTACAGGCCATGCAGACAATCGGCACATTGAGGTCGTTGGTGGGGTCGGCGTCGTAAAAGAGCGAGTTTAAGGCGATGTCGTCTTGGCTGCTGTCGGTGATGATGCCGCGCACGCCCTTTTGTTGGACCAGCTCGAGGGCACGCTGGATCGCCACCTTCGGGGTGTTGGTCGAGTCGCTGAGCTGCAGCTTGAAGCGCAGCACCCGGCCACTTTGCTCCAAGGCCTGGTTGGCATCACTGACGGCGAGCGTGGTGGCATCGACCCAGCTCGACGCTGCGAGTGTGCCGGTACGATCGATGATCGCGCCGATGGGAATCGTTAGTGTCTCCGTCTCGGTGGTGCCGCAGCCCATCCCCAGCGTCGCGAGATATCCCAAACCTAGCGTTGCCAGAGCCCGACTCTTCAGCCTGCGCATGGTCTTCCTCCTCGAAAGAAGCGAGCGGCGAGTCGGAAACCCCGCTGGTCCGACAGCGTGCTGCCCCCTCGTCTGAGGGTATCACCATCTGCGGGCCACCGATCGGCCGTCGCGACGAGCCAGGCAACCTCGCCAAACTCCAGCGCTCCCGTGAGAGCGAGCCTACTTGTGGCGTTGCGTCGGAAAAATAGCCGGCGTAAAGTGCGGCTGTGCTGTCGCCGCAAGAGCTACTGACCCGAGTAAGAAGCTACCAACCGTCGGCGGATCTGGAGCTCATCAAGCGAGCCTACACGTTCGCCGAGAACGCCCACCAAGGGCAGCTACGCAAGTCCGGTGATCCGTACCTGATTCACCCTCTTACCGTCGCTGAGATCATCGCGGATCTGCGGCTTGATGTCGGCTGTATCTGCGCCGGGCTGCTGCACGACTGTGTGGAAGACACGAGCGCCACCGTCGATGACATCAGCAAGCTATTCGGCAGCGATGTCGCTCTTCTCGTCGAAGGCGTGACCAAGCTCGGCAAGGTCCGCTGGCAGACTCGCGAGGAACATCAGGCGGAAAACTTCCGCAAGATGCTGCTGGCGATGGCGCGCGACATTCGGGTCATTTTGATCAAGCTCTGCGACCGGCTCGACAACATGCGCACCCTCGGGGCGATGGCGCCGGAAAAGCAGGAACGGATCGCCCGCGAGACGATGGAGATCTACGCGCCGCTCGCCCACCGTCTCGGCATCCAGTGGATCAAGGCGGAGCTAGAAGATCTGTCGTTTCGCTACCTGTATCCGAAAGAGTTTGCGGACCTGTCGGAGAAGCTGCAGACCTACTTTGCCAATCGCCAGCAGTACATCGACGAAACGGCCCAGGTTCTGCGAGACGAGCTGAGCCAAAACGAAATTCCAGCGGTGGTGACGGGACGGCCGAAGCACCTGTGGTCGATTTATCAAAAGACGGTCAAGACCGGGCGCGACCTCGATCAGCTGTTTGACATCATCGCGTTCCGGGCCGTCGTCAAGAACACCCGCGACTGCTATGCGGCGCTCGGGGTGGTGCACACCAAGTGGACGCCGATTCCGGGTCGCTTCAAGGACTTCGTCGCGCTGCCGAAGCCGAACATGTATCAGTCGCTGCACACGTCGCTGATTGGGCCCAAAGCCGAGCGGATTGAGGTCCAGATCCGCACCGACGAGATGCACCGAGTCGCCGAGGACGGCATCGCGGCGCACTGGAAGTACAAAGAGGGCAAGCCGGGCGGCAGTGATCCCGACGACAAGAAGTTCGCGTGGCTCAAGCAGCTGATGGAGTGGCAAAAGACGCTCGCGGACCCGACGGAGTTTATCGAGACGGTCAAGGTCGATCTGTTTTCCGACGAGGTGTTTGTGTTCACACCGAAGGGCGATGTCAAGTCGCTGCCGACGGGAGCGACGCCGGTCGATCTGGCCTATCTCATTCACACCGACGTGGGCAATCACTGCTCGGGGGCGCGCGTCAACGGGCAGCTGGTGCCGCTGCGCTACAAGCTACGCAACGGTGACACCGTCGAGATCGTCACGAGTCCGAACCAGAAGCCGACCAAAGACTGGATCAAGTTCGTCAAGACCTCGTCGGCAAAGGCCAAGATTCGTCACTTTATGCGCACCGAGCAGCGCGAGCGGGCCAAGGCGCTGGGACGGGATCTCCTCGACCGAGAGCTGCGGCAGCACGACATGACCTACGCCAAGAGCGAGCGCTCGGGGGACTTGGTGCATGCGGTCAGCGAGCTGCGTCAGCACAGCCTCGACGAGATGCTGATGAACATCGGCTACGGACGACTGCTCCCGGCGGATGTCGTCGAGCAGCTTCTGCCCGAAGGTCAGCGCACCGTCCGCAGCAGCACCGAGCCAGCGACAAGAGTGCCGAGCCTGGCCAAGCGCACTCCGGGTCTCAAGCCGCCGGGAATTCGCGTCGCCGGGGAAGGGGATGTCCTGGTTCGCTTCGGAAAGTGCTGTTCCCCCGTCGCTGGAGATCCAGTCATCGGCGTCATCACGCGCGGCCGGGGCGTCACCGTCCATGCCAAGACCTGCTCGACGGCAATGGAGCAGCCCGAGGAGCGCCGCATCGACATCGAGTGGGATACCGAGCACAAAGCCTCACGACCGGCGACGGTGCAGGTGGTGTGCGCCGACAAGCCCGGCATCTTGGCTCTCTTGTCGCAGACCTTCCACGATCAGGGGCTCAACATCTCACAGGCGAACTGTCGCACACTCGACGACGATCGCGCCGTCAACACCTTCCGGGTCAGCGTCGTCGATGTCGAGCAGCTGCAAAAGATCATCCGGGCACTGCAAAAGCTGCCGGGCGTGTTTGCCGTCCAGCGAATGTAGCTTCCACCGTCGCGCCAGCAGCTTCGTGTAAAATGCCGGGATGGTGCAATCGTCAGCTCGGCGAGCGCGTCGCCTGGAAATGCGAGGGTTCGCCCCACTTCTGTCGTGGACCTGCGGCCTCGCGCTCCACGGGTCGATCGCTAGCCTTCGTGCCGAAACCACGGTGACGGTGCTCGACACGGAAGCCGCCGCGCCAGTGACCACTGCCGAGCGAGCCTTCTTCGACGGTGAGCTGGCGGCAACGCTCCGCAGTCAGCAGCTGACCGTCACCGCCAAGAGCGATCGCGATCTTATCTTCGCCGAGGAAAAGCGCCTACAGACCTGCACCACCGCCGTCTGCATCGAGCGAATCGGTCGGCTGCTCGGCAGTCGCTTTGTCGTCCGGGCCGAGGCTGCCGTCTCCCGCTCGGGCACTACACCAACCGAGGACGAGCCCAAAAAGGACAAAGCCGGCAAAGTCGTCGCCCCGAAGACCACTCCGGGCAGCTGGACGCTCAAGCTGGTGCTCTTTCACGTCGACATCGGCGCCAGCGGAGCCCAGGTCCAGACCGACTGCCCGCGCTGCGACACGGCTCAGGCAGGCCAAGCCCTGTCCGAGCTGCTCCAAAAAGCGCTGTTTGAAGAGGCGGCCCGTCCACGCGGCTCTCTCGGAATCGCCTCGAAGCCGCCCGGTGCTTTGGTATTTGTCGACGGGACCGATCTCGGCGTGACACCGTTCAAGCGCTCCACGTACAGCGGCAAGCATCGCCTGGTGTTGCGCAGCGCCGGATTTCGCTCGGTGGAACGAGACATTGAGGTGCCCGAGTCTCAGCGACTGCAGCTGGACATCGCGCTCGTCGAGGGTTCTGACCCTGCCGAAGTCCCGACCGAGGCCAAGACCCCCGTCTATAAAAAGTGGTGGTTCTGGGTTGCCGTCGGTGGTGCGGCAGCGGCTGTCGCAGGCGCGACCACAGCAGGCGTCTTGGCTTCATCGGCTCCGACGGTCAACGGCTCACCAGCGACCAACCATTTTGTATTTTAGTGAGGAAACCAGTGCAGATGGACGTGGCTCGACTTCTCCTCACCCGACGCTGGATCGTGTGCTGTCAGACCCTGGTGCTGCTGGCCGTGCTGCCCCTTTTGTCGTGTGGCAAGCCGGCGGGACCGTTTGTGACGCTCTTGCTCAGCAACTTTCCGCCCGAGACGAAGGCGGTCGCACTCAAAGTCTCCGTCGGGAACGAGGTCAAGAGCCAGACCTTTGTCGACAATGACACGCTGTCCCTCGTCACCGTCGAGTTCCCCGTCGGGACTCGCGGCGAAGCAACCTTCGAGGCCGAGACAACACTCGCCAGCGGCTGCGTACTCGGCACCGGCAAGGCGACGCTACAAATCGACGACGACAAAGCCTACGACTTGACCGTGCCCGTGGTCGCCGAGCCCCCGAGCAAGTGCGGACTCGCCAGCGTCAAGCTAACGGTCAAAAAGGCCGGCACCGCGCAAGGAACGATTTCGTCGACGCCCGACGGGGTGAAGTGCGACAGCTCTTGCAGTGAACAGACCGTCGAGTTTCGACTCGGATCGCAGCTCAAGCTCTCGGCACTGCTGACGGGCGACGACGAGTTTGCTGGCTGGAGCGGCGGCTGTACCGGCTCATTGACCGACTGCAGCTTTACGCTCAGCGCCGATACGACGGTGACCGCCACCATCAACCGCTGTCAGGGCTTCTGCCCGCTGCCAACGACGGGGGTAACCGCCGATCTATACTCGGTATGGGCAGCCAGCTCGTCGGCAATGTACGCGGTCGGCGCCGGCGGCACCATCGTCAAGTTCGACGGCACCACCTGGACCAGCATGAACAGCGGCGTCACGACCGCCCTGCGAGTGGTCAGCGCGCCCCGCGACAACACCGCGATGGTCCTGGCGGGCGGCGACGGTGGTGTGCTCCTACAGCTCAGCGGCTCGACGTGGACAGGCTTCAAGCCCGCGCCTCCCAACTTTCAGATCACCAGCCTCGGTGCCAACAAGCTGCCCAACCTGTACATCGCCGGCAGCGGCGGCACCTACCGACTGTGGGACGGCGTAAGCTCGTGGAACACCCCTTCGGGATACAGCAATAACAAGAACCTCACCGGCATCTCGTTTATGCCCAGCAACGAGGAGCACTTCCTGTCGGGCGCCGGCGGACTGCTGGTGCGCTACAACCCGGCTGGCTTTTTCACCAAGTATCCCGCGCAGGACACCAAGACCTCGGCGAACCTTGGCGGAGTGTGGGCCGGCTCGACGGCGATCTACATGGTGGGCGACGGCGGCACCATTGTAAAGCGCAAGTCCGGCGACGGTCAGGATGGCGTGGCGATGACGAGCGGCACCACCGTCAACCTCCGCAGCGTCTTTGGCGCCAACGATCAGACTCTCTTTGTCGTCGGTGACGGCGGCACTGTGCTCAGAGGCGACGGCGCGACGTGGACCAAAGTCAAGTCCCGCACCACCCGCACGCTCTACAGCGTCTACGGCGTCGACACCACCACCATCTTTGCGGTCGGCGAGGCTGGTGTCGCCCTCCGTTACAAACCGTGAGGGCGAAGAGTCCGTCCATGAGCGAGCCACCCGTGCCGAATCACGAACGCCTAGGAGTCTTCTTCCTCGGCGCGGTGCAGTTCGTCAACATCCTCGACTTCCAGTTTGCCCGCTCACATAAAAATGTAATAATGTTCATGCCTTCCGTCGCTGTAGGTGGTTGACCACATAGCGGCCTCTAGCTTCTCAGGCGGGTATTTCTAGCGATCGGTGGGCTCACAGGAGGCCCATATGGGAGAGGTGATTCGCAAGCGCAACGGCAAGGGTGACTTCATCGGCTGGTACGTGCGCTACTACGAAAACGGTGCTCGCAAGACCAGGGCCACGAAAGCGACCACGGCTGCGGATGCCCGTCGGATGCTTGCCGAGATCGAAGCGCGGATCGGACGCGGTAGGCTGGGCATCCCCGAGCAGCCGCAGCAGCTCCCCGTCCCCGAAGTTCTGAGCCGATTCCTCGACGAGTACGAACCCACGACCCGCGATCGGGATCGCTGGGCGCAGAAGACTCAGTACGAGCTTGCGAACGTGCTGCCGCTGCTCGGTCGCGGCGTGGTGAGTGCCGACGACGCCAAGAAGCTGATCCGTCGCCTGTCCTCGACACACAAACCGCGCAGCGTCGTCCGCAAGCTGGCGATGCTCAAGACGATCTACAAGTGGGCGCTGCGACGTGGACTCGTCCCCAGCAACCCCTTTGAGGATGTCAAACCGCCTCGCGTCGAAGCCACCGTCGAGTATCTCTCGTCCGACGAAGTCAAAGCCCTGATCGCTGCTGCCGATGCCCGAGCCGACCTACGCGGAAGCATGCTGCCCGTCGCCGTGCGACTTGGTGTCTACGCCGGTCTGCGCTGCGGCGAGATCTTTGGACTCCGCTGGCGAGACATCGACGTGGATCGCGGCGTCCTCGTCATTCGCCAAAGCTACCGAGGCGCCCCGACGAAGTCCGGCAAGGTCCGCACCATTCCGATCGCTGACGACTTGGCCGCAGCGCTCACGGCGTGGCGTTCGCAGTGTCCGCACACCGACGCGGGCCTCGTCTGCCCCGTCCTCGATCCCGACGGTCGCTGGATTGCGGCCCGTCGAAGACCATGCCTCAAGACCACCTACCGCCACGCAAGCCTCACCATCCCCAAATCACCCTGGCACGTCCTCCGTCACAGCTTCGCCAGTCACTACCTGATGAAAGGCGGCAGCCTGATCGCCCTTCAGACAATGCTCGGCCACAGCTCGCTGAAGATGACCGCCGTCTACAGTCACTTGTCGAGTGAGCACCTTCGAGCGGAAATCCACCGGCTCAAGTTCTAAGCGAGTCAACCGCTCCATCGCCAGCGCCACGAAGCCCGCAAAAGCCGCTTGACCCCGCAAACCCAAACTGCCATAACCTGCGCCAGGAAAAGCAGGAGGTCATCGAGAAACTCACCGTCGAGAACCGCATACCAAGACGTGTAAAACGAACGCTAGAAATAGTCTTTTTTAGTACCTGTTTTATACACTGTTTATGGTTCTTCGACGGTGAAGGCTAGTTTTCTACGGCTCAGCGCCAGGCACCTTCAGCGTCTCTTGGAGCCCAGCCATGGCTGGGAGAGTGGGTGCCAAAGCTGAGCCGAAGGGAAACATGTCTCTGAAGAACTTCTCGCCAGCCCTGTGTGCTGGCTGTCTTGACCGCTACTACTCGTCGGAGTGCGATGAGCCAGTAGCTTTCCTCATCGCGCTCAACCCTGACGTGCTCGCTCTCTGGATCAGCTCCAAGGGCCACGTGGGAGTCTTGGTCCCGGTGGCTCTCGCCCCAGCCAGCGGTGTGGTTTGCCTGTACTGCGGGAGAACAGCGACTGCGCGATTGACCACACCTTAGTGGTAAGCCGATGGCGCGCCGATCTTGTCGCGTGCGCCGTCGCCTCGCTCCTTCCACTCATCCGCAAATCCGCGACGTCTGGCTCGATTCAGAACTGCTCACAGCAAGAACGATGAGCACGAGTCCTCGCAACGCCACGACGAACGCGCAGCACCGCCTCCAGTGCGGCACCCGCTTGTGCGATATCATCGAGACATCGCCGTAATATCACACTCACCGACGAGAAATATCGCGGTGATATCACGGCGATATCACGCTGGCGAACTTCAGCGGGCGTTGAGCCAAGCTTCACCGCGATGTGCGGAGGATGCCGACCAGCCCGTTTCGGACGTCCCGATCTGGACGTCCAACTGACGTCAACGGTGACGTCCAAATGACGTCCAAAGTCGCTCCGTCGAAATTGCTTTGTTGACACCTCGTTTTCCGTCGGTGACTCAAGCTGCGAAAATCACGAGCCTGGACGTCAGTTGGACGTCCAAGTTTCGGCACGCATCGGCACCACTGCGCGATGCGCAGCACGCGATAGAGAAGCAACAGGCGCGTAGGAAGAACGATGTGCTTGCTTGCCGCAGCGTAGTAGCTGCGCGGGTCGTAGTGCTGTCGAGCTTGGCTCAGATGCGCTCCGCGAACGCTTGGCGTGCAGCACGTAGGGTGGGGAACTGCTGCCAGGACAAGCCGGGTGGGTCGATGCTCCAGTCTATGAGCGCGAAGCGTCGGCGGCTTTGGCTTCGGCGCGGTGCGTACTCGGCAAGCTCGACGATGCGCTCGCCGCAGCGTCGGATTGCCAGCATGCGCCACAGAGGCCAGCGACCCGAGTGCATGTAGCGAATCCGTCCGTATAGGAAGCTCTCTTTTTCGTCGCTGAGATCGAATGCTTCGGCGATGGCGGTTTGAAACGACATGGCAGCCCTCGTGTTGGTTGTGGCTGTTTTGTATTTCATTACGAAATACATGTCGAATATCGTTTAGTATTTCGTCGGTGACGCGCTTCCAATCGACCGGAAGTTTGTTGATAGTGACGACGTGTCACCGCGAATCCCCGACCCGCCCGAAGCTTCTCGGCCTCATATGGCTACCGTCAGACTCAGCGACGCAGAGAAAGCGCAGCTTGAGCAGGCCCGGCAGCTCCTCGGCAAGCGATGGAATCGATCCACCGTCGGCAACGCCGATGTGATTCGCGTCGCGATCGGAATGCTCCTCGAAGAGCTGCGCCAGGATGTCACCGACGACGCAACTGAGCAGTCGTCCCGTCTCTGAAGCGCCCCGAGCGCCCCGACCTTCCGCGACAGAGATCAACCACAGTGTTGATCCAATCAACCACTTTTTGAGTCTGAATCACCACGCTTCGCGGTAAGATGACAGCATGTTGGACCGACTGTTCGGCGAGAGTGCGTCGCGCATCCTGCTCTACCTCGACGCGGTGGAGGAAGGCTGTGCGCCGGAGATCGCGACCAACTTTGACTTTGCCGTCTCGGCGATCCAGCGGCAGCTTCGCAACCTCGAACACGCGGGGGTCTTGTCGAGTCGGCTCGTCGGCAATGTGCGGATCTACACGTTCAATCCCCGATACCCATTTCTGCCCGAGCTGCGCAGCCTGCTCCGTCGAGCCCGCGAGTACCTGCCGGACGAGGAACAGAAGCGCTACTATTCGCCGCGCACACGACCTCGTCGTGCTGGGAAGCCGCTGTGACGAAGATCAGCAAAGACCTGCCCGTCGCCGACTTGGCGGCGCTTATCTGTCAGCATCTCGCCAACCACCAGATCGAGGCGGTTCTGACGGGAGGGGCCGTGGTCACGATCTACTCGGAAAATGAGTATCAGTCGAACGACCTCGACTTCATCTCGACGGCACGCGAGAAGCTCATCGACGGTGCCATGAAGTCGCTCGGCTTTCAGCGCAAGGACCGGTACTACGTGCATCCCGACACCGAGTTCTTCGTCGAGTTCCCGGCCCCACCGCTCGCGATCGGCAACGAGCCGGTTCGTCGAGTCGGTGAGCAGCAACTCGCGACGGGGCTACTCAAGCTGCTGACGCCGACGCAGTGCGTGATGGACCGCCTGGCCGCGTTTTACTACTGGAACGATCAGCAAGCTTTCCGGCAAGCTCAGATGGTGGCCAGGCGACACACCGTCGATTGGAACGAAATTGGTCGCTGGTCCACCGCCGAGGGTCAGACGGAAAAATTCGCGCAGTTCCGCAAGCACTTCCCATAGGCGCATAACGGGCGCACAAACTCCCGAACCTGTGCTACACCGACGGGAGCTAGAGCCGGTCAACATCCTCGACTTCATGATGATCATGCCGCTGGGGCCGGACTTTACGACGGAGCTGCACATTCCGGCGGCGCTGCTCGGCTTGCTGGGCTCGGCGTATGCGGTGTCGGCGTCGGTCGCGGGACTGATCGGTGCGTGGGTACTCGACCGCTACGATCGGAAGACAGCGCTGTTGTGGGCGCTGCTCGGGCTGTCGCTGGGAACGGCTGCCGGCGGCTTTGCGATTGGGTTCAAGTCGATGCTGGCGGCACGCCTGCTGGCGGGGCTGTTTGGTGGTCCGGCGACCTCACTGGCGCTGTCGGCGCTGACGGATCTGGTTCCCCTCGAGCGCCGAGGTCGAGCGATCGGAGCGATGATGGGCGCGTTCTCGGTTGCGTCGGTGCTCGGCGTGCCGCTGGGGCTGTGGATGGCTCGTCACGGAGGCCTGCGCACCCCGTTCTTTGTCGTCGCTGGCATCGGCCTGGTCGTGCTTGCCATGGCCGCCGCTGTGCTGCCGCCGCTGCGTGGACACCTGCTGCACAACGAGCCCGCCCGCAGCCTCAGCGAGATCCTGCATCGCCCGGTGGTGCGGCTGGCGCTCTTGACCATCGCGCTCGGCAACATGTCGTCGTTTGCGCTGGTGCCCAACATCGCGCCGTTTCTGATTCGCAACTGCAACATGCCCCGCAACGACCTGGAATACATGTACGCGCTGGGAGGTGCATGTAGTTTTGTGACGATGCGGCTCGTCGGGACACTCGTGGATCGCTATGGCCCGGCCAAGGTGATGGTGCTGGCGAGCACGCTGCTGGCGATGGTGCTGTCGCTCACCTTTTTGCCCGGCTACGCGCTGCTGCCAGTGGCGATCCTGTTTGTTGGATTTATGGTGTGCACGTCGTCGCGAAATGTCTGCGTGAGCACCGTCTGCAGTCAGGTTGCCGCCCCCTCTGAGCGTGCTCGCTACCAGTCGATTCAGTCGGCAATTCAGCACCTCGCGTCGGCGATTGGCGCGGCGCTCGGCCCGGTGTTCCTGCATGAGAGTGCCGACGGAAAAATCCAAGGAATGACCGGCCTCGCGACCCTGTCGATTGTGCTGACATTGCTGCTGCCGTCGCTGCTCAACCTCACCCAGCGCGCCGGCGAGCCGCAGTAGCAGTCAGTGCGGACACTGGCTCCGTAGCTGCGGCGAAATCTGCCCGAGCGCATCGCGACGGACGGCTTCGGCGCGTGGACCATTCCACAGCTCCAAAAACGACTGCTCGCCCAGGTTCCCGAGCACCGGCTCGCTGTAGTCGCCGGCATGGACCGAGCCATCAGGATCGACGCATGCCACTTCCCACGCGGCACGGCACGGACGAAAGACCGCGCGATTGGCAAAGTCGTCGGTGGCACGAAACTCGGACAGCCCCGGCACCGATTGTTCTTGACACGGACATCCACTTGGCGGGTGCAGGTGATCGACCAAGATGATCCCGTGAGGCTCGACAATCGCCCGCGCCGCCGCAACTGCCTGCAAGACGGACGCAGCGTCGGGACGAATCAGCGACTCTGCCGAAAAAACGTTGACCGGATAGCCTTCCTCGACCTTCAGCCAGTCGAGCCCCAGGTCCACCACCTGCTGCGCGAGCAGGGGCAGCTCGGCGACGTTTTGCCGCAGCACCACCGTCGAGACACCGATTCGCAGATCCGCACGCAGCTCTTGGCGAAGCAAGACCGCATGCCGCAGGTTGTGCAAGACTCGCTCGAAGTCACAGCCGCTACGAATCTGGTCGTTCTGCGCTGCTGTCCCACCGTCGAGAGAAACCGCCAAGCTGGTCACTCCCCGCTCGATCAGCTGCGCCACGGTGTCACGGTCAAGCAGCATCCCGTTCGACAGCAAGTGCACATCGTAGGGTTGCCCGCGCCGCGCCCGCTGAATCCGCCGCAGCGTCGCAAAAAACTGCGGTGACACCAGGCTCTCGCCACCGTGGGAAAAGCCAAAATAACGGGCCGCCTGCAGCACCTCGTCGAGCGCGTCGAGCAGCCACGGTTGCAGGGTCCGCGCCGTTCGCTGCGCCGTCTTTTCCGGGGCCTTGGTGATGCAGTGCTGACAGCGCAGGTTGCAGCGCTCGGTGACCGTCAGATAGAGCTTGCTCGGTAAAAGCAGCCCAGCGGTCTGGCCCTGGCGATAGGCCTCGGCGAGCCGCTCTGGCGCCTGCTCGGTCAGCTGCCGCGCCAACAGCCGCAGCGGCTCAGCGGGCCGTCGCAGCACCACCAGCGCTGCATACGGCCCCAGCAAGAGCGTCCCGGTCGCCGCATCGAGTGTCGCCTCGCCCAGCCGAAACAGCAGCTCGGCCACCGGCGGTGCATCGGCGTGGAGCGGCAGCTCGACCTTTGCGTCCCGACCATGCGCATAGACCTCGATCACCTCGTCGCCGAGCTGCCGACGAAACACCAGCACCTCGGGCACGCTCTCGCTCGTCAGCTCGTGACAGTCGCCACGGTGCAGCGACGGATACTGCTCACGCAGCGTCAGTAACCGCGTAAAAAATGCAAGCACCGGGTGGTCCGGCGTCGCCAGCGACCAGGGCAGCGGCTGCCGGTCCGGCCAGACGTTCTCGAAGCGTCGCTGCGGCTCGTCGCTGTGGAGGCCCAGCTCGTCGCCGTAATAGATCATCGGAACCTCGGGACGCAGCAGGCTGACCAAGTGACCCAGCTGCGTCTCCGGCTCGCCCAAGCGAGTGCGCAGCCGAGGCTGATCGTGCGTTGTCGTCATCCCCAGGGCCGCGTGACTCGGACCACGTCCAAACGCCCGTCGAGAACACAACACCGCCAGCTGCCGCGCCGAGCGCTGACCCGCCAGCCACTCCATGAGCCCGTGCTGTAGCCCAAAGTCGGTCGCACAGTCGAGCCCGTGCCCGACGTAGTGCCCAAGGTTGTCGACGGTCAGCTCGCCAAGCAGCAGCGCATCTTTCCGCAGCGCCCGCACCCCTTTTTGCAGCAGCGTCAGCAGCTCGACGGGAACATCGGCGGCCGAGTCGATCCGAAAGCCCGCCACCCCGAGTGAGAGATAGTGCAGCAGCACCCGCAGCCAGTACGTCGCCACGTCGGGATCGTCGACGCGCAGCAGCGGCTCGTCCCAGCGCCCATACTGATAGTGCTCGTAACCCGGCGACGACCCGTCGGTAAACGGCCAGCGATAGATGTGAAACCAGCCCGCGTACGGCGACTTCGGACCACGCAGTCGGACATCGCAGAACGGCAGAAAGTCGCGATGAACATGGGTCAGCGTCACATCAAGAAGGATGCGCAGCCCGAGCCGGTCAGCCTCAGCAAGCAGCCGTCGCAGCGCCGCCTCACCACCGAGCGCCGGATCGACCACCAGCGGATTGGTGGCATCGTAGCGATGTGTCGACGGGCTCTGCCAGATCGGCGTCAGGTGCAGCACCGTCACGCCCAGGTCCGACAGGTAGGGCAGGGCCGCACAGATCCCGTCGAGGTCACCACCAGCTCGCATGCGCTCATCGCCGAGCTTGGGCCAGGGCAGGCCATCGCCGCGCCGAAATCGATCGACGAAGATGCTGTAGAGCACCGCGTCCCGCCACCACGACGGCAAATCCGGCTTTTTTGGCTGAGCGCGCAGGGCTTGCTGTTGCGGACCACCGACGAGCCGCCCCGATGGCAGTCGAAAGAAATAATCCACTCGCAGCGACGACAGCGGCAGGTTCACTTCGAGGAGAAAGTGCTCGTCTTCTTCCCCCACGCAGACCATCTTCCGCTCTCGCGTCCCGTCGAGCGGCTGGACCCGCAGCCACAGCTCGTCGCCCGCCGTCTTGCGCAGCGCCGCCCGCACCGTCAGCTGTCCGTCGTCACGCAGCAGCAGATACGGCGCCGTCGGCACATGCAGGATCGGCTCGTCACAGCCCCCGAGGACCAGCACACTGTTGGTCACGCCATCGATTGTCCGGGTGCGCGGATTGCTCTCGTCGAGATGCCACGCTCCGTCGGGCAACCGCAGCTTGTAGGAATAAATCCCCGGCGAGAGTGGCACCACCACCTCGGGAACCCCGTCGGGCCCGCGCGTCAGTCGGTGGGGCTTGTGCCAGTGCGGCAGCTCACCGTAGACCTCGCTCTCGGGTGGCGCTCCGGGAAAGCGGAGGCACACCGGGCGACAGTCATCGGCCAGCTCGGGTGTACGCAGCTGACCGAGTGGAAGCGCGAGCGGGGCGGCGGCCATCAGGCGTGAGCAGCCTCGGGCGGCGCAGGATGAAGGCCGGCGGCGTGAAGCAGCGCCAGATCCTCGTCGCAGTCGGGGTTGCCGGTGGTGAGCAGCTTGTCGCCGTAAAAGATCGAGTTGGCACCGACGAGAAAGCACAACACCTGGGCCTCGCGACTCAGCTCGGTTCGACCGGCGGAGAGACGGACGCGGCTCTTCGGCATGAGGATGCGGGCGGTGGCGATGGTGCGAACCAGCTCCAGCGGATCGATCTTGGGCCGGGCCTCAAGTGGCGTTCCGGGAACCGCGACGAGCGCATTGACCGGCACACTCTCCGGCGGTGGATCGAGTGAGGCCAGCGTATGCAGCAGCGCACAGCGATCATCCGTCGACTCACCCATACCGATGATGCCGCCACAGCAGACGCTGACGCCGGCTCGACGGACTCGCTGCAAGGTCAGCAGCCGGTCGTCGTAGGTCCGCGTCGTGATGACCTTCCCATAAAACGACCGCGAGGTATCGAGGTTGTGGTTATAGGCCGTCAGTCCCGCCTCGGCCAGCTGCGCCGCCTGATCGTCGCTGAGCATCCCGAGGGTGACGCAGGCTTCCATCCCGAGCGTGCGGACGCCGCGCACCATGTCGAGGACCCGCTCAAATGCCGGACCGTCCTTGACGCTGCGCCAGGCCGCGCCCATGCAGAACCGGGTCGCTCCCGCTTGCTGGGCCGTGCGCGCCTTCGACAGGACTTCTTCGACGCTGAGCATGGCCTCGGGCGGGACGCTGCCATGCGCCGAAGACTGGGGACAATAACCGCAGTCTTCTTGACACCCGCCCGTCTTCACCGACAGCAGCGAGCACAGCTGAACCTCGCTCGGGTCGTGATGGGCCTGATGAACAAGCATGGCGCGCCGCACCAGCTCAGGCAGCGGCAGGTCGTAGATTGCGCGGACATCCGGAATGGTAAGCATTGTGGGCTGCCCCGTCGCTGCGGAGCCGGCTTCAGCCTGAGAGGCACTGTGCATGGGCGGCTTATAACACGAGTTAGAAGCGGTCGCGGCGCGCCATCCCACAGGGACCGGTTGAGGCGCAGCTATTTTTTCTTTTTGCGGAACAGGCGATCGAAGACCGAGCCCTTGTCGGACTCGTGGTGGTCCTCAGGAGCTTCGTCGTCCGGCACTTCCGTCGAGGCAGCACTGCGCGGGCTATACAGGTGCGGTCCCAGCTTCTCGATCAGCTCGCGGGCTTCCGACGACAGCTCTTTGGGAACCAGCACGACAAAGCGGACGATCAGGTTGCCTCGTCCGCGTCCACGCACGTTGGGCATGCCGCGTCCCGACAGTACTTGCTTCGACAGCGGCTGGGTGCCCGGTGCGACCTCGATGTGCTCGCTGCCCTCCGGAGTAGGCACCTCGATGCGGGTACCGAGCGCAGCTTCCGCGAACGTCAGCGGCACATCGGTCCACAGGTCGTCGCCATCGCGGACAAAGCGCGGATCGGCCTGGACGCGAATCAGCACATACAGATCCCCAGCCTCTCCGCCCTGCTGTGAGCTGGCATCGCCTTGTCCGCTGAGCCGCAGCCGCTGGCCATCATCGATGCCCGCTGGAACGGTGACGCTGACGGTGGCGCGCTTGGCGACCTGGCCGGCGCCTTTGCAGCTGCCGCACTTTTCGCTGATCTGTGAGCCGGCGCCCCGACACTGCGGACAGGTGGTCGAGATGACAAAAAAGCCCTGCTGATGCGCAACCTGACCGCGACCTTGACAGGTGCGACAGCGCTGCGGCTGGGTGCCGGGCTTGGCGCCAGATCCCTTACATGTCTCACAGGCGGAGTGGCGGTCGATCTCGATCTCGCGCTTGGTTCCACGAGCGGCGTCCAAAAACGCCACCGTAAGCTCGGTCTCGATGTCGTCGCCGCGTGGGACCCGACGCCCGCCGCCGCCTCCGGGGAAGCCGCCGCCTCCGCCAAAGATGTCCGCGAACGCCGAGAAGATGTCCTCGATGCCGCCAAAGCCACCCGAGAAGCCGCTCTGCGCGGGTCCCTGATGACCAAAGCGATCGTAGAGACTGCGCTTCTCGGCATCGGAGAGCACCGCGTACGCCTCGGCAGCCTCCTTGAACTTGTCTTCGGCTTCCTTGTCCCCCGGTCGGCGATCGGGATGAAACTCCATCGCCATCCGACGGTAGGCCTTCTTTAACTCGGCGTCGTCGGCAGTCCGAGACACTCCGAGCACTTCGTAATAGTCACGCTTTTGCGAGCTCATAAAACGGCCAAATGCAAGCTAACGACCCCGCGCACACTGTCAAGCTCTGCACCGAGGGATATTTTCACCGGGTGCCGAGTCGATGTAGGACACAGTCGTCGTCAGCGGCCAAAGGAGCGTAGCGCCGTCAGGATCATCCGGGTGGCGCGGCTCTTGTTGAGGGTAAAAAAGTGAATGCCCGGCGCCCCACGCGACAGCAGCTCCGTGCACTGCATCGTGGCGTGGGCGACGCCGAGCTCGAGGATGGCCTCGGGATCGCGCTGGTAGCGCTCGAGCTGCAGCCGCAGCCGCATCGGAATTGTCGCGCCGCACAGCCGAGTGAAGCGCTCGACCTGCTCGAAGCTGGTGATCGGCATGATCCCGGGAACGATCGGCACCCGCACCCGCATCGCCTGGGCGCGCTGCACGAAGTCGAAGTAAAACGCGTTGTCGAAGAACAGCTGGGTGATCAGAAACTCGGTGCCGGCTTCGACTTTTTCCGACAAGTTCCGCAGGTCGGCTTCGCGCGATGGACACTCGATGTGACCCTCGGGATAGCAGGCGCCGCCGATGCAGAATGGCCAGCGCTTGCGATCCGAGCGGATAAACTGCACCAGCTGCCCGGCGTAGGCAAAGTCGTCGTGCCCAGGCTCGGCGGGCTTGCTGACGCGATCGGCGGGCTCCGTGGTGGGGCTAGGTCGGTCGCCACGTAAAGCCAGCACGTTGTCGATGCCTGCCGCCGCCAGCTCGTCCAGCGTCTGTGCCAGCTGCGCCTGGCTGTGGCCGACACAGGTCAGGTGCGCCATCGCCTCGATGCCAATCTCGTGCTTGATCTGCGCCGTCAGCTCTGTCGTCGAGCGCTGCGTCGATCCACCCGCCCCGTAGGTCATCGACACAAACGACGGCTCTAGCTCTTTGAGGTCACGCAGCGTCTCCAGCAGATTGACGAGTCCGGCCTGGGTACGGGGCGGAAAAAACTCGAAAGAAAAGCTGGGCGAGGGCTTCTGAAGTCGCTCGGTGATGCGCATAGTCTCGTCGTGGCGGGTTGGCAGAGTCGAAGGTTAGGCCAGCAGCTTCGGTGGCACGGCTCGCAAAAGTCGTAGCACGTTTTCGCCGAGGATCTTATGGACAGTCGCAGGCCGCACGCCGGCGCGCAGCAGCGCCTCGGTAAGGTTCGGCAGCTCGGCGGGACTCGCCAGCCCCTTGGTGGGACGAACAAAGCCGTCCCAGTCCGACCCCAGCGCGACCGCGTCTTCCCCCGCCACCTTCAGCAGGTGCAGAAGGTGCGACACCACGCCCGCAAGTCCACTTTGACCGAGGAAGCGCGGCGCAAAGATGACCCCGATCACCCCCGCCGAGTCTGCCACGGCGCGAACCTGCTCATCGTCGATGTTGCGCCAGTGCGGAGTCACGCCAGCGACGCCAGTGTGACTGACGAGCAGCGGTCCAGGCTTGCGCGCCACCACGTCGAAAAAGCCCTTGCGGTTGATGTGGGCCAGATCGACCAAGATGCCAAACTCGCGGCAGGCGTCGACGATCTCGCAGCCGAGCGCAGTCAGACCCTGGCTTGGGTCCTGGCCCCAGCCCATCGCCGGGAAGCCAAGCGCATTTTTACTAAAGTGAAGCAGCCCCAGATAGCGCACACCGCGACGGCCCAGCGACAGCAGCCGCTCGACCACGACTTGGCTTCGCTCGCCGCGCTCCAGACAGTGCGCACCCTCGATGCCGCACAGCCCCGCCACCTCGCCGGCTTGCCGTGCCGCCAGGATCTCGTCCGCCGACCGGCACAGTCGAAAGGCCCCCGCCTGGGCAGCTTTCTCCAGAGCATCCAGCTGCCGGTGCGCCTCGGCGAGACAGCCCACCTCGGGCTTGGGAAAGGTCCAGATCCCGAAAAACAGTCCGGCCATGTGCCCGGCACGCAGCCTCGGTAGATCGACGTGACCGCCGATGCCTCGGACCGCCCACGATGGATCGTGCTCGGCCAAAAAATCATAGCCACGGCTGATGAACTTGATGGTGTCGGTGTGTAGGTCGATCGGCGTCGACGCGGCGTGAACCGCGCGAGCTTCGTCGCTGAGCGGAATGGAAGGCGTCCAGGTCATGGGCTGACTGCGGGCCGGCGGGATCTACTGCGCGACCTGGGCGGTGCGGGTCGGATCGTCGCCAAGCCGGTTGATTACCATCGTGTGCAGCGACTGCACCTGCCCGGACTGACGAGCGACGACGGTGACAATGTTGATGCCCGGCCACAGCGGGACGTTGGCCTCGAACTGCATCTCTTTGGTGAGAGGACCGTTGCGGTTGCTGCGATAAAAGACCTTGCGGTGCTCGATCTTGGAGACGCGATTGGACACCACCACGTAGCCGTCGAGAACCTGCTCATCGTCGCGGGCCGTCACCGACAGGCGCAGCGACTGCTGCTCGACGGACAGTGGCGCCTTCACGTCGAGCAGCGGTGGCGTCGCCTGCCAGACCAAGCTGACCTGGGGATTGATCTCGGCGGGCTGAACGGCCTCACTGACGAGCTGCGACGGAATAAAGCCCGGTCGATTCGGCTCCAGCTCGACGCGCACAAACTCGGCCACCCGGCCAGTTACCTTGAACCGAGTCCCCGCCGCCACCCGACCGACCTCTGCCGAGCTGGCCGACGCGCCGGTACGCACCGTCAGCTCCTTGCTTGTCACCACCGTGCCGCTGCGCGCCTCAATGCTCGGACGAGTCTCGGCGATCGGAAACGCCAGCTTGTCGGTCACACCTTCATGTAGCGCAAAGTCCCACACCTGCAGCTCGACGCGGGCAATCGACTCGCCAAAGTCGGGCTTGACCTCGAAGGTAAAGTCCATCGCGCGCTGCTCGCCGGGCGCCATCGCCTCCAGCTCGTAGCGCCCCTTGTTCACCATCACGCCTTCGCCGGAGCGGTTGTGGAGCAGCGCAAACGGCTTGGCCGCCTTGCCAAGTCCGGTGTTCTTGATGAGCACGCGCAGCCGCACCGTCTCGCCTTTTTGCAAAAGTCCGTCGCGGTTCGACTCGGCTCCGTCGTCGATGAACTGATAGCTATACGCAAAGCGGGGCCGCTCCATGCCTTGCAGCTGCACTTTCAGCACCTGGGCGGGCGGCGCCTTGGCGTGCTCCTCGAAAAACTGCACCTTCACGACATCGAGGCGCGGCAGCGTGTCTTTCGGCACCCGCACTGGAATCGACCACGTCTTTGTCTCACCAGGCCCGATGCGACCGAACACAAACTCGCGCTCTTCGTACAGGAAGTTGTCGCTCTTGAGCTGCGCCCACACCTGCCCGGCGCTGCCTTGGCCACGATTGGTGACGGTGGCGGTGAAGCGAATCGTCTCACCGGCCCGCGCCAGATGTCCCGGCTTGTCGGTCGTCACCGTCGCAGTAAGCTCGGGCATGGAGGCTTGACTGCCGACCGGCGCCCAGTCGATCCCCAGCTTGCGCAGCGAGTCGATCAGCCGGCTCAGCTCACTCGCTTGGCGACGAACAAAAAAGTCCTTGGCCGAGCTGAGCATGTCACGGCGACGGTATCCCTGGACCGATCCGACGAGGTCCCGAGCATACTGGATGTCGAAGTCCTCGATGAAGTTGTCATCGTCGTCGGGAAGCGCCGCGTCGTCGTCTTCGTCCTCTTCCCCTTGGGCTGCCCCGCCCTTCTTGTCGGTATCGGTGAGCAGCGCCCCGGTGGCCTTGGTCGGCGTCTTCTTCGTCGGATCGACCCAGATGTAGCGCAATGTCTCGACGGGCTTTTCGTTGGCGCGGGCATTCTGCGAGGTCAAGTGCGCGTCGAGATCTTGCTCCCGCGTGCCCTTGTAGGTACGAAACAGCGCCAGGTTGTCTTTTTTGATTGACATTGGCTCAAGAACGATATCTGGCATGATGCCGACCGACTGAATCGACAGGTCGCCCGGGGTCAGATACTGCGCAATCGTCAGCTTCAGCGCCGAGCCATCGGGGTTGTCCATCAGCACCTGCACCGAGCCTTTGCCGAAGGTACGACTGCCGATGATGACCGCGCGGTCGAGGTTCTTGAGCGCTCCAGCGACGATCTCGGACGCTGACGCCGACTGTCCATCGACCAGCACGGCCATCGGAATGCGGGGCTGCTCCGCCGGCTCGGCCCGGGTTTCCTCGCGCCGCTTGTTGGCATATCCGACGGTGGTCACGATCGTTCCCGACTCCAGAAACTCGTCGGCCACTTTGATCGCTTTGTCGAGCAGTCCACCCGGATCACGACGCAGATCGAGCACCAGTCCCCGCAGCGGCTGCTTGTTGCTCATCTCCGACAGGGCTTGGCGCAGCTCGTCGTCGCTTTTTTGCGAAAACTGGGACAGCCGCACGTACCCAACCGGCCCCGTCGTCGTCTGGAGCAGCCGCGAGGTGATGGTCTGGACGCGAATCTCGGCCCGCTTGAGCGTGATCTTGCGGGTCTGCTTGTCACCGTCGCGCTCGAACCAGACCTCGACCTTGGTATCGGGATCGCCACGCAGCCTCTGCACCGCGTCGTTGAGCGCCATGTTGGCGGTCCACTCTTTGTCGATCTTGACGATGCGGTCGTTGCGACGGACCCCCGCGTCCCACGCCGGCGTGCCCTTCATCGGCCGCACCACCGTCAGCGCGCCGTTGAGAATCCGAATCACGATCCCGAGTCCGCCGAACCGTCCACTCGTCGAGACTTTCATCTCTTGATAGGTCTGCGGATCGAGCAGCAGCGAGTGCGGGTCCAGCGTCGACAGCATGCCGTTGGTGGCGGCGTATTCGATGTTGCGCAGCGTCTCGCTATCGGTACCGGGCAAGAGGTGCTGGATGATGAAGTCGTAGATCTCCTGCATCTTCGGCGCCATCGCCCACGGTGAGTCGACGTGCTCGATGCTAAATTCCCGCACCGCTGTGTCGACGTGGATGACGACGCGGTTTTGCTCCGGGAACGGCTCGACCATGACCTCGGCGACCTGCTTCTGAATCGAGTCGAGCGCCGACAGCAGCATCTGCTTCGGATCGACGCGGGTGGGATCGACGTACGCCTCTAGCACCCGGCCCAGCGTCTGATTGAAGGTGGTCAGCCGGTTGTGATCGTACGGTCGCCGATCAGAGGAAGGTGCGCCGATGGTGCGACCCAGACCGACCATCATCGCCGGCCCACGTCGCGAAATGGTCAGTGCCAGCGCCAAGCAGGCGGCCATGGCAACCACACCCAATTTTAGAAAACGCTTCATCCGCAGCTCCGGCGTCTCATCAGGCACCTTGCGATCTCCCTGTCCAACACCACGGAAATTATCCATCACTCGGCCCGCTCGGGCAAAACAGACAGCAGGAAATCTTGTGGCTCCGTGTGTCCGTTAGCTCGACGGAGCCATCGGTCCTTTCATCAGTGCGCTTGCCAGGTCAAAAGCGCCAGCGCCGAGATCAAAAAATCGAGCACGATCACCGCAAACGACGATGAAACCACCGCGCGGGTGGTCGCCCAGCCCACACCTTCGGAGCCGCCGTGGGTGCGCAGGCCACAAAAGCCACTGACGATCGGAATCGCCGCGCCGTACGCCAGGGCCTTGATGACGCCGGTCAGTACGTCGGTGGAGCGGACCTTGCTGATGTCCAAAAACACCGAATAGGGCACGTGAAAGGTCTGGTGCGCGGTCCAGGCGCCCATCAGCACCGCCGACAGCACGCCGAACACCGCCAGCGTCAGCGTCATCACCTGCGTCGCCAAAAAGCGCGGCACCAGCAAATACTCGACGGGCTCGACACCACACATGCGCAGCGCATCGACCTGCTCGGTCACCACCATCGAGCCGACCTCGGCAGCAATTCCGGCCCCGACGCGGGTCGCGAGCATCATCGCGGTCAGCGACGGACCGAACTCGTGAATGAGGTACTTGATAAACTCGCCGCCGACCTGGCTTAGATCGCCGGTCACTCTCGACAGCTGCAGGCAGCTTTGGAACACCAGCACCATGCCGGTAAAGCCGAGCGTAACGAGCACAAACAAAAGCGAGCGATTGCCGACCTGATACAGCTGCCGGACCAGCTCTCCCTTGGGTCGACGAGAGCGCAGGGCCCCCAGGAAGGTCAGCGCTGCGATTCGGCCCAGCTCGCGGGCTCCGTCGAAAGCATGGTGCCCAAGGTACGTTTTGGGTTCGCTCGTCGCGCGCTGGGTCGTCACCTTAGCACCATCGTCCAGATGTCGTCGGACACCATGATAAGCAGCGCCGCCGCCACCACCGCATCATTGACGGCATGACCGACCCCAACCGCGCCGCCCTTGACGGCAAGCCCGTAGTGACACGAGGTCAGCGCAATCATCAGGGCAAAAAACGTCCCTTTGAGCAGGCCCACCGTCAGGTCCCACAGCTTGATGGCATCGACGAAGCTGGCATAAAACGACGCGAAATCGACGCCGAGCAGCAGCTTGCCAAAGACCATCCCGCCGGCAATCGCCACCGCATCCCCGAGCACGAGCAGACAGAACATCGCCAGGATCATCGCCAACACCCTCGGCACGATCAGAAACGGAATCGGCTCGATCGCGAGCGCCCGCAGGCCGTCAACCTGCTCGGTCACCACCATCGAGCCCAGATCAGCGGCGTTGTTGGCCCCGACGCGACCCGAGAACATCAGCCCAATCAAGATCGGCCCGACCTCTCGCAGCACCGCGTAACCCGTCCCCCAGCCGAGCAGACCATAGGCCTGAAAGCGCTGCACGAAAATACCCGACTGAATGACCATCGTGCCGCCGGTAAACAGCGCCGTCAGCGACACAATCGGCACCGACACCACGCCCATCTTGTAGAGGTTGCGTACCAGCTCTCGTCCGTCGCAGCGACCCCGAATCAGCTCGAACAAGGTGTAACAGCCGAGCAGCGCCATGCCGCCGATCTCGCGACACAGCGACAGCACCACCGTCCCCAGCGCCAGCAGAGCCCGCGTCATAACGGTCCCTCAAGCTCGCCGCGAACGAACTGGCGCACCACCGGGTTTGGACTGTCTGCCATTTCCGCCGCTGGCCCGTCGTAACACAGGGTGCCGCGATAGATCATCAGCATCCGACTCGCAAAGCGGCGCAGGGCGTCAAGGTCGCTCGAGACAATCAGCGTCGTGCTCTGCATCAGCTCTCGCTCGGCGGCAAGCAAGTCGTAGACCTTCGCCGTCGTCACCGGATCGAGTCCTGCCGTCGGCTCGTCGTAGATCAAGAGCGGCGGACGCGCCACCACCGCCCGAGCCAGCGCCACCCGCTTGCGCTGCCCACCAGACAGCTGTGACGGCATTTTCTCGATGTGTGTAGCCAGTCCAACACCGCGCAGGGCCTCACCGACTCGCTCGGCCAGCGCTGCTTCTTCGATGGACTCGTGCTGCAGTCGGGCGCGCTGACGCAGCGGAAAGGCGACATTTTCAAACACCGTCATCGAGTCAAACAGCGCGTTGTTTTGAAACAGATAGCCGATCTGGGACTGCACCTTGCGCAGCTCGTCGGCAGTAGAGTCAAAGAGGTCGGCGCCCGCCACCTCCACCGTGCCACTCTCGGGACGAACCAGGCCGCAGATGATCTTGAGCAGGAGGCTCTTTCCCGACGCACCGGGGCCGCACAGCCCGCAGGTTTCTCCCTGGGCAATTTTCAGCGAAATTCCGTCGAGAACCGGCGGTTTCGTGGGGTCCAGGTGCAGCTTCCGGATGCCGCCAAGCGCGATCACAGCGACGAGCTTATCGCCGAAGCCAGGGCCGCTGCGCAAGCGTTTTTGGGTCTACAGTGGCTGACGGTTACCAAACGCAGCTAGTGATTGACAGCCGGCGCGGCGCAGTTACGTTCCCAACATGCCGATCTACGAGTACCAGTGTGAGTGTGGCGCGGTGCTAGAGTCTCTGGAGTCGCTGGGGACGGTGCGCGAGCGCTGCGGTGAGCTGTGTGCCTGTATCCCCGACGCCAAAGAGCCGCCGGGCACAGGACGAGTCAGCAAGCTGATGTCTGCGGCAGGCATTCGCGGCGACGGACGAGAAGCGCGAGAGCCAGTCTTTAGCCCGGTCAAGCGCCAGCAGCGGCCCGGCTGCGAAGACTGCGACTGCCCGGTGACCTAGAAGCTGACGCCGAACGACAGCGCGATGCGGTAGTGGGCGACGACGGAGCGCTCGTTGAAGAGCACCGGCACGCTGACCAGCTCACCGCCGAGGTGATAGCGACCCGAAAAGACGTACTTGAGCCCGACCTCGGGAATCACGACGCCAAAGTGGTCGGCAATGACGCTGCCGGCGGCCCCGGCCATGGCTACGGCGTACCCGACGCTGAGCCGAGGATAAATGTAGAGGTTTGGCACCGGCAGCCCAATGTCGTACTGAATCCCAACTGGCACCATCAATGTGCCTTGGTTTGCCCGAAACTGAACCTGCGGCGGCACAATCAGGTAGGCATTTGCTGACTGGGTGAAGGCCCACGCAAACTCGATGCCAGCCAGTCCTTGGTGTAGAAAGCCGCAGCCACCGCTGAAGTAGATACACGGCGCGGCCCCGACCTTGAGGCTGACCATGTAGCGGCCGAGCTTGGTCGACGAGCCAGTGCTGCCACCACCACCGCTGCCACCACTCGCCGAGCTGCTGCCGCCGGCTGCGCCGCCACTGGCCGTTCCAGCGCCACCGCCCGAGCCTGTCGTGCCGCCGCCCGAGCTCGCAGCGCCGCCCGATCCACTTCCCCCGGTCGTGCCAGTACCGGTCGGATTCACCAGCGGCTGGGGATTGGCCTCGGTGTCCATCGGGTCTTGCTGAACCGGGTCAGGCCCTTTTTTCTTCTTGGCCACAGCCGGCGACCCCACGCCGACCAGCAGGACGCCAATCAGCACACCCAGCCGTGACAGCGTCGGACGCCAAGGTGTGTCGCGCATTTCAGCCCCCTTGCGAGCCCTCACTACGGCGTACGCTGCTTGAGCATCGGCATCACCGGGCGCCCAAGACAAGCAGCCGGTGGCGTCACCCGAATGGCATGAGCCAGCGTCGCGGCGAAGTCGATCTGATCGATCACGCCATACTCGCCGGGGTTAAACGGCTGGCCCCAGAACACCATCGGCACCTCGGTATCGTAGCGA
This sequence comes from Myxococcales bacterium, assembly GCA_016794465.1. Lineage (GTDB taxonomy): Bacteria > Myxococcota_A > Polyangia > Palsa-1104 > JAEUJZ01 > JAEUKA01. Next base: position 58,861 of record JAEUKA010000070.1, on the reverse strand, counting down.
TAAAACGACCCGTGCGAGGTTCCCTGCTCCTTTTCGCCGTACTTGCCCCAAAAGTAAAAGGGCGCCATCACCAGCACCAGCTCGCCGCCTCGCGACGGGAAGTAGCTTCGCACCACCGCCGTCGAGACTTCTGTCGGTGGCATCCAGCCACGCATCAGCTGAGTGCGGGTGTAGTAGCCCATGACGCCGGGAATCTCGAGCACGGCCCGCCCGGCCACTTCCTCGACCTGTGCCGGATCGGCCTTGGCCTGGGCAATCATCTTGGGCGAGATGTAGATGCTCGGATCTTCCAGCGCCGCCACCCACTCGCCTTGAATCGAGTAGAACTGCGACAGTGCCTTTTGGACTGTGTCTTTGACGATGCCTTTGCGCACCCGCCCGGCGAGCAAGCTCTTCTGCATCGCTTCCTCGGGAATCGGCGCGGCACCGTGGTCGGCGGTAAACGCCACCACCAGCTCGCCCGGCTTGAACTTCTTTTCCAGATCTTGAAGGAGCTTCTCGACGGCCCGATCGAAGCGCAGGACCATGTCTTGGTACTCATGGCTGTACGGCCCAAACAGGTGTCCCGCCAGATCCGTCCCGCTCACCGAGATCGCCAAGGCATCGGTCACACCGCGCTGACCGAGCTGCTCACCGTCGATGGCCGCCCGGGCGAAGTCCATCTGGATCTCAAGTCCCGTCGGTGTGTAGTTGATCGACTCGTAGTAGCCGGGGCCGGGCGCTTGCTGTTTGGCGTTGGTGGGATGCGGAAAGACGCGGCCCAGGCCCTTGAGGTCGGCCTCGTGCGGCGAAGCATCAATGTTGGTGTACACCGACTCGGGCAGCAGGCGGTCCCAGACCTTGCCGAACAGCTTGTCGGCCAGCTTGCCGCTGTTCCAGCGCTTGACCCACTCGCTGGTGTCATTGCTGTAAAACGTCGACGTGGTCATCTCGCCGCTCTGGTCGGAAAACCAGTAGGCCTGGCCGGTGTGACCGCCGAGGAGAATGGCGCCACGTGCCTTGAGCGACACCGACACCACCTTGCTGTCTTTGCTGGCGAAGCGAAGCTCGTCGAAGACCGTGCTGCCGATGAGGTTGCGAGGCGAGCTGTCATCTTCGAGCGACAGCTCTTTTTCGCCGAGGATTTTTACGTTGCCGTCGTAGAGCATCGACTCGGCTCGTCCGGCCTGGCGATTCCAAAACTTGTTCTGGGTAATTCCGTTGAGATAGCCGTACGAGCCGGTGGCAATCAGCGCGTGGCCGGGCCCGGTGTAGGTGTTCTGCTGACCGTATCGACCGATTCCCCGGGCGCCTTCCCGGAGCAACCGCTTGAGTCCGCCTTCACTGAGCAAGTGTCCCCAGCGCGTCAGGTTGTCGGCGCGGAACTGGTCGGCGACGATCAGCAAGATCAGCTTGGGTCCTGCCGTCGCTGCTGCTGCCGCCTTCAGGCCAGGCTTCGCTGCTGCGCCCGCTTGCCCCGCAGCTGCTCTTGCCGCCGGTCGGGGCGGAGGCGCCGCCGACACCTCGGACGGACCACCTTGCGAGAGGAGCGCAGCCAACGCTCCATACGCCACCCACGACGAATATCGCAACCCCTTACCTCGGGTCATGTTCAGAGTCTCCAGCACAAGTGGCCATCGTACCGTAGATCTTGCCAGATTATCTACTAGGCCGTCCTTTCCGACGAGTCACCGGCATCAGGCGGGCTGTGGTATGCAGCGGCGGTGCTTCGACTCACCACCTTGCGCGACCCGATGCCGGTCGCTGCGGAATCGGAACCAGGCAGCACGATGGACGCAGGCACAGCAGCGGCTCGGCGCGAGTCTCTGTATGACCTGGCGATGCAGAGTGCTCCGGCGGAGCTGCGTGCCAAGCGGCTGGGACTGCTCGGCGAGGTCTTGCGGGACCACTGGGTTGCCAAAGAAGCAAGCCGGGGCGCGGGCCGCAGGGACAGTGCTGGGCTGACCCGAGCGGTAGGACGACTGGTCGCGGCTGCGGAGGCCGGGGCGGTGTCTCCAAGCCAGCTGGCGCGCTGGAGCCGACGACTCTCCGACCAAGCGGAAGCTGATCCTCACAAGCTGGGGCAGGCCGCGCGCATTGCAGAGGTGGGTCGGCTGTGCGCGTATGCCCAGGAGACGTTTGGCAAGCGTACGGTCAGCGAGGCGCGGCTGTTTCAAGAAGGGCTGCGGCGAATCGAGTCTCACCCGTCGGTGGCGGGCGCCGAGGCGATCGAGATCGAAGGGCTGCACCTCACCATCGGTCACGTGGGAACACCGTCGCTGCCGGCGTGGCTTTGGGGCCTGGATCTACTGGCACGACCCGAGCGTCCGGTGCGGCTGCTGCTGCCATCGGTGGAAGATCGCCCGGCGCTGCAGCGAGCACTGAAGCCGCTTCTCGACGGGCTGTATCGCAAGCACGAGCTGGCTCTTGAAGAGCAGAGCTGTCCGCTGGGCCCGCTGGCCACCGACGAGGGACCATGGGCGCGCTTTGTGCGGGGGCTGTTTCGTCCTCGCGGCAGCACCGCCTGGGTCCACCACTCCGAGCTGTCCGAGCGGTTGACGTTGCGTCCGCAGACCTCCCCACATGCCGAGGCCCAGGCCGTTGCCGAGTGCGTACTCTCACTGCTGTCACGCGGGGTCTGTCCCGAGCGAATTGCCGTAGTTGCGGAGTCTCCCGAGCGACGAGAGAGACTGTCGACGGCTCTGCTGCGGGCCGGAGTTGCGACGACGCCGCTGCAAGGTGGGGTGGCCGGAACTCGCCCACGCCCCGTCGAGCTGCCGCCGCCACTGCGACTGGTGAGCCAGCTCTTCGAGGTGCTCGCGCTCGGTCTGCCTCGAGAAGGTCTGATTCAGCTGCTCAGCAGTCGCTACCTGCGATTTCCGGGACCGCTCGGGGCCCAGCCGTGGCTGCTGGCCCAGGCCCTGCGCGCCGCCGGGGTCCGTAGTCTGCGTCGGCCTCAGGTTTCCTCGACCAGCGACGCAGAGCTTTGGGACGCTGCGAGTCTGCAAGATCCGACGTGGGGTCTGACCCGGCTGCGGACCTGGCTGGGCACGCAGGTCGGGGAGGAGGGCGAGACAAAGACCCGCTTTCCGCACCTACCTTTCGTCGCGGAGCAGGCCGATTTGGCGCTGCGCGAGCTGACCAGCCTGCCCCAGAGCGCGTCACTGTCGGAGCACGCTCGGGCCCTGCAGCGGCTGCTGACTCGCTTGCACTTTTTTGAGCTGGCCACGAAGTTTCCGACGCTGCCGCTGGGTGAAGAGTCGGGCACCGCCGAGCTGGTGACGCAGGTGCTGGCGGCGCGTGAGCGTGACTATGTCGCCGTCGAGCTGCTCGGGCATGCGCTGTCCGATCTGCCCCTGTGGGCCCGTCGCGTTGGTCTGGCCGCTGAGCCGCTGTCGCAGCGAGAGTTTGCCGCCCTGCTCAAACAGGCCCTGACTCGACTGTGCGACGAGCTGCTGCTGGGACATCGTCCGCAGGCCGTGCGCCTTGGTGAGCTGGCCGATGTTCCGCCGCTAACGTTTGATCATCTGCTGATTGCCGGACTCATCGAGGGTGAGCTGCCGACCTATCGCCCGGAGGACTCGCTTTTGCCCGATGACGATCGTCGCCAGCTCGATCGACTGGCCGATCGTCCCCTGTGGCCGCAAGCGCAGCTTGTCACCGACGCCGAGCCGCTCAAGCTGGCGGTTGCGCTGGCCCACACCGCGCATGCGCACCTGTTCTGGCCGCTGGCGGACGAGGAGGGTCGCCCCGTCGCCCGCTCGCTGTTCATCGATGAGGTCATCCATGCCGCAGCCTGGCCCGAGCGTCCCGTGCCAAGTCAGCCGGCAATTGGGAACCTAGCCTCTCATCCCGCCGAGCTGTGGCAGCGATCGCAGAGTCAGCCCGCTCTGCTGTCGGCGCTGACCCGTCGCGATCGTCCCCGGGCGGCGCGGATTGGGGCGGTCGTGCGAATCGAAGAGCTGCGCAGTCGCTTTTTCTCTTCCGTCTTTGCCGACGCCGAGGCTGCAAGTCAGTACAGTCACCCGTTTGTCGGACGACTGCTCGACGAAGGACTGATTGGTGTACTTCAGCCGCGCCTGCCGGGCAGTCCCAGACATCCGCTGTCGGCGTCGGTGCTGGAAGACTTTGCGCGCTGTCCGTTTCGCTTTTTTGCGCGGCGCGTGCTCGGAATTCGTCCACTGGGGGAAGGCGGCGAGGAGCTTGACCCGCTGGCCTCGGGACGGCTTCACCACGCGGTGCTGGAGGTGTTCTTCAAAGATCGCAAAGCGCACGATCGCCTGCCTCTCCACGCCGACGACGAGGATCGGGCAGCACTGCAGCGCGCGATTGAAGCGGTCCTGGCCGACTTTGTCCGTCGAGAGCACATCGGCCATCCCGAGCTGCTCAACGTGAAAGTGGGCCGCCTCCGTCGCGAGCTGTGGCGGCTCATCGAGCACGAGTCGAAGCAGCCGCTGGAGCCCGGGTGTCTCCCGTCGCTGTTCGAGTGGAAGTTCGGGCCACTCGCGATCGCAGCGGCGCAAGGAGACGAAGGGCGGATGGCGCTGCACATCCACGGAATCATCGATCGCGTTGACCTCGGGGCTGGCAAGGCGCTGGTGCTCGACTACAAAGCGGGCCGACGCGAGCGCTATCAGGCGCAGCTCGACAAAAAGCTGCTCACGACCTCGTTTCAGCTGCCGCTTTACGTCGCTGCGCTGCGAGCCGATCCGCAGCTTTGGGCCGATCAACCACCGACGCACGTCATCGCCCGCTACTACTCGCTGCGCCAAGGTCGGGTGACGGGGCCGCTCGATGATCCCGACATGACCTCGCTTGATCCGGTGGTACGACTGCGCAACCCCGACGGCAACGTCGCTGAGGTCGCCTATCGCCTGTGGCGCCGCTTGCGCGACGGAGACTTCGCCGTGACGCCGCGAACCTGCGAAGGCTGCGGGCTAGAGAGCGTCTGCCGCATCAGCGCCGCGCCTCTCGACGCTGTACCACTCGACCCGACCAGCGACTCCGACGAAAGCGCCCAAAGCTCGGTCAGCCAGCCCAGCCAGGTCAGCGCCCCGAGCCGCCTGTCACCGACCCCCGATTTTCTCGACGGAGACAACCGATGAGCGGGCCCGATCGCTTTTTGCTATCACACGACCGAGTGGTGCAAGCGGGCGCGGGAACCGGCAAGACCCACGCGCTGCTGACACAGTATCTGCACCTCGTTGCTGGAGTTACCGCTCATCGTCGAGCCATCCCGCCTTCGCAGATCTGCGCGCTGACGTTTACCGAAAAGGCCGCCGCCGAGATGCGCGAGCGGCTCACTGGCCGAGTCACCACGATCTGTCGTCGCCTGGCCGAGGAAAGCCCCGAGAGTCCCGCCGCCGCCCTCCGTGAAAGTGAGCCCGCTCTCGTCGAGAGTGCCGAGAGATTGGGAGTCAAACTTCCCGATGCCAGTGCCTGGGAGCAGGTGTTGGCTTCTCTCGGTGGCGCGACGATCAGTACGTTTCATTCCTTTGCTGCGTCGCTGCTCCGTCGATATTCTCAACAGATCGGTCTGGACCCAGAGTTCTCATTGCTCGACGAAGATGGCGCGGCCCAGCGACTGCGTGACACCTGCGAAGAGCTGGTGCTCAGCGCGCTCGAACAGCCATCTTCCGTCGCTGATGCTGCCGATTTCGGCGAGACAATGGAAGCGCTGCTCACCGAGCTTGGCTTTGCCAGCAGCGGTGGTGGTGACGGTGGCCTCGTCGAGGTGCTGTGCCTGCTGCATCGTCAGCGCGCCGAGGAGGGACGACCGATTGAGGGCATCGCAGCCGCCTATCGACCCGAGCGCCTCGCCGTCGAGCTTACCCAGGCCCGCGACCGCTTGTCGACGGTACTTCATCACCTGGCAAGCCACGCTGCCGAGCTGGCGGACAAGTCAGCCGAGCGGGCCACGATCCTCGGCGGACTGGCCGTTCGCGTCGTCAATCAGCTGCACAGCCTCGACGATCTGGCTGCGTGTCGAGCCGATTTTGGGCAGATTCGCGAGTGTCTCAAGCTGCTGCGGGCTCCGAGTGGCGCCAAGGCCGATCCGTCGCTGGTGCAGTCGATCAAAGCGTGGCGGCAGCAGACCTACGAGGCGCTCGACGATCTCAAAGCGCTCGCCGTCTCGCAGCGGGCGGCCCGTCTGGCAAACGGCCTGGAGCTGCTGCTCGGACCCCTCGCCCGTCGGTTCGCGAGCGGCAAGCAAGAAGAAGTCGTCCTCGATTTTTCCGATCTGCTGCGGCTGTCTCGGGATCTGCTGCGGGACCATCCGACGGTGCGAGACGAGCTGCGGCGGCGCTTCCAGGTCTTTCTGGTCGACGAGTTTCAGGACACCAGTCCGCTACAGGCCGAACTACTGACGCTCCTCGTCGGGGATGAAGCGCACACGCCGGGGCGACTGTATATCGTCGGGGACCGCAAGCAGTCGATCTACGACTTCCGAGGCGCCGACGTGGCGGCCTTCACGCGGCTGTGTCAGCGCCTAACCGAGCTGGGGGCGGATGAAGAGACGCTCGATCGCTCGTATCGCTCGCTGCCGACGGTGCTGTCGTTTGTCAATACGCTGTTCGCCAAGGTCATGCAGCCGCCCAGCAACGACTCGCCCGACTGGTTTGTGCGCTGGAATCCGGCGTGCGATCCGCTGATGGCGCAGCGCAGCACACCGACGAGTCATCCCCAAGTCGAGCTGCTGCGCGCCGCCGAGCTTCCCGTCGATTCACCGTCGCCCCAGCCAGCCTCGCCCAAGCCAGCCTCGATCGTGCGCGAGGCCGAGCTGCTTGGACAGCGGATCACCGCGCTCATCGACGAGGGCACAAGGCCCGGCGACATCGTGGTGCTGCTGCGCCGCTTCACTCACCTGCTCCACTACACGACGGCGCTGCGACGGCGGCGGATTCCCCACTATGTCGTGCGCGGTCGCGGCTTTTTTGCTGCCCAAGAGGTGCTGGATCTCGCGTCGCTGCTGCGCCTGATTGATGATCCGACCGACCTGCTGTCGCTGGTGGCGGTGCTGCGCTCGCCGCTGATTGGTCTGTCGGACGAGTCGCTGGCGCGGCTGCACCTGGCTGGCAAGCTGTCGCTCTCGGCACTACATCAGCTGACAGACCCGTACACCGACCCACCCATACCTGACGATGAGCCGATTGAGCTGCCCGGTGACCTCCTGCCCGACGATCTGCAGCTGCGCTTGCCCGCCGATGAGATGACGCGGCTGCAGCGCTTTGCGACGCTGCACAAGCTGCTGGCGACGGAAGCGGACCGGCTCGATCCGGCGCAGCTTTTGACCCTGGTGCTCGATCACTGTGACTATCTGGCGGTGCTGGCTGCCGATCGCGATGGGGAACAGCGGCTGGCCAACGTCGCGCGGCTGCTTGCCCGAGCCCGCAGCTACGCCGGGCGACTGCGCGCGTTTGTCCGGTTTCTGCGGCTGCAGACCGATCCCGAGCTCTTCCGGACCAGTGGCGATCCCTCCGACGAGCCGGCGGCGCAGCTGCTCAGCGAGAGCGACAACGTGGTCCGCATCATGACCGTTCACCAGGCCAAAGGGCTGGAGTTTCCGACGGTGATCGTGGCCGGCTGTACCACTCGCGAGCGCAACGATCTGCCGCAGGTGGTCTACGATCGCGAGCTGGGCCTCGGGCTGTCCCTGTATGAAGACGGTGAGCGCTGCCAGTCCCTGCCGCAGAGGCGCATCCACGTGTCCCGCAAGCTGCGCGCGCAGGCCGAGTCCGCGCGGCTGTTTTACGTCGCGGCGACTCGGGCCAAAGACCGCCTGATCTGGCTGGGCGAGTCGGACCGCAGCTCGACGGGAAGCTGGCGACAGGCGCTGGAGCAGCTGCTGGCATCACCGATGGGAACGGAGCTATTGACCGAGTGGCAGCCCTCGCCAGCGCCGCCGCTCCGCGAGCATCCACCCGACGCCACCACCCCGCAGCTCGGGTCCGCGCAGGCCGAACAGCTGGTGCGCCTGGTCTACGATCCGCCCCGTCTCGCACCGCCGAAGACACCGACGCTGACCGCCCAGGCCGCCGAGCTGCTCGCCTGTGGTCGTCGCCATCACCTGCTGTCGACGATTCCCGGCATGCTGTCACGGCCCGAAGGACGCGCCCGAACCAGCGACGAGACGATGGCGCTTTCGCCGCTCGGCTGTCTGGTCGCCGGGACGCTGCCGCAGCGACTGTGGGCTCTCGTCGAGCGACCGACCCCCGCCGATCTGGAGCGGACGCTGACTGGGCTCGGGATCTTGCGGGAAAATCCGCCCGTCCAAGAGGCGCTGACCTGGCTCGGACTGCTGCTGAAGAGCCGCTGGTTTCACACCGAGCTGCTAGAGCCGGGGCTGTGGCCGTCGCTGCGCCGAGGAGTTCGCTATCACGTTCCCGTCGGTCCGCAGAAGCCGCGCACGCTGCATGGTGTGCTCGACCTGTGGTGGCAGCGCCGGGATGGCACCGTCTGCGTGGTCGACCTGCAGCTGGCCAGTCCGCCCCCGCAGGAGAACGCCTGGCACACCGCCCGTCGCGCCCTGCTCGGACATGTTGCGCTGCAGCTGGCCGCGCCGAACACCACCGAGGTCTGGGTCGGAGTCCTCTACCTGCAAGACGCCGAGCCCAGCCCCCGCTTTGCTCGACTTGGCTTGTCCGAGATCGCCGCTGCGCTCGCCCCGCTCGCTGAACTACCGAGCCTGCCCCTGCCAGCGCATGCGGCCTTTGGACTTGTCGAGCAGCCCCTGCCGATCTGTATCCAAATGAGCTGTGAGTTCCGGGGCTTTTGTCACGGCACAAGCGACCACATCGCCACACACGCCGACTAACGAAGCAGCTATCGGGTCGGCTGCGCTGGATACTGCGGCTGCATTCCCGGCTGTGGCTGCATTCCCGGCTGTGGCTGCATTCCCGGCTGTGGCTGCGTGCCCATCATCATCTGCAGCTTCTGGAACAGCTGGTTGTACTTGCCCTGCGCCTGGGTCGCCTCGAGCTGCCGCTTGTCCGCCGTCATCTTCGCATCATCGGCCTTGCGCTGGGCAGTTGCCGCCTGCTCATCAAACGTCGACACCGAGAAATCGGCCGTCGGCTTCTTGCCCTTCGCCGCTGCCAGCTGCGCCTTCGACTGCTCGTACCGCGCCTGCAGCGCCACAATCCGCTGCTCCGCCGAATCGAACAGCGCCCGCGTATGGCTGCGACGAGCCTTCGCAAAGTCAATCTTCGCGTCGGACACATCCTTGGCCAGCTGCTTTTGCTCCAGGTTGCTCTTGGCGGACGCGATCTTGTTGAGGTCTTTGGTCGATTCCGCCAGATCGCGCTCGGCCTTGGCCATGTTCACGTCGGCCTTGGCCTTGTCGTATTCGGCCTCTGCGACGGAAAGCTCTTTGTCAGCAATCGCCGCGTCACTCTGCGCCTTGTTCTTCTCTTCGCTGGCCTGGTTAAGCTCCGACTGAATTTGCAGCATCTGCGCCTTGTCGCTTGGCGGAACGTCGGCGAGCAGCGCGTCATCAATCTTGTACTTTGGCCCCGAGCTACAAGCGCCAAGTAGAACCGAGGTGAGCAGGACGGAACGGAACAGGGATCGCATGATGCCTCCAGATATCGTCACACTGTAACCCAATCGCGGGGAACCAGGCCTGACTTCGGGCCAAATCAGCTGACGATGCGGCAGGTAATTCCGAGCACCAGCAGTCCCTTGTCGTGCTTCAGACCGGCCTGGAGCATCGTGCCGCTGTCGTTGATGACAAACTTCGTCGACAAAAGCTTCGCCGCGCCATCTTTGATCTCGAGCCGCAGCCGCAGCCGCTTCTTGCCACTGGCTTCCGTCGGACCTTCGTAGGACAGCACGCCGACATGCTCACCGGGCAGCGCGAACTGCTGAGGCGTCGCACTCGGGATCGACAGCTCGTGCTGCTGAAGAAGCGCAAAGCTCGTCCACGACGACAGCGGCGGCCGGGTCAGCTGGGGGCGCAGTGGTTCCAAGCCCGCATCAAACCGACTCCCTCCCGCCGTGGCATGAATGACCCGCACCGAGCACGCGGCCGAGCCACTTGCCTGCGATTCCACCTGAGCGGCCTTAGGCGGATCAGTCTGAGCCAAAGCAAGCTGTGGCACTCCCAGCCAAAACCCCAGCAGGCCAGCCACTGCCGCGCCCGAGATCCCTCGTCCGGTTACAGACTTTCCCATTCGTCTTCTTCCTGATGATCAAACCAGATCAGCGTCGTGTCGTTGCCGCGATCATCGGCAACCTGCAGCACCGTCGCGCCACTGCCGATGACCTCCAGCTCCTCGACATCACAGCTGCTGCCTGGTGAGGTCGCGGGCCGCAGCACAAACAAGAGCGACGCAGCCAGCGCCAGCGCCGACACCACCGCCGTCGTCCGCAAGAGCAGCTTTCGCCGCAGCGGAATCACCGGAGCTTCCGGCACCACCGTCGACGGCAGAGCCAGCTTCGCCTCTAGCTGCGACCACAGATCAAGCTCGTGGCTGGCCGCTTCTGTCTCGACGGCATCATGCACTGCAAGATGCAGGTCGGAAAGCGCCGCCAGCTTGGCCTGTTCCTCGACGGACAGCTCTTGCCGCAGCGCCTCGGCTTCGTCAGAGGTTAGTTCGTTATCAAACAGCTTGCTTAGCTTGTCATCGGCAACTGCCATGGTCGCTTGGGCCTACTCGGCCCCCTCCTGCTCGGCGTCCTCCGCGAAGTCCGAGAGCAGCTGTTGCATCTGCCGTCGGGCGTGAAAGAGGCGACTCATTACCGTACCCTCTGGACAGTCCATCGAGTCGGCAATCTCCTTGTAGGATAGCCCCTCGACCTCGCGCAGGACCAAAACGGCCCGGTGCTGCTCCGACAGCTGCGCGAGCGCCTCGAGAATCCGATGTCGCAGCTCGCTCGACTGCGCAACCCGCTGCGGGTTGAACGACAGCTTCTGCGCAGACAGCACGTCGGCGGGACTGCCCACCTGGCGATGGGACAGCCGCTCGTCCAGCTCGACCTCGCTGCCCCGTCCCACCTTGCGCTTGCGATCGATACACAGGTTGACCGTGATGCGATACAGCCAGGTGTAGAAGCTGGCCGTCCCCTGAAATGACCCGATGTGACGGTGCGCCTTGAGAAACGCTTCCTGCGAGATGTCGCGCGCCTCGTCGGGATCTTTGAGTAGCCCAAACGCCAGTGAAAACACCTTGCGCTGGTAGCGCTCGACCAAGGTCCGAAAGGCCCGCTGATCGCCTTGCCGACAGCGCTCGACCAGCTCGGCTTCGGCTCGTCGGTGTTCGTCGCCAGCATCGCCGACCTTGGCTGGACCAGCCTGGTGCGGCAGCGGGATGACCTTTGCTGAGCTGTCGGATGTCTGCGCCAAGGATTGCCATCATCTGAGCCCCGTCTTCACTCCTCGGACGGGCTCACCGGGGTCTGTATTCACCGCGAGGAGCGTGAGGCTACGTTAACAAGAACCCAGCCAGACGCCAATTGCTCAGGTAAGCTGCCGCCGCGTATGCCGGACTCGCTCGTGCTCAGCTGCTTGCTCATTTTCTTCGCTCGCGTCGGTGACGTGTCGCTTGGAACGCTGCGCGTGGTCATGGTGACCCAAGGCCGCCGGGGTCGCGCCGCGCTGTTTGGCTTCTTCGAGGTCCTGATCTGGGTGTTCGCCGCCTCGAAGGTCATCAGCAGTCTCGGAAAGCCGCAGCTCGCCGTCGCCTACGCCGCTGGCTTTGCCGTCGGCAACTATGTTGGTCTAACACTCGAGCGCTGGGCCGCCATGGGCAACCAAGTCGTTCGCGTCTTCTCGCGCCGAGGCGAGCAGCTCGCCGATGAACTCCGCACGCAGGGCTTCCGCGCCACCCTGTTTCACGGCATGGGCCGCGACGGACCCGTTCACATGCTGTACGTGGAAACCGAGCGCCGCCGCATCCCCAGCATCCTCAACGAAGCGCGGCGACTTGATCCCCAGTGCTTCTATGTCGTGGACGATGTACGAATCGCCTCGTCCGTCGACGATCCACCGCGCAAGCGCTGGCTGCCTGCCTACAACATCCGCCAGCGCAAATAACACCAGCGGCCCGTCTTCCGTTACTTACGAAGCAGCTTGAACGCGTGCGTCCAGCTGCCGCGAGTCATCCCCGGAATGCACCACAGCATGCAAAGCGGCTCGATCGCCCGCGCCGCCGTCACTGCGCCCATGTCCTCAATGTCCCAGCCGAACTGAGTCAGGATCTGGCTGACCTGCTGCTTGGCCGCCGAGCTGTTGCCGCAGATAAACATCGTCGGCTTCTGATCACCGAAGTCCGGATTCACCATGAACGGATTGCCGACACACGAAAACGCCTTCACGAAGTGTGCGTTCGGCGCCAGCTTCTGCAGCCGCTCCATCAGCGAGTCATTGGGGCCCGTGAAGAACTTGAGCACGCCATTTTCCGGAGCCGCATCTGCGATCGGGTTCGTCGCATCGATCACAGTCTTGCCGTCGAGCGCACTCCCCAGGGCACCGATGACCTCTTCCGCCACCGAGCCTTTGACGGCCAGCAGCACCACTTCACCAAACTGCGCTGCTTCCGCAAACGAACCGACCGAGGCGTACGCCCCAGCCTGCGCGTGCCAAGCGGCAAGCTTGCTGCTCTCCCGAGTGCCACGCATCACCTCGTAGCCATACTTGAGGAGCCCGTTTGCAAGCACTTCACCGACCGTACCAGAACCAAGGACCGCAATTTTTTTCATAGTTGCATGATAGCGACAGTCGGTCTGTTTGGTCAACGCCCAACAATCGAAGCCGAGAGCCAACTAACGGGAGCACTGATCGAACGCATTTTTAATCCAAATGACTCGATTGGGCACTCTTTCAATCGAGATTACATCAAAACGACAAGGGAACCGTCGCGCAAAGTGAGAATGTTTGGCCAGATACTCAGTCGCAGCATAAGCAATTCTCTTTTGCTTTTTAGGTCCAACTGTTTCCAGTGGTGACCCGAAGCTAGACTCTGCGCGAAAGCGGACTTCAACGAAACAGATTGTCTCACCATCTTGCGCAATTAGATCTAGCTCTCCACGTCGTGTGCGATAGTTTCGAGCCAAAATCCGCACCCCTTGCTCTTCGAGATACAGTGCAGCTCTCTCTTCGCCATATTGACCTATCGATACCGACATATATTGCCTCATACGATTCGTCAGCAACGACAATGATTTTTGGGGAATACAGGGCATGACGCGTGGTTCGACCAAACAGCCTGGGACACGCCATAGCTACATAGACAAGTCCAAGCACAGCAGGACTCAGCCTGCTTACAAGGAGGCGGGGACTTGAATCGGCCAGAAAAAAGCCTGGCAACGCTACGAAAAATACATGGCAGGACGCTCTCACCAGGAGGCGAACGAAACGTCTTTCCGCTCGAGCTTCATAGAATGCCCGCAACAACTCGAGCGCTGCGATTCGCCTCTCTGCGAGGATGAAATGCGCTAGCCTTCTGCGGTGGAGGTCGGAGCAGCGTCGGTGGTGCTTGCGCCCGGTCGCTTGGTCGTACGCTCCTTGATGCGGGCAGCCTTGCCGGACAGCTCGCGGAGGTAGAACAAGCGGGCTCGCCTCACTTCACCACGGCTGACCACTTCGACGCGGTCGATCCGGGGCGAGTGAACCGGGAAGATTCGCTCTACGCCGACGCCGTAGCTGATCTTGCGAACGGTGAACGACGAGCGCAGGCCGTGGTGGTGACGACGAATCACCACCCCCTCGAAGGCCTGCGCACGCTCTTTGTCGCCTTCCTTGATCAGAACCCATACCCGAACTGTGTCCCCCACGCGGAACTCAGGCAGCGCCTGCTTGCGCAGAAGGGTCTTCTCTAGCAGTTCAACAGCGGGGACAACATCGCTCATCTGAAAATTCTCCTACGTTCTGGCTTCTTCGGCGAAGAGCCTATCTAACATGATTGCCGTCGCTGAGCGCACCGAGAGGTGGTTGTAAGGGGCCGCTCCCTGAATCGGCTCGAGCACTCTATCGACACGTGACATGAATTCGTTTGTGAGACCCCAGCCGGTCCCCATCACCAACAGCAGTGGGCGCGGCTCGCGAAAACATTCCGCGCGAAGAGCCGGCGCCGAGACAGCCGACACCGAAGGGCGCGCGGTAGTCCCAACGACCAGCGGCGGCAGCCCTTGCTCTTTGTGGATCGCTTCGATCGCTTCGTCCATCGAGGAGACAACCCGCACAAAAGAGAGCGCCTCGCGACGGAAATCGTTCTGACTTTGCCCCGGTCCTTCGTCCCAATATCCCAAAATCCGCTCGACCAGCTGACGCTGGGCAGCGACGGGATGGACGACGTAGTAACCAGCCACGCCGTATGTGCAACAGGATCGCGCAATGTCATGGATGTCGAGGTTCGTAACCGCAGTACTTACGACCTGATGCTGCTTGTCATACACGGGGTGATGAACAAGTGCAACATATGATCGTTTCGCCAAGCTGGCGTCCGGCTGGCTCATGTAGACAACCCTGCGGTCCGGTTGTCACGCTGCTGGTCGTCCCACGCGGCGAGCAAGCGACGGTCTTCATCGGACAGCAAAACCGTTGCAAACAAGTCTGGCCGTCGCTGGCGCGTTCGCACCAAGGAAAGTTGGCGACGCCACCGTCGGATCTGCTCATGGTTACCAGACAGCAGCACTGGGGGGACTGCTAGGCCAGCCACTTCAGCGGGTCGACTGTATTGTGGATACTCCAGAAGACCGCACTCGAACGACTCGTCTTCCGAGGAATGCTCATTATGCAATACGCCCGGGATTAATCGAGACAGTGCATCAACCAAAGTCAGCGCTGGAAGTTCTCCACCAGTTAACACAAAGTCTCCTATTGAAACCTCATCATCTGCATAGTGATAGATTCGCTCATCCATTCCTTCATAGCGGCCACACATCAGAATCAGCCGCTCCTCGTTCGCCAGCTCTCGCACGAGCTTTTGAGTGAGCGGCTTGCCTGTCGGAGCCAAAACGATCTTTCGTGCCTTGCCGTGCATGGACTCGATGGCCTGGAATGCTCGCACCATTGGTTCCAGCAGCATCACCATCCCCGAGCCACCACCGTATGGCGTGTCATCAGTCGATCGATGTTTGTCAATCGTATGATCGCGCAAATTATGGCATCGAACCACCAAAGAACCTTTAGAAATGGCACGCCCAGTAATGCTAACGCGCAATACTGGATCAAATATCTCGGGGAAAATCGAAATGATATCGATAGACTGAGCCATCACGGAATCCTAGTTCCTATCTAGGTCTAACAACCCGGCGGGCGGCTCAATCACCACCAGCCTCCGCTCTGCATCATAGCCCGTAAGAATCTCGGGGACAATTGGCACCCAGGCTGGCTCGCGATCGAGACGATGAATCACAAGCTGCGCTTGCGCGCCGATGCTCATCACCTCTGCGACGACCCCGACATGCTCACCATCAGCGGTCTTCACTTCACAGCCAGGAAGGTCTGCCAAATAGAACTCTCCCGGCTCCAGCTTCGGCAGCTCGACCCGATCGATGAGCAGCTTTTGTCGCGTGAGCGATTCCGCCATGGTACGGTCGGTCACTCCATCGACACAGACAATGTGGAAGCCGCCGGACTCACCACGGCACCACTTGACCCGCCACTGAAGCGCCGGTTCTTTGTCCTTCACGGTCCAAAGATGCTTAGCAGCGTCGAGCGCAGACGAAGTCGGATCGTGAAGCTTGACTCGAAGCTCCCCACGCAGACCGTGTGGACGGCACACAGAGCCGATCTCTAACAGATGGCGCGACATGGATTATCAGCGTGTTTATTCGTCCAAAGGGAACGGGATCCATCATGCTCACAGAGCACAATTTTGATTCCCAATGACCTCGCCAAGGTCGCTACTCGCAACCATGCGGACAATCACAGCGGTCTGCTCACCTTTGGCGAACTGGCTTGTACTTCTTTTTCGGACGGTCAGCGCTCACATTCGCAGCGTCAATGATAAGGCCCAAGATCCTACGATCGACAGCTGGTCGTCCACCGCCATCCACTGAATGTCGGTCTGAAATCAGCAGGTGCTCGTAGGGTCTAAAGGTCCAGATCTGGTGCGAGTGCTACTTCGCAGCCCCGAGGATCACTGCCTTGCCAGTCTTCACTTGCGTAATCAGGTATGCAACCGTATCCGACGGCTCCACACCCTGGCTCAGCCAGTAGTCCACGCGATCCATCTTGAACCGAATTTCGGCTGGATTGCTCGTCGGGTCATAGACTCCAACGTGCTCGATAAATCGTCCATCACGGGGGCTGCGGGAGTTTGCCACCACGACCCGGTAGAACGGCGCCTTCTTCGCTCCAACACGAGCCAGTCGCATCTTTACGGCCATGTCTCTTGGTCCTATCTATTTCGTCAGACGTGAACACCCGCTTGTAGAGCACGGACAGGCTCTTGCGGGAAATATTTTCGTATGCGGTTTCACAGAACTAATTGCCGTTTGGTGGTCCGTGCGTCGAAACCGCTCGCGAGTCGGCAAGCCTACTTGTACGGTGTAGGTGCTGTCAAGGCCTTGAAAACATGACCGAATCCAGGCTCTGCTGTGGAAGCCTATGCAGCAAGCTCTTTGGCGCCGTCTTCCCCCTCGGACAGCCCACCGCCATCCGCTGGATCGATCGGTTGAACGCGCCCGGCCGAGTCACCACGCTTGAGTGCCAGCAGCAGCCGCTCGCGTAGACTCTCCAGCTGCTGCGGATGTTCCGAGAGCCACTGCGCCGCCCGCTCCCGACCTTGTGCCATGCGCTCGCCATCCAGCGAGTACCAGGCCCCGCTCTTTTCGATGAGTCCATGCGCGGACCCAAGATCGAGGATCTCACCAGCGCGATTCACGCCAGAGCCGTACAGCAGCTCAAACTCAGCGTCGCGGAACGGCGGAGCGAGCTTGTTCTTGACCACTTTGACGCGGACCCGCGAGCCCACGATGGCTTCGCCTTGCTTGATCTGACCGATGCGACGGATATCAAGCCGAACCGACGCGTAGAACTTCAGCGCATTGCCGCCCGTGGTCGTCTCCGGGCTGCCGAACATGACGCCGATTTTCTGACGAAGCTGGTTGATGAAAATGACGGTGCAGTTGGCCTTGGCGGAAGCGGCGGTGAGCTTGCGCAGCGCCTGCGACATCAGCCGTGCCTGTAGCCCAAGGTGCGCATCGCCCATCTCTCCGTCAATCTCGGCTTTGGGGACGAGCGCTGCCACCGAGTCGATGACAATCAGATCCACGCCGCCTGAGCGAACCAGGGAATCAGCGATCTCCAGGCCCTGCTCACCGCAGTCGGGCTGCGCGATAAGCAGCTCGTCGAGCTTGATGCCCAGCTTGGCGGCATAGCTGCGGTCGAGGGCGTGCTCAGCATCAATGAAGGCGCATACGCCACCGAGCTTCTGCACCTCGACAATCGCATGGAGGGTCAGCGTGGTCTTGCCGGAGGACTCTGGACCGTAGATCTCGATGACGCGCCCACGTGGGTAGCCCATGACACCGAGTGCCGCATCGAGTGCGATCGAGCCCGACGGTACGGCTTGGACATCGGCGACTTCGCGACCGTCGAGCGGCATGATGGCTCCTTTGCCAAACTGTTTTTCAATTGCGGCCACCGCACCGGCGATCGCCTTGAGCTTCTCTTTGACTGCTTTTGACACGGACATACTGACTCCTTTGTAGGTTTCTCTGCGTCGTCCACCCGTGAGCACTCGCATCACGAGGGATTAGGTCTTCGCCACGCCGCTCCCTGGCCGATCGAGGACCCGGAGCGACAGGGCTTCGGCGATATGGGCGGCACCGACAGATGGTTGCGCGGCCAAGTCGGCAATCGTGCGCGCCACCCGCAAGACCCGATGCACGGCGCGATTCGACAGGACGTGCTTGCGGGCATAGGCGAGCAGCAGCTTTTCTCCGGCGGCATCTGGTCGAGCGACGGACAGGACCATGTCGGAACTTAGGGTTGCGTTGCTCATCGCCACGAGCCCCTCTTCGGCCACACGGCGGTGCTGTATCGCTCTGGCTGACGCCACGAGCTGTCGCACCTCTGCCGAGGGCTCGCCGCTGCGCTTGGCATCGAGCAGGGTCTGATAGTCCACGTGCGGCACCTCGATGTGGAGGTCGAAGCGATCAAGCAGCGGCCCCGACAGTCGTGCCAAATAGCGACTGACAGTTCCGAGATCACAGCGACAGGCACGCAGGCTCGATCCACGAAAGCCGCACGGACACGGATTCATCGCGGCGATCAGGGAAAACGAGGCCGGATAGGTCACCGCACAGCGGGCACGGACGATGGTGATCTGGCGCTCCTCGAGGGGTTGGCGGAGTGACTCCAGCGCGGCGCGGGGGAACTCGGGAAGCTCGTCGAGAAACAGGACGCCTTGGTGGGCCAAGCTAATCTCTCCGGGCCGAGGACTGCTCCCGCCGCCGACCAGACCGACGACCGATACCTCGTGATGAGGTGCACGAAACGGTCGCTGCTGCAGCAGCGCTTGCCCGCCAAGCAGCCCAGCTGTCGAATAAATTGCCGTCGCGGCCAAGGCTTCTTCCTCGGTCATCGGTGGCAAGATGCTGACCAGCCGACGCGCCAGCATGCTCTTTCCCGTCCCCGGTGGCCCGATCATCAGCAGGTTGTGTCCACCCGCTGCCGCAATCGCGAGAGCACGCTTGGGCTGCTCGTTGCCGCGAACATCACTCAGGTCGCAGCCGACATCGGACGGCTGCTGGGTAAACGGTCGCTCGGGCAGCTGCGGCAGGCCGGGACCACCTTGCAGCGACTCGACGACCTGTTTGAGATGGCTGGCGGACCGGACACACAGGCCGGAGACGGCTGAGGCTTCCGCCGCACAGTCGGCGGGCAGGACCAGCTGGTGTTGGGCATGTTTCTGGGCCCACAGCGCGATCGGCAGGCTCCCGCTGATGCGTCGGATGCTGCCGTCTAGTCCTAGCTCGCCGAGCCAGAGCTTGCCGTCGAGCGCATCGGGAGGAAGAAGCTCCAGCGCCACCAGCAAGGCCAGCGCAATCGGCAGATCATAGGCCGCGCCATCTTTGCGGACATCGGCGGGTGCCAGGTTGATGGTGACTCGTCGCGGCGGAATCGAAAAACCGGAGTTTTCCAGCGCAGCCCGGACACGAACCGCACCTTCTTTGACGGCGCTGTCGGCGAGCCCGACGAGGTTGTACTGCGGCAGCCCAAGGCTGACATCGACCTCGATATGAACGGGGTAGGCCTCAATCCCCAGGACTCCGGCTGAGAGCGTTTTGGCAAGCACGAAGCGACTACAAAGCAGCCATCGTGCCAGCCCAAACTATGATGTTCTCGACGGAAGATCCGAACGATTGGCGATCAGCAGGTCCGAAATACGGACGTGGTCCGAGACTCGGACAGCGCCGCCCTCAAGACGAGAGAATGGACCGCAGCGCGGTGGCCAGCTCGGGGTATTTGAAGGCGTATCCGACGGCCTGCGCCCGCTCGGGAACGATGCGCTGACTGGCGAGGATGACCTCCGCTGCCTCACCGACGGTGACTCGCAAGGCCAGCTCAGGAACGGACAGCCTGGCTGGACGGTGCAGCACCTCGCCCAAGGTCTTCGCCAGCTCACTCATCCGCACCGGTCGAGGCGCAGTCACATTGAGTGGACCACTCAGCGTCGAACGATCGAGTGCCAGCTCCAGAAGGCCAATCACATCGTCGATGTGAACCCAAGACACGAACTGGCGGCCACTGCCGAGCGGTCCTCCGACGAAAGCCCGGAACGGCGGCACCATCTTGGCCAGCATGCCACCACCGTCGCCGAGGACAATGCCGATCCGCAACAGTACCAAGCGC
Organism: Myxococcales bacterium; assembly: GCA_016794465.1. Lineage (GTDB taxonomy): Bacteria > Myxococcota_A > Polyangia > Palsa-1104 > JAEUJZ01 > JAEUKA01. The sequence continues at coordinate 39,078 of JAEUKA010000070.1, read as the reverse complement.
ACACCGAGCGACTCAGCGACGCGGGTTTCTTCCTCCCAGCGCACGCACAGCCGGGCCAAAAAATCGCTTCCGGGATCAGCGGCTTCGCCAACCGCCTCGTCGCCACGGGCACCGTAATAACCAATCGCCGAGGCTGCCACCCACACCTTCGGACGCTGCTCGGGGCCAAGCCGGCCAAGCGCCTCACACATCTGCTTGGCACTGTCGACGCGGCTATCGATGAGGCGCTCTTTGAAGGAAGCACTCCAGCGCTCTCCGAACACCGGCTCGCCCGCCAGCGTCACCACCGCGTCGCAGCCAGCCACCTCGGCTGTCCAGTCGCCCGGCTTGGCCGGATCACCTTCGACGACCCGCAAGCGCTCGGCTGACTCGGTCATCGTCAGGTTGCGTCGGCTCCGCGTCATCGCGACCACTTTTTCACCCCGGAGGAGCAGCCGTCGCAGCAGCCGCTTGCCGACAAACCCGGTCGCTCCTGTCACAAACACCTTCATCGTCGTGCCTCGCTGTCTCTGCTTGGGGAAGATTGCGGCCTTGCTTCTTGGTTTGGATGCCGGCGCACCGTCAGCCTACTGCGATTCGGGAAAGTGAAGATACGGTCGCAGCTTGGCGACGCGCTTGGGCCCGAGGCCGCGCACCCGCAGCAGATCGGACTCACTGCGAATCGGCGCCCGTCGTCGCGCACTCACGATCGCCTGAGCCAGCGACGGTCCAATGTCGGGCAGCGCCGTCAGCTCGTCCTCGCTGGCTTGGTTGGGGTCAAGGCGCAGGCCAAGCGCGAGCTGCTGCTCTCCGGACATCCGCTGCGGCGGGCCAACCCAGCGCAGACCGTCTGGACCCAGCGGCAGCACCACCCCCGGTGAGACAGCCAGCCGTCGAGCCTCAGCCTCGGTCAAGCAGCGGACTCGATGGCCCACGTCCGCGACGGGCACAGGGCACAGCCGCTTCTCCGACGGTCGAACGGTCAATCGCGCTGGCGACGGAATCAGCAACAGCACGTCCAACAGCAGCGTCCCCCCAAGCAAAATCCAAAACGACGGACGAAGCGAAGTTCGCATACCAAGGCCGCAAGCAGCGCCCATGCCAACCGCACGCCCGATCGTGACGCTAGACCAGCGGCCCCGAGTAGCCAATCGTCGCAAAGCTGCGCGCGTCCTGATAGTGCGCAAGACACACCAGCGACTTGAGCGCCTGAAACCCCTGCCTCAGCAGCCCGAGCCGACTGTCTTGCCAACCCGACAGCAGCGCGTCTTGCTCCTCGGCTCGCAGGTGCGAAAAGCGCGCCATTTTTAGCTGCAGCAGCGGATACAGCTCGACAAGGTGGAGCAGCGCCCGCACATCGCTCTGCAGTCCCGTCGGCAGATTGGTCAGGTAGCGATCGACAAACTGGCAGATCGCCGCCCCGCTATCGAGGCGCGGACTCGGACTGGCGCCATCGAGAATCCGCAGAGTCACCGCTCGCAGGGTCACCGACTCCGACGCCGACAACACCAACAGCGGCTGCGGCTGCCCTTGTGTGATGGTGTCGGGAAGGCTGCGACCAAGTGTGTGTTCTCCCACCAGCAGCGCTGCCCCGAGCCCAAGAGAACCAAGCACCGAGACTTGAAAAAACCGTCGTCGCTTCATGAGCAGACCTTGCCTATCACACCGGTGCGCACGCCGTCACGAGCCACCTCGCCCCGAGTCCGCACGCCGCGCCGAGAAGCAGCACAGTCTGCCGTTTGAGCTATGAGCCGGCGGCGGGCTTGGCGTCGAGCTGCCACGGATTTTCGAGGATGCTGCGCACGACCTTGGCCAAGACTGCCAGCTGCGCTCCGTCGATGAAGCGGTGATCAATGGTCGCGGTAATCGTCAGCTGCGGCTGGGCGACGAGCTTGCCATCGACGACGGCGGGACGCTCTTTGACTGCACCGACCAGAATGTAGACGGGCACCCGAGTGAACGGCGTCGGTGGCACAAAGCCCTCTTCCAGACCGAACATACCGACGCTGGTGACGATGCAGGAGCCAAACGGAAACGGCTCGACGCCGAGCGCGGGGATGCTGAGGCCCAGGCTGCTCGCCAGAAAGCCGGTCAGGTTGAGCATCGGCTTGAGCACCCAGGTCGGCATCATCCGAATCGCGCTCTTCGACTTCTCATATGCGGGGTCCGCCGAGGCCCGCAGCTTGCCGGACTTGCTGGCCAGCTCGCGGGCGATCTCTGCTATCGACTTCTTGTCGACTTCGCAGACCTTGGCGCGGGCCAGATCCTGACCGTCTTCAAGCGCAACCAGAAAGGCTATGTCGACGGTGGGGAACGGCTCGAATGCGCCAAAGACGATCCGACCATTGAGGGTGGGTGCCTGCCGCAGTGCCTCGGCCACGGCGCGACCGACCAAGTGGGTAAACGACACCTTTTCGCCGGTCTTTTTGCGAACCTCGTCGAGGTAACCGAGCCCCGGCGCTGCGTCGACGACCAGCTTGCCGTAAATGTTGCCCTCGCGCGGTGGCGAGTACGAGGCGATCGCCAACTTCCGCCTCACGCTCATCTTTGCCATGGCAGAAACCTCCGGGGACAGTATATCGCCCCCGGCCCAAATGCCGCCGACTAGTCGCGTGTGCGGTCTAAAAGCTGACCTTGCCTCGGACGAAGACCTCGGTGGCGCCGGCTGCTGGATCGCCGAACTTGGTCGAGCGATCGCCGAGCATCACAAACGAGCCGACCATCAGCTCGGTGCCATCGAAGACGTTCCAGATGATCTGCGGAAACAGCACGCCCGTCGGAGCCCAGTCGTCCCACAGCCGCGTCTGCAAGTCCACCGACGGCAGCTTGATCACGCCAAACAGTCGCAGGAGCAGCCGTTCATTGAGCAGCTTCAGATCCAGCCCGGCGACGACATAGTCCCCGACGCGCGCTTCAACTCGCGGCTGCGCGGCGACATCGATGGAGTCCTTGCGCGGACGGGCGACGCGACCGCCGCCGAACTCGTCGATGAAGCCATGGACATACTGGATGTTGACGTAGACATGGCCGCCAAACGCATAGTCGGCGCCGATGGTGGCTTTGGGAAACGGGGTGCGGTCGATGACGAGCGGTCGCTGGCCCTGCGCACCGACGGGAAGGGTGTTGCGGTAGTAGCGACCATCGGCTGCGGGCAGATACTCCATTGCGCGTGGTGCCGTCGGGCTGGTGATCGCGTCGTACAGACCGAGCTGAACCTCGCCGGGAAAAAACACCGCCGCCTCGATCCAGTAGCCCATGCCGCCGAGTCGCTCGATCGAGCCCGCCATCTCGACGCCGGCCACATCCATGCGCGGATAGACAAGCTGCGTCAGGGTCACATTCTGATCGAGCGTCCCCGTCGACACCGACCACGCCGGCACCGGAATGCCAAAGCGGCCGTGATAGTACGACAGGCCCATGTCCTGCCCGAGCAGCTTCCAGGTTACGTGTCCACCGACCTGCATGTTGGCTGCCGACACCTCGGGAGCCAGCACATCGGCCTCGACGGTCAGCGTCCGCCCCGCCGGCAAAAGCACGCCCGTCACCGGGTCTTTGACCGGCACATAGACCGCCCGCTCATTGTCGAGCGCCGCACGCACTCCCTGATCCAGCACCGGCGCTGGCCGCAGCGGATCGAGCAGCGCAAACGGAGCCGTACGCGGCAGCTGCGCCGGACGAAACACCGGCACCAGCACCGCCGTAATCTGCAGATCCCCGACCGGATTCCAGTCGGCGCGAATCATGTTGTTGGCCAGCGCGCGACCGAACAAGAGCGGGTCCGACAGATCCAGCGTGTTCAGGTTCGAGATCGGATTGAACTTATCGGCCGCACCCCACGGCACCGTCTGCCGACCGAGCCGCAGGTCAAAGCGCGGAATCACGTCGCCAAACAGGTTGTAGACATCAATGTAGGCGGCGTGAACTTCCAGGTAGTACGGATCGACGCGATCACGCAGCGTCGCCGAGTCAATGTCGCGCAGGTCGGAAAAGCCGTACAGCATCAGCTCTGCGTCGGCCACTCCGCGAATCTTTTGCCCGAGCTTGATGCCGAGCTGCGCGCGAATCCGATTCTCGTTGCGGGAAAAGCCGTTCTTAAGCAGCGTCCACTGCGACGGCGTCGGGGTGGGCAGCGCTCGCTCCTGCCCTTGGATGCGAAAGCGCATATCCGACGAGATCGAGCCGGAGAACTTGAGATCCACATCCGCCCGCGCCGGCTGCACGGACAGAGGCAGTGCCAGAAGCAGTGGCAGGCTCCGAGTCACAGAAAGAAGGCCGCGTCGCATTTAGTCCTGCTGCAGTGCGCGTTGGGTGAACTCGTCGTCTTTGAAGCCGTTGTTGAGCTTGCTCTCGACGAGCTGCATGTCGGTCTTGTGGCCGCCGCGACGGTGATCGATGTAGGTCATCAGGCCGGGCGAAAAATGCCCGTCGCTGTCCTTTTTGTACTCGCTGCGCAGACAAGATCGCAGGTGCTTGCCGGCGGCGTCGTAGTACTCGATCTTGGTGATCGTCGCCCGATCGGCATTGACCCACATCTTGAGACGCGGAAATTCTGAACTTTTGCCCGCCTTCAGCTGCAGTGCGAGCACCGTGTCGGCGCCATCTTGACCGGCCAGCGTCGCGGTGTACGACGGGGCGTAGTCAATCGCACTCATGTCTTCCGACGTAAGGTCCGAGCCCATAAAGCTCTGGTTCATCTGACTGGTCCCGAGTCGCCGAATCCGGTTTCCGAACGCCGGCAGCTTGGCGTACATGATCCCCGGTCCCTCGAGGAGAAAGCCCATCCCCTTGATGTCTCCCGGCGACAGAAAGCGCACCAGCCGTTTTTGGTTGCCTTTCTGCTTGGTCGTAAACTCGACCTCACGCTCGACGGCACCCGACGAGCTCTTCACCACCATCTTGAAGCGGAACAGCGCGTCGGTGAAGGCCGCATTTTGCCGATCGACCCGAGCCAGCAGCGCTTCCGCCGTCTCGCTCTGAACCACCGGCGCCGACGTGCCCGGAGCGGCTTGCTGCGGAGCTGGTGCAGCTTGCCCAAAGCTCGTCGCCGGAGCCAGCAGCCCGACGAATAGACCGAGCGTTCCACCGACGAGTAGCCTCTTTGATTGCATGACCTTCATGGGTTCTCCTTGAGAAAATCGCTGATGCGCACGTTAAGACGTTGGGTCGGCGGGAAGCTTCCCAAGCAGCGCCGGCACGAGCAAAAAGGTAAACGTTGCCGACAGAAGCATACCTGCCGCCGCCAGCGCTCCAAACAGCCGCAGCGGCGGCGACGCCCCCAGCATCATCACGCCCATCGCCAGCCCGAGCACGATCGCGGTGGTCAAGATCACCGGCCCGACGCGCGGCACCACCTGGCTCGCCGGCTGCCTGCGCAGATACCAGATGTAGTGCATCGCAAAATCGGCACCCGAGCTTGTCACCATCGAGCCAACCAGCGACGTACCGAGGTCGATTGGCTTGCCCAAAAGACCAAGCACTCCGAACACCACCCCCAGCGCCATCACCGCCGGCAGCGTCGACAGAATCGCCCCGACGAGCGAGCGCTGGGCAAACAGCAGCACAATCAGCACCCCGGCCAGCGCAATCCCGAGGCTCGCCCACTGATTGCGATCCACCGCCCGCGAAAACGCCTGATCGAGCATCGGTTCGCCGGTGAGGTGCGCCGACAGGGACTGCGCCGCCGCCTCGACCGGAGGTTGCAAAATCGCCGCCGCCACCCACTCGACCCACGACTCCACATCGTCGGCGGGCCGCCCGAGCAGCCGTCCGCTTGCATCCACCTGGCTCGCCCCAAGCACCGTCAGCAGTCGCCGCTTGGCTTCCGCCTGCGCCCGTGACATGCGCACCAGCTCTGCGCTATCGACACCGTCTGACGCTGGCTCGATAGGCGCCGTTCCCGCCAGCCCCAGACCCTCTTTTTCGATCTGCGCCACCGTCTGCTGGATGAGCGACAGCCGCGTGGATCGCTCTGGCGACGGCAAAAGCCACGACAGCTCCTCGCTCAGCTCGACCTGGCTGTGACGCTGCGGGGCCTTCGGCAGCCGACCGCCAAGGTAGCGCCGCAGCTCGCTCACCACCGTCGCCGCATCCCCGAGCACCCGAACGTGGACCAGCACCGACTTGCGATCCGGCGCCAGCATCGTGCGCAGCGACGGCTCACCTTCGAGGAAAAACAGCAGCGCGACCACTTGCTGGGCATTTTGCGGCAGCCCGCGCAGCCCCGCCATCGAGTCACCGACCATCGCCAGCGGCTGCACAATCGTCTGCACCTGCGTCACACCCGGCAGCGAGCGCGCCCGTGCCGACAGTCGCCGCACCTCATGCAGCGAGCGTGGATCGGTCATGTCTCCCTCGACGAGCACCTGCACAAAGGCCGCCCCACCAAATTTTTCGTCGAGAAACTTCTGCGCCAGCGCCGGTTCCGAGCCGGGACGAAAGAACGCCTTGGGCTCCATCCTCACCGTCACCCGCGTCATAAAGTAGCCACACACCGCTGAGAGCCCGACGACGCTCAGAGAGACAATCGCCCGATGGCCCCGCACCCAACCAAACAGCCGCCACAACACCGATCCCAGACGGGTAAAGCTGGCTTCAGACGCCGGTCGATCGGCTTGAAAGCGAGCCACCACCGACGGGGCGACCGTCAACGAAAAGACGCAACAGGCGACGATTCCGACGCAGCACGCAACCCCAAAAGCGCGCATCGCCGAGATGTTCATCACCAAAAACGACAGAAAACCGACACAGCAGTTGAGCGCCGCAACAATCACCGGCGGACCCGCGACCGTCAGCGCCTCCCGCGCGGCTGCCAGCGTCGACAGCGACGGCTCGGACTCTCGAATCAGGTAATAGCGCCCGAGGATGTGAATCGCGTACTGACTCCCCGACGCAAACAGCACCAGCGGCAGCGTCCCCATCACCACCGTGAACTTGTCACCGTGCAGCCCCAAAACCCCCAGCGCCAGCAGCACCGACAGCCCGACCGTCCCGACGGTGAGCAACACCGACAACAGATCGCGAAACGCCGACAGCACCACAAACAAAAACAGGAGGAGCGCAATCGGCACCAGCCTCTGCACATCGCGCTGGGTGTCGTCGTAGATCGACTGACCCGCAAACGGTGCGCCACCAAAATAGAGCTTGGCGACGGGCCCAAGCTCGCTCCTGGCCAGCGCCTGCGCTTTTTCCGCCAGCTGCCGCGTCGGAACACCGTCGCCCACAAACACCATGATCAGGCCCGCTTCACCATCCGCCGAGACGACGTTTCCGCGAATCGTCGGCTGACTGAGCGCTCGCGCCCGCACCTTGGCCAGCGTCGCATCGTCACTCGGGATTGGCTGCGGCACCAGCAGCGTCAGATCGACTCCGCCTTCAATCGGCACAAGATCATTGATTGTCGTCGGAGACACCACCCGATCGACACCAGTCGTATTCTTCAGCTGCGTCGACAGACGATCGATGCGGCCCAACAGCTCCGCCGAGAACAGCTTGTGACCATCCTTCGGCTCGACGCCAATCAGCGCCACCCGCAAGGCCCCAAAGCGCGTTGCCACGTCGCGAAACACCGTCACATCGGCATCGCCCTCGGGTAGAAAGACCAGCAGATCTTCCTCGCTCTGCAGCTTGCTCACCCCAATCAAGCCCACGACGCCAATGACCAAGGTCAAAAACAGCAGCAGCGACGGTGCGCCCAGCAGCTTGACCACAAAGCCCGTGCGGGCCTTTTTAGCAGACGGTGTTTCGTCGGACACGGTAGCGGTGGAACGTACAAAACTTCTATTCCGAGGAGCAAGCAGTGTGCGTTCTCGCAAAAAAGTGCGAAATCGCACGTTTTGTCCGACCCGGCGGCATTGACTCGACGACGGACTCCAGCTTCCCACGTGTACCGCCATCGGCAACCGCAGCCCGCAACCATCCCCTGTCCAAGCCCAATGCACGATATAATTCGCCGGTGAGCCAAGAGAAGCCGGGCGGGCCGAGCGGCGCAGGGGCGGGAGGCGCAGCAAGCCAGATCACCTTGCTCGTGCCGCCCGAGAGTGACGATCGCAACGTCCCCTTCGAGGTCTTCGGCGGCGAGTCAGGCAGCCTGCCGACCGGCGTCGCTCCCGAGAGAATCGTCGCTGGCCGCTACATCATCGAGGGCTCACTCGGCGAAGGCGGGATGGGCCGCATCTTCAAAGTCCGTCACCGCGACCTCGGCAAGCTGTTCGCGCTCAAGATCATTCACCACGACCTCGCTCGGCAGCCGCACATCCGCGACGCATTTTATCGCGAGGCGCGCATGGCAGCGGCGATGAACCACCCGAACATCATCGGCGTGTTCGACTTCGGCGTCGACGGACACCACGGTGCCTTCATCGTCATGGACTACCTCTACGGCGAGACGCTGGCCGAGCGGCTCAATCGCGAGCGCGTCCTGTCGCCAAGCGCCTCGTGCGACATCATGCTCCAGTGCGCCGAAGGCCTAAACTACATGCACGGCCTCGGCGTCATACACTGTGACATCAAGCCAGAGAACATATTTCTGTGTGCTTCTGAGAGTGGGGCGGACAGTCGGCGCAATGAGGTTCGGCTGCTCGACTTTGGGCTGGCGAGTCGACCATCGGTGGACTCGCGTGAGCTGGTGGCGGCGACGACGGTAGCGGGTACACCGACCTACATGGCGCCCGAGCGGATTCGCGTCCAGACTCCGACGCCGGCCTCAGATGTCTACGCGCTGGGAGTGCTGTTTTACGAGTGTCTGACGGGACATCCACCGTTTGCGGGTCGGCTGCAAGACATCCTCTACGGTCACTTGCGCGTGACGCCGATCGCCCCGAGTCGCTTGCTCCGCACCGTGCCACCGCTTGCCAAGTCGCTGGAAGATCTGGTGCTGCGGGCGCTGCAAAAGGAACCCCAGCAGCGCTACCAGCAGGCCGCCGACTTCGCGTTTGAGCTGCGCCAGATCATGCACGGCCTGGGCCTGCGTCGTCGCATCGAGGACACGACGCGCCAGGTTTCGCCGCGTGCCGATCTATGCGAAGCGCTGGTCGATGCCTGTCCGCTGCCGCTGTTTGTCGCGTCGCCGACGTGTGAGCTGGTCTTTGGCAACGGTGCGCTCGGGGCGCTGCTCGGAGTACCACCCGAGGAGCTGCGCGGCAAGCTGTCGACCACCAAGATCGGCGCGTGGTGTCCCCGCATCGAGCGTGAGGTTCGCCACGTCCTCACCAAGCAGCGCACCAGTCGCCATCCCTTGCTCATCGAGACGGCAGCGGGGGAAGCGCGTGGTGGCTGGTTGACGCTGGCGCCTTATCGACGAGACGGCGAGGTCGTCGGGGTCTGCGGCGTGGTCGCGATCATGGGCGACACTGAGCCGCCCTAACAGCGACGGTCAGCCCCAGCGACGAGGCACCTACGGCAGGTCAAACAGCAGCACCTCGCCACGGCCTTGGCCCACGATGGTGACCGACGACTCTCCGGAGACAGCCACTCCGTCGCCAGCCTTCAGCGCATGACCGCCCACCTGCACCGCACCTTGCACCACCTGCACATACCCATGCCGCGACGGCTGAAGCTGGTAAGTGACACTCTCCCCGTCGATAAAAATACCGGCATAGATCGCCGCGTCGGTGTGGATGGTCACACTGCCGTCACGTCCGTCGGTGGATGCGACCAGGCGCAGCCGCCCCGCTTTTTCCTGCGCCGCAAACGTCTTCTGCTCATAGCCCGGCTTGATCCCGCGCTGCGACGGCAACAGCCAGATTTGCAGGAAATGAACAAGCTCCGTCGGTGAGCCGTTAAACTCGCTGTGCGTCACCCCCGTCCCGGCGCTCATCCGCTGCACGTCGCCCGGTCGAATGACGGAGCCGTTGCCCATCGAGTCGCGATGCTGCAGCGCCCCGTCGATCACGTACGAGATGATCTCCATGTCGCTGTGTGGGTGGGTGCCAAAGCCCTGCCCGGGCGCGACGCGGTCCTCGTTGATGACGCGCAGGTTGCGAAAGCCCATGTGCGCCGGGTCGTAGTACGAGGAAAACGAGAAGGTGTGATAGCTGTCGAGCCAGCCGTGGTTGGCGTGGCCTCTCTCTTCCGCAGGGCGAATCGTCAACATCGTGAGAACTCCGTTGGTGGGTCGTGACCTCAGCTGTGGCCTGTGCTGAGAACTGTCAGGTAGTTTGCAGTCCGCCAGCTCGCTTGAGAACTTGAGAATCTGCGATCTGACTGATGCCAGGCAGCTGATTTGTTGATGTCCGCCCGCACCCCGCCGCGTCACCGATGTGGCTGGTGCGGCATCGGCTACTATGAAGGTTCTTTGCGACAAGGAGTGCCATGCAGAGCAGCAGCCCCCTCATCCTCATCACCGGCAGCTCCGACGGAATTGGCCTGGAGACAGCCCGACAGCTGGCTCGACACGGTGCCGAGGTCATCCTCCACGGTCGGCGTCCCGAGCGGGTCGCGGCGGCCCAGCAATCGGTCGAAGCGCTCTGTGGACGCAGCATGCCAGAGCCGGTGCTCGCCGATCTCTCGTCGCTCGCCGCAGCCAGTGCTCTCGCCGCTGAGCTGGCCCGTCGTGGCAGCTACCCTGAAGTGCTGATCAACAACGCCGGCGTCTTTATGAAAAAGCTCGAGCTGTCCCCCGATGAGATCGAGCTGACGATGGCGATCAACCACTTTGCGCACTTTGTCCTGACGATGGCGCTGCTGGCCCAGCCCGGCTGTCGACTGCGGCGGATCATCAACGTCAGCTCGATCGCCCACAACCGAGGCCGAATCGACCTGGATGATCTGCGCGGCCGCAAGCGTCGCTTCGACTCGTACGGATTGTATGCAGCCTCGAAGCTTGCCAATGTCCTGTTCACCGTCGAGCTGGCCGAGCGACTGCGCGATACGGTCGCTGTCAACGCGCTTCACCCCGGCGTCGTATCAACCAAGCTACTCACCACCGGCTTTGGCATGGAAGGGCCGGACTCGGTAGCTGACGGAGCGGCCACGTCGGTGATGCTCGCGCTCGATCCCGAGTATGCGGCGGTGACCGGGCAATACTTCGCAGCTCGACGCCAAGCCCCGATGAATCCCGTCGCACACGATCGAGCGCTCTGCCAAGCTTTCTTCGCGGAAACCGAGCGCATCGTCGCGGCTGCCCTCGCCGCCCAGTAGCGCAAACAACACCCCAAAAACAAAAAAGGGCTACCAGAAATCTGGTAACCCTTGCGACTGGCTCCCGCGGAGGGACTCGAACCCCCGACCCGGTGGTTAACAGCCACCTGCTCTACCGGCTGAGCTACACGGGAAAAGCGCTGAACAGGTGGGATTGAATAGGATTTTGGCCCGTCCTGTCAACGCCTTTTTCACGAGTCCGCCACGCTGGCGACGGACGTGAGCGTCGGCAGGTGCCAAAGCCTGGGTAGGTGGTGTAAAGTAGGGCAATGAGTGAAGCCCTCATCATTATCCCTACCTACAACGAGCGTGAGAACCTTAAGTCCCTGTGCGACCAAGTACTGACAGCGCTGCCGAGTGCAGACCTGCTGATCGTCGACGACAACTCGCCCGATGGCACCGGTCAGCTGGCCGATGAGCTGGCGGCGCAAAACCCGCGCATCCAAGTCCTCCACCGCAGCGGCAAGCTCGGGCTTGGAACTGCGTACATCGCCGGCTTCCGCTACGCCCTATCGAAGCACTACGAGTTTGTGTTCGAGATGGATGCCGACTTCAGCCACGACCCGGTGTATCTGCCGGCGCTGCTCGGCGCGGCGAAAGACGGTGCTGGCGTGGTCATCGGCTCGCGTCGCGTCCCCGGCGGTGGTACCGAAAACTGGGGCCTCAGTCGTCAGCTCATCTCGGCAGGGGGCAGCCTGTACGCCCGAACGATCTTGGGACTCGATGTGCGCGATCTGACCTCGGGCTTCAAGTGTTTCCGCCGGGAAGTGCTGGCTGCGATCGATCTCGACGCAGTTCGCTCGAACGGCTACAGCTTCCAAATCGAGATGACCTACCGCGCTGTCCGCAAGGGATTTTCCGTCGCAGAAGTCCCAATCATCTTTATCGATCGCCGCGCCGGTCAGTCCAAGATGTCGAGCAAGATCTTCGCCGAGGCCATGGGCATGGTCTGGCGCCTTCGCTTTGCCAGCGGCCTGTAGCAGTCCCCGTTCAGCGATCAGTGTTCAGCGCTCAGCGCTCAAGCCGGCCGCTCGGATAAATCGCGGCCACAGCTGGGGTCTAGCGTCCCCTTTTCAGGATGGGCAAGGCTGTGCGAAAACCAGCCAGGTATCGCGTGCGCTTGCTGGTCGGTAGGCCTGGTCAGTAGGACGAGTCGAATGAATCCGGCAGACATCATGGACCTTGTGGCTACGCAGATTCCCCTCGCTCAGCGGCTGGGAATCAAGGTCATTGACCTGTCTCCGTCGTCGACGCGGGTGCACCTACCGTTTGATCCGCAGCTGGCCAATCACGGCGGCACGGTTCACGTCAGCGCCCAGTTTGCGGCGGCCGAGACGGCGGCTCTTGCGGCGGGCCTGCTGTCTCTCAACGGACTGGAGGTCACCTGCCACAGCAAAGGCTGCGAGCTGCGCTTCCGCAAGCCGGCGCGGGGGGATCTGTCGGCTTGCGCCCAGCTACCCAGCAGCAATCCGTCCGAGCTGAAGCAGCGCCTCGTCGCCGAAGGAAAAATCGACGTGCCCGTGCTGGTGGATGTCGTCGACGGCAGTGGCGAACGAGTGGCCGAAGGCACCGTCACACTGTCCCTGCGACGAATGTAGTTGCCAGCGCCCGCCAGGCCCAGCGGCTCGCTGAACTTTCCGTCGCCCAGGCCGTAAGGAACTTGCGTTTTGGACGACGCAACGCCAATGCTTCTTAACACGCCCGGCTTGGCTCTCTGCGAACCAGCAGCGATGGCCGCGCGCGGCAAAGAGCCGTTCCGACAGAAACTTTCGAGCGCGGGAGTGCCGTCCCGTTCACACCTGCGAGTGAGGGCCTTAGCAATGCGAAATCTAAAACTGATGTGCGCTCTGGGCTTGGCGGCGACGCTTGGCAGCAGCCAGACAGCCTGGGCCAAGGATGCCAGCGAGCTACATCAAGACGCGCTACGGGCCTTTACCGAGGCGCGCTACGAGGAGGCGCTGCGGCTGTTCAAAGAAGCGTATGACGTGAACAGCACGCCCGAGATGCTGGTACGGATCGGCCAGACGCAGCTGAAGCTGGGCCGCAAAGTCGAGGCGCTCGATGCGTGTCAGAACTACCTGACGCTGACCGCTGATCGACCCGATGAAGCCTATCGCGGCTATGCCGAACGTTGTGTAACAGAAGCTCGCGCGGGGCTTTTTCCTGCTGCGCGCGGCACCGTCGCCCAACCAAAGCCTGCAACACCAGCCAGTGTTGCTGCGCCGTCAGCCGGGAAGCCGACCTCTCCGCCCACCCCAATCATCGAAGAAGACGATCGCCCGGTAACGGCCGCGCCCCGTCCGCTGCTTGGCACGACTCCGCAGCCTGCCAAGCCTGTGGCGACGACTCCACCTGCGGTTCCACCTGCGATCGCCAGTGCAATGCTGTCGGTGCCCTCGGGAGCCAGCCTGACCGTCGTCTATGACTACTGCCTCAAACAGCAGCAAGAGGGCCGTAGCGACTCCGCGCAGCGCTGTTACGACGAGCTGTTGCCAAACGCGCTGCGCAGCAGTGGCATGCAGGAAGCGGATATCTCCCTGGTTCAGGCGCAGCTGCGACGCTATCCCAACCCGGCGGTGGCGGTTCCTTGGGCGATGCAGCGACGGACGGTCGAGCAGCGCAACACCGGTCTGTGGGCAGCGGGCTTGACGCTGTGGCTGTCGGCGCTGGTTCCGGCGGTGGTGATGGGGCCGCTCTATGCTGACAATCCCGTCTACGGCGAGCAAGCCGACTCGGGCACCCACCGCATCATCCACTACACCTTGATGGTTCCCGTCGTCGGTCCGTTCATCAGCGGCATCTGGCTACCGCTTGTCTCGAGCGATCGCAAAGATGCCTCGCTTCATTACGCCGTGCCCTGGATTGTTGCCGATGGCGTCGCGCAGCTGGTCGGTCTGACGATGCTGGTGGCCGGCGCGCAGAAGACCAAGTATCAGCTCAGCCCCGGCGCTTCCCAGTTCGTTCGTTCGCTCCGCATCGCTCCGTATCGGAGCTTCGACTCCAGCGGCATCGCCGTCCTCGGGCGCTTCTAATCAACGTCTGGCCCGCTCCTGAGCCGCCTCTGGCCCAGCTCCCTTCCCAACAGCAACGTCTGCTCCTTCGGTCGCCCTGACATCCGACCGCGCCACACCCATTTGCACCTGTCGGCCATGTCCCCGCAGCGAGGGAACCAAGCCGTTTCGCGTACTTGGCTTTTGCCGTGATAAGATCTCGCGCGGGGGGCATTTTCTTGCCACCGGAAAGGCTGGCTGCTGATGCGGCTCTTACCGATTGGCCTCTGTTTGCTTTCGGCACTGGGCACGACTGCGTCGTGTGATACCCAGCGTCCGCCAAGTGCCGAGCAAGTGAGCGGCGGACTGAGCATCAAGTTATCGACCACTGAGGTCACGCTGCAGCCCGGAGCAAGCGTGACGCTGTCCGTCAAAGTGCGAACGACCATGGACCTTAAGGGCACAGCCCAGCTCTCGCTGAGTCATCCGGATGGGTCCTCGCTACCACCGGGACTTAGCTTTGCGTTTGAACCCGGGCAGCTCAGCGTTCCGACGGGCACCGAGGTTCAAGCCACGCTCCGACTGGCTGCATCGACCAGCGTGACCGTCAGCGAGTACGCGTTCGTCGTCACCGTCGCCAGCGAGGGCAAGGAAGCCAGCATTCCAGTGCTGGTCCGGATCGCCGGCATTGGTCCGCAGTGGGCGCGTCAGATCGGAACCAGCGGCACCGATACGCTGGTGGCGATGGTGACCGACTCGCAAGGCAACCTCTACGCGGCGATCAACTCGACGGGAGGCCTCGACGGCAAGACCAACCAAGGTGACTACGACGGCTATCTACTCGCGTATTCGTCGAGCGGATTTTTGCGTTGGACCGCCCAGATCGCATCCAGCAAGACCGACTTTTTAAGCGGCCTCGCCATCGACGCGGACGACACGCTGTGGTTATCCGGCTACACCTTCGGAACCTTGCCGGGACAAGTCTCGCAGGGCCGCACCGATGGCTTCGTCGCGCGCTTTGCACCGAGTGGCCAGCGCCTGTGGCTTAAGCAGCTGGGCACGCCCGAGATCGACAAGCTCAGCGGCCTCAGCGTCACTCCGCAGGGCATCGCCACCGTCGCTGGTAGCACCGAAGGCAGCTATGGCATGGGCAAAAATGCCGGGCTCAGCGATGTGTGGGTCGTTCGGCTCGGGCCCGATGGCACAGAGCTATCGTCGCTGCAGCTCGGAAGCGATCAAGCCGACTTTGCCAATGCAGTTGCCATCGACAGCAATCAAGTCTCGTATGTCGTCGGTGCCACGGGCGGAGTGCTGCCCACCGGAAGCTCTCTCGGGCTTCAAGATGCGTTCGCGCTCTCGCTCGGTTCAGACGGCAAGCTCGGCTGGGTCCGCCACGCAGGCAGCTCCGGCACCGATGAGCTTGTTACCGCAACCACCGACGGCAGCGGAGGCATCTGGGCCGCCGGTTACACCAAAGGCACACTCGCAGGTCAGGTCAGCATGGGCGGCCAGGACTGCATGCTGCTCCGCTTTGCCGCTGACGGCTCCCGCACCGTCAATCGTCAGATCGGCACCGCCTACCTCGACAGCATCCAGTCGCTGGCATGGATCGGCGGCAAGCTCTACAGCGTCGGCAGCACCCGAGGCGCGTTCTCAGGTCAAGATGCCAGAGGCAGCTTTGACTACTTCGTCGGTCGCCATGGCGCAGACGGCAGCCTCGCGTGGGTCAGCCAGGCCGGCACCGACCAAGCCGACAACGCCGCCGCCATCACCGGCCGAGACAACCTGCTCTACGTCGGCGCCACCACCTTCGGCGTCTTCGATGGCCTCTTACCACTCGGAGACAGCGATGGCTACATCCAAGCCCTGCGCACCTACTAGCTGCAATTTGGACCCGCCGAATATTTTCGCTTGCGTCTAAGACAAGCTCACGATAAAAGTCGCCTCCACCTCCTTTTGGAGGAGTGGCCGAGTGGACGAAGGCAGCGGTCTTGAAAACCGCAGCGCGAAAGCGCCGGGGGTTCGAATCCCTCCTCCTCCGCTGGCTTGACAACCGAAGAGCGCAACGTAAGGCGAAGCAAGCCGGTTCCGGCGACTAACCAGTTGGCACGGAATCGGCATAGCAGTTTCACGACATGTTCGTGAGTCAAGCTAGAACGCGTAAATACGTAAAACGGAGAGGTGACCGAGAGGCCGATGGTGCTCGCTTGCTAAGCGAGTGTACTGCCAAAAGCGGTACCGCGGGTTCGAATCCCGCCCTCTCCGCCATTCGCAAAAAATCTCTTGTCAGTGCGCAGATGGGTTTTGTATAAGCACTTCCCGCTGTCACTCACCCAAAGTGAGAACTGGCACTGCACCAATAGCTCAGCTGGATAGAGCATCGGCCTACGAAGCCGAGGGTCGGAGGTTCGAATCCTTCTTGGTGCGCTTGTTCGGGGGTCCGCCAGTAACTGTGCCTGCACAAGTCAGTCCGCCAGATGTCGCTGTAGCCGATGTCTACGGAATGCGCTTGGCGCTTGGGGAAGCTGCTCAGGCTGGCATGCTCGGCGAAGTTCCCGTCGGTGCCGTGGTCGTTATCGGTGATTGCGTCGTCGGTGCTGGTGGAAATCGTCGGGAATCCTTGGCTGATCCGACTGCGCATGCGGAAGTGCTCGCGATTCGGCAAGCGGCTGCGGTGCTGGGAAGCTGGCGGCTCTGTGATGCCACAATGTACGTCACCCAAGAGCCTTGCCCGATGTGCGCAGGTGCGCTGGTGAATGCCCGAATCTCACGGCTGGTGTATGGCTGTAGCAATCCCAAAGCTGGAGCAGTACGAACACTGTTTCAGATTGCTGAAGATGTGCGGCTAAATCATCGCATGGCTGTGACTGCGGGCGTGCTGGCCGAGGAATGTGGTGAGATGCTCACTGCCTTTTTTCGGGCCCTACGGACTCCTGCAAAAGTACCGACGTAAGAGCGAGTTTCCTTGCGGGCAGTCCACTTCCCTAGACTCGTATTCTCTGGAGAGATGGCAGAGCTGGTCGATTGCGTCTGATTCGAAATCAGATGTACCCGCAAGGGTACCGGGGGTTCGAATCCCTCTCTCTCCGCCATGTTTTTCAACTTTGTGCTCCATGCCGCTCCGAGTGGGCGCCCTTTCTGCCAAGCGAAGTATCGCGGCGGATTGGTGCATCCTGTTTTCCGGCCGGAGCGCCACAGCTTCGCATCTGGAGAGATGACCGAGTGGTTGAAGGTGCACGCCTGGAGAGCGTGTGTACTCGAAAGGGTACCGCGGGTTCGAATCCCGCTCTCTCCGCCAGGTTTGGTTTGATTATGGCTGTGGGCGACGGGGATTTGGTGAACCCCGCCAGGCCAGGAATGGAGCAACGGTAGCTTTTGAACCGTGCGCTCGCAGCCACCTTTTTGCTTCGCTTTGTGTTGCGCTCGTTTCGGGATACGGCCGTTGCGGGCGTTATTTGCTGGGGCTGCCGCTTGATGAAGGCGGTGGCCGCAGCGATGGGCTTGGGTTCCGCAGCAGGAGCTTGCGAAGCACGCTCACCGGCAAAAGGCCTGCGGACAGCACCGCCTCGTGGAAGCTGCTCTGCGAATACGACTCGCCTTGCTGCGCCTTGTAGTCGTCGCGTAGCTGCGTAAGCTGCAGCGCCCCCAGCGCGGCCAGTCCATACAGCGGCTCGTAGGTTCCGCGCTCGACCTCTCGACGTGCTGCATGTTCGTCGAGGTAACAGTCCTCGGCCAGAAACCGAATCGCGTCTTCCATCCGCTGACTCACCGCCGCCGCACCAGAGCCCACCACGTGCAGTCGCAGCGCCACGATCAACCGACCAAGCTGCACCAGCCGATGACGCAGAAACAGGAGCTGCAGGTGATCACGCGTCGCGCCTTTGGGAAAGAGTGAAATCGCCTGCTGCGTCGCGTACAGCGGCCAACCCTCGACCAGTGCCAGCGAGTGACCGCGCTGCCGAAGCTGCGACAAGCTACCTTGCTTTTGCCGAAGGATCAGCTGGTGAGCCAGCCGTCCCGGCGCCACGTCGCGCAGCACCGTCACCATGATCTGCGAGCGATTGAGCATCCTCAGGTGCTCGCTGATCTGGCGCTTGTCCTTCCAGTTTACGTCGACGGGGTCGTACTGGAGCAGCGGCTCGCGATCCGGCTCCAGCGGCGCTGCCGACAGAAGCTGCAGGTAACCGAAGCGATACGGAGCCATCTCGACGACTCGTGGCCGCACCACCGGCACCGGCAGGCCCGAGCCATCGGCCAACAGCTCATAGACCCGATGAAGTGATTGCTCGACGGTGGTCGCCAGCTCCTCGGGCTTGGGATGATCCTCTTCGATCTCACGCAGCGCCTCGCTCATCGCCCGACTTGCGCTCTGGTACTCGCTGATGTCGCGCGCCAGCTCCTCGGCCTGCTCCCGGCTCCGCTCGTGCTCCTGCTCTGCCGCCGCCAGCACCGTCTCGATCGGCACATCGAGCAGCTCCAGCGCCCGCAGCCGCACCAGCAGCCGCTCTCTTGGCAAGGTCCACTCGCCTTTGCTTCGTGGCAGCAGATCCCGCGACAGGAACGTAATGTAGTCTTCGAGCGCACGCTGGGCTTCCTCACGCAGCCGCGCCACTTCGTCGCTCTGCTTGGAATCCGGGCCGCGCAGCCGAACGAGCAGACGCGGCAGCACCGTCGCCACAAAGTCTCGGGTCTGCTGCGTGACCTCGATCGCTCGCTTGGTCCACAGCTCGGGCGGATTCTTGAGGTTGCGCTGCGCTTCTTTGAGCAAAAGCGGCACAGCTTGCAGACGCCCACGCAGTGCCCGCAGGCCGCTCGAGGTCGCCAGGTTGCTCGTCGCCAGCCCATCCAGGCCCCAGGCCACCAGCTCGGCATAATAGAGCGGACTGCGTTCATGGGGTCGCAGCTCCTCGCGCTCGAAGCGCAGCGACTCAATCCGCGCCAGCAGCAGCAGCGTATCGAGCCGCTGACTGTCTTTTTCCACCCCGTCGGGAATCGCTGCCAGGTCAAGCTTGGTGGGCAGTGGCGGCGTCAGACCCTCGGCGAAGCGCTGCACCCGATCTTGCATGCTGCCGAGCCGTGCCACCTCTCGCCAGATCGCATCAATGCGCACATCATCCAGCCGATCATCCGACGAGTGGTCCCCCAGCCAGCTCGCCTGGGTGGGCGAAGACTGCAGCTCTCCATCCAACTCCTCCAAGACCAGGGAAGCCAGGCTGCTGACCCGCGTTCCCGCATCGACCGGCACGGCTTTGGGAAGCGAGCGATTGCAGCCAAGCGGGAACCCCAGGAGCAAAATCCCAAGCAGCAGGGCAACACGCTTCATGGCCAGCAAAGTACTCCGCTTCGCCGTGTATGCCCAAGGGTGCACAAGCGACTGCGACGCATCGCGACCATAAACCGCCGGAGTTTTGCTATCCTGACGGAAGGTCGAAAGATGGCCAGCAAACCGTCCGAGCCACAGAAGGGGATCGGTGCGGCCGATAAGGCCCAAGCCACGGGTCGTGCCGAATCGGTGCAGCGAATCAGCAACGTCGACAGGAGCGAGCAGGTGGAGGCGGCGGCCAAGGCGGCGCCTCTCGGTGCGCTCCAAGGGGTGTCTGCGGTCGGCAAGTCTGTAGCTGCCGATCGCGTCGCCAGCATCGCCGATCGTCTTCGCCGAGGCGTCTTGACACCGGCCCAAGCGGTGGAAGAGCTCATCGAGGACACCGTGCGAGCCAGCCTGCCTGGGCTGACCTCGTCGTCGCCACTCACGCAAAAGCTGCGCGAGATCCTGCAGAGCTACGCCAAGGACGATCCGTACCTGTTTGCCAAGGTCCGACGACTATCGGGGGATCAGGAATGAGGCGCAGCCACCAGTTTGTTGCGGTCGGCATGGCCTTTCTGTTGCTGCTCTCGGGCGCCAGCGCTCGCAGCAAGCATGACAGAAAGGGCAAAAAGCATACCGATGCCGTCGCGACGCCGGCCAAGTCCGGGGATGAAGGCGGCGACCCGCCAGCCACAGCAACGAAAAAGGACGACCCTGGAGCCAAGCCGGACGGCGCGAGTGCTGGGCAGGCTGACCCTGGAGGCGCGGGAGGTCCGAGTGCAGCGTCGTCAGCAGTGACCGGAGGCGATGCCAAACCGGCGACCGGGGGCGATGCCAAACCGGCGACCAAGGAGAAGAAGGCAAAGCGCCTGCGCTCGACGACGTTGCCGCTGTTGGAGAAGAACTTTTCAGAGCCGATCGCGGTTGCGCTGCAGCGAGAGATGTCCGACGTGCTCAAGCGCAACCCTCGGCTGGATCAGAAAGAGCTCGATGTTCGGCTCGCCGAGTTTGCGCAAGAGATGCCGTTCGATCAGGTCGAGCTGGCCCGCACCGCCTACCAAAATGGGCGCGAGGCGTTCAACAAGCTCGAGCTCGACAGCGCGATCCTGACGCTGTCCGATGCAGTCGACCAGCTGATTGCCGTGCTGCCCTACATCAAAAAGCAAGAGCTGGCCGATGCGATGATGGCGCTGGCGGTGGCGCAGCAGCAGCGCAACAAGATCCCGGCGATGCAGTCGACGCTGCGACGGTTGGTGACATGGCGACCGACTTATCAAGTTGATAGCGATCAGTTTCCACCCGCCATCAATGATCCGCTCGAGGCCGCGCGCAGCTACCAAAGCCAACAGCCACAAGGGCTGGTCAAAGTGCTATCGGAGCCCACTGGTGCGCAGGTCTTCGTCGATGGTGAGTTTGCCGGCACGGCGCCGATGACCGTCGAACACCTGACGGTCGGTGAGCACTACATCACGTTCAAGAAGCTGGGCTTTAAGCGCGGCCTGCGAGTCGCGAACATCGTCAAGGATCGGCCGGCGCAGGTGCTCGGCAAGCTCGACCGATCTGAGAAGTTCCTTCTCGTCGAGCAAGCCATTGCGCGGGTGGGGCCGACGATGGGTCAGAAGCGGCTCGACAAGGTGGTCGATAACCTGCGCGAGACACTGTTTCTCGATCATGCGATCTTTCTGAAGATGCAGCGGGCGGCGACGCTGTCGAGCGGCGTAGAGGATGTAACGGTCAACGCCTACCTGTACGACCTGCGCTCACGGAGCTTGCTGTCGGAAAAAAGCGAGAAGGTGCGGGTCCAAAATGGCGTCCCGGCTGAAGGTGTGATGGCCTTGCTGGCCGACAAGCTGTACGAAGGCGTCGACTATGACTCGGTCGAGCAGCGACCTGATGATGCGCCGATCCCGGTGGCGGTGCAGCAGACGCCGCTCTACAAGAAGTGGTGGTTCTGGACCGCGATTGGCGTGGTCGTCGCCGGAGGAGCGAGTGCGCTGGCCGTTGGTCTGACGCTCCGTGAGCCGAGCTGTCCCGATGGCCACACCTGCACCGGCAACCTCGTCTACTCGCTACAAATCCCGTTCTAGCTCGCGCTGGCGTGCGTGAGCCTGGGCCTCGACAAGGAGCCGCTCGATGTCTCACGCTAGCGATTCGCTGAGTCCACCGCCGTCGCCTGGCCCCGAGCCGCCGTATACCGCCCTCCTCGATAAGGTCCGTGACCCGCAGCCGACCGACTGGGAGCACGCCTGGGTGGGCCTGGCACCGACATTCTCCAGTCGCGAGCTGCTCAAGCGCTGGAAGGCCGCCACAAAGAAAGGCTCGCGGCAGGCCGACTTTTTCCATCACCCCGAGGTGCGCAAGCTGCAGCGAGCGGTGGCGCGGGCGATGGAGCGAACCTACCAGCGCGCCCAGCGTCGCGGCGAGTCGTACTGCCTGTTCGATCGCGTCGAGCGTGACGAGTCCATCGATCCCCACGGACAGCCCCGGCAACACCTCCACTTCTTCTGTCGAGGCGGTGGGCCGGCGTTCACAGTGCGGCTCGGACCCAGCCCCGAGGTGCTCGAGTACTCGCTGCAGCCGGTGCCGCTGACGTGGCTGTATGACCCGCGCTTTGTCGAGCTGTTGCAGGCGCTGGTGTGGGACGTGCCGGCGAGCTTTGGGCTTTTTCCCTCGCAGGCACATGGCGGCAGCCCGTTTTCGATCTCGGCCAAGAGCTTTTTGACCGGCAGCCTGCTGTGTGACGGCATCGCTGACCGGCTCAACCATCCTGAGCTGGCCTGCTTCACGATGGATCACCCGCGCAGTGAGGCTCGCTCGTTTCGCGCCACCAAGGCCCGGCGGACGGCGTTTCTGCGCATCATCGAGCAGTACTGGGAGGGCGCCTTCCATCCTCGCGCCATCGGCACGCCAACGGTCGAGCAGGCTTTTTTCCAGCGCGGCTTTGGGCCGGCTGCAGCGCCTCCGCCCGGTCTGTTGTCGCGTGAGCACCACCTGGCCGGTCCAATCGGTACGCTGCACGAGGTCTTTCAGACCAACTTTGTTTTTGCACGCGCCGTCCGGCAGCTGGCCCAGCGCATCCATCCCGGCCACTGGCAGCTCCCGCAGCCCGATTCCGGCCACGATCCGCTGGGTCACGTCCTGCGCCACAGCGAGGGAAACCTACATCACCTACACATCATCGGCGAGCGAGTGCTCCCCAGCGACCCGGCCCTTGACCCGAACACGATCCCGGAGCTGGATGCGCCACTCGCGCCTGAGCACCTCGACCGAGAGGCCAGCTGGGAGAGCCGCGCCCAGTCGAACTGTACGAGTGCCCGCGACTTCGCCGAAGCGCTGCTGCTCGAGGTTCACCGCGCCCAGTATCTGCAGCTACACCCGGTGGTGCGGCCCCGGCAGACGCTGCTCCAAGACCGCCTGCTCGGGGATGCCGAGGAGACGCTGCTCGCGCTCGGCGGTGGGGAGCGCCTTTCGACCCTTCGCCAGCAGGCCCGCGCCCACAATATCCAAGCATCCGGTGGCCGCATCCGCAGCGACTTCATCGAGCCCGAGGTGCTGTTCTGGGAGGTCTTCCACCGGCTCCCAGCGGGCGAGCGAGCGGCGATTGCCCGGGAAGC
Organism: Myxococcales bacterium; assembly: GCA_016794465.1. Classification (GTDB taxonomy): domain Bacteria; phylum Myxococcota_A; class Polyangia; order Palsa-1104; family JAEUJZ01; genus JAEUKA01. The sequence goes on along the minus strand of JAEUKA010000070.1, from coordinate 16,054 downwards.
GATCTGGGGCTTTGTCAGTCGAGTCACCGAGTCAGCGAGCTGTGATCCGCGCCGTCAAGACCAGTCGCACGCGCCGACCGACCCGCTGGAGTGGCACCGCCATCGCATCCATCCTCTGCTCTTTGACGCGCTCGCCACCGAGAAGCCAAGCTCCACCGATCGCGACCTGCCGCAGAGGGAGTATCGGCGCTTCCTCGTCGACAAAGTGGAGCTGCTCAGCCGTCGTCCGCCGTGGTCCGTCGGCAAGCAGGCGGCCCCCTGGGAATCTCCGCACCACTGAGGGGGACAGTCCCACCCACGTTTTCCGTCGCTGAACCACCGCTTGCAGTGCTTTCCGACCCCGAAAAAAGGTGCTAGAAGCCAGAGCATTCCGGACACGTTCTCGGAATGGAAGGACAAGTCCTATGGCTCTTCGCCGCATCGCGCTGTTTGCAGACGGGGGATTTCTGGCTCACACCACTCGCGTTCTCGAGGTGGGACGAGCGCTCCGCACCCGCTACGGCCACGAGGTGGTCTTCTGCTGCGAAGGCCCGTACGCGCGGCTGCTCACCCAGGCTGGCTTCCCGGTCCGGCCCGTCTACTCGGTCGATCGCGAGGAGACGCTGCGACTGGCGCGGCGGGCGGGCGCCTGCGATCTGCGCTGGTGGCGGCAGGTCGCCGAGGACTCGGTGCAGTCGGATCTGGAAGCGATCGACGATCTCTCGCCGGACCTGATCGTCGGGGATCTGCGGATGTCGCTGACGACGAGTGCGCGGGCGCGCGGAGTGCCGCTGGTGGCGCTGACCAATGCCGCGTGGACCAGTCGCTTTGCCGAGCCGATTACCGTTCCCGAGGGTCACATCTCGGAAAAGCTGCTCGGTCGAAAGCTGTCTGCGGCGCTGTTCCCGGTCGTCAAGCGGCTGCTGATTTGGTACTGGGCGCGCGGCTTCGACGGGGTGCGCAAGCGACTCGGGCTGCCCAAGCTCGATACGATGTATGACCTGATCGAGGGCGACCTGACCCTCTTGGCCGATCTGCCGGAGTATTTCCCGATCGTGCCGTCGCCGCCCAGCTTTCGTTACATCGGCCCGGTGCGCTTTCGCGAGGCGCTGCCCCGTCCCAGCTGGCTGTCGCAGCTCGATCGCCGTCGTCCGACGCTGTACTTTACGATGGGCTCGTCGGGGGATGCGCGCTTCTTTGGCGAAGCGGTGCGGGTCTTTGGCGACAGCGAGTATCAGGTGCTGATCACCACCGCCGGACTGCCGAGTGAGCAGTTTGCCCAGCACTCCAACATCTTCGTCGAGAAGCTCGCGGACGGCGACTCGCTGATGGCGGCGTCCCACGTCACCATCACCCACGGCGGCAACGGCACGATCTATCAAGCGCTCGGCCAGGGCGTCCCGGTGATCGGCATCCCGACGATGTTCGATCAAGAGATCAACCTCTGTCGGGTCGAGAAGCTCGGCGCCGGACAGCGGCTGCGGCTGCGCGACTGCAAGGGCGAGACGCTCAAGCAGACCGTCGAGTCGATCTTGAGCAATTCGTCCTATCGGCACGCGGCGCAGAAGCTCCAGCGGCGGATCACGATGATGGACGGACCGAAAAACGCGGCGCTCCACATCGATCACTTCCTGACCACCCGCGACCCGCTGGCGGTTCCCGGTGAAGCCGACGCCAGCTGGTCTGCACCCACGCACACCCTGCCCCCCGAGCCCCTCCTCCACCCCCTGGCCAGCTAGCTTCCGCCCACTTCCACGGCAGGGCCTATTCAGTAGGCAGGTGCTGGCGAATGATGTGGTGGGCCTGGTTGAGCCGCCGCAGCTCGTAGAGCACACCCAGCACAAACAGCGCCACCACCACACCCAGCAGCGGATAGATGAGCCGGCTCGACAGCCTGGCCAGCAGCTTCTCTCCGCGCGGCTTTTTGCGATCTTCTTGCAAGAGCAGCCACGCGCGAAAACACGACGGACAAGCCCAGCCTTCATCTGTCATCGCAACCAGCTGCTCGGTCAGGTGCGCGCGCTGACACAAGGCACAGGTCTTGTCCCCTTGCGGCGGCTCACTTGTGACCTCAATCTCGACCCCGCGCTCGGTCAGCACCTGAAGGACGATCTCGGGCGGTGGATGCTGGGTTTGCAGGCGAACCACCCCAACGCGGCCCGGATAGCGCGCTCGAAAGGCCTCACTGTCCGCAAAGTCCTGCGCCGCCTCGCAGCGCTGCTCTGCCTCCGCCACTGTCGCAGCTCGGGCTGCTTCCCAGTCACCCGCCACTGCCACCACCAAGTGGACCGCCCGCTGGGTCACGAGCACCGCCGCGATCCCCGGCACCTCGGGTGGAAGCTGCGAGTCAGGCGAAAGCGCCGGCTCGGCGGATGGTGGAACGGACATGGGCTAGAGCGCGAGCAGATCTTCGCCGTTGTGGAAGGACTGTAGCTGGACACCGATCGCCTGCATCTCGTGTTCCCCGAGTGGCAGCGGATCGACCATCTCGGCAAACGGATGCACCACGCCAAACTGTGCCGACAGCGCCCGCATGATGTCGTCCCACTCGCGCGCAGCCGACAGTGCAAAGGTCACTTCGGTCAGCCCGCGAGACATCGCCCCACACGCCTCTTTGAGTGCCACCCGCCGCTGCCGATCCGCAGCCGTCAGCAAGTACTTCGCCGCCGCGCGCGACAGGGGCAGGCCACTCTCTCGTCGCTCCTCGTCCTTGGCACCGCTCGCGTCCTCCACCACCGCCAGCACCATCGCTTGGACCTGCTCGGCGGCACGACCTCGCTCTAGGCGCTTCTCGACCGGCATTGCGGCCGCATGGTGGACGTGCTCCATGGCGGTTAGCTCTTCAGCCAGCGCTCGCCATCGATCAACGCGAAGAGACAAAGAAAAACGCTTAGACAACGGACTCGGGGTGCTCACAAGTCCGATGTTACCCTTGCCCGCCCGCGTTGGTCCTACTTTTTTCGTCGGCTAGCTCCTCGAGGATGCCCCAGCGCACGCCGCGATCGCTTATCACCACCTCGGTCGTGCCGGCTCGCTCGGCGGTGCGCAGCAGGATCATCGCCCCCGCAAAGATCACGTCGGCGCGCCTCAGGTCAAGGCCCGGAAGCTGTCCCCGCTCGGCGATGCTGCGACGACCCAGGTCCAAGATGATCTCGCGCAGGCGATCCGTGCCTAGCCGCAGCCCATCGACCTTGCGACCATCGTAGTCGACCATCCCCAGGTGCAGCGCCGCCACCGTCGTTGCAGTTCCCGCCAGCGCCACCAGCTCACCCTCCGGCGCCGGCAGCTTATCGAGTCCCGCGTCGATCGCCGCCACCAGCGCCGCCACTTCCTCGCGAGTCGGCGGATCGTGACGAATACACCGCTCATGCAGTCGCACCGAGCCAATCTTGACACTCGCCCAGCGCTCCGGCTGCCCTCCCCCACCACCCACGACCAGCTCGGTCGAGCCGCCGCCAATGTCGAGCACGCTGCGACGACCACTCGGCGGCATCGGCAGGCTCTCCGCGACCGAGCGAAACGACAGCCGCGCTTCCTCATCGCCCGAGATCACCCGCAGCTCGATCCCGGTCGCCGCAAGCGCCGTCAAGAACTCGTCACTGTTCTCGGCAGCCCGCAGCGACTCGGTCCCGACCACGATCAGCCGATCGACCGCGAGCACCCGCGCCCGCTCGACCTGCCGGGCAATCGCCGCCAGCGTCCGCGCAATCGCATCGGGATGCAGCCGCCGGGTCCGATCGAGATCCTGACCGAGGCGCGGCATCTCCAAGACATCCGCCACCGGTCGCAGGCGCGGTATCCCACCCTGTACGACATCGGCGACCAGCAGCATGGCAGTGTTTGTTCCACAGTCGATGGCAGCAAGACGCATGGCCAAGCACGCTAGCAGATCTTGGCCAAGCCGCGCTTAGCCCGACTGCAGGCGCTTTTGCAGCTCGCGCATCACCATCAGCAGCTCTGCCGCCGACAGCCCCGAGCCCGAGAGGTTGGCAGTCAGGTTTTCACCAAACACCAGCTCGCCATCATTTGAGCGCTGGAGCGAGATCCGCAGCAGATCTCCGTACGACAGTCGCCCGGGCCGCCCGTTCTGCGCGATGAAGTTGCGAAAGAACAGGTGCCGGCTCCCGAACAGCACCGCATCCGAGGCCGAGCCAAAGACCGTGCAGTCGACCAGCGCCAGCACATCCTCTTCGTCGGGCACTTCGCAGAACTTGCGAGCGTTGCGCAGCTTCTTGTCGGGAATGTTGGGCTGCAAGTACAGCGACGACAGGTGGACAAACGGCTTGAGCACGTCGTGGAGCTGCTCGGCCCGCAGCTGCACCTCGGCCAGGTGGACGGGCGGCACCGACAGCCGATCGAGCAGCTGGTTGGGCTCGCCGTGAACAAACGAGGCCAGCTCGCGCCACCGCCCCGGAACGGTCAGCACCCGACTGCCCAGCCGATCGAGCACTCGCTCGCGCGCTTCCTCGTCATCGTCGCGCAGCTGCGCCAAGGTGCGATCGTCGGCCCGTCCACACGCCGCCAGCGACAGCCCCAAGAGCGCCCGGGCCAGCAGCCAGCGGCCAATCCCACGCGGATAGTCGAGCTCGCGCTGCAGCTGACTGCTCGCGACCAGCTCTCGCAGGCGGGCAAAGTGGCGCTCACTGTCGCTCAGGTTGTGGTCGTAGAGCAGCAGCACCAGTGCCCGCACCGGATAGAGCAGCTCCGACAGATAGGTCGCATCTTCGCGCTCCTCGGCATCGGGACTTTGAAACAGCACAAGGTGCGTCTGGCCAATGTCGTCGGCCAGGGCGTGTAGCTCCGTCGACAGATCGCGAACGCCGCGCGGCTCGACGAACTTCCGAAACGGCGGCCAGCCCAGCGTCGACAGGACCTCGCCCGAGACACGAAAGGCCAGCTCCCACAACCGGTAGGGCAGCTTATCGGACGTGTTGTCAGCCATGGCAACCGCGAGCTAGCGCTTGGGCCCCATCAGCGAGCCGACAATCGCCAGCAAAATGATCAGTCCCAACAGACCACCAGCGACGGCGAGCACCCAGTAGTACCAGGGCCAGCCAGCGGGCTCGGCGGGCTCGAACTGCGGCAGCGATGACACCGTAAACGGCTCTGACGCGATGTCCTCTTTGCCCGAGCGGAACAGGACCTGAAATACGTGCTGCTGACCATCGCCCGACTGGGTCAGGCCAAACTTGATGACGTGGGTCGAGAGGATCTCATCGATCAGCTGATCGAAGTGCGACGAGATGTCCCCGGCGGACTTGGTGCCGCGCGCCGTTGAAGCGGCGGCTTTCGACATCTCGATCAGGTTGCGCAGCCGACCGGCCTCGAACGGACCGTAGCCGAGCGTCGCCAGGCCAACGCCCGCGTCATGCGCCTTTTTGCCGACTTGCTCGTAGCTGTCCTTGGTCCCAGCGGCATCGATCCCGTCCGAGAACAGAATCACCAGCTTGCGCTTGCCGACCGACTCCCGCAGAAGGTCAACCGCCACCCGCACCGCGTCGAGCATCCGCGTCTCCGTGGCATCTTCGTCGATCTTGATCTTGTCCATCTCGCGGGCGACCTCGTTGGGCCGGCCCAGCTCTTCGAGCTTCTTGTATTCCGAGGAGTAGCTGATGAGCCCAAGGCGACTCTCGGGAATCTTGGCCAGAGTCTTGGCCAGGCGGGTGATGCCACCCTTAACCGCCGACAGCCCGTCTTTCATCACGCTCGACACCTGCACCACCACGAACACGTCGATCGGCTCTTTGGACTCGGCGAACGACTGGACGTTGACCTGCAGATCGGTCAGCGGGTTCTGGTCCATCTGCAGCTTGAAGCCGCCCTTGCTGCGAATCGGCTTCGAGTCTTCATCGACCACGCTCACATACGCGCGCAGGTCGGGCAGCTTATCGATCGAGACGCCTTCCAAGTGGACCTTCACCGACTGGGCGTGGGCCCGACCGACCGAAAGCAGGCACAGCAGCGTCACGGCCAGCGCAAAGGTTGATCCAAGTCGCAGGCGCACACGAGCAAGCAGCGGAAGCGAGCGATGGTGCATCAGGTGTTCTCCAGACGGCAGGACAGAAAGATCCACGTTCCCATCATAGGGCGAAACCGCACCCAGAAACCAGCGCCGGATTTGTGGTTTGGGCCTGCACGCAGCCTTGGTGTTAGACTGCCGGCGGTGCGTCGCCACATTCTCGATTTTGTGCTTGCAGTCACGATCTGTCTCGGCTGTTCCTGTCGAGCCAAGACCCAGGCGGTTTCCCCGCCGCCACAGCCGTCTTTGCAAAATGCGCAGCTTCACACCCCGGTGGAGCCGCCGCCTCGGCCACCGTTTGTGCGCCGCAGCCTGCCGCGCATCGATGTCCACACCCACGTACTTTTGGGTACCAGCCTGCGGGCCGCGCGCCTGTTTGAGCAGTACGGCATCAGCTTGGCGGTCAACCTCTCGGGCGGTCCGGCGGGCCACGGCTTCGAGGAGTTCGTGGTCGACAGCCAGGTCGCGTACGGTCACCTCGTCAGCTTCACCAGCCTCGACTTCGAGGAAGCGACGCAGCCTGGTTACGGGGCGCGGATGGTGGCTGATCTGACGGCGGCCAAGGCGCTTGGGGCACGCGGACTGAAGATTCCAAAGGGCCTGGGGCTGGGCTATGTGGGGCCGGACCAAAAGCCGCTGAAGGTCGATGACCCGGGGCTCGATGTGGTGTTCGACAAGGCGGGTCAGCTGGGGCTGCCGGTGGCGATTCACGTCGGCGATCCGCAGGCATTCTGGCAAGAGCCCGGTCCGAAAAACGAGCGCTTCGACGAGCTGCTTGCGCATCCCGAGTGGAGCTTCTACGACGCCCACAAGCGCGGCGAGATTCCCTCGTGGCGCGAGCTGTATGACGCCTTTTTGCGCCGGGTCGCCCGTCATCCTAAGACCCAGTTTATCGGCGTCCACTTCGGCAATGCTCCCGAGGACCCCGACCTTGTGGCGCAGGCGCTCGACAAGTATCCCAACCTTTTTATTGATACCGCTGCGCGACTGCCGGCGATTGGTCGCAGCGACGCCAACCACTCCCCCGAGAAGCTGCGCGCGTTCTTCCTCAAGTATCAGGACCGGATCTTGTTTGGCACCGACACCGCCATCGGACGCAACGGCGAGGCGGCGATGTTTGGCTCGGTCGGGACCGATCCGCCGACGCCAGCCGATGCCGAGCGCTTCTTTGAATCGACCTATCGCTACTTCGAGACAGCCGACACCGACATCCCGAGCCCGACGCCGATTCAGGGCAAGTGGACGATCGCGGGGATCAACCTGCCGGTGCCGGTGCTCGAGAAGATCTACTACAAGAACGCCGAGCGCCTGCTGGGACTGTCGCTGCCGCGACCGATGCCCAAGCGAGAGCAAGGCCCGGCACCGACCGGCGACGAGCTGTGAGCGCAGAAGTTCGCAAGCCACCGCCGCGCCTTTGGCAAGGAGAGGATGACCATGACCGCCCGTAACCACGTCTCGACAGCGCTTGGACTGTTCCTTGGGCTCACTTTGCTGGGTGGCAGCCCGCTCAGCTTGGCGCAGCCCGCCGCTCCCACTACACCCAAAAAGGACGAACCGCCCTCAGCCGGGGCAAATGGAGGCAAGATGGTCACCACTCCCTCAGGACTCAAGTACACCGATCAGCAGGTGGGCACGGGCCCGTCGCCGAGGCGCGGCCAGACCGTGCGCGTTCACTACACCGGACGACTCGCCAACGGCCAGAAGTTCGACAGCTCGGTCGATCGGGGCGAGCCGCTCGAGTTCCAGATCGGCGTCGGACAGGTCATCGCCGGCTGGGATGAGGGCGTGCTCACCATGAAAGTCGGCGGCAAGCGAACCCTGGTCATTCCTCCGAGCCTTGGCTACGGCGCGCGCGGTGCCGGAGGCGTGATTCCGCCCAACGCCGAGCTGCACTTCGAGGTCGAGCTCCTCGGCGTCAAGTAGCGCTCGCCCGGTCACTGCCGAGTCACTGCCCAAGCCACTCGCCGAGACTTTGGCTCACCCTCCGACGTGACGACGCTTCCCCGTTGAGTAAGCCCCCCTCGTGGGGTACGCTGCAAGGCGAGTGACCATGCTCGCGCACGACGGAGCGTCTTTATGAGCGCCGAACGAACCCCTCCGGTTCCCTCTTCATCTCCAACTTCATCTCCAACTTCATCTACGTCCCCAGGCCCAGGCTCAAGCCCTGTGTCGCCTGCATCGCCTGCGTCGCCTCCATCCAAGGAAACGCCCGCCCCCAAGTCCAAGCACTCGATTGCGCATCTTCTCGAGTCCTTCCGAGGCGAGCGCGGCTCGGGCAGCTCGCCCCTGCCCTCTCACGTCACGCCGCCACCTTCGGGACTGACGCCGCATCCTTCCCAGCTCTCGCCTCGGCCCGTGCCGCGTGCCTCGGGACTGACGCCGCATCCTTCCCAGCTCTCGCCTCGGCCCTCGCAGCTGTCGCCCAAGAGCGCGCCCAAGCGTCACATCTCGCAGGTGATCGAGACGCTGAAGCTGCCGAGCCGGGATCTGGCCGAGCGGCTGGTCCACCTGGGCTTCGATGCCGAGACAGCGTGTGTGCTGCACATCCTGCCGCTCATCCAGGTTGCCTGGGCCAACGGCGAGGTCAGCCGCCGCGAGCGTCGGGGCATCCTCCACGTGCTCAAGCTGCGCGAGATCCCCGAAGGCAGTCGCGCCTGGCTGATGTGTGAGTCGCTGCTGGAGAACCGACCGACCGATGCGTTCTTGCAGTCGAGCCGCGAGGCGCTGCGGGACCTGCTCAGTCACAGTCAGGCCGCCCAAGGCCAAGAGGAGCGGCAGCTCATCGACCTGTGTGTGGACATTGCCGAGGCATCAGGTGGGCTGTTTGGCCTGGTGCGGTCGGTCAGCGCCACCGAGCGCTCGGTGATCGCCGACATCGCCGCCACGTTCGGGGATGCCGCCCAAGAGGAGATGCGCCGCCTGTTACGCTAGCGATCCTGCCCGGCTGGGACTGCCAATCGGTAGCTCGAAGCCGACAATCGCCCCGCCACTTTCGGCATTGCGCGCAAACACCCGTCCGCCGTGCGCCTCGGCAATCCGCCGCACCAGCGACAGCCCCAGGCCCAGCCCGCCGCCATCGCGAGCGCCGCGCCGAAACGCCTCAAAGGCCCGCAGCTCCTCGCCCGCCGCAAAGCCCGACCCGTGATCTTCGACCGAAAACCGGCACAGCTCGCCGGATCGCTCGACCCGCAGCACCACTGGCGGCACCCCATGCTTGTGGGCGTTGTCGAGCAGGGCCAGCAGCGCCCGCGTCAGCAGCGTCACATCGGCGGACAGCAGCACCTCTTCCGCCACCAGCTGGGCCTCGGGCAGGGCCGAGCGCTCGATCGCCCGCGCCGCCAGATCCGCCGCGCTGACCGTCCGCCGCGACAGCGCCGAAAAGTCGAGCCGCGCTTGAGCCAGCAGCTCGCCGACCAAGCGATCCATCTCGACCACTTCCTGATCGATCTCCTCCAAGTGCTGGGGATTGCCATCGCGCGCCATCTCTAACAGCAGGCGAATGCGGGTCAGCGGCGTGCGCAGCTCATGCGAGACAGCGGCCAGCAGCTCGCGCTGATCTTTGAGCTGCTGCTCGATCCGACTCGCCATCTCGTTGATCGCCAGCGACAGCTCGCCGACCTCTCCGACCTGGCCGTGCCGCAGCCGCGCCCGACTGTCCAGCTTGCCCTCACCGAGCTGCCGCGCGACCTCGGCCAGCTCCGTCAGCGGCTGCCCGAGCCGATGCGCCACAAAGCCCGCCAGTCCCCACAGCACCCCGACCGCCGCCAGCAGCGCCAAAAGCGTCCGTCGCCACGGCGCCCGCCCCCAGCTCGACTCAAAGCACAGCTCGGCCCGACCCAGCGACTGCCCGTCCCGCACCAGCGGAACCCCAAACGGAAACCGGCAGCGCCCTGGGAAGTTGTGGCCGTCGAGCAGCTCGCCACTCGGCAGGACCACCCGCGCTTCGATGCCAAGATCGTGCCCCAAGCTGTGCAGCACCTGCAGCCGCGCCGGCGGGTTGTCCCACACCGGGACCAGCAGGCGACAGACCATGCGCGCCGCCCCTTGCTGATGGTTCCGCCAGTCGCTGTGCGATCCCGTCGCCCGCAGCACCAGCACGACCGCAATCAGGGTGGTGACAATCGCCAGGGCCAGCCACAGGAACAGCCGCCGTCGCAGCCGTGCCCGCAGGTAGTGCTGCATCCGCTCGCGCCGGGTCCACGGCTGGCAGTGACGAGGCGAAAACTCCCTCACGACTCGGGCTCCTTGGCCAAGATGTAGCCGACGCCGCGCACGGTCTTGATCCGCCTGGGGGACTTGGGGTCATCGCCGAGCTTGGCGCGCAGGTGGGAGATGTGGACATCGACGGTGCGCTCGCCCACGGTGACATCGTCGCGACCGGCCAGGGACAGCAGGGCATCGCGGGGCACGACCCGACCGGCGCGCTTGGCCAGGGCAAGCAGCAGGTCGTACTCAAGGCCGGTGATGTCGATCTCGCGACCCTCACTGTGAACCCGCCGAGCGGCCAGATCGAAGGCCAGGCCCGCGACTACCAGGCGCTCACCCTCGGCAGTCGGCTGGGCCCGCCGGAGCAGCGCCCGAATCCGCGCCAGCAGCTCCCGTGGACTGAACGGCTTGGCCAGGTAGTCGTCGGCCCCCAGCTCCAGCCCCACCACCCGATCGGCCTCGTCGCCGCGCGCGGTGAGCATGATGATGGGAATCAGGCTGCCTCGGCTGCGGATGCGACGACAGACCTCTAGACCATCAAGGCCGGGCATCATCACATCGAGCAGGACGACATCAAAGCCGGCGCTCTCGAGCTTTTGCAGGCCGCGCTGACCGTCCCCGGCGTGCTCGACGCTGACACCGTTTTGACCCAGGAAGGTCTTGAGCAGCTCGGCAATGCGGCTGTCGTCGTCGATGAGGAGGGCGCGGATCTCTGCCATGGGAAGGTCTTTAGCCTTTCACGGACGCGGGGCTGGTGTCTACTTGGCGGGCGGAGTGCCCTCGGCGGGTGCGGCGGTGGGGGCAGCGGCAGCGGTGGGAGCGGCGGCAGCGGGGGTCGGCTGGGCCGCGTCGCTGTGGCCACCTTTGCAGCAGTGCTCGCGGTGGCAAGACCGGCCAAGCGGCGCGCCGCCCCGGTGGTGGTAGCGCCAGCGAGCGAACTCGCCGCCAAAGCCAGCAATCACTCCCAGTCCCAACAAGGCGATGATGAACTTGCGTCGCATGGGTCTATGGCTCCTGTCAGGTCTGTGGCGTTAGAAGCGTCCGAACGATGGGCCGTGGGCGATCAGCTCGGCGAGCTTTTCGCGCTGGGCGCTGTCAAATGAGGTGTGCACCTTGGCCAGGGCATCGACGACGGCTTTGCGCATGCGGTCGTGGACTTCATCGTGGCGGGCGATGACCTCGGCCAGGGCTTCCTCGCTGAACGACTCGCTGCGCAGGGTCTTGGCGATGTCGGCGCGGGCGGCGGACAGGACCTCGCGGTTCTTGCTCATCGACGCGCGGAGTCCATCGAGCACCTCGCGGAGGACTTTTTCTTGGGCCGGGGTGGCGCTCACTTCCGAGGAGACGCGGCGCAGCACGAAGTCGGCAAAGCCATAGCCTCGGTGACCGCCGTCCTCACCACCGTCAGGTCCGTAGCCGTGGCCGTAGTAAGCGCCCCAGCGTCCGCGTCCGCCTCCGCAGCAGCCCCCGCCTCCGCAGCCCCCGCCGCCGCAGCGACCGCGCCCACAGCCACGCCGAAGCACCTTCACCAGCGCAAAGAGACAGATCGAACCGAAAATGAGTCCACACATCGTCGTTCTCCCGTTTGGACTGGACCGCCAAGAGCAACCTGCATCCTGCGGCCCAGTGCTTATCTGTCTCTAAAGGTAACGAGCGACTGTTAAGCGTCCGCTTAGCCAACGTAAAGAAGTGTGAAGCCAGGGTCTGGACCCTCCCGTTCCACTTTTCGCAGGGGTGGCGAAGGGTCTGGACCCTTCCGGTTCACTTTTCGCAGGGGTGGCGAAGGGTCTGGACCCTCCCGTTCCACTTTTCGCAGGGGTGGCGAAGGGTCTGGACCCTCCCTGCCTACTGCGGCTACTGGTTAGGAGCGCTGGCGGAGGAAGTCGAGGCCGGGCTTGGTGCCGATGTGGTGGCGGGCTTCGATGAAGCGGATGGTGCCGCTCTTGCTGCGCATGACCACCGAGTGGGTCGAGGCCGCGCCGCCGAGGAAGCGAACCCCGCGTAGCAAGCTGCCATCGGTGACGCCGGTCGCGGCAAACATCACCTGCCCTTGGGCGAGGTCTTCAAGCTGGTAGATGCGGCTGGGATCTTTGATGCCCATGCGCTCGGCGCGGCGGATCTCGTCGTCGTTGCGCCAGCGGAGCTGACCCTGCATGTCGCCGCCCATGCAGCGAACGGCGGCAGCAGCGAGGACGCCTTCGGGCGCGCCCCCGGTTCCGATCAGCAGATCGATGCCGCTGTCGGGCTGGGTTGCGGCCACGGCGGGGGCGACATCGCCATCGCTGATGAGCCTTATGCGAGCGCCGGCCTTGCGGACCTCGGCGATCAGCTCGATGTGGCGGTCGCGCTCCAAGATGACGACCGTGAGATCCGACACCGCGCAGCGCTTGGCCTCGGCAACGGCGGATAGGTTCCAGGTCGGTGACTTGGCGATGTCAATCGCACCCCGCGCCCACGGACCGACGACGATCTTGTGCATGTAGGTGTCGGGGGCGTTCAAGAACTGGCCATCGTCGGCAATCGCGATGACGGCGATCGAGTCGGGCTGGCCGGTCGCGCAGAGGTTGGTGCCCTCCAGCGGATCGACGGCGATGTCGACTCGCGGGGCGTGGTGGTCGGGGTGCTGCCAGCCGCTGCCGACGCGCTCGCCGATGAACAGCATCGGGGCTTCGTCGCGCTCGCCTTCGCCGATGACCACCGTTCCCTTGATCTCGACCGAGTCGAAGGCGCGGCGCATCGCATCGACGGCAGCCTGGTCGGCGGCCTTGCGATCCCCCCGTCCCATCATGCGGGCCGAGGACAGTGCGGCGGCCTCTGTGACCCGGATCATCTCCAGCGCGAGGTTGCGATCCATCTTGCTTGGTTCTCCTTGGTAAGCGAAAGGAAGCGGAAACGAGCCTGCTTTACGGTGACTCGGCGTCGGACTGCTGCCCGCGCGTGAGCAGCGCCATCATCGGTTCCGTCAGCCGCCGGGGCCGACCATTGCGACCAACGACCGCGTGCAGCGTCGAGCCGGAGATGAGCAGCTCCTTTGTCTCACTGTGGAGGATCTTGTAGTCAAAGATCACCCGCACCGGACCCGCTTTTTGCAGCACCGCGTCGAGCAGCACGACCTCATCGTAGCGAGCCGGCTTGTGATAGCGGACTTGCAGCTCATAGACCGGCAGCAGCATGCCCTCCGACTCCATCTGCAGATAGGAGTGCCCGAGCCGCCGCAGCCACTCGGCGCGGGCCTGCTCGAACCAGCGCAGCGCCACCGCGTGATTGACAATCCCCATCTGATCCGTGTCGGCGTAGAGCGCCCGAGCCGTCGAAACCACCATGGCCGGCAACCTAGCGTAGGACTCCGCAAATGGGAAGCGTCGCTCCCGAACCGGCCCAGCTTTCAGCGGGTGAGGCGACCGTACTTGCGCAGGACCTCGCGCAGGCGATCGTGAGGCAGGGCGTGGATGGTGACGCCGTCGGCCCCGACCATCGTCTCGGCGGCGACGAGTGCGTTGACGATCGCCTCTTCGGTGGCGCGGACGGTCGCCTGGAGCAGCGGATCGATGCCCTCGTTGCTGATTGCGGGCCAGTGCTGTAGGCCGGTCGCGCCCACCGTCGGCTCCGCCGTGCCAAAGCCAATGAACAGGTCACCAGACGAGTTGTAGGACACCGCGCCGAGCCGACCGAGCCCGACCGCCACCCGTCGCACCAGCCGCGTCATCTGATGCGGCAACAGCGGCGCACTGGTACCGACGACGACGATCAGCGAGCCGTCCCGACGGTTCTTGTCCGGGGGCGGAAACTCCGGCATCCGCTCCGGGATCTCTTGACCGATGGGCACACCGGCAATCCGCAGGTCCCCGCGCCGGCCATAGTTGGCCTGGACGAGCACGCCGACGACGTACTGGCCCGAGCGGAGCTTTACCACCCGCGACGACGTGCCGATGCCGCCCTTCCACTCGCTGGTCATCATGCCGGTGCCGCCGCCGACGTTGCCTTCGCGGACTGGACCGGATCGGGCGTCGTCGAGGGCGCGGAAGACGTGCTCGGGCTTTACGTGCTGGCCCATGATGTCGTTGAGGAAGGCGTCGGAAGTCTCGGCGACGACCGGCAAGGCGAAGGCCTCATCGAGGCTGGAGCTGGGTGGGAACCTGCGATTGCCCCAGGCGATGACCGCATCGCGGACGACGCCGACCGAGTCGGTATTGGTCAGCAAGATGGGCGACTCGAGCAGGCCGGACTCATTGACCCAGTGACTGCCGGTTAGCTCGCCGTTGCCGTTCAAGCACACCACCGCCGCGACGCTGCGGGGCCGGGCGGTCTTTCCACGGGGCAGGATCGCGGTCACGCCGGTTCGGATCGGGCCTTTGCCGACGCTGAGCGGACCGCTGCCTGCGATCAGGGTGACGTGGCCGACCTCGACGCCGGGGACATCGGTGATGGCGTTGTGGGGACCGGGCTGGCCCTCAAAAGGGACGCCGAGATCGCGGGCGCGTGGCTTGGCGGCGGCGGGGGTTGGAGCGGTGTCACCCCAAGCTGGCCGAGCGCCGATTCCGCTGTCCCCAAGCCCGATGCAGACACAGAGCACGAGCGCCAGCCGCAGCGAGCACACTTGGTCACAGAGCCGTCTTGTCATGGCGCGGGCATCCTAACAGAGCACAGTGCCCCAGAGCGTGGTCCGGTCACCTTGCACATCCCAGCCAAGCCGAGTGGTTTCCGAGATAAAATCGACCGTTATGCTACCTGCGGATGAAGAAACGCTGGTGCTGGCGCGCGCAGTACGGCGTGGCGATCTGGCTGAAACGGAGATCCCTCCAGAGTCATCGTCGGTTCCCCAGTCCGGCGAGACGCTGCGATTCGGAAAGCGCATTGATCGACTGATCGGCCGGGGTCGCATCAGTGAACAGCGGATCTTGCAGCTCCTGCGGGAGGTCCGCACCGACAGCGCTGGCACCGAAGCGACCATCTTGCCGAGCCGTGATGCGGTCAAACAAGATCTCGGTATCGATGTGACGATGTTGCCGGGCAGTGACAGCTCGCTCGACGGGATTGTCACTTCGGCGAAGACTCCTTCGGGTCCGTTTCACAGCGCTGCTGCACATTCAAACGACGCTGCGGACGCAGGGGAGTCCGGCCAGACCCTCGACGGCTCGCTGGTGGGCTATAAAGGACCGCCTGCCAGCAGCCGCTTTCCCGTCGAACACTGGGACCGCTACGAGTTTCAAAAGCTGCTCGGCCAGGGCGGGATGGGCGCGGTCTACAAAGCGCTCGACAAGCGACTTGGCCGCACGGTGGCGCTGAAGTTCATCCGAGGCAGCGATGAGCAGATGACCCAGCGCTTCATGCAGGAGGCGCGCGCGCAGTCACGACTCGATCACGTCGGAATCTGTCATGTCTTCGAGGTCGGCGAGGTCGAAGGCAAGGCCTACATCGCGATGCAGTTTGTCGACGGGGAGTCGCTCGACAAAGCGCAAGCGGGAATGAGCCTGTCCCAAAAAGTACAGGTGATGCGCGATGTCTGTCTGGCGATGCACCACGCCCACGAAAAAGGGGTGATCCACCGCGACGGAAAGCCAACCTCTGTCCCGTCGAGAAATTGAAACAGAACGGGTTGGGGGAAAGGGCGTGAAAAACGGGTGGACGATCCAGCATCCACGGTTAGAAGTCAATCGCTTCATTGTTCTTTCTGAACTCCCGTCGGAAATCAGACCAGCAGTAGATGTGTCTCCCCGCTGACTAGTCCTGAGGGGGCGTTAAGGAATACACCCGTTGCCCTCCGAATCGACGAGCGCCAGGAAGCGATGTCGATTCGACGGAGATTCTGTTTTATCCCGTTTGTCAATAGAAAACATCGACTTGAACAAC
>JAEUKA010000068.1 GCA_016794465.1 Myxococcales bacterium | reverse complement strand
GGCAAGACCGGCTCGGCGGTGGCCGCGAGCCAAAGCTGGCTGGCAGTCAGCGACGGGGTGAATCAGCTGCTGTGGATCTGGAAGACCAAGGAGTACGCAGGCATCGGCACGATCCCGACCCCCAAACAGGGCACCGAGGATGGTTATGGTCGAGCCTTGTCGGTAAGTGCAAATTACATTGCCGTTGGTACAAATTCCAATCCAGTTCTCTATTCCGTACAGGATGTCAACACACTTACAAAGATTAACATTACACGGCCTGCATATGTGACCAGTGGATTTGGTTCTGTGCTCAGCGTCAGTGATATCGGTCTATTTGTATCTGAAAATACTGCGAATTCCTCTTCAGGAACTTCGGTGTGGTTTTATCCGCATGGCAGTGGCACTGCGCAGAAGCTGCCGGTGCCGACGCGCTTTCTCGGTCGAACCGCTGTGGCTGGCTATGGCGCAGCGCTCGCGTCGCAGAACAATCGGGTGGTGATTGGGGTGCCGGGAAGTGCCGATGTGGTGGTGCTCGAAAAGAGCGGCGACGGCTGGAAAGAGCTGCCGGTGGTGCATGCCTCAGCGCCGGGGGCAAGCTCGCTGCTGGGTGCGGCGGTGGCGCTCGACGGGGACTGGCTGGCGGTGGGCGCGCCCGGGGAAGGCCGCATCTATGTATACCAGTGTCTGTAGTCTACCTACCAGCACCGATATCTAGACAGCGGATTAGGGCGAGGGCAGCGGTCGTTCCAGTTGTTGCTTTTGCAGCTTGCGCTGAAAGCCAAAGAGGATCGGCGCGGTCACCAGCGCGGCCCCTGAGATGGCGAGGGAAGCAAACGACCACGGCGAGGTGCTGAGCTGACTGGGACAGGTGCGGCTCGACTCCAGCACCGGGTCCCCACAGCGCTGCAGACCATCGACGGCAAGCAGCGTCGCACCGACCGCCAGCGCAGCGACACCGACGCCGAGCAGACTCCACTTGGCCAGCGCCAGCCGTCGCTCTCGCACCGCCAGCGGATCGACGACGAGCTGATAGCGAAGCTGGGTCAGCGCGGCAGGCTGCGTCGTCTCCGGTGCGAGGGTCCGCGACTCGTCAATCGGCAGATAGCCGGGCTTGCGAATGCTAAGGTGCTGCACCCCGTCGAGGAGTGTCGTCCGCAGCGGTGTATTTCCGCGTGGCTGTTTGTGAACCTGAACGGTGGCGCCACTCGGCTCGCTGTCGATTCCGACCGAGATGACCTGCCGACCAAGCGCCTGGCTCATCACCTCTTTGGCCTTCTCTTGCAGCTTGGTTCGCAGCTCTGCATCGCGACAGCCGCTACACACCCAGTCGACGCTGGCGGCCAGCTGCTCTGCTCCCTGGTGATACACCGACAGGCGCCCTTGCCAGCTTGGGCCTTCCTGCGTCAGCTGCGCATCCAGCAGATAGCTCGCGCCGCTGTCACGCAGAGCCCGCCGACGGGCTTCTACCACAGCAGTCGTCTCTGCAAGGTCGCGCGGTGGCGTGAGGTAGGACTTGTCGGTCGGCGGCAGGACCACCACCAAGTTGGACTCGATCCCCGAGACCAGGGCCGCTTCGAGCACGGGCGACAGCGGAGTCCGGGCCGGCAGCGAGCCGAGGAGCGCGACGGTGACACCGGTACTGACAATCGGGGGTCCAAAGTCGGTCAGGACGATGGTGCGCGGGGCCTGGCCGGGACGAAGCTCCTCGGGTTGGAAGGAATGCACCGCGCCGCCACCTTCGATGGCCATCACCACTTTCCCCGGGGGAACGACGATCCAGCCGTCGAGCGGCAGACTCCCGACCACGCGCCCGCCGATGCGCAGGGTCAGGCGCGCTTGGCTGAGCGTTTGATACACGACAAAGATGCGGATCGCGGACTGCTCGGTGGCACTGTGCAGGGCCGCAAGTCGCTGCGGACTGGCCTGGGACGGATCTTCGCTCTGGCGCTGATGATTGAGGTACAGACTTGCCGCCAGCCACTTCTGTCCGAGCCCGAGCGCGGCATCCCCCAGCTTGAGCAGCAGCTCCGCATCGTGGGTACGCAGGTACTCTTCCTCAAGAAGGCGCTGCGCCGTCGCATAGTCCTGCCGCTGCAGGGCAAGCACTCCCGGCGATGGAGCGGCTGAACGCGGCGCCGCCTCGGCAGGGAGTTCCATCGCGGCTTCCGTCCCCAGCAGGGCCAGAAACAGCAGCGTGAAGCGCGCCTTCGATCGGGGAAGCTTGCTTACTGCTTGCGGGGATCGCATCCGTTTGTCACCTCCGAGCCGCCGCGCCAGAGCTTGCCACTGATCATCTGGGCACCGGGCAGCAGAGTGATTCCCATCTCGATGCAGCGACCGTCGCGAAGTACTCCATACCGCACCGTGACCACGGATGGCCGCAGCGCTTCGTACAGAGTCGCCAGGCGCTGCTTGTGAGACTCTGCAAAGGAACCGGATCGGCTCCGCAGAAACAGCGCATTGAGCTTGCGGGTCGTCGGCTCCAGTAGCAGTGGCGTGCGGCCTCCGGACTGATACTCCGCAATGCTGATCTCTACGTCGAGGAGCTCTAGATCGTGACGCTCGCGCTCTGCCAGCGATGGTCGACGCCGCAGCTGACCAAGCAGCTGACGGGCCGCGCCGGGACTCTGGGAACGGAGTGCGATCCGGACCGCATCCACACTCTGGGAAAACGTCGGCGCAGCGGTAGGAATCGCGGTAGGAATCGGCGTAGGGATCACGGTAGGAATCGGCGTAGGAATCGCGGTAGGAATCCCGGCATCGTGCGCACTTGCGGCGATGGCAGCGGAGTCCGATCCTCGGCGCGCAGAGTCGGAAGCGGTCGCGGATGGTGCCGTCACAACCTTGGCTGCCGGCGTCAAGCCCAGATCATCATGCAGCCGTCGCGCGAGCAGTCGCACCGCCAGCGCTTCGTCGTGTAGGAAGCGCTCCAGCACCAGGCGCAGCACCGGCAAGCGCTCTCTCCGAAACAGCTCCGCAGCGCAGCGCACCACTTCCTTGCGAACCACATCCGCAGGATCGTAGGCCAGCTGCATCAGATACCGCACCGCTTCTTTGGGCGACAGATAGCGGAGGGTCTGCACCGCTGCAAAGCGCAGCGCCAGATCGCGCGTCCGCAAGAGCGCGCTCAGCTGGGGTGGTTCCTCGACGCGGACCCCGAGCCGCCGCAGATCCATATACGCCAGCAAGACCTGACTGCCGCGCCCCTTGAGAAGCGCTTGCAAGACCGGCACCGCGCGCTTGTCTCCCGACTCCGCCAGGCGATGCGCCGCAAACGTCCGCACCGATTCAGCGGAGTCCCCAAGAGCCGTCACCAAGATCGGATGGCGACGCGGCAACACCTCCACCAGGAGCCGCCGCAGCTTCTCATCCGCAGACTGCATCACTTGCGCGATCGCCGGCTCGAACCGCTGATCGTGGAGCCGCAACAGAATCACCTGCGCGATCAGGCGGACCTGTACGTCTCCCGATCCAGACTCCGCCAGCTCCACCAATTTTTGGCGCAGCAGCGCCGGCACACTCGCTTGCGGATTGTCGATCGAGTCCAAGATCTCCACGATCGCGCGCTGACCCGCCACTCGCACATCGGTGTTCGCATCCTGAAGAGAGAGTCGCAGCGTATCAAGCTCCCGTTTCAAGCGACTCCGTCCAAGCACCCGCACCGCCGCCAAGCGAACCTCGTCCGAGGCATCGGTCAGCTGACTGCGCAGGAGCTCCGAGACGCCACGATCTTCCCTTTCAATCATCGCATCCAGACAGCGAACCTGATCGGCTGCGAGCGGACTCTGACAAAGCGCCACCAGCTCATCACTCACTGCCACCAGGCGCTTTTCCGTCGGAGGCAGAATCTGAAGCAGACTCCCTGCCGCCTGGTCACGGAGCAGAGCCGGAGCCGCCGTGTCACGAAGCAGAGAGCTGAGCTGCTGCACCGTATCCAGCTGCGGACACAGCGCGAGCGCCCCCAAAAAGTCACGCCGCTCGTCATCGCGCCGACTCTTCGCCAGTCCTTCCCGCACCAGCGCACACAGCTCGGCATCCCCCGGACGCGCAATAAGAAGCATCTGTGACGCTTCATATTTGCGCGGTGAGTCTGGACTCGCCAGCTGCTCTAGCGACTTGTGCGCCGCCGTGTCTCCGAAGCGCGCCAGCAGTCCCCGCACTTGCAAGGAAGACCCCGGCGACAGTCCATCTTGTCCGCGCAGCCAGCGCAGCAGCTCATCCTGCTCGCGATCCCCCAGCACCCGCAGCGTCCGCTCCAGGTTCGGCAGACTGTCTTCCACCCGCGACAGCGGCGAGCGCAGCGCCATCCACGGCGGCGGCTGTAGCTCCCGCGTCTGCTCATCCGCGCTCCAAAACAGCTGCAGCGCCGCATCCAGCGCCAGGCCGGGCCGCTCTTGCGGATAGCAGCGCAGATAGCTTCCTAACGTGCGGGAACCACTCGGATCGCGCAGCCGCAAGAGCGAGCTTGCCAGCAGCAGCTGCAGGCGACTGGTCTGGTTGTTTTGGACCCACTCACAGCTCTGCTTTTCGGACGATGGCAGCGACGACAACTGCTGACGCAGCAGGGGCCGGGCAGAGTAGTCCTGTAGCTCGCCCAGCGCCACCACCGCCGCTTGCCACACCGCACTCCCAATCGGCTCGGTGACCACGAGCTTGCGCAAACTCTCGGCCACATCGGACTCGCGCGCCCGACTGAGCTGCTGAATCGCACTGTGTTTCTGCACCGCAGAGCCGGTCTGTACCTGCTGGGTCAGGTGCTGAAGTGCTGCCGTCCGCGCCGCCACAAACTCTGGATACGGATCGCGCTCTTTCGGAGGCCGCACAAACAGCGCCGTGATCGCCACTCCCGTCGCCACCGCTGACAGTCCGACTCCGACCAGTCCGCGCCGCCGCTTCTGCGGAGTCCGTCGTAGCTGCTGCAGCCGCTGACAGACCACCGCCATCTCGGGCCGGTCTTCGGCCTTGGCTTGCAGCATGTCGGCGACCAGCTGATCGAGCGCGGGAGGAACGCTGCTCTGTCTGCTCGACACCCTCGGCGCAGGCTCACCCACCACCCGAAACGACGAGGTCTGCCCAAACGGCGGATTCCCGGTCAGCAGCTGAAAAAACACCGCCCCCGCCGCGAAGACATCGGCCTTGCCCTTGACCTCTGCCGCGTCTCCATACTGCTCGGGCGCCATATACATCGGCGTACCCAGCATCTGTCCAAACCCGGTCTGATCCCCCGCAGTCCGCGCCTCCTCCATCCCCCCGCGCCCACTCAGCTTGGCAATCCCAAAGTCGAGGATCTTGACCCGCAGCGCGCCAGGCAGCAGTGGATCATCCAGCAACATCACATTGGCCGGCTTGATGTCTCGGTGGACGATTTCCTTTTGGTGGGCGGCGGCGATGGCTTGGGTCAGCTGATCCATCAGCTCGATCGCCAGCTCGACGGGGAGGCCGCGTGGATTGCGTGATAAAAGCGCCTCGAGCGTCCGCCCGCGCAGGTACTCCATCACGATGTACAGAGAGCCATCGTCGCGCTGACCGAAGTCAAAGATCGAGACAATCCCGGGATGCTCGACGATGTTGACGGCCTTGGCCTCGTCGAGAAAGCGGCGGGAGTACTCGCGATTGGAGGTGAAGTGCGGGTGCAGCACTTTGACCGCCGCGCGATAGCCGATGATGGTGTGGGTGGCCTCGTAGACCGTGCCCATTCCGCCCTCGCCGAGCCGCCGCAGCAGCCGAAAGCTGCCAAACAGCTGACCTATCAAGGGATCACTGCTCGACGGTGAATCACCTGGCGAGGACAGCGCATCTCGGATCGAGAGGGCCGGGAGACTCGGCTGGCTCTGCGAGCTGGACAGA
The DNA here is from genome assembly GCA_016794465.1 of Myxococcales bacterium. Lineage (GTDB taxonomy): Bacteria > Myxococcota_A > Polyangia > Palsa-1104 > JAEUJZ01 > JAEUKA01. The sequence continues at coordinate 285,455 of JAEUKA010000068.1, read as the reverse complement.
CTCGGCAGACTCGGCTGGCTTTGCGAGCTGGACAGCGAGCTGGTCGATTCCGACAGGATGGAGCGGAGTCGATCATGGACCTGAAGCAGCGTCGGACGCACCCGGGGATCGTGCGCCAGCATCTCGGTGAGCAGCGCAAACAGCGGAGTCGGAATGCCCCCCGACGACACCTGCGTCTTTTGGGGGTCCCCACGCAGGCCAAACAGCCATCGTAAGATCATCGCCAAGGAATAGACATCCGCCGTCCGGCTCGTCGCTGCAAAGCCTTGCGGAGCGCTGCGAATCTCGGGCGCCAGAAAGTCCTGCGCCTCGGCTGCAAAGCTCGCCACCGGCGGTTGCAGAATCGCCGCCAGCCCCAGTCCGCACAGCACGAGTTGTGGCTCCCGAGCAACCCGCGCCGACATCAGCACCTGACTGGGCCGCAGCGCCAGGTGACTGATTCCGCTCTGCTGGGCACGCAGCAGAATCCCCAGGATCGTGCGCGCAGTCGACATCGCCGCCCCGAATCCCAGTCGCCCCACCTGCGCCGACAGCGGTCGCCCCGGCGCCTGCTCGGACACCCAGTACAGCGAGTCCCCGTGTCGTCCAGCCGCCAGCAGTGACACCATGCCGGGAATCTGTAGCTTGTGCTGAACCTCCAGGTGGGCCTGTAGCGCGGACAATATCTGCACCGCTGGGCGGGCCCATGGGGAGCGCAGCAGCTGGACCACCACCCGCTTGCCGGTCTTGCGATGGTCGGCGACATAGACCGGGCCATACGTTCCCTCGGCGAGGATGGTGAGATTTTCTAGCCCCGGAAGGCCTCTTTTTTGCCCTGGTTCCACTTCTTCGCCCTGCGCTGTGCCCGGTGTTAGGCCCAAGGGCTGCGGCCACACAGCAAGCCCGGGCTCTCAGCTTATCACGCGCCGTGCCAAGGGTGACGGGGTTCTGCGCGAAGGCCGCGCTTTGTGGCACGCACTGTGCATCAGACCGCCGATGTGCTCACTTTCCCAGCCCTTCCTGCTCAGCTCTCTCGGAGGTTTCCCATGTCGTGTTCGCGTTTGCCAACCGCGCTTGCCAACCGGGTTTGGACCTGCATCCAGGCTTTCTGTTTCCTGCTCCTTGCCTCCTGCGGCACCGCCCCTGAAGAGGTCTTGATCTATCAGGCGTACGCGGGACCCAACGGCGCAGCCATCGTGCTCTCTGCCACCGATCCCAGCGTGGCAGAGTTTGCCGGAACCACGCTGGACATTCCTCCCGGCGCCTTCCCAGAGCCTGTCTCTGTTGAGTTTTACCGTGTGCCGAACCGGGATGCTCCGGGCGCCCGAGCCACCGGTGCGGCCCTGCGAATTGTCGCCAAGCGGGCTGTGGATGATGAGCCCGCGCCGCAGGGATTCGTGCAGGAGGGAACTCCGCTGCCGGCGGAAGCGATCCTCCACTTGACGATTCCACTTCCGAACGAGCCGCCGCAGAGTGGCGACCGCAACCTGATGGCCATCGAGTGGGAGTCCGGCGAGCGCTTCTATACCGGCGGCTGGACCGTGACTCCCAGCGAACCCGGAGGCCGCGCGCAGCTGCGGATCGAGAGTCCCAAGCTCGGCGTGTTCTTCCCCGTGATCTATACCGCCGGACCGCTTATGCCCGAGCCGCTGATTACCCCGGTGGATCTCCTGTTTGTGGTCGACAACTCCCGATCTATGGGCAAGTTCCAGCGCCTGCTCTTTTCCCACAATGGCATGAAGGGTGGCGGCACAAACTCTCTGCCTTGGCAATTGATGAATAAAACCTTCTCTTATAAATGTCGCGACAAGATGAGCAAGGCACTCTGGAATACGCATATGGCTGTAGTCTCCAGCGATCTTGGCGTAATGCCCAAGCTTCCGATTGCCGCAGGAACCGACTGGCCCAGTCCGCTGCCGGCTCCGTTTGCAATGGGCCGATGTGGTCCTCGCGGCATGAACCCCGACGGTGATCAAGGAGCACTCCAGACCACTTCCTGCTTCGCCCGCGCCATGGTCGATCCAACCATCGTCTCCGCAATATGTCCCGATTTCTGTGAAAACGACAAGAAGTTCCCAGTCCTGGAAAAGAATCTACCGTACGTGAGAAAGTGGTCAGAGTTTGACTCAGTAGCAATGAGTACTACGCACCAGCCAAAGTTTGTGGATGACTATCAATCAGAAGACGCCATTCACTGTCGATCGGTGTTGGGTGAAAAGGGCTGTGGAATTGAAATGCCACTGGCCAGTGCCGTCCGCGCAATTGGCAATCAGACAGCGACCCCGACGGGATATCTACGTGACCCGGCGACTTCACTGCTGGTGGTGGTCGTGGTCACCAATGAGGATGACTGCTCCATCGATCCATCCCGCCGCAAAGACGCGTATCCAACTAGCTCCAAATATCCGCTGAATGCCTCTGGACTGCGCGAAAATTGCAATATGATCAGCTCGCCAGAGTGCTTCAACATTGAATATCGATGCTTTGCACTTGACAACGAGTGCGCTGGCATTGTCGATACCGCAGGCGCCAAGATGAACTGTAAAATAAAGTCGCCCAATCCGAGTCCTTACCTAACGCCTGTCGAGTCGCTGGTTCAGCAAATGGCTCAGTACAAAGATCCGCTCGGTGTGACGCAATATCGCAAAATGGGCTTTCTCCTCCTCGCGCCGAATAGCGATAACTTTGAGGTCGAATATCTCGATGATGGCTCGGGCATGCCGCCGAAAAAGACGCCGTATCTCAACCTCAAGCCACGCAAGATCTCGCCAGCAGAATATCTGGTGACACCGCAGCTCCGCTATACCAAGCTCGAGCGGCTCAAGAATGACGCGATGAACCCGTTTGCCGATATAAATCTAAGCACCGCGGTCAAGTTCGTCGTTCTGCAAGACATCGAGAAGCTGATCAAAATGGACGGCTCGTTAGACAGCACCGCCCTGTCCAAGCTCGCTACTTCGTTTCAAACCCAAATTGCGCCGTATGTCTCATTGACCAAAAAGGGCACGGACAGCGGCTTCACGGAACCACCATGTCTGTAAATGGACATGTCCTCGCTATGTAGAATAGCGAATCAACCGGGGGGAAATCATGTGTGCCTTCAAAAGAACGACTGGTAATCACCCACAGAACCACCTGCGCACCCTGCTGGCCACGCTCGCCCTGCCGGCCCTGCTCTGGACCGGCTGCAGCGGCGGCATCCACGACGTGGCGGGCAGTCCCAGCAGCGCCAGCAGCGACCTGCTCGTCGAGCGACCCAAAGAGCTGCGGCCTGAAGCCGGCCATGTGCAGCCTCCAGCGGGCGGAACGACGGTGGTGAGTCGCGACAGCAGCGTGGCGGTCGTGTCCGAGCCGGTCCTGTCGCAGCTGCTGATGGTGGATCTGAAAACCAAGGCGGTGACGAAGCGGATTGAGCTGCGCCCTGGCGACAACCCGGGTCGCTGCGTCGAGGGAGCCATCGCTGGAGAGTTCTTCTGCGTCCTGCGCACCGGCAGCGCCGTCGTGCGGGTCCGGGCCCAGCAAGCGTCGTGGGTGCCGCTGCAGCGAGCGTTTGTCTGTGCCGAGCCGCGCGGCATCGCGTTTGCTCAGACCGACCAGACGCTGCGAGTGGCCTGCGACGGGGGCGAGCTGGTCACGATGCAGACCCAGCGCGGCGCCCTGCAGGTCACGAGGAGCCAGCAGCTCGAAGCCGGACTCGACGATGTGCTGCTCATGACCGGCGCTGCGCCCGAGAGTGAGATCTGGGTCAGCCGCAAGCGCCGTGCCAAGATCTTCCGTCTGAGCCGAACCAGCGGCGAGCTGCTCGGGACCACCGAGCCACCGAGCGACTCGCGAGCGGCTGCCACCACCGCTGCCCGCTTGCTCCGCGACCCCAGCACCGGAGGAGCGTTCCTGCTCCACGAGGTCGGCTCGCTGCTGCCGCTCCTGTCCTGGGGCGGGGGCTGTGTCAACTGTGACCCGTCGCTGCGCGCCATGGACCTCAAGGGCAACCTGTCGCCGAGTCCGCTGAAGCTGGTCGGAGCAAGCCCGCGCGGCGGCAACGAGAGACTGTCCGTTCCGCTTGACATGGCGATCCGAGGAGACTCCGTGGCGGTGGTGGCCGCCGGCAACCGTCCGCTGAGTGGCGGCAGCGACGGTCGATCTACCGTCTGGCTGGGCGATCGAAGCAAGCTGACAACCCCGATCTCACTCCCGCGCGAGGCAATGGCCATTGCGGTTGCAGCAACGAAAGACCGCTTTGTGGTGCAGACCATCGGCCGCTCGTCGCTGTGGCTGGTATCCGACTCGCAGCCGAGCGAGGAGATCGTGCTCGACCCGCGTCCGCAGAGCATTCGGGGCGTGGAGCTGTACTATGGCTCGAACGCCTCGATCGGGCTGGCCTGTGCGAGCTGTCACCCAGGCGGCCAGGACGACGGGAATGTCTGGGAGGTGCGGCTTGGCAGGGACGAGTTCCGTGGCCGATCGATGAACCTGCTCGGCACGCTGGAGGGTCGCACCGCCTATCGGCATGGTGGCAAGTTCTCGTCGCTGCAGACGCTGGTTGACAGCGACCTCAAGAGCATCAATCAGGAACGCTCCATCCCCGACTCGGCAAGCCTGACCGCCTGGCTGCTGGCGCTCAAGGCTCCGTGGGTGATGGCTCCTGCCAGCGACGCGGAACAGCTCGCCCAGGGAAGAGCGCTCTACGACGCGACCTGTGCCAGCTGCCACGGCACCGACAAGCCCACGTCGCACAAGGTGTCGCTCGTAGAGGGAGAGCCGCCGCTGGTGTCGCCGCTGCTCACCGACTTGAACAACCGCGCGCCGTACCTGCACGATGGCTGCGCGACCACGCTCGACATGGTCTTCGATGGCTCTTGCCCATTGGCCGGTACAGTACATCGGCTGCCCAACACCAACACCATCGAGCGCTCTAGGCTACAAGCTCTACAGACCTATCTGGTCCGTCGCTAGCTGATTGCGACATAGCGAGCGCTACCAAAAGCCTCCACCTGGGCCGAACACTCGGCCCAGCGTCGGAGTACTTACACCAGGATACAGTGTAAGCCCTCAAGCGGACTCAGCTTTAAATTTCTACACAATGACGAGCTCAACTGTGAAATAGAACTGTGCTGGTGGGCATTTTCCTTGACCATGCTCGGTTGCGCGTTGTTTGCTTTGAATAAGTACTATTCTGCACAATAAAGTTCCTTCGTTTGCGACGAAACCAAGGAAGTCGCGATGACAGCGAGAGATCACTCGACGCGCAGCCTTCACACGATGCGGACGCTACGGACGCTTGGCTGCCTGCGTCGGCTGGTGCTGCTGACGCTGCTGCTGGCCGGCTCGTCGGCGACGGCGGCGGTTGTCGCGGAAGAGGTGGTGCTGCCGCTCGGCGTGCTCTTACAAGGGCATCCCCAAGACAAGCTGAGCGCGCGACTGCGGGAGGCACTGCGCCTGACGGGGGCCCAGCTGGCGGACGATACCGGGCTGCGGAGTAGCGAGCGACAGTGCAGAGAGAGTCACTGTCTGACGGAGCTTGCCCAGCGCCGCAAAGCTTCGATTTTGATCGCCGCCACCGTCGAAAAGCACGAGTCTGCGCGCTTCGTTCGGCTGTGGCTTTTTGATGCCCGCAAGCGGCAGTCGCGCGACGAGCGGGCGGTAAGCACCGACGAACAGCTGGATCAGCTGATCCGCGAGATGGCGGTGCGGCTGCTGGAGCAGTATCGCTCGCCCACCGTCGAGGATCACGTGCCGCCGAGCCCCGTCGAACCTGTCAAGCCGGCCACCGACTCAGCGACCGTCGACCCAGCAGCCGGAGGCCCCCCGCGCAAAGAGCTATCGCGCCTGCGCCGAGGCCTGGCCACCAGCTTCGGAGTCCTCAGCGGCGCCAGCCTGGTCCTCGCCATCACCCTCACCGCCCTCCACGGCACCACGTCCAGCGAGGTGTGCGTGTACGAGGCGCGAAGCGTGAGCCTGTGCAATCGGAACCTGCTGACCCAGTACATCGCCGCTTATTCGGTCGCCGGCGCGATGGCAGTCGGAATGATCTTCACCCTCACGCTTCCGTAGGAGCCCCATGAGCAAGCTCAGCACGCTGTCAATCGTTCCAACGATGTGGCTGTGGGTGACCGTCCTTCTTGGCGTCAGCTGCGCACCGCTGTATGAGTCGCCGTGCCTCTCCGATCCCAGCTGCCCGTCGGCCACGATTGACCGGGCGCAGCTGCCGCTGACAGCAGCGCTGAGCTTTCCGATCGCACTCCAGCTTGGCAGTCCCGAGCTGCTTCATCAGCTCGAGCTCATGAATGATCAGCTGTCGGTGCATCTCGATCAGGGCGCGGTCAGCCTTCTGCTCCCCCACATTTTCAAGCAACCCGGACTCGAGGCCACCGTCCCCGCTCGACTGGAAGCCCAGCTGTTCCACGCCGGCCCCGCCGAGCTTCGTATCCAGATCGGCAACGAGCGAATCCTCCTACCAACCAAGCTCACCGCCCCCCAGTTCAAGCAAAGCAGCTTTACCAAACCAACCAACGGACAAATCGCCTGGGTTGGAATTCCAAACAGGATGATAGATAAAAGTGCTATTCTTACAAAAAGCACTATCGGTTCTAACGTGGTCCTTGCATTTAAACAAATTCAAGGAGATTCAAGCATAATCTCCAACGAGCAATGTACTCCTTCCGTTAGCGCTCAGCCGGATGTTGATTTTACCTACTTGCAACTGATTTCTCGCAATGGCTCAGCCAACACTTGTTTCTATTCAAGTACAATTAACAAAAAGTCAACCATAACTGCTCATCGTACCACGACTGGACCAAGTATTGAATCATACGCTGATAACATCAACGGAATTCTTCCATTCACCGAGCCAAATCTGAACTTGATGTTGGTATTCAATGCAACTGCTGACAATCAATCTGCCTCCTCGATTAGCGTCATTGGTATAATGGATTCAATGAATAGCAAATCAAATCCAATACCAATCCAGCTGAACACAGGAAGCCGAAGCGCATTTGCGATTGTTACGCTTGGTGACAATGAGCAGCCGTATGTGATGATTTATGATGCTGACCGAAGCAGCCATGTCCGTTTTTATCAGAGAACGCCACCAAACACATTCGGCCCTGAATATTCCAAAACAACGCTCATTCAATCACTTACGGGTCGTGTCAATCAGCTCCTTCTATCGGAATGTCCAACAGGAAATGTGCGTTTTGTCTCTGGGAAGGTGATGCCGCCTGTGAATAAGCATTGGAACGATCTGGTGGTGGCTTGCTCCAGTGGCATTTATGTGATTGAGCGTACCGACGCCGACAGCTTCCAAGTGCCGGTCCAGGCGCACTTGTTTGACTCTGCAAAATACCGGATCAGCACCCAGCTTCCCGCTTTCAATCGCATCGACATTGGTGCACTGGGTGGCACGATGGGCGATGACATTGTGCTGATTCAGGACGACGTAGGAAAGCGTGCATCCGACAGAATCGACTTTTATGTTGGTGTGGAGTAACGCCTATGTTAGAGCCCGGCGAGGTGGTCAACAAGTATCGGGTGATCAGCCTGCTGGTCCATGGCGGGATGTCCTCTGTCTATGTGGTGGAACATCTCAAGCTGCCGCGTCGGTTTGCGCTCAAGCTGATTACCTCTCATCTGGCGACCGATGAGGCGTTCTTGAACCGATTCCGGCAAGAAGCGGTGATCTTGGCGACCTTGGATCACCCACACATCGTCCAGGTCTTTGACTGGGATGTGACCGACTCTGGGCATCCGTATCTGGTGATGGAGCTACTGCAAGGCGAAGATCTCGCCAGCTTTCTGTCTCCGCAGGGCGCCCTGCCCAAGAGCCTGGTGTTGTCGCTGATCGCTCAGATCGGTGCGGCACTGCAGTTTGCGCATGACCGTGATATTGTTCACCGCGATCTGAAACCGGCAAATGTCTTTTTGTGTCGCAATGGCATCAGTCCTCACTTTGTCAAGGTATTGGACTTTGGAATTGCCAAGTCACTCAACGCTCCTTCGCCCATGAACACCAGTGAAGCAGTGACGATTGGAACGCCGGCTTATATGGCTCCTGAACAAGCGCGCGGCGGCTCTAAATTGGTCGATGGACGCGCCGATCAGTTTAGCCTATCTGCCATTGCTTATGCACTGTTCAGTGGCAATCAGCCGTTCGTGAACGATGGCGATGATGTGGAAACCACCCTGCTCCGCATTCTCAGCCATGAGCCGCCTCCGCTCGCCGATCCTGCCATTGATGCCGTCATTCGACGGGCTCTGGCCAAAGATCGCGCGCTGCGCTTTCCATCCGTCGCAGCGTTTGTGTCTGCATTAGAGGAGGCTGTCGCAGCGTCGCCCCTGGCTCTGGCGCAGCCTCTCCACACCGAGGTCGCACCGCCGGCCCCACCGTCCAGTCCCTCGGCATCCATGATCAGCAGTCGTCGGGGCGAGCTACTTCCCAAGCCAGCGACGGAGCGCTTCCTCTTGGGCGGAGTCCCGGGGCTGCTGGCGGTGGCAGCCGTGGTTTCCGGCGTGACCTTTGCGGTGGTGCGGCTGTGGTTTCCCAAGACCAGCCATACTGCAGCGGAAGGAGCGGACCGAACCCCGGCGATCGAGGACGTTGCCGACGGCAGCACCAAGGACAGCGGGGAACCCCGCGCACTCGACCTAGCGTGGCCGACGGCGCCGGATCTCTGGCGGCCTGCCGACGCGCCCGAGGTTCCTACCGCACCGACCCCAGCCGCCCGGGTGCAGCTGCATCGTCCATCTCCAGCCGCTCCGCCACGTCCGCTGCCCGCTCCGCCACGTCCGCTGCCCGGCGGCTCGTACAAGGTCGAGTTTTTGGGTGTCACGCCCGACTCTGCGGCTCCGGCCACCCTCGTGATTCGCGCCTGCGTAGAGACGATGCTCCGGCCGATCCTGCGGACACTTTTGGACCGTCCGATTGTGCTGCGCAAGACCGGACAGCTGCTGGTGTTCACTCCGATTGAGCCGTTCGAGTATCAGGACTCGCTGAACAGCTGCTTGCAGAGGCGCCTTGCCTCCGCCCCGATTCCGCAGCAGGCGACCTTTGTGATCAGGAGAGCCAAGTGAAGAGGTCTGTTTCCATTGGTTTGTTAGGATTCCTTTGCGCCTGTGAGCATATCCATCCCGAGCTGACCGCGCTCACAAGCCAAATCAAGACACTCCAAGCCAAACAGCAGCAGCAAGACGAGGACATCTTGCGCGTGGAACAGAACATGGCGCTGCGGGCCTGTGGTCAAGTACTCAAAGACATGCTTGATCGGATTCGCATGGAGTGTCACAGCGGAGCAGCCAGCACACCCAGTTCCAACCTCGGACCGACGCAGAGTGTACTGGGTGCCTTGCCACGACCTGCGCCAGCTGTTGCGGCGGCTTCGGACTCCGGTCCTGCCTGTACGTCCGCAGAGACTGTCGCAGCGGTGGCTTACGCCAAGCGAGAGCTCGGAAAGTCGTCGGTGGGAGAAACCATCTACGCGGCCTTCGGACAACGCGTAGTGATGTACATCGATGAAGGACATCGGGTGCTGTCTCCGTCCCGCACCAATGAGCTGAAGTCGCTCGTCGACCCGGATGCGCTGCTGCACACCACCCGATTCCTGATCGTGACCTCACCGCGCCCCGGAGAGGCAGAGGCCAAGCGCAGGCTCGAGCTGGTGCGTGAGATCATGCTGCGATTCGGAGTCCGCTCCGATCGCATCGATCCCCCGTCGGGATGGCAGTTCGATCTGCAGATTCCCAGAGCCCGACTGCGCGGTCCCGAGCGTCCCGAGCCACCCGAGCCAGAAAAGCCAGACCGCGCTGTATGGGTGTTCCGGACCGACTGTTAGGAGTGTGCATCCATGAAGTTGCTCAGCACCATAAAAGAAGTCTCCAAAGTGCTTCTTATTCTGTTGGGAATGACGGGTCTGACCGAGCCTCGACACTCCGCAGCCAGTCCTCCTGCCGATGGTGTAACCCGCCTAGAGTCCGAGCTCCTACACCTGCGCCCGGACCTGTCGGACCTCTTGCAGTGGCAGCGCGACACCAAGCAGTGGACTCCGTATCGCCGCTCGCGGGCAAGTCTGCTGATTGTGAACTTGTGGGCGCGATCGTGTCCGCCCTGTCTACAGGAATTTCAGGTCTTTAAGCAGCTCCTCCGTCAGCTGCCGCGCACCGAGGTCGAGATGATCTTCGTTGCTGCCGCCGAAGACACCAGCCAACAGGAAGTCGAGCAGTTCTGGTCGCACCCGCTCATCGAGCTGCCTGCGAACACCCGCTGCGGAGGCATTCCGGTCAGCAGTCGCTCCTGTCTTGTCGAGCTTCCAGAGTCCGCTCCGGTCTTTGCTCCGAGCACTCGGTTTGTCCACTCGCTGCGCAGCTTTCCGATTCTGCCGCGACCGCTGACGCTACTGATGGACGGCCAGTCGTCGGTCCGCCATATTTTCGCAGGCAGCATCGAGTCACGCCAGACCGAGCTGAAGCTTGCCATCGAGCGCCTGCGCCAAGCACTCCAGCGCGAGTCCTCCTTTCGCTCACAACACTTGGATAGAAAGCGGACACCGTGAGCCGGAGATCTGCGATAACTGATATTGGGGGCAGTATGCAGCGTAAGGGATTCCGATCGATCCTGATCCATCCGAATTCACTGTTGATCCGCCGATTTGAACCGGGTTACAAGTGAGCATGATGGTTTCGGTTTCTGGCGGTTCCGAAGTCCGAACGTCACTCCGCAGCGCCCAATCGCGGGCGGTCGGTGGTGCAAATCGGCTCGGAGTCCTGACGGTGGCCTTGCTCGGAGCGCTGACAATTCCAGCTCAAGCTACCGAAAAGCCCGTCGTGGTCTGTCTCGATACGCCGGGAATGACGAGCACCCTGCAGCGAGCCCGCGAAGTGATAAACCGACTCGCAGCGCTCCCGCCTGATGCCGCAGAGCAGGCGGTGGCCAGCGAGTATGCCGCGCTGATGGACACCTACAAGCGGACCGGCTGTGAGCAGTACGCCTGTACGCTGTTCACACTCGGATACGCTTGGCTTGCCCGCACCAAAGAGCTGGCGCAGCCGCAAGAGCTGGCGCTCACAGCCGAGCTGCTCAGCCACGGGGAGTCCTGCGAGCGCACGCTCGTGCCTCATCCACCTGCCGACTACGCCGCATTCCGCAACATCCAGACCAGCTTGGTATCGCGATATTCGTTCCTCCAGACCCATGCGCAGCAGTCCCAGCGAGCGGCCGAGCGCACCTCCGCACTTGCGGCGGTCAAGCTGAGTCTTCTCATCGGTGGGGCCGTGGTCGCTGCCATTGGTGGCGGGATCTTTGGGCAGTATACGCGCAAGCCGTTGAGCAGCTGCGACTATCACGGAATTGCGACGCCCTGTGACCATTCAGCTGTGCTCCAAACCAGCGCAGGCTTAATGGGTGGCGGTTTCGGATTGCTGCTCTCTGGCGGAATCCTAACCGTTGTTGATTATAGGCGGAGATAAGCACTAACTCAGACAGGAATCGAGGAGCCCATGAAATCCCAGACCCGACAAAGTATATTTCTCGCAGCTACACCGCTCCTCCTCGCTAGCTGTAGCCAATCCATCTGTGAAACCCAGCCGGGACTCTCGGCTTGCCAGCTTGCCATCGATATCACGGACAAGCGAATCAGCCTCTCTGATGAGAAGCCTACGGAGCTTTCACCGAAAGCAATGTTCATTCGCCAGGTTCCGTTGCAGCTGCGGGTGCTTGATATCCGACCAGAGACGCTAGAGATGGATGTAGGAAGTGCGCTTGCTACCGCATCCATCACCGATGCTGGAAGCATTGGGCTAACATTTCAGCGCGGTGCTTTCAAGAACAAACGGGGTGGAATGGGCACCGTCGCAATTACTATCGACAACGCAGTGCCACTCGGTGTGAATGGTTATGCACGATTTTTTGTACGGCCAAAATTTTCATCCGCTGAGTCATATCACTTCAATTATTCGGCAAATCGCTCACCTGATAAGCTAGAGTTTGGCCAGCTCATTGGCGAAGCAAATCGGAGTATATTTGTCACGGAGACGGTCCAGGGCGCGACCCGCAGCACCCGCGAGTTCATCCGATATCTACCTGAAAAATCCACCAATAAGCTCATTATTGATTCCAGTTTCAATTCATCATTAAGGGATTTTAACGATGACACTCTTATTACTCTCAACCGAAGTGCCCTGGACGGAAAGCCGGCTGAGGATTATGCCCTTGCCTACAGCCAACTGCCAGGCACAGTGATGTCAGCGATATCTATACAAGCCAGCAATATGAAGCTGGCACCATCAACCCTGATGGCGTCGACGTTCATTCCAATGGCCATGCGCGGAATGGACCATTCAGAAAAGTTCTTCGTGATTGGCAAGACCGGCCTGGCGCCTGCCCCAGAGGTGAAGTCGGTGGTGTTTGCGAAAGGCAGCTTCCAGCTCATCAGCACGGCACCGTTGCCGATTACCGATGGACTGCGCCTGGCGTCCGCTTCACCGAGCCACGCCCGAACGAACGATCCAGATGCCGCCAAAGCGTTCGATGCGGTGGTCCTGACCAAAGCGAGTCAGTTTCTGTTTATCAAACACGGAGTTGCCAATACCGCGACTGCGCTGGGTGAAGCACTCTCGACTGCATTTCAGAGCATCGTTCCCAAAGACAAGCTGGCCGCTGGCATAGCACTGGCCGACTTGGATGATGATGGCTTGCAGGATGTATTGGTAGCACCCGGTGAAGGACAGCCGCTGTACTGGGCTGCACAGAAAGCCAACGGCACATTTGAGCCGCCAGCCATCCTCATTGAAAAGCTGTCCGGGGTCCGCGATATCGCGGTTGGCGACATTGACGGCGATGGACTGCTCGATGTCGCTGTTGCCACCGCTACAGGACTGACTGTCTATCGCAACAGCGCTTGGCAGTAATTTCTCAATCACGCTTACCGTCCGTCGGGCTCGGCGACATCTAACCTGACGGCCTTCCTCGTGACGCTGGCTGGGAGGCCTGCCGAGCCTGATCTGGAGCTCGCTGACCACCCGCTCGGTGCAGATTGCCCGCCTCGGGCCCAACGAGGTGGAGCAGCTCTGGAACCGGCTGCCGCGACGCAAACGGACCCAGCCGCTGCAGGCTCTGCGGAGCACTCGTGTGTGTTTGTGCTTGCCGAGCCGAACCACTGACAATTGTTGTGTTCGTTATATTCAACGCTTGAGTTCGTTACCCCTTAACGGCAGAGTCCGTCAATATCCAAATAAACCCTGTTGAAGAGTCCGTTTCCTTCAAACAAAAAGCCAATTTTTAAGTAAAAACTGCTTGACAAGAAGAGCGCCAGGAACAAGCCTACCGTCAAGGAGGCAGCGTGATTCTTCACAATCAAGCAGTGACCGCTATTGTGCGAAACGGTGACTGCCCGTTATGGATGAGTTTGCCAGATATCACTCTGCCGCGTTTCACTGTTGGCTGTTTGATGGTTGCGCTGTTCCTGTGTGGCCGCATCGGCAGTGTACGGGCGGTGGAACCGCAAGAGCCCAGTCCACTGCCGACGGTAGTAGCGGCCGTGGGACAGCCCCAGCGGACTGACAAAGTGCTGCTGATCGGCCCGCTTCTCGACGGAAAGCCCGACCGCAGTCTGCGGGAAGGGGTGATCGATCGGCTGATGCGGCTCGGCCAGGAGCTGGTGGTGTCGGAGTCGCCGGAAGCGCAGTCCTGCGAGAGCAACGACTGTCTGCTTGGCTTTGCCCAGCAGCAGCAGGCGGCGGGGGTGCTGCGGGTCGAGGTGTTCGCGAGTGCGCCGCGACGGTATCAGCTGAAGGTCAGCAGCGCCGATGCGACGAGGGGGAGTGTGCGACGGGCCGACAGCTCGTGCATTGACTGCTCGGTGCAGAACCTGCGGGGGATGGTCGCGGACTTCGCGGCGCAGCTGCTGACCAGTGAGAGCGAGCCGTCGCTGAGCATGAGCAAGTCGGTGGTCACGGACCCGCCACCCGTGCGCCCCGAGGAGCTGAAGCCGCTCGCAGTCCGGCCTGCGCCGATCCTCGTGCCGCCGTCACGCTGGACGGGCAGCAGTGTGGCGGCGATCACGGCCCTGTCGGTGCTGACGGTGATCTCGGCGGTTGGCACGATTGCGCTGGGCGCGAGCAATTCGCCGGGAAAGACGGACAACCAGCAGCTGTGTCTCGTCGATGAGGCCGCTCCGCCCACCGGGCCGCCGCCCTGTGTCGGCAAGCCAGCCCTGCTGGTGGTCGGTGGTGCCATGACCGCGCTCAGTGGTCTATCCGCACTGGCCATTGCCATCCGTATCACAATAGGAAGCAGCAGCCACAGTCCCGCCCCACTTGAAAATCCCGGGAGCCGATGATGCCGACCAATCAACCGTTACCAGCCATTGTGTGTCTATCCATGATTGTCTCCGGCTGTGCAAACGAGGGACTATTTGACAATTGGAACAATGCAGACAAAACAGAATCCGTCCTGTCCGACATGAAATCCCCTGATATGGCCAACTGCAGCAACGGTTGTCCATTCACATGGACGGAAGATTTCTCAGGCGCCCTTTTTCTAAGATCCGAAATCCCTTCTTCGGTCTGGAAGACGGCCAGCGCTACCTGGGTTTTTGAACATACACTCTCTCCTGAAGACAGCAGTAGTCCGACGGTTTCATGGGCGCTTTGCTCTCGAGATAGCCACAATCCCAAAAATTGTACTAACCCGCTAACAGCAGGAATGCTGTCCCTTGTGAGTTTTGGTGGTTCATTAAATCGTCCATTTTCGGCGTCTGCATATTTTCATAACCCTACAAAATTGTCAAATATACAGATAGAGATAGCGCCGGCATTTACGAACGTATCATGTGATAGAGCCTCAGATGGCTGCAACCTTGATAATGATCCAAGTCGCAATGGTAGAGCGTTCTTGATTATCACCACAATTCCTAATGGCACTGAACTTAAGCGCTATCGCTGTACTTCGACGCAGTGCGCAACGATGGAGAACGGTTCGACAACTATCAATCCAGAGCACGTGCAAGGCATTCAAATCCGATATGATAGAACCTCCTCCACAGGAACTTATCAGTATCTCAATATCACCTTCTCTAAGTTAGTAATCACCGGTATTGCACATTAGATCGGGGAGATGTGATGGGGAAGATGATTCAGATAGCGATTCGGTTGGCGGTGGTGGGCGGGCTCTTGCTTGGGGCGGGGTCGGCGGGGGCGGGGAGTCCTTCGCAGGGGCTGACGCTCTTGACGTTGCAGCGTGACGGTCGTCCGAGTGAGGGACTGACGCAGATGGTCGCGCATCGGCTGGAGCAGCTGGGCGAGGAGCCGGCACAAAAGCCGCTCCTGTCGAGTGAGCAGTCGTGTGAGACTGCGAGCTGTCTCGGCTCGGTGGCGCAGCGACTGCGGGCGCAGCGGCTGCTCGGTGGCAGTGTGGTGACGAACGCGACGCGGCGATACTTTGTGAAGCTGTTTCTGTATGAGAGTACGGGGCGGGGCTCGCCGCTGGTGCAGGACAGTACGTGCGGCGACTGCTCGGAGAAGCAGCTGGGGGCACTGCTGGCGTCGCTGGCGGCGAAGCTGTTGGAGCAGCGTGGCTCGCTTACCCCGCCAAGTCCGCCAAGTCCGATAGGTCCACTGCGGGCGCCAGTGCCGGGGACAAGCGTGGGGCCCAGCAGAGAAGCGACAGACCTGGCGCTGCGACAGGGCGAGGCGCTGGGAAAGTCTCTGGATGCTCTGCGGAGTCAGCAAGAGCGGACCAGCGAGAGCCTCGACAGGCTACGGGAGTCGGTGGACAAGTCGCGGCAGCTGGCCGAGAGCAGTCGGGCGGCGGCGGAGTCAACCCGCGCGACAACGGAGCGGCTCCAGAAGCTAGCCGAGCAAGCGACGACGGCGGCAGACCGGACGCGGTCCCAGAGTGAGACGATGGCGGCGACGGTGACGCGCTCGACGGCGTCCCAGGATGCGGCACGAGAACAGATTGATCGGCTGTATCCGACAATCGACAAGGTACGGGCGGCGGCGGAGAGTGCGCTCAAGGAGTCGCAGGAGAGCAAGAAGGAATCGCAGGAATCCAAGGAGTCGGCCAAACAGACCGGCGTGCTGGTGGAAAAGACGCTGGCACAGGTAGAGCAGCTGCAGGCGCTGAGCGGGGATCTGAAGGCGGCGCTGGGAAATGTCGAGCCGCTGCGGGCGGCGGCGGAACAGACGCAGGTGACCGCGCGCGACAATGCCACCGAGAGCCAGCGTCTGCTTGCGCTGGCGCAGGTCGAGCGCAAGGCAGCCGATGAGGCGCTGCTGCGGGCCGAGCAGACACTACAAGCAGTGAAGACTCGACAGGCGCGCGTCGGGCTGAGCCGGGGACGGAAGGCGGCAGCAGGAGTCCTTGGGGTGCTGGGAGTGGCGGTGCTGGGTGGCGCGGTCGGGCTGACGGTCCGAGCCTATGGTGGCGGCTGTACCAGTGAGGAGGTACTGAACGCAAGCTGCGTGCTCCCGCTCATCGGCTACGCATCGGCGGGCTATACGGTGGGGTCGCTCCTTCTCGGTGGATCACTTCTGACGGCGCTGATTCCCTCGTCGGAGAGTGGCGCGCCATGAAGCGGCAGAGCCGACTCCGGACCTACGAGATATGAGGACTTCTCCAGACCTAATAAGGAGGGGCTAGCGGATGATTCAGGTGCTGCGTAGTGGCGAGTCCTTTCGGGTCGCGCACGGTCAGGAGTTCCGGGTCTTGGAGCTGCTCGAGCACACCACCGAGCATCAGCTGTATCTTCTGCGGCCTCCGCACGAGCAGAGCCTGCGCTGTCTGGGCAAGCTTCAGACCCGCGCGCTGGCCACGGCGTCCTCGGCGGAAGAGCGGAGCTGGCAGCGCGAGCATCAGCTGCTTCTGCGCATCGGTCAGCAACAGGTTCCGCAGCTTCTGCCGGTGCAGTCGGCGGGAACCACGGCGGACGGAGTCACCTATCTGATCAGCTCGCCCGTCGATGGGGAGCTGCTGTCGGAGTATCTGTTGCGGCGCGGTCCCGTGCCTGAAGCGGAAGCGCTGGCGCTGGTGCTGCAAGTCGGCGAAGCGCTGATCGGAGTGAGCCAAGCAGGGGCGTTTCTGCCCGCCTGTTCGACACGCAGCATCTTTGTGGAGCGTGCGGACAAGGACCGTGCGCCGCAGGTCAAGCTGTGTCCGATTGGGGCGGTCGCACTCCCTTCACCCTACCTGACCGTACAGCCGCATACCTTGGACCCACAGACGGCAGCGCTCGATCCGACGCAGGATCAGGTGGCGCTGGCCTTGCTGCTGATCGAGCTGGTGACCGGGCAGCCGGTGTACACGGTGGCGACCGATGTGAAGACGACCGAGCTACAGCTGCGGAGCCTTCTGCCGCGCCTCCAGACTCTGCCGCTGGCCAGTGCGGTGTCCGAGGTCCTTGTCCGCGCCCTCTCCGCCGAGCGATTTGAGCGCTTCCCATCCATTCAGCTGCTGGTCAAAGCGCTGCGGGATGCGTCGCTGCCGCGTGTACTGCCCTCGGACTCTGCGGTGGCGGTCATGACCAGCAGCAGTGTCGTTGAGCCGCTGCGCCTGCCGGGTCTGTGGAGCTATCTGCTGCTGGCTGTGGTGACGACCACAAGCGGCATCGGGGGCTATTTCCTCTCTCTGTCTGGCGAGTCTGCGGACGAAAGTACTGCCCCGGTTGAGGTTGCGCTCGACCTGCTGCCCCCGCCGCGTCCGCCTGCCCCGGATCTGGCCATCGCAGCCTCTTCACCGTCGCTGCTTCTGTCTTCAGCGGCTCCCGATCTGGCTCCTGCTGCCATTCCTACTGGGACTCCTACTGCCATTCCTACTGGGACTCCTACTGCCATTCCTACTGGGACTCCTGCTGCCATTCCTACTGGGACTCCTGTGACTGTGCCGAGCGCGCCGCCGATTGCGACTCCTGAAGTGGCCGCTAGCGACCCCTTTGCAGAGCGCCCCCCACAGGTGGTGATTGACTGGAAAGTCTCTTCGCAGCCGAGCAGCTTGCCAGCCTCGGTCGCAGCGCGTTGGCGAAGCTCCCTCAAGTCCTGTTTTGCCAGTCAGATTCGCAGTGCCCCCAACAAGTGCAAGGTGACGCTCATGTTTTCTTGGGCCGACCGCAGGTTCTACCTTACCAACCCGGAGTGCAGCCGCAGCCTCTCTTCAGAGCTACGCAGAGCGATGGAAGACTGCGCCAATCGGGAGCTTGCCAAACAAGGAACCATCGGGCCGACACCAGAATCGGTGGGTGTCGTGATCTCACAGCGGGTGATTCGATGACAGGTGTTGTCACAGCTACAAAGCCATTCCTTTTCTTTGGCAGGAGTCTCCCGAGCGTCGGGCTGCGGGGGCTCCTGGGATTCCTAGCCTGCGGGGTCCTCGGCACGCTGGGCTGCGGAGCGCAAGATCAGCTGACCGCTCTGCGTGAAGACTTCGAGCGGCTCAAGGTGCAGTCTCACATCGGCTGGAAGACCGCGCTGTGTTCGCGGGATGCGCGGCTGCTGCTGGCGGCGGTGCAGCAGGAGTGTGACAGCGGGGGCTGCGATCTGGAGATTCCCAAGGAGTCCGTGATCAGCACCCAGGTCTGCAAGCTCGATCGCAACCGTCGGGAGAGGTTCCTAGAGATTCTCAAAGATCAGGACAGCGCGACGTTCTATCTGTTTAGCAACAGCAGCGCGCTCACCAAGGAAGGCCGTGATCGACTGAAGGAGTTGGTGCTACAGACCAAGCCGCTTCCGACCACCCGCTTTTTGGTGGTGTCGCGTCCGTGGGCCAAGGAGTCCGAAAAGCAGCGCTATGCCCGTCAGCGCGGACAGGTTGTGGTGGAAGAGATCGCGAGTCTGCTCACCAACCACTTCAAGCAAGACACGATGAGCCGCGAAGGCCATGAGCCGGGCTCGGTGATCAAGAAGCGACGGACTCTGCTGTGGGTGTATGAGTTTCCGCTGCGACCCACCCAGACCGCGCGGGCAATGGCGCAGCCGATTCCTTCCAAGCCGTTCTTTGGTCCCAGTAGTGGAGCCTCCGAGGCAGCTCCCGACGACGAGCGGGGTGTCTGGGTGTTCCGGGTGGACTGCTGATCATGTGGTCACAGTCTGCTTCCGTTTTTCGACTCCTGCGCGGCCAAGCGGTGGTGGCTCGAGTGGTGTTTTCGATCCTGACAGTGCTGAGTATTCCGCGCTGTCTCTCCGCCAGTGGGGCCAGCGGTGGAACAGGGACTCCCAACCTGGCGGTAGAGGAACAGCTGCCGATTGGGACGGTGCTGCCAGTCGATCGGATCAAGCGCTGGTCGTTTGAGGAACAGCGCCATCCTCCGTCGCTGCGCGCGCTCCGTTCGGATGCCAAGGTGTTTGTCGTTCACGTGTGGGGAACATGGTGTCAGCCGTGCTTGGAAGAGTTTCCGCTGCTGAAAAAAATGTTTCCGGAGGGTCGTGGTGGAGATGCACAGCTGATCTTGGTTGCGCTGCAGAGCAGTGAAGAGTCGCTGCGAAAGTTCGCGCGCGAGCATGTGGCCGAGATTCCCACTGCGCCGCAGTACTCCGATGCCGATGGGGCGCTGCCGCAAGCATTGGGCATGAACAAGCTGCCGATTACGCTGCTGGTCGATCGGCAGTGGGTGATTCGCCAGGCGTTCTATGGCACGGTCGCGGCTCCGCAGCGACGCAACGATCTGCTCAATAGCATCGAGCGCTTCCTGCGTCCGCCCCTGCTGACTGCGTATGCCGATGGCTATCTGTCGTGTCCGCGTCCGCCGTGTATCGAGCCGTCGTTCTTCTTACATCGCAGCCTGATCTTGGAGAACACCAGCCGCTGGAATCCGCAAAAGCGGACGCTGTCCCCGGCGGAGATCGAGCTTCCCTATGGGAATCAGACCACCTTCCTCTATGTCTTCCCACCGGGCTGCAGAGAGTGTCTACAGGACATTGAGCGGCTTCAGAAAGTTGCGGCGGGTTGGCGAAAGGCCAAGGCTCCCAAAGTCAGCTTTGTGTTCCTGTTGTGGTCCGCTGATGTAGCGTGTTCCCAGCAAGTTCTGGAACAGAATGAAGCGCTGTTTTCCGGGGCTACGGTGGCGCACTCGAGCATGCCAGAGCTGGGTCAGATCTTGGATGCGTCAGGGTATCCCGTATCGCTCATCATGAACCGACAGGGCTATGTCCGGAACTCCTTTGTCGGTCTGTATCAGAGCTATCAGAAGGCGGCCACCGATGGTCTGCTCACCATCGCCAAAGAGCGCTAACCAGACTCGGTACTGCTTGGCAAGGAAAGCGAAGAGAGATCGCACATGAGCTCCATTACTACGCTATCGGTGATTTCCTCCGTACTGTCGGTGGGCGGCATAGGAATGTCGATTCAGCTGCTCCGAACGGTGCGCGCCTATCGCGACATTGAGCGGCAGCTTCTGTCTCGCCAGCAAGAGTTTGGAGCGATATCCCAGCAGGCCTCCGCAGCAGAGCTTGCGCTGGGAGAGCTACGCAGCTCTCTGTCCGAAGCGACCGCGCAGAAGCAGCAGCGGGAGGAGGAGTATGTTGCGCTGCTCCGTCAGGTTGAAGCGCTGAAGCTTCAGCCTCGCAACGAGATCGTCCGCCGCGTCTACAACATTGTCACGGTCGGCATGTCGCAGTGTGGCAAGACCGCGCTGACGCTCAAGTGGGCCAATCCGCTGTTTCGGCTGCGCGATGTTACGCCGACGCAGTTTGTGAAGTACGAGCGCACCGTCAGTCGTCAGTTTTCCAAGAGCGGTCCGATTGTGGAGCACGTGTTCGAGATCCGCGACTGGGGTGGCGAGCACATGGCCAATGCGTTCATCGAGCTGTTTACGCTCGAGAGTGTCAACGGAATGCTGATTGTCGTCGATCTGGGCGAGACGCAGCAGGATCAAGATGGCCGCATGTCGGTGAAGTTTTCGGAAGAGCGCGTCCGCAAGCAGATCGAGGCCTTCCCAGAGGCGATGCTCAAGCTCTGCTTTAACGAGCGGATCGTCAGTCACTGCAAGACCTTCACACTGTTTATCAACAAGTCGGATGCGCTGGTCGGGGATCTGCAGCAAGTAGAGCAGCAAGCGCTGCTGCTATACGCACCGCTCATCAGTACCTTGCAGCGCCTGCAGCGCGAGAGCGGAATGGTTGACATCGAGGTCTTGGTCGGCTCGGCCAGCTCGGGACACAACACGCAGAATCTGTTTGCGCACTTCATCGAAAAAATCCTGCCGCTCGATGCGTACGATCCGGCGCTGTTACAGATGATGCACACCGTCAGTACGGAGAGCCCGCGATGAGTCCCTCCTCTGCTCGTCCCTTCTCTGCGCAGGTCGACTCCGCAGAGGCTCCGCCAGGACGGTTCCGGACGCTGCAGTATCAGCCAACCGGTGGCGAGCACTTTTATCACGTGCTGTTTGGGCATGTGCCGCGCTACCAGATGGACTTTATCTTGCGACCAGAGCTGCCGAGCCGGAGCTTCCGCCCGCAGCACTTTGCGCACCTGGGACCGCTCATCAAATTTTTGGCGCCGCCTCTGGGAATGCACTACGCGGTCGCGATTGGCAACCTGTCCAGCAACGACACCCAGCATGTTCCCGGTCGCGGCGGACTGGCGGTCAGCGTCAGTACCAGAGTGGCGGATCTGCGTGATCACGCGCAGAGAGAGAGTCCGGTGTTCGCGCACAGCCTGGTGGTGATCGATGAGCCGCTTGGGACTCACCAGTTTGCAGCCGCTGTGGAGACGTTTGCGGAGCGGGTTCTCACCGACGGCGTTTCCTTTTATCACGGCTACTATGCCAGCGGTCAGGCCGACAACTTTGAGCGCGTCTTTCACTACGTTCGCTCGCTGCGAGAGCTTCCGGCACCTACTGGGGACTCCGATCCGGTGTGTCACGTGGTGGAGGCTCGGCCTCCCTACAATCAGCTCCTGATCGACTGCCGCAGCGTCGATATGCGGACGGTGCTGCACCTGGCGGCGCGGCTCGCGGTGATCTTGTATCGCACCAACCTCAAGTGGACCACGATCACCACTGGCAGTGAGGAGTTTGAGCCGCGCATCCATCAAGGGGAGGACTACAGCATCGCGATTCGACTGCTCTGCGGAGGCAGCGATGTCGATCAGCAGAGTCGCGCGGTGCCCACTGGCTCGCGTGCCCTGTGCTGTGAGTATGACGAGCTGGCTACGTCCGATGAAGAGCTGGGTGCGTCGCTGTTTGGACTTGGGAATCGGCAGCCCGAGCTCTCTCCGCCCACCGAGTCGATCGCAGAACTCCAGCTCTGTGAGCCAGAGCCAAAAGCGCGCATGACGCCTCCTCCTTTGCCAGCCGTGCTGCGATCTCAACCGAGTCTGCCGCAGCCCAGGTCGCACACCTCTTCACGCCCAGCGGGACTGTTGACGGGACTGATAGGAGTCCTCTTGGGAGTCCTGATCGGGGGCTTGGGAGTCTATGTGGGACTGCGCGCCAACGCTCCTCAAGGAACGGCTCGTCCCGTCGGAAAAGATGTCTCTGTTTCACCGGAGAGCGCGCGACCTGGAGGATCTGTGCCTGCGCCAGCTCCAGAGCCAGCACCAGCTCCGGTCCCTTCCGCACGCGGTGAGGAACAGCTGGGAACCCACCGCCTGGTGGTCGATGCCGTTCGTCGCGCTTCAGAGCCACTGGCCAGCTACGCAGAGGAGATGAACAGACTGGTGAAGGAGCGCTTTGAAAACGGCAAGACCAAGCCGCTGGAGCGACTCCTAGATGAAACCAGGAGCCTGGCGCAAAAGCTGGAGAAGCTCAACCGCTCTGCCGACGCCATGACCAGTGACGAGTCGAAGTACCGTGCCGGGCTGATTCTGCATCAGTACTGCTCGGTCAAGTCCGAGGTGGATGTGGTCGATGCTCTGGTCCGCAAAAACAGCCTTCCCGACTTCCCAAAGCCGCCCCAGCCGGAGCGCTAAGCAGCAAGGTGTAGTGGTGGGTCGATACTATCAACCAGAAGCCCTGGAAGCCGCGTTCCCGCTGTTTAGTGAGTTTCGCTCGATCTCTGAGGGTCCGCGCGGCGGAGTCTTTGCGGTCTATGATCATGGGCGCAGTGAGCGCGTGGCCCTGAAGCTGGTGCGCGACGTGGGGGACGAGTCCAATCGGCGCAGCTTTGCGGAGGAGTATCGACTCCTGACCTCGATTGTGAGTGAGCGACTGATTCAGGTCTTTCAAGCCAGCTTTGAGGTGTCGCGCAGTGGGACCGCAGGGCTGCCGATGAACGAAGGAACGGTGCCGCACCTGTGGTTCACCATGGAGCTAGGCGACAGCGACGTGCGCAAGCGACTCCCGAACATGAACCTGGAGGCGCGGGTGCAGGTAATCCACCAGCTGCTGGAAGCGCTGCGCTTTCTGCATGCCAAGCGCGTGGCTCATCGCGACATCAAGCCCGACAACCTGTTTCTGTTTGAAGGGCAGGTCAAGCTCGGAGACTTCGGAATCGCGCAGGCGCAGCGCACTCAGCTTGCCTTGGGAGTGCGGGAAGGTCCCGTCGGTACGCCACAGTATCTGGCCCTGGAGCGCTGGCACGCGCAGCCGCCCGGCTTCGACTGGCGACCCAGTGATCAGTATGCCGCCGGAGTGACGATGTTCGAGATTCTGTCCAAAGGTCAGCAGCCTCTCACGTTTGGGGCCGCGCTCGATCGCAGTGACTGGGCTGCGGTCGAAGCGATTCATCGGGATGGACCGATTGCGCCGCTGGTGATTCCTGAACAAAAGCAGCGTCCCGAGGCCACTGAAGCGGTGATTCGGCGCATGCTGAGCAACCATCCCGCCCAGCGCTATCCTGATATCCGTGACTGCTATCTTGCTTTTCGCACCGCAGTAGCCCACGACCGCATCGGCGGCAATGAGGACCCACGATGAAGCGACTCTGTTTGATTCTTCCGCGCCTTGCCTTGGTGACTATGCTTTTGCTGCTATTGGCATCGCTGACGGGCTGTTCCCTGCTGCTCGATCTGCATGGCGGAGCGGTCCTCAACGTGCGCGCCCAGACCAGCAGCTCCTCGGGTCGCAGCGCCGAGATCAGCGAGCTGATGGAGCTGGCGATCTTCCAGTTGAAGTCCATTCCCGAAGACAAACAGCGGGCGCTCCTCAACAAAGTGGGCGAGGAGTGGCCGAAGTTTCGCACCCAGCTCGTTACCGATCGCGCCAAAGGGACGTTTCCCGAGAGCTTTGCGCCGTTTCTCGCCTATCCGGCCACGCTGCTCGAGCTCAAGCGCCCTGATGAAGTATTTGTACTCAATCCAAAATCACGACTGCAGCGCGAAGTTCCTATCGGCATATCAACCAGTCATTTGTTGGTGATTACGCTCGGCTCTGTGCGCGGTCTTCGCTCGGTACAGCTGTTTGATGTGGGCCTGACCACCACCAGCGTCTCGCTTTGCTTTTATGAATATGACGTACAGCGATTCGAGCCCGGCAAGCCGTGGAACTGCCCGGTAGCACCCCTTCCGTAGCCCAGCAAGGAGTCCTGTCATGTACAGCAAGGTTCTGTGGAAAAATGGCACGTTTCTGACCCCGCAGCACTTTCAGCAGGCGGATCGACACCTGGAAGCGCTGCTCCGTCCAACGGGCGCACTGCACTACGGAGTGATCTTCCTACAGTTTGATACGACCTCGCTGCAACAGCGCAAGCTGGGTCTGCGCCGCTGTCGCGCGATCTTTCCTGACGGTACGCCGGTCAACATCGGTCGCGATCCCCAGACGCAGCGCGATGGCGATGATCCGGCTCCGCCGCTGCAGGACTTCGTGTTTTCGGCCACGCAGGAACGACTCGAGGTCTTCCTAACCCTTCCCAACGAGATCGCTGATGGTCGCTATCTCGAGCGCCAGGTCGACATCAAAGACATCTTTTCACCGAGCAGCGCCCGCATGGTTCAGCTGGGGGACAAGAACCTCCGCTTTGCCTTTTCGGGACAGTCGGCTACTGGACTCTCTGCTCTGAAAGTGGCGGAGCTGATTCACAACGCGGGCGGGGAAGTGAGCCTTCAGGAGGAGTATGTTCCTCCGTCGGTGGTGCTGAGCGGGTCGATGTTCTTTCCCGTGCTGCTGGAGCGGCTGCTGGTGCGGATTGACAGCCGCCTGCGCGATCGCGCCAAGTTCAAAGATCGGCCCGAAGAGCTGGGAGTGATTCAGCTTCTGTCTCAGACCTCGCCTCTGTTGCGTCACTTCCTGTTGCCAGCTCAGGTGGCCTCTGTTCATCCCAGTCAGCTCTATGCCGAGCTGCTGCGCCTCGCCGGAGGACTGAGCGTTCTGGCTCCCAACCCGCCTTCCCTTCCAGACTACGATCACCTCGATCTTGGGGGCTGTTTTCGCAAGCTCGAGTTTGAGCTCAATGTCCTGCTCGGCCAAGCGACTCCTTCTCAGCTGGATGTCTCGACGCTGAGGGTCCGTCCGGGCTTTGAGGACAACGTGGTCTGGGATGGCAATGTGCCGCGCAAAAGACCTCTGCCAGGGGAGCGCTTGTATCTGGTGCTGAGCGGAGACTTTGACTATCAGCGAATCGTTCAAGAGCTGCCGTCGCGCGCGAAGCTCGGCGGACCCCGCTCTCTGCAGGTGGCGATGACCAATGGCTGGCCGGGACTGAAGCTTGTTGCCGAGCAGACTCCGCAAGGGCTGATGGGACGAGGGCGTGGTCCCAGTACGGCGTTTTTTAGGCTGCCCGCTGAGCAGTATCCGCTTGCCAAGACCGGCGTACTGGAACAGGACCGAACCTGCGATCTGTGGACCGAAATCTATGAGGAAGGGAAGGCCTCTCTGTATGTTCCGGATGAGCTGCTGCGACGACCCCTGCCGCAGATCGATCTGGTCTACATCCGCGAACGGAGGCCATCGTGAACGCCGCAGAGAGTACGGTGCTGTCCCCAGCAATCCTGGCCGTACTGCGCGGGGAATACCTTGATCTGCTGATGATTGCCGGACGACTCGCGCGAAAGGAGGTCAGTGCCACCGACGCCACCGCCGCTGCTGCCCTGCGCGCCTGGGTCCGCCGTCAGCTGGATGAGTGCCGCAAAAAAATGGAGCTGCGTCACTTTTCCGGAGCCCCCGCCATGGTGGTGGAAGCAGAGATTGCAATTGTCGCGTTCTTGGACAGTGCAGCCACGGCGGCGTTTGGTCTGTCGGTCTGGCGTCCTCTGTCCGAGGATCTGCGCAATGACTACATCGAAGCGGGACGAGAGGCGCGCTCGGTGGTCGATCTCGGAAAATATGTCTACGAGCGACTCGAAAAGCTGCGCACCCGTCCCGAGCTCTTGCAGCGAGAGCCCCCGGTCCTGCTGGAGATTTACGATCGCTGCTGGCGACTCGGTTACAAGTTTTCCTACGAAGGCCGTCCCAATGAGCTCGAGGACATCAAGGCCAAGATGCGCGACCAGCTCAGCCAAGCAGCGGCAGAGCGACAGTCCGCACAGAGAGCGGGTCCAGCCGGTCCACTCGATGCCGATGTAGCGCTGTCGCCGCACTTGCCACCGATTCCTCATGCGCTTGTAAAGGCCCCTCCGCTGCATCCGCTTGCCGTCGGTGGACTGTGTGCGCTGCTGCTGCTCTTGGTCGCGATCGGACTTAGCGCTGCCATCTATCGCGACCGGCTCTGGACCGAGCGAACCGTGCAGTCTTTTCACAAGAAAGTATCCGATTCCTATTCCTATGTGGATCGCGTCTGCCCAACTCCGGTGGAGGCTGCCCGATGAACGCTCTGCTGTCCCTGCTGCGCTTGCGACCCTTGGTGGTTTCGGTCTGCGGAGTGATCCTGTCGCTGCTGCTCTATTTTCTGTTTTGGCCGTCGCTGGTTCCGCAAGACAAGAGTCGTCAAGGAGCACTCCTTTTCGCCGGTCTTTTGGGAGTCTGGGCGGTGACAGAGTGGTGTCTGTTTGCACTTCAGCGCCATCGGGAACAGCGCACCCGACCGGGACAGATTCGGCAGCTCCTGGCCGGCGCGCTGCGACATCTTTTCCGTGAAAGTCAAGGGAGCGGCTGGGGTGCAGCAGAGTCGGTCCTTACGCGACCCTGGATTGTGCTGCTGGGGACGGCGGAAGCGGGGGTTCCGGCTCTCCTTACGCGGGCCGGATTCCGCAAGATTGTCAGCTGTGCCATCGCTGGGGAGCCGCCGCTGTGTACCTTCTGGCTGCTCCGCGATGGGGCCGGTGCCTCGGTCTGTGTGGAGGTCACGGGGCCGGCGCTGCTGGATACCGAAGGGTGTGAGCAGCTGTACCGCTGGCTGCGCAGACAGCGGGCTCGGCCTGATGCGGTCCTGTTGCAGGTAGGTCTACAGGAGCTGTGGGGCAGCGACGAGGAACGGGCGCGCATGGTCGCCGTCTCGCTGAGTCCGGCCCTGCACACTCTGCTGCGCGAATACTCCGCTGAGCTACCGGTTCACATCCTGTGCAATCAGCTGTCACGCGTCGATGGCATGGCCCACTACTTTGCCCATGCAGAGCGTCGCCCGTGGGGATTCCGGATCGATCGACCGCTGCACAGTGAGTTTCAGGCGTCTCTGATTCACGAGCGAATGGAGGCGATGATCGAAGGACTGTGGCAGCAGACCAGCAAGGCGCTGATCACGCACGCGATCGAGTCTGCGGAGGTCGAAGTGGTCCTCGATTTCCCGCGTGAGATGCGGCGAGTGGGAGCCCTGCTCGGAGCGTTTACCGCCAAGCTCTGTGAGACGTTTTCAGCCGATACCCGCGCCCGACTTTATGAGCTGTTTCTGGCCTCTGCGGAAGGGGGTCAAGGACTGTTTGAAGCCGCCCGCCAGCGACGCTTTCCGCTCGGCAAGCTCCGCGCTGAACAGAGTGCCTCTGCCAGCTCCCAGAGCAGCTACTTTCTGCAAGGAGTCTTCGCGCGCATCGTGCAGCTGGGTGCCAGTACTGCGGTGCCGCACGCTGCATATCGACAGGTGGCGCTGTGGGCCTCTGTGATGGTGTGTGTGCTGCTGATGACGCTATCGACGAGCTTTTATCGGCGCAAGCACCGCGTTCAGGAGTCGCTACGTCGCCAGGTTCGCCTGCTCGAGCAGCGCACCGAGAGCCTGATCCACGCTCCGCAGCCCGATCCAGTGGCGGCCCGGACTCTGCGGCAGGATCTGCAAGGATTCTTGACCAGCGACAGCGAGCTGCAGGCCTCGACCCAGCGACTCAGGACGCTCCTGGCCGGCAAGGTGAGTGATCAGCGGGTCCACAAGTCGATGGACGAGCTGCTGCGCAAGCTGTCGGACTTTGCGGACTGTGAAGCGGCCCATCACTTGGTGTCGCCGCTCTTGCGCTATGACGAGCGGGATACCAGTCGGCGCAACCTACAGCCTCTGTATGATCGGCTCGGCAAGCTGACCGACCCGGCTGATCCGAAGCGGCGTGGACCGCAGCCGGCGGGCGCTGTGCCGTCGCTGAGAACCACTGACTGGTTTGATGCGCTACAGGCGATTGCCCTGCTGGAGCGTCGCCCGAGCTGCTCGGCCAAGAGCGAGGATGTGGCCTGGCTGACCGAGTATCTGCGACAGCTGTGGACGATCATCGATAGTGAAGTGCTCAGTCCCCCCATCGGCGAGCAGCTTCGCGCTTCCACCAGTCGGCTGCTCAGTCGCTATCTGATTCAGCGCGACTCCTCCCTTCTGCTGAAAGCTCAACAGCAGCCGCTCGATCGCATCAACAACGTGCTGACCTCGGGCGGCACGCTGCTCCCTGGACAGGACATTCCGGCGGTGCTCGAGCTGGAGCTGCGCATCAAGGAGCTACACAAAGGCCCCTCTGGTGTTGCGTTCCGGCCCAAAACGCTCGGCTACTTTCAGTCGCGCGATGAGATAGCGTTCGAGTCAACCCGCGCCGGCTGTCAGCAGTTTATGGACATCAAGGCTTCGGAGCTAAAGCTGCGCTGCATCCTTCCCGAAGCGGCGGCACGCAGCTTCCAGAGTGACAGTGGCGGCGTCGGCAATCGTCGTCTCACCGCGCAGTATTCCGTCCGATTGGAGCGGATCTGGAGTGACTGGCTGCGGCAGCTTTCCAGTCGGTCCCGGAAGCCCTCAAGCTCGCTGGAAACCGAGCTGGCCGAGCTGTCCTCTGCCACGGGTGCGGTGCTGCAGGACCTTCCGATCGTGTTTCGCTCGCTCGGCACAGGGGACGCGGCCAAGGGACAGAATGCGGTCTGTCTGGAGAGCCTGCGCAACCTGGCGCCGTTTCGCTGGGCCGTCGACGTGGAGGATGATCTTGGGCAAAAGTCAAGTGAAATCGGCAAGCTGTGGCAGGACTATTTGGTTGAGTCAACCACCGTCAAGGATCTGCTGCAGCAGCTCGGTCGGCCCGTGAAGCCCACGCCCGCTGACGAGGTGCTGCGCGGTCAGGTGCTGTCTGCGCTCACGGCGCTGACGCGCATGGAGGAAAAGCGCATCAAGTGGCTCAAGGCGCTGACCGATTCCCTGCTGGCGCAGAGTCCCAGCGGATCGGTGTGGCAAGAGCCGCTGCAGCAGCTCGGCGCCCAGCTGGGCAAGCTCGAGGAGGCCATCCTGCAAGCACTGCTGACCAAAGGACGCCGGGTCGTGGCCTGTCAGTGGCGGGATCTGCGGACAGAGTGGGCCGATCTCCAGAGTGCGCCACCGCCGACGGCTGCCGGAGGCGAAGATCCGCGCAGTGCCGCGCGCAAAGTGCTGCTGCGCTTTCGCGACACCATGGTTACGCCAACTGCGCGCGCTGTGCAGACCTGTGACATGCAGCCCTACCGCTTGGGAGGCTCAATTGGCGATGCCGGTGGCTATCTGGTTCCAATCAAGTTCTGTCACAAGCTCAAGGAGCTGATTGACTCGACCGGTGTAGTCGCCGCCCCAGCAGAGCCGGCGCAGGAACAAGCCGTTCCGTCGGTGATTCCGATTCCTGATGGTCGCTGTGAGGTTCCTTCGGCAGCCGTTCGGCAGACTGTACTCGAGCTTCCGGAGCTGCGCGCCCGCTATGTCTGTAACGTCTCGCAGAAGGTCTGTCGTGCAATGGAAGCACGCCCCGGTCCGTCGCGTCGCGTCTCTCTCCAGGTGCAATACGATCACGGAGGAAGCTCGGATGCGGTGTCTTTGGGAACCCTGCGCGAGCTGCTCAGCCGCCCCGCTCCCGGCCGCACCCTCGCAGGGAAGCCGACTCACGTAGACAATGATCCGTGGCTGCAAACCCAGCGCTATGTCGTCGAGGTTCCGGGCGCGCCGCTGTGTCAAGGTCGGGCGTTCCGGATCTACTTTGACGACTCCCTGGTCACTCGAACACTCGGCAAACAGGGTGTGGGAGACGCGGCGATGCTCGACTCGCTGACTCCCCTTCTGTCTGAGTCGTGCCGCACGACGGAGAGAGCAGTCCCATGAGGCTTTGCATTCGCGGAGTACCCAGAAATAGCGAGCCGTGCTGGCTCGATCCCGGTGACAGCGGAGCGCTGCTCGGACGGATGGAAGGTGACAATCCCAACGGGCTGCGGATTCCCATTCCGCACATCGAGAGTCCCGCGCAAGGAGAGCCCAAGACCGACTCTCTGTCCCGCCAACACCTGCGCTTCGACTTTCAAAACGGCGCCTGGTATGTGACCTGGCTGGGCAGACAGCCGACGCTGCTCAACGACGCCGAGCTTGCCGCTCAAAAGCCGACGCGCCTGCCTCCCGAAGCGACTCTGCGCAGCGGAGAGCTGAGCCTGCACCTGTCGATCGAAGATCCGTTTGCGACGCGCGCAATCCGTCCCGGCCCGAGTACGCCACCGCAGCCCGCCGACAAGTACCGGACGCGGGTCTTCCCCAGCAAAGGAGCGGTGATTCCCGAAGCGATGGAGCCGATCTCGGTCGATAGCCTCACCGGACAGACCAAGACCATGCTCGATCAGATGCTGGCAGAGCTGGACCGGGTGACGACGGCGACCCAAGATCTGCAGCAGAAGCGCGCGCTGTCCGAGCAAGCGCGAGAGGAAGCGAAGGTGGCCATTGCCGCAGTGCGTCAAGCCGTCTCGCTGCCACAGCTTCAGGCCGCCGCCGAGCGGGTACGGGACGCGGCACTGCGCAGTCGCCAGGCCAGCGAGAAGACCGCGACGCTGGGTGACACCGTCCGTCGGGCCGTCGAGCGCTCCCGGGAGATCGAGCGGGCGCTCAAGTCGATGGCGTCCGATGCGGCACGCGCAATGCTCCGACTAAGTCCAACCGATCCGTCGGGCCGAGCCTTGAGCGCGCAGATGAGTCACTCCGAAGAGGAAGCCCGTCGCCGCCTCGCCGAGGTCGATGAGCACAGCCAGCGCGCCTTGGCCGAGCGGGAAAAAGCCCAGGCCGCCGCAAAAATGGCCGCTGAAGTGGAAGAGGAAGCGCTTGCCCTGGCCAGTCACCGTGAGTCCGAATTTCGTCAAAAAGAGCGCTTTTTGGCACTGTTTCGACGCTATGGCGTGCTTTTGCTGATTCTTTTGGCTGCAATTGGCCTGGGACTGCTGATCGCGCAAATTCTCGAGTCCGGACCAGAGCCGCTCAGCGAAGGCCTGGGGCTGGTGCTCTCGCTGGCGCCGCGCGGGCCCACCCGCCGGACTCCGCTACGGCGTATCCAGCTTCAGCAGCGACCGTAGCTCAGCGAGGTTCGTGCGCACCCGCTCGACATTGCCGTGAACCTTCGGATCGACCGCCGCATCGACGAGCAGCTGGCGAATCACCGTCAGACGCTCCAGCGAGTCGAGGATCTTGCCGTGACAGCGCTGCCACTCGATCTCGCTGCCGACCGGCAGGCTGACCTGCTTGCCTTCGAGCTTCGCGCACAGCTCACGGTGCGACCGCTGCAGCTGCTGATAGTCGGCATTCAGCGTCGTGTAGCGCTCCTGCCACAGCTGAATCTCCTCGTGAACCGAGCCCCACCCCGACGCAGCCAGCCGCTCGCGCACCATCAGCGTCGGACCCTCGGGCGGCGCCAGCTGAATCCGCGCCCCCACCCGCAGCGGCACCTCCACACGCGGACTCAGCGGCCTCCCGTCGACCTCGGTGCCGTTGCGACTGTCCAGATCTTCGGCGTACACCCCGTCGCTGCGCACCCGCACACAGAGGTGGTGCCGCGACACCAGCAGCGACTGCGACGCCCCACCGATGTCACTGAAGCTGATGTCCACCTCCGCCCGTCCCGGCTCACTGCGACCGAGCGTCAGCTGCTGCATCCCCGGGTCGACCGGATAGGCTTTCCCGGCATTGCTCCCGGTTTCGACATAAATCTCGATGAGTGGAATGGACATCTCGGTCAGCCGCTGGTGATCGCGAAGAGAGCCATTTTATAGGCACTGGCCGCAACTTCCGTCAATCACCTCGGCAGAGATTGTATTGATGTGTTTGTTATTTTGCAGACTCAACCGTTGATTCGGGCATAGCTCCACCATCTCCAAGCGGTGCAGTGGTTGGAGCAGTCTCTGCACGCTGCACTCGGTGATAACAGTTGATCACACCACGCCGAAACAGCTGCTCCGCCGGCCAGCCGTGGTCACTCGCCCCGGCAGAGGAGGGCGCCCAAAAGCCCAGCAGCCACGCCCCGAGCAGTCCCGTCACCAGCAGTTTCCGTCGGACATGGCCGAAGCGGAGTGTCACCATAGCGGACCGAAGCGCTTGCATCATCACAGTCTCCCTAGCTACCGACCGAATCGTGAGGTGGGAAGCCAAGCCCGGTCAAGTTCTTCCCTCTCAGCCTGCTCCCTTTTCGATCTTTTTCGATAAATAGTGCTTGCACACTGGCTTTTACGTCGCTTACTAATTTCACCGTAAGTAAATTTCAATAGCGGCTCCAGTTTATTGATGAGCCCGCTATGTTGATATCTCCCCGACCGCTGCGTGGATGTGCCGCTGCCTAAAGGAACGTTGCCCATGATCGCCGCCAAACACTTCGATCCAATCCTTGGCATTGACATCCACCTCATCATCACGCCCGCCGGGGTCACGGTGCCGATTCCGCATCCCTACATCGGCATTGTCCTCGATCCGATGGACTGGCTGCCGATCATCGGCGCCAGCGTCAAGGTGAACGGACTGCCACGCGGTCAAGCAGGCACCGCCGGCAAGGCCCTTCCGCCGCACTTTCCGATCGGGGGGATGTTCGCCAAGCTGCCGTCGAACGAGTCCGAGATCTTCATGGGCTCTTCGACCGTGCTGGCCGACGGAGAGCCGCTGTCGCGCTTGGGGCTGCCGGTGCTGTCCTGCCAAGACATCGGGATGATGGCGCCGCCGCGTCCCAAGAAGAAGAGCAAGACGGTGTCGCTGGTGCTGCCCACGTCGGTGGTGTTGTCGATTCCGACCGGACCGCCGGTGTTGGTTGGTGGCCCGCCGACGATTTCGCTCGCAGCCATCGGGATGCGGCTGGGCATGGCGGCGCTCGGACGGTTCTTCAAGTCGAGCCTGGGCCGGCGGCTGCTCGATCGCTTTCAAAAGTTCCGTCAGAAGCTGTTTAAGAACCTGAACCCCGGCTTCCTGAAGTGCAACATCCTGCGCGCCGAGCCGGTTGACATCACCACCGGCGAGGTTGTCGTCGAGCAGCAGGACTTTTCGCTGGCGTGGCCGGTGCCGCTGCAGTTTACCCGTCGCTATCGCTCGCACAGCAGCCGAGTCGGCGTCTGCGGCTATGGCTGGGAGACGCCCGCCGACGCGCGGCTGTTGCTAGAGGACGACGGCTCGGTCTGCTTCCGCGATGGCAGCGCCGGCGCGACCTATTTTCCCCAGCTCCCCGTCGAGGAAGGTGAGTCCATTAACGAGCTTCTCGACGGCGCCCGCCTGGTTCGCTGCGGTGGCGAGCTTCAGGTCCACAAAAAGGAAGGGCTGATTTACCACTTCTCTCTCCTCGACGACAGCGCGCAGGAAAGCTTGGTGTCTCGCGTTGCTGACCGGCGCGGACACTCGCTGTCGTTTGTGCGCAGCGACGCAGGCCTCGACGCCATCCTGTGCAGCGCCGGACCGCGTGTCGAGGTTGACAGCGAGCACGGCCACATCCGCGCGATGTGGCTGGTCACCGACGACGAGCGCCGCCTACTGGTTCGCTACAGCCATGACGCGCAGGGCGATCTGACGACGGTGACCGACCCGCTCGGCGCGCCGTACACCTTCCGGTACGAGGAGCACCGCATGCTCCAACATACCGATCGCAACGGCTTGTCGTTTTCATACGTATTTGACAAACAAGCGCCGCAGCCGCGCGTGACTTCGGCCTTTGGCGACGGCGGACTGTACAACTATCGCTTTGTCTACGACGACAGTGGGCGAGAAGTGCAGGTTACGGACTCACTTCAACATACCTCGGTGATTCGCTTTGACGCCAATCACTTGCCCGTCGAGGAAACCGATCCGCTCGGGGGCGTGACCTGCTTTGAGTATGACGACTGTGGCCGCACCACCGCCGTCGTCGATCCGGCGGGTCGGCGCACCGAGTATGCGTTCGACGACGCCGGCAACCTCACCGAGCTGACTCGGCCCGACGGCGGGAAGGTGGCGCTGTGCTACGACGAGCGGGGGCAGCTTATCTCTCTCACGACTCCGACGGGGGCAACCTGGCAGCAAGAGTGGGACGAGCGCGGGCTGCTGGTACGGCAAGTGAGCCCGACGGGCAGCGAGCAGCGCTTCGTCTACGACAGTGCCGGCTTTCTGTGCGCTTACGTCGACGAGCTGGGGGCGCGCACCGAGGTCAAGAGCGATCCATGTGGTCAGGTCCGCGCGCTCGTCGATCCGCTCGGGCACACGACCTCGCTCGGCATCGACGCGCTCGGCAATGTGCAGGAGGAGCGCGATCCGCTCGGGCGGGTCACCCGCTACCGCTACGACGACAAGTCACGGCTCCTGTCCGTCGAGCGTCCCTCGGGCGCCCAAGTCCACTGCGGCTATGATCGCGAAGACAACCTAATCGAATACACCGACGAGGAAGGCCATACCACGCGCCTGTCCTACTTCGGTGTTGGCGAGGTCGCCCAGCGAGAGCAGCCCGACGGACAGCGGGTATCCTACAGCTACGACAGCGAGGAGCGGCTCGTCGCTGTCACCAACCAGCGCGGCGAGAGCTATCGGCTGGTGCGCGATCCTCTCGGGCGAATCGTCGAGGAGATCGACTACTGGGGACAGTCGCGTCGCTACACCTACAACGCTGGTGGACATCTGGTTCGCAGCGAGGACGCGCTCGGCCGCGTGATTGCCTACGACTGCGACGAGCTGGGACGGCTTACCAAAAAACGCCTACCCGACGGCACGATCGAAGAGTTTGCCTACGACCCGAGCGGGAACCTGATCGGCACCAAAAATCCCGTCTGTGAAGTTCGCCGCAGCTACGACGCCGAAGGTCGCCTCTTGCGCGAGACGCAGAACGACTTTTCGATCCAAAACAGCTACGACGCCGCCGGGCGACGGACGCGACGCGAGTCGTCGCTGGGCAACGTCGTCGAGTACCGCTACGATCCGCTCGGGCGGGTGGCCGCGATCTGCGTCAACGACGGCGAGCCGATCCAGATCAGCCGTGATGCTGCCGGTCAGGCCGTCGAGGAGCGCCTGTCTTCGACGCTGATACGCCGCTATCGCTACGATGCCGATGGTCAGGTGCGACGGCAAGAGCTGCTTCACGAAGGCAGCCCACTGTTTGCGCGCGAGTATGACTACGATCGCACCGGCAACCTGACGCGGCGTCGCGACTCGCGCACTGGCGTCGAGCAGTTTTTGTACGATCCGATGGGCCGGGTCCGCGAGCACCTCGATCCGCTCGGCAAGGTCACGCACTACCTGCACGATCCCGCCGGTGACCTACAGCGCTCCGTCCCCAATGCGGGCAGCGACGACAGCTGGTCCCGCAACTGCGAGTATGACGGCGTCAGATATCGCTACGATGCCGCCGGTAACCTCGTCGAGCGCACCGATCGCGACGGCACCGTCCTGCGGCTGTTCTGGGACGCCAACAACCGACTCATCCGCAGTCGCCGAGGCGAGGGCCCCGACACCACCTACGGCTACGACGCCCAAGGCCGCCGCATCTACAAAGAAACCCAAGGCCAAAAAACCCTCTTCACCTGGGACGCCGACGCCCTCCACAGCGACAAAATCTCTGGACAGGGAGTACGAGAGTTTGTCTATTATCCAGGAACCTTTAAATTAGCTGCCGTCCAACTGGAACACAATAACCTACTGCTCAACAATTTTGAAATAAATGGAGCATCTTCTGAGCTGTTTGACTCAACCAATGGCTCGACAGTTTGGAGTAACTATTATAACTCTTTAGGAGACAGCACAGGATACAATTCCATTTACACTCCAGTCTTGATGCAAGGCCACTATCACGACAAAGAAACTGGTTTAAATTATGTACGCAGTCGTTATTTTGAGCCTTCGCTTTGTTCTTTTATATCTCAAGACCCATTAAGACTCGCAGCTGGAGAGAATCTATACCGCTTAGGATTTAATATTTTCTCTTGGATTGATCCTTTGGGCCTGAGTTGCGTCGATCCAGATACCGTTATATACAGAAAAATGAAGAAAAAAAATAGTTCTTTCGTTGATAGTCCTGCAATTGGTGCACCAAATGCATCTCAAAAAGGAGCAAGAACCATAGCATCTAATCCTAAGTTTCATGATTTTGATAACATAACTGCTCCAAATCAGATGGTTGGTCCATTACACACAGGAGAGAAAGGCTTAAGCTCAAGTTTAGTACCTCTCGACTGCAGGTCAGATGAAGTGAACGCAATTGTCAAAGTAGGCAATCTACCACCAGGACTGCGGGCTATTAATGACCATGGGAACCACGTGTCCATAGTACCTGCTCACAACACCAGCTTTGGTGAGTATCAAGAACTGTTAAACAGCATACCTTGGAGCTAACTAACTCATGCCAGATTCCAGTCATGAATCCAATCAGCGTATGATTCAGGTCCTCCGACAGTTGAGCAGTTTGGCCGATGAGGCATGGATGCGCGATTGGGATTTACTAATCTCAGCGCTTATTCGTCAACTTAAATCCAGGGCCAAGCTATATCGATTGGTCATGAGCATCGATCCTAATCGAGATCAGTTGTCAGATCTTCAAAGTGATTTTTTGCTAGATTTTGAGTCTTCCATTACTGGTCACTGCGACTATAGCTGCATTTTGAAGTTCCCCAACGAACCCACAGAACAGAGTGCTTTGCTTGATTACCTGCATAGTAATAAATGGAAGGAGAGTGGTGAACATGAACGGTGAACAGAATCAGATGATCTCGACTCCTGAACAGCTGTCTGAATTCGTGGAACAGCTCTCCTCTAATATTGATGACTCGTGGGAGAATACTGATCTGCAGCAGTATCTCTCGGCACTGGCAGGCTGGATACGCGACATGAAAGGCTATTACAAAAACAAAGGTTTGCCGTTGCCAGAACAGCCGACATGGAGCATGATTGCAGATATGCTGACGGCTGCACGTATTTACGAATAGGTACGGTGTGTCACATGTCTACTCGTTTTGATAGTGCGTTGCAGACGCTTCGCGGGAGCTGGAACCGGTTTGCGGAGGAGGTTGGGGGGCGGTTGTTGGTTTGGGTTTTGGGGGGGGACGAGGTTCCGCTGGTAGAGGCGATGCTGGTGGCGGAGAGTGATGCGCGGGCGGCGGAAGTTCCGGATCTGTTTGTGCAGATCAGGACGCCGTTTGGGAGTCCGGAGGAGTACTCTGCTGCGGTGCGTCAGGAATTCCTAACGCAGTATGTGGACTCTTGGGAAGCACTTCCAGAGTCCGAGCGTCCGCCGCGCTTTTCCGCTGCTGCGGGCTCCCTGCAAGCGACCTGTGCCGCATTCCTAACCCATCATGAGCGGGTGTTCGAGCACTTGGTGCTGGTGTTCCATCCGAGCGAGGTTTCCGACGAGGAAGCCTTTGCGCTCTGGCTCGGACAGACTGCCAAGCAAGCCGCTCCTACGCCGCGACTGCGCTTCCTGGTGCTCCTTCCGCGCGGAAAAGGGGAGTCGCTGGCCGCGTCGATTGTGAAGGCTGCGGAGGGTCGCGCGCGCATCGAGACGCCCGACTTGAATGTGCCGGAGCTGCTGGAGACTCTGTCGCGGCAAGCGGGCAATCTGGGCTCTCCGGGAGGGCGATTCCGACACCTGTTTGTGCAGCTCTCGTCCGCGATCGGGGCCGGCGATCTTGCGCAAGCAGAGCGTCTTGGGAATGCCGCGCTGGCGATTACCAAAGCGCAGAGCTGGCCGTCGCTGGGAGTCGCGGTGAACTTTGCCTTGGGAGGCGGACTCCTGGCGGCGGGACGGCTTCCGGAAGCGCTCGCGAAGTATCAGGCAGCCCAGACCGGTGCCGAGCACGCAGCGCAAACCGGCGAATCGGCAGCAGGCGCGCTGGTCCTGCGCAGTCAGCTTGCGGTGGCCGCAACCCAAGTCCGCAGTGGCGACTATCTCGCTGCGGCAGCCACGTATGAGAAAGCTGCGCCGATTGCCGAGTCGCAGGCCGATCTAAGAATGCAGCTGGAGTGCCATCGCATGGCTGCCTTCTGTCACGAATCGACCGGCTCTCCTCCGCTCGCTTGGGCCGCAGCACAGCGAGCCCTCGCCGTCGCTCAGCAGATGGACCCAGCGATGCGCGCAACTTCCACTTTGCCCTATCTTGGGGAAGCGCTCGCGCGACTCAGCAGAGAGAACCTCCCCGGGCTCACGCCGTCGCTGGTCAGCGAGCAGCTACGGCAGCTGCTGGGGGTCAGTTGACCTCCCAGAACCAGACCTCTTTACTGCCCCAGTAGCAGTCACTTCCACACAAGAAGTTCCCGGATACGTCCCGGCCTGTTTTTAGCAGATCAATGTGTCCGCCACGTCCGTTGTTATAACCGGGAATGCCCATAAAGGATATAATGCCGGTCTTTGACCAGATCGGCGTTGAGTCCTTGATCAGCTCTTCGGTACGAATCTTGACCGGCGCACCGAGCGCGTTCTTAGCAGCCAGTAAGTTTGAGAGTGCGGCCTGACCAGGCTCAATAAATTTTCCTTTATACGGCCCCTTTAAAATCTTGATGCGACCCGTCAAGTCGGTTTTCGCTTTGATGAATGCGAGATGCACTCTCACTGCGCAGGTATTCTCATAGCTGGGATTATTAATCAGACTATCCCAGCCTAGCTCTTTGTAGAGAGCCTCGCGAGTGACATCTTTGTTAGAAGAATAGTTGGTCCACAGGCTGTCAAACGTAGGCATGGGTCCTCCTTCAGTACGTGGCCGTGACAGGGAGCCCAGTCGACGCCGCGACTAGGCCTTTTTTCGCTGACAAGGAAACCGCTTGCTGAGAACTGCTCCCAGCGCCTTGGCAGCAGAGATTTGCTGATTCTCTCTTTTTACGAGTTCATCGATTAAGAGCTGATCCACCTCGCGGGGTGGCAGGCTGCTCTGGTTCACACACCAGCGAATGCGCTCCGCACTATCAATCACACCAGCGACATACGCCAATGCTGCATTGCGAGCAGCATCCTTATACGGTCGCTCATCTGCATCTTTTGCAAGAGGGCTTAGATATGTGGCTCCCTGATAGAGCTGAACGAGATACCGAATCGAATATCGCGCGGACAGATCGGCGCGCTGCTCTGTAGCATTGTTTGGGGCTTTGTTTGGGGCTGGAGTCTCGGCCACAGCCACCGATATACCTAGACTACCAGCCACCGTTGCCGCCAATACTCCAATAAATCGCCGAGATGACCAGCGGCGTGCATTGGCACATATATCACTATAACCAACTACCAGCTTCTTGACAGTCATGTTACGCATCCTTTGTTCCAGCGTTGACAGGTTCCAGCGAGCGCAAGTCTGCCACAGATTCTGTTTGGAATCGGCTGCGTTGTCAGCGCCGGCCTCCTACTCCTAGTTCAACTTCACCAGGGCGCCTTTGATGGTGTGGTCGCCTTGGGCTTCGCTGGTGATCTTGGGACTGAGTAGCTTGATCTCGCCGGGAGTCATCTCGATGCTGCTGCCACCGACGGTGAGGAGGATCTTTGTGCTGCCTTTGATCTCGATCGTGGGCGCCTCGACAACGGCCCGACCTGAGGGAGCAAGGACGAAGATGTCGGCGCTGTTCGACTTCATCGTCACATTCTTTTCGCCAAGTCCGTTCCAGGTTGCGGTCTGGGAGGTCAAGGTGACATCGCTCTTGGCGGTGACACTGTAGGGGCCATCTCCGACGGTGACAGCGCGGTTGGTCTTGGCCGAGAGAGTCGCCTCTGCCGAAGTGACCGTGATCGCCTGCGCGCCGGTTTCCACCGTGATGGTCTGCTTTCCCTGTTGCACCGTCAGCGTCTGATCGCCGGTAATCGTCTCGGTCTGTTTGCCTTGCACGGTGCTGGTCTGATCAACCTTGACCGTGGTTGCCATGTTGTTTTCCACCAGCGTGGTGTAGTCCTTCTGCGCGTGCAGGTAGACCGACTCACTGCCCTTGGTGTCGTCGAGATGCAGCTCGTTTGCGCCGCCACCACCCGGCGTACTGTTGCTCTTCATTCCGCTTACGTTCTTCTTTCCGGGAAGCGCAAACGGCGGCATCTGACTGGCGTTGTAGACCCGACCGGAGATGATCGGCTGATCGGGATCGCCCTCTAGGAATGCGACGATCACTTCCTGACCAATGCGCGGAATGCAGATCGCTCCATACCCAGAGCCCGCCCACTCTTGCGAGACACGCACCCAGCAGGAGCTGTTCTGATCGCGCTTCCCTTCACGATCCCAGTGGAACTGTACCTTCACCCGTCCATACTTGTCGGTATAGATTTCCTCGCCCTTGGGACCGACAACAACCGCAGTCTGGGGGCCGCGAATGTAGGGCTTGGGAGTCCGCTGCGGAGGCCGAAACGGAACCTCCGAAGGAATCATCGCAAAGGTGTTGGTGTACGCCAGCTCTCCGTCGTTAAACTCACCCGCGCGGGCACTGTGCCAGACCTGGAGCAGCAGGTAGTTGGTGTTGAGATCTTCGCGCTGGTGACCGCTGAGATCAAAACAGTAGCCCGGGGCAAAGTCGCGACAGGTACTGCGTCCGTGCGCAGCGTGCTTGATCGCTTCGTGCTCCTCCATGCGAATCTTGCCGAGCTGATCGCCGATTCCTAAGTCGTTGTAGCGCCCCGGATAGTCGTAGATCTCCAAGCTGGAGTTGCTGCCGACCTTGGTTTGGGTAGGGGTTGCGGACTGCAAATCAGAAGAGGGCTGCTCGAAGTTATAATCGGTATGGGAAAACTTCCCGGGATGAAATTCCTGTTCCAGCTGGAGCGCAGTCACCAGCCCGCCAGCGTCGGCAGCACTGCTCGCATGGGAGTCCTCCTTGTAGCGCACTTTGGACTGATGGGGCAGCTTGTCATGCGATGACTTGGCATCCGCGAGCACCAGGATGTGGCGCTCCTCTTCATGGCGAAAGTAGTAGGTGATGCCAAACTCCTCCATCAAGCGATGCACAAAGTCGATGTCGCGCTCGCGATACTGCACGCAGTAGGTCAGCTTGGGATAGCTGCCGCTACACTTGTCTTCAAAGTCGGTCATGCCGCGATCTTTGAAGACCTTCTGGATGATCTCGAGCGCTGTCTGTTCCTGAAAAATTCGACAGTCGGCACTGCGGGACAGAAACCAAATCCACGGAACCACCGTCGCTGAATAGTACGTATACAGCGTGTCTGATCGCTCCTGCCGGAACCGCGAGACAAAGCCATTTACGTAGCGATGGATCGGCAGACCATCGACCAAATCAATCCGCAGCGACACCCTCTGTCCCACGATCTTGTCGAACGCAATGTCTGACCTTTCGGACAGAAGGGACAGCTCGAAGTGAAACGGCTGCGTCAGTCCTTCACTGCCACTCAGCGAGTCAATCACCAGCACATCGGGACCAAGCGGCGTGGTCAGATGAAGGAAGGAATTGTCTTGGGTCTTTTTGCGCATCGCAGCTCCCTTATGAAGTTCCGGTTAGGTCAGATCGATCTTCATCGCGCCACCATCGCCAAGACCGACGTGAACGGCGGCAGTCTGCTTCCCTTCGGTAATCCGTACCAGAAGCTCTCTGGACAGGACCGAAAGGAGTGTCCGGTTGATGAGCTGCTCCACCGCGCGCGCTCCGATCTCTGCGGTCTTGCACTGCGACACCAAGTGCTCGACCACCGCATCGTCCACTTGCAGCTGGGCGCGGTGCCGTTCCCACAGTCGCTCGGTGATCTTGTAAAGCTGCAGTCGCGCGATCTGAAGGAGTCGTTTGGGGTCCAGCGGATAGTACGGAATCGGCGTCATCCGGCCCAGGAGTGCCTCCTCAAACGCGTCAATCAGCTCCTCACGGATCGCCGTAAGCAGCTGCTCTGGCGACGGGAGCGCGCTCGGGTCTGCACCCAGTCCTGCGATCTTGCGCGCACCAACATTGGAGGTCAAAAGGATCACCGTGTTGCGAAAGTTGACCTCGCGTCCGGTGGCATCTTTGAGGATTCCGGTATCAAAGACGCCATAGAAGATCTGCTTCACTTCGCGGTGCGCTTTCTCGAACTCATCCAGCAGCACCACAGAGTACGGTCTGCGCCGCACCGCCTCGGTCAGGACGCCTCCTTTGCCATAGCCTACGTAGCCCGGAGGAGCCCCTTTCAGCGCTGCACCACTGTGACTCTCTTTGTACTCTGACATGTTGATGGTGATGATGTTGCGTTCGCCACCATACAGAGCGTCCGCCAGCGCCAAGGCCGTCTCGGTCTTGCCGACTCCGCTCGGACCGACGAGGAGAAACACTCCGATCGGGCGATTTGGCGCTTCCAGCTCGGCGCGACTGACCGCAATCCGCTCGGCCAGCGCCGTCAGGGCATGATCCTGTCCGTAGACGCGCCGACCGAGCAGCTCGCCCAGCGACAGCACCGTCTGCAGTTCATCGCGCACCATCTTGCCGATCGGAATGCCGGTAAAGCTCGACACCACCTCGGCCACCGACTGCGCACTGACACAGTCATAGACCAGGGGAGTCTCTCCTTGGCTGTCCCGCAGAGTCTGTTGCAGCGTCAAGAGTCGCGCCGCCGCATCCTGGGACGAGATCGGACCGGCTAACTCCTTTCGCAGCTGCCCAACCTGTGACACCAGCGCCAGCTCCTCGCTGTGTCGCTTGGTTAGCAGAGCCTGCTCTGATTCCACCTGCGCGCGCTCGGTGATGAGCAGCTCTTCCCGTTCCTGTTCGGAAGGAGTCCGGTGCACTTCGCGCCGCAGCAGAGACAGCTCGCTGTCGATCTCGAAAAGACGCCTCTGACACTCCTCTATTGCAAAAGGAGTCGCCTGCTGACTGAGCGCTACCTGCGCCGCTGCCGTCGACAACACGCTGACCGCTTTGTCGGGTAACTGCCGATCGGCAATGTAGCGATGGGACAGTGCAACCGCAGCAGCGATCGCTTCCGGAAGGACGCGCAGACCGTGATGTCTCTCTAACACCGGCACCACTCCGCGCAGCATGATCTCGGCGCGCGCCGGCTCCGGTTCTTCTACTTTCACCATCTGGAAGCGACGGGTCAGCGCGGCATCATCCTCAAAGTACTGCTTGTACTCACTCCAGGTCGTGGCGGCGATGCAGCGCAGCTCTCCCCGTGCCAGGGCCGGCTTGAGCAGGTTCGCAGCATCCCCCTGCCCGGCCTGTCCGCCCGCGCCGATCAGAGTATGCGCTTCATCGATGAACAGAATGGTCGGGGTCGTCGCTGCCTTCACTTCGGCAAGGATGGTCTTGAGTCGATTCTCAAACTCTCCCCGGACTCCCGCCCCGGCCTGTAGGAGTCCCAGATCAAGCACCCGCAGCGATACCTTTTGCAGAGCCGCTGGGACTCTTCCCGCTGCAATTTTTAGCGCCAGTCCTTCGACCAAAGCAGTCTTTCCCACCCCGGCTTCCCCGACGAGGATCGGATTGTTCTGCCGGTAGCGCAGCAGGATCGCAACCATCTTGCGAATCTCGCTGTCTCGGCCCAGCACTGCTTCCAGCTTGCCATCCCGGGCCCGCGCGGTCAGATCTGTGGTGAAGCGATCGAGC
Source organism: Myxococcales bacterium (assembly GCA_016794465.1). Taxonomy (GTDB): domain Bacteria; phylum Myxococcota_A; class Polyangia; order Palsa-1104; family JAEUJZ01; genus JAEUKA01. The sequence goes on along the minus strand of JAEUKA010000068.1, from coordinate 241,565 downwards.
GCTTGGGAGGACTCCGAAGGAGGCTCTGTTCCCGTCGCTGATGAGGCCCGTTCCTTGATCGCTTGTCTGTCTTCACTGGTGCCCGCACAGATCTTGGTCAGCTGCTGTTCCAGTGTCTCGACCGAGATCCGCGCCAGCTCGGAAGAGATGTCGCGCACGATCGGACTGAGATCTTCATCGCGCAGTGCGGCCAGCAAGATGTGACCGGAGCGGACCCGACTGGCCTCGAAGTCCACCGACGCACACAGCCACGCCTTGGCCAGCCAGGTCAGGACTCTGTGCGCAAAGGCCGGCGCGCGCGTGTTGCCAGTCTGAAAGCGATCCAGGCCTCGGCTCAGATCGCGAGTCAGTCGCGAGGTATCGACATCAAAGTGACGCAGGATGTTTGCGACATCACCGTCCACTTGCTCGGTCAGCCGCAGCAGAAAGTGCTCGAGATCCACGTGATGGTGACCTCGGCTGACACACATCGCAATCGCCGCTTCCAGCGAGCTGCGACTCGAGTCGTTGAGCCGAGAGATCAGGGAGCGTAGATGTATGGCGTTCATGACAGACTTCGCTTCTCTCTTTCTGTTCGGATTCCCAGCTTCTGAAACTTCCACTACGCCAGCGTGCTCGGAAAGACGCTGTCAGCCAGATCCGCTGCGGGCAGCTCCCCCAGCAGCCAGGCCGCCACGCCAATGATGGCTGCACTGTCGGCACCACCACCGAGCGCACAGTGAAACGCGGACTCCCTTTTCAGCACCAGCCGGACATCAAAGTCGAGCTCTGGACCAACGTAAAATCGCACAAGCTGCACCAGACTCACAAACGTCTCGCCCTTGTGTTGCCCGTCTTGCGGAGGCAGAAACGCCCGGAACTGGGGCAGCTCAAACGGGCCCAGCCGCAGCTCGAACTTGGAGTCTTCGAGCAGGACTTCATCGCCAATCACCGTCGAGACTCCTAGCTCACTCTGCGCCTCTCCCAGCCGACTCTGTTCGGACTGGGGCAGCGGCAACACCTGCGGCACAAACTCTTCGATGAAGACCGAGGAAGGAGGCAGCGCAAAGTACTCCTGCACAAGACGCGCCAGTGAAATCTTTGGTCGATGCTGCTGCGAAAAGACTCCTGCGTAATACTGAATGACCTCATCAGGAACCGCCATCCGCTCTTGCAGCGACGGCAAACCGAGTCCGACCAGGCTGCGCAGATAGCGTGAAAAGTCATCCATTACCCGCCGGGGCGTAGCCAAAGACGGACTCTGGCGCGCACTGTGGCGGGCCGCCCACTCATACCCAACCCCGATTCTGTGCTTGGCCCAGGCCCGATAAAAGAAGGCGATGAAGCGATGTCCCAGCTTGTCAAAAAAGTCGCGCAGCGCGGTGTCTCCAAGTCGAGTCCGTCGCATCACCAGCTCGGTATAGTGAAGCGGCAGGACTCCTTTGGGACCAAACAGTCCAAAGAAGTTCACGGTCATCGCCAGCGGAATGCGCGGCTGACTTGCATCGAGCGCACGCGGAGTTCGCGATGCTCTGTCGAACTGCTGACCGTCTTCCGGATCATAGCCGAGCGCATACAGCTCACTCGGTGGGAAGGCCATCGAAACCCGGGCCAGAAAGCGCAGCGGCTCGGACTCTGGGAAGTCACCCCAGCCAGTCCGCTGCCAGCTCTCCCGCGCAAACAGAAGATCGCAGAGCCGTACCGCTTGGAAAAAGGAAAATCGGTACTCCTCTCCACCCAGCAGGCGCTCAGCGACGGTCTGTAGCGTCTTCACAGCACCGCCCTTTCGCCCATGCGGGGAGCAAAGCGGCCGATCATACGACCCTGTTCATTGACTGCCGAGAGCTGCGTAAAGGAGTTGAGGGTGACGTACTGGGCGAAGAAGCGATCCAACACAGAGGCAAACAGATAGGCACTGCCACCGACGAAGTTTTCTTCGCGCAGCGTGATGGTAATTGCCAGGCCGCGACAAAATCCCGGCAGTCCATCGCGCGCCCGCGCCACCGTCCGTTCCGTGTGCAGAGCCACCACTCCGGACACCTGTAGAGAGGCTTCCCCCGCCGCGCTGCGATCATACAGACTGAGCAGCTCGCGCAGCGCCAGCACTCCTTCCGGTGAAAATCCCAGCGAGTGATGATTCAGTCCCAGGTGCGACACCAGCCGCCACAGCAAGCTCTTATCGGTCGGAAGGGGCAGCGGCGCTGTCGGTCGCTCCAGACAGTCCACCTGAGCAATCGAGTCTGCGAAGCTGGCCGCCGGCTGAAAGTCGCCCTCTGTTTCCAGCTCGTACTCATCAGCCACGCCGCGCTCTGTCTGCTTTCCTATGGCTCGGGCACGCCGCGCCGTCCCCAGCGGCAGACGCCCCGCAAGCAGTCGATTGGTACAGAGTGTGGAAACCAGCAGCGTGTCATGTCCGGTGTTGCGCGGGGAAAAGCTGCGATCGACCAGCGACAGATAGACCTCGCTGCCGTCCTCTTGGGTACGCCGACTCTGGACATAGTACTGACCCCCTTGCGGGCTCTCCGCGACGGAAGGAAGTCGATCCGACAGGCCATATAGAGGCCGATAGACCTGCACTTCACTCTTGCCAAGCTGCGCCGCCACCACTTCCTCAATGGCATAGACCTCGGTGGTGTCTTGATGACGAGCATCCGGAACGACGCGATACTCTGTTCGGGTGTGCGACAGGTTGATCGGCTCCGCCGGCTGCGCGAACAAGTTCACGATCGGAACACAGCCCAGCTTCACATCATCAAGCTGTGGAATCAGCGTGCCCGCTGGGATACCCGACAGAAACAGAACCTCGGCGCGCTCGTCGAGACGACTGCGAATCTTTTCAGAAAAACCACCGAGATCGACAAACAGAAACTTGCTAGGAAATGCAAAATATTCGGTCAGGAGTCTCTGTCCCAAAAAGCTCCGTCCGCTGTAGGGAAGCAGTCCTTCGCTCGGCTCAAATCCAACTGGCCGCAGGGACAGGGGTAGCAGCGCGCCGTCGGTGGTACGCAGCAAGACCTGCGGCGAAAGCTGCGAAGCGGAGCAGGACAGCAGAAGCTCATACAGTGCAAACTGACGCGGACCATCCAGATACAGCCGCAGAGAGTCGCGCGCCTGCGGCGGCTTAAGAGCCGCAAACGATCCTTCGGTACAGCGCAAGATCATCCGCAGCACCGACGGACAAGACCGCTCGGAAGGGAGGCGCAGCGTCCCCGGTGAAGCCCAGGAAAGCTCGGACACCACCACCGGCCAGGACTGCACTGGCAGACAGGTTCGGAACTTACAGCGGGTGTTGTAGGCACGGATGAGCCGAGTCTGTAGCTGCACGCCCGCTGGCAGATCCAGCCACTTGCCGGGCTTCGGATGAATTTGCGCGATGGACAGAGAAGGAATCGGCTGCAGATAGTGCGGCAGCAGCGACTCGATGAAGGAGCCCGCGATCTCGGGGAACTCCTCATCGAGCTTGCGATGAACCCGCGCCGCAAGGAACGCCACGCCTTCCAGGATTCGCTCGACATGTGGATCATCACACTTGTCCGGCTCCAAAAGGAGTCGCTTCGCGATCTTGGGATAGCGACGGGAGAACTCCCCACCAAGGCGCCGCAGGAAGGTCAGCTCGCGTTCGTAATACTCAAGCAGGTTCTCTACCATCACACGCACTCACTCTTCGAGCAGAGAGACGTAGAAGTCGTGGAGACTCTGGGCCGCAGGAGGCAGTGGCTGATCCTTGACTTGCAGCACTTTGGAGTGAACCGGCAGCGTCGCCGCCAACCGCACCGCTTCCGGTCGCGGCGGAACCCGCAGCTCTGCCCCGATGGTGAACACCGCGACCGAGTCCTCGGCAGTCACATCCGACAGATCGACCATGACCCGCGACAGCCGAGGCTCAAAGACCCGCAGAGCAAAGGTAATCTCGGCCCCGAGTCGTCCCAGATCACTGGCGCTGTAGCCAAACGAAGCGCGATCGGGCAGTCCGTAATAGTAAATGGATGCCTTTACTTCTGGATACCGATTCCCAAGCGGACGCGTCGACAGCCGCGTGGTCTGTAGCAAGTAGTTCAGATCGAGCAGCAGATCTTCGCGCAGCTGCAGCGGGGTGATGTAGCCAAGCTCCAGCGCCTCCTCACTCTTCATTGCGGAATCAGAAAGATCGCTGAGCACGCCCGGACTCGGCGGAGTCGGATCGTAGGACTCATCGAGCAGTCGGCGCAGGACACTCGCGCGCAGCGGATAGGTAGACGCCACTTTCATGATCACATTCCGAAAACAGACAGGCTCTCCGCCCCCCAAGCGGAGAGGTTTGCGTTACGCCACCGCAGTGTTCTTGTCGCGGTCCCAGCCGGCGCGCTGCGGCGAGCCCGGCTTGCCGTCCACCACCGGAGTGAACTCCGTCTTGATCTTGCCGAAGCTGAACGCGACCACTTCATGGGGAATCTGTCCCTCATGGTGATCGGTTCGGAACGACGAGATGTAGACGTTCTCCAGCGTGTACTTGATCAGCTTGTTGCGATCTCCGTTGGCGTTCATCACCTCCACTTCCATCGACGGAAAGTAGGTTCCCTTGCAGCAGTGCTGCATCATGCTGGGCGAGGCTTTGTCGACCGCTTTGGTGATCACAAAGTCCTCAATGTTGACGCGCCCAGCGTTGCGCACTCCGCCCGGACCGGCGCCGATCGGCATGTGCATCGAGAAGGAGTGCGACAGGACCTCTACCCAGTCTTTGTGATCCTTGTCGCTGCTCGATCCAGGTACGTCTTTGATCTTAAGATACGCATCACTTGCCATGTCTGTCTCCTTTGCTCCTGTGCTTATGCAGAGCTACGAACGCAGGGAGGCTCGCTTGACCAGGGCGCCCTCCCCAATGTCACTGCTTCTTTTGTGGCAGATCTGCCACCAGTCGCAGCGAGGTGGTTACGGCTTCGAGGTGCATGTGCGGCTTCAGATACGCCACCGCGCGATACCACCCCGGCTTGCCGGCAACTGTCTCGACATCGATGCGCGCTTCCTGAAGCGGATAGGAAGACTTCAGCTCTTGGCTCGCATCCTCATTCCCAACTACGTAGTTGAGAATCCAGCGGTTGAGGAAGTCTTCCAGCGTCTTGCGCGTCGCAAACGAGCCGAGCTTGGTGCGATTGATCACCTTCAAGTAGTGCGCAAACCGCGAGGCCGCAAAGATGTACGGCAGGCTGGCCGACAGTCGCGCGTTGGCGTTCGCACTCGATCGATCGTAGACCTGTGGCCGCTGACAAGAAGGCGCCGTGTAAAACGTCGCAAAGTTGGTGTTCTCTTTGTAGACCAGCGGAATGAAGCCCTGGTCCGCAAGCTCTGCCCAGCGCGGATCAGAGATCTTGGTTTCCGTCGGACACTTGATCGCTTGGGAGCCTACTTCGGTATCAAAGTAGTGCAGCGGCAGGTTCTCGACCCGACCGCCACTCTCTTCCCCAATGATCGCGGTCGTCCAGCCGTAGTTGAAGAACGCATCGGTCAGGCGCGCACCAAACGCATACGCGGCGTTGGCCCACAGATACTTGCTGTGATCGCGACCATCGACCTCCTCCCGGAATGCAAAGGAGGCCTTGCAGTTTCCTTCGCTGTACGGCTCCCGAACCAGGAAGCGCGGCGCCACCAGACCGACGTAGCGCGACTCCTCTGTCTCGCGAAACTGATTCCAGTTGATGTACTTCGGCTTGGCAAACTGCACCCCCAGATCGACGTGCTTGTCTGGCAGCTCAGTGAAGTCATTGAGGTCAAACATCCGCGCGCTCGCCGCCGCGACAAACGGAGCATGCGCCAGCGCCGACACCTTCGACATCTCGGTCAAAAACTCGATGTCTGTATTGCTGCTGTCGAACTCGAAGTCGCCGATCACCGCCGCGTACGGCTCGCCACCCGCCGTCTCATAGACTTCCTCGACCAGCTTTTTGTAGTAGCGACTCTTGTCAAACGCCTTGGCGTTTTTCAGATCTTCATGCAGCTCATCGCGCGTGACATTGAGCACCCGCAGCTTGAGATCTTTGGTGATCTGGGTGTTTCGCACCAGGAACTGCAAGCCGCGCCAGGTCGACTCCAGCTTTTGAAACTTGGGATGATGAAGGACCGCGCTCACCTGCTTGGAAATCAAGGTATCCAGCTCGCTGATGTACTTGCGGAGCGCGCGCTCCACCCGTCCCTCCAGCTTGATCTGCCCCGACATCACTTTGGCAATGAGCAGATCGATCTCACCGCGCGCCGAGTCCCGCTCTTTCTTGTCATTGACGGTGGTGGCGCTGATCACCGCATCCAGACTCTGCTCCAGCTTCTGGTCTAACAGAATCGGCTGACTGCTCTCCACTTGGGTCGTAGTCTGCGCTTCCATGGCTTACTCCGTCTTCGACTCTGGAACGCTCGGTTCCACCGTCGCTGCGTCACTCTTTGCGGACTTTTGATTGGCCGTGCTTTCGATCACATCCCGCAGGATTTTGTCGGCCTCTCCCTGTCCTTCCAGACGGGTCAGCAGACTGTGCATTTTCTGACGGAGATCGAGCAGCTGCCGCGTCGGCTCCAGCTTGGTCGCAATCACCTCTGGATCGAAGTCCTTCATGCTCGCAAAGGTCAGATCGACCTTCAGCTTGGAGTCACTCTTTCCCTCCAGCTTGTTCTCCACCGCAAAGGTCAGACTCGGCGCGGCCCCCTTGAGCACCTCATCAAAGTTGACGTTGCTGATGTCCTCGAACTTGCGATCTTCAAATGGCTTGAGCTTCTTGTTTGGATCTTGGGTGTTGTGCCGATCGCCACTTAACGCAGCGACCACTCCCATCACAAAGGGAAGCGACACCATCTTGATCGCACCGTCGGTTTCCACGTCATAGGTGATGTGAACGCGCGGCGCGCGAACCTTGGACTTTGTCTGCTGAATGCTCTGTGCCATGTCGAGTTGCTACTCCTGCTTCGCCTTACGGGAATGTGACTTCACCACTTCACTTGTGACCAAGTCCGAGCGCGCTCTCGATGCGACTCCGCGTCGGACTGTCAGCCGCAAAGACATGCTCTAGCCACGCGCGCGGACTCCCTGCACTCGCCAGCGAAAGGACCTGCGCCAGGCGATAGGGAATCGGACTCAGCGGCTCACTGATCTGTAGCTCTGCGGCCACATCCGCGAGCATCGCCAGGGCCTCTTGACGATCTTTGGGAACGGGACAGCCGCCCGGAAGTCGCTCGGACAAGAGCTTCGGCTCCGCATCCAAAGACAGCCTCCGAACGATCTCGTCTTGTTCGCTTTCAGACACCCGAAACATGTCTTCCAGCCACATCCGCAGCGAGTCACTGCGCGCCCACAGAAGACACTGCAGCACCAGTCGCGGCAGCGGACTCAGCGGCTCATTTCGATGCAGACACTGCGCCGCTGCGAGCAGCATTCCCAGCGCCTCTGTCCGACCTTTGGGAGCGAACTTGCCACTGCCCCGGATGAGCGGCACCTCACCCCCTTTGAGAGGCGCAGCCGCGACTCCTTCACTGTCACTTTTTCCGACGCTGCTGCTGCGATTCCCTTTGCTACTGCTGCGACTTTGCTCGGCCAGTGAGCGCACCAGGGATCGACTGCTCGACAGCTCGGTGCGGAGCAGCGCCAGCGGCGGCGGGTCCAGCTCTGGCAGTCCATGCGCAGGATCGGGCTTGCGATGATAGATCTGAATCAGCAGCGCATCGAGCCGATCGCACGCAGCGATGCAGCCCGTAAGCTGCGCTTCCTGTTCCGCAAACACCTCTTTGGACTGACTCTGCGCCCGCTCTGTTAGCTCGGCCTCTGTTAGCTCTGAATCCCCAGTCGCTGCGGCTTCCCAGTCTGCCACCCGACACAGCGCTCCGTCATCAGCGACAAAGAGCGGCACCAGCTTGACCCGGCTCCGCGCAAGGTGCTCCAGCTTTTCCACCGCCCGCAGACGAGTCTCTAAGACCCGCCGCTCCGTCAGTACGTGCGGCTCGGGAATGGGCTCGGGAAGCGGCTCATCGTAGTCATCATGGGTTCGATATTTCGGCGGCGGATTCGGATAAAGATCACTCCAGAACCGCTCGTGCAGCTCCGCTACCAGCGACAGCCCACACCACAGTCCGGCATAGCCATGCACAGACAAAAGACCCTGCACACACAGCATCGCCACTTCCAGATCTTTGCTCTGCTTGGTCAGCGTCTCGACAGCACGCGAAAGACCCTCTGACACCGACTGCGAGAGCGCCCGCTCATCCCGCCGCGAGGACTTCCTTCCTTCGCTGTCAGCGACGATGACATCGGGGACTCCTTTGCCATCTAGGAGTCCTTCGATCTCCAAAAAGACCGACTTGGGCTGCTGGCGGAGATCGACTCCGGTCGGTGCGCCCGGCGCAATCGGCGCGAGCAGCGCGGCCACATCAATCCCCGGCAGTGAAGGCCCGTCCGCCATGGCTACACCGACTCTCCCAGCAGCATCGCCGGCTCGGTCAGAACGCCCTCTGTCGCCCCCGCAACCACAGGTCCTGACACCACTTGCGTCAGCATTCCCAGCGCCAAGAGCTCGACCTCGCAGCCCGGCTCGCTGCCTTCCGCATCCGGACTCAGCGACAGCAGCCGCGCCCCCTTCGCCACCGAGAGTCCGGACTCATTGTCTTGCCACACCGTCACTCGCCCCAGACGCACCAGTGGATCGGCACTCTGCGCACTGCCCGGATACAGCACCGGCATGAACGCCCGCAGCGGCCCCATTCCGCACTCCATCACCACCGGCGTCCACAGCAGATCCCGCAGGTGAATCGGCTGTGGCACCCGCAGCGAACGGACCTGCTCCCACGGCACCCAGACGTAGCGATCCTGCATGAATACTTCCGCAAACGGAGCGATCCGATCATCGGCATCACCAACGAAGCCAGACCCTGACTCACACTGCATCAGCGGCTTGCCGCGCTTTGCTGTCACCAGTGAAGCCAGCTGCTTGGCCTCGGCATCCTGACCTGCTGCCGCCAGTTGGATGACCTGCAGCTGCTCGCGCAGATACGCCGGCTCGGCAAACAGACACTGCCCCGGTTCCTCACCGCGCATGACCCGTTCCCGCTGGGCCGACGCCGCGATGAAGCCACGGTACACCGCTACTCCTTCGTGGGCCTCTTGGTCTTCCTGAGCCAGAATCGTAAGCTGCAGGAGGGCCCGCTCGAAGTTGCCGGCAAAGCAGCACAAAGCGAATAGCTGGGTTCGCAATCGATAGTCGATCGGATCTTTCCGAACACTCTCTTCCACAAATTGCAGTGCTTCGTCCAATCGACCTTCGGCAAGCAAAGACTTCACCCGCATGTCTTCATCTCCCGTCGTGGAATACGGCGCAGCAGGTCACGTTCCAGACAGCAACTATGGCAACATAGCGGCCTCTGCAATTGTGCAGCCAGCCAACCCGAATTGCGCTAAGTCAATCTAGCTCCTGGATACTAGAAGTGCCACACGTTCCCAACATGTCAAGGGTGTTTTCAAAAAATAGCCACACATTCTTAATGATTTATAGATGAGCCTGCAAATCCGCTTTTCGCCTCTCGGTTACTGCGATTGATCTGCTCGCTATATCGCACATTATTATCAGGCTTCAGCTCGCTATATGACAAATTATCGTCAGACTCGAGCTCGCTATGTGTGAATTGTGCGGGTCAACGAAGCCAGTGTGATGGATAGCCGCTGGCCAGCTCTTCCGTCGACAGCTCATCCCCAGCGCCAAGCACAAAGTCGGCCCGGTCTTCCTCGCTGGCATAGCCTTCGTCGCCGCTGGCGCCGTCTTGGGCTGGACCCTCGGCGGCCCGGTCATCACGCTCGGCGGTCGTGTCTGGACTGGGACGGGCCTCACGGTGCAGCTCGTCGAGCGCCGTCAGAAACTCGGCGGGGTGATAGTGCCAGACCACTCCGTCGACCGGCAGGCCCACCCGCTGCGCCACCCGCTTGTCAAGCCACACCGACGGCAGCACCTGCTCGCAATAGACCGCCTGCCGCGCTTCCGTCGTCGCCCCCCGATACAGCGCCGTCGAGCGCAGCCCGCGATCAAACTCGTCTTCCCCGAGCAGCAGCCACTCCGAGCGAAAGCGCACCGCCAGGCGCCGCAGCCCGAGCAGCCGACTGTCTCTCTGCGAGCCCGGCAGCCGATGCAGCGACGGTGAGACACTGGAAAAGCTGGCCAAGATCGCGGGATCGAGACAGCGCGGCGCCTGCCCCCCACAGTCCTTTTGGGCAAAGCGCCCCGGAAACAGGCGCTGGGCGACCTCGTCTGGCGCCAGCACCTCGAGGTGTAGCTGCGCCGCGTGCGCCCCGCGCGGACCCGCTACACCCACATTGCCCACATGCTCCCCGACCAGCAAGTCGACCTCGGGAAAACACACCTCCAGCCCCGGCAGCGTCGCGAGCGCCCCAAGTCGAGCCTGCGCGCGCTGCCAAAACGGGGGAGCCCGCTCGACGACCAGCGCCGCCTCCAGGTGGTAATAGAGGATAAAAAAGACCGCGTCACCGAATCGGCCCTTCAGTCGGTGCTTCGTCAGCACAAAGTTCGTCGACCCAAACGGCCCGTCGCGACGGCTCAGCCGGGCCGCACACACCTGCCCTTGCAGCAGCGCCGGCACCGCCTCGCCCGCTCGTCGCTGGACGTGCAGCCCGCCGTGCCAGACCAGCTCCTTGCCGCACGGACCGACGGGAAACAGCCCACCGTGCGGACTCAGCTCCTCGGCACGCGACAGCCCCAGCGGCAGGTGCTCCGCGCGCTCCCCCGTTGCTCTGGCCAGGCGCGACTCCCTGCCTGTGCCCGTCACCAGCCCGAGCAAGCGCGGAAAGTCAAAGCAGCCCGGGTCCCACTTCTCTGCGGAAACGTGATAGTGGCCGAGGATTCCGCTGAATCGCTCGGGTTCCAGCAGCTTGCTATAAATCGGCCCTTGATTGCTGGGATACCGCAGTGGCAGCTCGGGAAGCACACGAGCAAGCGCCACAGTCAACCGAAATAGCGAATCATACTGCGCATCTGTATAGCTCCACATTCGATACGGGTGACCATGAATGGTGACATCACGCGGCTCGCGGTGACTCTTGTGTTCGGCATCACACGGCAGCGACACGATTCCTCGATTGCATAGCTCTATCCCCAGCGACGAGCCATTGACGAACTGCGCATGAAACGCCACATCGGCCAGGTCAAGTGTCTGATAAATGGTGCCATCGGTATCAATCAGAAAGTGAACCGACAGTCCGCGCTCATCATGGAGAATATGAAAGCACTCCGCCGAGCTGTTGGCGCCATCGTGATGAATGACCAGCTGCCGGATCAGCCGCTGCAGAATCGAAAGATCCGTCCGCTGGCCGAGTAGTTCCTTGCGCGGACGATAGCGAGCTGTACGATTTTCCATTCCGCGCGCGGGATGATAAGGATGCGGATCAGTACGCGGACCACTTGGGCCACGATAGCAGCTGCGGTGATAGGCACTAAAGTGGGGTGCGTCGTGCCAGTTTACAATCTTGGCATCGGTCTGAATCAAGCGCTCGCAGATGATGAGCTTGCCAGAAGGCAGAATTACTGGCCTCTCTTCCGAGCTCATCAACTGCAATCTCCTCTCGACATAGTGATCATATGCTATGAGTGTACATGATGCGGAACACCGCAGATCGTCGATATGATCACAAAAGCTCTATATATTCACATAGCGAGCTCAAGCATTGCCGGATTGTTGACCCTGTTGGGCCTGCCGTCGTCGCGTGTCGAGGCAGCCCCGAGCGCCCGCTTCTCAGTCGATACCCCCCGTCGCTGGCCGGTCTGTCAGGTCGAGTCGGTGCTGGCCTCGACAAAGCGCATTCGTGTCCTCGCCAAGCTGACGACTCTCGGCGGAGAGCACGTCCTGCCGGGTCGCTCGCTGCAGCTACGAGCTGACGGTCGGACCCTGTCGTGTCAGCCGCCCCGCTGTCGGGTGACGCAGCGTCGCTTCGCCGAGCAGACCGAGCAGTTGCTGGATGTGGCGCTCCTCGTCGAGACATCGCTACAGCATCAGTCGCTTGCCGACGATGTTGCCGCAGCGAGCGCGTGGTTTGCGACCCAGCTGCCTGCGACCAGTCGGCTCCAGCTGATTACCGTCGGTGCGACCCCGCGACTTCAGCCCCTGACGACGGCGGGCGCGGCAGCAGCAACACTCAAAGAGCTGCCCAAAAGTGACGAGGTAGAGGTGGCCCTCGTCGACGCCATCGCGCAGAGTCGCACCGCACTCCTCGCGCTGCGCCAGCCTGCGCCAAGTGGCCGCCTGCCGCCTCGGCAAGTCATCATCGTCGTCGGGAGCGGCATGGATCTGCAGCTGATTCCGCGACGGTTCGCGCAGCTTGGCGACGAGCTGTTTGCCGCGCAGCTACCGCTCTACGCACTCGCGCTGTCCGCCAAAAACTACCAGCTGCCGATGCTCAACCTGGCCGAGCTGTCGTGGCGCAGCGCCGGCACGTTTCGCTGGATCAAGCTTACGCCCGATCGCCCGACGCGAGCGCTCCTCACCGACCAGCTGCACTCACTTGCTGTCGAGCTTGGCGCCACCTCGGTGCTGACCTTTTCGGGCCCGGCCATCGAAGACCTGCTCGCTCGCCAGCCGCCCGTCGCCACCCTCAGCGTAGACTGCGGCGAAGCCAGCTCACCACCGCGCACCGTCGAGAGACTCCTCACCCCCCAGCGCCCCGCCCGTCGCTGGCTCCCCGTCCTAGTGGCCCTCGCCCTCTTCACCCTCCTCGCCCTCTTTACCCAACTCCGCAAACGAATCATTTCAAAATAACAACGAGGCAATCTCATCGCAGTCCTGAATCCAACAGCTGATTCCGTCTTCCTGCCTCTATGAAGTGCCATTTAAAGTACTTGCTGTCGTTTTCAATTCGACTTCTCAATGTGCTGTTTCGACAAGGTGCGGGCTTCGGTCCAGCTGGGCAAGCTGCGCACTCACACCGACATCTTCCGTCTGAAAATCCCGGCATTCACTCGCTTTTCTATGGACGTACTTGCCCCCACACGGTCTTACCGCTGGAGTGGCACAGCATGTGCTTTGGTTCTTCGGCAGGCAGCGCAGCTCGGCCACTTCCGGTCGAGTAGAGCAACCGCTCATTGACACCTTATGCCACAGTCACGGCCTATGGCATAAATGGACAATGTTGATTGTTTATATCCATCGAATCAAGCGATAGCGCCAGTGCCTGTTTTCCGTGGAACCTTCGATTTGTATCACCATGCCCAAGCCCCTGGAGTGGATCATGAAGCCTAAGATCGCCCACGCAATACACTCGAATGACGTGCTTCAGCCACCGGAGCGGAGTGGCTATCGCGCGGGACGGGTCCTGGCCGGTCGCTATCAGCTCATCTCTCTGCTCGGAATTGGGGCGATGGGGGAGGTGTATCGGGCCCGCGATCTTGCCAGTCAGCAGCTCTGTGCGATCAAGCTGGTGTTCTCTGGTGCGGTCCGTTGTCTGAATGCCGAGCGTCGCTTTCAAAAGGAAGCGGCGGTGGTCGCTCGGCTGTTCCATCCCAACATTGTCGAAGTTCGGGAGTTCTGCGTTGACGAGGACGGAACTCACTTCCTGGTGATGGAGCTCTTGCACGGACAGGATCTCTACTCTCTGCTCAGCAAAGCAGGAGCCCTTCCGCCCTCCCAAGCGATCGAAATCCTACGCGGTGTCGGCGCAGCTCTGCAGTACGCCCATGACTTAGGAATCGTGCACAGGGACATCAAGCCGAACAACATCTTTCTGTGCCAGCGCGGCGACGGGGAAGGGGGTCTGTTCCAGCAGATCAAGGTGCTCGATTTCGGACTGGCGAAGATCGATGAACTCGATGGCTTTTTGGCCGAGAGCACACTTGGAGCAGACACCAAGTCTCCCAGCGGTCCGCCCCTGACCCAGGGACTGGTGATTGGGACTCCTGCGTATCTGGCTCCGGAAGCAACCATCGCAGGAGGTCAGCTGGTCGATCCGCGCTCCGATCAGTGGTCACTTGCCGTCGTCGCCTACGAGCTCCTGACCGGGCAGCTGCCGTTTCAGGAGTCCAATCCGTACCAGCTCTGTCTGCAGATTCGCCACCAGCCGCACACTCCGGTTCGCAAGCTGGTGGCGGGAATTCCTGAACATGTCGCAGCGGCGATCGACACCGCCCTGTCCAAGGATCGGGAGCGACGCTTTGGCAAGATCCAGGACTTTGTCCGCGCGCTCGACAACCTGCCGCAGCTGACTCCTTCGCGGAGCGCCAGCGTGTCTGCCGAGCACACGCTGCACAAGTCTCTGTCTCTCTACGTTCCTCTTCACATCGAAACGGAGGTTTCCCAGATGCCCGCCCACAGACCCGCTCATTCCCATCGCGAGCCGCCCGAGAACCTGCGCACGGTTCAGTACTCTGCTGCCGAGCTGCTGGCGCTGACCCAGAAGTCTGCGCACGATCCAGAGGCGGTTCCGCAGCCGATCGAAGACGGCATTCCCACCCGACGCTGCGAAGTGATTGCCGAGCGCCCGCGCACCATGAGTGTTCCCTCTCTTGCCGAGCTGACCGCAGAGGCGCAGCAGCGCTGGGCTCCGGTTCATCGTCCAGAGCATCGTCCAGAGCAGCTCCCAGAGCGCGTCAGGGAGGTCACGCCACCGTCGCTGTCAACGTCCGAGCTCCATCATGGCCTGCTTGATCAGCCACGTCTGTCCTACCCCCACATGGTGCCGGTGCCGCGCTTTGAGTCTCTGTCCGATGTGCCGACGCGATCCTCGGCGATGGTGCCGCTGGAATCGATGCTGCGACGGGAACGAAGCGCGTGGAGCTCGCCCTGGCAACAGCTACAGGGGGCCGGGGCGCTCCTGCTGTGCGGACTGATCCTGCTGAGCGCGTTCCTGCTCGGCATCTATCACGCCCGCGCCCACACTGGCTCCGCGAGTCACCAGACCGCCGATTCCTCGCTAGCGACCCAGGCCCGTCATCCGTAGCTAAAACTGGAGCCGCATCTCGCCTTGGAGGACTTCGCGGACGCGGCCTTCGACCTGAACGGTGGTTCCATCACAAAACGCCCGCAGCAGCGAGCGGCGACCGGGCGCGCCTTCAATCGGCCCACGCGGCGGTCCCTGATCAATCTCCAGGGCTTGGCCCGGCTGGAGCAGTCGGTGGTGATGCAGATACACCGCCAGCGATGCCGCCGCACTTCCCGTCGCTGGATCTTCGTTGGGCGCATCGTACGCGAAGAAGCGAGCACGGACCTGCACCGGCGCACCTTCGCGGGGCGGCGCACGAAACGCGAACGCCAAGATGCCCAGCTCGGCGCCAAGGGCTTTTTCGGCCACCACCACGTCGCGATAGCTGGCACTTAGGTCTTCGATCTCCTCGACGGTCTGAATCGGAACCATCAGCTGCCGCGCGCCACCACTGACCACTTGCGGTAGCAGCAATTGCTCCGCCGAAGCCGACGAGGTTGCGATGCGCACCTTGAAGCGATCCATCGACAGCCCCAGCGCCGGTGACAGCCACGCCAGTCGCTCATCCCCAATCGGCGAGCCCGGGACGCTGATGCGATCGTGAGAAAACTGCGCCCGCTCGGGAAGCTCGCTGCCCGTCACGGTCACGGGGACGATGCCCATCGCTGTCTCCAGTCGGACGGTCGTCTGTGGCGCATGAAACGGCAGCCGACCACTGAGCAGCACCGCGACGGCCGTCCCGAGCAGCGGATGCCCCGCAAACGGGATCTCTTTGGCTTGGGTGAAGATGCGAACCCGCAGATCGGCGGTCGCTGGGTCCGTCGGTGGCAGGTAAAACGTCGTCTCGGACAGGCTCAGCTCACGGGCGAGCAGAAGGTGCGCGTCCTCGGGAATCTCTTGCCCGTCGAGCACCGCGAGCGGATTGCCGCCAAATGGCGCCTCCGCAAAAACGTCCACCCACACAAAAGGAACCGACCGCTTCATGGGCGTCACCATCGCTCTTGCCTTCCTGCCGAGTCAAGCTGCGCGATGCGCCATCCCCAGACTCGTTCACCGACTTGGGCAGGCCCGCTACCGGATGCCCATGATGATCAGGCCCGCGCCCAAGCCGACCGCAAACGCGATCGCCATTCCCAGCACGGCCATCGACGACAGCCCTTTGAGCGGCGTGGTCACTTTGCGCTTGGCCACCGCGCCCAGGAGGATCTGCGTCTTGTCTCCGCGATCCGGCGCCAGATCGGCAATGTCGAGCAGCGCCTTGCGAAGCTCCTCGGCAGTCTGAAAGCGATCCTCGGGCCGCTTGGCCATACAGCGCTGCACCAGCTTCGCCATCGCATCCGTCACGAGTCCGGCCCCATGATCACCGGCGGGCGACGGAACCTTGGTCACGTGCATGATCTCCAGCGTCTCCCGCGAGGTCTTGCCGAGAAAGGGCACCTCGCCGGTCATCAGCTCGAACATCAGCACGCCCACGGCATACAGATCGGCGCGACCATCGACGCGCTTGCCTTCCGCCTGTTCCGGCGCCATGTACGCTGCCGAGCCAAGCGCGATGCCTGCCCGAGTGCGGTGAGCGACGGGACCTGCAAACTGGGCAATGCCAAAGTCGACGATCTTGATGAAGTCCGAGTCACCGCCGCGACGGACCACGACGACGTTATCTGGCTTCAAGTCTCGGTGGACCACGCCAACTTTGTGCGCAGCATCGAGGCCGGCGCAGATCTGAGCAGCCAAGCGGGCGACTCGACTGGGTGCCAGCACGCGCTCTCGCTGCAGCAGCTTGCGCAGGTCTTGGCCATCCAAAAACTCCATGACATACGCGACGACGCCCTTTTGCGGATCGGCTACGAAGTCATAGACATCGACGAGGTGCTCGTCCCCAATCTGGGCAACCGCGCGCGCTTCGCAGAACAGTCGCGACACCAGCTCGGGGTCCCAGCCATCCAGCACCTTGACGGCGGCGCGGCGACCGAGGCGCTCGTGCTCCGCCAGGTAGACACGGCCCATGGCCCCGGCGCCCAACATCTTGAGCAAGCGGTAGCCTCCGACGACCATGCCGGACCGTGGGTCCCGGGATTGCTCAACTTGGCTCAGACAAAACCTCCCTGGGCAGAATACAGGAATCTTTGTGGGTAATCAATTGAGAGCCCAGAGTCGCGACGGACCCCAGGCGAGCCCCTCGACGAGCGACGAAGCAGCAACTCCACAATGTTTTTACGCATTTTAAATTACAAAAACTCGTGCGGACAACGACGCTGGCGAGCTTGGGCTCGACCGATCGTGATGAAAAGGCAAGCGGGGTGGCGGCGACTGCGTGTCGAGTCAACCGCTCAGCACATAAGGATGAAGAGGAAACACCGAGACGGGCGGCCCGGTCAGGCGAAGCGACTACTTCGGCGGATTCTTGATGCGATCGTCTAGACCTTCGATCACGAACTTCTCTAGCTCGGGGATCTTGGTCACCGTCGTGCGGATGCGATCGATGCGACGGGCGTAGTCGCGGCAGGCCAGCTGGTTCGGATCACCGACGGCGACGTTCTTGAGCAGCTCAGTCGGCTGAATCGGAATCACGATGTCCTTGGGAAGTCCCTTGGCCGGCTTCTCTTGGAACTGACCGCTGACCGAGGTGCGGAAGCGCAGCTTCATCTCACCGGGATCGCAGTTCATGTCGCCTTCCTTCGGGCAGACCACGCCGCCGAGAGTTGCGAGCATGGCCTGCGGCAGCTTCTGGCTGTAGTCGAAGGTCACTCCCAGCGCTGGCGGTGGACCCTTGGCTGCCGAATCCGACGCCGCTTTGAAGCACTTCACCAGCACATCGCGATCGTTCTTGGTCAGCGCCGCGTGAAGCTGCACTTCGCGGAAGAACGCGGTCACGTTGTTGTAGTAGTCGAACATCGAGCGAACGAGCTTGCCGTTGAAGGTTCCCAGCAGCGGAGAGAACAGCTTGTTGGTCGCTTCCGGCTCGGCCAGGTCAAGGTTCGCCAGCTTGTCGAGCGTCTCGACCGACGGCGCTTCGCCAGGCTTTGTCTCTTTGAAGGCATCGAGCGCCGCTTTGACGCGACCGCGAACGCCTTCGACTTCCTTCTTGATGTCTTTGGCTCGCTCGGTGCCTAGCTCGATGAGCTCGTTTTGGCCCTTGATGAAGTTGACCGTGTAGCCAACGAGGACGCCGAGGACGCCAGCGACGCCAATGCCGATGATGAGGCCGAGCGGGCTCTTCTTGCCCACGCCATCTTTGACCTCATCTGCGTTGCCGGGAAGCGACTGACCGGCGCCATAGAACGCGGCCAGAGACGCCGCCATCGCAGCTTGCTGGGCAGCATATGGATCGGGCTTGGGCGGCTCGACCGGCTGTTGGAAGCCTGGAGGCGCTGGAAATCCGCCCGGAGGCGGCATCATGCCGGGAGGCGCGGGCACTGCACCCGGAGGCCCTGCCGGACCACCACCTGGGCCAGGCATCCCGGGCATGGGTGCTGGTGCACCTGGAACCCCAGGACCCACCGGAGCTGGGCCACCGCCCGCCTTCTTCACTCCAAGACGAGCCCTGAGGTCGTTGACGTTAGAACCACCTGGTTTGTTGTTCTCGGCCAAAGGCCCCCTCCGCTTGCCGGTAGACCGGCGCAAAAGACTGGATTGGTAAAGATCCTACCCGGCCACCGACCGCCGCTCCGCCAGCAGAGCTTGCTTGAACAAATCTCGCCGAGCGAGTCGTCGCTGCTGTCTGCTGCTTTGCCATCCGTCGGTGTACACGAGCTGAAACCGTGTCAGGAATTGCTAAATCCTACGGAGCACTGGCGCGCACTGTCAAGCTCCGACAAGGCGCAGTCGCCGCGTTCACGCATCTGCTGTGAACGGTTGTTCATGGATCGCCGACTTGGCGCGAATTTCCGTGAGAAAAAACCTCGGTGCGAGTCATGGCCCAAGGCTTGCTCCCCTGTGGGTCAGAAGCTGAAACAACTGGCTACCTCACTGGGAGAACATCCGATGCGCACCCTAGTCGCCGCCGCCCTGACCACCGCTACGCTGCTCTGTGCGTCCCCTCAAAGTGCCGAGGCGCAGGTCCTGTGGCGTCCCTGGCTGCGGCCACGCGTGATGGTGATTCCGCCGCGCGTGATCCTGCCGGTGGTGGCGCCGCCCCAGGTCTACGTTCAGTCGTATCCCCAGACCTATTATTATCCGCCTCCCCCGCCTCCGGTGTACATGCAGCCGGCTCCGCCTCCGCCGGTCTATGTGCAGCCAGCGCCACCTCCGCCCGTGTATATGCAGCCGGCGCCACCGCCGCCGGTCTATGAACAGCAGGCTCCGATGCAGTACGCGCCTCTGCCACCGCCGCCGGTCTACGTGCAGCAGGCTCCGATGGTTCAGGCACCACCGCCAGCCCCCGTGGTCGTACCGCCGCCGCCCGTTCAGGCGCTCCCGCCGGTCAGCAACGTGGTGGTGCAGCGGCCGCCGGTGCCACAGTGGAAGTCGCGGTTTGGCCTCGGGGTCCGGTTTGTCGGAGCGATCAGCACCGAGGATCAGGCGTTTTCCGACCGCTTTACCCAGCTCGGCTTCGGTGGCGAAGTGCTGTATCGCGCCAGCCGCCGCATCGTGCTGGAGCTGGGTGGCGAGTATCAGAAGCGGATGAGCAACGGCTTCGAGCGCTATGACGTACCGGTGACAATGGGAATGCGGCTGCACATTGGCGCGCCCGACTGGGTGGTGTCACCGTACTTCGTCGGAGCGGTCGGTGGCGCGTACTCGAAGCTGGACTACCTGCGGAGCCAGGACAAAGCGTGGTTCCTCGATGGGCAGCTTGGTGGTGGACTGGAAGTTCGGCTAGGTCAGCACTTCGTGCTCAATGCCGACCTTCGAGGGGATGGTCGCTATCGCCTGAATGACCCAGACGCGGTCACCATCGCGACGCAGAAGGTCAATGGCGTGCTGCTGACGCCGATGGGCAACCAGTATGGCCTGCAAGGTCGAATCGGCGCCGCGCTCTACTTCTAATCCGCTGCTCCGCCAGATGCCGGCTGCTCCGCCACGGGGCAGCAGCTAGCCTCTCGGTGTCGTACATTGAAGCAGGGCCGCGACCGTCTTTGTCGAGTCCTCGACGGGAGCCATGCAGACCTTGTAGTTGACTGCCGTCGGACAAGACGCCGTGCCGGACACTTTGCAGCCCCGCTTCTGGCACTGGGTGCGCGCGGCAAACGTATCCGATCCCGAGTAGCGGCAGTAGTCCTTGCACTGCGGCTCGCTGCCGCTGCCGCAGATGTAACAGCCGTCGGCGCGAACGCTGGATTCGGCGAAAAATGACATCAGAGCACAGGTGACGAGCACGATTCGGAACAGTGACTTCATGGAAGACCTCCTTTTGCGGGTACGTTTCGCAGCGGTTTGACGGGTCAGCCGGGGTAGAGCCTCAACTGTTTTTTTCGACTGGCTTGCCGGCTTTTTTCCAGCCCATGAGCCCTACCGGTAGGACAAACACCTTCTTGTAGCCGAGCTTGATGGCGCTCACGGCGCCAACGTGACAGGCGTGTCAATGCTCGTTGTAGCAATAGAAGACCAGCTGGGTGTCCTTGTCGGTCGGCAAGTCGGAGGGCTTGATCTCGTCGTATTGGACCCAAGTGGCGCCGGGGAGGTGGCCTTGGTTGAAGGTGTCGCGGCCGTTGTTGTCGAAGACCGCTAACTTGAGCGTGCCGGCCTTCGCTTCGGCCATTTTTGCGACTAGCTCATCGACGGTGAGGCGGCCAAAAGCTTCCTGCGGGCTGGCGGCTTCGGCGATGGACTCTGCCGGCTTGGCTTTGCTGCCCTGGTCGCTTTTTTGACAGCCGCCGCCGAGTAGCAGCAAGCCCAGCGCCCAGCAGAGGCTCAGTGTGGGTCGTGTGCGCATGAAATCCTCCTCGGGGAAGCGATGGTTACGGGGGCAGCGGCACGCTCTGACAGCGACCACCGTGACGAGCGATGTTGCCCACGAAGATCGAGCCCGAAAATAGGTACGGATACTCCTTATCGTAACGGGTCGATTCGTCGCCGAGAAGGTGCAAAAGATGACGCGGGGTAAGGCGCGCTTCGACTCGGTAGGCTCCGGCGCCACGCAAGGAGGTATCGAAGCTGAGTCCGGCGCCTTGCTGCAGCTCTTCGGCGGTGAACTTCTGTTCTGCGACGACTTCGGCCTCTGCTCCACCGGCTGGCACGAAGTAGAGGCGAAGGGTTTGCACAACCTCGCGGGTGGCGTAACCGACGGGAAGCGGCAGGGGCGCCCGCACGGTGAGCTTCGCACCTGGATCGACGGTGTCACCCAGCTCGGCGCGGCTGCCGTCCTTTTTCTCGGCGGAAAAATCGAAGCCGTGGGGCTGGCCCATGACCTCGAACACCGAGAAGCCACGTCCCTGCTTCAGCGCCGCCGCGAGATCGCTTGGCAAGAGCAGCTTTCCCGCCGGCACCAGCAGATAGTTGGCAAAAAAGCGCATCAGTCGACGATAGGAGTCTCCACGCTCCCCGTCGGCCATCGTGCCTTTGAAGGTGTTTTCGTGGATGTCCGATCCAAACAGCGGCGCCAGTCGATAGCCGGCCCCGAGGAGCGCGTGATAGTGCTGCCGCTGTTTGCTGTTGTCTTCGAGGAAGCCGAGCAGCGCCAGATCCGGCTCGGGTCCACCCTCGGCGACCGGCTTGGACTCTAGCCACGGCGCCAGCCCCGCGAACGCCGCCAGCCCATCGAGCCCCAGGTGCATCTCGCGGATCTTCGGATCGAGGTTGGCGTGTAAGTTATAGACCTCCATGCCGTCGAGGCCCGCCGCCGCCAGCGTACACAGCTTGGTCAGATCGCGCGACTCCGCATGAGCCTGCAGCACCAGCCCACCGGCAGCGTGAAACGCCCGCACCGCCTCGGGAGTATCAGCGCCCATCGCCTGTTTGCGCGCCGCGACGGTATCCCCAAGATGACGATGCAGCCCGACCGGCATCAGATCGTTCTCTCCACCGACGGTAATGATCACCTCGTGGCTGCCGGGCTGCTCGGCCTCGTCGGGACAGCGCATGCGACCCCCGACCAGCTCGCCGCCTTCCCGGATGGTCTGATCGCCCGCCGCCAAGTCCGTCAAAAACAGCTTGTCCCACGGCGCCTCGCCCATGTGCGTCGCGTGATCGGTCAGCATCGCGAAGTCCTGCCTCGTCGCACACAGCCCTTTGCGAAGGTTGCGCAGGCACGGCGCGCTCGGCTGGCCCAGCGGCTGGGGATTGCCGTCGCAGGCATCGTGCGAATAGACCGAGTGAAGATGGATGATTCCGCGCACCGCTCGCAGTCCGCGCTTGCGGACCGGTAGATCGACACGGTCCGTCGCAACTTGCGTCTTTTGCCAGGTGATTCGCGGCGGCGGCGGGAGCTCCTCGACGGGCGCAGGCTTGGCGCAGCTTCCGACGAACATCGCGAGCGACATCACAGCGGCAGGGACGGTGAGGAGCCTCATGATGGCGCGGACTATACGCCCGCCTTGCATGGCGGCTAAAAAGAAACCTATGCTGCGCGCGATGACGCAGCGCGAGCGGATTGTGGTCGCTCTATCGGGTGGTGTAGACAGTGCAACCTGTGCCGGGCTGCTCGTCGAGGCAGGCCATGAAGTGGTCGGTATCTCGATGCGGCTCTACAACGCCAAAGGGACGGCCAGTGCGTCGGGAGGTCGGTGCTGCGGGCCGCGCGATCTCGAAGATGCGCGCGTCGTCTGTGCGCACCTGGGCATTCCGTTTTTCGTGGCCAACTACGAAGACGAGTTTCGGCGCACGGTCATCGACAACTTTGTGGCGACCTATCAGCGCGGCGAGACGCCGAATCCGTGTGTGCGCTGCAACGAGCAGGTCAAGTTTTTGCCGCTCCTCCATCGGGCCCGGGCGCTGGGTGCGACGGCGCTGGCGACGGGTCATTATGCCCAGCTCGACGGACAACCGGGTCAGCGGCGACTGCGCCGAGGGGTCGATGCCCGCAAAGATCAGTCGTACTTTCTGTTCGGGATGCCTCGGTCGGCGCTCGATTTTGTGCAGTTTCCACTCGGCGGCATGACCAAAGACGAGGTGCGGGCGCATGCGCGACGACTTTTGCTGCCGGTGTCGGAAAAGCCCGAGTCGCAAGAGATCTGCTTTGTTCCCGACGGTGATTATGCTGGCTTCGTCCAGCGGCAAGGCGCAGCGACGACCAGCGGCGGAGATCTAGTCGACGAGAGCGGCAGGGTGTTAGGTCGCCACGACGGCGTGCATCACTACACCATCGGGCAGCGGCGTGGCATTGGTATTGGACTGGGTTCACCGCAGTATGTGGTCGCGATCGATGCCCTGACGCGGCGGGTGCGAATTGGGCCGAAGCAGTCACTGTATTCGGCCCGGGCCCGGGTGGCCGATGTGCGCTGGCTGGGTGAGTCTCCGGGGGAGATCGTGCGCTGTGGGGTGCAGATTCGCTATCGACGAGCGGCCCAGCTGGCGACGCTGCAGCGGACCAGCGAGAGCACCGTCGAGGTGCAGTTTGATGAGCCGGAGCTGGCGGTGACGCCGGGGCAGGCAGCGGTCTTCTATGACGGCGATCGCGTGCTTGGGGGTGGCTTCATCGCTGAGGCTGGGAACTTGCAGCCAAGCGGCTCCGCTACGACAGAACCGTCACATGCTGGACTGAGTGCGATTTAGAGCGTGGACTGATTGACGATCACGGCAATCCGCTGCGCTTTTTGGGAAGACAGGGCGATGTCGGGGCCCGAGCTGCTGTTGCCGTCAACAGGTCCGACGCTGATGGTGTCGGCCGTGTCGAGTCCGTTCAGCGCTGCCGAGACGGTGAAGCTGCCACTCGGGAGCGGATAGACGACCTGCAGGCTGGTGCCGCTGGCGACGATCAGATCGTCGAGTCCGTCGAGATCCATGTCAGCCATCGCAACGGCGGTCGGGACGCTGCCGGCGAGCGCTCCAGTGAGCTTGGTACTCAAGGAGGCGTCGAACGCCAGGGTGCCGCTCGCCTGACCAAGGAAGACGTTGGCGCCACCGCTGGCGACGGTGACAAGGTCGGCGCGACCATCGCCATTCACGTCTCCGAGGGCAACCTTTTGGCCGCCTCGGGCACTGTCCGCGCCAGACACCTGCAGCCGGCGATCGATCGGGCTCTGATCGGTCGACTGATAGACGTAGACCTGGCTGTCGGACTGGATGGCCACAAGTGAGCCTTTTCCGTCGGTCGCGATGCTCATTACGGTGGAAAACTCGGGCGTCACCGATAGCGGTGAGCACAGGTCGGGATTGAGCGCGCACACGTCGAGCTGGATCGCATCGTTGCCGGCAAACAGATCGCGGCTGAAGGCGACCAGGCGCTTGCCCTGCGACACAGCGACGGCGGGATGATCGGTCCACGCCGCAAAGTTGTAGTTACCGAACGACGGCCCGCGCGACATCAGCTGCCCGGAGCTGAGCTGGTACTCGATGAAGTGCTGGGCGCGACCCGTGCCGCGTACGAACGAGGTAAAGCCCCAGACGCCACCGCCCGTCGGACGCACGACGATGCCCTCGGGGGTTTCGCCGTCGGCTTTGACATCGTAGGTCACAACCGGATCGAACTTTGGCTCGGCGAAGATGCGGACCGGCGCCGTCTCGTCGGCTTTGCTGGGGCGGCTGACGACGATGCTGGCTCCACCGAGGGTGATGCTGCCCTGGCTGAGCAGCTGCTGGGTGATGTGAACCTCCAGAACTCCGTCGCTGAGCTGGCCCACATCGATCTGTTTGCTGCCCTGACGAAGCACGACGGTGCCGGTGCTGTTGCCAAGGCGGACGGTGACATGAGTACCGTCGTTGGCGATGCGATTGGGCAGAACTTGCAGTGTGTCCGTCGGCACCACCTCTTGCGAGCAGCGCGGATCGGAGGCGTCTTGGTCACACAGGCTGACTGCGCACGACGTGAGCGCGGCACACAGGCCAACAAAAAAGAACCTAGAGATCGTCATTTTGCTGCCTCCGCCGCCGCGCTTTCCTTCACCTGGGGTTTAGACTCCGGCCACAGCAGCGTCAGCACCGTGCCGACTGTAAACGCGCCCGCCGCCACATATGCCACCGACGATGGAATCTTGTTATCGAGTACACAGATCTTGGTGACGCCCGCCGAGGCGTTGCAGTCCATCGTGGTCGGGTTGCCATCGGTCGCCGTCAGCGCTATCGCCGCGACCAGCGATCCCAGCGCCAAGCCACCCAGCACGCCGGCCAGGATCTTGCGCTTGGGACTGAGCGACAGCCCGTGGTGCTTCTCGGGCAGGCGGGGCTTTTCGACCACCTCGATCGTCGGTAGCGGCTTCTGGATCGGCGTCTCGACCTTGGCCTGCGTCGGCACCGGTCCCCCGGTCACCACCGCCATCGGCTCCTCACCGGTCGGTCCTTGGAAAGGCTGCTTGAGGCTCGGCTGCGCTTGCGCCACCGCCTGAACCTGTGCCTGCACCGGCGTCCCCGCCTGCTTGACCGGATCGAGCCCAAGCGCGATCGGCGGCTTGTCGACCTTGGCCACTTTGTCGGGCCCTTGGGTGACGCTGGCGATCGGCGCCTGGCTGGGCGTCGCTGAGCCTCGGAACTCGGCCAGTGCCCGCGCAAACAGCTCACTCAGCCTTTGCGACAGCATGTCGGGGGTGCAGCGCTCGCAGTCACTCGACAGCTCCGACGCCTTCATCTTCGAGAAGTCGTACAGCAGCACGCCCAGCGACTGACCGCCGCCCTTGACCTTCTGCACCGTCCCGGCCAGCACCACATCAGAGCCCTTGCTCGCCGCCAGCGCCAGCAGACACTCCTGCTGCATGCACTTGCGCTCGGTGTTGGACAGATCGTTACTCGGGACCAGCTCCTCGCCCGCTTTGGCCATGCGATCCTGCGCGACGCGGAGCAGCCGAGCATCAGGCTTGCCCTCTTTCAGCACCGACAGCAGCAGAATCTTTTCCTTGGCGTGCGAATGGAGCGGCAGGACAAACAGTGACAGTCCCAAAAGCGAAGCCAGCCAGAGCCGACTCTGCGCCATCTTCGCCCTTCGCTTAGCATCACGGATGATCACAAGATTCCTCCAAGGGTGATCATGGCAGCGGATACCGGGGCCAAGTCAAGAGCGCTTCTTCTCTTTTCGTTCTAAGGTCGCGGGCTTGCAGCAGGACTACCGGGGAATTGGCCGACTTGGCTGCGGGTTTATTCGTGCGGGACGATTCCGGAGTGTGTGCGCAGATAGGCTTCCACGCGGACTTTGGCATTGTGGCGGAGGTTTCCGTAGAACAGCTGATATTCGATTGGATGGTAGTTTTCCGCGCCCAAGGTGCGGTCAAGTATGCGGCTCATGAAGTCGCGCGGCGGCTGGCCCGCTAGGTTCACGATCAGCGTGCCCGACTGACAGTGCGCACTCGCAAAGTGCGGCAGGCTCTGCGGCTTCGGCGCATCCCAAAACAGCGCGCCGTGGTTTTGGCTCTGCGCAGCCGGCTCTTCATCAAAGCGGAAGGTCAGCGGATTCACACACAGGCGGACGCTGGCGGGGGAAGCAGGGCTTGGGGGTACAGGCACAGGGTCAAGCGGCAGCGTCATCTCGAAGTCGCCCGGCTGGTTGTGCGGTCCGCGTGCATTCCAGCCGATCACGCAGCCGGTCTGCTCGGGCGTCGCGCAGATCGGTACATCGGGCAGCGACTTATGGACTCCCTCGACCGTCAGCGTCGCCCCAATCAGGTACGCCGCCACCAGCTGTGTCCGCAGCGGCTTGCCGGCAATCTCCTCGCGCAGCAGTCGATACGCCAGCACCGAGCCCTGGCTGTGCGCCGCGATGATAAATGGCCGCCCCGGATGCTGCCCGAGGTAGTGATGGAACGCCGTCCGCACATCCGCAAACGCCAGATCCAGCGCCTTCCGCCCATCATCTGAAGCCAATGGCGAAGGCCGATAAAACGCCGTGCCGTTGGCTTGGCGATAGCGCGGCGCATAGACCGCACAGCAGGCATTGAACACGCTTGCTTGCAGCCGAGTCGCCACTCGATCGGTATCGGCATTGAGCCGCGCGTCATCCACCGGCCCATTCCATGCACTGCCGATGTAGGTCGTTGGGTGTACATAGAACACATCGGCAGGCGCGAGCTGTTGATTGATAGCGGATGCTGGCGTAGGCGCCGGCCCCGCAGGCAGCTCGACATCGGCGACATCGGGCCGGTCGGGCAGCGCGCTCCACATCGCCGGCTGGTGGTAATCGGGCGGCGCCGGATGCGGGGAAGCATCAAACGTCATCCTGGGCTGCATCATCGCCACCCCCAGCTTTGCCACCAGCCGCTCGAAAAAAACCACCAGCAGCAGGAGTCCCACAAGCCCAGTCAGTCCAAGCGCAAAGCCCAGTCGTCGCCGCAACATGCCCCCAACATACCCCAAAACCCCAGCGGCCCAGCACCCAGCTACTTCATCACCAGCGCCAGGCTCAAAGCGCCCAGTGCGCCGCCAACGCCCAGCGAAGCAGCACCCGGTCCAATGCGATCCAGTTCCGGTTTGCCAACGAGGACGCCGCCGACAAGGAGGCTTACCGCGCCACCAATGCCAGATATGATCGAAGCCGTCGTACGCACCCGTGAGCGCTTGAACTGCACCTCAATGCTGGTGTCTTTGTATACGGCGAGCAGACACTCCTTGGGCGCTTCAGCGGTTGTTCGACACGGAGCCGACCAAGACACCGTAGTGCCAACGATTGCCGGTTCTGCAACCAGCGTGGTCAGGGTCAGCGGCGACTGTGCAACATTGCGCAATAGAAACGAACAGGTCTTTGAGGCGCAGTGGTATTCGTTGTTGACTGCCCTTATGACACCGGCTCCACGTCTATCGACTGAGATGGTGACATCACGCAGGCGCTTGCGCTCCGCCTCTGCGATCCCGTCGTGTGCCATTCTCATCAGGGTGGAGTCTCTCTCATCGGTCGCCGATTCAACATACCTAGACAATATACCAATTGCCTGCGGATACTGTTCCAGCTTGTTGAGCAGCAAGCCGATCCGCAGCAAAATGCGCTGATCGCTGAACGTGTTGTAGGCATTTTTGTACACGTCTAGCGCTTCCGTGTTGTTTCTTGCGCTCTCCAGGTCGCGGGCTCTTTTGATCAGCTCTACGCACTCGGGTTGGTCTTTGCAGGAGTTTTTGGGTGCGCTTCTGGTCAGCTCGGTGGGGCTGGGGCTCGCGCTGGGGCTTGCGCTGGGCGTGGTGCTGTCGGCAGCGCGGGCGATGCCCGGTATGGTGCTGAGCAGAAAGAGGGTGACGATGTAGCTAACTGCCAAATAGTGACTCATCGGTGGCTCCTGCTGGCTTGGGTAGTTCGGAGACGACTGGCTCGGTGGGACGCTTGGATGCTGAGCTGGCTCGCTTGGCCTCGGCACGAGCGGGCCGCCTGGGCTTGCCTTCTGCCTCTCGCACTGGGTCTTCCGTCGGGACGATCTGGGCGGTTGCCGCTCGGGCGATGACTGCTTCATTTCGGGTGGACGCTGCCGCTGGGACGGGCGTCGGCAGGGACGCTGGCGTTGGCAAGGGCCGGAAGATGACCTCGGGCGACGGGGCGACAGCTGGTGGCTTCGGCACAGGCGCTGGTGGGGATGGCGACTGGCGAGGCTGCGAGGTGGCTGTCGCAAGGCCCACACGGTGCCGCCCAGGGAAGCGCGCCGACCAGGGCAGAAGCAGCAGCACAATCACCCCCCCGAGGACTCCGCCGCCAAGCGCAAAGCCGGTGCGACGCAGGGCCGGTCGCGGCGGCACCCGAACCACCGTCTCTGGCTGCGCCGGCAGCGGCACCACCACAGCGGGCGTGGACGACGGGGGCGAGGACGGGGGCAGCGGCGCAAGCGGCGCAAGCTGGCTGGCGGCGCCGTGGAGGTGTGGTGAGGGCTCGGACAGCGTGCGCAGCCGCGCCGCCACCTGCTGCATCGTGGGACGCGCATCGGGCTGCTTGGCGAGGAGCTGCTGAACCAGCGCCGCGACCTGCTCGGGAACCTCGGGCGCGACGGTGCGTAGGCGCGGCGGCGGCTCGATGACGTGCAGGAACAGATAGCCGTTGGGCGTCTCTGGCTCGAACAGCGGTCGCCCGGCGAGCATCTCGAACAGGATCACGCCCAGCGAGTACACGTCGCTCTTGTCGTCAACCCGCGCCGCCCCGCGACACTGCTCCGGCGACATATAGCGCGGCGTACCCATGATCACATTGCTTCGGGTGGCGTCGTGACCCGCGTGCGCAAGCTTGGCAATCCCAAAGTCGAGGATCTTCACCCGCTCGCCGGTAAGCACCATGGGATCGGGGATCAGCATGACGTTGTGTGGCTTGTGATCCCGCGCCAAGTCACCGGCGAGAAGCGGCGACTCCTCATGACGTTGGGGAAGTGTGCGGGACCTGCCAATGTCGGGTTGGGAGGGTCCAGACCCTTCCGATACCCTGCACTGCATGGGTCAACTAGGGTCCAGACCCTTCCGACACCCTGCACTGTATGGGTCATGGAGGGTCCAGACCCTTCCGATACCCTGCACTGCATGGGTCAACTAGGGTCCAGACCCTTCCGATACCCTGCACTGCATGGGTCAACTAGGGTCCAGACCCTTCCAACACCCTGTGCTGCATGGGTCATGGAGGGTCCAGACCCTCCTTATGTGGAAGGGCGCCGCTCAGGCGAGTGGTCGGCATGGACACGCCCACGCGCACATGCGACAATTGCAGCCATGATAGAGAGACTTTTTTTGCAGATCGCTCAGGTAGGTGCGCTGTTCACACTCGCTCTCGGAGGCTATGCCGTGGCCGCCGCTGGGGGGCCCCTCAAGATTCGGGATCTCAAGCTCTTCCCCGATACAGAGAAGGGTCACTTTGGGACGCCTCACAAAGGGTACGAGCTGCCAGCGGACCAAAAACGGCAGCTGTTCATCCTGGTGTTTGACAAGACAGCGGCAGGTCAGCAGGCAGCGGTACGCGTCATCGCCACCAAGACCACCGTCGGCCTGGAAAAGGAAGTCAAGCGCTTCCCGCCCGTGGTCATCGATCAGGAAGGTCGGCTCCCGATCGAGCTGTCGTCGCCCCGGCCCTGGCCCGCAGGCTTCTATCGCCTGGAGGTGTCGGATGGCAAGTCGCTGATCGGCCAGGTCGGATATCAGGTCAAGGCGGCGGTTGCCAAAAAGACGCCGATCAAAGTCCAAGGCGTCAAGATCTTCCATGACAAGGCGGGCGGCGGCGTCGAGGAGGTCCAGGCCCCCAAAGCCACCGATCGCCATCAGTACTTTGCGGTGGAAACCCGAGGCGCGCAGACCGATGGCGCCAAAGTGACCTGGGTCATCACTGCGGTGGATACCTCGAAGGGCAAGAATCAAAAGGTCAGCGGCGTCGATATCGACAAGTGGCCGCTCGATGACACCACCATCACGCTCGACATTGAGCTGCCCGGCAGCTGGCCCACGGGCAAGTACAAGCTGGAGCTGTTTGTCGATGGCGCGTCTATCGGCGCCCACAGCTACGAGATCAAGCCCTAACGCCCAGCAGAGCGGCGGCGGACCTCGGCGGCGGCGTCGCTTCAGGCGCCGGCCTGGCAACACTCGGCAGGTGCGTTAGGGAAACAAGGGCCGCGCCTGCGGAATCGTGGTGCAGCTGCGGATGACTTGCTGGTACTTCGTGGTGTAGACCTCGCCATCGACATACTGAACATCGAGTCGCGACGTAGAGGCCGGTAGCAACATCCCAAAGAAGACATGACTTCCGGACAGCCCACGGGAGTGGTCATCGTAGCCTGGGCCACACTCCACGCGGATGCGGAGCCGCAACCGATTGTCTTGCAGCGTGAGCTGGTGGAAGCGGATCTCGTTCATATGCCGCACCTCCAGCAGCAGGAGCACCAAGCGCTCCTTGCTCCAATCGACCCCTGAAGCGCAACCAAACAGCGCAGCGAAGCTCGTCTCGGAGTTCACCTCAACCGGGCCATTGGGAGTCAGTCGCTTGAGCGCACTCCACTGGCTTACATACACGGGTCCTGGGGCCGGCAGACACGGAGCGCGGAGCGGTCGCCACGCCACTGGGACGGCCTGGCTCTTTGGGGGTCCGCCGTGCGCCACACACCCTTGAGTTCCGAGGAAGTATGCCGCCAACGCGCCCATCAAGACGGGTCGCCACTTCATCCCATCACGCTCCTTGGGAACAGCCTACCGCACGTGAGAAATCGATGGTGGCCATTTGTGGCGACCCCATGCCGCTGCCGCCCGCGCCCCCTTCGTATCAGGCTTGAGCCTCGATCGAAGATTCACGATACGATGAAGGAATGGGAATCCGTGATCGCCTGGCGGTTGTACCTCTTTGGATCGTGGCTTCGGCCTTCCTGGGGTGGCTGAGTGCTCCGAGCCACAGTGGAGCGGCGCCGCGCAGCCAGACTGTTGCGGTGCTGCCGTTCCGGGATCTCTCCGGTGAGAGAGGCTTCATCGGGGAAGCAATTCGCGAAACGGTGACCGTGGATCTCAAGCAGCTCGGATCGCTGCGCGTCGTCGAGCGAGCAAGCATCGACAGAGTCCTTCGCGAGCAGGGATTCCAAGCAAGCGCAGAGGTAGATATCCGAACCGCGACCCGGGTCGGCAAGGTGCTCGGCGCTACTTTGATGGTGCTGGGCGCGTACCAGAAGCTGGCATCGCAGGTGCGACTGACGGCGCGCTTTGTGAATGTCGAAACCAGCGAGGTCACTGCTGCGGCCAAGGTCGATGGCACAACGCGCGAGCTTCTGCGACTCCAGGATCGGATCACTGCGGCACTCCTGCGCTCTGCCGGGTATCCGGTTCGCGCCAAGCAGGTCGAAGCGGACTCCCAGAAGCGTCCGGACCTCGCTAGCCTGAAGACGCTGGAGCTGTACGGACAGGCAGTCACGACCAGCAACGACGAACAGAAAAAGCAGCTCTTGCAGGCGGCGGTCGCGGAAGATCAGCACTTCTCCTATGCAGTCCAAGATCTCGCGGAACTGGAGAGTCGGCTGGCTCGCTATCAGCAGGTGGCGGCGCCGCTGCAAGATCAGGAGCTGTCGCTGCTGCGCACGCAAGCAAGGCAGTCCGCCGATGTTGCACAGTCGGGGCTGCTGATGGTGCAGCTGCTCGGCAAGCTGAGCGGACAGTATCGCTATTACGAGCTGAACCGCGAGGCGCGCCGCTATCTGGCAGAGGTTCCGGTCGATGCGCTCATCAATCCCTATGTGGGGTCGGTCGCGCTCATGCTGATCCAGAGTGACTCCAGCTTGAAGGACTATGACGCGCTGCTCCGCGACGGTGAGTGGTTCCTTAAGCGTGCGCCCGGCAGCAGCCTGTTCACCGCGATCCAGACCTTGATGCAGCAGGCCATCGAGCGCAAGCGGACCATGGAAGAGGGCCGGCAGAGAGTGGAACAGGAGCTAGCTGGTGCCAACGCCAACAAGGACGATGAGAGTCACTGGGACCTGTGTCTGCTGGGAGATCTGTGCCGAAATCACGAGCAGTACGGAGCGGCGCTGCGCTTTTACGAAGCCTGTGAGCAGCTCGGGCGGAAGCCAGCGATCGAAGTGCTGCCGCTGGAAGCGCTGAGCATCAGCAACGGTGGACTGTGGGGCAGTCTGCCGGCGGTCCTTTCGCGGTGGGGGAGCGTCGATGCCCGCGCGGCGCAGCAGTGGCGTACGCAGAATCGGGGCTGGATTCCAGAGGACATTCCTATCGACATCAAGACAGCGGCGCGGGCGTCCGCGCGTCCTGCCGGTCCGCCACCAGCCAGTCAGAGTCGCGATCGGGAAGGACTCCTGCTCCAGATCTTTCAGGGACAAGAGGTCGAGTCGAGTCTGCTCGCGTATTCACAGCTGCTCACCCAGCACGATCGCGCGCTGAGCGCAGCCAAGCAGGAAACAGCGCAGCGGCAGCAGCGGCAGACGGAGCTGCAAGCCTATACCAAGTCGCTCGACTATCTGGCCTCGCACTACTGTCGCTTCGCCGTCGATCCCCGAGCGCCGCGCAGTGATCACTATCTATCAGCGGACTGGGGCAAGGTGCAGAAGAAGACCGCGATTGCGCTTCCGCCCGAGAAGCAGGAACACATCCTGTCGGACACAACGACCGCAACCGTGTACGAGATCGCCGGGCTGCGCGAGCGATACTTTGTGTACGTTGACACCGATGACGAGCTGCATGCGGCGGTTTCGGATCTGGTGTTTCTCTGCGCCCATGAGCAGCGCGTCCGCAAGGATCTTCCGGCGCCCTGGGACACGGTGAAGTTCACCAGTGCGAAGTACTCTGGACGCATTGCAGAGCCGCCGCGTATCGCCGAAAAAGCCCCGTGGAATCCGGTCCACATTGTCGATCAGGACCTGCGTGATGCGATCATGTACCGACGGTGGAATCCGCCGCCGCAGCGTTACGTGCTGGCACTGCTTAAGGTCGGCAAGCCGCTCGGCAACGGCCGCTACACGATGTACTCGCACTACTGGCAGGACGAGCTTCTGCTCGACGTACCGGCGACGCTTCCCCGGCGTGAGCTGCTTGCACCCGAGGAGTTCGTCTGGGTCATCATGGGCAGTCCGCGCTTCGACAGCGAGACGAAAAAGCTGGTGCTGGTGGCTGCGGATCTCGAGCTGCGATATCTCAAGCAGCCGTGACGGATGAGCCGCCTCCGGACCTGGTCCGTGCTGCGCTCCTTGAAAATATCGTGAAAGGTTCCGCTTATCGCTCGGCCTAAGGAGTCAAGTCCAACTCGATCGCAGCAAGCGATCATGGCCAAGTCGATCGCCGACGAGGACCCGAAGCGATCGGCGGCAGAACTGGAGAACTCGGATGCGCTCCTTTCGTACTCTGTTCCAAGTCCTTTCGGCCTGGGTTCTGCTGGGTTGCGGTGCGGATGGAGGCGTGGGTTTGCCGTCGAGCCCACCGCTCCGATCCTGTACCCTGGTTGGCTGCATTGACGGAGCCCATTTTTGGGGTGACGTTCCCATCCGAGACGCAGATCTTGGCAACCTGGCACTGCGAGTCTGCATCAACGGAGCCTGCGATGTGGTGCCGGTAAGTCTGTCTCTGACTGGACGCTCGCAAGTAGACTGCCACGGAGGCCGCCGAGCGCAGTGCTGGGTTTCCTATTCCGGCGGAACCACGGTACACGTCTCACTGAGCCTCGCAGCGCCACCGGGGACAAATCCACTGCTCTCACTGCGCGATGGCGATCATTATGAGGTTCAGCTCGGTCAGCCAGGACTCCCACCGCTCCTTTTCATCGACCAGTTTGCGACCTACAGCGTCGGGCGACCGAACGGACCGGAGTGCGAGCCGATCTGCAAAGGAGTCCGGCTAAAGGAGTCCCCCTAACCTCACCTGATGCTGAGGCTGGTCCCGCTGTTTCTCTCTCGGAAATGGGAATCTTTCCAATATTTTTCGTCGGGATCGACCTTATGTGGCTTCAAGTCACGATGGACGATTCCGGCGGTGTGGGCGGCGGCCAAGGCGGACGCTATCTGCCAACCGATATAGAGCACGTGAAAGAGCGGCTGCTCGCCACTCTGTACGCGAGCAGCGAGGCTTTCCCCCTTCAGCAGCTCCATAATCAAATAGGTGGAGCCATCTTGCAGCCTTCCGGAGTCGATGACTTGGACGATTCCAGGATGGTCAATGGCAGCAGCAGCTCGTGCTTCATTCAAAAAGCGGGACACATACTCGCTTTGTGAATTGAACTGCGGCGCCAGAAGCTTGATCGCAACGTGATGACCGATGCCTTGATGCACAGCTTCATAGACGACGCCCATGCCACCTTCGCCAAGCTTCTTGAGTAGGCGATATGGACCAATTGTAGAATAGGTCATAGTCATCCCCGTCGCAGCCTCCGTTGGTACATGAATACCTACAAAGTTGCAGTGTATTTCGAAAATAACCCTGCGTGGAGCTTACTGACAGCTCAGCACTTCTTTCCATCGTAGATGCGGCGCTTGGAAGTCTGCATTCAACCGAACCGGCATCCACACACCGTCAGGCAGGCGCACATCCACGGCCAGGTGGGTCGGCTGATCCTGCTCTCTTGACAGCACTTGCTCGGCGGAGGACAGCGACTCCTTGGTGGTCACCCGAGGACTGCGCACGGCGGTGATGTCCTTGAGCCGGAGTCGAGTCGGACTGGCCGGATCGCCGAACTCAAACCAGAGCTTGCCGCTGTGGTGCTCGATACAATCGCCGATCTTGCCGTCGCCGTTCACGTCAGACAGCGGCTGGAGGTTCTTGGGAATCCGCGAGCCCGGGCCATCGAATCCGTCCGGAGCACAGCCGTGAAAACGCTGATACTGACTCGGGTCTTTGGCCCACATCACCTGATACGTAGAGGCGCTCGGATCGACCTGATTGGCGAGGACCATCACCCAGTAGTTCTTGCGCGCGGGGTCCGCACAGTCATCGGCAATCATGTGATTGCACGCGGTGGGCAGCGGTCCGGTGAAGGAATAGACGTTGCGCTCCCGCTCACCCAGACCACTCTCCTTGGGACAGCCGAGCGGACTGACTCGCTCTGTACTCTTGGTGTCGGACTGCGCGCGGGCTAGCTCACCGACGAAGCTGACCAGCTGCTTGGTACACTCGCTGATGACGAGATCCCGATCGACGATGCCATCGCAGTTGTCATCGCGGCCGTTGCACTCCTCTGTGACCGTGCGCGTGGGCTCTTCACAGTAGATTGGATCGCTTGCCCATGAGAGCTCCACTCCGCCCACGGCCTCTGCACCACAACCGGACAGAAGGCCGATCAGAGACAGCGGCAGCAGACTCTGCACGATGCGGCGGACCCGGACAACACGTATCGTCATGATGAAAAAACCTCCGTGGACCTGCTAAAGCAAGGGTCATACCAAGTCCAGCAGAGCGCACATTCTCGACGGAGAATGAAGCGACCGAGGCAGCATTCTGGCGGAACTGGAAAGTGAGGTTAGAAGATCAACTTGTGCCGCGCATCGAGCCGGACAGAGTCGCGAAGGGTGCGGAAAAAAGCACTCCTATTAAAGGAAGGAAAAACGCAAGTGAGCGAGCGTTCCAGCTGGCAGATCGACTGACACAACTGGCTACACAACCGGAGCGTGTGGGCTCAATCTGAGTTGCAAAGAGCGGATCGCAAACAAGATCATTTTCAGAAGACACAGCGGGTCAGGAGGGCGATAGGAATCGACTCAGCGACGGAGATTCCTAAAAACAGGTGGTCATCAAGGGACTGGCCCCGGACGTGCATATTCCTCGTTTCAAGATGGAGTCTTCACCACCCGTACCGGTTCCACGCTATTCGCGCATCCTCTCGATCGATGTCATGGTGGGGCAGGAACGCCGACCGCGTCGCTCGTTCATCGAGCCTTCGCGACTGCTGCTGGGGCGTCTTCCTACTTCGGACATTCTGTTTGGAGCCAAGGAACAGACTGTCTCCTCTACCCATGCAGAGATCACCCAGCTCGGCGGTCGCTTTGTCCTGCGGGATCTAGAGAGTCGCAATGGACTGTGGGTGCCCAGCGTCGGAGATAGCACCGGAGTCCGGATCAAAGAGCTGTCTTTGGATGAAGCAGAGGAGCCCAAGGATGTCACGCTCGGACCAGCTGGGCCGCTGTGTCGGATCTCGGTCGGCTACGTGGTTCCGTTTGCGGACTATCTGGTGACAGGACAGCTCGGGGAAGGCGGAATGGCAACCGTCTTTATGGCCCGCAAAGCGCAGGGATCTGAGCGGCCGGTGGTGCTCAAGCTGATCGCGCAGAGTCTGCTCCTGAGCATTGATCCGCGAGAAGCCAAGGCGATGTTCGAGCAGGAAGCGCGGCTGTCGCCGTTTGTTTGTGACGCCAATGTCGTCAACATCTTTGATACCGGCTGCTGGGAAGGAACGCACTACATCGCGATGGAGTACCTGCGAGGAGTGAATCTCTCGTCGGTGATTAGGCAGCTGCATCGCCGAGGTCTGCGCTGTCCCTTTCCGCTGGCAGCGGCGCTCGTCAGTCGCGCTTGTCTTGGTCTTCATGCCGCTCACGAAGCACGAGATGAAACCGGAGAGCCGCTAGGAATCGTCCACAGAGACTTTACTCCCACCAACCTGATGTGTACTCCCGATGGCGATGTCAAGCTGATTGACTTTGGGGTCGCGCGGGCACTCGGGAAGCGCTCTCTGGCTTCACGCGGACAGTTTGTGGGCAAGCCAGCGTACGCGGCTCCGGAGCAGATTCGCAGTCCACAAGAAGTCGATCGGCGCACCGACATTTTTGCTGCGGGAGTGATCCTGTATGAGCTGTGCGCGGGTACCTCTCTGTTTCACCGTGCGACCGAGTTTGCGACGATGGATGCGGTCCTTTCCGATCCGATTCCGCAGATTCCAGAGGCCCCCGCTGTCCTTCAGGACATCATTCACAGAGCCCTCTGTCGAGAGCCGAGCGGGCGTCATCAGACCGCTGCGCAGCTGGCCGAAGAGCTGGAGCGCTTCACATTAGGAACCAACGGAGAGCTGATGCGGCGCGGTGCAGTGGCCGCTGCTCTGTCGAAGCTGGGGGTTGATCTGCAGCCGGCTCCGCCTCGTCCGCTTACCGCCCGTCCCTCTCTGTTTCCAACGCCGATGCACGGTGGGGTGGACAAGGCAGTGGTCAGTCCGCCGCGCCCCAGCAGACCCGTCCCTACGCCGCTGCGCGCCACTCCGCAAGCGCCGCAGTCTGTGGTCCTGGGTGAGCACACCTGCGTATTTGGCGCGACGCTGCAGCTGCATCAGGAAAAAGGGAATGCGTCTCTGCTCGTGGTCTGTTATGCGGTCGAGATCACCACCGCTGCCTGCGCAGAGCGCCGAAGTGGGACGCTCTATCTGATCAGTGGTGAGCAGGCGTGGTCACCGCCCCGGGCAGAGGTCGCGGTCAAGATCTCTCGCTTGCTGGAACAGATGCAGCCGCTGCTCTCGACGGTAATGTTGCCGCTTCTGTTTGCGGGAGAGGCGTGGTCGGGGGGTCCGTTTGCGCTGCTCTTTCCGACTCCGCAGCCCGCACACAGCTGGCAGGCGGCCCAGGTTCAGCTGGCCGGTGATACAGAGGCGCGCCTGGCACTCCTTCGCGAGCTCTGTTCCGCGCTGTTTGTGATTCGCCAGCAGCTGCCTCAGTTTGTTCACGGGCAGCTGTCTCCGACCCAGATCGAGATCCGCTGGCAGGCCAGTCATCCACGGGTCTTGCTGACGGTGGGACCCTATCTGGCCGCACTCTTGGGAACGACTCCGCTTGTGTCCGCAGGAACTCCGCTGACCACTCCGTACTTGGCACCCGAGCTGCTTGAGAGTGCCGCCAGTACGGCGTCCGATGTGTTCTCGCTGGGCATGCTCGGCTATGAGCTGCTTGGGGGGGATATGAAGAGTGCCGATCTCGCCGTTCGCAGCGGAGGTCTGCCACCCCCGATTCCTCCTTGCATCAAGGTGCCCCTGCCCTTGCGCGACATCTTGATGGAGTCTCTGCGGGCCCAGCCGTATCTGCGACCCTCTGATGCGGCACTCTGTCGGGCGCTTGGCAATGCCCAGGCGGACAGTCCGCGCACGCTGCTACCGATCCAGATTCCCAGGCCTGACAGCCCCCGGGAGATCTCTCACATCGACGGTACCAAGCTGTGGCTTGCCACCATCAGGCTGGACAAACAACCGGCGCAGGGACTGCGGATGCTGCCGTTTTCCCAGGTGCCACATCTTTTGCCGGCTCCGATCGGACTGCAGCTGTTTCGCACTCTGCTTGCGATCGAGATGTGTGCGGGTGAGCGCGCTTCGGGCTTGGGTGGCGGTGGTCATCGCTTGTATGGACAAGGTGCGCTCACGGGGGACAAGCGACTCCTGCTGCTAGAGCCGAGCGGATACTTTGAGATTGGGAGTCGCTCGCAGCGACGGCTACAGAGAGTGGACTACCTGCGAGTGGTGCTGCGAAAGGAAGTCGCGATCGACCTGCCTCAGCTCGGAATCAGGATGATTCCTGAAGATGATCGCCTGTCCGTTCTGCTGTGGACCAGAGACGTTCGCAGCGGTGACCACCATCTTGTGTGCGTGCAGATCATGGAGTGAACGATGCCAAGAACAGATGAAGAGATGACCTCACTAGAAAATGTCCTGCTCCTTTCGTCGCTTGGGAATCCCACGCAGCTGACGGGTCTGCACTCTGAGATCACGTACGAGCTGATCTCGGGAACCGACAATGAAGGCTCGATTGTGCCGATGGTGATCGGAAGGGGTCGCTTTGCCAAGGTCTTCAAAGCCTGGCAGCGCAGCGCCGGACTGAATGTCCGTCCGGTCGCGATCAAGATCCTCCATGAGCATGTCGACAAGCCCTCCGAGTCGCTCTTTTCGCAGGAGATTCAGCTGCTTAAGAGTCTGACCAACAACAGCTCGGAGCGCGTGATCAACATCCTCGACATCCTGCGGCTTGGGCCGATGGCGATGTGTGCCAACTGTGGACAGACCTATCATCCCAAGTGTCCCAAGTGTGGTCAGCACTTGCTCGAGCGCTACGAGCCGCAAGGAGAGCTGTATCCGGCGCTGCGCTGTCCCGATCAGCGCTGCCGTCACATGGTCAAAGGGGAGACGATCCTAAACGCCTCGGGGCAGCTGTTTGGATATCCTGCCAAGCCGTGCTGTCAAGACGAGCGGAGTCCGCGCGCAACCCGGGGTACGCTGATCAACTTTGTCGATCGGGAAGCGGTGGTAATGGAGCTACTTGGTCCGCCGCTGTCGCGCTTTCATGAACATCAACGGCGCAGCTTTTCACGCATCTGTCTGCAGCACGGACTGAGCCTTCCTTCCGCAATGGGAGAGCGCGCAGAAGCGTCGCCCCAGCCGCCCAGTCCGGGAAGCTCGGCGCCCAAAGAGCTGCGTGCGGAGGAGTGGGCCTATGTTCAGAAAGTCATGCTGCTGGAAAAGGTCTTGCTGATGGTGCAGCTGGCAGAAGCGGTCGCATGGCTTCATACCGAGCAGCAGATCGTTCACAAAGACATCGCTCCCGACAACATCATGCTGACGCACCTGAAAGGACTGAGCGAAGAGGACAGCGATCAGCACTTTTTTGGACAGGCGAGCCTCAGTGACATGGTGACGACCTTGGCGACGCTGCCGACGCCGGGCTGCATGCTGATTGATGTTGGTCTGGCCGACAAAGTAGTCCTGACCAAGGCCTATTATGAAGAGCCCGTGACCAGCCTTGCGACCGAGAAGGTGTCCTTCCTTTCGCTGGAAGCGCGGACGCGGCGCCGCCACATCAATCAGCACGTGGAGTTCGATCTGGTCGGCAAAAAGTTTGTGGTTCCGGACAGTCTCCGTCCCGACAAAGCCGGCGAGCAGTCGCTCAAAGTGGGCGATCTGCTGATTGAAGAGAGTGATCCCAATCAGCGCTACACGATGGAAGTAAAGTCGATCGATCAGGACTCCCACGATCGGCGGATCTATCGGGCGACGTTTGTGGGAGAGCCTCCTCCCAATCCGCAGACGCGTCAGTTTGAAGTGGTGCAGCTGCTGGGTGAACCGCATGATGTCTATTCGCTGGGCGCGGTGTTTTATTTCATCCTGACCGGCGAGTACACCGATGTCCGCAAGCTGCAAACGGTGAGTGATCTGCTGTCGGATCTGCCGGTGCCGCTGCGTGCCGATGCGCTGGCGAGCGGATTCCCTTCGTTCCTGCTCTGTCGCGATCAGCTGCCCGAAAAGTACTATCAAGATGATCTCATGGTCCTCGTCCTGCGGGCGATGGTCCGGGGCAAACCAGAGAGCTTCGTACAGAGTCGCACCGAGCGCGGTCCCGAGCCGGCACAGCGACTGCTGCAAGAGACAAGACAGATCTACAATCGACTCAAAGCAGAGATCCTGTCGACCTCGACCACTCGGATGTTGGAAGAGGTTCAGACTGCGCATCGGACGCTCTCGGAATATCACCGCACGCTCATCCGGCAAGTGGAGCAGCTGACCGCTGAGCACGATCACAAGGCCATGGCGCAAGTCTCGGCGCTGAAGCAAGCCACCCGTCGCAGTCAGATCCTGCTGGCCGCTCTTGTCACCTGTGTCCTCTTGGGCGGTACGTGGACAGCAAAAGCGGTGCTGGGAGCCCAGGATGGACAACGGAGTGAAGTCCGTACTGCTGTAACAGGGTCCGTGATGACTGCGCGATCCACTCACTCTGCACCGTAGTCTGCGGTGACATGGCGGAATCAGCGACCGGATTGGGAAGGACGGGTGTGTTGATGTTTGATCCGATGGAAACAGGGGCTCTGCTCGCAGAGGGCAAGTACTTTCAGGTCTACGAACATCCGTGGCATGGAGAGGAGATTGGGAAGCGGCATGTGGTCAAGCGCGCGCAGCCCACACTGGCCCAAGATCCAGCGTTTGTGCAGCGGCTCAACCGGTTCTCGGATCGCTTGCTGTCTCTGCAGCATCACCACATCGAAGACGTGGCAGCGGTTCAGTTCGGCCCGGGGGACTGCTCTATTCTGTGTGAACGCCTGGACGGAGAGAGTCTGGCAGAGGTCTTGCAGCGCGGCGTCCGTCCGACGCTGGATGATGCCCGGACGATCTGCAGACAGATTGCTGTGGCCTTGAATGTTGCGCACACGGCAGGGTTTTTTCACGGTGAGCTATCTCCGGATCGCATCCTGTTTGAGAAGCCCTACAAGCCCGGGAGTGGCAGCTCGATTCACATCAAGCTGCGGTCGTTTGGCCTCGGCAAGCCGCTGCGGGGTGGACTGTTCGGAACGCCCGCATATCTGGCTCCGGAACAGGTGGCTCCGGGGACGACCGCGCTTGATCCGACTCCGCTCGGCGAGCAGTTTGTGCTGGCGGCACTGCTGATCGAGATGCTGACTGGTCGGCAGGCATTTTCGGGCCAGCGACTCGATGAGGTGCGTACCAAGCTGCTCAAGCACGACCCCGATCACATCGAGTGGCGCGGTGCCCCCCAAGATGACATCCGTCGCGTTCACAGAGTCCTGGAGCGCGCGCTCAACAAGAAGCCAGAGCTGCGCTATCCCCAGCTGTCCGACTTTGTGTCGGCACTGGAGCAGCGTGGTGGCGGAAGTGTCATTGCCCCGATCGGAGTGACCAAGGGAGCCCTGCAGAGTGGACTCCCGTTTGGTCCGGTAGTTGCCAATCTGCGAAGCGATCTACCGACGCTGCATCTGCTGCGGAGTGACTCTGCACCGCCGCCAATCGAGCGGCGGGCCGCTGCAACTCCCGCAGGTGGGCCCAGCGCAGTCCCGGTTGCCAGCAGTGGTCCGCTTCATCCATCGCGACTTGCTGCTGGCCGCCGTGTCTTCGATCGAATTGGCCGCTGGCCGCTGCTGCTGGGACTCTGTGTCTGCTCGGTTGTCTCAACCGTTGCACTGCTGCCGTCCGCTGGTCAGAGTCCGCAGGTGGCCAGCTCCGCGCCACCAGCGCCGCCCAAAGGGGCGCTTCCCCCGGCATCTCTTCCGACGGAAAAAATCACGGTCGTGGGCCTTCCGCCAGAGTCTCCACGGGGTGCGTCACGGCCAAAGGCAGAGCCCGAAAAAGGGGCCCGCAGAGTCCAAAAGGGACCCAGCAGTGCCACCAAAAAGGGGCCTCCTCAGCAGCCGAAAAAGGCCTCGATTTCTTCTAAACCATTTTAACCGGATTCGTACAATTAGTAAAATCGGCACACCCCACAGAGGCTACAAGCGAGATGACAGAGCAAGAGTCTTGTTATCGCGATCCTTTGAGTGGTCGCGTTCTCAATCAGCGCTTTCGGCTCGACGAGCAGATCGGGTCTGGCTCGATGGGCGCAGTGTATCGTGCCTGGGATCTGTGCGGCGATCGGATCTGTGCGGTCAAGGTGCTGCGGCCAGACCTTACCAAGCAGAGTGCGATCGTGGTGCGGTTTCAGGACGAGGCCAAGATCATCGCGCGCCTGTATCACCCAAACATTGTCGAGATGATCGACTGCGGGGAAGATCACGACGGCCTGATGTTCTTCGCGATGGAGTTCCTACAGGGCTACGATCTGCACGCGCTGCTGCAGAAGGAGTCGCAGCTGTCGCCCCAGCGAACGCTCGACATTGTCCGTCAGGTCGGTAGTGCGCTGCACTCGATGCACCTGGCGGGCGTCGTTCACAGAGACATCAAGCCTCGCAACATCTTTGTCGTTCACAGTGAGACAGACAAGCTGCCGCTGGTGAAGGTCATCGACTTCGGGCTGTCGAAGTGGCTGGATGGACAGGATCGGGCGTCGGACGGACTCCTGATTGGGACTCCTGAATATCTGCCCCCAGAGTCCTGGAGTGGCCAGAGTCGCGAGGTCGATGCGCGGGCCGATCAGTGGGCGCTCGGCATCATGACCTATCGAATGCTGACGGGGCGGCTGCCGTTCGAGTCGCGCGATGATCCCGCCGCGCTGGCCTATGAGATCCGCAAGTGTGCGCCGCGTCCGATTCGCGAGCTGCTGCCGGATCTGCCCGAGCACA
Organism: Myxococcales bacterium; assembly: GCA_016794465.1. Classification (GTDB taxonomy): domain Bacteria; phylum Myxococcota_A; class Polyangia; order Palsa-1104; family JAEUJZ01; genus JAEUKA01. Next base: position 198,268 of record JAEUKA010000068.1, on the reverse strand, counting down.
TCGAGCATGCCGTCACCCGCGCGCTCTCCAAGGACAAGGCGCAGCGCTTTGCTTCGGTCTGTGAGTTTGTGCGTGAGCTGGTTCGACTGCCCGTGACCATGCAGATCGTGACGGCTCCGGCGCGACTCGAAGGAACCCTGGCGCATCGGGATGTCAGCTTTCCGTTTCCTCCGTTACCGAGCACCATCCTGCCGACCCAGCCCGCGCCGATTCCAGAGGAGCTTGCCACCAAGCCGCTGCTTCTGGCTGCGCAGGAACAGGAAGTCCTGACCGTACCGCTCACGCTGCCGCCTCCGACGGAGCTGCGGGCCGGGCCGCCCAGATTCGTGCCGCCGTTTGTGTCCCCGCCGGAGCCACAGACTGCGCTGCGCTGGGTCCGCTCTCTATCCCCCAAACACAGTCCGCGCAGGTGGTCGTTTCCGTCGTGGACGCCGTGGTTGCTGACCGCTGCGCTGCTGGGCTGGAACGTCCGAGGTCTGCGCGTAGAAGCCAGCCAAGTGGACGCCAATCCGATCGTTCGCGCGGTCACACCCACTGCTGTTCGCGCCGCAGATCCAGTGCTGGAAGACCGTGACGCGGTTCCGCTCACGAGTGCCAAAGCCTCGCTCACTCCGCACATTCCGCCTCGCGCCCATGCCCCCGCTGCGCGTACTTCCGGCTCTGCCTCCGCAGCGGGAAGCCAGAAGCGCAGTCCGCCCAGCAAGCGCGTAAGTCCATCCCCCGCTCCCCGATCTGGAAGAGACGGCGCGGCCAGCACCCCGTTCTAACGGCCCGCAGTGGCGCTGCTTGGTGTTGTTGGTCTTCCTGTTTACGTCAAGAGCACCCGCTTTACGTCAAGAGCACCCGCTTCAGAAAGGCCGAGGTCTTGTCGAGGACCAGCTCGGGAATCTCATGTCCACCGCGAAAGGCCACAAAGTCCAGCTTGGCTCCGGCGCCGCTCAGGTGATCGCGCAGTCGCTCGGCTTGCTCGAACGGCAACAGCGGGTCCATCACGCCATGACTCTGTAGCACCGGCAGGTTCGCCACCTTGGGCAGCAGTGGCCGCCACTCCGACTCGGCAATGATCGTCCCCGACCACAGCACCACGCCGGCCAGCTCTCGCCCACTGCGCAGCATCACATCCGTCGACAGCATCGCACCTTGCGAAAAACCCCCGAGCACCGTCTGCCCCGCCGGCACCCCCAGCCCGCGCTCCAGCTCATCGAGCGTCTGGTTCAGCTTGTCTCGCGCCGCAGCCAGCCCAGCTGGAACCTCCGTCGCGACCCGATCGACGCGCCCAGCCTGTAGCTGCGCCTGGATTCGCTCGATGTCGATCAGCCACCACGCCCGCGCGTCCATCATCCCAAAGCCCAGCTCCGGCACCGACGAAAGCGACAGCGGCGCCGCCGGAAACGCAAAGCGAGTCCCAGCGGGTGCCGACAACATCGACGAAAGACCCACAAGGTCTGTCCCGGGCGCGCCAAAGCCATGCAGCAGTACCAAAAGCGGTCCGTTTCCGCCGCCCACTCCGTCGCTGCCTCCGGTAATCACTACCTCCAGCTCGCCGACCCGCTCTCTTCTCACCTTGGCCATCGTTGCGCTGTCCTTTTCTGCCGAGCGGCTAAAAGCCCTGCCGGCCCAGCAGTTTTCGCACGAATCGGCGCGGAGGCGAAGGTGCGATGACTTGCGCTGTGCCGGCTGCGCGGTGGAATCTAACCCGCATGAACAACCTGCTGAGAGTCGCCCTGATGAGCACCCTTCCCATCGTCACCACCCCTGCCCCTGCCCTTGCCGCCGCCGCCGAGTCAAAGGCCGCACCTGCACCTACACCTGCCCAAGCTGCCACCGCCGCCGACAGCATCCACTCGCTCTCGGCCAAGTCGCTCGATGGCAAGACCGTCGCCTTCTCTGACTACAAAGGAAAGGTCCTGCTGATCGTCAACACCGCCTCGGAGTGTGGCTTCACCGGACAGTACGCCGGCCTGCAGACCCTGTTCGAGAAGTACCGCGATCGCGGCTTGGTCGTACTCGGCTTTCCGTCCCACGACTTCCGCCAAGAAGCGGGCAGCGGCGAAGCCATCGCCAAGTTCTGCAAAGTTCGCTACGGCGTGACGTTCCCCCTGTTCGAGAAAGGCCCAGTCTCCGGCACCGCTGCGTCCCCGGTCTTTCAGTTTTTGGCCAAAAAGCACGGCGAGCCGAAGTGGAACTTCTTCAAGTATCTGGTTGGAAAAAACGGGCAGGTGATCGCGCAGTACGCCAGTCGGGTTGGCCCGGATAGCGGCGAGCTTGTCAGCGCGATAGAAGCGGCTCTGCGCTAGCTACCGGCTAGCCAGCGACGGTGTCTCGGCGAAGCAGCCGCGAGGTCAGCAGCATGCTCCGACCCTGACACACCGCCAGTCCCTTGCGCGCCAGCGAGGTCAGACAGCGCGACACCGACTCACGTGTGGCACCGACCATGTTGGCCAGCTCTTGCTGGGTGGGCCGGCGACGCATCAGCAGCCCGCCTTGGTGATCCGGGCTCCGCTCGTCGCGCGCCAGCCGAACCAACATCCGACACAGCCGCTCTTCGATGTCCTGCAGCGCCAGCGCGAAGATGGTTTCCTCGGCGCGACGCATGCGATTGGCCATCTCGGACAGCAGGCTCAGCGTCAGCTGGGGATAGCGCCCAAGCAGCTGCAAGATCTCGCTGCGCGGCAGGGACAGGAGCTGCACGTCGGTCAACGCCACCACCGAAGCCGTCGTCGGCGAGCCATCGAGCAGCGAAGTCTCCGAGATCAGATCCCCCGGACGAAGCATCTCCAGGGTTACTTCTCGCCCGGCTGCCCCCGTCATGACCACCTTGGCGGTCCCGGTGGTGATGACAAACAAGTTCTCAACCGGAGCGCTCTGCGGAACGATCACCGTCGACGCCGGGGCCAGCTCCAGCCGCCCCACCGACAGCAGCCGCGACAGCTCTTCATCGCTCAGAGCCGACAGCACCCGCGACTTGCGGAGCTGCATCACATCGAAGGCCGACAACACCGAGTGGCTTGTGATACCTAGCTCAACCTGGGCTGCGATCTGGTTCATTGTTCTCCCCGTACGCTCAGCGAAGCGAGTGAGCCCAAGCATGAGCAAGCGTCACGCCAACCCAAAGCTACGGATTCTCGGGGAGAGGCCTGGTCGCAGCTGCGCGCCACTTGGTAAAAAGTGGGCAGCCCGTGGTCATTTCTGACCAAACGTCCGGTTACGCGGCAGAGCTTCGCTGCTGAAGCTGACTGTGGGTCAGCCGGTACGCTTCATCCATCAGCTCGGCCACGCCCTCACCGGTCGCAGCGGAGATCGCCCACAGTTTGACCCCTCGGGCCGCAAACTGGGCAGACAGCGTGGCCAGCCCATCACGCGCATCGGTCAGGTCGAGCTTGGCCAGCACCACCAGCTGCGGCCGCTCCGCCAGCTCGGGATCGAACCGGCGCAGCTCCTCATTGAGGGTGTCAAAGTCACGCAGCGGCTCGCGCCCCGGTTCCTGCGACACTTCGAGCAGATGGATCAGCACCCGCGTCCGCTGTAGGTGTCGCAAAAAGCGATGTCCGAGCCCATGCCCCTCATGCGCACCTTCGATCAGACCGGGCAGATCGGCGAGCACAAAGCTGCGGTCGCTCACCCGACTACCGAGCGGCAGCGACACCACGCCCAAGTTCGGCGTCAGCGTCGTAAACGGATAGTTCGCGATCTTGGGCCGGACCCGCGACACCCGAGCAATCAGCGACGACTTGCCGACGTTGGGATAGCCAAGCAGACCGACATCCGCGAGCAGCTTCAGCTCCAGCTTGAGCGTCCGCTCCTCGCCCAGCGTGCCTGGCTCGGCATACTCCGGAGCCTGCCACGTCGAGGTCGCAAAGTGGATGTTACCGCGCCCGCCGTGCCCGCCCTGAGCCGCGATGAAGGTCTGACCAGCCTCCGCCAAGTCGCACAGGACGGTGCCGTCGCTGTCCTTGATGACCACACCGGCTGGAACCTCGACGATGAGATCTTTGCCCCCTCGTCCGTAGCGATCCCGACCCTGCCCGGCTTGGCCTCGCTCGGCACGATATTCCCGTCGGTAGGTCAGATCAAGCAGAGTGCTGCGCTGCGGATCTGCGACCAGGATCACCGAGCCGCCATTTCCGCCATCACCGCCCGCTGGACCGCCGCGTGGTCGGCCTGGCTCGCGACAGAACGCGGAACAGCCGTCGCCGCCGTCGCCGCCACGGACAAAGATCGAGCATTCGTCGATAAATTGCATCAGCTTGAACCCCGGCGCGCGCAAGCGGCCAGGTATACAGAGGCGACCCGAGCGAGTCGCAACAAAGAGGATGGGTTAGTTGGCGGGCGCAGTGCTGTCGGCAGCAACCGGCAACACCGAGACGCGCGAGCGATTGCCGCGCCACGTCTCAAACTTGACTTTGCCGTCGATAAGCGCGAACAGCGTGTAGTCACGTCCGAGGCCGACGTTGTGACCCGGATGATAGACAGTGCCAACCTGGCGGACCAGGATGTTACCAGCGGTTACGACCTCACCGTCGTAGCGCTTGACGCCACGCATCTTCGGGTTCGAGTCGCGACCGTTGCGGCTGGAGCCTTGACCTTTTTTATGAGCCATCGAAGTTTCCTGTAATCACTCTTCGCGCGCTTCGAGCTTTCGAGCGCGACCGATTCTAGCCGTTGATCTCGTCGATGCGAACCGCCGTGTACTCTTGACGGTGGCCGTTCTTGCGACGATAGCCCTTGCGACGACGGTACTTGAAGACAATGAGCTTCTTGCCCTTCTCATTGCCTTGCACCGTGGCGACGACGGCGGCGGAATCAACCGTTGGCTTACCAACCTTGACGTTGGCGCCATCAGCGACGAGCAGTACCGGGAAGGTAACCTTGTCACCGCTGCTGGCGGCGAGCTTCTCGACGCGAACGTAGTCGCCCTTCTGTACCCGATACTGCTTTCCCCCGGTCTCAATCACTGCGTACATGTTGTAAACCAGCTCCTTACGCGAGATGGCGCTCTGTTGCTCTGTGGTCTAAAGGTGACTCTCGACGCGATAGCGCGCGCCAACACCCAAAAAGCCCTGCAAAATCAAGGCGGTAAGTGGGCAGTCTATTAAACTCGACGTCGCTGTCAAGAGTCTTTGCCAAGACCCGTCAGTTGCTCGCTCACCTGCCACAGCCGCTTGGCCACCAGCTGATCGCGCGCTTCGAGGCTCGGCTGAATCGATTTGCAGTCGGCAAAGTACTTTCCGGTGACGCCTTCGACTTCCGGACTTTGCGCCAAAAAAAGGATGGTGGCCGCGCCTTTTTCCGGGGTGCGCAGAAACGGGGCGCCGAGCTTGACCAAAAAGCCCATCAGGCCGCTGTTGTTTTTGCCAAAGCCGGTTGCGACCACGCCGGGGTGTAAGCAGTTGCTAGTCACGCCGCTGCCATCGAGCCGTCGCGCCAGCTCATTTGAAAACAGGATGTTGGCGAGCTTGGACTGACTGTAGGCCGGCCAGCCGCTGTAGCCCCGCTTGGACTGGAGGTCGTCGAACCGAATGGTGCCGCGTCCATGGGCTCGTGAGGCGACGCTGACGATGCGGGCGGGGGCGCTCTTCTTAAGTACGTCGATCAGCAGGTTCGTGAGCAAAAAGTAGCCAAGGTGGTTGAGCGCAAGCGTCATCTCTAGACCATCAACAGACTCCTGGCGCTCCATGAACAGGGCGCCGGCGTTGTTGATGAGCAGGTCGAGTCGGTCATGCCGAGCCAAAAACTCGGCGGCCACGCGGCGAACCTCGGCTTGGCTGGAGAGGTCGGCGACCAGAAGCTCGACGTGTGGATTGCCAGCGGCACGCAGCTCGTCGGCCAGCTCGCGGCCTCGCTGCTCGTCGCGCACCACCAGCACCATCGTCGGACCAAGCTTGGCCAGCTCGCGGGCGGTGATCCGTCCGATGCCCTGCGTCGCGCCCGTGATCAGGCACACTTTGCCGCTTAGGTTTGGACTCTGTGCCATTTGTGGATTCCTTGCTACAGCCAGGGCCGAAGCATCAGCTGGCTAGGATGTCGAGTCTCGCTCTACAAAAGCAAGCTCGCGGTGATAGGTCTCGGGCAGCGACCACAGGGCCAGCGCCGCCAGTGCCACCGTCCCAAGACCGATGAGCCGCACTGTCTCGATCGTTCCCAGCGACGGCAAAAGCTGCTGATACAGCAGGCTGAGCGGGATCACCGAGGCGCGTACCAAGTTCGGAATGCTGGTGGTCACCGTCGCTCGCAGGTTGGTCCCAAACTGCTCGGCCGCCGTCGTCACCAGCACCGCCCAGTAGCCCGTCGAGACGCCAAGTCCGAAGCCGAGCAGATAAAACCCATTTGGACTGAGTCCGCGCAGGCGCAGCAGCGCCAGCAGCCCGATGAGGAGCAGCGACAGCGACAGCATCATCGCTCGACGCCGACTCTGTAGCCACTGCGACAAGAGCCCACACAGCAGATCGCCAATCGCCACGCCCAGATACGAGCAGAGCACGGCGCGGGCGGCGGTGACTCCGGGGGTGCCGAGTGAGGCGGCGAGCTCGGGCGAAAACGCGATCACGATCCCGGCGACAAACCAGACCGGCAGACCGATCAGCAGCAGCTTGCCAAAGCGACTCCGACGGGAAGCCGTGGCAAAGAGGAGCGTGAGGCTGCCGCGACGGACGGACTCTTGCTGGGCGGCCATAAACAGCGCTGGCTCGTGAAGGGTGAGGCGAAGCGAGAGCAGAATCAGGCCCGCGCCACCACCGACGAGATAACAGGCACGCCACGACAGGCTCTCGGCGAGAAGTGCCGCGACGATACCACCGCACAGACCAAAGCCGGCGACGAGGGTGGTGCCAAGTCCACGCTGGCGCTGCGGCAGCGTCTCACTGACCAGCGTCACGGCGGCACCTAGCTCCCCAGCGAGCCCCAGCCCAGCCAGGAGCCGACAGACGGCGTACGCCTCGACAGAGCCGACCAGACCGTTCGCCAGAGTTCCGATTGAGTACAACAAAATCGAGCCATACAGCGCCCGCAGCCGCCCGACCCGATCGCCGAGAATTCCCCACACCAGCGCACCGACGAGCACCCCAACCATCTGGACATTGAGGAGTCGCATCCCCCACATCAGCGAGTCAGCGACGGGCACCCCGAGATCACGAAGGCTCGGCTGACGAACGACATTGAAGAGAAACAGGTCGAGGATGTCGACGAAGTAACCGAGCGCTGAGACGATCACGACCCGCCGGGCCCGCTGCATGGCCGGTCAGTATGGGCAAGTTGTGGGAAAGGGGAAAGAGGCGTCGGCGCGCGAAGTCGGCTTAGTTCTGGTTGGTGCCGCCGCAGTCGGGCAGGTGAAACTCGACGCGCCGGTTCTTGGCCCAGCCGGTGGCGTTGTTCGGGGCGATCGGCTTCTCGTGGCCGTGGGCCTTGCCCTCGAGACGACCTTCCTCGATGCCGTTTTTGATCAGCCACTTGCGGACGCTGATGACGCGGCGCTCCGACAAATCCTGGTTGTAGGTCTTACAGTTCTTGCGGAACTTGACCGGGCACTGGGTGTCGGTGTGGCCCTCGATGCGCAGGCGCTTGATGTTCGGCGATGCTTTGAGCGCATCAGCGACGGCGAGCAGGACCTTGCCGCTGGCCTTCTCGTCGATGATTTCGCTGTTCGGCTTGAACTGGATCGGCTTGAGGATGACCAGCTGACAGCCTCGGATCTCGACGACACTCGGGCAGCCGTGGCGCTTCTTGTCGGGATGCGGCGCGCCGGCCTTGTCTGGGCAAGCGTCAGCAGCGTCGGGAATCTGGTCGTGATCCTTGTCGGCCATCGGGCAGCCTGGTCGACCGGGATCGGGGCTGGCTCCAGCTGGCTCGAACAGACACTGATCCACCGGATCGAGCACGCCATCCTTGTCGCTGTCCATCGCCGGGCAGCCGAGGCGACCGGGATCGGGCGTGGCACCTTGCGGCTCCGCCGGGCACTGATCGTTGCGGTCCGGCACACCATCGCCATCGCGATCGGGCTCGGGCAGCGGCTTTTCGGGCAGCGGACAACCAAGCCGGTCGGGATCAGGCGCGGCACCCTTGGACACGTCGGGACAGAGGTCGGCCTTGTCGGGCACACCGTCGGCATCGCGATCGACTTCCACCGGGCAGCCATGCTTTTGGGGGTTACGACTCGAGACACCTTTTTCCGTCGGACAGGCATCATACTTATCGACGATGCCATCGCCATCACCGTCGGGCTCTTTCTTCGCCGTCGGGGCATAGGCGACGCGCAACAGACCTCGCACATCGGGCGTACCGGGCTGTCGCACAAAGCCCAGTCCGATGGCGGCGCCGACCTGAACCATGTCCTTGATGTTGTAGTGACCGGTTAGCAGTGTCTCGAGGCTGGTGCCGTAGCGAGAGAAGCTGTCTCGGCCCGCCAGCGCCGTCGCCAGCAGCAGCTCCGGACCGACTGCAAAGCGACGCGCTTGATCGTAATAGGCGGCGCGCAGGCCGAGCTGCAGCTCCGAGGCGGCGCGACCCGCTTCAATCCCCGACCACTCGAGTGGCAGCTTGGTCTGGGCCTCGGAACGAATCAGCGCGCCGAGGCTTCCCGACCACATCAGCTTGCGCCACACCCCCGCGAAGACCACTTTTGGCAGAACCCGCACCGACTGATCACTCACGATCGAAGGCAGGGAATCAGTCATCGCCCGCAAAGGAACCCACAGATCGAGCCCAGCGCTCACGGACCACGTGCTGCGGCTCGGCTGACCGTAGATACGAGCGAGTGCACCGATTCGCGGATCTCCGACGGCAAAGCTGCCCTCGCCAGGGTTTTTGTCCACCAATGTGCCCTGACTTAGCATCACCACCGGCAGCGAGCCGGTGACCAGTACGCGATCCAAAAACGATCCCGCCACATCGAGATGACCGATCAGCTGATTGCTGACCAGCGACTGCGTCTCGGTGTAGCCGCTGCTGTCCTTGTACCCAAGAACGAGCGGTTTGTGCGCATAGTTCAGCGTCAGTCCAACAGCGAAGTACCGGGTCGATGAATACCACGGGTGTTCGACTGCGAATGACCACTCGCCAGCGGCGGTCGGCTCGTAGCGATTGAGCTGATAGCCCACGTTGGGCTGGGACTGGGCTTGGGCCCGGGCCGCTGCACCCCAAGAGAGGGCGAGAGCCAGAAAAGCAAACATCGAGCGTTGCAAAAGAGGTCGCACAGCTGCCCTCCATATCCTGTTCAGCGCCGCACCAACCGGTCTACGCGGCGGCGCCCATGAGTCCATCTCTCGGTCTTAGGTGTTCGCTTGGTTTCGACGACGAAGCCGTAGCCCAAGCAGCGACAGCAGCGCCGAGGCCAAAAGGCCCAGGAGGCTACCCGCCGAGCCGCTCTGGGAAGTCGAGCATCCGAGGCCGCCACCCGCGACGCGGAGCACGCCAAGCTCAAGGGTCTGGGTCACGGTGTTGTCCGCCGGACTGGGGTCCATCGAGCCATCCGACGCCACCGTCGCAGAGATCGTCACCGTCGGCGGGTCCTGCATCGCGACCGCACTTCCCAGGACCGTCACCGCCACCACCTGCAGCGACTCGCCCGGCTGCAGCGGTCGATAGCGCAGACAGCTTACCTTTTGATCGATAAACGAGCAGCGCCAGCCCGGCTGCGCCGTCAGCTTGTCGATCAGTCCGCCGCGCTGGACCTCGAAGGTCACCCGCACCGGGCCCGCGTCGGCCAGCCCGCTCTGGTTCTTCACCGACACTGCATAAACGATCGGCGTATCTTGGCGGGCCGCCTGCGGCTCATGGGTCACATTCACCGACAGATCGATCGCCGTCTTGGGACACAGGTTGGTTACCACATCGCAGGTACGGCCCCCGCAGTCCGCGTTGGTGTTGCAGCCGCAGAAGCCGGGCGTGATGCACTGGCTGCCGGGACCAGCCGCCGTACAGGCCGCACTCGCCCCCGAGCTACACTGCACACACTTTTTCATCGCCGAGCAGATCTCGCTGCCACCGGGAGTGCCTTGGCAGTCTACGTCCGAGTCACAGACATCGGTGCAGCGCGGCTCGGCGCCCTTTTTGTCGCAGACCGGAGCGCCGGGGCTGCAGTCGTCATTGCTCACACACGGCGGCACCACGACGATGGTCGGAGCGCCCGGATTCACGCCATTTCCAGACGGAAACGCAATCGGCCCCGAGTTGGCACCACCGACGGGCGTCACCGAGGTCGTGCTCTGCAGCGGCAGCTCTCCGTACGCGCGATCGTCGATGCGAACTTGATACTTGACGATCACCGGTGGATCGGTCGGATCGAGCGTGCCTCCTTTGGTTGCCGTCGCGCCCTTGCCGATGCGAATGCGCAGCGTACCCGTCAGCGGGTCCCACTCGACCTGATCGTCGCCGGGCTTGTCGGTCTTGGGACCATTTAGGCTCGGCTCCGCACCGACCGTCAGCCGCACCGACTCGGGAACGTACGACAGTCCCGGCGGCAGCTTCTGCTCGATGATCAGATCCCCGCCGACCGCGTCGCCGATGTTGCGGCTCGTCGAGGTAAACTCAATCACGTCGCCCGGCTTGGTGCTGACGCCCGGCGGGTAGGTCAGGATCGTCTCGATGATCGGCTTGGTGCTGGCAATCGAGGTCGCCACCACTCCGAGCAGCACGATGTCTTCCTTGGTCGACTCCAGCACCATCGTCGCTTGGGTGTCATTCGGCTTCACATACGGCGAGACATCGACCACGTCCAGGTCAATCCCCATCATGCTGCCAGCGTCGCCACTAAGCTGCGGCAGGTCGCCGCTCGTCGTCATCGCCTGCCCAAGGTAGGTGCGGCTGCTATTGAAAAAGTTGTTGTCCGAGCCGCTCGTGCCATCGACCAGTCGCGTGCCATTCCAGGTCAGCGAGTCGCCGTCATAGTCATGGTCCCCGTCGTACGCCACCAGCCCCAGCTTGGCGTCGATCTTGGTGCCCATCGGCACTCGAAAGCCCGACAGGTTGAGCGAGGTCTTGCTGCCACCGACGACTCCCGTCAGCCCGTCCCACAGCGTCAGGTTGCGAATCGGCGCGCCGTCCTTCTGATAAAAGACCACGATCGACCAAGTCGCGTAGGCCACATCCGAGTTGGTGTTGGCTGACGGCATGCGCGGGACGCCGCTCACTCGGTATTGTCCCGAGCCGTACTGCTGCAGTAGGCCGGTGATGTCGGCGGACGACTGGTAGCTCTTGCCGCCGATGTAGTTGCGGTCGATGTCCGCTGAAGCAGCGACGATCATTCGCGGTGGCTGACCCGGTCGTTCGACGGTGACTTTGCCGTCGGGAGGACTGCTCTCCTCGTACGTGCCGGCCCAGTACAGCCGCGCGTAGGTCACTTTGGCGCCATCGGGAAGCTGTAAGACCGCCGTGGTTCGTGCGTCGGGAACCTTAACATCCAGGTTGGCCACTGCCCCGCCAGCGCCACCCGCATCGTCACGCCACCACACGTCCGCCGAGGAGTCCTCCACGTTGGTGCCGCAGCTTGACGTGTCGACCGTCCCGACGACCGGCTTCGGAATCCCCGGTCGGCAGTCGAAGCCGACCGTGTTGCCAATCAGGATCATGTCGCCCCGCTGGTCGATCTGGTAGCGAAGCTTGGGGTCGGCCTTGGCCTCGGGGACGGAAAACCAGGCAAGCGCTGACAAGGCGGTGGCAAGCGGCAGTCTCGCCCGGTGGCGACGCCAAGACCTATCCAGGAACGTCATAAAGAGCCTCCTTCAGGCGCAAGCGATAGATTGGGTCCATGTTATGACTGTGTATGTTTGTAAACCAAAGCACACTAAATTTTCAAATCAAAACGCCCTTTTCCCAGGCACTCTCAGCGCTTAGCAAGGACTTGGGTCCAGCAACGAAGAAACTTCGCCTACTCCCAGCGATAAGGCGCCACGACGACGAGCTGTGAATGGGAATGACTATTACTTTTTTTGTACTCTAAAAAGCTATATTGCTGCGCCTTTGGACGAAGGTAGGCAGGCGTAGGTAGAGTAGTCAGGCGTAGGCGGGCGTAGGTGGGCGTAGGTGGGTAAGCAGGGGTCGCCAGCGCTGCGCCATCCCGGGATCGGGGCGGCAGCCATGGCTTGGTCGAATGTCGATGGAGTCGCGTGGCGGCGCTTAGGTGCGGGGCGTGAGGCGGCGAAAGCGGCGAAGCAGGAGCAGCAGCGGCACCGTCAGAAACGCCGGCGAAGGCGACGCAGCGTGCCCGCCCAGCTGACAGTCGCAGTGGATGCCAGGCAGAGGTCGCGTCGGCCCATCGAAGGCGGCGTCGGCCAGCTCTCCATCACGCAGATCGGCTGGGGTCGAGGCATCACTTTTCGACGCAAGATCCGGCGCTGGACTGGCCATGTCCACCACCTTTGGACACAGCGGCGTACCATCGGCAACAAAGCCATCGAGCGGCGTGTCCGAAACCACCGTGCGCAGACGACCCGAGCGGGTATCGATGACGAAATAGATCGAGCTACCGGGCATCACCGCCGTCGACACGGCTGCACTCGGCGTCGAGCACGGCGCATAGGCCCAGCCGCTCGGTCCCAGCTCGCGCGCCCCGACGCTGGCCTGCTCCATGACCTTCCACTTCCAACCGACGGGTAGCAGCTTGCTGGCGGTGTGACGACCGACGAGCACTCCCGGCCTCAGCACTGCAAGCTCGACCGCTGTGCCGTTTACACCGACGATACTTTGGAAGTCTCCGACGACGAACCAGCGCGGGCAGTCACCTTGCGGCGAGCGGAACATGAGCGAGTCGCCGATCGAGCGGTTGCCCGGCGGAGTCAAATCACTGGGATCGCTGAGCGTGCGGGTGTCGAGGTAAAAGCGTGCCGCTGAGCTGACCAAGGGCCACGCGATGCGAACATTGGCGGTGTCGTTGCCGGTCGGGTTGCCGACGTGATCACAGCTGCCTTGCTGACCCAGCGCACCCACCCACGTCCCCTGCGGCAGGATCTTGTACTCGAGCAGCGCCGTCGGATCGAGGCTCAGCTCCAGCGAGTAGATGCCGTCCCCCGCCGACTCATCCGCGCCCGCGCCGTCATCTTTGAGCTGCGGACACTCCCCGAGATTCCAGCTGCCGAGCGCGCTCTGGTTGCCACAGATCTTCGGCTGCGCGAGAGCCCGCCCGTCGCCGAGCAGCCCCAAGAGCACCATCGCAAGAGGAAGGCCCAGCTGGCGCATCGGCGGCTATCCGGTCTTGATCTGAAACAGCGCCTCGCCAAACTCGACGGGCCGCCCGTTTTCCCCAAGGATTGCGACGACCACGCCGTCGACCTCGGACTCCAGCTCGTTCATCAGCTTCATCGCTTCGATGATGCACAGCGTCTGGCCCTTGCGGACGCGCTGGCCGACCTCGACAAACGACGGCGACTCGGGACTGGCCGAGCGATAAAACGTACCGACGAGCGGCGCAGTGATGACGGTGACGCTCTTATCGGGCGGGCTCGCTCTCCCCGTTGCGGGCGGTGCAGACGGGATGTGGATCGGCTCGGTAGCGACTGCGACGGGCACCGAGGCGACCTTGGCCACGGGCGCGGCGGCAACAACCTCGGTGCGGCGGGCGACCAGGCGCAAGCGCTCACCGGACGGCTGCGACAGCTCCAGCTCGGACAGCTCGAAGTCTTGTAGGACCTGCGCCAGACTACGAATCGCCTCCAGCGTGAACGTACTTGCGAGGCGGGATGGCTCCCCGGTCAAGGCCGGCGAGTCGGTGGATGATGGATCGGACGTCCTCTTGGTCGTCATGCGGTTCTCACTGTGAGGCTGCGATTATCAGCGATCAGAAGCGCGCCTGAAGCGTGAAGTTAAAGCCCAGACGATGGGGATTTTCAAACACTCGCTGCTTCAGCTGCGTCGCTGGGTCCGTCACCAGCCGCGTCCCGTTCGGATCGTACTGGTAGTAGCTTTCGACAATCAGCGCGAACATCTCCAAAAAGTCTTGCCGCGCCGCCAGCTTGGTGGCAATCGCCGGCAGCGTGTCTTGGCCCTGCGGCAGGATCACCACGTCACCTTGGTTGCGCACCACCAAGATCGCTGGGGACGAGTCGATTGGATTGACCGCAGCGGTGGGTGGTTTGTAGCTCGCTGGACGATCAACGCCGACGGTGAGCCCGACAGTCGTGCCCGATTTTTCGATGTAGTAGTCGGCGCCGGTTGCGGCGAACAGCTCGGGACGAATCTCGACGCCTTGGCCCGACGGGAAGTCTTGGAACGGCACCAAGCTCGGCTGATTGACAAGCAGGTACTGTAGCGACCGATACATCGCGTCGATGCGATAGCGGAAGTTGCCGTACTGCAGGCGGAAGTTCACGTCGCCCGCCAGGCCCCACTGCGCCCGGCTCGACTCGGCCTGATCGGGATTTTCGAGCGTCGTCGCCTCGGCGGTAAACTCGCTCATCAGCAGCCACGACACGCCCGGCGTATAGAACGGCTTGGTCAGGTAGCGCGCTGCACCGTTGGGATCGTTGCGATACAGCGCCGTATCAGCCGACATCGACGGCGACAGCCCGCTCCACGCCGACAGCTGCACCGACACGCCGTAGGTCTGCACCGGCAGCCGCTGCGTCAGGACGCGCGGAATCGTCCCTCGATCAAAGAAGCCGCCATTGGCCTCTAGGCGCAGGTGCCCCGGCAAAAGATCGACGCCCGCCCCGCCGAGGATCCCGTACACCGAGTGCAGCTCCTGATCCTGCTCGTAGCGCAGCACCGAGGTCTTGGCGCCAAAGTAGGCATACCAGCGATCGTCGGCAATCTGCACCCGCAGTCCCGGCACCGGCGGCGTCGGCGGCGGACTCAGGTTCGACGACACGTCCGGATTGGCCTTAAAGAAGATCGGCGAGCCGCCCCACGACAGGCGCCACGAATAGCCAAGCCTCATTCGGTCCGAGTTGAGCGGAAACGCCGTCACCGAGACGTTGGTCCGGCGAGTCCGCGTCGGGTCGAAGTAGTAGTTGATCTTGATGTAGCTACCGTCATCGATGGACGACAGGTTCACGTCGGAAAACTGGAGCAGTCGCAGCACATACGCCGCTTCGGCTTCCCAGCGCTGTCGCTGAATCGCCTTGTAGAGCACGATGTGCGTCAAGCTCTCGTAGCCGGTAAAGCGCGTATCGTAGTTGTCGAAAAACAGCACGCCGAGCTGGTTGGGACGGTCAAAGCGCCAGCCTGGCACCGGCGGATTCGTCTCACCGGGAGCCGCCAAGACGTTTTCGTTGGTCAGCGTGACGTTGAGGCGCGTATCCACAAAGTCGCTGGCCAGCGCCGGCACCGCACACGAAAACACGCTGGCAGACACAAGGTAGGCCCAGGTTCGTGGCGTCGCCCACTGGGTCAGTCGCAGCGTCCGGCTTGGCGAAGTAGCTTGGTGCATCCTGAGGGCTCCTAAAATGACGCCGCTTGTTATCACAGGTCGCCGCCCAAGTGCCAATTTGTGGAGACGAAACACGACGGAACTGCTGGCCTAGGCGCATCTTTGGCGAGCGGCTGCGCAGACGGTTCCACTCGGGGGCAGCCTTGACCTTTGCGATCTGGGCGGTTAGGCTACCGGCCATGCGATGTGGCCTCACTCGTTCGACTGTGTGCAGCCTGTCGACCGGGCGATCGCGGTCAGGTGTGAGGACGAGGTGACGGGTATGGACCAGAGCCGAAAGACGATGCGCCACTTCTACTGCCGCGACGTGCTGTGGGAGACGTTCGAGGCAATGGCGGCCGACTTCGACTGCTCGGTGGACTATCTCGTCAACGAAGCGATGCGCATCTACGCACGCTCGAAGAACTACCAAGTTCCGTCGGGCAGCGGCTCCGGAAGTCAGATCAGCAGCGTCGGTCCTGGTCCCGCTCCAAGCAGCGCGGTGAGCACCGGAACCCCCTCGGGACAGCGGCCCGAGCGGCCCGAGCAGCGAACCGAACGACCGCAGTCGATCACTCCGTCACCGTCGGGAGCGATGGAGCGACCGCCCGTTCCCGCAACCAATATGGGCTATCTGCCGCCGGTGCCGCGACCCAATGTCGGTACGATGCCACGCGCCAACGCCCTGCCGCTTCCACCACAGCCTCCGCCGACCTCGGGACCGCCGACTCCACCGACGGGAACTCCTGGCTGGGGTGGCTCTGGTACAGAGAGCCCCGCGCCGCCGCTGTTTCTGGTCTTTCAAAACCAGCGCATCTTGATCGATAAAGATCAGTTTGTGATCGGGCGCGGCAGCAAGACCGCCGACCTGGCGATCAAAGACGGCAACATCTCGCGTCAGCATGCGGTGGTGCTGCGTCGCAACGGCGTCTACTACATCAAAGATCTCGGCTCGACCAATGGCATCGAGTACAAAGGCATGCGCATCGACAACAAGCGCATCGACGAAGGCGACACCTTCTTCATCTGCGACTTCGAGCTCCGCTTCACCTATCAGCCGTGATCCATGCCCAAAGCGCTCTCTGTACTTGGCATCAGCCTCCTCATCAGCGGCGGTCTGCTCATCTTTCTGCGTCGCTTCGGAGTCGTTCATACCTTTCCGATGGCCGGCTCGCTGCTGATGCTGCTCGGCTACGGACTGTGGCGACTGTCGCGTAGCGTCGGAAACTCGTGACCGCTGCGGCCCGAAGACCGACGCTGAGCTGGCTCGGTGCCCTGCTGCTGTCGGTGGCAGGGTCAGGCTGCGGGGCCAGTGGCGCGGTGTCTCCTTCTGGTACCGCCATCGGTGTCATCTGTATTCCCGTCAGCTGCTTAAGTGGCGCCGTCTTTGATGGTCCTCTCACCGTCGGCAATAGCGATCCCCAGTCACTTACCATCACCGCTTGTCGCAACGGCGCTTGCCCGTACACCACGCTTCGCTTTGACCCGACCCAGAGCCGCTTCGTCGGTCGCATCCTCGGTCCACTCACCGTCGACATCTCGCTCGATACCCGCTCTGTACCGGCCCGCCTGTTCGTGCACCTGGCCGGCCAACCCGAGCTGCTCGTCGACGGAGATCTCTACGAGCTCAAGGTCCAGAACGCCTCCGGAGCCAGCCTCCTTGCGCTAAGCTCTGCTGTGACCTACCGCCGCACCCGCCTCAGTGATCCGAGCTGCACTGCCGACTGCATCAGCGCAGTCCTCTCCGCTCAATAGTTCCTGCGCCTCGGCTTTCCTTCTGGCTGCCCTTTTCCCGTCGCTACGTTCTGTTAGGCGTTGTGGCTGGCTGAAGCGTCCGGATCAGCGTCCGCAGCTGCGTCCCCGAGAGCTTGTCCGCGAGCGCAGACTGAAGTGCCAGGTCACAGACCTCTTTGGCCCGCAGATAGGTCGCAAATCCCAGCGGAGTCATCGCCACTGCCGAGCCACGTTTGTCGACGGAGACAGTGACTCTTCGCAGCAGCTTTCGCCGCACCAGCCGATCGACCACTCGGGTCAGACCACTCGGAGTCAGCAGCAAAAGATCTCGCAGCTCGCCCATCCGCAGGAACCGCTCTTTGCTCTGCCAAATGGCTGTCAAGAGCTCTAGATCTGTGAGCCACAGATCACACTCTGCACGCAGCGAAACTTCTACTGTTCGATTGACTTCTCCGACGGAAAATGACAGGCGCTGCCAGTCGCTTGTGTCGATCTTGCTCATGTTCCGATTTGGCCTTTGTTTGCGGAAGCAACCATATGTTTGTTTGCTCAAGCAAGTAGTTTGTTGACTCGTCAACTACCTGCTGAGACTTGTCTGCAAGCTGTGTGCTCGGGGCCGGAAAGGAGCCGGAAGGGGCCGAAAAAGGGGCCGATCGGACGCAAAAAAACCCAAGTAGGTCGCAATTGGTCGGACCGGACTTTTGGCGAAGCCGCAGGTGGGCAACGAACGCCGACAGTCCGGCAAGCTCCGACAGTCCGACGAGCTCCGACGAGGCAAAAGATCGCGAAATCTGCGCTGGCCCCCTTGGAATAGATTTCGCGCGCGCTACGTTACCCTTGCATGTTCGATCGGCAGAAGAAGCAGGTGCCCAGCCAGCGGGCGCGGTTTGAGCAAGAAGCGCTCATCCACCTGGACGCCTTGTACACGACGGCGATCCGGCTGACTCAGGACCGGCGAGATGCGGAGGACTTGGTGCAAGACGCAGTGCTGCAAGCGTACCGAGCCTTCGATCAGTATCAGCCGGGGACGCGCTGCAAGGCCTGGCTGTACAAGATCCTGACCAACACCTTCATCAACAAGTATCGGCGACGGGTGCGTGAGCACGAGGTCGCCGACGAGATGGTGCAGCGGGGCGACCTGGGCATCATCTCGGAGAGCCTGGCCGAGTCGGGACGGGATGTCGAGGAGACGGTGCACTTTGCGCGGATGTCCGACTCGATCGTCCGCGCGCTGACGGCGCTGCCCGAGGAGTTCCGCCTGGCGGTGCTGCTCAGCGACGTGGAAGAGTTTTCCTATCGCGAGATTGCCGACATCATGGACTGTCCGGTGGGCACGGTGATGAGTCGGCTGCATCGCGGGCGGCGACTTCTGCAGAGTACGCTGCGCGAACATGCGATTCGCTCGGGTATCATCCAGGCGGAACCTGCGGCAAAATCCTCCGAACCCGGGCGCGTGATTCCACTTACTCGACGAGCGAGCAGCAAGAACTAGCCAATGGCCATGCAGTGTAGCGAACTCCAGCGCGATCTTGAGAGCTTGGTAGACGGTGAGCTTCTGGCTTCCGATCGCCTCCCGTACGAGCGCCACCTCGGCGAGTGTCCGAGCTGTCACAAGCTGGTGCAGTCCCGTCGGGAGCTTCGTCATGCCCTGCAGCAAGCGGTGGCGACGCAGAGTCCGAGTGCACTGCGCCAAAAAATCGCAAGCAGCCTCGATGCGGAAGATGGTAAGCAGCTGGCGGCGCAGGGCTCGTGGCTGTCGCGGGTGTGGCAGCAGCCGATGGTGATGCTGCTGGCCGGCGCGGTGGCGGGTCTGCTGGTGATGCCGGGGTTTCGCTCGAGCCAGTCGAGTCGATCGGCGCGAAATGATCGGCCAGTGGTCGTCGACGCGATGATCTCGCGCCATCAGCTGCCGCTGCCGCTCGACGTGACGGGGGAGCCCGAGAAGGTCCGCTCGTGGTTTACCGGCAAAGTGCCGTTTATGGTGCCGGCGCCGCAGCTCGAGCCGGTGGCGTCGCTGCAAGGAGGCCGGCTGGCCGATCTGGGCGATCGCGAGGCGGTGCTGCTGCGCTATCAGCAAAGTGGGCAGCCGATCTCGGTGTTTGTGTTCGATCCGCAGGGCCTGGAGCTGAACGCCCGTCGCACCGTCATCGGCAACCGCGAGATCTTCCTGCCCGACGCACGCGGCTACAACGTCGCGGTGTTCCGCGCCCACGGACTCGGCTATGCCGTCACGTCCACCCTCAACGAGCCCGAGCTGCTCAAAGTCGTGAGCGCGATGGTCAGCGGCCGCTAATCCGCCCGTCCGTCCGCTATCATCTCTGCGTAGTGTCGCGCTCTTTCCATCGTCACCGATTTCGCTTCGCTTCGTCGCTGCTTGCGGCGTTGCCCTGGTCCATCACGCTGCTGTTGCCCACCGAGTCGGTTGCGGCCAAGCCGTCTCCCGTCGACAAGCGGGTCGCGCAGATCCAAAGAGCGATCGGTGCCTATCACAGCGGCGACTATGAAAAAGCGCGAAGCTTGCTCACGCCGCTCGTCGACAAAGATCAGATCAAGGACTATCGCAGCCGCGACTATCTGCTTTTTGTGCTGGGTGACAGTGAAGCGCTGCTGGCGGTCGAGACGGGGACTCCGTCGCTGTGTAACTCTGCGTCGCTGCACCTGCGCGCGGTCGAGTCGGTGCCCGAGACGCCGCTGACGATGCAAGCGCGGGCCCGCAACGCTGACTGTCTGCGCCTCGTCGGCAAGAGTACCGAGGCTGAGACGGCCTATCGCAGTGTCCTGGCCAGCAGCAAGAGTCCGATTGACCTTGGCACGGTGCGCTTTCGCCAGGCCGAGCTGCTGGGGCACAGCGACGACAAGCAAGGGCAAGAAGCGCGGAGTCTGCTGCGCAAGCTGTACATCGAACAGCCGCTGCATCCGCTGGCAGAGTCGGCGCTCGGCAAGCTGCGGGAGCTGGATCGCGAGGCCAAGCTGGATGCGCAAGAGCACCTCGATCGCGCCAAAAACCTGCTGGCGGGCCGTCGCTGGGTCGAGGCGGTTGCCGAGCTGCAAGGTCTGCCACAAGAGCTGGGCCCGACGCTGCGCGATGAGGTCGATTACTGGCTGGGGACGACGTTTTATCGCATGCGGCGCAACTATGGTGGGGCGGCGCAGCTGCTGCTTGCCGTCGCCAAGCGGCTCAAAGGGGACAAGCAGGCCGATGCGATGTTCCACGGGGCGCGGGCGCTGTCACGGGCCGATCGCGACGACGAAGCGATTGTGGGTTACCGCGAGCTGCTGTCGATTCACCCGCACTCGCGCTACTCGGCGGAGGCGAGCTTTCTCATCGGCTGGCTCGAGTACAACCGCAGTCGGCACCAGCAGGCGATCGCCAACCTCGAAGAGATGCTGCGTCGCTACAGCACCGGCACGTTCGCCGAAGAGGCGCGCTGGTACATCGGCTGGTCACGCTATCTCCTCGGCGACTATGCGGGGGCACTGCCGGCGTTCGAGCACATCGGCAAGAAAAACGGACTCGTCGGCAGCAAGGGTCTGTACTGGGCGGCGGTGGCGCAGCTCAAGCTTGGCAAAAAAAGCGACGGGCTCGGCGGGCTGCGCAGGCTGGCCGAGCGGGAGCCTTTTTCCTATTACGGAATGCTCAGCCGGGTCCGTCTGCGCGACGAGGGTCAGAAGCTGCCGCTGTTTCTCGATCCGGCGCGCCAGCTTCCCGAGGGCCTTCCCGACTGGCAGACTCCGCCCGATAAGCAGGTACTTGCCGACGACAAGCTGCGCCGACCCGAGGAGCTGCTGTTGTTTGGACTGAAGGCGGAAGCCGGGCAAGAGCTGCAGCGAGTCGAGTCCGCGCTGATCAAAACTTACACCGCCGGAAAAGCGCTGCCGGTGCTGTTTGGACTGTATCAGCGCGCCGAGAGCTTCCGTCGCCCACACCTGCTCGCGGAGGTCCATGGCCAAGCGGCGCTGCGCAAAGATCCGCATGCGGTTCCGGGGGCGCGACCGTACTGGGAGTCGATGTATCCGCTCGCGTACCGGCGGCTGATCGAGCAGTACGGACCCAGTGGCGACAATCCGCCGCGCTACCTGTATTCGATCATGCAGAAGGAGTCCGCCTACAATCCCTACGACGTGTCCTATGCAGATGCGATTGGACTCCTCCAGATGATTCCACCGACGAGCCGTCGCGTCGCCGGATCGATTGGCCGAACGTATACCGATGATGTCCTGTACGACCCGGAAGGGAACATTCAGTTTGGCTCGTGGTACATCGGTCGCCTGCTGAAAAAGTTCAAGGGACAAGTCGCGCTGGGGGCGGGATCGTACAACGCCGGACCTCGGGCAATGACGCGCTGGCTGGGACGACAGGGGGACCGTCCGCTCGACGAGTTTGTCGAGCTGTGTCCGTATTCCCAGACCCGCGAGTACATGAAGAAGCTGCTCGGAATCTACGCGCACTACGTGTACTTGTGGGACAAAGAGGAGTACTTGCCGAGCCTCAAGGTAGACAAGGAGTTCCTCTCCACCGACGGAATTGACTACTGATTCCGATTCCTATTCCGATTCCTAACCATTCCTATTCCGATTCCTAACCATTCCTACTCCGATTCCTAACCATTCCTACTCCGATTCCTAACCATTCCTACTGGCAAACAGACAGCGAAAGGAGACTCCCAACGATGATCGAAACTGTGATGCTTGCGACTCCCAACGGCCCGGCGATGGCAGCGCTCGCGACTCCTGCCGGCGACGGACCCCACCCTGCGATAATCATCTGTCACGAGTGGTGGGGGCTCAACGATGACATGCGTCGCATCGCCGAGCGCTTTGCCCGCGAAGGCTTCCTGGCGCTGGCGGTCGATTTTTACGAAGGCAAGTCAACCGCCGACCCCGAGGAAGCGCTGAAGCTGGTGATGCAGTTTCAGACCGATCACGCCTTGGTGGTGACGACGGCGGCGGTGGCATTCCTCAAGTCGCATCCGCGCGGCGGGCAGGAGGTATCGATCACCGGATTCTGTCTCGGCGGCGCGATGGCGATTGCGGCGATCTGCAATGTGCCGGGACTGCACGCGGGGGTTCCCTTTTATGGTCTGCCGCTGCCCAAGTATCTTCACTTCGACAAGGTGCGAGCGCCGCTGCTCGGTCACTTTGCCGAGACGGATGCCCACGTGCCGGCGGAAAAAGTGCAAGCGGTGGTCGAGCAGGCGCGCGCGGCCGGCGTCTCGTTCGAGTGTCACTTTTACCAAGGCGGCCACGGCTTTATGCGCAAGCCCGACCCGCAGAGCTACCACGCAGAGTCCGCCCAGCTCGCCTGGGATCGGACCATTGCCTTTCTCAAGCGCCACGCAGCGGTGTAACGGACTGCTTCCCGCGCGCCGTCACAAGTTCAGGCTCAGCGACTCCAGGTACGTGGGATAGCTCTTCGGGAAGACGCTGGTGTCGAGCGTCCACCGATCGTGTCCGGTCAGCTCGTAGCGGATCGGATACGGCCGAATGCGCGCAATCTTGCCGGGCGCATCGACCTCGACCTCGCACAGCATCGCCCGATTTTGATAGATGACGCGGCCTTGATAGGCGGCTCCGGCGGCCATCACCAGCGTCTGGCGATACGGACTCGACACCCACTGCGCTTCGTTTTCATGCAGGTGGCCGCGCAGCACAAAGTGACAGTGTTCCTGGAGCAGCTGCTCGATGGGACGGCGCTCGACCTCGGACAGATCGGACACCGGGTGGTGCATGAGCGCAATCCGCAGCCGCGCCTTCTGCACCTGCGAGAGTGCGGCCCGCAACAGCGGCTCTCCGACGAACAGCTTGCCACTGTCATCATCGGCCTGGGCAAACCACGCGGTGTTGAGCGGAACCAGTCCAACATCAAGGTTGCGAATGCGCAGGATCTCGGCAGCGGCTGTCGGCAGGCGCGGATCGGCTTGACGCGGCGGCTCTTTGCCGAAGTGACCGGCCTTGTAAAAGCGGTTGTAGAACTGCACGAAGGCGTCGAATTTTTTCAGGTGCCAGCGCTCGGCCTGCGGGGCAAAAAAGTACATCGACTCGTCGTGGCTGGTGAGGGTGCGCGTAAGCCCAAGCCCGCGAGAGCGCAGCACGTCGTGATTGCCCGGCACCATGATCACATTCTGAGTCGGCACGCCGCTGTGCTCACACAGCCGCAGCAGATACTCCTCGGCCAGCCGATATTCGCTGTCGCTGCCGCTCTGCGCGATGTCGCCGGTCACAAAGATGCAGTCGAGCCCTCGCCCCGCCCGGCGCATGTCGTCGATGGTGTTGAGCAGCGACTCCAGCACGATCCCCGCGCCCTGCGTCTGGTGTTTGTCGGAAAAGTGAAAGTCCGAGACATGGAGCCAGCGAATCGTCGTCGGTCCCGGGTGCGCGCCCACCGTTGCCGAGTCGAGTCGTGGCGCCTCCAGCCGATGGTGCCCGTCCGCAGGCTGAGCCACCGCTGCATGCGCCCCCGACGAGCGACTCGCCAGGGCCTCGAAGCGACGACGCAGACACAGCTCGATCGCTCGACTGCGCGGCACCGCCAGCTTGCGCTCCCAGCTGACCAGCCCGTCGAGATACGCCCGCCCGTGCTCTTCCCAAGTAAACGGCACCGGCTGCCCGAGCAGCGACCACAGCCCCTCATACCCGCCGGGCAAAAGTGGACTTGATCCAAAGCCGGCCAGCATCGACGCCGACAGCGGAGCCATCGCCGGCGAGCTCTGCCCCGGCATCATCAGATCCGGCAGATCACTGCGCCCCGCAAACGCCTGGTCGAGCAGTCGCTGACTCGCCTCCAGATCCCGCTCCGCCGCCCGCAGAAGCTGCGCCAAGTCCCACAGCTTGTGCCGCAGCGCCTCCAGGTCGGGCAGCTGCGCCAGCATCTCGAAAAAGCGATCACACAGGTCAGGCCAGCCGCCGGTCAGCTCGTGGAGCGTCCACAACAGCTCACTCTCAAGCTGCGGGTCCGAGCGCACCATCCGCAGCGGCGGCAGCGCATCCAGAAACTCGGCCACCTGCGGGGTAAAGACGATGCTCACTGGCAGCGCCATCAGCTCCGAGGCCTGCCGCAGCCACGGACTGGTGCGCTTGTCAGTCAGGCTATCGGTCGACAGCAGCACAAAGCACAGGCGCGGCGTCCGGCGCAGCGAGAACGGCGACACCGGCAGCAGCGCCTCGGTCGCATCGGTAAACAGCTGATACAAGTTCCCAATGTAGAGAGGTACCAGCACATGTAGTTTGTTCTGCGCTAGGTACTCCTCCAGCGCCGTCAGCACCTTCTCCTGCGGCAGCGCCGCGATGGCAACAAGCTGCTTGCGACGACTCGGCGGCAGCGTCTGGGCGGTGTGATTGACGATCGCTTTGATCAGCTGCGACACCGTGGCATGCAGCGAGGCCCGCACCGGAGCGGCCAGCCGAAAGGTGATGTCTTCCTCGCCGTTCTCGACCTCGGCGGCAGGATTCCAGTCCCAGGTCGCGTGCAGCCCGAGCACCACCCCGAGCGCATCTTCGAGCGCCTGCGAGAAGTACAGGACGTGCCCCGACACCTCGCGCCCATCGAGACTGACCGCTGGATACCACAGGCAGTGCGCGCGCAGCCGCTCCACGGGAACGGTCCGTCCAGAAGCGATGTGGACCGCCATGCGCGGAAACACGTACTGACCAAGTCCCAAGCTGACCTCCTTGCCGTTACGCGAAGCATACGCTGACTTTCGGACACTTGCCCCGTTTGCCACTGCCGCCTCGCAGGGCCCGATTGTGGTATGGACGGGGTGGGAGGCTCTTTGGGTATGGCGTCTGGTTCGAGCAAGCTGCCGCGTGTGCAGGGGAGACAGAAGAAAGGAGCGGCGGAGCATGCCAGTGCTCCGGGGGGGGTGGCGAGAGCGGGGACGGACCTGGCGGCGCTGGTGAAGCCGGGGGCGGTGTTTGCGGTCTGGACCTCGGACTATGACGCGAGTGACCTGTACGAGCTGCGCATGGACGAGCTGTCGGAAGCGGGCGGGATGGTGCTGTCGTATCCCGATCCGCCGGCCCGCGCGACGATTCGCTGTTCCCAGGCGGCGCTTGCGCACGGGTCCGGCGTGGTGTTTCTGTCGCAGTACTCCGCAGTGGCGGGCGACACGGAGATGCAGGATCGGCAGCTTGCCACCGCGACGCACAGCCCGCCGTTTCTGCTCAGCCGTGACTGTCTGCGCCGGCTCAAGGCGGGGGAGTCGGTGCTTCTTGCGGTCTATTCCGGCTCGTTCTCGGTCAAGCTGGTGGGGTCGGCGCAGACGACGGTGCGCATCCACGAGCAGCCGGTCCACGTGCCGGTGCTGCATGCGCAAGATGATCGGGAGACGGACTTTTCGCCGGTCGATCTGTGGGTGCTGGATCATCCGGAGTGGCCGCTGCTGCTGAAGCTGGAGTTCGGCGGCGAGTGCGAGCTGTCCCTGTTCGAGATCCAGCCCGCCAAAGCCTGACCTCACCCCGCGTCCCTTGCATTCCCAGTCCGGTCCCTTGCATTCCCAGTCCGGTCCCTTGCACCCCAACTCTCGTCCCTTGCACTCCCACGCCAGTGCGCCGAGGCAGCTACAGCTCCATCCCCTGCGCCGGCCACTGCGATAAGCTGAGCAGATGGAATGCACTCCGCGCGTACTGCGTCCGCTGTGGCAGAGTCGGTCGGCGATGACCTGGCTGACGGTGCTGATTCTCGGTGGATCGGGCTGTCAAAAAGACCCGGTGATGGAGTCGCCGCTCGATGCCGCCATGCCGCTGCCGGACGCCGCGCCGGTCGATGCCGCGCCACCGCCCGACCTGGGTGGGCCAGCCGGCGTCAGCTGCAGCAAAGACCGCTACTGCTTCCGCAATCCGCTGCCCCAGGGAAACGGCATAAACGGTGTCTACGTCGGCAGCAGCGGCGAGATCGTCACCGTCGGGGATCGCGGCACCATCATGCGCTACTCCGCCGGGCGCTGGACCCAGGAAGTAAGTGGCACGCAGGGACTCCTCAACGCCGTCTGGGGCCCGAGCGCCCAGGACCTGTGGGTCGTCGGTGGCAACGGGCTCATCTTGCGCAATAGCGGCGGCAGCTGGTCGCAGCAGCCGAGCGGCACCACCTTCCTCTTAAACGGCATCCATGGCACCGCTGCCAGCAACCTGTGGGCGGTCGGCGCAGGCGGCCTGGTCCTTAGGTGGAACGGCACAAGCTGGTCGCAGCAGCCGAGCGGCACCAGCACGACGCTCTCGGCAGTGTGGGCAGCCGATGCCAGCACCGCGTGGGCGGTCGGGTCGGCGGGCGTGATCGTGCGTTACAGCGGCGGCAGCTGGGCCCCCCAAGCGAGCAACACCACCCGCACCTTGCTCGGCGTAACCGGCAGCAGCACGAGCAACGTCTTTGCAGTCGGCGACGTGGGCACCATTGTTCGCTTCGACGGCACGGCGTGGAGCCCCCAGACCTCGGGCACGCTCAACCGCTTCTACGGCGCCTACGCGGCTGGCCCGAGCAGCGTCTTTGCGGTGGGAATCGTCGGCACGATCGTCCGCTTCGATGGCAGCACCTGGACGACGCAAGCGAGCGGCTCCACCACCAGCTGGCACGGCATCCACGGCTTCGGCAGCGAGGTGGTCGTCGGCAGCGATGCCGGCTCGGTGACGCGGGGCCCAAGCGGCGGCGGCAGCTTCACCGCGCTGACCCAGGGCAACACCACCAACCTGTACAGCGCGTTTGGAACCGCTGCGCAGGACTTCTGGGCCGTCGGGGACGCGGGTACGGTGCTGCGCTACTCCGCGACCGGCATCACCGTCCAGCCGAGCGGCACCACCCGCACCTTGTACGGCATCTACGCCAGCAGCCCGCAGAGCGCCTGGGCCGTCGGAGTCGCCGGCTCGATCGTCCGCTTCGATGGCATAAGCTGGGCCCCCGTCGCGAGCGGCACCGGCGCCAACCTGCGCAGCGTCCACGGATTCGATGCCGGAAGCACCTGGGTGGTCGGCGATGCGGGAACGATCTTGCGACTCGGCAGCGGCGTAAGCTGGACCCCACAAGCGAGCGGTGTCACCTCCGAGCTAGACAGCGTCTACGCCGCCGACTCCACTCACGTCTGGGCGGTCGGGGAGGCCGGCGTCATCTTGTTTTACAACGGCACAAGCTGGGCTCCGCAGTCGAGCGGCACCACCGTCAAGCTACGCAGCGTCCACGGCACCGGCCCCAGCAACGTCTACGCCGTTGGCGACGCGGGAACGATCCTCCGCTTCGATGGCAGCAAGTGGAGCCCGCAGAGCTCGGGCACCACCGTCGCGCTTGGCCGAGTGCTTGCCCAGAGTCCCAGCAGCATCTACGTCGTCGGCCAGATCGGCACCGCCCTTCACTCCAGCGGCACCACCTGGACCGCCGAGGACAGCGGCAGCTCGACCTTCCTGTTTGGCCTGTGGGGCACCGCCACCAGCCTATTCGCCGTCGGCGGCAACGGCGCCATCCTCGAAAAGGTCAACTAGCCGACAGGCCAATCACCCGAAAATCCCGGGACCTCTCCGCCCCATCGCGTTCCCGGTGGCAGTGCGGTAAAACCCGGCAGATGGCAGGACGTAACGGGCTCTCGGACTGGCTGTGGATTGCGCGCTATCACATCGTGCTGGTGGCGATGGCGGCGACGGTGACCTTTGGCTGGCTGATGTCGGGTCGCTACCTTTTGGGGCTGGCGCTTTTGGTCGGGCTCGACTGGTTTCTCATCAACCTGCAGAACCGCATCACCGATGTCGCCGAGGACACCCACAACCAAGTTCCCGGCACGGCCCAAGTGGCGGCGCAAAAGGGGCTGCTGACCGCGCTGTCGTGGGCGCTGCTCATCGGCTCGTTTGTGACCACGCACTTTGTCTGGCCGCAGCTAACGCCGTGGCGAGCGGCGGTGCAGCTCGTCGGCCTCGCCTACAACTACCGGATTGTGCCGACTCCGGCGGGGCTGTCGCGGCTGAAGGAGCTGTACTTTTTCAAGAACTTCGGCTCGTCGGTGCTGTTTGTGCTGACCTGCTTTGCCTATCCGATGGTGACGGCGGGTCATCGGCTGATGTCGCTGCCGGCGCTTGCGCTGCTGGCGGGGTTCTTTGTGCTGTTCGAGACGACCTACGAGATCCTGTACGACTTTCGCGATCTCGAAGGCGACCGGCTGCTGCACGTGCCTACCTA
This sequence comes from Myxococcales bacterium, assembly GCA_016794465.1. Lineage (GTDB taxonomy): Bacteria > Myxococcota_A > Polyangia > Palsa-1104 > JAEUJZ01 > JAEUKA01. Next base: position 170,051 of record JAEUKA010000068.1, on the reverse strand, counting down.
CCCGGTCGTACATGGACCGCAAGTGGCGCAGCGGATCATGGCGGGGCTGCTGCTGGGCTCGGTGGCGATGCTGCTGCTGGGCGTGTGGCTGGGGCACCTGGGCGTCCGCGAGCTGCTGATGGCGGTCGCGCCGCTGAGTCAGTTTGGGTTCTATCGCCCGCGCCTCGCTCGAGGTCTGACCAGCCAGGACTGTCTGTGGCTCACCCACCTGGGCAGTGCGCAGCTGTTGCTGTTTCTGGTTGGCACCGCGCTGTGGCAGCACGCCGGACTGCCCGCCAACATCTTCCTGCGCTAACCGCTACGCGCGCAGCGAGGTCGCGGCCAGGTACGGCAGCGCCACCGCCAGGGTATGCAGCCACAAGCTCCGATCGAGCGGCGCCGTTGTCAGCAGCAGGGCCACAAACAGCGCTGCGGCAATCACTCGGGGCAGCGCCACTCCCAGCGGAATCACGCCTCCTTGTTGCCGGGCCCGAAGCACCAGCACCGCTGCCAGCACCCCCATCCCCAGCATCACCGCCACCGAGCTTGGCCCCAGACTGCCGCGCAGGCTGTGCCGAAACAGCGCCCACCACGCCACCACGATCAGTCCGTGGGTGAAAAGCGGCCCGAGCAGCGGCAACAGCAGGTGCCGCCAGCGCCAGCGACTGCCCAGCACCCAGTCCGCCGCGCCCGCAAAGAAACCCCAGCCGAGGATGCCAATCACCGGCACGCCCAGATGCCCCGGCTCGGCCCACGACCACAGACCCGCGCGCACCGCCACCACTTCGACCAGCGAGGCATCAAATGCGACCAGCGCACCGACCATCCCCGCCCGGACGAGCGGCGAGCGGGGCGTCGCAAAGACCGCCAGCCCCACGCTGCGCGCCGACATCACCACCAGCGGCCAGATCAGCGGCACCAGCAGCGGCACGTCGACCAGCCGCAGGCTCCACGCCGGACTGTACTCATAAAAGTGATAGAGGCGGATGCAGCTCTGCTCGCCAAGATACGCCGCCACCGCCAGCGCCAGGTAGTCGCGGAGCAGCTCACCCACGGGAGTGCGCCGCGCCATCGCCAGCAGCGTCAGCACGATGATGACGGCACAGGCCGCCTGAAAGACCGGCAGAGGCACGAGCGGGGCGCTGCTTATTCCTGGATGAAGAGGAGGATGTCGCCTTCTTTGGCCGAGCTGCCTTCTTTGGCGACGATCTCGACGATGGTGCCCGAGACTTCCGACTCGACCGGCATCTCCATCTTCATCGACTCCATGATGACGACGGTGTCGCCTTCGCTCACGACGCTGCCGACCTGGACGGTGATCTTCCAGACGTTGCCGGTGATGTGGGCCTTAACGGGTAATCGCTTGGTCATGGGGTGTGGGCCTCTCTCGGGGTTACTTGCCGACCATCGTATCAACGACTTCGCCGAGCTTGGCCGGAACCGCCTTGAACTTCAGCGCCGCCGAGATGCCGTCGACGAAGCGGTAGTTGCCTTTGCTGTCCTTGGCGAACACGCAGCGCTTCTTGGGATCGTCGTTGGGCTGGCTGGTATCGCCGTTCTTGATCACGGTGCCGTCGCCATCTTTGCAAACATCGACGAGCGGTGGGGTCTTTTCGGGATCGCTGGCCCAGAACGTCTCGATGCCATCCCCGTCGACATCCATGTCGGGCAGGTAGTGACCGGCGGCATCTTTCTTCAGGCGCAGCACCTCGGCGAGCGCTCCGTTGGCAAACACCGCGTCGAACAGCGACTGCGGCGGCGTCAGGAAGCCTTTGACCTCCAGCTTGTCGAGCCGCCCGAGGCTGATTGCTTGCAGCACCCCACCGAGCACCGCGTTGTCGAGATACGTCAGGTTGCCCACGTTGCGGAAGGTGCCCTCGACGCGCGCGCCCGACAGCTCCAGCTCCAGCTGCTGATCTTTGATCGGCACCGCGACGCGAAACACCGACGGGCCGGCTGCCAGCTTGTTGGCCTTCACCGTGCCATTTTTGAACGACAGGATCGGCTGGCTCTGCGCGTCGAGAGAGAGCTTCTGCACCGCCAGCGTCACGTTGGCATCGCCAAACGGATCGCACTGCGGCGCATTGTCGGGAATGCCGTCGCAGTTGTAGTCAACTCCGTCACAGCGCTCGGCTCCGGCGGCAACGCTCGTCGCCATCTTGGCCGGGTGACGAAGCTTGGCCAGCGGCACCATCCCGGTGTCGGTCGGAATCATCGGCGAGGTCGCTCGATCGTCGCAGTCGCCCTCGGCAATCGTCACCCCGTCGCCATCCGAGTCCATCTTGGCGGCGGCATCGTCGGCGGGCTTCTTCTGCGTCGGGTTGTCGGCCAGTCCGTCGCAGTCGTCGTCCATGCGGTTGCCGACCACCTCGCTGGCGCCGGGCCGCACCGTCTTTTCGTAGTCGTTACAGTCCCCTTTGGCGACGCCGTTGTCTTCCGTCTCCCAGGTGTTGTCTTTTCCGTCGCTGTCGCGGTCTTTTAGGTACTGCCCCAGGTACATCGCGAACTTGGTGCACTGCGAGTCGCCCGAGGTCGAGCCGAAGAACTCCATCGGAATCACGACATCGTGCTTTTCCTTGAAGGTGCCCTCTAGCTCGGGGTTGGCCAGCGACGAGATGGCGCCGAGCTTGTTGTCAGCCTTGCCGTCCCCGTCGAGATCCACGCCCTGTCCCGAGGCTGCGATCTCCAGGTTGCTCACCACCAGGCTGCGCTGGCCCTTTTTGAAGTCCACCTTGTCGCCGGAGCACTCGGGCTTGGCTTCAAACGGGTTGACCTTGGGCTTGTTGTCGTCGGGAGGAACATCCATCGTGCCGTCGCCACCGCAGCTTAAACAGAGGCCAGTCAAGCACAAAATGGGAAGGAATCGCCGAGAGCGGGAAAGCCGAGTTCGCATGTTCGCCTCCACGTTGCCAGGTACCGGGTAGAAGAAGGCGCGGGCGGGACCGGAAGCCGAGGGAATCAGGGAAGAGCCGGGGCCAGCGCGACGAAGGGCGAAGAGTTACAAATCGCCCCGTCGCCCGTCAAGGACTTGGTGGGTCTGAAGCCGACAGCGGAGTGACGTGGGGCAGCCGTCGCAGCGGAATCAGCAGCAGCAGAAACACCGTCGACAGCGCCGTCCCGAGGAGAAAGGTACTGCGATAGCCAAGCTGGGTGGCGATGAAGCCGGCGATAAGACCGGTGGGCATCTTGCCCAAGACCTCGACGCTGGCGAGCACGGTGTAGTGGCTGGCTCCGACGGCGGAGTCAACGCGCAGCATCATGAAAGCAAACATCGCGGTGGTCAGGGCGCCGCCGGCAAAGTGCTCCATGATCGAAACAACAATAATGTCAAGGGGAAGTGGCGGCGAAAGGAACGTCAGGTAACACTCGGCGGCCATCGCCACGACGCGCAGCAGGCTGGTCAGCGTCACCGCCAGCAGCATCGGCACGCGGCTCGCCAAAAGTCCCCCGCCCAGCGATCCCAGCGTCGAGGCAACCATGCCCCAGATCCCGATCCACGCGCCAATCTGCGCCGGCTTGTAGCCGCTATCGACCAAAAACGAGGTGTAGAGCGCATCGACCAGCGTCTCGCCGATCTTGTACGTCCCGACGAACAAGAGCAGCCACAGCCCCGCCGGCGCCCGCAGCTGCCTCATCAGCGTCGCCACCACGTCGGACAAGTGCTGCCGAACTTCGGCCACCCGCGAGGTATCCCGAGGCTCGCGCAGCCGAAGAGTCGCCAGCAGCACCAGGATGATCAGCCCCGCCAGCGCCAGCAGCATGCCGCGCCAGCCGATGTTCGCCGATGCCCGCAGCAACAGACCTCCACCGACGAGCATCCCGACCTTATAGCCGACCACCTGCGCAACGTTGGCCGACCCAAGCTGCTGCCCTTTGAACAGATCCACCGCCAGCCCGTCGACGGCAATGTCCTGGGTCGCGGTCAAAAAGTTCATCAGCAAGATCAGCCCGACCAGCGCCGGCAGACTGACCTCGGGCGGGAAAAACGCCGCCGCCACAAACGTCGCGGCCAAGAGCAGCTGCAGCGGCACGATCCACGACTTGCGCCGGCCAAACGACTCAGAGCCATAACGATCGACGAGCGGCGCCCACAACGCCTTGAGCAGCCACGGCACCGACAGCCCCCGCGCCAGCGTGATGTTGGTCAGCGACATCCCGGCTTGGCGCAGGAACGCCGCCAGCTCTTTCTGAAAGCCAAACGGCAGGCCCTGCGCGAAATAGAGCAGGAACAGGATCACCAAGCTGCGACGCGCCGGAGGAGTGCCGCTCACCCTCCTATCCTAGCCTAGCTAGGCGGTTTTTTTGGGCAGCTTGAGCCGCTCGGTGGCTTCGATCAGCCGATGGGTAATGCCCGGCTCGGTCGCCGAGTGACCCGCGTCTCCGACGATGTGAAACTCGGCGTGGGGCAGCTCGCGGTGCAGTCGCCAGGCCGACTCGATCGGACAGACCATGTCGTAGCGGCCCTGGATGATCACCGTCGGAATGTCCTTCAGGCGATGCGCGTCGGTGAACAGCTGTCCGTCGTGGGAAAAGAAGCCCTGGTTGACGAAGTAGTGCGTCTCGATCCGCGACAGCGCGTAAGCAAAGCTGCTCTCGGCAAAGCGCGCGATCACACTTGGATCGGGAATCAGCCGGCTGCAGCAAGCTTCCCAGCGCGCAAACTCGACCGCCGCCCGCTGCGCCAGCTCGCGATCAGGACCGTGGAGCCGCCGGTGATAGGCCTGTAGCAGATCGCCCTGCTCGTCGGAGGGAATGAAGGCGACAAAGTCCTCCCAGGCGTCGGGATAGATGACGTTGGCGCCGCGCCGGAAGAACCAGTCGATCTCACTCTGGTTGAGCACGCAGATGCCGCGAACGATCAAGCCACAGACCGCCTCGGGATGCGTCTCGGCGTACGCGAGTGCCAGGGTGCTGCCCCACGAGCCGCCAAATACTGTCCAGCGATCAATGTGAAGGTGCTTACGAAGCTTCTCGATGTCGGCGACCAAGTCCCAGGTGGTGTTTTCTTCGATGCTGGCGTGCGGACGACTGCGCCCGGCGCCGCGCTGATCGAGCAGCACGATTCGGTAGTGGGTCGGATCGAAGAATCGTCGCTGATTGGGCTCGGTGCCGCTGCCGGGACCGCCGTGAACAAACAGCACTGGCTGGCCGTGCGGGTTGCCCGCCTCCTCGAAGTACAGCTCGTGACGAGGCGATACGCGCAAAAATCCGGTGCGATACGGCTCGAGGAGCGGGAACAGGGTGTGTAGCTGGGTAGGGGAAGGTAGTGAAGGATCTAGGCAGGGTGTCATGGCTCCCAAGCGTGGCAAGAGCAGACTGGGAAGTCAATTTCTCGTTATGTGGATTGCATATAATTACTTTGATGCAGCCTGAGCGGCGGCGGCCCGGGCGAAGGCGGGAGTGGCACCGAACGTCTCGATCACCTCCAGCAGCTGCAGCAGCAGCTCCTGGCGCGCCTCGAGGAACTGATCCTGCTCGGTGACCTGAAACCACGCGGTGATCTCGACGGTGATGGACGAATCGGTGAGTCCGGTGAAGTGGACGCGGACGACATCCGGCCAGACCTTGGGATGGCTGCGCACACACTTGATGAGCGCCTCGCGAAGGGAGCGCAGACCGGCGGGCTTGAGCGCGTAGACGACGCCGAGCGAGAGGAAAAAGCGGCTGCGATCGCGGGCGGCAATCGTCTCGATCTGCATGTCGGCGACCTTGCCGTTGGGAATGGTGACGATGCTGCGCTCGGCGGTGCGGATGCGGGTCGAGCGCATGCCGATCTGCTCGATGATTCCGATCGTGTCGCCGATGCGGACCTGATCGCCGACGCGAATCGACTGATCGACGCTGAGGGTAACGCTGCCAAAGAAGTGCTCGAGCGTGGTTTTCGCCGCCAAGGCCACCGCCAAGCCGCCCAGGCCCAGACTCGCCATCACACTCGTCAGCGACAGGCCCAGCTCGGACAGCGCAATCGCCGCCGCAATCGCCGCAAGCCCGATGCCGATCAGCTGCCGAATCAGGGGCAGCACGCCGCGCAGCCCCGGACGAGCCTCCAGCCACTGCAGCAGCCGCGCCCGCGTCGTCAGCACATCAGCCACCCGCCAGGCGATCCAGCACAGCGACATCTCGATGCCAATGTGGGTCAGCGCCCGCACCGGCTGCGACACCACGGGCGTCAGATACAAAAGCGGCAGCATCAGCGTCGCAAACAGCGCCCCAAACAGCAGCCACAGCGGTCCGCGCTGACGCTCGATCATCGCCACCCACAGCTCGCGACTGTGAAGCAGCTTGCGCAGCACCGGCCGCAGCACCACCGACAGCGCAATCCCACCGAGTCCACTGAGCAGGATCAATAGCGGCAGCGCCAGCCACTGCCAGATCAGCAGCCCCAGCGGTCCACGACTGAGCAGCGCGTCGGGCAGCGTCTCCAGCACCCAGTGGTCTTCGAGCCGCTCGTACCAGGCCTCAATGCGCTGCACCGTCGCAGGCGAAAACACCCAGCGTCGCGCTCCCGGCGTGCCCGTGCGCTGTAGCCGCAGCGTCTCCGATCCGAGCGGCATGTCGATCCGCCCGATCACATCTTGGTTCTTCAGTCCGTCGCTGGTGTTGCCTCCGGGTAGATCCGAGAGCTTGGCCAGCTGCTCCGGTCCCAGCTCGACGCGTCGCTCGATCACTGCCGCCAGCTTGCGAGCTTTGTCGGCTCCGTCGCCCACGTTGGTCGAGCTGACCTGAATCGCCTCGGCGGCCTTGAAGTAGTCGCCGCTTTGCGCCTGGGCCAAGAAGCGCTCGATGGCACGACGTGGTGTGTCCTGATCGCTCTCGGCCTCTTTCTCATCCTCGTTGTGATCGCTGTGTTCTGGTCCAGCGTTCGCGGCGGCATAAGCGGCAGCGGCAGCCTGGCCCGGCGGAGCTTTTTGCGCCCCAGCCAGCGGTGCATAGAGCAACCCCAACACGACCACGAGCCCAACAACGCCGCCCCTCGACCGAGCAGCCCACAAGCGGACACGACTTTCCATGGTTTCAGGATCGAGGACTTGCCGGCAAAGCTCAATCCAAAGGACGCGCTCGTCGATTTGGGCGCGTGGCTTGGGCATGATGAGGACCGATGCTGCGGGCAAGCGAGCACAAGAGCGCGCTGTGGGTGGTCACGACCTACTTCAATCCAGCGGGATTTCGGTTGCGCCGCGAGAACTACCGCCGCTTTCGCTCGGCGCTCGGCCAAAAGCCGTGCCTGACCATCGAGTGTGCGCTGTCCGACCGCCCGTTCGAGCTGACTGCCGCTGACGACGTGCTCCAGGTCCGGGCCCGCGACTCGCTGTGGCACAAGGAACGGCTCGTCAACCTCGCCCTTGCCACGCTGCCGCCCGACTGTCGCTATGTCGCGTGGATCGATGGCGATGTGCTGTTCGAGCGGCCCGACTGGGACGAGCAGACCCAAGCGCTGTTGGAGCGGCATGTGGCGGTGCAGCCGTGGAGTGAGGTCGTGCTCCTCCCGTCGCCCAATCAGCCAACTGCCCAGCCAGAGCTGGTGCGAGGCATGGCCGCCACGATCGCCGAACACCCCGCCGCGCTGACCACTGGTCGCTTCGCGGATCATGGTCACTGCGGCTATGCCTGGGCGGCTCGTCGCGAGCTACTCGACGCAGTGGGGCTATACGACGCCTGCATCGCGGGCAGCGCCGATCATGTGATGGCCCACGGAATGCTGGCAGCGCCGCACGCCCCGTGTGTGACGCGACTGCTTGGGGACGGGACGCCTCATCATCGCCACTTCTGCGCGTGGTCCCAGCGACTGCGTGAGGTCTGTTCGGATCTGGGGCTGTCAGGACTTGGCTACCTGCCCGGACGAATTACGCACCTTTGGCACGGCGAGCTGGCCGATCGGCGCTATTTGGAACGCAACCTCACGCTGCAGCGACTTGGCTTTGATCCCGTGAGGGACCTTTGGGCAAGGCCTGGCGAGCCCTGGCGGCTTTCTGAGCCCAACAGTGAGCTGGGACGCTTTCTTACCGATTATTTTCCGCTGCGCCGCGAAGACGGCTAGCTACGGCGCCCCGAGTCCCTCTTCTAGGATCGTCTGCGCATTCGACGGTGCGGCCACAGGGGGCGGAGTCGCCGCGCTCGACTGACCACTCAGCTCCCGCAGGCGACTTTGGGCTTGTCGCCGCCGAGCCTCATCACTGTCGCGGTCGGCACACAGCCGCAGCGACGCCTGTTCCGCCGATGGATTCTTGAGCGCTCGCTGCACCGCCGCCATCGTACAAGCGATGCTGCCCCGCTCGGGATCTTGGAACCGCAGCCGCGACACCATCTCGAGCGCCCGATCCGGCTGGCCACTGCGAACCTGCGCTTCCGCCGCTGCCAGTCCCAGGTCGATGTCGTACGGCGCACTCAAAAATGCTCGCTGGTACAGCTCCGCCGCCCGCCGCACTTCCCCGCTATCGATCAGCCGCTCGGCTTCGGCCCGCAAGCTTCGTGCCCGCACAATCTCGTGGCTCGTCTCGCGAAACTTCTGCGTCAGCTGGCGATCTTCGATCAGCATCAGGCCGTTTTCGGAAAACCGAAACACCAGCGGCGCCAGGAGGCCCTGGATCACGACCTCTTTGCCGCCATCTTTGTCGACATCGATGAAGTCGACCCGGTTCTGTCCTTGCCGCACCCCCGTCGGAGCCCACGTCGATGGCTCGCTGCGATGGGCACAAAATGACATCAAGGTCCGAAAGCGCTGACCGTCGTACCTTCGCAGCCGCGCGCTGCTCTGACTCTTGCCGCTGCTCTCCACCAGATCGTGACCGTCACGGAGCACTGGCGCTTTGCCACTTTCGACGAGCAGCGCACTGGCAAAGGTCGGCTCGGCCCGCGCCGGCACCACCCGATAGTCACTGAGCACGTAGCCGCTCTCGGTGCCGCGATAGATCGCCGCAAAGACCTCTTTGGCGCTGACGGTCATGCGGCCACCGATCACCAGATCTCGCTGGCCGTCTCCATCGAGATCATCCGTCTCTTCCCCGCTGTTGTTATGGATTCGCTCGGCTCCCACCGGTCCACACGGCAGCGTCGTCAGCTTGCAGGGCGTCGCGGAATCGGGCGGAGGAGACAGCGTCTCGATGCCACACCACTTTGCATCAGGAAGCAGCGGACCACTGCTCGCGACCGCCCCACTGCCACCTGCTGAACCCGCTGAACCCGGCGAACCCGCTTCGGCTGCACTTGGGGCAGTCCCACCGCCCAGCCACGTCGGCTTTTGCTGAGCGTTGCGCAGAGGTGGATACGGAACACTGCGCGGACTTGCGCTTACCCAGCAGGGAGACGCCGCGCCGCTACACATACCCAGCACGGCCCCTAGCGCGATACGACCGACCAGTCTAGCTAGCAGCATACCTGTCAATATATCAGGCTCTTGGCGAGGCCATTAGCCCACGTCTGCGGAGAAGGCCGGGCCTTTGGTCCGCGCCCGCGCCACCGGAAACCCCTGCGCCTGGGTCAGCAGCTCATCTGCGTGGGCCCGACTTTTTTGCGTCAAGCGCGCGCCACCGATCATTCGAGCGATCTCATCGCGCCGTTCACTCTTGCTAAGCGGACGCACCATCGTGACCGTGCGCCCCTCGCTGACCGTCTTTTCGACTCGCCAGTGCTGGTGTCCGTAGGCCGCGATCTGGGCCAAGTGACTGATGCAAAGCACCTGCTTGCCATCGGCCAAGCCTCGGATCTTGCGACCGACGCGATCGGCCGTTGCACCACCAATGCCCGAGTCCACTTCATCAAACACACAAGTTGCGACCTGATCGGCTTGCCCGAGCACGCCACGCAGCGCCAGCATCACCCGCGACAGCTCTCCACCCGAGGCAATCCGCTGCAGCGGCCGGGGCGTCTCCCCTCGGTTGGCGGAAAAGAGCAGCTCGCAGCGATCCCAGCCGTCGCGCCCGAGTCGCCGCAGCTCCCCGCTGGGAGACGCCATCACCAGTGCCGGATCGTCTCCTCGAATCGCCAAGCGCGGTAACAGCTGCGGCAGCAGCTTTGCCCCGTCCATCGCCAAGTCACCCAGCTCGCGCTCCACCTTCGCCGACAGAGCCGCTGCCGCCTGCTGTCGCGCCACGCTCAGCCGCTCCGCTGCCCGCCCGGCCTGCTGCTGCGCCTGCTCGACCGCCCGTCCGGCCAGCCGCCGCCGCTCCTCATGACCGACCAGCTGAGACAGCTCGTGCTGCATCTCCTTCTGTTTGGCAACCAGTGACGACATGTCGGGTCCGTGCTTGCGCAGCAGCCGTGACAGAAGGTGCAGGCGATCTTCAATGGTCGCCAGCCGATCGGGATCGGCCAAGAGCGCATCGGTGTAGCGCCGCAGCTCGTGGGCCGCATCGCCCAGCAGGACCTGCGCCTCTCCGATCCGCGTCGTCAGCTCGGCCAGCTCCTCGTCGAGCCCGGCTACCTCTTTCAGATCGCGCAGCACCGACGACAGCCCATCCAGAATGCTCCCCTCGCCGCTATACAGACGCGACTCGCTGCGCTGCCCGGCCTGCGCCAGCTTTTCCACCGATCGCAGTCGCTTTTGTTCATTGCGCAGGGACTCGTCCTCCCCCGGCTGCGGCGCCGCTTCGTCGAGTTCGCGCAGCTGAAAGCGCAGAAACTCCTCGCGCTCACTGCGGCTTCGTTCGTCGAGCGACGCCTCTTGGAGTTCACGACCCGCGACCTGGAGTGCCTCGAAGGCCTGCGCCATTTCGTCCCGCAGCGCCGCTGGCACCCCGAAGCGATCGAGCAGGCCCAGGTGGCTGCCCACGTCGAGCAAGCTCTGGTGTTCGTGCTGCCCGCTGACATCAATGAGCCCGCCGCAGATCTCCGCCAATGCGGTTGCCGTCGAGAGCTGCCCTTGAATGTGAATCCGGTTGCGCCCGCCGCGCCCGATCACCCGTCGCACGACCAGGCCGTCTTCCGTCAATCCAGCGGTATCGATTCCCAGCCGCTGCAGCCGCTCGCTCAGCGCTTGACACGCGGCACTGCCCGGCTCGGGTACAAACAGCGCCTCGATCCGTGCTTCCTCGGCACCACTGCGGATGACCTCGGTGCTCGCCCGTCCGCCCCGCAACAGCGCCACCGCATCGAGGATGAGCGACTTCCCAGCACCTGTCTCACCACTGAGCACCGTCAAGCCGGGACCGAGGGTGAGCTCGACTTCTTCGATGATCGCAAAGTTGCTGATTCGCAAGTACGACAGCATGGGAAGGCATCTTAGCAAGCGGCCCTGACGACAGGATGACGCGCGCCGACCCGCAGCGTGCGAGCACCTCCCTGTGCAGACCAGAAGTTGGCTACCATAAGCAACATTCGCCTTTCTCTAAGGAACGACATCCATGCACACCCTTGATGCTGAGACGTTCGCCCGCCATCTTCGCCAGCTGTGGACCCCGGCGGGCTTTTTGGTGAGTGAGCTCACCGACGCTCCCTACAAGGAGCTGGTAGCTGCCCGCGATGGCTGGTCTTTCGGTGTCTCCGTCGCGACCGAGTCCAATCCAGACTGTAGAGCCCGGGTCGGCATCTGGTTTCGTCCGGCTCCACGCGGCGGCATCAACGATCTGGCGGCGCTGCGTACCCAGTACCAACAAAAGCTGGCGCAGCTGGGCCGTCCGGCCCGCATCACCAACTGCGGACTGCCGATGGGCAGCGTGTTCCTCTTTTTTGAATCCACCGCTCCTGTCAAAGAGTCTGCCGTCGCACAGTGGGTTGCCTTGTGCGAAGAGCTGTCCGCGCTTGCCTTCGATGCTGAAGCGCTCGATGGCCTGCTCGAGATAGCGGAATAGCGAGGTCTTATGCGAAACGTGTTTTCAACCTCTTTGCGAATGGTGCTTCTCGCTGCGGCGGTGTGGACCCTCGGCACGGTGAGCTGCACGCCGATGCCACCCGAGATCGTCGCCGTCGATAGTGGCGTCAACGTCAATCCTGACATGGTCATTCCGATCACCACCACCGAGCTTCGATTCGGGAACTTCGTGACTGGAGCCGGGCCGGTCGATCTCTGCATCAAAGGCGCGCAGGACCCGGACTTTGTTGGACCGCTGATGCGCAACATGGCAAGCCGACCGGGTGGTGTGCCGTATCTCAATGTCGGCATGTATCTCACCTTGAAGGCGGGTAGCTACACGGTGAAGGCTGTTCCCGGCATCCGAACCGACTGCACTGTCTCATATGGAGGACTTAAGGATCTGGTGCTGCCGCCGCTCGGTGGGGGACGAACCTACACGCTGATTCCGTTTGGGGATCAAAATCGACCGACCACCGTCAAGATCAACCTCTTTGAGGACGATCGGACGGCACAAGGCGGGCAAGCTCGGATGAGATTTCTCAATGTGTCGCCGGATGTCCCCACTGCGGACTTCGGCTTCGGCACTGGGGCAAGCTACAAGGCCCTGCTCTCCGATGCACTCAGTGGCGACCTGGGTCGCGCAAGTGGGATGACGATCCTGACGATCGCGCCGCAGACGGGCAGCTCGGCATCGGTAAGACCCTCGGGAATGACGACGGACCTATTGACCGTCAACTCCACCATCAACATCCCGGCCGGCGCAGTGATCACCTCCTTCATCGCCGGTCTACCGAGCCGTGCCTCGACGGACCCACTGTCCCTCAAGCTGATCTTTTGCGACGACAGCAAGCCTGCCCAAAGCGGACTCTCGATCTGCACCCAGCTGAACTAATACATGGAGGGCAGTGAGGGTGGCGCAACCAAAGGTGTCGCAACCCCAGGAGGGTCCCTGCCACCTTCACCGCAGACACTGACCTTGCCCGGCTAGCGCTCGACGGCCGCAGCCATCGTGGTGGGACCGCTCAGCGCGATCAGCGGACGCAGGCGATTCCAGGTCTTCTTGCCCAGCCCCTTGATCCGCTGCAAATCCTCGATGCGCCGGAAGGGATGCGTCTTGCGAAAGTTGACGATGGCCTGGGCACGGCTCGGTCCAATGCCGGGCAAGCGCTCCAGCTGTTCGGCAGTCGCATCGTTGATGTTGACGACGCTTTGGGCCTTCGACTGCGGCGTCTCAGCCGTGACAGGACGAGCGGCGCTCTCGGCATGCGAGGTGGTCGCCGACCCCAAGGTCAGCGCGGTGAGGGCAAAAGCGACAAGGGTCTTGTGAAGCTGCATCTCTCGGTTCTCCTTTTACGATGTTGGTTGGTGACACAGCGCAGACCGGAGCCAAAGGCGGCCCGCTGCGCAACAGAGCACAAGGTTCTAGGTAGCTGTCGTCGCTGGTTTCTCAGCCAGCGGCTCGCTGTCGGGATCGCGCGGCCCACTGGCAAACGGCTCGCGCACCTGGAGCTGACCGGACAGCGGCAGCGCATCGAGTCGGATCGTCAGGGAGCCATCGCGGTTTGGAAACGCGGTCCCCACGCGCAGCCAGATCCGTCGTCCTTTGCCGCGCTCAGCGACGCAGTAGACGGCCTTCCAGGCGGCTCGCTCGCTGCCGGTGGCGATGGCTGTGGCAGCTGGTTTGGTACTTGGTTCGGCGGGAAGCAGGCTGAGGCTTCCCAGCCCTTCTGTCCCTGGGGTTGCGTAGGCAGGAGCGTTCATCGTGGACCTCTCTTGGGTTTTGGCGATTCCTGGTGAATCAGCGCGAACACCAGCTCAGCCCATTGCACGGCCAGTGCCAGGCTCCAGGCGCTCGAATTCCCGTCGCTGTGCTTGTTTTCTTCAGCCAGGCCAAGCTCCGAGGTTCGGACGCCGTCCGAGGTTCGGACACCCACACCAGCCCGACCCCGCGAAGGATTACCGGTCCCTACATTGGCTCCACCGGGGCAGAGGCCGGAAATGGGAAGGTAGGCTCCGAACAAATGGCGGTATAGTGCCGATGTGCCGTCGGTATTTTTGCAGCCGTGGGGTCCGCTACTGGTGGTGATTCACGCGCTCAGCTCGATCGTGCTGTGCGGGGCGAGCGTCCACCAGGCGCTGCTCGCGGTGCAGCTGGTGCGTCGGCAGCCGGTTCGTCCGAGCTTGCTGCAAACCTATGCGCTGACGACGCTAGGGGCGTACTTGTCGGTGATGATCTCTGGAGCGCTGCTGTATCCGCGTTATCGGGTCGTGATTCGGGCGCTGTTTCTCGATCGCCAGGCGCCGTGGGCGGCCAACCTGTTCGATTTCAAGGAAAACCTGGCGACGCTGGGACTGCCGCTCGCGATCGGAGCGCTGCTGATGGCACGCCCGCTTTCGGCAGCGCCTCCGTCGATCGCGCGGACAGCGACGAACCAAGCGCCCGAGCCGGCAGCGACGCGCGTCGTCGTGGCGATGTACTGCTTTTTGACTGTCGGTACGGCGCTCATCTGTCTGTCGAACGTCATCGCGGGGCTGCTGTGTACCGCTGTGCGAGGTGCCTGATGGCCGATTCTCGTCGCAGCGCACTGCTTTCCGGGGTCTTCAGTACCGCGACCTCGGCGGCGTTTTTCGTAAGCGGAGTGGTCGGGCTGCCGCTACCGCTGTATCTGCCGCTCTCTCGTCGCTGGATTTGGGGTACGGCGGCACCTGAGCTGTCGATGGACTACTTCGGTCGCTCGCTGTTCGCTCTGACGGTAGGCGCTTTCGCGACCCTGGTCGCCTGGGGGCTGCTTCACCTCTTCCGTCGCTGGACCCCAACAGCTCGGGTGCTGCGTCTTGGGCTGGCTTACGCGATCACGGCGCTGTTGCTCTGTGCGTCGCTGTTTGCCTACAAGCTGTACGGTCGTGAGCCGATTCCCATCGAGCTACCGGGCGAGTCAGGCAGCGATCCCGGGCCTATGAAATCGCAATGAAATGTACAGAACCAACCGCTGGAGCAAGTCCCACAGGCGCGCTCAGCTCGTCGAAAAACGAGGCCTACAGTGAGGTTTCTCTCTCGGAAAGAAGCGTTTGCGGTAATGCCAATGGTTAGGCTATATTGACCCTGGTGGTTACCGGGCTTTCACGAGAGGCAGAGCGGGGGATCTGTCGCAAAGGTTCAGGTCGCCGTTTTTCCCTCATCGCGCTCACGCTGCTCGTGGCCGCCGGTTTCACCGTACCGAGCCTCGCCACAGCAGCGCCACGAAAGGCAAGCTCACCGTCGAAGCTGGCCATGTTTTCGCGGGTGCTGTCCTACGTCGAGAGCCAGTACGTCGAGGATGTCGATCAAGACGATCTCGTCTACGGCGCCATCAAGGGAATGCTCGACTCGCTCGACCCCCACACGACCTTCCTGCGCCCCGAGCAGTATCGCGAGATGAAAAACGATACCAGCGGCCAGTTCGCAGGGATCGGCATCGAGGTCGATCAGCGAGACGGCGTGCTGACGGTGGTGTCGGTCCTGGAGGGAACCCCGGCTGCTCGCGCCGGCCTTTTTGCGGGGGACCAAGTCCTACGCATCGACGATCAAGCGACGCGCGGGATGATGGACTATATCCAAAAAATGCGCGGCAAGCGGGGTGCCCAGGTGGCGCTGACCGTCCAGCGCAGCGGCTGGAAAGAGCCGCGTAGCTTCGTGATGGTGCGCGACATCATCAGGATTCGCAGCGTCGAGAGCTTTCTGCTTGAGCCCGGTTACGGTGTGCTCAAGGTCAAGCAGTTTACCGACAACATCGACCGCGAAGTCGATGCCCAGCTCGCGGCGATGGAGCGCGAGTCGGGTGGCAAGCTGAGCGGGCTGGTCCTCGATCTGCGCAACAATCCGGGCGGGCTGCTCGATCAGGCGGTGCGACTCGCTGACATCTTTATCGAGAGCGGCTTGATCGTTCGTACCGAGGGCCGGGGCGGGAGAATTCTCGACGAGGAACGGGCACGACCGGAGGGCACTCGCCTCGGCTTCCCGATCATCTGTCTGGTCAACGGCGGCTCGGCCTCGGCGGCGGAGATCGTCGCGGGCGCACTGCAAGATCACGGTCGCGCGCTGGTGATGGGCACGCAGACGTTCGGCAAGGGCTCGGTCCAGACCATCGTCGAGCTGGAAGACGGAAGTGCGCTCAAGCTGACCATTGCGCGTTACTACACACCGTCGGGACGCTCGATCCAAGAAAAGGGGATCGCGCCCGATGTGGTGGTCGATCAAGTGCGACTTGCCGACGGCAAGCTGGTGGTTCGGGATGAGCCCTCGCAAAAAGAGCGGGACCTGCAAGGCCACCTCAAGAACCGTCAGCGGCTGGCGACTGAGTCCGGTCCACCGCCGGGCTATTCCGTCATCGCGCAGCGGGCGGCACAAGGTGAGGACTTTCAACTACGAACCGCATACGATTATTTGAAAGCGTGGCACTTGTTTGCGACTCGACTCCTGCATCGCGGTCCGCGTCCTGCAGGAACATCCGAGGCGCCCAAAGGCTCATCACCGACTGGATCACAGCAGCGACCGGCCGGTGACCGCGCTCTGCGAAACGACACCAAAGTGGAGTAGCTCTCGTGAAGGCTCTGATCGCGAAAGACCCTGTGTTGGCACGACCGCAAGCCCATCCGCGAACCGAGCGCGTGATGAGCCTGCTGGGCCGCCGGGTGTTCGCCGAGCCTGCGCCAGGGCATGTTCGGGTTCAAGCACGCCGAGCCTGTAGAGGCAACCTCGCAACTGACCCAAGCGCGTTCGATGCTGGTCAGTCGATGCTGGTCAGTCGATGCGGAAATGGCATGCTTGACCCACAAAATGTTGGGTCCTAAAATCGCAAAAGCCCTAAAAGGCTAAATATGCGTCGAAACGCGGGTCATGTATAAGCTCATTATCGAGGACGACGAGGGCAAGACGACGGAAGTCCCCATCATCCGCGACGAGATCACCGTCGGACGGAAGGAAGGGAATACGATTCGTCTGACGGAGCGCAACGTCTCACGGCGTCACGCGCGAATCACCCGCCAGGGTAATGGGCTCTTCATCGAAGACCTCCTGAGCTATAACGGCATCAAGGTCAACGGCGACCGCATCCAAGGCAAGGTTGCTGTCGGTGATGGGGACCGCGTTCAGATTGGCGACTATCAGGTTTCGGTAAAGCTCGACAAGGGCGGCGCCAAGGTCCAGATGTCGGGACAAGGGCCGCAGACCACGCCCATCAATCGCGCCGAGCCGACGCTGATGACCGGGGCCGTGCAGTCGCCGCAAGCGACGATGCCGCAGCCAGTGCAGGCGCCCGTCGTCAAGGTGCCCGAAAAGCCCGCGCGTCTGATTGTCGTTTCGACGAACTTCGCCCGCCAAGAGTTTCAGCTTGAAAAAGCCACCGTCGTAATCGGTCGCACCGACGACAACGACGTGGTGCTCAACCACCGATCGATCTCTCGCCACCACGCCAAGATCGTCCGCGAAGGCGACAAGTTTCAGATCATGGACATGCAGAGCGCCAACGGCGTGCGTGTCAATGGCGAGGAGTACGGCAAGGTCGAGCTGCGCAAGGGCGACAAGATCGACCTCGGTCATGTCCGGCTGGTGTTCGTGCCGCCGGGGCAAGACATCCCGAAGGAACAGATCGACGCAATGATCGTCGATCGCGATCAGCGCGGGACGCCGGTGATTCCGATCCTCCTGACGCTGGTGCTGCTCGCGGCAGTCGGTGGCGGTGCGTACTGGTTTCTGACGCAGTCGCCCAAGGTGGATGTAGACGCGGAAGCCGCCAAGACGCTGGTGGATGTCGAGAGCGATCTCTCGAGCAAGCGCTGGCAGGATGTGCTCGACAAGACCGGCCGCATCGTCAGCAACACCGCCATCGCGATTCGGACTCGTGACGCGGCGCAGACGAAGCGCGCCATCGCCGAAAAAGAGTCGAAGAACAAGCAGATCTACGATCGCTTCGCGGGGGCGGCAGGCAGCGGCAACTACGACGCGGCGCTGAAGACCTACCGCGAAATTCCCGAGGACTCGGTCTATCAAAAGAGCGCCAAGGAAGACTACGACAAGATCTTCCCGCTGTTCGTCGAGAGTCACCTCAAGTCGGCCTCCGAGGCGCGCGCGGCGGGCAACTGCAGCGAGGCGCGGTCGCAGGTGCAGCTGGTCCTCGATGTTGATCCGAAACAGGTGCGAGCGCTGGCGGCCAAGGATCAGTCGTGCAGTGGCTCGTCGGGCAGCTCATCGTCGAGCAGCGATAACGGCAGCAGCTCGAAGGATCATCGCCACAAGGACAAGGACAAGCCCAAGGTCGCCGACGGTGACAAGCCGGACAAACCGGAAAAAACCGAAAAGCCAGACAAACCGGAAAAAACCGAAAAGCCGGAAAAGACCGAAAAGGTCGAAGCGCCTCCATCGGGTGCTGATCCCGAGCAAGTGCTCACCGACGCCCAGTCCGAGTTCGTGAACGGCAACTACGACAAGGCGATCAGCCTCGCTCGCTCGGTGGCCAAGGTCAGCACCAATCGCGCTTGGCGCATCATCGGCGCCGCCGCCTGCCGCAACAAAGACCTGAAGCTCGTCGGCGACGCATACCGCAAGCTCGACAACGCGGCTCGGCAGTACCTCATCTACGTCTGCCAGCGCGAGGGCATCGTCCAGAACGGCAACCAGTTCAAGCAAGCCGAGTAGCCCGCCTCGCCCCGCGCACCGTCCCCTCACATCATTACGACCCCCGGAAGCCGTAGCGATCCACCGGCTCGCCACGCTAGGATGCTACTCATGCTGCGACGCTGTGCGGTCTGGCTGTTGTCTGTGCTGATGGTGCTCTGGTTCGCGTTCGATCGGGCTTCGGCTCGTCCCGGCGGCGGTCAGAGCTATCGCTCCTCCTCGCGAAGCTCATCGTCATCCAGCTCGCGAAGCTACTCAGGTTCTAGCTCCGGCTCGTCGAGTCGCTCGTATTCCACCCCCAGCTCGTCGTCTAGCTCACGGGGATCGTCATCCTCCTCCTCATCATATGGATCGGGCTATGGATCGTCGGGACGCTCGACGACGGTGGTGTACACCGGAGGCGGCTCGTCGTCGGGCAGCAGCTGGATCGTCCCGATCGTCATCCTCCTCATCATCATCCTGTTGATCTGGCTGGCGACTCGGAACAAGAAGCCGCAGCGCGCCCAGCTTGCCGTCGATGAATCGCTCGCCAAGGCCGGCCTCGCAGAGCTGCGCAAGCACGATCCAGAGTTCGAGCCGCAGTCCTTCCTCGCGCGAACCAGGACCGTCGTGGCCAAGGTCAACGAGGCCTGGCTCGCCGGCAACATGGGCCCAGCGCGACGCGTCATCTCCGACGGTGTGTATGTCCGATTCTCGACGCAGCTGGCGCTGTTGAAAGGCCAAGGTCTGCGCAACATGATGGCCGACTGGCGGGTGGTGTCGGCTGATCTGATGGCGGCGGTGGCCGATCCAAACTGGGATACCTTGCACGTCAAGATCGTCGGAGAAGCGCGCGATCGCGATGTCGCGGTGTCGCTGTCACCTGGCGAAGCGCTGGCGCAGACCAAAAAAGCCGAGCTGTCGCAGTATCACGAGGTGTGGTCGTTTGTCCGTCGGCGTGGCAAGCACAGCAAGAAGGGCATTCCGGCGCTCGAAGGCAAGTGTCCCAGCTGCGGTGCCGATCTGCCGCTCGGTGAGGTTGTGAAGTGCGAGTACTGTAATGCGCTCGTAAACTCCGGCGAGCATGACTGGGTGCTGGCCGAGATTACCCAGCCGGAAGAGTGGCGCGCCGAGCCTGCCGTCGGTGAAATCGATGGCCTTGCGGAGCTGCGGGCCCGAGATGCCTCGGTCAGTCGGCAAGAGATCGAGGATCGCGCGTCGGTGATCTTCTGGAAGTGGATCGAAGCCAAGGCGACCGGCAAGACCGACAAGCTGCATCGCTTCTGCGTCTCGCCGCCGAAGTCACCCGAGGAGGTGAGTGAGCTCTCGGTCAACCCGGCCCAGCTGGCGCAGGTGGCCGTCGGTAGCGCCGAGCTTGCGTCGGTCCTGACCGGCGGCGAGCAAGACTACGCCTACGTCGAGATCATGTGGAGCGCCTCCGTCGACAGCAAAGAGCCACAGACGTTCACCCATGTCTTTGCGCTCGGTCGCTCAGCCAACGCCAAGAGTCGCCACGGTCTATCGTCGCTCGACTGTCCAGAGTGTGGCGGGGCGCTCGCCGGCTCGGATGCAGTGACGTGTCAGTACTGCGGGACCAAGCTCTCGGGTGGCAAGCACGAGTGGGCGCTGTACGCGGTGGAGGGCGGTCTTGCCGACGAGCCCGATGCCGACGACGACGAGTAGGGCGACGAAGAAGATGAATTGATTGACAGATTCAAAGCCCGCTCGATACGCTGATAATGTGTTAGTCTCGTCGCGGAAGCTGTCCTTTTTGTTCGCACTGTTGCCGACTTTGACAGGCAGCTGCGATACCTTCTCAGGCTCGGTGATCGCGATGTCGATTGCCTGGCCGCTGCCGCCGCTGCCCTGTGTCGCTCCCGGAGTTCCGGCTGGCTGCACGCCGGCTCCGGTGGTGCCAACGCTGCCTTTCCCGTCGCATCACGTCGAGATGTACGCCTACTATGCGGGCAACCCCAAGCCCGAGCGCATCGTCGCCAACGTCGGCGCCAACGATCCGTCCGACTTTACGGGCTTCCAGGTCCAGCCGGTCATTGATCCAAGCGAGCCGTGTGCGATACGCGCCATGGACCCTGACGACGGTGGCTGCGGCAAAGGCCAGCTTGGCGCCAGTGTCTGCGGCGCTCAGGTCTACACCCAAAAGGCCCAGCGCACCGCCACCGACGAACCGCTGTCGGATACCACGCTCGCGGCTCGCGATCAGCTGCTGCTGCAAGCGGGTAAGGTGCTCTCGAAGCTGACGACGTTTCCAGCGACGAGCGCTGACCCGATGATGGCGGTCAAGGGCCGGGCAGCGACGACCATGCTGGTGCTGGTACAGCACAACCCAGACAACGCCAACGAGCCGCGTCGCAGCGGCCAGCTTCAAGCCATCAACCCCACCACCGCCGAGGACGATGGCGAGTCGGCCAAGCGCCTCGATCGCTGCAAAGCGTACCGCGACACCAACGGCCATCCCTACTTTTACGTGGGCAATCCCAAGCAGTACACCAAGCCGCTGTCGGGAGTCCTGTTCGGGACGCTGCTCTATCAGACGGGAGCGGGCACGGCGGCCCCCGATCTGCCGAGTCAAAACTTTTCGGGCATTACGTTTTCGGTGCCGTCGAACATGAAGGATCTCGTCGAGATTCAGATTCGCATCGAGCCCGATAGCGACAAAATTCCCGGCGGCGTCTACTACCCGGTGATTCAAGGCCGACGACTACCCGACGCGTCGTCTGGCCGAGGTGCCATCAAGTTTGCGATGTTCGCCAACACGAGCGCTCCGGGTCTGCCGGCGACCTTCACGGCCCTGGTGGGCTCGGCGTCGGTCCTGACTCAGCTCGATGAGAGGTTGCAATGAGGGCCGAGTCGCTCGCGATGGCCTGTGCGCTCGCCACGTCGCTTGCTGGGCTGTCGACGGTCCGAGCCGATCGCAGCTTCGACGTGGTGATGACGAAGGTGGCGATGGATGCCTACGGACTGCAGGTGGTGGACCGGGCCCAGACGCCGCAGCAGTTCGAGTTTGGCATGACGGCGAACCTTGGCTGGGCGCACAAGCCGCTTCGGCTCCAGCTCAACGACATCAACATGGGTCGACAAGAGGCGCCGTTCACGCTGATTGAACAGCAGGTGACGCTCGACCTCGGGTTTTACTTGGGCCTGTGGGACTTTCTGTCGGTGGCGGCGCAGGTGCCGGTTGGGGTGAACTTCTACGATGCCAACGCCGTCGGCGATCCGACGGT
The DNA here is from genome assembly GCA_016794465.1 of Myxococcales bacterium. GTDB lineage: Bacteria > Myxococcota_A > Polyangia > Palsa-1104 > JAEUJZ01 > JAEUKA01. Next base: position 148,411 of record JAEUKA010000068.1, on the reverse strand, counting down.
CACGGTGCTGCCGACCACCCCGGCGACGACCGGCTCGACGATGAGCACGGGGATTTATGCCGGCCAGCCGCGCCAAAGTGTCTCTCTCAACACCGTTGCGATCCGCGACCCGCGCTTCGCCCTCAAGGCCCGCTTCTACGGCGGCAAGTACTTTGAGATCGGTACGCTCTTAGAAGTCACCGTCCCGCTCGGCGACAAGGGCTCGTTTCTCGGCGACAAGGGCTTTACCTTTCAGCCCAAGCTGCTCCTCGGGGCGCTGCTCAGTCGACTGCACATCCTCGGCAGCTTCGGCGCCGTGGTCCGCGAGCCAAGTGCGCTCTACGAGCCCAACCCCACCACCGCCCAAGCCAGCAGTCCGCCGCTGCGCCTTCAGGTTGGTCACGAGCTGACCTGGGGCGGCGCCATCACCGTCCGCCTGCATCGCGTCATCGGCCTCGGCGTCGAAGCCGTCGGCACCATTCCGGTAAGCGGCGAGCAGGTCTTTGCAACCGGCACCGCGCTGGGCTCGCTGTACCTTTTGCCAACTGACAAGCTGCGCTTCTCGGTGTCGGGCGGCGGCGGCCTGTTTGCCGATAGCCCACGCAATGCGTCGGGACGAGTCATGGTCGGGATGGCCTATTCCCTGCTGCCGCGCGCGGGAGGGCTGCTATGAAAAAGTCTGTGCTCGTCAGCGTGTTTTGTCTGGGTCTGCCGTCGTGGGTGCTGGCGCAAGAGCCGGCGATGCCCGCGCGGCGCTCGACCTCGGCGCTGGACCCCACCTACGACGTGCTGCTGCCCGATCCCGAGCCTGCTGCCGACACCACCGCCAAGAGTGACGGCGACCGCACCCCGAGCGCCAACACCGACATCGATATCGCCGACCGCGTGCTCTCGGCTGCCAAGCAGGTCACCACGGTTCAGGAAGCGCCCTCGATCGTCACCGTCGTGCGCGCCGACGAGATCCAGGCCCGAGGCTACCGCAACATCACCCAGGTCCTCGAGAACATCCCCGGCTGGCTCCCGAGCGCCAACGGCGGCAACCTTCTGCCGATCCCGATGGTGCGCGGCACCGCCCAGGCCGCCCTCTTGCTCCGCGACGGCGTCTCGATGTTCGAGCCTGTCACCAACGTCGGCACCTACAACCGCTCGCTGCCGCTGGAAACCATCAAGAGCATCGAAGTGGTGACCGGACCGGGCGGCGTGCTCTGGGGCGCCAACTCGTTTTTGGGCATCGTCAACCTGATCAGCAAGGACGCCGACGACATCAACGGCCTCGAGGCAAGCGCCGGCTATGGCGACGGCCCAGGCTCTCCGCAGGACTTCCGCGCCTACGTGCTGTTTGGCAAGAGCTTCCGCTTCAAGCGCGGCCCCAAGCTCAGCATCGTGCAGCACGTCAGCTACGAAACCTACCTTGGCCCCCGCTACAACGTGCTGTCGTCGATATCCCGCAACGCTGCCCCGTCGCCGGTCGGCCCACACGTCTACTCGGTGTTCACCGACACCAACCCCGAGCGCTCCTACATCGTCAACGTCGACGGCAAGATCTCGCTGGGACCGGTGACCCTGGCCTACTCGATGCCGTTTGCGCTGATGAACACCTCGCTGTCGTTTGCCAACAATCCGACGAGCGGCCGCTGGGACACCGCCACCGGAGCCCCCGCCGGAGAGCCGGTGCGCAACCACCTGCAGTCGTTCGATCGCTTCGTCACGCTGCAGTACAAGGGTCGCTTCCTCAAAGATCGCCTCGGGCTCGATATCAAGGCCTACGCGGTCGAGTTTGTGCGCGATCTCGACGCGGTGCTGTTGCCGGGCTCGTCGCGCAACCCAAGTGGCACGACCTTCAACACCGCGATTCGCTCGTATCGGACCGGCCTGACCATCGACGGAGACGCGACGCTGCCGCTGCGCAATCGCCTGCTGTGGGGCGGCGACTTGTTCTACGAGTGGGCGCCCGAGCTGACGGTCCAGTTCCCGCTGTCCGATCCCAAAGATCTGCCGATCAGCTGTCCCCTCGAGCGGTCGGGCATGGCGACGCCGGTGTTCAAGCCGGGCTGCCCGCTGCCGTTCCTGTTTGGCACCAACCGGCTCGTCACAGCGCTGTATCTGTCGGATACCTTTCGACCCGTATCGAGCCTGACGCTGGATGCCGGCGTCCGTCTGCAAGGCGGCTTCGGCCAGGCGCAGTACAACTTCGGCAACCTCGGCAACAACGGTCAGATCCTCGGCAGCGCGTCGCTGGTCTGGAACTTCTATCGCGACATGCACCTCAAGGCCAACTACGCCTCGGGCTTCCGACCGCCGGTGTTCAACAACACCGACTCGAACGGTGCCGCCGTGCAGTTCAGCGGCAGCCACAGCCTGAAAAACGAGCGCAGCGACGCCTTCCAAGGCGAGTGGAACGCCAAGCTGCTGCGCAACATCGGCCCGATCCGCGCCCTCCAGCTGCGAGCCGACTATGCCTACACCGACCTACGCGGCCTGATCGTCATCTCGAACGGTAGCTACACCAACCGCCGCACCGACTCGAACGGCATCGACACCGGCCCCGGCTCCGAGTCACGCCGCCGCATCCACTCGGTCGAGTCCGCCGCCCGTCTGTTCATCGGCGACCACACGCTGTCGGCCAACTACACCTTCCTACACGTCACCACCAACGATCGCGGGGTTCTGCGCAGCATGCCGCAGCACTCGTTTAACCTCGGCTGGGTGCTGTCGGTGATTCCCGGCTGGCTGGAGCAAAACGGCACGCTGATCGTCGTCGGCAGCTACGACGATCCCAACCGGCTCCGCACCATCTCGCTCGCGGACGGCAGCACGATCGCCAACTTCTCGGACCTGACGTTCGACCGCTTGCCGCCGCAGACCATCCTGAACCTGGGCGCGCGGGCGCACTTTTTCAAAAACCGGCTGTGGGCGAGCCTGAACTTCTACAACGTCTTAAACCAGCGCTACTACTACCCGGACCCGTTCTACGATCTGGCGCCGACCCTGGAAGTCTCGCCGACGCCCGCGCCAGGCTGGTCGACCTTCTTTCAGCTTGGCGGCAAGCCCTTCTAAGCCACCCCATCACTTGTGCTGCGGTCGCATGCTATCTTTCGACGCATGATGACCCAACGCACTCGGTCCTTGCCTCTGTCTTGTCGCTGCCTGCTGTGGGCGTCGGGACTCGGTCTGTCGGCGCTGATCTCGGGCGGTACGACTGCGCATGCCCAAGGTCAGCCCAACCTGCCGCCGCCACCGATCGCGCCGCTGCCCCAAGCACTGCCGCCACTGCCCCAGGCTCAGGCCCAGCCACTTCCGCCACCACCGCTGGCCCAGCCGATGCCGCAGTATTCCCAGCCCTTTCAGCAGTATGCCCAGCCCATGCCCCCGGGTGTGATGTTGGGCGCCGAGCTGCACGCCGAGATTCAGCAGCTGCGGTCCGCTCTCCTCGAGCATCGCCGCAACTCCGAGATGCTCGCGATTCGGCAGCGCAACCGGGGCCTGATTGCCGGCGGCGCCACGCTTATGTCGCTCGGCTACATTGCCGCGATCGTCGCCGGCTCGGTGGTGATCGAGGACAACCAAGCGACGGTGTTTGGCCGCGATACCAGCCTCGAGCGCGCGTCCGGCGGCGTGCTGTTCATCCCGGTGCTCGGTCCGTTCGTGAGCAGCCTCATCTACCGCGAGCCGATCTGGTCGCTCAACTGGTCGCTTGTCGATGGCATGGCGCAGGTTGGCGGCCTGGTGATGATGACGCTCGGGATCGTGAGCAACCGCAAGCTGCCGGCACCGCTGGCGGGACTACAGCTCGCCCCGCTGCGCACCCCAACCGGAACTGGCAGTGGTCTGGCGCTTAGTGGATCGTTTTAGCGCGCTCTTCGGCATACAGCCGCAGCACCAGCTGACCGGCCCGGGTCTGCCGCTGTAGCTCCACTTCTTCGCGCAGCGCACTCGGCAGCTCGGCCAGCGGCGGGATCGTGATCTTGGCGTAGCCAGTGGGAAACAGCACCGGCGTGGCCAGCGTCGCCAGGCTCAGGTCCGCCACCGAGAGCGCATCCCCACACAGGTACTTTCGTCCATCCCCGAGGCGCTCGCTGTAGCTCTGCAGAAGCTCACGCAGCGTCTTTTGCGACCGCGCCGCCCCTTCGGCATCAATGCGCATGCCGCGCCGCATCGCCAGCCGAATCAGCGGAAACAGGGGCCGGGTGAGCGCCGCTTCCCAGCTCGGAGTGTGCTCGGTCAAGACCTCGACCGTTCGGGGATCGGGCAGAAGGTGAAAGTAGGCAAACCGGCGCGTACTCGGGCCCAGCTTGCGATCCATCTCATCTTCCAGCGCGGCGGCTTCCGGCGGCGCATACAGCCAGCTGGCCCCGTAGTGCTCGGCAAGGTAGCGCAGACAGTCGGTCGAGTCGCTCAGCACCCGCCGAGGCGTCACATTCTCATCCACCAGAATCGGCACCGTGCGCGACTTCCCCCCCGTGAGCGGCAGCGTATACAGCGCATGAAAGATCGGCGCGTGGGCCTCTTCGCGATAGGCGATGCCTTGGCGATCGAGCGCCCAGCGGACCTTCTCGCAGTAGTGACTGATCGGCAGGGTGATGAGGCGCAGCGGCTTGGCGGACATGGACACACTCCTTGGGTCGTGTGTGGTGAGAGGCTACCAGCGATTGCGAATCACACCTTGCTGCGGACCGCTCGCTTCGATGACGGTACCTTTGCGGTCTTGGGCGCTGCCCGGTCCAGCCGGCGAGGTCGGCCCCGCCGTGTTGGTCACAGTGGTCGGCCAGGCCCGCCGCTGATTGGGCACCTGGGTCGCTTTGTCCTGCATCCGCTCGGCGGTGCTCTTGCCATCAGCGGGAGGCGTTGTCGGTCCGCCATCACGCAGCGCGATCTCTCGCCGCAGCTCCGCCGCCGAAGGAGCCAGTGGTATCCGCTTCCGCCCCTGCGAGTCCCTGCTTGCCGAGTGAGTCGGATGCGCCACTGCTGCGTCCTTGCCTGGACTGCCACCATAGGCCGCACCATAGGGTCGATAGTCCGCCGGGAGCATCGTCTTCACCGCAGCGGGCTTCGCTTGCCCCACCGGCTCGAGTCGCGCGGCCTGCACACGCGGCTGTCCCACCATCGGAGCAGGCGACGCGGACGAGGCGGGCGGTATAGGCGGTGCGGGTGACTCAGCGCGCTCCGCCACTTCGGCAGTGGCGGGGGGCTTGCGCAGCCGACCGGGACTCGGGGGAGCCTCCGCATCGCCATCGGCAAAGACCTCACCGCTTCCGAGCGTCGCCATCCAAAGACCGCAAGCTGCTGCTGCGAAGTTCCACCTCATGTCGGCCTCCTTCTTCGGTCAGCATACGCCCGAACCCTCCGCGACAATAGCTACGCACCACGGGCGACTGCATCTTCAGAGGACGCGACGGGCAGCAGACCCTGGCGGGTGAAGCGCAGCGGGCGCGGCGGCTGCGGACGCTGGGCGGTCACCCACCACAGACACAGCGCGCACAGCTCCAGGTAGCCGTGGAAGGTCGCCAAGCGGAAGTACGCCACCCGGGACGACCAGACATCGAAATAGCCCCAGCCGAGCAGCCCCAAAAGCACCACCGCTGCAACCGCCAGCACCGGCCAGGACAGATCCGCGCGCAGGGCAGAGAGGCTCTGACGAAAGCTACGTGGCGTCGGCCTAGAGCGGTCTTCTTCGGGAATGAGCTGCAGCCACACCGTGTAGTGAACCATCTGCGCATAGCAGTACAGCACCAGCAGCCGCGTACCCCAAGGCTCGTCAAAGCCCGGCGCCAGCGTGTCGCGCAGAAGCTCCAGCGCTTCCCCCGGCAGCGACTGTGGCGCCGCCACAAGGCCCACCGTCCACGGCGACAACATCCCCAGCCCCAGCGCCGCCGCACCCGCCACATACAGCAAGAGCGGAATCACAAACAGCCGCTCCTGCCGAGGCCGCCACAGCACCCACACCAGCACCCCAATCGGATTGTGAAGGTGCGCCAGCAGCAGCTCATGCGTATAAAAGCTGCCCGCGTACAGACCCGCCAGCCCCAGCGCCGTCACCACCACCACCCCGATGAGCTTGCGCCACGAGCGCCCGGGCCCACACAGCAGCGCTCCCAGCATCGCCACAAGCCCCGCCGGCATCCCCGCGTACAGCCCACAGACCAGCAGCGGCAGCCCCACGCCCAGCCCAAGCCGCCACGAGCGCTGATGCCCCGGCCTCGCCACCAGATAGCGCGCATCGGCCAGCAGGTGCGGCACCCCGAGCACCAGCGGACCCACCGCCAAGATCCACAGCGGCAGACTCAGCGACCCCAAAAGCGCCAGCAGACAGCCGACCGAGCCGCGCAGTGCCACCCGCAGCTCGGGCCGACGAACCAGCGGCGTAGCCACGGCCCCCAGCCGAGCCAGCAAGCGCTGCCGCAGCCCATCGATCAGCTGCACCGGCCACAGCGGTTTTTCGACGCTCAGCACCAGGGCCAGGATAGCAAGAGATCCCGCCGCTCGGAGCGAAACGCTTGCGCTACAGTGAGCCCATGTCGACCATCGAATCCGCCCAGTCTGAAAAGCGACTGTTTCCACCGTCGGGAGCGTTTGTGCAGCAGGCTCACCTCGATAGCGAGGGTCTGCGGGTCCTGCATGATGAGGCCAGCGCCGACCCCGGGGCCTTCTGGCTAGGGCAGGCCGAGCAGCTGGTGTGGCGGACCCGCCCGACGCAAGGGCTCGATGACAGCCAGCATCCGTTTGTGCGCTGGTTTGCCGATGGTCGGCTCAACCTCACCGAGAGCTGCCTCGACCGCCACCTGCACACCGCCCGGCGCAACAAAGCGGCGCTGATCTGGGAAGGCGAGCCCGGCGATCACCGCGTCCTCACCTACTTCGAGCTCCATCGCGAGGTCTGTCGGACGGCGGCGGCGCTGCTGCGGCTGGGCATAAAGACCGGCGACCGCGTGATTGTCTACATGCCGATGGTTCCAGAGCTGGTGATTGCGGTGCTGGCCTGTGCGCGGATTGGCGCCACCCACTCGGTCATCTTCGGTGGCTTTTCCGCCGAGGCGATCCGCGACCGCATCAACGACGCCGGCGCCATCGCGGTCATCACCGCTGACGGAGGCTATCGCCGAGGCAAGGTCGTCCCGCTCAAGCACAACGTCGATGAAGCGCTACAGCACTGCCCTGGCATCCGCCACGTCATCGTCGTCAGTCGCACCGGCCAGGACATCACCATGCACCCCGGGCGCGATCACTTCTATTCGGACCTCGTCAAGGCCGAGTCGGGTCACTGCGAGCCTGCCATCGTCCCCGCCGAGCACCCGCTGTTCATCCTCTACACCTCCGGCACCACCGGCAAGCCCAAGGGCGTGGTGCACTCGACCGGCGGCTACGGCACCCAGGTCGCCTTCACCGCCAAGCACGTCTTCGATCTTCGCGACGAGGACACCTACTTCTGTACCGCCGATGTTGGCTGGGTCACCGGTCACTCGTACATCGTCTACGGCCCGCTCATCCATGGCGCCACCGTGGTCATCTACGAAGGCGCGCCCGACACCCCGCACAAGGGCCGCTTCTGGGAGATCATCGACAAGTGGGGCGTCACCATCTTTTACACCGCTCCGACGGCGATTCGCGCCTTCATGCGCTGGGGCGACCAGTTCCCGCGCGGCTACCGAATGGACACCTTGCGGCTGCTCGGCACCGTCGGCGAGCCCATCAACCCTGCCGCCTGGATGTGGTACCACGAGCACATCGGTCGAGGCCGCTGCCCAATTGTCGATACGTGGTGGCAGACCGAGACGGGCGGCATCATGGTGTCCCCGCTGCCCGGCGCCACCGTAACCAAGCCCGGCTCCTGTACCCGGCCTCTGCCCGGCATCGCGGTCGAGGTCATCCACAAAGACGGCACCCGCTGCGGCCCAAACGAGGGCGGCTATCTGGTCATCACCCGATCTTGGCCCGGCCAGCTACGCACCGTGTGGGGCGACCCGGAGCGCTACCGCAAGACCTACTTTGGCGATCTTACGGTCGATGGCCGCTCGGTCTACTTTACTGGCGACGGCGCTCGCTTCGATGAAGACGGCTACCTGTGGGTCATGGGCCGCGTCGATGATGTGCTCAACGTCGCCGGCCACCGCATCGGCACCGCCGAGGTCGAGAGCGCGCTGGTCGGTCATCCTCACGTCGCCGAAGCCGCAGTCGTGGGCCGCCCCGATGAGCTCAAAGGCCAGGCGATCGTCGCCTTTGTGACCCTGCGCAGCAGCCACGCCAAGACCCCTGACACCGCTGACATTCTCAAAGCGCACGTCGTCCACGAGATCGGCGCCATCGCCCGCCCCGATGAAATCCGCTTCACCGACGCGCTGCCCAAGACCCGCTCCGGCAAGATCATGCGCCGCTTGCTCCGCGAGATTGCCACCACCGGCCACGCCGTCGGCGATGTCACCACGCTGGAAGACCTGGCCGTCTTAACCCGCCTGTCCGCCACCGATAGCGACGAAGAGTAAGCGGCTCCAGATGATGGTTCTTGGCGACTGCGCGGGGCTTGTGACCGCTGGACCGAAAGCGCGGCGACTTGCCCAGGCGCGGCGGGCCGGGCTGCCGGTGCCGGATGGGCTGGTGCTGCTGCCCGATGAGCCGCTGCCGACCGAAGCCGAGCTTGCGACGGCGCTGCTGTCCCTGGGCGGGGTCGCTGGCCCGACTGCTCCAAGTCCGCGCCTATGGGTGGTCCGATCCTCTGCGCTCGCCGAAGACCTGGCTGGACACAGCGCTGCCGGCCTGTTTCGCAGCGTGGTCGGGGTGACGCAAGCGAAGCTCTTGCCAGCGATCCAAGCCGTGCGGGACAGCGGTGACAGTGAGCTGGTGCGGCTGGCGCTCGGTGGGCCGGTGCAGGTGGCGGTGCTGATCCAGCCCCTCATCGAAGCGGCGCGCCTGGGGGTGCTGTACCGCAGTCAGCTCGGCGAGCTGCGCTGCGAGGAGCGTGATGCCGGGGCACCCGAGTGGTCCGAGGTCACGGTGTCGCACTACGGTCCGAGCGAGCGCGGACCCCTGCCACTGGGCGCCGAAAAGCTGGCCCGGCTGGTCGAAGCCGAGTCGAAGAGTCAGAAGCCCACCGCGATCTATGCCGAGTACGCCGTGGCCGCCAGTGCCGAGGTGACGTTCCTACAGGTCCGCCCGGCGCCGCTCAGTGAAGCCGATGATGGCTTTGTCCTGCCCGATGACAAGGATCACATCTACACGCTCGATCACGAGCACAACCCCGACCCGCTCTCCGCCGCCCAGCAGGGTCTGGTGACAGCGGTGGCGGATCTGGTGCCGTGGCTGCTGCAGCGCCCGGTACGCGGCTACCTGTACGTGGCGACCCGCTCCGCAGCCGGGCGTCCTCCCCCGAGCGCCCCCACCCAGACCCGCGAGGTCTTCACCACCACCATCCTGCCGACCTGCGAGGCAATCCTGGGACCGCCCGAGCGCCGCATCTTGGCCAAGGACGGCGCCCTGCGCGAGGAGCTACTCGCTGACCCTGGCCGCTGCGAGCTGACCCTGAGCGACGCGCTGACGGTCTATCGCAGCATCTACGGCCAGTATGTCGGCCTGCTCGGACCGGCGATCAAGCGGGCCCGCCAGCAGCTCGATCAGCTGCTGCTCACCCAGCTCGGCGAGCCGCTCCACCGACATGGGGCCCTGCTCGCTGGCATTGGCGGGGCCCAGAGCGAGCGCGTCAGCCGCCTGTGGGAGCTGGGCAGAAGTGGCTGTCCCCCGGCCTCGCTGCGGCTGTTCCTCAGCCGCTTTGGCGCCTTTTCCAGCTGCTGGGATGTCGCCTATCCCTGCGATGACGAGCAGCCACAGGCGATTGCCGCGTATGCCCAGCACCTGGCGCAGCAGACCGCCTCACCCGCCGTGCAGCATGATCGAGCGCTGGTCCAGTATCACGACGCGCAGAAGCAGCTCTTCGATCGGCTGCCGCGCATGGCGAGGGGGGCGCTCCAGTCGCTGCTGCCGCTGGTGCGGGATGCCATGCTGGTGGCCGAGGATGACGACCTGCTGTTCTTTCGGGCGCAGCGGCTGCTTCGCTGGGCCCTGCTGGCGGCGGGGGCCAAGCTGCACCGCCAAGGGCGTCTGACTGAGCCGGGACTCATCTTTGACCTGCCGTGGATGGTGGGCGCTTCGGATCGGCTCGGCCACCCACCGTCGATCGATCTGTCGGCCCTTGCCGAGCACGAGCGCGCCCTGCGCCACAAGGCCCGGCAGCTCGTCCCGCCCCAGCGCATCGCCCGAGGTCGTCCCGAGTGGGCCCGACCCGATGGCCGCACCCTGTCCGGCACTGGGATCGCCGCTGGCAGCACCGTGGTTCAAGGCCGCGCCTTGGTGGTCCCAAGCCTCGATGATCCCCACCAGACGCTGCAGCACGTGCTCGCGCAGCTCCAGCCCGATACGATCTTGGTGCTGCCGACTCTGCTGCCGTCTTGGGCGCCAGCGGTGTGGGGAGCACTGGCGGTCATCACCGACTCTGGCGGCGCCTTAAGCCACGGTGCCATCCTGGCCCGCGAGCGCGGCATCCCCGCCGTCCTCGGCACCCGCCTCGCCACCCGCACCATCCACACCGGCCAGCGCCTCCAAGTAAGCACCGACCAAGGCCTCGTCATCCTCACCCCCACCTAACCCAAACCTACCCCCGCCCTATTCCCGGCAGCCCTTGACCACTTCCGCTTTGGATTCGTCGATTGGCTCGGGTATGGTGATTTTGTTCCTGTCGGAAGACCTCTCGATGAACCGTCGCGCCGGATACAATCCCAAACGGAAGCTAGCACCGATGGATGCCGAGACAGCTCGCCTGATAGAGGAGCGCTTGGGCCGCATGGTCTATACGGGCAATCCTGAGCATAAGAAGTATCCAAACGACTACGGCCTGACGCCGCCCGCAAGCCCCCGGCCGGGCAAGACGCTCTGTGACGAACCAGCAGCCATCCCCAAAGCGGACGCAGAGGCACTGCTCGGTGATGGAATCAAGCTGGGCATGATCAGCGTGCAGCGTCGCAATGGCTGGCCTCAGAACATCTGGGCGGTCCGTGAGCCCAGTGATGTGTTTGAGGCCCAGCTGGAAAACAGCGAGCAAGGGCACTATCACGGCTATCCCATGCCCGCAGACGACGACTTTCAAGCGGTGGTTCTAGCCGAGTGGAGACGACGGAAGCATGACGCTAGCAATTGAGGCGGAGTGGGAAACCCTCCACTCTGGTTCCCGCGAAGAGCGGGCTTGCTTCGCCGCGCTTGGCATCCGCAGCCAAGACAGCTGGCTCACGACTGCTCATGACGCGTTTGTCCAGCGGCTCCGCAGCAAAGTCCATCTGTCGGCCTACCACCTGGCCGAGTGGCTGGCCTGGAACTTTTGGCGGCTCCGCTGTGAGCCACGCAAGGCACAGCCTGACTGGCCGCTGGCCCACCGACTGACCACGATTGGTGGTGGGTATGTGTGGCCGAACATCACCATTTTCTCTGATGGGGAGCGGATCGCCCTTTTGGCCAAGCCGACTCGCCTGCGCCCCCAAGAGCCGCTACGCTATGTCGCCGACCAAGCCATCGTGGTGCAGGCAAGTGAGTTCGAGCACGCCGTCGATCTGTTTATCCAGCAGGTGCGCGGTCAGCTGCTGGCGGAAGGGCTGGCAACGACCAACCTCCACGCCATCTGGGAAGATGTGCTCGCCGAGCGTCGTGACCGCCAGCGGGCCACACTTCGCACGCTCGAAGCGCTCCTCGGGTTTGATCCTGATGAGGCAGAGCCGGGCCTGATCGCAGCGCTGACAGGTGATGCCCAGGCGGTGGGCCAGCGGGCCATCCAAGAGCTGGCCGCTGCCGCCACCCGAGGGACTGGCGATGGACCGCACCTCATTTCGGCGGCGCAGCTGCAGGAAACCGCACGCGCGAGCGGCTTTGACACAAACCCCAGCGATGCGGTGCGTCTGGTCGTTGGGACGCCGCTTTCCCAGCCTGGGGTGGTACCTGCCTGGAAGCGCGGTGCAGAGGCGGCACGGGCACTGCGCTCGCAACAGCAGCTTGGCACCGCGCCGATTCCCAACGATCGCCTGGCACAGCTGGCCGGCGTTCCCGCGCGCATCTTGACGGATCGGACGGTCGGCCCGAGCTTCTCGTTTGCGCTCGACCACAGCGAATCGTCAGGTCGAGTCGTGCTGCGCTCCAAGTGGGAAACCGGTCGTCGCTTTGAAGTGGCACGACTGCTGGGCGATCGTTTCTTGGGAAGTGGTGACGAGCCGCTGCATCCCGCCACCCGCGCCGCAACCTATCGCCAGAAGGCCCAGCGGTCCTTCGCGGCAGAGCTGCTCTGCCCCATTGATGCACTCACCGAGCTGCTCGGCGGCGATTTTTCTTCTGAGTCCACGGAGGATGCGGCGGCGCGCTTCCATGTCTCGGAGCGGACCGTCCTGACCCTGCTCGGCAATCACGGCCTCATCGACCGCGAAAGCCTAGACGAAGACTTCGTAGCCGCGTCTGTCTGGTAACAGCTCCCACCGCTCCCATTGGACATACCCCCGCCCTATTCCCGGCGGCCCTTGACCACCTCCGGACATACCCACTCCCTATTCCCGGCAGCCCCTGACCCCTTCCGGACATACCTCTGCCCTATTCCCGGCGGTCCTTGACCCCTTTCGGACATACCCCCGCCCTATTCCCGGCGGTCCTTGACCCCTTCCGGACATACCCCAGCCCTATTCCTGGTGGGCTAGCTGGGGCCGAAGGTGTTCATTTTGGCGATGAACTCGACGGCGCGGAGGCCGTGGCCGAGGTGGTTTTCGATGAGCGACTGGAGCAGCTCGCGGGCTTGCCGTTGGCTGCGGGCTTCGATGGCAAGGGGGGCGAGGGCCGCGTGGTCGATCGGCAAGGTGCCAAGCAGGGCCAGGGTGTCGCGCAAGGTCGCGTGAAGTCCGCCACCTTGGGGGCCTAGCTCGGTGGGAACAGGGCCGAGGAAACAGTCGCTGCACAGGACTCCGCCTCGGCGAACGTCGATGGGTACGAGCGGCGCGGCAGGAACAGGACCCCCGCAGGCGGCACAGTCGTACAGCTGAAGGGCCAGGCCCACCGCCGAGAGCAGTCGCAGCTCGAAGATGCGCAGGCCGAGGGGCGAGGGCTTGTCAGTAAGCGGCAGGCCATCCAGGTAGTCGAGCAGCGTGACCAGCAGGCGCAGGACCTCGGGCTCGGGGACATGGGGCGGGCACAGGTGCAGGCACAGCTCGCAGGCGTAGGCGGCGTGGCCGAAGCGGGACAGCTCATGGGGCAGGTTGGGAAAGCCGCGCGTGACGTGGAGGTCGGACAGGGACCACAGGTCTTGACCGCGCCGCTCCTCGAGCATCGCTTCGCCGAAGCCGAACGACGACAGGGCGGCGCCAAAGCGGCGACGACTGGAGCGGGCGCCCTTCGCCAGCGCGGAGATCTTGCCGTGTGCCGCCGTGAGCAGGGTCACGATTCGGTCGGCATCGCCGTAGTCGACGACCCGCAGCACCAGACACGGCGTCGCTTCACAAGGCCCACTCCGCTTGCGCATCAGTCGCTACACTCCATCGACAGTTGAAAGCTCACGGCACGGGGCCCCCCTTCCCTTCGAGACTTTTTCCGTCCCGCAAGCGGTCCGAAAAAAGCTCTCCGGTCGGCCCCATGCCTCGGAGATCTAGGCCACCACCAGGTTGAGGAGGCGGCCTTTTACGTAGATGGCTTTTTTGATGGTCTTGCCTTCGCTGAACTGGCGGACGGCGCCATCGGCTAGGGCCTGCTGGGTGATCTGCTGCTCGCTGGCATCGGCGGGGACGAGCAGCTCGGCTCGTTTTTTGCCGTTGACCTGGACGACGATGGTCAATTTGTCATCCCGGGCAAGGTCCTCTTTGTAGATAGGCCAAGCAGAAAGCGCTAGTAGTTCACTGTGTCCTAGCGCGTGCCAGAGTTCTTCGCAGATATGTGGAGCCATCGGCGCCAGAAGTTTTACCGCTGTCTCAACAGCCTCCTTTAGTGCCGGAGTCCGCGCCTCGTAGTGGTGCAGGAAGTCAGTAAGTGCGTTTGATAGCTCCATGATCGCAGCAATAGCTGTGTTGAACTGCTGCCGCTCGAAGATATCGGTGGTAACTCGACGGATTGTCTTGTGAGTGACCCGGTACAAGTCCGCTTCAGCCACAGCTCCCGGGAGGGGTTGCGCGGTGTTATTCACGATGTACAGGACATCTGAGGGCGGCCCACCTTCTTTCAAGGAAAGATAGCGCTGGACCAGGCGATAGAGGCGACCCAAGAAGCGGCTACAGCCTTCGACGCCGGCCTCGTTCCACTCCAGTACCGAGTCGGGCGGCGCGGCGAACAGACAGAACAGGCGGGCGGTATCGGCGCCATACTTCTCGACCAGCGCCATCGGCTCGACGACGTTGCGGAAGGTCTTGGACATCTTCATCTGTCGCAGGTGCTGCGCCTGCTGGCCGCACTTCACGCAGCGCCCGTCTTGCACTTCCTCGGGGTACAGGTAGTCGTGCTCGGTGCAGCGATAGGCGTCCTTGAGCACCATCCCTTGGGTCAGCAGCCGCACAAACGGCTCGCGCAGGGTCCTTGGCAGCACGCCCCAGTCGGACAGCATCTTGGTAAAGAACCGCGAGTAGATGAGGTGCTTGGTCGCATGCTCACTGCCGCCGATGTACTGATCCACCGGCAGGAAGGACTGGCCCGCATCATCGAGGATGCCGCCCGCGTACTGGGGCGAGGTGTAGCGCAGGAAGTACCACGACGACTCCATAAAGCCGTCCATGGTGTCGGTTTCGCGCCGCGCCGGACCCTGACAGATCGGACAGGTCGTGTTCTTCCAGGTCGGATGGCTCGCGAGCGGCGACTGACCACTTGGCACAAACTCGATGTCGGTTGGCAGCAGCACCGGCAGCTCGGCCTCGGGAACCGGCTGGTAGCCGTGCGCCGGACACTCGACCATCGGAATCGGACAGCCCCAGTAGCGCTGCCGCGACACCAGCCAGTCTCGCAAGCGGAACGACACGGTCTGACCGCCCTGCCCGCGCTCGGCCAGCCACGCGGTGATGTTCTTCTTGGCGGCCTCGTTGTCTTGCCCCGAGAAGGCGCCGGACTCGACCAGCGTACCGGCATCGGTGTAGGCCGACGTGAGCGCGCTGGCCGAGAGTGTCTGTCCCGCCGGCTGGATGACCACCTCGATCGGCAGGGCGTACTTTTGAGCGAACTCGAAGTCGCGCTGATCGTGGGCGGGAACGGCCATGACCGCGCCGGTGCCGTAGTCCATCAATACAAAGTTGGCGATGTAGACCGGCATGAGTCGACCGGTGGCCGGGTTTTGAACGTGCGCGCCGGTGAAGCAGCCCTCTTTGACGTAGTCGTCGGCGCCTCGGCGGATCTTGTCTTCGGCTCGGACGCGGGTGACAAAGGCGGTGACCTCGGCTTCGTGCGGGGTGCCCTTGCACAGGCGCAGGGCGAGCGGATGTTCGGCGGCAATCGACATGAACGTGGCGCCAAACAGGGTGTCGGGTCGGGTGGTGAAGACCTCGATCTCGGAGGCCTCGGGCAGCGGGTTTTGCAGGGGAAAGCGAATCCGCGCGCCTTCCGACCGACCGATCCAGTTTTCCTGCATGTGCAGCACTTTGTCGGGCCACTTCCCTTGCAGCTGCCCCATGTCATCGAGGATCTGCTGTGCGTACTCGGTGATGCGCAGGAACCACTGGACCAGCTCGCGCTGGGCGACCACCGACTGACAGCGCCAGCACAGCCCGTCTTCGACCTGCTCGTTGGCCAGCACCGTCGCACACGACGCACACCAGTTGACCAGCGCGCCCTTGCGGTAGGCGAGGCCCTTTTTGAACATCTCAATGAAGATGCGCTGCTCATGGACGAAGTACTCGGGCTCGCAGGTCGACAGCTCGTGGGTCCAGTCGTAGGACTGCCCGAGTCGCCCGAGCGGCACCTTCATCGACTCGATGTTCTTGACGGTCCAGTCGCGCGGATGAACCTTGGCCTTGATGGCGGCGTTCTCGGCGGGCAGACCAAACGAGTCCCAGCCCATCGGATACAGGACGCGGTGTCCTTTCATGCGGTGAGCGCGGGCCAGCACATCGCCAATCGAGTAGTTGCGCACGTGGCCCATGTGGAGCCGTCCCGACGGATAGGGAAACATCTCCATGATGAAGTACTTGGGCCGAGGGTCGGGCGTGCCATCTGCACACACGGCGGGCGGTGCTCGAAATGCCTGAGCGGCCTGCCAAGCGGCCTGCCAGCGAGGCTCGACTTGCTGCGGGTCATACTTTTCAGCCAAAGAAGCAGCCGGTGCAGCGGTCGGTGGGGTCGGGGTCGGGGTCGGTGAAGCGCCTTCGTGCGACGGGTTCATAGGCTGCCACTACCACACAGCGCGCACTCGCAGCAAATTTGTCGTCGAAGAACCGGCATGCCCGGGAAGCTTGCCCGACCCCTTGCGAAGGCCTTTGCAGCCCCTTGCGAACGACCGCTACCGACTGAAAACGGTCTATGCCGCTGATTCCTTTTGTGTCAGAGTAGACCGACCCGCACGCTCAACTCCAGCCACTCGACGCTGGTAGGGCCCAGCGCGGGCAGAACTGCCCATGACCAAGCCGCCCCAACCTGCCGCCAGCCACCGAGCCCTGGTCGCCGCTTGTGCCGGGGTCGCCCTGTCAGCAGCCAGTCCCGCGTGGGCTTTGGGCGAGTCCGCGCCCATCGACATCAACAAGTTTCATCCCGCCCCCGGCAGCGCCAAGCTGGTGACAATCGATCTCGCCGAGGTAGGTCCGCACCTACAGTTCGTGCCGCAGCTGTTCTTGCACTATGCGCGCCGCCCGCTGACCTACACGCTGGGAGGCCTGCCGGTGGCGGATCTGGTGCAGAACCGCTTGACCGGAGACATCTCGCTGGCGCTGTCGCTGCTGAATCGGCTGCAGGTGTCGCTGGCGCTGCCGGTGACGTTCTATCAGACCGGCGAGCTGCCCGAGAACGGCTTCCTTGACCCCAAAGATCCGACCTCGGGGCGACGGGTGACGCCGGCGTTTGCCAAAGCGGGTCTGTCGCAAGCGGGTCAGGAAGATCTGCGCTTTGCGGTGAAAGCGGTGCTGTATCGCTATCGCCAGCACGACGATCCGAACCGAGTCGGGGTGCAGCTGGGCATCTCGGGCGACCTGACGGTGCCGACTGGGAACGCCGACAGCTTCATGGGCTCGCGACTGCCGACGTTTGCGCCGAAGCTGCTGGCTCACCTCGACTGGCAGCGGCTGCAAGTGGCGGCGTTTGTCGGCAGCATCTTTTCGTCCAACGAGCGCTTCTACAACGCCGAGACGGCGCACAGCTTCCTGTTTGGGCTTGGGGTGCAGGTGGCGCTGCGTCGCTCGGTCACGGCGCCGATCTACTTTGTCACCGAGGTCTTTGGCGGCACACCGTTTGTGGTCGCGGATCGACTGTCGAACACGCCTGCCGAGCTGACCGCCGCCTTCAAAGCGGCCTATCACGGCTGGACGTTCTTCCTCGGTGGTGGGCCAGGTCTGAGCCCAGGCGTCGGCGTGCCCGATGGTCGCGCCTATCTCGGCGTGAGCTATGCCGGCACGTATGTGAAGCGGCCACCACCGCCGCCGCCTCCTCCACCACCACCGCCGCCGCCTCCTCCTCCCAAGAAGGTCGAGCCGCCGCCGCCTCCGCCTCCGCCGCCGGATCTGCCACCGAGCTGCGAGGGCGAGGACTGTCCCGACCAGCAGCGCCGCCCCGCCCACGTCGAGATCAAGGGCCAAAAGCTGGTGCTGTCCGAGCGGATCTTCTTCGACTTCGATCGCGACACCATCAAGCCGATCAGCTTCCCGGTGCTCGATGAGGTGGTGCGCGTGCTCAAGGCGCGGCCCGACATCAAGCGCATGCGGGTCGAAGGCCACACCGACAACAAAGGCACCGACCAGTACAACCTCGACCTGTCACGACGGCGCGCCCAGTCGGTGATGGTCTATCTGGTCGAGCATGGCATCGAGCCGTGGCGCCTCTCCTCCGCTGGCTTCGGCCTGCGCTGTCCCATCATTCCAAACGACACGCCCGACCGGCGTGCACAGAATCGTCGCGTAGACTTCATCATTACAGAGCAAGAGGGCGTCACGCTGGATGCACCGAAGTGTCCGCTCTCGCTCATCTCACGCTAGCTACGCGACGAACCAACAGGAGCTTGAAAACATGACTGACCGTATGACTCGCCAGGGTTTCGCGCTGTCCAGCAAGGCTGCGCGCCGCTTCTTTTTCGCTGGGCTTTTGTTCGTGAGCGCCAGCCTGACCTCTGGCCTGGCGCTGGCCGCCGACAAAGACGTGAACTGCAACGGCATCCCCCGCCCGTTTGAGAACTACTGCATCGACTACTTCGCCAACGGCAACAGCTGCACGCCGATCGACGAGTTTCCCCCCAAGCGGCCTTGCGATGACTACGTGGCGCCGGCTCCCGGGACTGCCGCTCGCTGCAGCAGCATGCTCGCCTCGGATCGCGATGGCGATGGGCGCGGCGACTCGTGTGACAACTGCCCCGACCGGCCCAACCTCGACCAGGCCGATGCCGACAACGATGGCGTCGGTGATGTCTGCGACAACTGCGTCAATACGCCCAACCCGGACCAGAAGGACTCGAACGGCGACGGCATTGGCGATGCGTGTGACGCGTGTCTCACCAGCATGCCCAACCCGATGCAGCCCGACACCGATGGCGATGGCAAGCCCGACGCCTGCGACAACTGCCCCGCCGCAAAGAATCCCGACCAAAAAGACGGCGACGGCGATGGCCTGGGCGACGCGTGTGACAAGTGCGTCGGCGACAACCGCAAGGACTTCGATGGCGACGGCACGCCCGATGCCTGCGACAACTGCATCGAGACGCCCAACATCGACCAGAAGGACACCGACGGGGATGGCATCGGTGACGCCTGCGACAACTGCTTCGCCGACAAGAACACCGATCAGTCCGACACCAATGGCGATGGCATCGGTGACGCCTGTCAGCCGGGCGTCTCGGGCGGTCCGGGCTGCGCAGTGGCACCGGGCGAGACGGGTCGCAACCTCGCGGGTGGGCTGGGTCTTCTGGCCTCACTCATGCTGCTCGCCACTGGCTTCCGTCGTCGCCTCACCGCTCGCAAGTAATCGCCCCTTGTCCTTCGCCTCGGCACGCTGCATAGAATCGGCCCGTGCCGGAGCTTCCCGAGGTTGAGACTGTCTGCCGTGGACTGCGCGGCTTCCTTCCCCAACAAACGCTCGCCTGGGTCACGGTTCGTCGCCGCGATCTGCGCGTCCCGATTCCGCTCGACTTCGAGCAGCGGCTGCTCGGGCGAACCGTCTTGCGCGTCGAGCGGCGGGCCAAATACATCCTCTGGTACCTCGACAGCGACGATGTGGTCCTGGTTCACCTGGGGATGTCGGGCCGGCTGTTTGGCTACCGCCACGGCGATCCCAAGCGTCCGCAAGCCGCCGCCAAGCACGACCATGTGTGGCTGCGAACCGATGACGACACCTTGATCTGCTTTTGCGACCCGCGCCGCTTTGGGCTGTTTACGGTGTGTCACAGCAGCCAGCTCGCCAGTCATCCGCTGCTCAAAGACCTGGGCATCGAGCCGCTGTCACCCGAGCTCCAGCCGCAGTATCTGCGCGACCACCTGGCGACCCGGCGCGTGCCCGTCAAAGTGGCGCTGCTTAACCAAGCGGTGGTCGTTGGCATCGGCAACATCTACGCCAGCGAGATCCTCCACCGCGCCCGCACCTCGCCCGAGCGGTCCGCCAGTGAGCTGACGACGGCTCAGCTCAAGGCCCTGTGTCAGGCGATCCCAGCAATCCTGCGCCAAGCCATTGAGGCCGGCGGCTCCACGCTGCGCGACTACGTCCAGGCCGACGGCGAGCTGGGCAGCTTCCAGAACCTCTTTGCCGTCTACGATCGGGAAGGCCAGGACTGTCAGCGGCGCGGCTGCCCCGGCACCATCACCCGCATCGTCCAAGCCGCCCGCGCCACCTACTTCTGCCCCCGCTGCCAACACTAAAAGCCCCTGTCACAAGCCCTATGTGACCCTACATGCAGCGCCACCCCACACTGTTCCACGTGGAACAGTGGCCGCTTCATCGCTTCCTGTGTTCCACGTGGAACAGTGGCCGCTTCATCGCTTCCTGTGTTCCACGTGGAACAGTGGTGGTTACTTGATTTGTTGGGCGGCTTCTCGGACGAAGCCGTCGGGGTCTTGCTTGGCTTTGGCCAGCGCAGCGGCGGACAGCAGGGGTCGAGCGGCGGCATCACGCACCAAGCGCAGCGTCTGGAGTCGCACCCAGCGCTCGGAGTGACCGAGGAGTCGATCAAACAGCGGCTGAGCAGCCCGCTGTGACGGCGGCAGCTGGGCATACAGTGACGCAGAGAGCAGCAAGATCTGCGGCGACGCGCTCGACGCCAGGATCTCTTGAAGCAGGCTCACCGCCCGACTGGAATCCGACGCCGCCGACCGCGCCACCTGCCCCACCACCCGCACCGCCGCCGACTGAAGCAGCAGCGAGTCGGACCCGCCTGCCTTCGGCAACGCCAGCTGGTGCAGACCCGGCCAGATTGTGGTCAACACCGCCTGAGCCAGCGCCGAGGGCACGACTCCACCAGGAGCCGCCGCCAAAAGAGGTCCCAGCCGCAGCGGTCCCTGTTGCTCGCTCGCATTCGCCTGAGGCCACAGCAGATCATCCAAGGTGCGCAGCGCTTGCTCGGGCGACTCTTCGAGGGCATCCCGCACCGCTGCCGCGACCTCGCCCGGGGCATCGAGCCAGGCCGGATTGGGACGCGGCGGCATCGGTTGGCTCACCACATCGGTCAGCAGCCGCGCCACATCAAGCCCATCGAGCCCGCGCCGCTCGGTCGGCAGCGGTACGGACGCAGTCGGCCCGGTCGAAGGTGAAGTCGAAAGCGAAGTCGAGGTCGTCCCAAGCTGCGCCAGCGCTGAAACCGCCGCACTTCGCACCGGAATCGACTTCACAAAAACTGCGCGCAGGAGCGGCCCAACCGCCCGCGCCTCGCCCAGCCGGCCCAGCGCCCAGGCCGCTTGCCGCTCGATCTCGTCATTGCCGCGCCGCAGCAGCTCGATCAGCAGCGGAGCCACCGACTTCTCGCGTGCCCGACCCAGCGCTTGCACACAGGCCGAGACAAGCAGCTCATCCGATTCCTCGCTGCGAACCCGACGCGCTTCGAGCGCCGCGACCAGCACGACCCGCGCACGCGGCGACAGCGGCTGCCCCGATAGCTCACTTGCGCGACCCAGCACCAGCACCGCCAGCGCCTTCACCGCCGGAGCACCATCGGTCAGCCCGCCTTCCACCTGGGTCAGCGTCGCCCGATCGAGCTTGTCCGCCAGCCGCAGCAGTCCGTAATACGCCGCCAGCCGCAGCTGCTTTTCGCGACTCTTGGTCAGCCGCAGCAGTCCGGGGATGCTCTGCGGGTCCGCGAGCCGTGCCACCGCCAGCAGCGCATCCACCCGCAGATCCATGTCCGAGCCCGGTCGTACCCCACCCGACACACCGCCGCTGGTCAGGAAAATCCGCGACTCTTGCCCGGGAGGCGGCAGCCCCGCCATCGCCAGGTTGAGCAGCGACGGCACCGCACTTACGTTGCGCAGCTCGCCGAGCAAGGAAACGGCCACCCTTTGCTCTTGCGCGTCGCCTTCGGTCAAGCTCTCGGTGAGTGGCTTCAGTCCCCCCTGCCCAAGGCGCTGCAGCTCGGCCTGCGCCGCCACATCGCCACTGCGCGCCAGCGTCGCCAGCGGGGCAGCAAAGCGCTCATACGCCATCAACAACAAGCGCCGATAGACCGGCTTTGGCACCACCGAGTACGCGAGCGGCGAGATCTCTTTGAGCAGCTCCCCGAGCGTACCCAGGAACTCGTGCAGATCGACGGCCTTGCGACCCGCTTCCAGCACCAGCTCTTCCTGCGGAGTCCGCCGCACCACCTCGCGATAGAGCGCCGCGGCCTCGGACAGCTCGCCGCGCTGAACATGCAGTCGCGCCAGCGCCATGTGGGCTCGGAACAGCCGAGGATCGCGCTCCATTGCTCGCTTGTAGGCCGCCATTGCCCGGGGAATCTCGTCACGCCGCTCGAGAATCTCGCCCAGGGACAGCTCACCGCCGGCATCGGCCACCGCTTGCTCGGCGTACCGAATCGCATCGCCATCGCGGTAGCTCTGCATCGACAGCTCGGCCAGCTGCGCATACAGCTCGCGCTGCCGGTCCGGGAGCAGCGTCGCCGCCTGCTTGAGCACCGCAATCGCTTCCTCGATCTTGCGCTGCGCCTTGAGCACTGACGCCAGCGACAACAGCACCTCGGCCAGCTGCGGACCATCGGGCAGGCGCACCCGCAGCTGACTTAAGACCTGCTCAGCATCCCCGAGCTTGCCGAGCTGCTGATGAACCTCGGCGACCAAAAGACCCAGCTGAAGCGCATCAGGCGGCAGCGTCGGCGTCGGCGTCGGCCCCGACTGACTGAGCATCGCCGCCAGCCGCCGCTGCCAGGTATAGAGCGTCGCTTGCAGCCGCGTCTCTTTGGCGACCAGCGACGCCAGCCGCTTGCGCGCTTCCAGCTGGAGCAGCCGCTCGGCTGGACCTTTGGCGGCAAAATAAATCTGTTCCCAGGTGACGACCGCATCGCGACCGCGTGACAGCCGCTCGTAGGCCTGCGCAAGGCCGCGCCGCAGCTGCAAGTTGTTTGGCTCAGCCGACACCGCTTTTTGATACAGCTCGAGCGCCTGCGACATCAGGTTGTGCTCGGCATAGATGTCGGCCAGCCGCGCTTGCCCCTGCGCCCGACTTCCCATCGTCAGCAGACGCCGCCAGACCTCATCGGCGCGCTCTTTGCGGCCCCGCGCCCAGTACAGCTCGCCGAGGTTGACGACGTAGCTCTCTTCCTGCGGATCGAGCCGAACCAGCAGCTCCGACTCTTGCAGCGCCAGATCGGCTTCTCCCCAGCGGGCGTACAGCTCCGCGAGCGCACTGTGCAGCGACGGATCGGACGCAAACCGCGCCGCCGCCCGTCGCAGGGTCTGGAGCGCTTTGGGCTTCTGCCCGACTTTCCACTGCCGCTCCGCCAGCTCCAGATACCCGCGTGAGTCCCCCGGCGCCTGCGCAATCAGCTGCTCATACTCGGCCAGAACTTCCGGGGTCACGCCGCCGCGCTCCAGAATCGCAATCAGCCGCCGCCGGACATCAATGTGGTGAGGATCTCTGCGCAGCGCCCCGCGATAGGCCGAAAGCGCCGCCGAGGTATCGCCGCGCTCGTCGTAGAGCCGACCGAGCAGCTCCCAATCGGAAAAGCTGCGCGTGGCCGGTGACGACTCTGCTTCAAACTGCTGGATGAACTGCGGCAGCTCGTCGCGCTTGCGAGACAGGGCAATCAGGTGCTCATTGACCTCGCGCCGCAGGTGATGGCCGACCGGCAGGAGCTTCTGACTGTGACGATACGTTGCCATCGCTGCATGGTCATCGCGCAGCTGCTCTTCCAGCTCGCCGCAGCGCAGCAGGGTCTGGGCCTTGGCCTCACCGCTTTGCTGGTCACTGAGCTTGCGCCACTCCGCGAGCGCTTCCTTGGCCTTGCCGGTACGGGTGAGCAGCTCGGCCAGCTCTTGGAGCAGCCGCTGCGCTTCGCCCCCCCCGCCCTGCCCTGCCCCACCCTGCGCTGCTTGGTAGAGCGTCCGCAGCTGCTGCTCGGCCTGGGCGTGGTCACCGGCTTGGATCGCCAGGTCAATCTGTCGGCGCAGCGCCCCTTTTCGACGCGGATCACTCGGCTTGAGGACCAGCAGCGCTCGCGCAAGCTGCCGCCGCGCTTCGGGCACATCCGGCGGGCTCTTCTTCTGCGCCAGCTCCGACAGCAGCAGCGCCGCTTTGGCTTCCTCGAGGCCGCCTTTCTGCGTCGCTTGGTCGATTAGCCGCGCGGCCTCGTCCAGCTGGCCCCGCTCGCGAGCAATCAGCGCCGTCAGATAGACATCACTCGCCAGGCCCGACCGCGCCGCCTGTGCCGCAAGCTCGGCCTGTAGCTTTTCGAGCGTACTGTGCCGCCGATACAGCCCACACAGCCGCTTGAGCAGCGCCACGTCATCGGGACTTCTCCTAACCTGCTCTTTGAGCTCGTTGACCAGGCGCGGATCAAACTCGGAGCGCACCACCTGCCAGTCATCCGCCCGCGCCCGAACCGGATCGGTCAGCAGCATCGGCAGCGCCCAAAAGAGCAGGGTCAGCCGTCGGCGTGGAGACAGGAATCGCAGCGGCACCCGCAGAATCGCAGACATGACCCAGAGTGTACCGCCAGCTTCGAGAAGCGGTGTAGTCGCACGCAGCTGTATTTGACGAGAGCGCGCGCCGAAAGATAGATTGACGCCAAGGAGTGGCTCCTCGTGGCGAAGCTCATTGACCTGTTTGCGCTGGCAATTGTTGCGTTCGTGCTGCTGCTGCCGCAGCCGACTGTGGTGTTTTCACCGGGATTTGCCGGCGACAAGAGCGACCTGGATCGCATTGCGGTGCTGGAAGACTCGCTGTATCGCAAAAAGGACGATGTCGAGGTCGCGGTCGATCTGGCCCGCGCGTACCTGCGAATTGAGCAGCCGGTGTGGGCGATTGCGACGCTGCGGCCCTACAAAGGCGCCGGCAGCTACCAAGTGCATCAGGTGCTGGCGACGGCGTATGCGACGGTGCTGCGCTTTGACCTCGGGCTGGCAGAAGCAGAGTCGGGGATGGCCCAGTGTGAGTCGCAGGGACCGCGCTGCCCCGAGGTGACGCAGATTCGGCTCGGCTACCTGGCCAACCTGATGCGGGAAAATGCGCAAAAAGGCATCGACGCCAGCACCGATCCGGTCGCGGCCAAGCGGATGGTGCAAGCCGCGCTGCGAGCGACCAAGGCACAGCTACCGGAGAGCAAGCCGACCTCATCCCCGCCGGTGAAGCCGACCACCCCGCCGCCTGCGGACAAGCCGACCACCCCGCCCACTGCCAAGCCGTAGCTGCTCATGCCTTCGCTGCTGAACGCCTCTCTCCTGTCGCTCGGGCTGTGCTCGGGGCTGCTGCTGACAAGTCCCGGCTGTAACAAGCCGCCGCCGCCCACGACCACCACCGCGAGCTCGGCGCAGCAGCCAACGGTGGCGTTTTATCCGTCCTCGGGCAGTCCGCCGTGGCCGGTCAAGGTCGAGCTGGCTCGCAACGACGAGGATCGAGCGCGCGGGCTGATGTACCGCCGCGAGCTTCCGCCCAACAGCGGCATGCTGTTTCTGTTCGAGGCGCCGGAGATTCGTCGCTTCTGGATGCGTAACACCTACATCCCGCTCGACATCATCTTTTTGAACGAACGCAAGGTGGTGGTCGGGATCGAAGAAAACACCATCCCGCTCGATGAGACGAGCCGAGGACCGGACCAGCCGGCGCAGTACGTGGTCGAGGTCGCCGGCGGGGAAGCGCGTCGGCACGGCCTGACGGTCGGAGCCCGCGCCGAGTTCCTTCAGCTCGATGGAGTGCCCAAATGAGACGCTTGCAGCTCTTCGGAACGATGCAACCTTGGCTGCTGCCTGTGCTCCTGATGGGGTCGGGCGGTCGGGTGCAGGCGCAACCAGCGGCGCAAAAAACGCCGATTTCGGCAGCTGGCGCGCAAAAAGCGCCGCTTCCAGCGGTTCCGGCGGTGATTCAGCCGACCACGCCGCCGCTGTCGCTGGAACAGTCGCTCCTGGGACTCAAGGGGGCCGGGGCGCTGCAAGCCGCGATCGAGCTGACCAGTGACGGCAAGCCGCTCGGGACGGTGCGCTGTGACCTGTTTTCCGACAAAGCGCCGCAGGCAGTGGCGGCGTTCGTGGGGCTGGCTCGAGGCCTGGTCGCCTTCAAAGACCCGCACACCTCGATGTGGAAAAAGCAGCCGTTTTACGACCGACTGCCGATTCACCGCGTGATTGCCGATTTCCTGATCCAGAGCGGCGATCCCAAGTGCAGTGAGGATGCGCAGTGCATGTTCAGTCCCGGCAGCGGCGATCCCGGCTTTGCCCTTCCCGATGAAGCGCGTCCCGAGCTGCGCTTTGACCAAGGCGGAGTGCTGGCGCTGGCCGATCGCGGACCAGGCACCGCCGGATCTCAGTTTTTCATCACCGTGCGCCCTGCCCCATGGCTGACCGGCCACCACACGATCTTCGGCCAGTGCGACAACCTGCCGCTCATCGAAAAGCTAAGCCAGGTCGAGACGCATCTAAATGACGTGCCGAAGACGCCGGTGGTGATCTCGAAGCTGACCATCTTGCGCAAGCCCAAGTAGCCCGCGCAGGCCGTGGGAACCGGGGGATGGGAGCGCATGTAGGGCAGCGTGCTCGACGGTGGTAAGCGATTGACAACAAATTGTGGCATCGCCCATGATGTTGGATTGTGACCCAACCAGGCGCACCGCCCCAGGGCTCTCCTTCCGCTCCTCCGTCGGGCGAAGGTCCGCCGGCCGATCCCCGCATCGGCGCCACCTTTGGCAAGTACAAGATCATCCGACTCCTCGGGCGCGGCGGCATGGGCGCTGTCTACGAAGGCGAAGACGCGGCGCTGAAGCGCAAAGTCGCGGTCAAGTTTCTGCCCGACGAGCTGGTCAACAAGCCCGATGTCATCGAGCGCTTCATGCGCGAGGCCCAGGTCGCGGGCGGCATCAACCACCCCAACATCATCGCGGTCTACGATGTCGGCAAGGACGAGCGCGGCTGTTACATGGTGATGGAGCTGCTCCATCCCAAGAGCGCCTCGAGCCGCATCAAGTCCGAGGGCCCCTATCACTGGCTGGTCGCGACCCGCATCATCGCCGACTGCGCCGCCGCCCTTAGCATCGCCCACCAAAACGGCATCATCCACCGCGATATTAAGCCGGACAACATCCTCTTTTCGCTGACGGGGATGGTGAAGGTGGTGGACTTTGGGCTGGTGAAGCTGGTCGAGGACGATCTGCACCTGACCCAGAGCGGCATGCTGTGCGGCAGTCCGCTGTATATGAGTCCGGAACAAGCCAGCAACCATCCGATGGATGCGCGGACGGATCTGTACTCGCTGGGGGCGACGTATTACGCGCTGCTGGCGGGCAAGCCACCGTTTAACGGGACGGGCGTGCCGCAGATTTTGCTCAGTCACCTGACGGAAGCGACGCCGGACCCGCGCGAGATGAATCCGGAGATCCCGGAAGCGTGTGCGCAGGTGGTCTTTCGAGCGATGGCGAAGAAGCCGGAAGGTCGCTATCCGACGGCAGCGGAGATGGCGGCGGACCTGGAATCGATCTTGGCGGGGATTCCGCAGCGCAACCAGTCGGTGTTCGAGATGCAGGACTCGGCGCCCTCGATTGTGGCGGCGCAGGCCAGTAACAGTGGGTCACGCAGTGGGTCGGGGCGCTTGCCGTCGTCGGCGAACCTTCCCGCCCTGACGGCTGAGAGCGCGGCGGCTCACAAAGCCAAGACCGAGTCCGGCGCGGGCAGCAGTCGGCGGGTGTTCCTTGGCCTGTCGATCGCGGCGGTGCTGGGTGCAGGTGGCTGGTTCTTCGGTCTGCGTGGCAAGTCACCAAGCGCTGGAAAAGGCAAAGGCGCCGATCCGCAGCCGGGTCCGCCCCAGCCGGTGGTTCACACCGGGCCGCCGATTAAAGTGGGCATCTTGCACTCGCTGTCGGGGGCGCTGGCGGTGAGTGAGCATCCGCTCGCCGATGCGTCGCTGCTGGCGATCGATGAGATCAATGCACGCGGCGGGCTGCTCGGTCGGCAGGTGCTGCCGGTGGTGGTCGATGGCAAGTCGGAGATCTCGGCGGACTCGGCGTTTACGCGCGGAGCAGAGAAGCTGCTGCAGACCGACAAAGTGGCGGCGGTGTTTGGCGGCTTCGGCTCGGCGGGTCGCAAGGTGATTCGTCCGTACTTCGAGAAGCACGATCAGCTGCTGTTCTATCCGGCGCAGTACGAAGGCATCGAGGAGTCGCAGAACCTGATCTATACCGGCGCGACCCCGAACCAGCTGGCGGTGCCGGCGCTGCAGTGGAGCGTCGATACCCTGAACGCCAAGAAGTACTTCCTGATTGGCACCGATGGTCTGCGCGCGCATGCGACCAACGCGATCATCGAAGATCAGATCAAGTCGCTCGGTGGCGAGGTGGTCGGAACGCACTACGCAGTCGTCGGTGAGTCGCAGTTTGGCGCGGTCGTAAAGAAGATCGAAAAGTCCCACCCCGACATGATCATCAACACGCTGGTGGGCGACTCGGTGCTGTCGTTCTTTCGCGCGCTGATCGAGGAAGACCTCACGGCGCGGACGCTGCCGGTGCTGTCGTTTACGCTCGGGGAAAATGAGCTGGCGCAGCTGTCGGAGCCGGTGCTGGCCGGGCACTACGTGGCACGAACGCGGTTCCAGACGATTGCCGGGTCGAAAGAGGAGCCGTTTGCGGAGCGCTTCAAGCGCAAGTACGGCGCTCATCGTCCGGTCAGCGAGATGATGGAGTCGGCGTACTACGGCGTGCTGCTGTGGGCGGCGGCGGTGCAGCGGGCGGGCAGCGAGGAAGTGAACCGGGTGCGGCTCGCGCTCAAAGGCCAGGAGTTCGAGCTGGGCAACACCCGCATCCGCGTCGATCCCAGCAACCAGCACACCTGGAAGATCTTGCAGATCGGGCAGGTCACCAACGACAACCGGATTGATGTGATCAAGACCGGGGATGCGCCGATTCCTCCCCTGCCCTTCCCAGGGCCGCGCACCCACGCCGAGTGGCAGAGCTTTGCCGATGCGCTGTACGAAAAGTGGGGCGGAAACTGGGCCAATCCGGCCAAGCCGAAGGTCAAAAAGTCAAAGCGGTAACGGGGCGGCGGCGGGGCTCCCTCGCGGCATGTTGAGGCAGCGATGAGCATGCTCAAGTGGAAGTTGATGATCACCACGCTCCCGGTTCCGGTGGCGGCGATCATCGTACGTCTGATTCTTGAACACTTCTTCAAGAACTACATGAACGGCTACAGCGGCGTGATGGACTTCTCGGCACTGTCACCCGTGCTGACCGGCGGCGTGTTCCTGATCGGCCTGATGCTGTCGGGCACGCTGCAAGACTACAAAGAGAGCGAAAAGATTCCGGCTGAGATTGCGACCAGCCTCGAGACGATGGAAGAAACGATCGGCTGGGTGTGCAGCAATCGGCCAGCGGTCAACGAGCGGGCGATGAAGGACGTGGTGGCCGAGGTCACCGAGTCGGTGATTGCCTGGCTCTTGCGCAAGCAGACGCCCGAGCAAGGGTTTGCGCAGCTCGAGAAGCTCAACGGCCTGGTCAAAGAGTTCGACAAGCTGAACGCCGGTCTGCCGACGGTGCGGATGATGAATGAGATCCACACCCTGCGCCGAACGATGACGCGGATTGGGGTGATCTCGCGGACCGGGTTTTTGGCGTCGGGGTATGCGCTGCTCGATCTGCTGGTGGTGTCGGTGCTGACGCTGCTGGTGATCGCGTCGTACAAGGCGGAGTTTGGCACGCTCGGCAAGTACATCATCATCGGCTTCGTATCGCTGATTTACAGCTACCTGTGGCGGCTGGTGCGCGATGTCGATGATCCGTTCGAGTACTCACCCGATGGCGAGCGGACCGGAGCGGCCGAAGTCGAGCTGTTTCCACTGCTCGAGTACCAGGCTCGGGCCAAAGAGCGGCTGAGCGGCAAGACCATCGAGGAGCGAATCGCCGCCCACAGCAGCCAGATCGCAGCGACGGACGGTGGTGGTCCAAGCTTGAAAGTGGTCGCGCTGGTCGGCGTGCTCTGTCTGTTTGTCGGCGCGCTGGTGGTGTCGCTGCTGAGTGGAGCACTCGTGGGCAAGCCGCCGGCCTCCTCCTTGCCAGCCGGAGGCGCTGCTTCTGCCGGGGTCACGGCTGCTCCGACCGCTGCCAAGCCGCTCGAGAGTCCACCAGCTGATGCAGGCGCCGCTTCTCCCAAGCCCGCGCTGCCGACACCGCCGACCGCGACCGCCGAAGAGTCCAAGCCAGCCGATGAAGCCAAGGACAGTGCCGACAGCGAGGACGCCTCCCCCAAGAAAGCCAAGCGCCGTCATCACCGTCGCAAGAAGGAATAGCGCCGTTCGGCAAAGCCAGCGGTCGCTCAGATCACGGTCGTACAGCCCGGTCGGCACAGGCAGGCGATGCCCTCTTTGATGATCGTGATCTGTCCGGCCAGGTAGTCGACGAGCAGCTCCTCGCCGGGCTCGATGTCGCGCAAGGCCACGATCACCAGGCGCGCCACGACCTCGCAGTTGGGAGTGCAGCTGTGGTTGATGAGATCGGCTCCGGACGGGCCATCCGGACCGTGCTGCTTGACCAGACAGATCAGCCGGTCTTTCTCGACCACCAGATCGATGGTCTGCGCCGAGGCAAAGCGGCCGTAGTCAACCTGCCCTTGCCCATCGAGCGGGAGCGCCACCGCAGTGCCCGCCGTCAGACAGCCAATCACACAGCCGCGCGGAATCGGAGCCCGTGCAAACAGGCCCTTGCCGACGAGCCCCGGCGCTTCTTGGACCAAGTCGGTGCGGAGATAGGAGCCGGTTGACTCCTCAGCAGATCGTGTGTCGGACATCAGCAGAACAAGGCGGGTTGCCAGCGGATCGAACCAGCGGCGGCTAGAAGTACGTGATGTCCCAGTGGTTGCTCTCGCGGGCGTAGATGTTGCCGGCGGCGGACTTGTACATCGGAGCGCCATCGCCGCGCTTGCCGATGTAGGGGAAGCTGCGGGTGATGTAGCCGTCGATGCAGCTGCTAAACGAAATATCGACCTTGTAGCCGTTCCAGTGGCTGTAGGTGCCCGAGGCATGGCCGGTCTCGGTGCCGCCCGTGATGGTGATCGCGCAGCCCGAGGCGTTCTTGAGCGTGATGATGCCGGTCACGGTGGTGTCGTTGATCTGCTCAAACGATGTGCAGGTGCGATTGGTGCGGGTGGTGCAGCCTCCGCTCGAATAAACCCGAATGCCGGCGGCCTTGATGCGCGAGTCAGCCTGGGCTTGCGACAGCTTGGCGGCAAAGTCGGGATCGGCCCAGTCCGGAGCAAACTCGTCGCCGGTTACCGTGCCTTCCTCTTCCTCGGTGGCATCCGCAAACGCGACGGATGAGGTAAACAGGGACATTGCAAACGCGGTGCAGGTCAGGAGCAGCTTTCTCTTCATTACCGAACCTCCGTAAGTGGTGCCGTGGCGCCCAAAGATGCCGCTTGGAATAAGAGGCATCCCATCTGTCTCTTATTGCTAGCTCCGCCGGTTACAGCGGAATGGTCTGCTCGGACGGCTCGCGAACCCGGTAGTTCTTTTGCAGATACTCATCCAGCTCCGAGAGCATCGACTCGCCCAGGTACGAGCCCTGCGGGTGATCGGTATAGAACGTGCCCTCTTCGCACAGATCGCCCTCCCCGGGCAGCGGCTGCGTCGGCACTTCCCCGCCGGGCCGACACACTCCGTCGATAAAGACCATGATCGCCTTGGGCAAGCGCTGCTTTTCATCGGGATCGGACATGAAGCTGTGGATCAGGCTGCCGATGCTCTTGCCAAGATCGGTCGGGTCCATGCCATAGCCATGCCCAAAGTAAATCACCGGATAGCGCAGCCCTTGGTTCTGCGGCTCAAAGTAGCCCGGCGGCAGGATCATGCTGTACGGCGTCTGGCGCCCGTTCTTGAGCTTCAGGGTCAGACCCTTTGGCACCAGGCGCGGATCATCAGCGGGCTGGATCGATTGGTCGGCATCCGGCCACCGCGTCAGCAAAAACTTGAACAGCACAATCGCGCGCCGCACCACCTGCGACACCGCGCCAGCATGACGCCCGTCGCCGGTTTCGGCGGCTTTTTCCTCCGACAGCTCGGGATTGCCGTAGCGCACAAACAGCCGTCGCCCAAGTCGCGACATGTCCACTTCGCTGGCGGTAAAGCTCGACTCCTCGGTCGGAGCCTGCCCCGCGAGCGCCGGGAAGCCACCAAACAGCTGCACCGACAGCCCGCGTGACGCCAAGACCCCAAACAGGTAGCCGGTCGAGACGTGCGCGTTAAAAAAGTCACGGATGCCGGCGTCGTAGTAGATGTCTTTTTGCGAAAGGTCGGCGAGCGACAGCTTCTCCATCAGCGAGTGCGGGTCGTGCGCCATCCACTTGGCGAGCCCGGGGTTGTAGTCGAAGCGCCCGTTGCCTTCGCCGTGATCGAAGCAGCCGGCAGGACCGCCCTCGATCTCGCAGCCCTGGCCCTTGACGCCGTCGAGTCCGCTGTCGTCATACGGCTCGCCCAGGTCGAAGCGATAGTTGCCCTCGCTGCCGCCCGGATTCTTCAGATAGTGATAGTTGTCGCCGGACGGATCGGGGTTTCGCACTTTGTCGTAGCCGGGCTCTTTGTCGTCGGGCAGTCCATCGAGCCCCACGTCTTGAAACGGCTCACTCGCCTGAATCACCACCGGCTCGCCCGCATCGCGCTTGCCGTTGCCATTGAGATCCACCGCCAGCGCAATCTGCACCGGATCGGTCTGCGGCTTGCTCGCGTCGAATACGCCTTGCTTGCCGTCGGCCTCACCACCGTCGCAAAAGGTGATGACATCCCACTTGCCTTCGGGGTTGTAGCGCCCGTCGTAAAACGCCTTGCCAGTCGGGTTGCTCTGCTTGCCTTTGAGCACCACCGGCGTCTTGCAAGCCTCGGTGGGCGTCTGCGCCAGCGTCGATGGCGGGATTCCTGGCGGCAGAAACGGCTCCAGCGGGTTGTACATCGCCCAGTTGCCAATCGCCCGCACCAGGTCCCGGTTGGCGCGCAGGTACAGCTTGCGTCGCAGCGTCAGGCCAATGCCCTCGCCGGTCTGCACCGGCATTGCCTCGAACGAGCCGACGTTTTCGTTCTGCCCTTGCAGCGGAGGCCGCAAAAGTGGACAGGTCTGACCGATCTTGCCTCGCCCGGCTTTCTCGTCGGCAGCGGTGCAAAATCCGCCAAAAAAGTGATCACGCGTAAAGCCCATGCTGTACGTCAGGTCGGGCCCCGGATCGGCACCGAGCACACCGACGGCATCGAACTTTTCGGGATGACGGAAAAAGTACATCGAAGCGCCAATCCCGCCCATCGACACACCCGCCACGGCCCGGTAGGTAAACTTGCGCTTCACCGTCGCTCCGAGGTCGCTCGGCATCGCCACCTGGAACGTCGCCACATCCGCCAGCGTCTTGCTCGGCCCCAGCGGCGTGATGTCGTGTCCCGGCAGGTGAAAGCGCAGCTGCCCGCCTAGCGCCGTCGAGACGGTGAGGTTCTCCACCGGCGTGACATGGGCCTTCCCCTGCCCGAAACGCGACAGCACCACCAGCCGCTGTCGCTGCGACTGCCCCTCTTTGGGAAGCTGCGCAAAGCCAAACGGCAGCAGCACATCGACGCCTCGCTGACCGAGCGGCTGTCCCAGCTGCAGCGTCACCGCCGGACCCAGCACCTTGTAGCCATCGAGCGCCAGATCCGTTCCCTTGCGCACCCCGATGAGCGGCATCGGCGTCGTGGCAGCTTCGCTTGGATGAACACTCAGGCAGGCGGCGGCGCCGGGAACCTCGGTACTGCCAACGCTGGTCAGCTTGGGCTCGGGCAGCGCAGCGCTACACACCGGCAGCAGCGGCTCGACGGGAAGTGAGTCGCCAGGCATCGTATCCACACAGCCCGACGCGACCAGTCCGCTACCGAGGAGGGTCCACTTCGCAAGCCGAAGTGTCCGACGAGAAATGAGCCTTCGCCCAGCGCTTGGTGTTTGCATGGCGCGGAGTGTAGCCTGAGTAAAATGCAATCCGTCACGCTTTCCGATGGCTTCCAAGCGGGTCCATTTGCGCTGCTCGTACAAGGAGTGCTGTCCGATACGGCGCAGCGACACGGCGACAAGCTGCCGGGCCTGCGCAGTCGGCTCGGACTCATTGCCAGCGACTCGCAGGAAGAGATCACGCTGGTGTTTGGCGACGATGGTTGCCTGATCCTGAGCGGACTTATCGAGCCCGATCTGACCTTCTGCGCCGAGAGTGAGCTTTTGCCGCGCCTGCAGACCGTGCCCGCTGTGCTGGGGGTGCCGCTGTTTGTGTCGCCAGCTGGCCTGGAGCTAATGTGGTCGCTCCTGCTACATCCCCTGCGGGTGTATGGACTGTCGCTGATCTTTATCAACCCCAGGCGGGCCGGCCGCGCGCTGTGGGATACCGCTCGCTTGGTTCAGCTGCTCGCCGGAACGTACTAGCCGAGCGCTGGCGACGTGGCTAATCGACTGGGGTGGCCACCACCGCCCTGGCCAAGGCTTCCGCCACAATCGTGACTTCGCTCGCCGCAATCGTTCGCACATCACAGAGCAGTCGCCCCGCAAAGATGCGTGCCACCACCGGCAGATCCTGACACCGCAGCGCCGCCTGGACCGTCAGCACTCGATCGCTCGGAAGCGGCGGCGTCACTGCCCAGCTCCACGGCTTGTGCAGCGGCCTCGCCCCGCCCCCCACCGCCGAGCGAACCCGGACCAGCTCCGTCACCAGCCCCTGCTGCGCCGCTTCCGCTTGCAGTCGCTCCGCCCGCGCCCGCAGCGCTGACTCGCTTTCGTGAAGCATCTGCCACGCCGGCACTTGCTCCGGTTGCCCATCTCGATACAGCTCGAGCGTCCCCAGCAGCGCCGCCAGCGTCAGCTTGTCCGGCCGTAGCGCCCGCAGCAGCGGATGTCTCGCCAGGGGTCCAATCGCTTCCTTGGTGCCACAGACAATGCCCGCCTGCGGTCCCCCGAGCAGCTTGTCCCCCGAGAACATCACCACATCGCAGCCTTGGCCGATCAGCTCGGCCACTGTCGGTTCTCGTGGACTCGCAAAGCCCAGCCCTTCTTCGTCGAGCTGCTCGACATCATGCGCTGGCTCTCGCTCGGGCCGACGGCGACTCGTCTGTAGCTCACCCGCACCCAGATCGTACAGACAGAGCAGGCCGCGCTCGTGGGCGCTCTTGGCCAGCTCAGCCGGCGACACTTCCGCGACGAAGCCGACCTGCGCAAAGTTGCTGCGGTGGACCTTCAAAAACGCCGCCGTGGACTCGCTGACCGCCGACAAATAGTCGCGCAGGTGGGTGCGATTGGTGGTGCCGACCTCGCACAGCAGCGCACCCGACGCCCGCATCACATCCGGAATCCGAAACGAGCCGCCGATCTCGACCAGCTCGCCTCGCGACACCAGCACCTGCCGCCCCGCACACAGCCCGGCCAGCGTCAGCAGCACCGCCGCCGCGTTGTTGTTGACGATAAGATGCGCCGGCGCCCCCGTCAGACCGCGCAGAATCTGTCCCAGCGGCTGCTGCCGACTGCCACGCGTGCCGCTGTCGAGCTGATACTCGAGGTTGCAGTAGCCGCCGCCCAGCTCTTCGACCCGACGCAGCGCCTGCTTCGCCAGCGGCGCCCGCCCGAGGTTGGTATGCAGGACCACCCCAGTCGCATTGATCACCCGTCGCAGCGGCGATCGCACAAGCTCTCGGGCTCGCTGCTCGATGGTGGCCGGCGCGGGCAGCCACTTGGCTTCGGTTGGCTCCGTCGGGGATGCTTGCAGCTGCCGTCGCTGGTCCGCCAGCTCGTCGCGCACTGCCTGCACCACCGCCCAGCGCGGCAGCTCGGCCGTCAGCGCCTGCACTTCAGGCTGCCCGAGCACCGTCGTCACTTGTGGCAGTCGCGAAAGCTGCGTCTTGCGCTCGTCCGTCATGATCTCGCTCTCCGCATCGGACTTGCTTGCCGGTCACCGAGTGGTGAGCTGCCGACGCACCGCGCCGGGACGGTTGGTGATGATCGCCTCGACGCCCAGTGCTGCCAGCGCCGCGATCTCACTCGGATTGTCGACGGTCCAGGCATTGACCCGCAGACCCCGCTGCCGCCACGTCCGCAGCGCCGGGCCGTCGACGAGCTTCGCCTCGGGATGCACCGCCGCGAGTGACCACAGTGGCAGCCGATACAGCTCTCGCGTCCGCACCGACTGGCCCGCCTCGAACAGATATCCGAGCGGCACGATCCCCCGACTGGCCGACTGAAAGCGCAGCAGCTGAAACGGATCGAACGACGACACCAGCGTCAGACCACTGGCATTGAGCCGCCCTGCCCGCTCGAGCACCTTCACCACCGCCGTCGCCAGGCCATCGTCGAGAGGCAGCCGCAGATAGTCGGTTGTCCGCTGCAGCGATGCCGACTTCAGCTCGACGTTGACCAGCGCCTGCGGCCCGAGCGCGCGAAACACCGCATCCAGCGTCGGAATCCGCTCGCCACCACCGAGGTCAAAGCGCCGCAGCTCCCCGAGCGGTGTCTCGCGCACCAGCTGCCCGGC
Organism: Myxococcales bacterium; assembly: GCA_016794465.1. GTDB lineage: Bacteria > Myxococcota_A > Polyangia > Palsa-1104 > JAEUJZ01 > JAEUKA01. The sequence goes on along the minus strand of JAEUKA010000068.1, from coordinate 112,151 downwards.
GCCGGCCTGTCCAGGGGCCAGCCGCTCGAGGGTGTCATCGTGAACCACCACCACTTCGCCCGAACCACAGCGCATCACATCCAGCTCGACTCCGTCGGCGCCTTGCTGCATGGCGGCCCGAAACGCGACGATGGTGTTCTCTGGATGGTCGTGCGACGCACCGCGATGGCCAATGACGAGTGGCCGAGACGGTGGCCCACTCGAAGAATGAGCCGCACTTGGACGCTCTTCAGCAAAGACTCGCGACAGGAAAGACAGAGGCTGCATATTGAGAAGAAGATAGACTAAGCTAAGTTAGGCGTTTTTTATCAGACGGCGCCTCTAACGGCATGGCTAGCGACGATCCTCGGATTGGCAGCGTGTTTGGCAACTTCCGGCTCTTGCGCAAGGTCGGCGAAGGCGGAATGGGCGTCGTCTACGAGGCTGAGCATCACACCATCGGTCGCCGCGCCGCCGTCAAGGTGATGCACGCCGAGTTTGCCAAAAACGACGAGTACGCCAAGCGCTTCCTCAACGAGGCCCGGGCGGTGAACATCATCCGTCACCCAGGGCTGGTCGAGATCTTCGAGTTTGGGCAAGAAGCGGACGGCTCGCTGTACATCGTCATGGAGTTTTTGGAAGGCCAGTCGCTGTTCGACCGCTATGTGCAGCCAGCGGTTCGTCCAAAGCCCGTAGATGCGGCGCGAATCGGTGAGCAGGCGGCGCGGGCGCTGGCGGCGGCCCACGAAAAGAACGTCGTCCACCGAGACTTGAAGCCGGAAAACCTGATGCTGGTGCCGGACCCGGTGCGACCGACGGAGGATCGCGTCAAGATCCTCGACTTCGGAATCGCCAAGGTTGCCCGTCGACCAGCTCCCGAGGCCCAGGCTCGTGACGGGGGCAAGCGGGCGGGACGTACTGGCGCGGGCTCGTCGCTGGGTACGCCGCTGTACATGGCACCCGAGCAGCACGGCGGCGCCGAAGATGTCGATGGCCGCGCCGATGTCTTTTCCTTTGGCCTGGTGCTCTACGAGCTGTTGAGCGGTAAGCTTCCCTACGAAACGAACTCGCTGGCGCTGATTGCCAAGCAGGCGATGCCGCTCCACGAGCTGAACAAAGAGGTTCCGCTGAAGCTGGCGCAGCTGGTGCAGCGGATGCTCTCGGTCGAGCCGACGCAGCGGCCGCTGATGTCCGAAGTGGCCGGCGAGCTGGGCGCGTTTGTCAAGGCCAGTCGGCGACGGGTCAGCCCGGTGCTCACGGGGGTGATTGGCGCGGGCTTGGTGGTGGTGGTGGCGGTCACCAGTTTTGCAGTCTGGCGGGTGGTACACGTGCCCACACTGGCCGAGGCTCGCGCACAAGCACTTACCGTGGTCAAGGCCGGCCTTCTGGCCAGCGATCCGACCGAGCGAAGCCTGGCGCTGCGGGCCCTGGAGCTGAGTCGCGACTCGGGATTTTCGACCCTGGCGCAGCCGCTGCTAGGCGACGGACAGCCGACGGTGCAAGCCTCGGCTGCCAAGACCATCGGCGAGCTGGGGGCGGTGGAGCTACAGCCGGACTTGGTGACGACGCTCGACAAGAGCAAAAATCCCAAAGCCACCGTCGAGATTGCGGCGGCACTGGCCAAGCTGTCCCACCCGCGCGGTCCCGAGACGCTGCGCTCGCTGCTGTCGCAGAGTGATGAGCTGACCCGGATTGAGTCGGCGCTGCGACTGGCCGAGCAAGGTGATCCGGGGGCGCTGACGCTGCTGCAAAAAGCGACCGAGGGAGAGCCGCAGCCGACGATGCTGCCGCTCCTCCTGGCCCTGGCGCGCGGCGGGGACACCCAGGCGGTGACCAAGCTGCGACAGCTCTTCGACGGAAAAATTCCAGCGGCAGACAAGGCAAGGCTGGCGTTTCAGCTGGCGCGGCTCGGCGATCCGGCGGCGCGAGACTGGCTCGACAAGACCGCACAGAGCGACGGACCGGATCAGCTGAAGGCCGTGCGATTTTTGGCGCAGCTTGGGGACACCGGCGGTGCGGGTCTTTTGGAAAAGAGCAGCTCCGACGACAAAAAGGACGACAACGCGCGCGAAGTGGCGGTGGAGGGGCTGGCTGACTGTGGCAAGTCCGACAGCGCCAGCCGACTCGCGCTGGTCCTCGGGGAACGCAACATCGGCAAGCGACTGCGCTACACCACCGCCGGCGCGATCTTGCTCTTGGCCACTGGCCGAGAGACTCCGCCCGAGGAGCTGTCACTCGGCTGGGCCAAGGCGGCGCTGGGCAGTAGCAGCGAGTCCACCCGCGAGCTGGCCGTCCTTCTCCTCGGCAGTGAGTCGAGCGGCGGCAGCATGGAGGCGCTGCGCAAGGCGATGAGCGACAGCTCAACGACGGTGCGCAAGCGGGCAGTGGCAGCACTCGCCGATCGCGGTGGCAAGGATGCCTTGGGCGCACTGCAGACCGGGCTCAGCGACGCAGACAAGGATGTTCGGGTCGCGGCGGCGCAGGCCATTGGCAAGGTTGCTTCGTCACTGATCGAGCGGGGTGATGCCGAGGCTCCGAAAGCTGCCGTCGAAAAAGTCAGCAAGCTGCTGCAGAGCGGCGATGAGCGCGAGCGGATGGCGGCGAGCGGGGCTCTGTTGAACATGGGCGATCGCAACCAAGTCACGGCGATGCGCAGTGGCGCGCAGTCCAGCGATGCCAGTGTCCGTCGCCAAGCGATTGAAGCCAGTCGAGCCGATGAGCCACTACTGACCAAAGCGCTCGAAGACAGCGACGCCAAGGTTCGCTTCGCCGCCGCCCGCAAGCTGGCCAGCAGCGGTAACAAGCTGGCGATTCCGGTCCTGCGAGAGGTGGCTAGCTCGTCGGACATCGACGCGATTGCCGCATACGGACTGCTCACCAAGCTGGGGGAAGATGCCGAGCCGCCGCCGCAGAGTGTGATGCTCGGGACCAGTGTGAACGAACGGCATGCGCTGGTCGGGACGATCGCCGAACTGCCGCCCAAGGCCGCCAAGAAGCTCTTGCCGAGCCTGGCGCGCGATCCGTCCGCCGTGGTGCGCCGTCGAGCAGCCGAGGCTGCCCACAGCCTGTATCAGCGCACCAAAGATGTCGCATTTTTGCCGCTGCTGCGCGGGCTGCGCACTGACTCGGACCCGCTGGTTCGATCGCGCTCCCATCAGCTGCTCACCGACCTGGCCAAGCAGAATCCGCAGGTGATGACTGACAAGCCACTCGTCGAGCAGCCAGTTGAGCCCAAAGATCGGCCTCTGCCGACTCCAAAAGAGCCGATTCCAAAAGAGCCGACCCCAAAAGAGCCGACCCCAAAAGAGCCGGTCGAGCCAGCCGCTGCCGGATCGGGCTTTGTGCTGCTCGTTGGTGAGGAAGGTGTTCGGCTGCAGATTGACAAAGGCCCGCCGCAGCTCGTGTCGGACAAGCCGGTTCCGCTCGCGGCCGGCAAGCATCGCATCAGCTCTGTCGGCGGCAATCAGGACGTAACTGTCACGGCTGGTGCGACGGTGACGGTGAAGGTGCTGGGCACGCTGACCGATCAGCTGGTTCATGACGCCGCCGATGCCCTGCGAAGCAAAGATCTCGGTCGGACCCAGACGCTGATTGAGCGAGCCCGGCGCGTCGGTCTGCGCCTGGGAGCCCGGCCGCAGCTTCTGTCGGAGCTGGTCTTTTTGCAGGCCAAGCTCTACGACGCCAAAGGCCAGTGGCGCGAGGCGATGAACGAATACGGCAAGTACCTGTCGCTGCCCGCCGCCCACCAGCGCCCAGATACCACCGCCGCCGTACGCGCTGCGGTGGCCAAGCTCGCGCCGCGCATGGGTCGCGTGCAGATCTTCACCCTCCGGGAAGGCAAATGTAAGCTGACGGAGGAGTATTTCCTACCTCCCGGCGAACACCTGATCAGCTTGGGCGGCGGCAAGTCCAAAGTGATGTCGATCTACGCCGGGGTCACCACCCCTGTCAGGCAATGCCCGTAAGTCGGCTTCAGCGACGGCATCCCGCTGGGCAGGTCATCGCCTTGCTCACGGCCTGCGCGATGGCTCAGTCGGGAATAGCGGCGCCGCCTGTACCTCCGACGCGTCCGATGGCGCCGCGTCCGCAGCTTCCACAAGCCTCGCTTGCCGACCGGGTGGCCAAGCTGCTGGCTGATGGTCAAGCGGCGCTGACGGTCAATCAGCTGGCGCTGGCCCAGCAGTCGTTCGAGAAGGCGTATCGGCTGAAGTCAGACCCGTCGCTGCTGTATTGGCTGGGCAAAGTAGCCGAGGCGCAGGGCCAGCCGATCGTTGCCGCCGATTTTTTTCGACGCTATCTAGACTCGGGCTCGACCTCGACGGACGAGCCGACCAGCGAGGCTCTGCGCAAGCAGGTGAGCCAGCTGCCACCGCCGGTTAGCGAGGTCACGGTCGCAGGACTTGGGGGCGCGCTGCTCTCTGTCGATGGGCGTCTGACGGGGGTGTTGCCGCTGCCGCGACCGCTGCTGCTCGCGCCAGGTCCGCATCGCTATCGCCTGGAGTTCCGTGGCACTGCATCAGAGAGCGATCCGTTGTCGATTCCCGCTGGTCGGACCGCAGAGCTGCACCTGACCGCCGGCAGCTCCGGCTCGCTGATCGCCGTGCTGACGCTGAGCTCGGTGGGCATTTTGTCGATCTCGGCCAGCGGACTTGGCGACGACAAACAGCGACTGGTGGAAGAGTCGATTGTCGCCGCTGCCAAAAACGAGCACACGCTGATCCTACCGGCGGACCAGCTCCGCTCGCTGCTTGCCACGGAACCGCCTGGCTGTCTTGGCGATACGCCGTGCCTCGATCGGCTGGCCCAAGCCGCCGAGGTTCGTCTCCTGCTCCGATTTTCGTGCAAAACCCCAGCGAAAGGCCCGGCTCCGGGCTCTATCGAGCTCTCCGCTGAGCTGGTCGATCTGCCAAGTGGTCTGGTCGCCGCTCAGCTGGAGGAAGTCGCCGTCGCAGAGAACCTCGGCCCAGCGCTGCTGAGCCTGACCCACCGGCTGTTTCAGGCCGCCAGCAGCCGACCACGCGGCACTCTCTCCATCGAGTCCAGTCCTGCCGCCGCCACCGTCCTTGTCGACGGTCTAGTGTTGGGCAAGACGCCGCTAGAGCGCGTGACCTTGGCGGGCAGTCACACTGTTTCCGTCGAGCAATCCGGGTTTGAGCCCTATCAGCTGCAGGTCACTGTCGCCGCTGGTGCCACTGCTCAGCTCTCGGCGGCTCTCGTCAAAAAGGCCGACACCGCGACCCCAGCCCCACCGCCGGCCCCACCATCGACCATCGCAGCCGGAGAGTCCAAAGGCTCTCGACTCGCACGCTGGCTGCTTGGCGGCCTTGGTGTGGGCGCAGGGCTCGGCCTGGTTGGACTCGGTGGATCGGCCCTGTCGCAAAACGGTAGATGTGGCGACAACCCACCACCCGCAAGCGGTCAGCCGTGTGAGCTGCTTTACAACACTGCACCCATCGGCGGAGCGCTGCTTGCGGCCGGTATCGGTCTGACCGCTGGTGGCACCTTGCTGATGCTTTTCCCCGGTCGCCAAACGAAAAAAGCCCCACCGACACCAGTGATTTGGCGTCGGTGAGGCCCGAAATCAAAATGTTGGAGGCGCCGGGAGTCGAACCCGGGTCCGAAAGTGCTTGGCAGGGGCTACTACGTGTGTAGTCGGTGTTTGATTCACCCGCTGGGACCCTCCACCGACATAGGGCCCCTTGGGCTATTCCACCTTTGGTTTCGCTCACCTCGCGGTGAAAGCCGAGGGAGCTATCTCGTTTATTTTGACACCCCGTCTCAAGTCGCGAGAACTACCCGAGGGAGGCGGCTCTCTGTCTGGTTATTAAGCAGCGAGAGCGTACGCGTTATCGTTCGCGTTTCTGATTTTTCCGATGGATTTACGAGGTTACGGAGCCTCGACACGCAGCCGTCTACTCAGATCACCCCCGTCGAAACCGTTACGCCCCCCAAAGGGAGCAACAAAGGGCAAGTGCAGCTTACGCACGGGTTTGAGCCGCGTCAACCTACGACTAGCCGCCACCTATCGCCGGACTCTGCTGGGCGGCGGGGGCTGCGCCTGCGTCAGGTCTGGCGGCGGGGAGACTCGGGTTGGCCACCGGCTGAAGCGGCGCCAGCGGCTCTAAAAACTTGCCCAGCTCACGCCCGGTTCGCCAAAAGCCGTGCTGATATACAAAAAAGTCGTAGCGAATCGCGTAGGGCTGGCCTTTGCGCACCACCCTCACTCGATAAAACGGCGTCGGCTTCACCAGTGTTCGCTTGACCACCCGCTCGCTCTCGCTCTGGCTCTCCGGCGGTAGCACATCGGCGCGGGTGACCTCGACATCGTCGTAGTGATGCTCGTAGATACTGGCCACCAGCTCCGCTGCCGCTGGCCCCATAAGCGGTCGGGCAAGCAGCTCGTAGCGAGGCCAAAACCGCCGGGCCTTGTCTTCTCCGATGAGCATCGCCAGCTCGTCCGGCGACATCCGCATCGATGCCATCATTACGGTCAGCCGCTGCCTGTCATCACGCTTGGCCGCCTCGAGAACGTCTTTCCACAGCCGCTGCAGCTCCGGCTCACTCGGTCCATACGTTCCCGGCTCTAGCTCCGGCTCACTCAGCAGCTTCAGACAGCCTCCCTCCGTCGCCAGCGCCGCAATCAGTGCGAACTTCCACATCCAGCTCTTCATCGCCACCTCGTGCTCATCGTAACCATCTCGACAGCCGCGCGCGCCACTACACCACCCAGCCTGCTGCTTCGCCCCACGCCAAGTGCCCGGCAACGTCGGACACCCTTGCTGAAAACCCGCCACCTGCGGTATGACATCGCCCTGGGCGTGGGGCTGTGGATAACATTGTGGGTAACCCTCTGATTTGGGCAGTGGATGAGGTGGGAGAAACCACCAGCTGTGGAAAACTAGGTTCTTTATCCACAGTGTCGCACCTTTTTATCCACAGGCGATCTGCTTGATTTTCAAGGACTTCGGATAGTTTTCCAGAAATTCACAGGCCCGAATACGGATACGAATTGGATCTATATCTACTGATCCAGATCAGGTAGAACACTCTGCCCCAGGTCAAAAATCACCACAGGTTGGAGAAACAGATGGAGTTCAGAATCGAGAAGGCAGCGTTCCTCCAAGCGCTGTACTACGCGCAGGGCATCGCCGACAGGAAGTCGACCATGCCCATCCTTGCCAATGTTCTGCTTCGCTCAGACGGGCCAGATCGCATCGTGGTGGCTGCCACCGACCTGAACATCACCGTCACAACCGAGCTACCGTGCGAGGTGATCAGCGAAGGTGGCCTGACGGCGTCGGCCAAACACCTGCATGACATCGTCAAGTCTCTGCCAAGCGACAAGCTGAGCCTGCGACGAGCCGACAACAACTACGCCGAGCTGCAGAGCGGCAAAGCGAACTACAAGGTCGTCGGACTACCAGACCGCGACTTTCCAAAGCTGCCGCCTCACCGTGATGTGAAGTTTCATCGGGTCGACGGGGCGGTGCTGCGGGATCTGATCTCGAAGACGTTTTTTTCGATATCCGCCGACGAGACGCGCAGTCACTTAAACGGCGTGCTCCTCGAGGCTGAAGGCGAAGGCGATCAGGCCTTTGCGCGGATGGTGTCGACGGACGGTCATCGGCTGTCCAAGTGCGAGCGGCCACTCACGGGGGCGCCGAAGCTGATGCCGGGGGTGGTGATTCCGCGACGAGGTCTGACGGAGATTCGCCGCGCTCTCGAGGGCAGCGGCAGTCAGGTCGAGATCGCGAGCCAAAACCAGTACTTCTACGTGCGGACAGGCGCGACGGTGCTGTCGGTGCGGCTCACCGAGGCCAGCTTCCCTCCGTATGAGCAGGTGATTCCACGCGACCATCAGCGACGGATTGTGGTGAAGAGCGGCCCGCTGTTCGACGCCCTCAAGCGCATCGTCCTCGTTGCCTCGGAAAAGACCTGGGGTGTTCGCATGAGCGTCGTCAGCGGTGTGATGCGGATCGAGTCGGACAATCCCGACCTTGGGCAGGGTCGCGAAGAGCTCGACGTGAACTACCAGGGCAGCGAATGCACGATTGGCTTCAACGCCAAGTACATGATTGAGCTGCTGTCGGAGATTGATACGCCGGAGGTGCAGCTGGAGCTTAACGGCGACCTCGACCCTGGGGTGGTTCGTCCGCTCGACGAGAAGCAGGGGGTGGGCAACCAGTATCTCGGCGTGATCATGCCCATGCGACTGTGAGCGATTGCTCCTGCGCAGCCTACATACCGTCGACTTCCGCAACCTGCGCGATGTCGAGTACCGGCCGCACCCTCGCGTAAATGTCATCTCCGGCGACAACGGCCAGGGCAAGACCAACCTGCTCGAGGCAATATTCCTCCTCGCCACCCAGCGATCTTTCCGTCGCAACCGAATCGATGAGCTGGTGCGCTTCGGCAGCGACAAGGCCGAGGTCGTGGCAAGCATCCGCCAGGCCGACTGCGAGCGACGACTGGCCGTCCAAATCCAGACCAAGCCCAGCCGAAAGATTGCGCTCTGCGACGGAAAAACCGCCCGAAACAGCGACTATTTCCAGGGCGTTCACGTCGTCCTGTTTGCCCCCGAAGACCTGCTGCTTCCCAAAGGTCCTCCCGAGGACCGGCGACGATTTTTGGATCGAGCGATCTGGAACACCTGTCCGAGCTATCTCGACGAGGTTCGGATCTACGAGCAGGTGTTGCGCAGTCGCAACGCAGTCTTGCGCAGCATGATGGCTGCGACTGGAACAAGACGGCCACTGGCGATCCAGCCAGACGGTGGAGTGACGGTGGAAGTCAGCGGCGCTGCGGGGAGTGCCGACGTGATGCTCGAGGTCTACAGCCAGCAGCTGGCCGAGGCCGGCGCACGAATCATCGAGAGACGGCGGCACTATCTTCACACCATTGCACCGCAGGTCGAGGCGACGTTCGAGCGAATCAGTCGCAGCGGTCTTCGGGCCAGCATCGAGTACCACGCCAAGCTGCGTGACTCCGCCGTACACAGCGTCAGCGGCCGTGAGCTAGTCGGCATCATCGCCGAGCAGCTAGAGCGAGATCAGCGACGAGATCGACTGCGCGGCTTTACCCACAGTGGGCCACATGGCGACGATGTGCTGGTGTATCTAGACGGGCGTGAGGCGGCGCTGCATGCCAGTCAAGGGCAGGTGCGGGCACTGGTTTTGGCGCTCAAGATCACCGAAATTCAGCATCTTTTTTTTCTACACGGTGACCCACCGGTGCTGCTGCTCGACGACGTGAGCAGTGAGCTTGACGCCCAGCGCAACGGCTATCTGTTCGATTTTTTGCGCGCCATGCCGAGCCAGGTGTTCATCACCACGACGAGTCCAGCGTTCGTGAAGCTTGATCACGACCGGCTCGATGTGCGGATGGAAGGCGGTGGCCTCGTGGGGACGGCGGAGAGCTGACCCAGGGCCCCCCGAGCGCCCAAGGAGCCGTCGTGAAAAAGGGCGCGATATGGGGAAACATGTGCTACGTTACGACCTCTTTTGGCAGCCAAGTAGAGTCCGGCTGCTAGGCAATTCGAGGAGCTTTCTTTGGCTGCGACGAGTGAAATGGCGGGAAACCCGGCGGAGAGCGACAGCGGCGCTGCTGCCCCCGCAAAAGAGAGCTACACCGGCGAGAACATCCAGGTCCTCAAGGGCCTTGACGCGGTGCGCAAAAGACCAGGCATGTACATCGGTGACACCGACGATGGCACCGGTCTTCATCACATGGTCTACGAGGTGGTCGATAACTCTGTCGACGAGGCACTGGCGGGACACTGCAAGAACATCGAGGTGACCATCCACTTCGACAACTCAGTGACGGTAACTGACGACGGACGTGGCATGCCAACCGACATGCACCCGACGGAAAATAGGCCGACCCCGGAAGTCATCATGACGGTGCTTCACGCCGGCGGAAAGTTCGACAAAAAGAGCTACAAAGTCTCGGGCGGGCTGCACGGAGTCGGTGTATCGGCGGTGAACGCGCTGTCAGAGTGGCTCAAGCTGGAGATCCATCGCGACGGCAAAGAGTATCGCCAAGAGTATCACCGAGGCGTGCCGTTTACGTCGCTGCAGGAGATCGGACCCTCGACGAAGAACGGCACCAAGGTCCACTTCATGGCCGACGTCGAGATCTTCTCGAAAGTCGAGTTTTCCTACGAGACGCTGCACCAGCGGCTGCGCGAGCTGTCGTTTCTGAACCCGCGCCTGCGAATCGTCCTCGTCGACGAGCGGAGCGACAAAAAGGCTGACATGTTCTCGGAGAGCGGAATCTCCGGATTTGTCAAGGACTTAAACGTCGCCAAAGAGATGGTCATCGCCGAGCCGATCTTCGTCACCGGGAGCCACGATCACCCCGAGATTGAGGGGACCGAGGTCGTTGCCGAGGCGGCGATTCAGTGGAACGACGGCTTTTCCGAGAACGTCTTCTGCTTTACCAACAACATCCGCAACCGCGACGGTGGCTCGCACCTGACCGGTTTTCGCCAGGCGCTGACGCGCACCATCAACAGCTATGCGACGGCGAACAACCTGCTCAAAGACATGAAGCAGGGCCTGGCGGGTGGCGATCTGGCCGAGGGACTGGTCGCGGTGGTGTCGATCAAGCACCCCGATCCCAAGTTCTCGAATCAGACCAAAGATCGCTTGGTGTCGTCGGAAGTGACGGGGATCGTCAACTCGGTGATCGGCGATCGGCTGGCGGAGTGGCTGGAAGAGCATCCCCGCGAGGCGCGCGCAATCATCGGCAAGAGTGTGCTGGCGGCGCGGGCGCGGGAAGCGGCGCGAAAAGCCCGCGAGATGGTGCAGCGCAAGGGCGTCCTCGAGTCGATGTCGCTGCCGGGCAAGCTGGCCGACTGTCAGGAGCGGGACCCGGCGCTGTGTGAGCTGTTCATCGTCGAGGGTGACTCGGCAGGTGGATCGGCCAAGCAGGGTCGGGATCGGCGCAACCAGGCCATTTTGCCGCTGAAAGGCAAGATCCTAAACGTCGAGAAGGCGCGGCTCGACAAGATGCTGTCGTCGCAAGAGATTGTGACGCTCATCACCGCGCTCGGCTGTGGCGTCGGCGAGAGCAAGGACATGGCCAAGCTCCGCTACCACAAGATCGTCATCATGACCGACGCCGATGTCGACGGTAGCCACATTCGCACGCTGCTGCTGACGTTCTTTTATCGGCAGTACAAAGAGCTTCTCGACGGGTCGATTGACCGCAAGCACTTCATCTACATCGCGCAGCCGCCGCTTTACAAAGTGAAGAAGGGCAGCCGCGAGGAGTACCTGAAGAACGAGCAAGCGCTGGAAGACTACTTGCTTCGCTCGACGGCGGATGACCTTGTGTTCGAGTCGCAAGACGGCAAGCTGCGGGTCACGGGTGACAAGCTGCGAGAGCTGTGGCGATACGTCGGACGGTACGCGCGGGCGCTCGCCGCCTGTGACAAGAAGTGGGATAGCCGCATTGTCGAGGCGATCGTTCACGGCGGAGAGCTCTCGCCCAGCACGCTGCGCGATGAAGCGACGGTGCTGTCGGCGCTGTCGTGGGCCGAGATTCACATGCGCAAGCACTTCGACGATGTCAACGAGCTGCAAGCGCAGCTGTCGACCGACGCCGAGCTGGGCAACCTGCGGGCGCTGATTCCCGCTCGGTACGGTGGGGCTCGTCGCGAGACAGTGATTGATCTGGGGATGCTTACGTCGTCGGAATATGTCGAGCTGACCCGGATTCACGACAAGCTCAAGCAGTTTGGCGACGGTCCGTTCGTGCTGGTCGATGGCAACACCCGTCACAAAGTCGATCGGCTGGCAGATCTGGCGTCGCTGCTCGATACGATTGGTCGCAAGGGTCTGCAGATCCAGCGCTACAAGGGACTGGGTGAGATGACCGCCGAGCAGCTGTGGGAGACGACGATGGACCCGGCGCGGCGCACCTTGCTCGAAGTTCACGTCGACGATCTGGTCGAAGCCGAGCGGCTGTTTAGCATGCTGATGGGCGAAGCCGTCGAGCCTCGTCGCGAGTTTATCGAACAGCACGCCCAATACGTCCGCAATCTCGACGTATAGCCGGCCAGCAGCGTCATCATACGTTTGTCCATGTCCGCCAGTATCCCCGTCCGATCCGCTGCCCTCACCGTGGGGGAAGGGCTTTATCGCTACGCAGAGTCCGAGCTTCCGACTGTGCATGGCAACGTCAAGCTGCTGGTCTATCGGCGCCGTCCTCCCGACGGGACGAAGGAGCCGGTGATTGTGCCGCTGCAGGACGAGCACATGGCGATTGTGGTCGGCGACGTGACGGCTGGTGAGCAGGTGCCCTGTCGGGTTCACTCCGAGTGCTGGACCGGCGAGACGCTCGGGTCGCTCAAGTGTGACTGCCGGGCCCAGCTGGAATCGGCGCTGCAGAGCATGACTGCCGTCGGACGTGGTGTGGTGGTGTATCTGCGCCAAGAGGGTCGTGGGATTGGCCTTGGCAACAAGATTCGGGCCTATGCGCTGCAAAACGACGGCAAAGACACCGTCGAGGCCAACACCGAGCTGGGCTTTCTACCCGATCTGCGCAGCTATGAGATCGCGGCGCAGATCCTCAAAGATCTGCAGGTTCGGTCGGTGGCGCTGTATACCAACAACCCCGACAAGCTGCGCGAGCTGGCCCTGGCCGGCGTCGAGGTGAGCGAGCGGGTGCCTCACTGGGTGTCGAACCACGAGTGGAACAGCGACTACCTGGCGGTCAAGCGCGCCAAGCTCGGTCATCAAACCTAAAACATCGCTGCCAACGAACCTCTCTCCGTCGAGAAGAAACGACCAATGACGCAAGCCACCGTAGATGCAGTGAAGGCCGCTCTCAAGGCGGTCAAAGAGCCAATCCTGGGTCGCGACATCGTGTCCCTCGGCATGGTCAAAAAGGTCGAGGTCGAAAAGGACTTTGCCTACATCCAGATTGACCTGCCGACGCCGGCCTATCGCGACCGGCAAGCGCTCGAAAAAAGCGTGCAGGCGGCGGCGTGCAAAGTGCCGGGAATTGCCGATGCGCGCTGTCTTCTGGGGGTGAATGTGCCGTCGGGTTCGCGCGGTCAGGCGACGCGGCTGCCCTCGGTCAAAAACGTGATTGCGGTCGCGGCGGGCAAAGGTGGAGTCGGCAAGTCGACGGTGGCGACCAACCTGGCAGCGGCGCTGCGGCTGCACGGGGCGAGGGTCGGGCTGCTCGATGCCGATGTCTACGGACCGTCGCTGCCGACGATGCTGGGCGTGCCGGAAGTGCCGGCCTCGACGCGCGTGGGCAACAAGATCGGTCCAGCGGTCTATTACGGAATGAGCGTGATCTCGGTCGGCTTTTTTACCGAGCGTGACGGCGCGGTGGTGTGGCGCGGGCCGATGGTCCACAAGCTGCTTCAGCAGTTCATCGAGGACGTGGAGTGGGGCGAGCTCGACTATCTGGTGGTGGATCTGCCGCCGGGCACGGGAGACGCCCAGCTGTCGCTGACGCAGCTCTTGCCGCTGACCGGGGTGGTGATTGTCTCGACGCCGCAAGAGGTCGCGCTGATCGATGTCGAAAAAGCCGTCAGCATGTTCAAAAAGCTTGAGGTTCCGATCCTCGGCATCATCGAGAACATGTCGTACTACATCTGCCCGACCTGTGGGCACAACGACGACATCTTCGCGCGCGGCGGTGGGGCCAAGCTGGCCGAGACGCTTGGCGTGCCGCTGCTTGGCGAGGTGCCCCTCGATCGCAAGGTCCGTTACGGCGGCGACACCGGACTGCCAATCGTGCTCGGCGCTCCCGACAGTGAGCAGGCCAAGATCTTCCTCGAAGCCGGCCAGCGCGTTGCCGACGGAGTGATGAAGATTGTGCTCTCGGGACCCCGAAGGCCAGCCGGCCTGGTCCAGATCAAGTAAGCACGTTCCCAAAGGCACCGCTTACAACTTGAGCTGATTCCAGCCGGGCGGTCGCAGCGACTCTGGCACTTCTTCCCAGCTGTCCCAGTCTTTTCGCACCGCTTGCTCAGCTTCCGACAGCGGCAGCGCCACCACCCGCAGCGATCGAAGCAGCCGCTGCAGCGAGCGCTCACCGTGCGCAATCGCCTGCGTAAGAGGCGCCAGCACCGTCGGACGATAGCGCGCGAGGAACGACTCCAGCGGCGCCTCGGGTGAGGTCTGCGCTGCCACCACATCGGCCTGCTGCAGATCGACCGCCAAGAGCCGCGTCAAGATCTGCGCGGACACAAACGGCATGTCGCAGGCCAGGGCAATCACCTCGCTGCCCGAAGCCGCCGTGAGCAGTGCCGCAAGCCCCCCGAGCGGTCCGATTCCCGCCGGCTGATCCGGCACGAACGGCAGCGCCAAGTCGTGATAGGCGGCGTGCTCCCCGACCAGCACCACCGGCAGATCCAGCGACTGCGCCAGCGCCGCCAGGTGCAGCACGATCGGCTGACCAGAGCCCGCGACCGGCAGCCGGCCCTTGGGGAAGCCGCCCATGCGCCGAGCCGCACCACCGATGAAGATGCCGCACCAAGGCCGGTTCATGACGCAGGCGTGGCGAGCAGGACCGCGCGGGCTTCGGCCACCGTGGCGACCCGACGACCGGCAGCCTGACAGATCGCGACTGCTTTTTCGCACAGCTCGGCGGAGCCTTTGGCGAGCACACCCTTTTCGACAAAGATGTTGTCTTCCAGGCCGACGCGGACGTTGCCGCCGAGTCGGGCCGCGACCTCGGCCATCGGCAGCTCGTGACGACCGATGCCGGCCACGCCCCACGACGAGCCCGGAAAGTCGCTGTCAAGCCGTGACACCAGCAGCTCCAGGTTGCGCTCACTCGCCGCCAGTGCCCCGCGCACGCCCAGGACAAACTGCACATGCAGCGGTCGTCGCACCGCACCCTTGTCCACCAGCTCGCGCAGGATATCGAGGTGCCCGAGATCGTAGATCTCCACCTCGGGGATGATGCCGGCCTTCTGGATGCGCTCCGCCACTCCGAACGTATCGAGCCGACGGTTGACGAAGATGTCGTCGCCGAAGTTGATGGTGCCGACGTTCAAGGTCGCCATCTCGGGCCGCTCGTCGCCGGAGAGGCTGAGCGGACCACAGCGCTCGTCAATCGCCATGCCGACCGCGCCCCCCGTCGAGGTCTGGATGATTACCTCGCAGCGGCGGCGAATCGCGGCAATCGCGGCCCGGAAGCGCTCGCGATCTTGGCTGGGGTTGCCGGCCTCGTCACGGACATGAAGATGAATGACGCTCGCACCGACACTGGCACAGCGGGCCGCCTCTTCGCCGATCTCGTCGGGGGTGATCGGCAGGTGCGGAGTCTGCGCGCGGGTTGTCTCGGCCCCAACAATCGCAGCGGTTAGGATCGCCGGGCCGGGGCGACCGATGGACTCACCGGGAAGTGGCGAGCGGCGACAGCTTGTCGGTACCACGCAAGTGCCGCTGGCCTTGCACACGAGCTGCCGTTCCCCAAGCAGCTGCGCCGCACTCGGCTCCCGTCCTGGCCCGGAAAGTGGCGTGATGTACTTGTAGGCGGCAAAGCTCATCTTGAGCGAGGTCTTGCCCCACCCGACCACTTCCCCAACGGCTTCGATGAAGTCGCCCGCGTAGACCGGCGCCAAAAACTCGACGCTGTCGTAGGCGCGAAACAGGCCTTCGTCTCCGTCGGCGCGGATGCAAAGCTCGGTCGCGACATCGCCGAACAGCGACAGCATCTGGGCGCCATCGACGAGGTTGCCACCGTAGTGCGGCTTGGACATGCGGAGGATGATGCGAGCTCTCATGGCCCCGCATGGTGGCACAGCCCGTCATCCATCCCAAACAGTTAGACCGACGCGGGCACCAGTCGCTCGGCGAACAGGGCCAGCTGCTGTGGCGGTCCGAGCGGCTCGCAAGCGATGCGATGGGCAGCGAGCGCAGCGGCGACCTCGGGGCTGTAGCCGGCCGTCAGATAGACCCGCTTTGCACCCGAGCCCCGAGCGTAGCGACACAGATCTTCCCAGCCGAGGCCATCGGCAATCACCACCTCACGCGCGGGACTGGGCAGTGGAGGCGGCGCCAGCGTGTGCGGCCACCACAAAAGCTCACCCGCTCGGCCCGTCCGCGCCGCGACAGTGCCAACGTGCGGACTGTGCGGCAGCGTCTGACAGAACGCCACCGCCCGCTGTAGCTCTCGGTGCAGCTTGAGCGTCCCGCCGCCGGGCCCGTCCCCAAGTCGCTTCACCAGCAAGGGCCCCAGCGTCAAGATCTGCGTCACCGATGAGCAGCGCACCAGCAGTGGCCGACCTTCGTTGTGCGCCTCGGCCTGCTCCCTCACCAGTCGCTCGGTCAGCTCTCCCGGCGTCGGCTGCTTCTGCAAAAGCGGGGCAAACGGCGCCGCCAGCACCAGCGTCTCCGCAGGCCTCAGCTGCAGCGGATCGACCAGAGGAGACTCCTGCTCACTCGGCTGTCCAGCGTAGATGACCCGCTCTTCACTCGGCAGCTTCACCCACAGCGAGGCTGAGCCCGGCACATCCCCGCTCGCAAACAGCTCCAGCCGCAGGCTGCCCCAAAAGAACGGTCGTCCCAGCGGCGACACAAGCTGCGCTCCCAGCGGAGCCCGTCCCAGCGCCGCCAAGAGCGACAGCGTCGTCTGCGTACACAGCAGCGTCCCGGCCCGCTTGCGCGTCTTCGGCAGCGCCAGCGCTGACGATACAAAGCACAGCTCCTGGGCCCGCAGCGCATCACACCACAGCGCCGAGCCGACCAAGTGGACTCCCTGCCGCCAGGTCACCACCTTCGTCGGTTCAGTTCGGCGGTCCGCTCGCTTGCGAGTCGAGGTGCGCACGGGCGGATCGCTCAGCCCGGACCCGGTCCGGCATCACTTGGCGACAGATCCGGCGGTCGCGCAAGATCAAAACCCAGCCCGCTCAGATCGCGCACGGGCGGCGGCAGCAGATCTTGCGTGTACGGACAGGCCTCGGTCGTGCCTTTGAGGTGACAGTACTCATCGGACCGGCACTCGTACTCGTCCGGACAGCGCGGCTCCGCAGCTGCACAGCGATACGAGCAAGCCGGCAGCTCAGGCGTAAAGCACTGCAGCAGGTTCACAACCCCAGCGCACAGCCCCACGCCGAGCGCCAGGAGTCCCAGCCGTCGAAACCACAGCGAACGATGCAGAGCCATCACAGACCCCCCAAAAGCGACAGGCCCACCGTGCTGGGGCTTAGCGCTGGCAGCCACACCAGCTTCTTTTGCGACTCGACCTTTGGCTTTTTCACAAAGTCGGCCACAAACAGCGAGATCGCCGTCACAGCCGCCACTCCTCCGACCGCAAACAGCGCAATCGCAGTGGTGTTGTAGGTCTTGCCCTCGCTCATCAGCGTGTTATAGGCCTCGGCTTCGCTGTCGCCAAAGCGCAGTGGCTGATCCCCGACCAGCAGCGTGGTGCGGCGGCGGAGCTCATCGGCTCGGCTCTGGGCCCCCAGTCCAATCACCGCACCCCCGGTGACCAGCGCCACCGCCGAAGCCACCGAAATCCAGCCCGCGATACGTAGCTTGCTAGGCGGTGGTTCCGGCGGAGTAATCAGTGGTCCTGTTTCTACAGCCGATGGTTGACCGGGCGCAGCCGATGGTTGACCGGGCGCAGCCGATGGTTGACCAGGAGCAGCCGATGGTTGACCAGGCACAGCCGATGGTTGACCAGGCACAGCCGATGGTTGTCCAGCAGCTGCGGGTGGTGGACTGGGAAGCTGCGGCGGTTGTCCGGGTACAGCCGAGGGTTGTCCGGGAAGCTGCGGCGGTTGTCCGGGCGCTGGTGCCGGTGGTGCCGGCTTGGCCGCTTCTGCTTGCGCCGCTTCAATGGCCTTTACGCGCTCTTCGATGGCGACTCGATCGGGAGCCTGCGGTGCCGCCTGCAGGTACGCCTTATACGACGCCAGGGCCTTCCCCTGGTTGCCGGCACGCTGCCACGACTCACCGATGCTCTGCAGCAGCGTCGTCTCTTTGGTGATGTCGAAAGCGGCTTGGTACTCCTTGGCCGCTAGCTCGAACTTGCCGGCTGCGAAGGCCTCTTGGGCAGCGTCGAAGTGCTGACCTGCCGCTGCGTAGTCTTGCGCATGCGCTGGCGAGACGGACAGGCTGACCGGCCCTGCGAGGGCTCCCAAAAGCAGCCACGTCCCAAGCGAGCGCCGAGTCCGCCGCACCGTGCCGGAGCGATTGTGTTCTTTGGTCATCGGGCCCGCCATCCTACCTTAGACCGCCATGTCGCACGCACTGGTTTTGTTGCGAGGCTGGGCCAACTGATGCTATGCGATGGGCCCCATGTCGAAGCGAATCACCTTCCGTTCCACCACCTGGGCTTCCGCCTTGGCCCTCGCGGTGGGACTGTCCGCGCCCCTTCTTTGCCCCGCCCCGGCGTTTGCAAACGATCTCAAGCGCTCCAAAAGCGACCCCGGCCCGCGTGAGATCAAGAGCCGCGAGCTGATGGCCGAGCGAGAGGGACTCAAGCTCAAGCTCTACGAAAAGTGGCGAGTCGGTAACGAAGACTCGTGGAAGCAAAACGGCAAGGTCATCTTGCTGGTCCACGGCGCCACCTGGGCCAGCCGCTGCACGTTCGATCCTGACCCCGACCACGGCTACTCGATGATGGAGATGCTGGCCGATGCCGGCTACGACGTGTTCTCGGTCGACCTGCACGGCTATGGCCGGTCCGAGCGCAGCGACAGCGACTGGACCGACTCGCACAGTGCTGCCAAAGATGTTGAAGCGGCGGTCGAGTTCATTCGTGCCCTGCGCTGGGTCGAGCGGGTTCACCTGTTTGGCTACCAGTGGGGTGGCCAGCCGGCAGCGCTGTTTGCCAGTCAGAAGCCGCACAAGGTCGGACGCTTGGCGCTGCTCGGGATGCGCTATCGCCTGGTCGACAAAGGGGCGACTGTGCCCCCGGGGCCGCTGCGCACGCTCGGCCAGCAGGCGTCGCTGCTCAAGCCCGAAGACGGCGACCTAGATCCAGAGTTTGTCCGGCGGCGGGCGCAGGTGTGTCGGACCGAGTCGGCTTCGGCTCCGAACGGGGCGCTGATTGATCTCACCAAGCCAAGCCCGGTGGACCCCGCCAAGCTGAAGGTGCCCACGCTGGTGCTGCAAGGCGAGCGGGACGGCTCGATGGAGAGCGTGCAAGACCGGATTCAGTTCTTTTCGCAGCTGGCCAGTCCCGGCAAGTGGTTCACGTTCCTGCCTGGCACCGGCAAGTACGCGCCGATCGAGCGGAGCCGATCCAAGTTCGAGCAAGTGCTGCTGAGCTTCCTAGAGCAAGCGCCGTAGCGACGCTGGTTAGCGCTCTAAGACGGCGACGCACTCGACCTCGGCGGTGTGGGGCATCAGGTCGATCGGCTGGACGGTGCGCGGTTGAAAGCCAAAGTGCGCAAGCTCACCGAGGTCCCGACCCAGCGTCATCGCATCGCACGAGACATAGACGATGCGGCGAGCCGACATCGCCCCCAGCAGCGGCACAATCGCGCGGGCCCCACCTCGGGGCGGATCAAGCACGATGACCTCGGCTCGGGGGCCGTCGCGCAGAAGGACGGGCAGCGCCGCTTCGACCGACTGCGCTCGCACCGTCAGCTGGGCGTGGCCGTGGGCGAGCACTTGCAAGCGCTCACTGGCGCGCGGGTCACCTTCCACCGCGAGAACCGTCCCACCTAGGCCCAGCAGCGCCCTCGTCAGGTTGCCACTGCCGGCGTACAGCTCTAGGACCGATGGAGGATGGTCCCAGCCTGGCTGGACAGCGGCGGCGACCAGCTGGGGCAGCAGGCTGTGTCCGGGCTCACTGGCTTGGGCAAAGCCATCGGCACTGGCAGCCAGCGGTCCCAGCGCCGCTGCCGCTGGACTTGCCAGATCGAGCGATGGTGCCCCAATCGTCTCTTCCCCCAGGCGCGCCCCGCTGATGACTCCCGCAGCGAGCAGCCGACGCAGCTCCTCACGCACCTGCGCCCGGCTCTGGCCTCGGGCCAGCTCCACCGCCAGCTGGACACTGGGCACGCCGTGAAGGTGCCCCCACAGTCCCGCGATCGTACCGCCCTCGCCCAGCAGCTGACACAAGTGGGCGGTCTGGCCCAGCAGCACCGCCGCGAGCTGCGGGTGAAGAACGGGGCAGTCTGCAATCGCTTGCCGCTGGCTGGATCGCGCCTGTGCAAACGACAGCTGGCCCGCTGTGACCACCAATCGGGCGCGCAAGCGGTAGTGAAGCGGAGGCGTGGGCGAAAGAATGGGCAGCACCGCAGCACCGCTGTGGCGGACGGCGCGCGCGACCCAGCTGTGCTTGGCGGTTTGCTGGGCGGACGGACGCAGGTGCATGAGCGGACAGCCTCCGCAGCGTCCCGGCGCAGCGAGCGAGCAGGGCGGGGTAACGCGGTCCGGGGATGCGGTGACGATGCGGCGCAGCGAGCCCCGGGCATAGCCCTTGTGAACGGCATCAATCGCCACTTCGACCACTTCCCCTTTCGCGCCGCCGGGCACGAACACCACCCGACCATCGGCGAGTCGCCCGACGGCTTCCCCTCCAGCGGCCAGGTCGGAGAGCGTGACGCGGGCGACGACACCGAGGGGCGCGCTGGACGGTGGTGGCGGAGCGGCAGCGGAGTCGCTCGGCGGGGTGGGTGGGGCGTGCTCGGCGGTGAGCGCAGACAGAGAATGAATCGAGCTGATGGTGGTGGGCAAAGCGGAGGCATAAAAGGCCAGGCGGGCAAAAAGCGCAAGTGCGGTTGCTCCTCGCGGCCCGGCCATGTTACGAGCACAGGATGCGACGGTTCGGACTGGTCTGCTTGCTGCTCGTGCCCACCCAGCTTGCTTGGGCCGAGCGCCGAGAGCTGTCGGTAGGCGTGCAGCCGCTGTTTGGAGTCGGCTACCTGACCGATCGCAGCGGCTACGGGGGCGGCGGCAATGGTCACGTGCAAGTGGGCCTCACCGATGCAGTGTCGATCATCGCGTTTGGTGGCAGCTCGTATCATCCGCTGCCGGCCAACCCGGAAAAGAAGCTGCTGGAAGGGACCCTGCTGGCGTGGCAAGCCAGTGTGGGGGTGTCGTATGCCATCGACATCGTGCGCATCCAGCCGTTCTTCGAGGCCGCTGTCGGAGTGCTCTCGCTGCAGAGCCAGATTGGCAAAGAAGCCAAAGGGGGGCTGCAAGCCGGCCTGTCGGTCGGGCTGGGCGCGGACTATCTGCTCAATCGGCGCTTCTCGTTCGGGGTGGCGTTTCGCTATCACGGCATCGTCACCGACCTGTCGAACATTCCTCTTTACCTGACCGTGGGCCCGCGTGCTCAGGTCCGCTTTTGGTTGTAACCATGCCTTCCCAGCTTGCTGATTTGCAGCGTCGGAAGCTTCGTCGGTTGATGACGCTGGTCGCGATCTTTGCGTATGGCCCGAGCGCGCTGCTCATCACCATTGGCGTGCTGATCTTGGTCTTTGGACACGCGACCAAAGATGTGGTGTTCGGCATCATGACGCTGAGCTTGACGGTGACGCTGCTTGGCGGAGTGGCGCTGACGATTGTCTACGTCCGGCGCGAGTCGAGCGTGGCGCAGCTTCAGACTGAGTTCGTCAACAAGGTGTCGCACGACCTGCGTACGCCGCTTACGTCGATACGGCTGTTTGTCGAGACGCTTCAGGCGGGACGGCTCAAAGATCCCGAGAAGATTCAGCAGGTACTCGACACGATTGCGACCGAAACCAAGCGCCTGTCCGAGATGGTCGAGCGGCTGCTCGGCTGGGCACGGATGGAAGCGGGGCGGCGGAGCTATCGCCTGGTCGATGAGTCTCCGGCTACCGTCATCACAGCGGCGCTGCGGGCGTTTGAGCCGCAGGTGCTGACCTATGACGCGGCGCAGATTCGGCTCGAGAAACAGCTGGGCGAAGACCTGCCCAAGATTCACGTGGACGTGGCCGCGATGAGCGAGGCGCTGCTCAACCTCTTGCAAAATGCCTTCTATTACACCGGGCCGAGCAAGGTGATCACGGTGCGCTGTCAGCGGCGCGGTCCGCAGGTGGCGATCAGCATCTCGGACAATGGGCCGGGCATTCCCAAGCACGAGCAGAGACGGGTGTTCGAGAAGTTCTACCGGCTGACGCGACCCGAGATGCCGCTGCAGCCACCGGGCAGTGGGCTGGGGCTGTCGATGGTGCAGCACATTGTCGCGGCGCATGACGGCACGGTGACGGTCGACAGCGAGCCTGGCCATGGCGCTACGTTTACCGTGCTGCTGCCCGCGCTGCTGTAAGCGAGAAGCCGAAGTGCCGAGACGCGAAGCCGAAGTGCCGAGACGCGAAGCCGAAGTGCCGAGGAACGAAGCGAGTAGCTGATGAGCGAGACGATCCTGCTGGTGGAAGACGATGTGTCGATCCGCAAAGCGCTGCAGCTAAACCTGCAGCTGGAAGGCTATGAGCTGCTGTGTGCAGAAGATGGCGAAGCGGGCCGGCGGCTGTCCGAGACGGAAGAGCTGGACCTGATTGTGGTCGACCTGATGCTGCCGCGCCTGTCTGGACTGGACCTGATTCGCGAGCTACGACAGCGGCGGGCCGACCTGCCGATCTTGGTGCTTTCTGCCAAAGATCAAGAAGCGGACAAGGTGATGGCACTGTCGCTGGGCGCCGATGACTACATGACCAAGCCGTTTGGACTGGCCGAGCTGCTGGCGCGGGTGCGGGCCCTCCTGCGGCGCGGTCGGCTCAACAAGCCGCTGGCGTCGAGTCCGGGCAGCAAGGACGGCTCGCGAATTTACCTGGATGTGCCTGGGCGGCGGCTGCTGGTCGAAGGCGAAGACATTGAAACGACTGCCAAAGAGTTTGATCTTTTGCGGCTGTTTATGTCGCACCCCGGCCAGGTCCTGACCCGCGACCAGATCATGCAGCGGCTGTGGGGCGGCGAGCACTTTACCCTCCGCACCATCGACAACTTCATTGTCCGGCTGCGCAGCAAGATCGAGGAAAACGCCGACACGCCGGTACACCTAGAGACTGTGCGCGGGGTCGGATACCGCTTCAACCCGTGACGCGCTGCCAAAGCTGCAAAATAGCAGCGTAGCTGTGGCAACATTGGTTCTACTCGGCACGTGTGTCCGAGTTCACCGCGATGCCTCTTTCCGACCGCTTGCGAGCACTTACGGACCGCCTTCGGGCACTGCGCTTGCTGCTGCTGCTGCTGGGTGGGCTGCTGCCGCTGCGGGCCATGGCGCAGCCGCCGCTGATCGTGGCCACCGCGCCGTTTGACGGACGCGAGCTGCCCCAGCCACCTCACAAGCCGATTGAGCCCGGCTTTACCGCCAGCGTGGTCTACGAGACGATGCAGGCCAAGAGCGAAGGCCGGCCGTACCGGCTGCTGGCACCGGACCTGTGGATGGGCATGGCGCGGGTCAAGCACCACGGTCACGCAAGCGATGTGGTCGGCATGGCGCGGCTGCTCGGGGCACGGCTGGTCATGGCGGGCTCCCTGGAAGCGACCAAAGGGTCCGGACATCCCAAGCCGTATCGCCTGCACGTCCGCATCTATGGCGCAGAGGGGGGACTGCTCGGCCAGCTGTCGTTTGATCTCGACCGGCCGCTGCTGCAGCCGCAGCACTTTGCGGACAAAGTCTCGGCGATTCAGCTGCTGATAGAACAGTCGCTGCTACGAACTGCTGCGCCGCAGGGGTCGCCGTCCCCGGTGCTGCTGCCCCAGCCGGTGGCTGCGATTCCGCCGCCTCCTGTGGCGACCACGCTGCCGCAGCGCGCGGGCCAGGTCCAGCAGTACGAAGACAACGAAAAGGTGCGCTTTGACCCAGAAAAGGAAAAGGCGCAGCTGGTGCCGCTGAGTGAGTCGGCCCAAGAGCTGCTTCTGCGCCGGCCACCGTGGCAAGCCGCGATCGATCTGCAGGTTGGCTATGTCTACAGCACCCGACTTTTGACCAATGAAGGCTCGGAGCTGCGCTTTGGGCGGTCGGGAGCGCACGGGATGGCGCTCCTTGGCGAGCTGCATCCGCTGGCGCTGCTGCCGAGCAGTAGTCCGGCGCTGGCTGGGCTCGGGCTGCGGGCGCAGCTGGTGCTGCCGTTTTGGGGTGAGATCGCGCACGTGCTTGCGCCTGGACAGCCGCAGAGCGGAACCTACACCGCCACCGAGTATCGCTACGATCTGGCACTGCGCTGGCACCTGAATCCTTGGAACCAGCTGCTGCGGCCAGATCTGGCGGTGGAGCTTTTGTACGGCGAGCACGTGTTCCAGACCGCTGCCAAAAAGAACATCGACTACCTGCGGGTGCCGCCGAGTGACTATCGCTATGTTGGCGGGGCGCTGGCGGTGCGGATGTTCTTTACCCAGCGGTGGAGCGTGACTGCCGGGGCGACGCTGGCCAAGCACCTGAGCCTGGGCCTTATGACCCGGCCCGGCAGCGAGAGCGGCGACCTGAGCGCGGCGCGCGACCGCAACGGCTTCCTGTCGTACGGCGAGGGCAGCGGCTGGCAGTGGCGCTTCGAGGGCGGCACGCAGGTCAACCTCTACCGTGGGCTGACCGTGGGCGCACGGGTGTTCTTCGAGCAGAACCGGCTTCAGTTTGGTGGCGAGGGCAACGTCCTTACGACCAGCGGCCAGCCGGTGACTGCGGCCCGTGACGAATACCTGGGGGTGATGGCCCACATTGGCTACGTCTTCCAGCCGCGCCTTCACGCTCGGCCAGAGCCCAAGGCTCCCAGCCAGTAGCCCGCTTTCAGTTGCGCAGCCCTGTATTTGTCAGTTGGAAACCAAAAATTGTGTGAGCAGTGATATAGTTACGCTCCATGATGGTCTCTTCTCAGCGCGTGCTGGTCGTCGACGACTCACTCACCATCCGCAACTTCGTGTCAGCAACCTTGGAGGATGCCGGCTTCGAGGTCACCACTGCCAGAAGCGGCTTCGAGGCGCTTAAGATCTTGCAGACGCCGTCGACCATGTTTCATCTGGTCGTCACGGACGTGAACATGCCGGACATCAACGGCCTGGAGCTGGTCCGCTACGTCCGCAACAGCGCCGTCCACAAGGCGACGCCGCTCATCATCATCAGCACCGATGGCCGAGAGCGGGACCGCGATCGTGGCATGCACCTTGGCGCCTCGGCCTATCTGGTCAAGCCGTTTCCGTCAGAGACGCTGGTCGAGATGGCCAAAAAGGTGATGGAGCCCGGGGCCAACGTTGCGCCGCACATGGTCGCCCAGGTCAAGAAGCACTAGCTCGCGTCACCACCACGTGTTTCGTCGGTGGTTTCCAAGGGTGGATAAGTCACTACGATGGCCGAGCAGGGCAGCGACAAAGTACGGGACGAGTTCCTGTCCGAATCGCAGGAGATCGTCGAGCAGCTCAACCGAGATCTGCTCGCGATTGCTGATGCGTGCTTGGGTCGTGATCCCTCTACCGAAGGCATCCGCGTCGATCCCGACCTGATCAACAGTGCCTTTCGAGCGGTGCACTCGCTCAAGGGACTGGCGGGGCTGTCCGGCGTCGAGCGGATGCTGCATATGTCGCACCACGTCGAGAACCTCCTCGATGCGCTGCGGCTTGGCAAGGTGCTGCTGACCCCGCATGTGCTCGATCTGCTGTTCGAGGCGATTGAGCACTATCAGCTGATCTGCGCCGAGGTGGCCGACCACGGCCTGCAAGCAGCGTCGCCCCCAAGTGCGCTGGTCGATGACTTTGTGAACCGAGTCAACCGCTCGGCCAACACCGCAGCAGCGCTGGTGACCAAGCCGGCGGCTGAGCCCACAGCCGGGGACTTTGACCTGGACCCGGGCCTGGTCGCGGCACTGACGGAGTACGAAGAGCACCGGCTCAAAGAGAACATCCGCACCGGTAAGAACCTGTTTCGCATCCTCGGCTCGTTCCCGCTGATGTCGATTGATGTCGAGCTGGAGAACATCAAGGCGTCGCTCAAGCCGGTGGGCGAAGTGATTGCGATTGTGCCGGGCTCGTCGGGCACCGACCCCGAGTGCATCGATCTAGAGGTCATCCTCGGCTCACCTCACAACTCGTCGGCGATCGTTGGCGCAGTGGGCAACGCCCCAGCGCGGGTGATGCAGGTGGCGCGGCGCAACACCAGCCCGGCGAGTGCGGCGTCGATACATCCCTCGGACGTGCAGTCGAGCGGTCCGGTGAATCCGTCGCGGCCACCGGTGTCAGTGCGTGGCACCACCGGCTCGATTCCGCAAGTGACGGTCAAAGAGTCGCAGCAGCAGGTCAAGGAGTCCCAAGCAGCCGATGGCGGCGATGGTGACGGCGATGGCGGCGGTCGGCAAGAGCAGGGGCACTCGCTCAAGAGCGTCTCGCAGACGGTGCGGGTCGACATTCGCAAGCTTGATGTGCTGATGAACATCGTTGGTGAGCTGGCGCTGACGCGCTCGGGCATGCAGGTGGTTCACGATGAGCTGCGGCGGGACCGGGTGCGGGCTGAGCTGGCGCGAGCGCTGCAAGACGAGCTGCGGGCGCTGACTCGCAAGCTCGACGAGCTGCAAGCCGGCATCCTGGCGGTGCGGATGGTGCCGCTGCAGCAGGTCTTCGACAAGCTGTCGCGGGTGGTGCGGCGGATGTCGCGGGAAGCGATTGGCAAAGACATTCACTTTGTCGTCTCGGGTGGGGACACCAAGCTCGACAAGCTGATCATCGAGGAGCTGTCCGACCCGCTGATGCACCTCATCCGCAATGCCATCGATCACGGCATTGAAGACCAGCAGCTCCGGCTCGCGCGCGGCAAGCCAGCGGCGGGCACGGTGGCGATTGGTGCAGAGCAGCGCGGCAATCACGTCGTTCTAGAGATTGAAGATGACGGCAACGGCATCGACACCCAGGCCCTGGTGCAGCGAGCGATCGCCCGCGGTCAGATCTCGGAAGACCAAGCCCGCGACATGACGCGGCACGAGATGTACGAGCTGATGTTCCTGCCGGGCTTGTCGACGCGGGCGGTGGCCGATGAGACTTCGGGGCGCGGCGTCGGCATGGATGTGGTCAAGACCAACATCTCGCGCATGGCCGGCATCATCGAGGTTGACTCGGAGCCGGGCCACGGCACGCGGCTGACCATCACGCTGCCGATTACGCTGGCGATCATTCAGGCGCTGGTCATTCGGGCGGCGGGTCGCACCTACGCGATTCCGCTCAACTCGGTGATGGAGAGCTTGATGCTCGACTACAAGCAGATCCGCACCATCGAGCGCCGCGAGGTCATTACCTTGCGCGACCAGACGCTGCCGCTGGTTCGATTGGAAGACATCTTTTCGCTGCAGCGGCCGCTGGACATGCCCGAGCCTCGCAACGGCTACGTGGTGGTGGTCGCACTGGCGCAGAACCGCCTGGGGCTGCTGGTAGACGACTTGGTCGGACAGCAGGACATCGTCATCAAGTCGCTCGGCAAGACGCTGCAGGGCATTCCGGGGATTGCCGGCGCCACCGAGCTGGGCGGTCAGCAGACGGCGCTGGTGCTGGACGTGCGTGCGGTCGCTGAAGAGGCCATGCCGCGAATCTCGGAGGTGGCGTAATGGCCCAAGCGAGCGGCCCAAGCCCGGTCTACGAGTCCGGCGGTCGTCATCCCACCGGCGAGCTGCGGCTCCAGCGCGACGTGCTGACGTTCCACATTGCCGAGGAAGAGTACGGCATCGGCATCGAGCACATCCGCGAGATCATCAAGCATCGCCTCGTCACCGAGGTGCCGCGCGTGCCGGGCTTCGTCGCCGGGATCATCGCGGTGCGGGGCCAGGTCATGCCGGTGATTGATCTGCGGCAGCGACTGCGCATGCGGACGGCGGGCCTGTCGCCGAAGTCGCGCATCTTGATCGTCAGTCGCCCGGCGGCAGGACATGAGGTCTTGTCAGAGGAAGAGCGCGAGCGCTTCGGGCTGGTCGTCGACCGCGTCAACGAAGTGGTGCGCATCCACGAAATCGACATTGAGCCGCCGACGGTGCTGTCCGGCAAAGAGTCCGAGTTTGTCGAAGGCATTGGCCGCGTCCGCAACGAGGTCGAGGAGTCGGCTCGGCGCGAGGCGCGCTTTGGTCCAGGCATGATCACCACCGAGCCGCAGCGCATCATCATCTTGCTCGACTTGGTGAAGGTGCTGTCGTTTGAGGTCATGCGCTCCGGGAGGATGTTATGAGCCGGGGACGCTCGATACGCGGTGGCTTTGGTCTAAGCGGCAAGATCGTCGAGCGCGACAAGCCTCGTGACGAGATCGTGCAGCTGTGTGGATTCCGCATTGGCGACGAGGAATACGCCGTCGACATCATGCGCATCAAAGAGATCATCAATCCGCTGGCACTGACCAAAGTGCCCCGAGCGGCCGCGTTCATTGAAGGCGTGGTCGAGCTGCGCGGCACGATCCTACCGGTGGTAGACATGCGCAAGCGCTTCGACCTGCCGCCGCTGACCGCCGAGCAGATGGAAGACTATGCGGTGCGACGGGCGCGCAAGTACCTGATCGTCCCGATCGAGGGCCGGCTGGTCGGCATGATCGTGGACCGCGTGTCCGATGTGCTGCGTGTCTCACGGGATGCGATCCGGCCACCGCCGCTGCTGACGCAGAACGACAACGCCCGATACTTTGCGGGAGTCTGCCACCACCGAGGACGAATCCTGATGGTGCTGGACCTCGATGCCATCTTGAGCAGTTCCGAACGAATCAGCTTGGCGGGGCTCAACCAGGCCGCCAAGGGAGCGTAAGCATGACCGTACACAATTCCGCTTATGACCTGGCACAGCTACAGGCCATCTTCCGCGACGGGGAAGAAGAGGCTCGCCTTGCCCACGTTCAGAGGCTGACCCAGCAGCCCGAGGATCTGGAGGAGCGCAGAGCGGTGCTCGCCCTGCTGATTGAGGTCATGGGCGACGACAGCTGGCAGGTGCGCAAAGAGGCGGTGGCCTCGACGCTGTGCTGGTCGGACAAAGAGCTGCTGGCTCACGCACTGGTCGATGCGATGAGCGAGCCCGACAACATCGGGCGGCGCAACGCGGTCATCGAAGGCGTGATGAAGCTGGGCCCGATCTGCATCGATCCGCTGCTCGCCGCGCTCACCCACAAGCCAGAGCATCGCAAGGTGCTGGTCGACGTGCTGGGAACCTATGGCGATAC
The DNA here is from genome assembly GCA_016794465.1 of Myxococcales bacterium. GTDB lineage: Bacteria > Myxococcota_A > Polyangia > Palsa-1104 > JAEUJZ01 > JAEUKA01. The sequence continues at coordinate 83,117 of JAEUKA010000068.1, read as the reverse complement.
CCGGGTGATTCCGGCGCTCGGTCAGGCGCTGCTGGATGAAGATGCCAACGTGCGCACCGCCGCGATGGAGCAGCTGGCGTCGTTCTCTAGTGAAGAGGTGGTGCCGGCGCTGCGGGCGGGGCTGCGCAGTCCCGACATGCTGGTGGCGCTGGCGGCGCTCGATGGTCTAAACCGCCAGCACGTGGTCCTGCCGATTGCCGAGGTGTTGCCGCTGCGCGAGGCGGTGGCGCTGCGACCGGCGATGATGACCTCGCTTGGCTACAGCCAAGATGTGGCAGCGGTGCCGCTGCTGGTCGATGCGCTGATTGACAAAGCCCGTGGGGCGCGCGAGGCAGCACTGGTGGCGCTGCATCGGCTCTATCAGCAGCTCGATGGCAAGGGTCGGCAGCTGGTGATTGACTCGGCGCGGCGACTGGATGAGATGGCGATTCGCTCTTCGCTGCGCGCACTGCTGGAAGCGACGCCTCCGGTGCGGCAGGCGACGGCGGCGCTGCTTGGCTGGACGGGTCGGCGCGAGATGCTGCGGCCCCTGGTGCTGGCACTGGGCGATGCGGACTCGAACGTCTCAGAGACAACCGGGCAGGCGATCGTGCAGATGGGCTTTGATGCTGTCTCGGTGCTGTGCGACATGCTGCCGACGCTTGATCCGCGCAGCCGGGCCAGTGCGTTTCACTTCTTCCACCGTCAAGCCGCCGCCATTACCGATGAAGGACTGCGCAGCCGCATTCGCTCGCTGATTGGCTACGGCACCCAAGACAAGAATCCAACCACGGCGCAGGCCGCCAAGCAGGCGCTGGTCGCCTATCCCGCCTCGACGCAGGACTAGCGGTTGGCGATGCCGTCGCCCAGTTCAGGCGCACTTGTGCTCGACCCGCAGGCGTTCGAGCTGCTGCGCAAGCTCATCCAGGCTCGCTTTGGGCTGGTCTACACCCCAGAGACGGCCTATCTGCTCGAGCGGCGGCTTGCGCAGCGGGTGATGGCGCACGGACTTTCGTCGTTCTTCGACTACTACCTGCTCCTGACCGAATCGCAGCCGGCGGCGCTGCGCGAGCGCGAGCTGACCGAGGTCTTCGAGCTGCTCTCGACCCGCGAGACGTACTTCTTCCGCGAGTCCTATCAGCTGGAGGTGTTTCGCGAGGTGCTGCTGCCCCAGCTCTACAAGCAAAGGCCGCGCGGCAGCACCCTGTCGGTGTGGTCAGCCGGCTGCGCCAGCGGCGAAGAGCCATACTCCATCGCGGTCGAGATCATCGAGTCCGGCCTGTTCGACAGCTGGCAGGTTCGCATCATCGGCACGGACCTCTCGCGCCAGGCCCTGCACACCGCTTCCCACGGCGTCTACGGTCCGTCCTCGTTTCGGCAGACCGACGCGAGCCGCCACAGCCGCCACTTTCGACCGCTCACCGGCCGCTGGCAGGTCAGTGACGCAGTCCGGCGCTTGTGCACGTTCCAAACCCTCAACCTCGTCCGCGATGACTTCCGCGCCATCGGCGGGCCGGTCGACGCCATCTTCTGCCGCAACGTCATCATCTACTTTGACCGCTCCGAGCGCGGCAAGCTGGTGTCACGACTCGCGGAGCAGCTTGCGCCTGGGGGCTACCTGTTCTTGGGACACGCCGAGTCGCTGCTCGACATCACCACGCCGCTCGAGATTGCGCACCTCGGTCGCGAGCTGGTCTATCGGAAGCCACGATGACCGGGCCCAGGCCGCTCAAGGTCGTCATCATCGATGACCAGCCGGTGATTCGGAAGGCGCTGGTGGCGCTGCTGCACGGCGAGCCCGACCTACAGATTGTCGGCCAAGCAGGCGATGGCGAGGAAGGCCTCAAGGTCGTCTTTGCCACCCAGCCGGATGTCATCACGCTCGACCTGGAGATGCCCAAGCTCGACGGCTTTGCCTTTCTGCGCTTGCTGATGGCCAAGCAGCCGCGACCAGTCGTGATTGTCTCTAGCCATGCCACCCGCGAGAGCGTGTTTCGGGCCCTGGAGCTGGGCGCGGTCGAGTTTGTCGCCAAGCCGTCGCGAATCGCCTCGGAAGCGGACCTTGTCCCGGTGCGGGACGATCTGCTACGCAAGCTGCGCACGGTGACGCAGCTGTCGATTCGGGGCGTCTCCGAGCGGATGCGGCTGCAAGGGCAGGGCATGCGGCTGCGCTCGCGGTCGTCCGAAGAGCTGCTCACCGGGCTGCGCTTGCCGACCGAGCCGGGGCTGCTTCCGCGCTTTGTGCTCTGCATTGGCGCTTCGACCGGTGGGCCACCAGCGATTGCGACGCTTTTGCAGACCCTGCCGCCCAAGCTGCCGGTGTCGGTGCTGATTACCCAGCACATGCCGAGCAAGTTCACCGCCGCCTTTGTCGACCGCCTGCGCCGTACCACGCCGTGGCCGGTGCGCGAGGCCGATCCCGCACTGCCGGTCGCGCCGGGAGAGGTGCTGGTGGCCTCGGCCAGTCACTCGCTCTGCATCTATCGCGATGGCGGCGTCTTGCGCGTCCGGCCCGGTCACGACATCAGCGAGCTGCTCGGCGGCTACATCCCGTCGATCGATCTGATGCTCAGCTCCGCTGCCGAGGCCATGGGCCGAGCCGTCATCGCCGTGGTCCTGTCCGGCATGTCCGGCGACGCGGTGGCCGGCGTAAAGGCCGTTCACCGGGCCGGCGGTCGCGTGCTCGTCGAGTCCCCCCAGTCCGCCGTCATCGCCAGCATGCCCGAAGAAGTCATCCAGACCGGCGCCGTCAGCGATGTCGCCCCCCTCCCCAAGCTCCCCAGCCTCATCATCCGCCACATCCTCACCCGCCCGGGGTAGGTGCGAGTACGGCAGCAACAGCCTTGTGGCCAAGGTCTTGGCGCGACTTTGGCTGGCTTCTGCGCAGAAAATCTACACGACGTACGCGCTGACCCGGGTAGTGTTGGCTTCGGGAGCCAGAATGCTAGTCGAGTTTCGGGTGGAGAATCATCGATCCTTGCGTGATGAGCAGGCGCTCAGCATGGAGGTGGCCCGTCCGCATGACTCCGAAGCGCGATCGGCCAGCACCCCGCTCTTGCCTGTGGCAGCCCTGTACGGAGCAAATGCGAGCGGCAAGAGCAACGTGCTTGGCGCGCTGCGGTTCATGCGTGATGCGGTCATTCACTCGCATCGCTTCTGGTCGCCAGACGGCGGCGTTCCGCGCGATCCATTCGCTTGGGGTGACAAGGCCCGCGAGCCTTCGCTGTATGAGCTGACCTTTGCGCTCGATGGAGTCCGCCACGAGTACGGCTTTGTGATCGATGACGAGCGCTTTTTGGAAGAGTGGCACTACGTGTGGCCCCATGGTCGCAAGCAGGTCTGGTTCGAGCGAGAGGGTGACGAGTTTCGGTTCGGCGAGCATCTGAAAGGCGAAAACCGCGTCGCAGAGAAGATCACCAGACCCAATGGCCTGTTCCTTTCGGCGGCTGTTCAGAATCGCCATGAGCAGCTAGAGCCGGTGTTTCGCTTTCTCCGCCGGATGCGCTTTCACAAGGTGCCTGGGCAGCGTGGACCGGTCCATTCGGACGACCTGCCCCGCTGGCTCCGGGGCGAGTCGGCGCAGCTGTCGTTGTTTGACCAGGATCACGACGCCGAGCGCGCGGCTCATCTGGAAGCCTTTCGGCTGCTGCTTCGTGCCGCTGACATCGGCATCATCGACATCAAGATCCAGGCAGAGGATGAAGGGGGAGCGTCACTCCGGGACCGGCTGCGACGCTCGCGCAATCGGGTGTTCTTGCAGCATCGAGGGCCGGTGGCCGACGCCTGGCTGCCGCTAGAGGAAGAGTCTGCGGGCACCCAGCAGCTGTTCCGCCTCGCCCCGCTGGTCTTGGACACGCTCTTTCGGGGGGGCGTGCTGGTGATGGATGAGCTAGAGGCCAGCTTTCATCCGCTGCTAGCGCTGCAGATCATCCGCACATTCAACGACCCGGGCCAAAACCCGCATCACGCCCAGCTGATTTTTTCTACGCACGACACCAACCTGCTCGGGACAACGCTCGGAGCGCCGTCGCTCAGTCGCGATCAGATCTGGCTGACGGAGAAAGACGACGAAGGCGCGACCCGTTTGTATCCGCTGACTGACTTCAAGCCTCGCAAGGAAGAAAACCTGGAGCGGGGCTATCTGCAAGGGCGCTACGGGGCGATTCCGTTTCTGGGCGACCTGGCGAAGCTTGGAAAGTAGCGGCCATGGAGAGCAAGCGAAGGCAGCGAGAGCGCCGAGCGGCCAGGGCAGAGACGCAGGTGCCGCCACTACCGCTCCTCTTGGTGGTGTGTGAAGGCCGAGAGACGGAGCCCCAGTACGTAGAGGGCTTCCGTGCGTGGTGCAAAAACCCGCGTGTCACAGTGGTGCTAGAGCCCGGAGCCGGTGTGCCGCTGACTCTCGTGGAGCGGGCGAAAGCCCTGAAGCTGGCCGCAGAGGAGGCGGCGCGGCGCGAGCACGATCAGAACCTTTGCTATGAGCAGGTCTTTTGTGTCTTCGACATCGACGAACACCCGAATGTCCCGGCGGCGCGGCAGCTGGCGGTACAGAGCGGGCTTTCGCTGGCGGTGTCCAACCCCTGCTTCGATCTGTGGTGCTTGCTTCACTATCGGGACAGTCCAGGCATGCGGCATCGTCGCGACATTCAGAAAATGCTGGCGAGTTACCAGCCTGGGGTCCGCGACAAACACCTCGACTTTGACAAGCTGATTCCTGGGTATGCGGATGCGGTGGCTCGGGCCGAGCGGCTCGACCGGGAAGCGTCTGCGGCGGGCGAAGACGGGCGCAATCCGACCACGGGCGTGTTCAGGCTGACCGCTGCCATCGACCAGTCCAGCCGGCGACCTCGGCTCCATCCCGACCGAGCGACGCTGGCCAAAGAAAAGGCCGAGGCTGCCGCCCGAGCGGCCTTGGAGCAAGCCGCCCGCGAGCTAGCCGGCGCCGACAGCAGCAAGTAGCAAAGACAGGGCCTATGAAGAGGCCCCCGCGTAGGTGCGGAAGCAAAAAAGAGTCACTCGAATGACCCCGTGTTCGCTGCGGAAGCAAAAAAGAGTCACTCGAATGACCCCCGCATTGGGTCGGAGGCAAGCCGGGGGACATGGGAGAGTCTGCCGCGCTGGGTCAGAGGCAACGCAAGGGACATGGCAGAGTCCCCCGCATTGGGTCGGAGGCAAGCCGGGGGACATGGGAGAGTCTGCTGCGTTGGGTCGGAGGCAACCCGAGGGGCGCGGGACTTGGTAGTGTGCGGGGTATGGCGGTGCTGCTGGCGATCGTGTTGGGTTACTTGTGCGGCTCGGTGCCGTTTGGGCTGGTGATTGCGCGGGCGCGGAAGGTCGACCTGCGAGCGGTGGGCTCGGGGAACATCGGGGCGACCAACGCGGCGCGAGCGCTCGGGCGGGGCTATGGGCTGCTGGTGCTGCTGCTCGATGCGCTGAAGGCGACCGGGCCGGTGCTGCTGGCGGAGCGCTACTTTGCGGCGGACCCCCGGCAGCCGTGGATCGTGGTGGCGGTGGCAGCGGCGGCGTTTGTCGGGCACCTGTGGCCGGTGTTCGCGCGCTTCCAGGGCGGCAAGGGGGTGGCGACGGCGCTGGGCTGCTTTGTGGCGATTGCGCCGCTGCCGGCACTGTGCGGGGCGCTGACGTGGGTGGTGCTGTTTGGGGTGACGCGGATCTCGTCTGTGGGGTCGCTGGGGGCGGTGGTGCTGTTTCCCGCTTGGCTGTATCTGTTTTCTGCGGGGCCGCCGGTCTATGCGCTGACGGCGCTGTTTCTGAGCTTGATCCTGTGGCGCCATCGCGGAAACATCGCCCGCCTGTGGAGTCGAACCGAGCAGCGCTTGTGAACCCTCGGCTGTCGCCGGCTGGCTTGGGCCTGGGGCGGGCGGCGCTGGGCTCGGCGGGGCTGTCGGCGCTGACGCTGCTCTCGCTGCTGCTGGCGATCGGCTACCTGACGCCGCTGCCGCTGCGGGCGGTGGTGCTGGCGGTGGGGCTGGGGCTGCTCGGCGAGGTGGTGTGGCTGCGCATCGGCAAAGAGTCGCTGCTGCGGGCGTTTGCCTATCGGGCGCTGCTGCTGTTTGGGTGGACGACGACGCTGTGCGGAGTGCTGCTGGGGCTACAGCTGATCCCGCGTGAGCAGGCGCTGGCACTGCCGTGGCTGGGACTGTCGCTCGGGCCGCTGTTTGCGGCGGCGCAGGTGCTTCAGCTGGTGCCGCGCAGGCCGGGGCTGCCCACGCAGCTTCTGCACAGTGGAGCGCGGTCGGCGGACCCGCTGGCTTGGTTTCGGCAGCGGCTGCTGCGGCGGTCGGGGACGGTGATCTTGGCGGGGCTGCTCACGACGGCGCAGCTTGTGGGGCTGCTGCTGGCGGTCCTTCTGCTGTGGCTGCCGAGGCAAGGCTGGTCGTTCTGGCGCGCGTTTCCGCCGGCGGTGGCGATGGGAGAGTGGCTGTGGCTGCTGGCGGCGATGGCGCTGCTGGCGAGCATTGAGGAGCCGCTGGTGGCGCTCCCGGCGGCGGCGTCGTTCCAGCGGCGCGAGGCGGTGTGGCACTTGGTCGTGCATCGGCTGCTGCTCTTGCCGTCGCGGCTGGCGATGGTGCATGCGCTGCTGACGTACCTGGGCTTTGCGGGGGTGGTGAGGTGGCTGTACTTGGCGGGGTTTCTGACGGTCACACAAGGGCAGCTGCTGTTTGGGGTGGTGCTGCTGGGAGAGAGCGCGGCAGTGCTGTGGCTGGGGCTGCTGGTCCGGCGCAGCCTGCGACCGCTGTTTCCACCCGCGAGTCAGCACCTGTCACTGCGGGCGCTCGAAGCCCTGCGACCGCCGCCGCTGTCGGGGCAGGTGCTGCTGCTGCTGAGCACGGTGCTGCTGGGGCTGGCGCTGTTGCTGTCCCCGCCGGACCTGGCGACGTGGCTGCTGCTGGGGTCGCTGGGGTCGCTTGTGCTGGTGGTGGCGGCGCTGGGGATGTCGCTGCTGCATCGCAAGCTGCTCGGGCGGACCTGGGTGTCAGAGCCGCAGTCGAAGGCGCAGCCGATTGGCGACCCGGCGCTGCAGCTGGCGGCGTGGCTGCATGAGGCCGAGCACAGTGTCCTGGGGCAGTCGCTCCAGTCGCTGGAGCACGAGCTGGAGGCGCGCTTGCAGTCGGCGGTGGAAGCGCAGGCGCTGCTACATCGGGATGTCGAGCAGCGCACCGCTGAGCTGCGGCGGCAGAGTGACAAGCTGTCGCAGACGCTGCAGGAGCTAGAGAAGACCCAGGCCAAGCTGGTGCAGTCGGAGAAGCTGGCCTCGGTGGGGCGGCTGATTGCCAACGTCACGCACGAGATCAACAACCCGGTGAACGCGGTGCTCAACAGTGGCGAGCCGCTGGCGGAGCTGCTGCAAGACGTGGCGGAGCAGCTGGGGCGGGATGCGCTGTCGCCGGAGCAGTGGCAGGAAGCGGTGGCGGACCAGGCGGCGATGCTGACGGTGATTGCGCGGGGGGCCGAGCGGACGCGGGAGATTGTGCGCAGCCTGCATCGCTACGCAGCAGAGGAGGAGCCGGGCGGGGACGAGGTGGAGCTTTTGGGCTGTCTGGAAGCGGCGTGGTCGCTGTGCCAAGACCCGAGTCGGGTCGCGATCACGGTCGAGCGAGAGCTTGCGCCGCTGCCGCTGTGGCGGGGGCATGGCGGGCAGCTTACGCAGGTGCTGACCAACGTGCTGGCGAACGCGGTGTTTGCGCTGGAGAAGCGGCGGCAGAGCGACCCGAGTGCTCCGCCGAGTGTGCTGCGGCTGCGGACGGCGGTGGTCGAGCGCGAGCTGCTTTTGGAAGTGAGCGACAACGGCATCGGCATGACGGACGAGGTGCGGCGGCGCCTGTTCGAGCCGTTCTTTTCGACCAAGGATGTGGCGCATGGCACAGGGCTGGGGCTGGCGATTGCGCACGGCATCATTCGGCGGCACCACGGGCGAATCGTGGTCGAGTCCACGCCCGGCCTCGGCACCCGCTTCACCATCTATCTACCCCTCCCGCAGTAGTTAGGGCGCTGGGTGGAGGTAGGTGTGCCAGGGGAGGGCTTTTAGGGAGCCGGGGGTGGTGGCGGTGGGCGGGGAGATGCGGGCGAGCATGCGGACCACGGCGCGGGCCAGCTGTAGGTCGGTGAAGAGCGGGATCTCTAGGTCGGTGGCGGCGCGACGAATCCAGAAGCCGTCGGGTCGGCCCTCGGTGTCGAAGCTGCGCGGGATGTTCACCACCAGATCGATGGCGCCCTGGCGCAGCAGCCCAAGCATCGCGGAGTCGCGGCCCGCTTCGCCCTTGTCAACGGTGTGACAGGGGATTCCTTCGGCGCGGAGGGTTCCGGCGGTGCCCGGCGTCGCATAGATCGTGAGGCCCAGCCCGGCCAGCACGCGTGCTTCCTCGACCAGCAGGTACTTGTCGCCCATCGTTCCGAGCGACAGCAGCACGCCTCTCTTCGGCCAGCGAAAGCCGGTCGCGAGCAGGGCCTTGGCCAGCGCTTCCTCGACCGTGTGACCGAAGCAGCCGACCTCGCCGGTCGCCGCCATCTCGACGCCGAGCAGCGGGTCCGCGCCCGACAGTCGCCGGAACGAAAACATCGGCGCCTTCACCACCACATAGTCGAGGTCGAGCGGATCCCGCAGCGGTCCCAGCTGCACCGGCTCACCGAGCATCGCCCGCGTCGCGGCGTCAATGAAGTCGACGCCAAGCGCTTTGGACACCAGCGGAAAGCTGCGCGAGGCCCGCAGGTTGCACTCGATGACCTTGACCTCGTCGTCGCGCGCGAGCAGCTGCAGGTTGATCGGCCCGGTCACCGCGAGCGACTTCACCAGCGCCCGGCCAATCCGCCGCACCTTGCGCACCATCTCAATCGTCAGATCCTGCGGCGGCAGCATCATCGTCGCGTCGCCCGAGTGAACGCCGGCGTCTTCGATGTGCTCGCAGATCGCCCACAGCACGATCTCGCCGTCTTTGGCCACGGCATCGAGCTCGATCTCGCGGGCGTGGCGCTCGTACTTGCTGACGACCACCGGATGTTCCGGCGTCACCTGCGTTGCTCCGTCGAGATAGAGCTGTAGCTCGGGCGCACTGTGGGCGACCCGCATCGCCGCCCCCGACAGCACGTATGACGGTCGCACCAGCACCGGATAGCCGCCAATCGCCGTGACCGCCGTGTCGAGGTCAGCAATCTCCGCCGCTTCGGTCCAGCGCGGCTGGTCGACGTTCAGCCGATCACACAGCGCCGAAAACTTGGCGCGATCCTCGGCGCAGTCAATCGACTCGGGCGAGGTCCCGAGCAGGCGAATCCCGGCCCGATGCAGCGGCAGCGCCAGCCGGTTCGGAGTCTGCCCGCCCATCGCCAGCAGACAGCCGACAAAGCCCCCGCCTTGCGCCGACTCGAAGTCCCACAGCTCGCGCACCGTCTCCAGCGACACCTCGTCGAAGATCAGCCGATCGCAGAGGTCGTAGTCGGTGCTGACCGTCTCGGGATTGCAGTTGACCAGCATCACCTCGTAGCCGAGCTGCCGCGCCGCCGCCGCCGCCCCGACACAGCTCCAGTCAAACTCGACCGACGAGCCGATCCGATAACAGCCCGAGCCGAGCAGCAGCAGCTTCTTGTTTGGCGACGGCGTCACATCATGCGCATCGGCGTGATAGGTCAGATACAGGTAGTTGGTCTGCGCCGGGTACTCCGCCGCCAGCGTGTCGATCTGGCGCAGCTTCGGCGTGATCCCGAGCTGTAGGCGGCGCTCGCGCACCGAATCGGCGGTCAGACCACCCCCGGCTTGCTTGGCAAGCTGGAGGTCGGAGAAGCCGGCCTGCTTGGCGGTGCGCAGCAGCGTCTCGTCGAGAGAATCGAGCGCTCGGTCGGCCAGCTCGGTGCGCAGCGTGTGAAGCGCGTACAGCTCGTGGAGAAAGAAGCGATCAATCGCGGTTGCCTGCGCGACTTCTTCGACGGTGAAGCCGAGCACAAAGGCCCGCGCAATCGCAAAGATGCGACGTGACGACGGCGGCGAGATCTCGGCCAAGACCGCCTCTCGGTCAGGCAGCGGCAGCAGGTTCGGATCGAAGCCGAGCGCGCCCACTTCGAGCATCCGCAGCGCTTTTTGCAGTGCCTCGCCGAAGCTGCGCCCGATCGCCATCACCTCGCCGACCGACTTCATCTCGGTGCCGATGCGCAGGTCGGCGCCAGCAAACTTTTCCAGATCCCAGCGCGGCACCTTGCACACCACGTAGTCGAGCGCCGGCTCGAAACAGGCTGTGGTGGTGCGGGTGATGGCGTTCGTAAGCGACGGCAGGCTGTGCCCGAGCTGGAGCTTGGCACCGACGTACGCCAGCGGATAACCGGTCGCTTTGCTGGCCAGCGCTGACGAGCGAGACAGGCGGGGATTGACCTCGATGACTCGAAACCGCGACGCCTTGGGGTCGAGCGCAAACTGAATGTTGCACTCTCCGACGATGCCGAGGTGACGGATGGTCGCAATCGCGGCATCACGCAGCAGCTGATAGTCGGCATCGGAGAGCGTCTGCGACGGCGCCACGACGATCGACTCGCCGGTGTGGACGCCCATCGGATCGAAGTTCTCCATGTTGCAGATGGTGATGCAGTTGTTGTCAGCGTCGCGGACCAGCTCGTATTCGATCTCTTTCCAGCCGCTTAAGCACTCTTCGAGGAGAACCTGACCGACGCCGGCCAGCGCCCGCTCGATCGCTGGGGCCAGCTCGCTGTGCGACGAGACAATCGCCGAGCCGCGTCCGCCCAGGGAAAAGCCAGCGCGCAAGATCAGCGGATAGCCAAGCTCAGCGGCAACCGCCTCGGCCTCACCGAGCGAGGTCGCGACCTGACCGCGCGCCACCGGCACCGCAATCTCGCGCAGCTTGTCGGCGAACAGCTTGCGATCTTCACAGACGCGAATCGTCTCGATCGACGTTCCGAGCACCCGCACCCCGTGCTTGGCCAAGATTCCGTCGTCGGCGAGCTTGAGTCCGCAGTTGAGCGCGCTCTGACCGCCGAAGCCGAGCAAGATTGCGTCGATGCGCTCGCGGAGGATGATCTGCTCGACGAAGCTCGGCTCGACCGGCAGAAAGTAGACCTCGTCGGCCAGCTTCTGCGAGGTCTGCACCGTCGCGATGTTCGGGTTGATGAGGACGACGCGGATGCCTTCCTCGCGCAGCGCCTTGCACGCCTGTGACCCCGAGTAGTCAAACTCGCCCGCCTGGCCAATCTGCAGCGCCCCCGACCCGAGGACCAGCACTCGCTTGGGCAAGGAAGGTCGGTCGGCTTGAAGCTGTGCCGCGAGGGAATCGGTGTGAGAAGTGGTCATGACGCCCTCCGACAGGCCGCGACGGTGCGCAAGAAGTCATCGAACAGCGGCGCGGTGTCACGCGGACCGGCGGCGGCCTCGGGATGAAACTGCACCGACGAAAACGGGTCGCTTTTGTGACGGATGCCTTCATTGGTGCCGTCGTTCAAGTTGACAAACCACGGCGCCACGTCGCTCGGCAGGGTCTTTTCATCGACGGCATAGCCATGATTTTGACTGGTGATGTAGGCCCGTCGCGTCCCGACCTCCAGCACTGGCTGATTGTGCGAGCGATGACCGAACGGCAGCTTGTAGGTATCCGCCCCGAGACAGCGCGCCAGCAGCTGATGACCGAGGCAGATGCCAAACGTCGGCAGCCTCAGCGCCAGCACCTTTCGCAGTCGCTCGATGAGAGGTCCTTGGTCACGCGGATCGCCGGGCCCGTTGGTGAGCAGCACGCCGTCGACGCGCGGCAGATACGACTCCCAGTCCGAGCTCGCGCCCGCCCGCACCACCTTGGCGCCTCGCAGCTGTAGCGAGCGCACGATCGACTCTTTGGCGCCGGTATCAATCACCAAGATCGTCGGTCCCGCGCCCCCGGGCAGCTCAACCATCGAGTGCGGCTCCACCAGGCTGACCGCGTCGCGCATCGCAATCCCCGGCGCACTCGCAATCCCGACAGCAGGATCGGTCGCTTCGTCGATCAGCGCCCCCTGCATCGTCCCGTGACTGCGCAGCTTCTGCACCAGTGAGCGGGTATCGACGCCCTCGATCGCCGGCACGCCCGCTTCCTTCAGCCAGTCCCCGAGGCTGCGCACCGCCGCGTGATGGCTGTAAGCGAGCGCATAACGACTCACCACCAGGCCCTGCACCTGCACCCGTGACGACTCGTGACCGTCCGCCGGCACCCCGTAGTTGCCAATCAGCGGATAGGTCAGCACCAAGATCTGGCCGCGATACGACGGGTCGGTCAGCGCTTCGACGTACCCGACCATGCCGGTGTGAAAGACCACCTCGCCGCGAGCCTCGACCGCCGCGCCAAACGACCGGCCCCCGAGCACGGTGCCATCTGCCAGACCCAGCCTCATGTGCGCGCTCCATTTATGCGTTTATTCATCTTACAGCTGTCCACAGTCTGCCCTCAAAGGCGGCCAGGGTGAATCACTTGACGCGCCAAGTCAAAGCCAATTTCGACGAAATTTCCGGGTTTCAGCCAGATCCAAGCGAAAGTGCCGGCCCAAAATAGTACTTGTGCGTCAAAATCCATTTGTGCATGTATATGCAGTATGCAAAACAAACGAGGCCCGTTGGCGCTCGCCTTTTCGGGCGGACTCGACACGTCATACTGCGTTCCCAAGCTGAGTGAAATGGGCTGGACCGTGCACACCGTGTTCGTCGATACCGGCGGCACCAGTGCGGAAGGTCGGGCCGCGATTGCCCGTCAGGCCGAGGCGGTGGGCGCGGCTTCTCACCATGAGATCGATGCCCGCGAGCAGGTGTTTGACCGCTTTGTGCGCTATCTCATCTTCGGCAACGTGCTGCGCGGCGAGGTCTATCCGCTGTCGGTGGCAGCCGAGCGCACCCAGCAGGCGATCTCGGTGATTGAGGTCGCGCGCAAGCTTGGGGCGCTGGCGGTGGCGCATGGCTCGACGGGAGCGGGCAATGATCAGGTGCGGTTCGACGTGGCGCTGCGGGTGCTGGCGCCGGAGCTGCAAGTGGTGACGCCGATTCGCGACGGTGGGGTCAAGCGCGAGGAGTCGCTGGCCTACCTGCGCGAGCGGGGGCTGCCGGTGCCGGAGCGGGCGAGTGCGTACTCGGTGAATCGCGGCCTGTGGGGGACGACCTGGGGTGGCGGCTGGACACATGACTCGTGGGCAAGTCCGCCCAAGGAGCTGCTCGATCCGCCCAGTCCGACGCTGCCGCCGCGTGAAGTGGTGATTGGCTGGGAACAGGGTGTGCCGGTGGCGCTCGATGGGAAGTCGCTGCGCGGGGCGGGGCTGGTCGATGCGCTCGGGGCGCTGGGCGAAGAGTTCGGCATCGGTCGCAGCATCCACGTCGGTGAGACGGTGCTCGGCATCAAGGGTCGGGTCGGCTTCGAGGCGGGGGCGGCGCTGATGCTGATTGCGGCGCACCGCGAGCTGGAGAAGCTGGTGCAGACCAAGTGGCAGGGCTTTTGGAAGGATCACCTGGGGCGCTTTTACGGCGATCGGCTGCACGAGGGTCAGTACTTCGATCCGGCGCTGCGCGACATCGAGGCGCTCTTGACGAGCAGCCAGCAGCGGGTGACGGGTGAGACGCGGCTGCGGCTGTGCCCGGGACGGTTTCAGGTGGTTGGGGCGCGCAGTCCGGCGTCGCTGCTCGATCGGGCGGTGGCGACCTATGGCGAGGAAAACCTGCTGTGGTCAGGCGACGAAGCGCGCGGCTTTGCACGGGTGTCGGCGGTGGCTCCACTCTTGGCGGCGCGCGCGCAGGCCAGGGCCGAGTCGCTGGCTGCGGAAGCCCTGGCGGCGGCATCTCTGGCGACGGAAGTCAGCGAGGACCGCCGATGATGGTCACCACGCGGGTGCGGCTCGACCGCATCGCTTCGTCGACGCGCAACGCTCACCTGGGCCGCGATGTCATCGTCTGCGACCAGATCAATCCGTCGGAAGGCTATGTGCTGGCGGTGCGCATCCTCGAAGACAAGTCAACCTACAACACCGTCGAGGACCTGACCGGTCGGATGGTGCCTCTGCGGGCCGGTGACGTGCTGGCCGGGACGCTCGGCAATCGGCGCGCCCTGCATGGCTACGCGGGCGAGGTTCCATCGCACATTGCCGTCGGTGATGTCCTGCACATCCTCAACCTGGGCGGCGTCCTCGGGCGCTGTACGTCTGCCAGTCCCGAGCTGGGCCCGCCGTTCCGTGCCGAGGTCCTGGGCGCCATCCTGAGCTTCCCCGAGCTGTCGGATCGCGTCGGCCGTCCCGCACACATCCGCCAAGGCGCCGTGCCCGCGTCGGACCAGCTGCGCAGCACCGTGCCGGTCATCTACGTCGCTGGGACCTGCATGAACACCGGCAAGACCTACGCCGCCACCGAGCTGGTCCGAGGCCTGTCGCGAAGCGGTCTGCGCGTCGCGGCCTGCAAGCTGACCGGTGTGTCGCTGATGCGCGACACCTTGCAGATGCTCGACGCGGGGGCGATTACGGCGCTGGCCTTTTCCGACAGTGGCCTGGCCTCGACCCGCGCCGGCGTCACGACCACCACCGCCAAGGGCATCATGAACCGCCTCGCTGAGAGCAAGCCCGATGTCGTGATTGCCGAGCTGGGCGACGGAATCCTTGGGGAATATGGCGTGCAAGACATCCTGGCCGACCCGGCGCTGCGGGGGGCGGCGGCGGCGTGGGTGGTGGCGGCGCCCGATCCGGTGGGCTGCTGGGGCGCGCTGCAGATCTTGCGCAGCGACTACGGCATCACCGCCACGGTGCTGACCGGACCGGCGACCGACAACGAGGTCGGGCTCGACTACATTCGCTCACACCTGCACATCCCGGCCCACAATGCCCGACGTGATGCCGCCGGCCTGGTGGCGGTGGTGCGCAAGGCGGTCGATGCGGCCAAGCACAGTCGGCCCAGCCCGAAGCTGACGGTGAGCGAGGGAACGCTGTGACAGGGCCGCTGTCGGTGGTGGTGGCGGGCGCGGGCGGGTATGTCGGGGGCGAGCTGCTGCGGCTGCTCTATCAACATCCGCTGGTGGGCAAGGTCACCGCGCACAGTCGCAGCCAGCTGGGAAGAGCGATTGCCGAGGTTCATCCGACGCTGCTGCCGCTGACCAGCGCGCGCTTTGCCGGCGGAGAGCTGACCGAGCTGCTCGCCAGCCACGACGTGATCATGCTGGCGCTGGAGCACGGCGAGTCGGCGCGTCTCGTCGGTCCACTGCTGGAACACCAGCCTCGGCTGCTGATTGACCTAGCGGCGGACTTTCGGGTTGCGGATGCGGCGCTCTATGCCCGGTATTACGGTCCGCACCCGGCGCCAGAGCTGCTGCCGCGCTTTCGCTACGGGCTGTGTGATGTGGTCGGCTCGGCGCTGCTCGGTGCGACCGCGATTGCTGCCCCGGGCTGCTTTGCCACCGCCGCCCAGCTGGCGTTGTATCCGCTGCGTGACTTGCTGGGCGACGCGGTGCCGGCGCTGTTTGCGATTACCGGATCGAGCGGAGCCGGTGCCAAGCCGCGTGACACCACCCACCACCCGGCGCGTGCCCACAACCTGTTTGCCTACTCGCCGTTTTCGCACCGTCACGAGGCCGAGATCGTGCAGAGCCTGCGCCAGTGGACCGGGCGGCCTGCGGCGGCAGCGCGGCTGCTCAGTCACTCGGGGCCGATGGTGCGCGGCATTTATTTGACCTTGCATGCCCACGTCGAGACAGCGCTTCCCCCGGGGACGGTGGCGGCGGCGTTTGCGTCGGCCTATGCCGAGCGGCCCCTCTTGCGACTGCTCGACAAGCCGCCCGAGCTGACCCATGCGATTGGCAGCAGCTACGCCCTTGCCCACGCCTGCCAGAGCGACGACGGAAGAGAGATCCAAGTAACGATGGCGATCGACAACTTGTTAAAAGGTGCCGCTGGACAGGCGGTGCAAGCGATGAACCTGGCGCTCGGGCTGCCCGAGACGGCGGGTCTCTCGGCGGTGGGGGCGTTTCCATGCTGACCGGCGCAACAGAATCGGCGCTCTTGCCCGTCTATGCCCAGCTACCGGTGCGTCCGGTGCGCGGCGAGGGCTCGTGGCTGATCGACGAAGCGGGTCAGCGCTGGCTCGATGCCTACGGCGGCCATGCGGTCGCAGCGACGGGTCACTGTCATCCCAAGGTCGTGGCGGCGATCCGTGCGCAGGCCGAGTCGCTGCTGTTTTACTCGACCGCCCTGCCGCTGCCGATTCGTGAGCAGCTGGCGACGGCGCTGATCGCACACAGTCCAAAGCCACTGACCAAGGTATTTTTGGTCAACTCCGGTGCTGAGGCCAACGAGAACGCGCTGCACCTGGCCCGCAAGCTCACCGGTCGGCAGCTGTTTGTCTCGATCGAGGGCGGCTGGCACGGTCGAACCGCTGCAACCTTGGCTGTTACCGACGGTGAAAAGTACATGGCAGGGGCTCGTCGCGCCGGCCTGCCACTGTCGAAGAAAGTTCCGTGGAATGATCCGGCGGCGCTCTTGTCGACGGTGGATGAGCAGACTGCCGGCGTCATCTTGGAGCCGGTGCAGGGCCTGCAAGGGGCCCGCGATCTGCCGGTCGAGCTGCTCGTCGCGGCGCGGAAGGCCTGTGATCGCACTGGCGCACTGCTGATCTTCGACGAGGTCCAGTGTGGCGTCGGGCGCTGCGGAGCCTTTACCGCCGCCGAGTCGTTCGGAGTCATTCCCGATCTGCTGACGCTGGCCAAGGGTCTGGCCTCGGGGCTGCCGATCTCGGCGCTGCTTACCACCGACGCGGTGAGTGCCCACATCAAGTCCGGCGACCTGGGCAGTACGTTTGGCGGCGGTCCGGTGCCGTGTGCGGCGGCGCTCGCGACGCTGGCGGTGCTGGATGAAGAACACCTGATCGAAAATGCCAACTCCGTCGGTGAGTTTCTGCGGAGAGGGGCGCTATCGCTGGGTCCGGACAAGGTCGTGGCGGTGCAGGGTCGGGGGCTGCTCCTCGGGCTGCGGCTTCGCAAGCCAGCCGTCGCGGTGCAGACGGAGCTGCTGCATCACCACATCATCGTCGGTACGTCGTCCGATCCGCAGGTGCTGCGCCTGATGCCGCCGCTGTCGTTTTCGCAGGCCGAAGCGGAGCGACTGCTTCAAGCGCTCGCGGAGGTGCTGTGATGATGACGCAATCCGCAGCCATTTCCGTCGGTAAGCGCGATTTTTTGGACATGGCGGACCTGGACCCGGCGCAGCTGGCACGACTGCTGACGCTGGCCGCTCGGCTCAAGCGTGGCGAGGTCACCCACAAGTCGGCGCTGGCCCAAAAAGTCCTGGCGATGGTGTTTCTCGACCCGAGCCTTCGCACTCGCACCAGCTTCGAGGTCGCGATGTTTCTCCACGGGGGCCACGCGGTGGTGCTGGAGCCCGGTCGCACCAGCTGGGCTTGGGAAACCCGCAAAGATGTCGTCATGGACGGCACCACCGTCGAGCACATCGCCGAGGCCGCACGGGTGCTCGGTCGCTACGCCGACGCCGTCGCACTGCGGGCGTTTCCGCGTGGCGGGGCCTGGGACGACGAGCGACAAGACCGCATCATCCACGACTTTGCCAGCTACTGCGAAAAGCCGGTCATCAACTTGGAGTCGGTGCGCCGTCATCCCTGTCAAGGCCTGGCCGACGCGCTGACCCTGCAAGAGCGGCTCGTCAGTCCGCGAGGTCGTCGCTGTGTGCTGTCGTGGGCCTATCATCCCAAGCCGCTGCCGACGGCGGTGCCAGCCAGCGCGGCGATTGCGGCGGCCAGCTTGGGAATGAACCTGCACATTGCGCACCCGCCCGGCTACGAGCTAGATCCCGACGACCTGACGACGATCGCTCGGGTGGCCAGCGGCGCGGGTGGCAGCGTCTCGACGGGTCACAAGCTCGACGAGGCCATCGACGGGGCCGACGTGGTCTATGTCAAGTCGTGGGGCGCGCTGCGTCACTTCGGTCGTCCCGCCGAGGAAGCCGAGCTGCGTGCCGCCTACCGCGACTGGCGCATGACTGAGGCGCGGAGTCACAAGCTCAGCGACGACGGCTTTGTCATGCACTGCCTGCCGGTGCGCCGCAACATCGAGATTGATGCCGCTGTTCTCGACGGTCCGCGCTCGGCGGTGGTTGATGAAGCGGAAAACCGCCTACATGTCCAGCGCGCGCTGTTGCTCGAGCTGCTAGGCGACCTGGGGCGGTAGTTCCCCGACGAGAAAGGACGAAAAAATGTCAATCGAGCCATCCAAAGGCATAGCCGGACTCAAGGGCGCGCTCCGCTACGTGCGGGCCTACCGCGACCAAACCTTCGTCATCAAGCTCGGCGGCGAGGTCCTACAGCAGGCCGAAGCGCTCGCACAGGTGGCGGCGCAGATCTCACTTTTGTCGTCGCTGGGTGTGCGGCTCGTCATCGTTCACGGCGGCGGTCCCCAGGTCAGCGAGCTGTCTCGTCGACTCGGCAGCGAGCCCAAGATCATCGCTGGACGACGGATCACCGACGACATCGCGCTCGATGCGGTGGTGATGGCGGTGGCCGGCGATCTCAACGTCTCGGTGCTGTCGGCGCTGCGGGCGCATCATGTCCGCGCCGTCGGGCTGTCGGGTGTCGATGCCGAGCTGGTGTCGGCCCACAAGCGTCCGCCGGTCGATATTGTCGACGACAGCGGCCAGACCCAGCGGGTTGACTTCGGTCACGTCGGCGACATCGAGCGCGTCGATCCGCGTGTGCTCGAGACGCTGCTGCAAGCGGACTATGTGCCGGTGGTGTCGTGTCTGGCCAGCGACGAGCAGGGCAACGTCTACAACATCAACGCCGACACCCTCGCCGAGAGCCTGGCGGTGGCGCTGCGGGCCCAGAAGCTGATCTTTATGACCAGCTCGCCCGGGGTGCTGCGCGATCGTACCGATCCCTCGACGCTGGTGACGTTTGCCGACCCCGACGATCTGACCAGCCTGCTGTCGAGCGGCGTGATTGCCGGCGGCATGCGACCCAAGGTCGAGGCGTGCATCCGCGCAGCCACGGGCGGCGTCGAGCGCACCCACATCATCGACGGAGCCGCGCCCGACTCGCTTTTGTTCGAGGTCTTTACCGGCGCCGGCTGCGGAACCATGATCGTCGGACGCAAAGAGAAAGCGACCTATCTGGGAGTCGATCTTGCGGCACTCCTCGGCTAGGCCGGTGTCGGGCGATCTCGACGAGGTGGCGCTGCTCGCGGACTTGGTGCGGACGCCGTCGGTGTCGGGGGACGAAGCGGCGGTGGCGCAGCTGGTCGAGCAGGTGGCGCAGCGGCTCGGTCTGCCGGTGCGAAGGGACGATGCCATGGTCGCCATCGAGCTGGACAGCGGTCGGCCCGGTCGTCACTTGGCGCTGGTGTCACACCTGGACACGGTGCCGGTCGGCCCAGGCTGGACCCGCGCGCCGTTTTCCGCCGACATCGAGTCGGGGCGGCTGTGGGGTCGCGGGGCCAATGATGCCAAGGCCAGCGTTGCGGCGATGATCGGTGCGGCCCTCGACGTGCAGCGTGCCGGTGGTCCACAGGGTGGGAAGCTGTGGGTGGTGCTGGGATACTGTGAGGAGACACGCGACACCAGCATGCCGCGCGCGGTGCCTCGGCTGGGGCGGCTGGATGCGGCGGTGGTGGGCGAGCCGACCTCGCTCGATCTGGCGGTGGCGCAGCGTGGTCTTTTGATGTGTGACCTGATTGCGCACGGGGACGCCTGTCACGCCGCCTATGCTGCCGAGCGTGGGGCCCAGTCGGCGGTGCTTCAGCTGGCCGCCGACCTGCTCCAGCTGCCGCACCTGCTGACCGAGAGGCCGCATCCGCTGCTGGGACAGCCGACGATTACGCCGACCTGGCTCGAAGCGGGAATCGCTCGCAATGTCATGCCGCCCGTCGCCAAGGCCGTGCTCGATCTGCGCACCACGCCGAGCTGGGATCATGCCGAGCTGCAAGCGCACCTTCAGCGGCAGCTGCGCAGTGAAGTGGTGGTGACCTCGTCACGGCTCCAGCCTTGCGAGACACCGCCGGGATCACCACTCTTGGCCGCTGCACTTGAACTGAGTCCAAACGCCCGTCGCTATGGCAGCCCCACCTGTTCGGACTGGGTCTTTTTGCGTCACCTCGATGCGATCAAGTGCGGGCCGGGCGACAGCCGCGTCTCTCACACCGCCGACGAGTGGGTTTCCCTCGACGAGGTTCGCGCCGCCCGTCGCTTCTACGCGGCCCTGGCCAGTCACTATCTGGCCAACCACAATCTGGCCACCCCCGAGCCTGTCTCGGTGTAACAAGGTCCCGCAGAGCCCATGAACCCCGCTGCCCCCAAGACCCTGTGGTCCCCGTCTGCTCCGCCCGATGCCCGCGCCCTGGCTTACACCATCGGCGACGATCCGCACTGGGACACGCGGCTGCTGCGCTTCGATGTCCTCGGCAGCCTCGGGCACATCGTCGGTCTGCGTCGCGCCGGGCTGCTCTCGCCGGGGGATCACGCCCGCCTTCACAACCACCTCGTCGCGGCGCTGGCGGCGATCGAGCGCGGTGAGCTACAGCTTGCCCCCGAGCAGGAGGATGTCCACACCGCCGTCGAGCTGTGGCTGTCGAGCCGCGATCTCGAGCTGGGCCAGCGACTGCACACCGGCCGCTCGCGCAATGACCAAGTGGCCTGTGATCTGCGGCTGTTTATGAAAGATGCGCTGCTCGGGCTGCTCGACCTGGGGACGCGGCTGGCGACGGTGCTGTGCGAGTTTGCGGCGCTACACGAGCGGGTGCTGTGGCCGGGCTTTACCCACCAGCGGCGGGCGATGCCATCGTCGCTGGGCTTGTGGGCGGCGGCCTTTGCGGAAGGACTTGTCGATACGCTCGAGACAGGTCCGGCGCTGCTCGGGCAGATCGATCGCTCGCCGCTCGGCAGTGCCGCTGGCTATGGGGTGCCGCTGCCGCTCGACCGCGAGGCGACGGCGCAGGCGCTGGGCTTTGCCGGGGTCGTACAGACGGTGACGGCGGTGCAGAATGGCCGAGGCAAGCTCGAGGCGGCGCTGCTGTTTTTCTGCACCCAGCTCGGTCATGAGCTGTCGCGGCTGGCGAGCGATGTCTGTCTGTACTCTGCCGAGGAGTTCGGCTTTCTGATCTTGCCCGCCGAGCTGGCGACGGGATCGAGCCTGATGCCGCACAAGCGCAACCCCGATGTCTTCGAGCTGACCCGCGCCCGCGCCGCTGCCCTCGAGGGGGATCTGACGCAGCTGCGCTTTGTCGCCGGCAAGCTGACCTCGGGCTATCACCGCGACTTTCAGCTGCTCAAAGAGCCGCTGTTTCGGGGGGTGCAGCGCACTGTCGAGATGCTCGACATCCTGACCCTGGCAATTCCGAAGCTGGGCGTCGATGCAGAGCGCTGCTGGGCGGCGATCGGCGGCAACTTGCTGGTCACCGACGAAGTGATCCAGCGCGTCGAGTCGGGCGAGCCGTTCCGCAGTGCCTATCGTGCCGTCGCCAGTGAGCTAAAACAAGGGACGCTGGAGACGCCGCCGGCCTGTGCCGAAGATCTGATTCGTCGTCGCAGCTATACGGGCGGAATCGGCAACCTCGGGCTCGGCGAGCTGCGGCGTCGGCTGCATGGCTGCGAGACGGTGACGTGGCAAGCGCGGACGCAGTTTCAGCAGGCACTCGCGATGCTGCAAGAGCCGCTGCCACTACCGACCGACGAGACGTTGCCATGAACAGCCGCCGAGCCTTACGCCTGCGCAAGCTGACCGAGCTGGTGTCGTCCCGCGAGCTTCGCACCCAAGAGGAGGTCTGCGAGGCTCTCACCGCCGAGGGTTGGCAGGTCACTCAGTCGTCGGTGAGTCGCGACATCGCTGCCCTGCGCCTGTGCAAGGAAGGTGGCCGCTACGTCCGTCCCAGTCAGCGCGCGGTGCAGGCCGGCGGTCCGCCCCTGCAATCGGTGCTCAGCGAGTCCGTTCTCGATGCTGCCCCCGCCGGAGACGCCCTGATCGTCCTGCATACCCCACCCGGAGAAGCCAGCCGCGTCGGTGCCGCCATCGATCGCCTCGCCTATCCCGAGGTCGTTGGCACCATCGCCGGCGACGACACCGTGTTTGTGGCTGTGCGCGACAGTGCCGCCCAGAAGCGCTTGCTCACCCAGCTGCGCAAGCTCGGCGAAGACGACGCCGAAGGCTTCCCCCCTTCGACCACCTAGCCAGCGCGCCCACTTCTCTCT
Organism: Myxococcales bacterium; assembly: GCA_016794465.1. Lineage (GTDB taxonomy): Bacteria > Myxococcota_A > Polyangia > Palsa-1104 > JAEUJZ01 > JAEUKA01. Next base: position 60,962 of record JAEUKA010000068.1, on the reverse strand, counting down.
ACACTGCGCCGCATGTCTTCGGTACCCCCACCCGCTGCGAGCGAGCCCAAAGCGTCCCCGACGGGCGCCAAGAGCAAAAAGCTCGACCGCGTCCGCAACATCGGAATCATTGCCCACATCGACGCCGGCAAGACCACCGTCAGCGAGCGCTTTCTGTTCTGCTCTGGCCGCATCCACAAGGTCGGCGACGTTGACGACGGCAACACCCAGATGGACTGGATGCCCGAGGAGCGCAAGCGCGGCATCACCATCACCGCCGCTGCGACCTCGTTCACCTGGCGCAACCACGATGTCCACCTGATCGACACGCCCGGCCACGTCGACTTCACCATCGAGGTCGAGCGCTCCCTGCGCGTTCTCGACGGTGCCGTCGTGGTCATGTCCGCCGTCGATGGCGTCGAGCCGCAGACCGAGACGGTGTGGCACCAGGCCGACAAGTTTCACGTCCCTCGGCTGGTGTTCGTCAACAAGATGGACCGCGTCGGTGCCAACTTCGACAGCGTCGTCGAGGATGTCCGCAAGACCCTCGCCGCCTACCCGATTCCCATCCAAGAGCCGATCGGCGCCGAGGACACCTTCCAAGGCGCCTACGACCTGATCGAACAGAAGCGCATCACCTTCAGCGGCAGCGAAGAAGATCCCCCCGAAGTCACCGACCCCACCGACGAAGATCTGGCGATCATCGGTCCAGCGCGCGAGCAGCTGATCGAGCGAGTCGGCGAGGTCGATGATGTGATGGCCGAGCTGTTTTTGACCGGTTCGCCCGTCGATGCTCCGACCCTGCGAGCGGCGGTGCGACGGGTGACGCTGGCGCGCAAGGCGGTGCCGGTGATGTGTGGCTCGGCGCTGCGCAACCGAGGCGTGCAGCCGCTGCTCGACGCGGTGATCGACTTTTTGCCCGCGCCCACGGAAGTGCCGGCCATTACCGGACAAAATCCGCGCACGGGAGAGCTGGAGAGCCGTCCCTCCGACGACAAAGCGCCGCTGTGTGCGCTCGCGTTCAAGATCTTCAATCTCGAAGGTCGCAAGGCGGTCTACCTGCGGATCTACTCGGGTGTGCTCAAGGCCGGCGACGACGTGTTCAATCCCCGCCTCGGTCCGCCTGCCAAAGAAGGCAAAGCGTGGAATAAGGCCGAGCCCAAAGAGCCCAAGCCGCTCGGTCGCGTCGAGAAGATCACCCGCCTGTTCAGTGTCCACGCCGCCAGCCGCGACAAGATCGAGCAAGCCGGCGCAGGTCACATCGTGCTTGCGGTCGGACTCAAGGACACAGCGACGGGCGATACGCTCTGCGATCCTCGGGCGCAGATTGTGCTCGAGCCGATCGATACCTATCAGCCGGTGATCTCGCAGGCGGTGGAAGCCGCGACGAGTGCCGATGCCGAGAAGATGCTGACGGCACTGCAGAAGATTGCCGACGAAGATCCGACGTTCCAGGTCCGCGAAGATGCCGAGACCGGCCAGACGCTGATCTCGGGCATGGGCGAGCTGCACCTGGAGATTGCCCGCGATCGCCTCGAGCGCGAGTACAACGTCGTCGCGCGCACTGGCCGGCCTCAGGTCGTCTATCACGAGACGGTCCTGGGAACCGGCGAGGCCGAGCACCTGTTCGAGCGTGTCGCCGACGATGAGCAGCTGTTTGGTCGCGCGACGGTCCGAGTCAGTCCTCGCGAGCGTGGGGCCGGGCTGCTCGTGCGCAGTGAGGTACCGCCGCCGTCGCCCGACTGGATTCCGGCGCTGCAGCGCGCCCTGCCTGGCTGTGTCGAGGCGGCGCTCAGCGGCATTCGCGAAGCGATGGGCTCTGGACCCAAAGGCAACAAGCTGGTCGACATCGAAGCGGTGCTGGTTTCCGTCGAGCCCAAGCTGGATGTGGCGGCGGATGTCGGCTGGCGGATTGCCGGCTCGCGGGCGCTCATCAAGGCCTGTGAAGCCGCAAATACCGCGCTGCTCGAGCCGATCATGCACCTGGAGGTCGTGGTTCCCGACGAGTTTGTCGGCGATGTGCTCGGTGATCTGAACCAGCGGCGGGCCCAGATTCATGATGTCGGAGTGCGTGGCACCCGTCGCTGCGTCATTGCCGAGCTGCCGCTGCGGGCGCTGTTTGGTTACTCGACGGCGGTGCGCTCTGCAACGCAGGGTCGGGCCGACTTTGTGATGACGTTCTCGAAATACGACACGTGGTCGTAGCAGGCGCTGTCCTGCCCCTGAGCTGCGTCCGGCGAGCTACGTCCGGCCCAGCAGAAAGTACGTCGCGAGCAGGCCCTTGCCCTTGATCGGAATCTTGCCTCGGGGCTCGAAGCGATAGCGGTCGCGCAGCACCTCGTAGGTGGCGGCGGCGACCTGAATGCGCCCCGGCTCTCCCGACGACTCCATCCGGCTGGCGACGTTGACGGTATCGCCCCACAGGTCGTAGACAAACTTGCGCAGGCCAATCACCCCCGCGACGACCGGCCCGGTGGCGATGCCAATCCGCAGCGTCAGCGGTCGCTGGCCCGGAAACGAAAACTGAGGGATCTTCCCCAGCATGTCGAGCGCCATCTCGGCAATCGCTTCGGCGTGATCGGGGCGGGTGATGGGCACGCCACCGACGACCATGTAGGCGTCGCCGATGGTCTTGATCTTCTCGAGGGCGAGCCGCTCGGCGATGGCGTCAAACGAGGTAAAGATCTCGTTCAGCGTCTCGACGACCGCAGCGGGCGACAGGGACGCGGTGGCGGCAGTAAAGCCGACGATGTCCGCGAACAGCACCGTCGCCGACTCGAAGCGATGCGAGATGCTGCCGCTCGAGCGCTTCAGCTCCTCGACAATCGCCCGAGGCAAGATGTTCAGCAGGATCTGCTCCGAGCACTCTTTTTCGACGCGCAGCGCTGCTTCGGCGAGGTGACGGGTCGTGACATCCCGCACCACCATCAGCACCTCGTCGGGCCCGCTCGGCACCACCCGCGCTTCGTAGTAGCCCGGCGTGCCGCGAATCTGGAGCCGATAGCTGAAGGTCTGCGTCGACGCCGTATCCAAAGCCGCCGTCATGGCCTGCTCGTAGGCCGTCGCAACCTCCGGCGGCAAGATCTCGCGGACGGTCCGCCCAATGCGCTCGCTGCGAGGGATCAGCACCGGAATGTCCTTCGCCCCCACGAAGTCCAGATAGGTACCGTCGCGCCGCAGCCGAATGATCAAGTCCGGAACTGCCGCGACCAGCGCCTGGAGCCGTCGGGCTTCCTCCGCGAGAGTCGCTCGCTCGGCCTGCACCGCATCCAGCTGGGCTTGCAGGGCAGAGGCCCGCTTGGCATCCGAATCATCGCCCATGTGGTGATGGTACGAGCCTCGGAGCAAACCAGGGCCCGAAAAGCAAAAAGGCCGGACCTGAGTTTCCTCATGGACCAGCCGCTGGAGGCCGGGAGACGGCACCAGCCCCAGTCAAACGACGCATGGTTCTCGCGTGTTGCGGACAGAACGCAACCAGCAGGAAGTCATTTGTTGGTTTATGGTCGAGCTCCCGCTTGGTTCTCTGTGTAAATATCGCGGCCTCGCATGGCCCACGACACCCACTTCCTGAGTCGATTGGAGCGCGTATCGCTGCCGCACGTTGAGCTGGCGATGTCTCTCTACAACGATACGCCGCTCCTGCAATTCATCCTTGGCAAGGTCAATCTTCCCGAGTCGGCGGATCGTGTGGCGATCTCGCTAGATGATCCGGAAAAGGGACCGTTCCTTGTGGTGATGAGGAACGGCCACTTCGTCACCTGCTTGGGCGAGGGCATGTTGGTGCGCGAGCTGCCGGTGATCACGCGCTCGCAGCTTGACACACTCGCGGAGCACGTCACAGACCTGCGCGCGCGCCTCACTGTGGCGCAGAGCCTCATCGGGAAAGCGGGCAACGTCAACAAGCTCTTGCGACGTATCTTCACTGCTGGCGCGGAGCTCTCCCGGGAAGAGTTCATCGGCATCTCGGCGTGGCAGCCGCTCATGCGCATGCAGTTCTTGGGGTATGCCCTCGATAGCGCCTCATTCTTGAGCCAAATGCGAGTCAGGCTGCGCAAGGTCAAGGCGCGACCGAAGCCCCACGAGGTGCCCCTGCTCCGTGACTACTGGAACAACGTCTGGGCGATAGGCCATCTGCTGCTCTTGTTCGCGATGAACGCACGCGAGACCCTCGAAGAAAACGACGAGCTGGCGCGGCACCTGCGCAGCATGCAGATCTCCTGGCCTGCCGTACGGCAGGGGCTCGTTCCGGTGAGCATTCGCGGCGCTTGGGCAGCGGGCAAGCTCGGGAAGATGGTGCTCGGGGGCTATAAGGACTGCCTCGAGCCGCCAAGCTCTCCGCTTTCCGTCACCAACGCCGTCTATGGCTTGACCGCGCTCGCCGTACGACATCGAGGCCTGCGCGGCGAGATCCGCAAGGTGTTCCACGCGGAGCACACCTTTCCAAACGGGCCCGACGGCAACATGAGTGCCGCCATCCTCAAGCTAGCGGCCACCTCGTTTGAGGTGTCGTTTGACCATCGCGAAGAGATGCGGGAGTTTCACCGCAGAGCCGGCGGCGGGCTATTCATCCGTCAATGGAATCGCTTCAACCCGGAGTCTCCGCCTCGCTACACGAGCCCCGATGAGGTCCCAGAGAACTTGGCGCTCGCGGCGGTCGCCAATGCGATGGGCATCGACCTGATCACAAGCGATTCGATCTTGCATGTGTTGGTGACGCTGCCCTGGACGGCCTCCGCCCAGCCGGAAGATTTGTATTATCCGACGGAAACGGTGAAGGAAGTCGGCCTTCCCTTCATTCCTGAGCTTGTTGTCAAGCTGCTGGACGCGCACCGTGCCTACGAAGGAAAGAGCCGCCCGGCGCGCGCGGAGACAGTCCTCGGTCGCAATGAACTCTGCTCCTGCGGCAGCGGCAAGAAGTACAAGCGCTGCTGTGCGCTCAGGAGCGCTTCAGAAGCGCAGGACTCGGACAAGCTTCCCGCAGAGCCCGTCTTGCGTCAGGAGCTGTGACAAAGTCGGGACCGTGCCCCCATCCACGATGGGGCCCGAAAAGCAAAAAGGCCGGACCTGAGTTTCCTCATGGACCAGCCTTTGAAGAGCGGGAGAAGGGACTTGAACCCTCGACGTCCACCTTGGCAAGGTGGCACTCTACCACTGAGTTACTCCCGCGAGAGACGGAAGGCAGTCTATCGCTCTCACGGTTCAAGTCAACAGGAAATTTCGAGATTTTTTCAGCCGCCAGCTTGGGGAAACCCGCCGCGCCCGGGACGGTGGCGGGCTGCTGCGCGGAGGGCTCGTCATGGGATGACGAGGCGCTGTCATGGGATGACGAGGCGCTGTCATGGCATGCGGAGGGCTCGTCATGGCATGACGGCGGGTGCGCATGACATGACGGCGGGTGCGCATGACATGACGAGGTGTCCGCATGACATGACGAGGGGTGCGCATGACATGACGAGGGGTGCGCATGACATGACGGCGGGTGCGCATGACATGACGGCGGGTGCGCATGCCGTGCGGAGGAGTCGTCACGCCATGCGGAGGGGTCGGCATGACAAGCCTTCAACCGGCTTGGCAAAGGGCGGACGATGGGCATAACCTACGGAGCACATGGCTCAAGACCTGACCGCAATCCTGCTGCCGCAGCCACCTCGCGGCCTGAACCCCGATACGATCGTTAACATCGTTGCCCAGAATGTACCCCCGACGGCGTGGGTGCGTCTGTCGCCGCTTGAGAAGCTGGACATTCAGCAGCTCGAGGTCATGGACGGACAGACGGGTCTGCCGGCGGTGTCCCCGGCGCTGCTGGTCGCGCTGTCGCAGAACGGCGGCAAGGCGATGTTTGTGCACGTCAACCACCAGGGCAAGCAGTCGCTGCTCCATGCCTTCGAGGACGGCATCGAGGTCGGCAGCTTCACCGGCGAGCCGAGCGACGAGTTCCTGGCCGAGTTCCAGAAGCTGGTCGGTCACTCGGTCGATGATGTGGTCGCTGCCGACGATGGCACCCGGATGGGCTTTGGCCAGGCGGCGACGCGCACCGCAGCGCTGGTCCGAGGCCGCCTGCTGATGGTTCCGCCGGGCACGCCGACGGGTCTGGGCTCGTTTGTGTTCCACGATCGCGGCTTCGATACGCCGTCGAGTCTGATCATCACCGGCGACGACGAGCCGGCGGACACCACCCGCGCGGCGCTGTTCGCGTTCGACGGCAACCTCATCCACCAAGCGTTCGGCCAGGTGCCCGGCAGCCAGCTGAGCCAGGTCATCGGCGGCGCGCCCGAGGAAGTCCTGGGACCGCTGATGGAGCTGCGCGATCCGACGGCGAAGGCGCTGGCTCAGCAGCAGCTACCGCTCGGTCAAGCCAAGGATCACCCGGCGTGGCACACCCACACCTTCGAGCTGCTGGCGCTGTCGCATGCGGGCGTGTTTGCCGGTGGCGACACGGTCAAGTTCCTGGATCAGAAGCTGCTGGCGATCCTGGCGATTGGGGACGCGACGCCGATCATCGATGCCGACGACGCCGAGGATCTGGAAGAGCTGCCCAGCGTGCTCGATGCGATGATCGAAGTGCTGCCGTGCCCGAAGCCGCCCGGCGGGTACGGTCCGCTGCTGGAGAACATCGGTCCCGAGGAGATCGGCGCGCTGGTGCCGTGGGCCAAGCCGGGTCAGCCGTACGACGGCGCGGTGTTTCTGCTCAAGCCGGATCGGCTGCTCGAGCTGGCGCGCAGCTTCGACGCCAACCGGCTCGGCCAGCGCCTGGAGCGGTTCTGCCGCGCGCTCTACAGCGCCAAGATGGGCGACGACGTACAGGAAGAAGCCTATCTACAGTGGCGCAGCGACTGGGAGCAGAAGAGCCAAAAAGACATCGAGCGGCTGCTGCTCGCCTGGGCCGAGTTCCGCGTCGTCCTGGAGATCGCCGCCCAGAACCGGCTCAACGTCGGCCTGGCCGTCTACGGCTGATCGCGCAGCTTCGCCCGCAGTCCAAAGCCCGCCCCACCGATTCCCAGCAGCAGCAACAGCAGCACCGCACAGCCCGGCAGGTTCTGCTTCGCCGGCCCCGCAAACCAGTCGAGCGCCCACAGATCGATGCGCACCCGGCTCCACTCCTCGCGCAGATCGAGCCGCGCCGGCAGCAGCTTCTGCCACGGTGCATCCCGCAAAAGGTCGGGATCGTGGCGCAGGTGATGTCGCAGCAGCCAGGCATGACCGACAAGCGGCGAGAACTGCGGCACATAGTAGCCAAAGGCGTGGTGATCCTCGCTCCACGACGGCTGTAGCGCCTGCTTTTGCACCGCCGCCAGCACCCGACAGTAGTGGTCCCAGTACAGCGCACTCCCCAGCCCCGCAGAAAGCAGCCCGAGCGAGCCGGTCAGCGCCACCGCCACCACCAAGCGCCGACGCTTTTGCTGCCACCACTCGGTAAGCTGCGGCACCGCCAGCCACGACAGCATCGGAATCAGCGGCACCAGATAGCGCGGCCCAAAGCAGTAGCCCCCGTGCCACACCGGATACTTCGCCGAGATCGCCGTCACCACCGCCGCCATCAGCAAGACCAGCCAGGTCAGCGGTCGCTGGGTGCGCAGCGCCAGCCCAAGCCCGAGCACACTCAGCCACAGCGTCGGTGAGAACCACAGCAGGCCCTTCCCCGGCGACAGCAGCAGCCCAAACAGCCCCGCCAGCAAGCTGCCGTCAAACAGGCCGAGCTGACCCGACTGATAGCCGGTGGAAAGCGGATGCCCGGTCTTCACGTAGTTGTGCGCCAGCAGCACGAGCAGGCCGGGCAGGGCGCCGAGCAGCGGCCACAGCAGCGCGCGCACATTCCGCCACAGCCCCGCGTGACGCTGCGAGAGCAAGAAGTAGCCAAGGCCAATCGGCACCACGGCGGCATAGACCAGCTTGGCGTTGAGCAGCAGTCCGACGCACAGCCCGCTCAGCAGAAGGCGCCGCCGCGACGGCTGCTCGCTTACCGACAGCGTCAGATCGACAAACCACGTCAGCAGCAAGGTCTGTAGCGCCTCGCCGTACGAGCTGCGCGCATAGACCAGGCACAGCGACCCGAGCCCGAGCCCGAGCCCAAGTCCGATGGTCAGCCGGGGCGAGGCACCGAGCCGCTGCGTCCGCCGCGCCCACACCGCCAGCGCCAGCGCCATCCACAGCGCCGACGACAGGTGCGAGCTGAGCGCAAACCACGGCGCCGGCGGCATCCCCGGCAGCTTGCGCAGCGCTCGATAGGTCAGATAGCTGGGCAGCTGCCCGAGCGCCGTCCCGAGCGTCGCAAAGCCGTACTTTTTGCCGTTGCGCTCGACGAAGAAATACGACGGCGCGGTCAGCTGCACCGCCAGCTCGCCCCGGTCGACCAGCGCCTGCGTGGTGTGATAGGCGACGTTGGCATCGGCCCACGGCGGCTCGCGCCCTCCCACGAGCAAAAACAGGCAAAACAGCAGCACCGTCAGACGGCCAAACATGCGCGAAGGGTAACACTTTTGCACCCCCCCTCGCTTGCGGCATAGTGGAAGGCCATGTTGCCGGGTATCGGACTTGTGCTTGCTGCGGCTCCGCTGGTGATGCAGTCGTCGGCTCGTCCTCGGATGGGCGTGATTCCGGTGGTGGCGGTGGTGCTGTTTGGGGTGTGGCTGCTGCTTCTGCGGTGGGCGCTGCCGGGCTTTGGGCGGCGACTGTTGCGGGTGTTTGGGGTGATTGCGGTGCTGACGGTGCTGCTGATGCTGCCGCGCGTGCTGTGGCGCTGGGCGGGAGCGCCGGCGGGCTGGGTGATGACGCTGCATCAGTACCTGCTGGGGCCGGCGACGGTGGTGCAGGTGGCGATGCTGGCGGGGCTGTTTACGGCGCCGGTGTGGGTGCCGCTGGGTCGGCTGGTGAAGCGCTGGCTGCGCAAGCAAGACGCGGTGTTGCAAACGGACGTGGTGTTGCAAACGGACGCGGTGTTGCAAACGGACGCGGTGTTGCAAACGGACGCAAAGTTTCCGCAGATCCTGACGCGGCGCTCGCTGCTGCAGACGCTGCCGTGGGTGCTGCCGGGTGGGGCGATGGTCGGGGCCAGCTACGGGGTGCTGATCGAGTCGTCGCAGATCGTGCTGCGGCGGGTTCGCATTGCGGTGGCGGGGCTGCCGCCGGAGCTGCACGGCTTTCGCATCGGGCAGGTTACGGACATTCACATCTCGCGCTTTCAGACGCAGCTGCGGCACCTGGAGCGCGGCCTGGAGCTGCTGGCCGGCGAGAAGCTCGACCTGCTGTGTCCGACGGGCGACCTGTGTGACGAGTTCCGGCTGCACCTGGACACGCTGCGGCTGATCAAGCAGGTGCCGGCGCGGCTGGGGCACATCGCCTGCGTCGGCAACCACGAGCTGTACCTGGCCGACTCGAGCACCATTCGTCATACCTATGAGCGGGCGCAGATTCAGCTGCTGGAAGAGGACTCGACGCTGGTCGGCGGGCTGCGGCTGGCGGGGGTTGGCTTTGCTCACTCGGGAGTGGTGCCACGACTCGACGAGCGGCTGGTGCCGGGGCAGCTCGAGCGGGCGCTCAAGAACCGGCGCAGCGGTGAGCCGACGGTGCTGCTGGCCCATCATCCCCATGTCTTTCGGCACGTCGAGAAGCTGCAAGTGGCGCTGCAGCTGTCGGGGCACACGCACGGCGGGCAGGTCGGACTGCTGGGGAAGTCGCTGCTGTCACCGGTCTATCCGCTGATTCGGGGTCACTACCGGACGCCGGACCAGGCCACGCAGCTGTTTGTGTCCGCTGGACTCGGGCACTGGCTGCCGTTCCGCTTCGGCTGCCCCCCCGAGGTAGTGGTCATCGAGCTGGTCCCGGCCTAACAAACCCAGCGGCTGACTCGCGGCGGGCAAAAGGTACTCGGGGCCGAGATTCCGATTCCACATGGACGCGCTCGGCAGAATAATGCGCGCCGAGTGCTGAAGCCATGAAGCCTGCGTCTGCCCGCTCGACTGAGGACTCTCCCACCCCGGAGCTTGCTCCGCTGCCCCCGCCAAGCCCGCTTGCCGCCGCCCTCGCCGAGCTGCTGCAGCCGTTCCGCGACATTGCCAAGGTCGGCACGGCGCTGTCACTGGGGACGTTTGTGCCGTACTTCATCGACGGGCTCGCCTACCTGGGGATGCTGACGCTGCTGGCGACGTACCTGGCAAGCAATGTGGCGCTGGGGGATGTCTGGGCGGGGCTGCTGACCGGCTTTCTGACGGGCGGAATTACCTTTGCGATGTTCTTGCTCGGCTCGACGAGTGACCGCTGGGGCGTGCGGCGGTCGCTGATCTGGGCGATGGTGACGCTGCTGGTGGGACGCACGTTGCTGGCGGCGGCGGAGTCGCTGGGGCTGGGCACCGGGCTGTGGAATGGGCTGATGATCTGCAACCTCGTCGCGATGACGATTGTGATCATTGGCTACGGCGCGTTTCAGCCCGCGACCTATGCCGCCGTCAAAGAGTTCTCGACCGAAAAGACCGCGCCGATGGGCTACGCGCTGCTCTACGCGCTGCAGAACCTGGGAGCGTTTGTGTCGGGCCTGTTGTCGCCGCGCATTCGCCTGACGACCCAGCGCTTTTTGCCCCCGAACGGCATCAGCGGCGTGTTCTGGTTTTATGCAGTGCTGACGGCGGTGGGGCTGGTGCTGATGATTCGCTACCTGCCGCGCAAGCCGGCGCCCGGGGAAACTGAGCTGATTGCGCGGGCACTGCGCGATGCCAAACAGGAGGTCGCGAATCGAGACAGCCGGCGCAAGCGACTTGCGACCTGGCTGCGGGAGCATCCGCTGTCCGACGCCAAGTTTTGCTTTTTCATCACGGTGCTGATTCCAGTGCAGACGCTGTTTGCTCACCAGTGGCTGACGCTGCCGCAGTACATCGAGCGCGCGTACCGGCCCTGGCCGTGGGTGAGCGAGAACTTCGAGACGTTCTCGAACCTGAATCCGCTGCTGGTGTTTCTGCTGACACCGATCCTGTCGGCGGCGACCGCGCGCCGCAGCGTCTACGGGATGATGATCCTGGGGACGGCGATCATGGCGATGCCGGCGGTGTTCTTTGTGTTTGGTCCGAGCCCGACGGCGCTGGTGGCCTATATGCTGATTGGTGCGATGGGCGAGTCGCTGTGGCAGCCGCGCTTTTTGCAGTACGCCGCCGAGATTGCGCCTCCGGGCAAGACCGGGCTGTACATGGGCGTCGCGCAGCTGCCGTGGTTTCTGACCAAGCTGCTCACGAGCCTGTACTCGGGCTGGTTCTTGGCGCACTACTGTCCGCAGCAAGGCGCGCTGCACACCGGTCAGATGTGGCTTCTGTACTGGCTCATTGCGTGTGTCTCGCCGGTTGGGCTGCTGCTGGGGCGTCGCTGGGTCGAGCGGTCGCTGGCCGGCAAGGTGCTCGCCAGCTCGGACTGAGCGCGGTCGGCTTGCCGGAGGGGACGCTGTGATATCATCGGCGGATGCCGCTTGCACCGACGGTGCTGGGGATCAATTTGTGGCTGCTGCAAGCGGTGGTTCCTCTGTGGCTTGCCCAGGGCCAGGTGCCGCGCTGGCTGCTCGGAAGCTCGCCGCTGCCGTGCTTGCTGCTGCTGCTGGGGATGCGGTTTCGCCGTCACCTGTGGGCGCAGGTCGTGCTGCTGGTCGGCTTTCCGATGCTGCTGACGCTGACCGATGCGCTGGGCTCGCTCGGGATCGATCGGCTGAGTCCACAGCTGGCGGTGTTGCTGAAGCTGTCGGTGTTTGTGGGGTATCTGGCGACAACCTGCCACCTGCTGGCCCGAGAGTCGCTGCCGGACGATCCGCTGCGCCTGCCGGTCGCGAGCTGGGTAACGAAGCCGCTCGATGCCCCGCCGTCTTCGCGCAAGCTGCGGAGGCGCGCGGCGACCCACGCGATGCTGCAGCTGCTGTGTGTGGTGATGCCCGGGCTGCTGTTCTTTGCCATCTGTCTGCACAAGCCCAACGTGCGGCAGCTGCTGCGAATGCTCGGGAGTCCCGCGAAAGTGACGGCGCTGCAAGCGACCCTGCTGGCGGCGGCGACGATGCTGTGGGCGTCGCTGTTTTACTTTGGGGTGATGCGGCCGCTGAAGCTGCACATCGGGCACGATGCGGCGCTGCGTGGCGAGCTGGGCCGACTGCGGCAGGCGTCACGACGCGGCAAGGCCCGGCCCCAGCTGTTTGTGGCGATGGCGGTGGCGCTCGCTGGGATGGCCGCGCTGCTTTTCTTTGGCATGGGCTTGTAGCTGGGGATAGGTAGAGCCAGACCGATGCGCAAGCTGCCCTTCTTTCAAATCCTGTGTGCCCTGCTGCTGGTGAGCAGCTTGGTGTTCTTTTGGCAGTGCATCGGTCACCTGGCGCGGCGCGACTACGTGGCGGCGGGAATGCTGACGGTGATTGGGATCGCGACGCTGTGGGTGGGGAGCGAGCTGGCCCGGCTGTCGCTGTCGGAACGGGACCCATGACGCTCGGGCCTACGCTGGCTATTTTGGCGATGCTGGCGACGGGAGCGCCGACCGATTCGGTGTCGCTGGGCCGGGACTTTCACGTCGGTCACAAGGGCTGGAACGGGCTGTCAGAGCTGAAGCGGCTGTCGGAAGATCTGGGCTGTCCGATTCAGGTGCGGCGCCAGCTCGACTGGTCGAGCCTCGATGGGCAAGATGTGCTGCTGCTGCTACATCCCGAGTCGGAGCTGGACGAGACAAAGGCAGTGGCGTTCTTGACGGCGGGGGGTCGGATGATCCTCGCGGATGACTACGGCAAGTCGGAGCGGGTGCTGGAGAAGCTGGGGATTCGGCGGCAGAGCAGTCGCTGGCCGGCGGGGGTGAGGTGGTATCGACCGGACGAGTCACTGCCGATTGCGACCCCGGTGCGGGGGACGGCGCTGGGCAAGGCGGCGAGCGAGCTACTGGCCAATCACTCGGCATACTTTGTGAGCGGGCTGCCGGCGACCTATGCGTTTGCTCCGGGCGCGGCGCTGGTGGTGGAGGCTGGCGTCGGGCACGGGCGGCTGGTGGCGATCGCCGACCCGAGTGTGTTTATCAACAACATGCTCGAGCTGCCGGGCAACCGGGAGTTTGCGGCGCAGCTGATCGTTGACATCTGTCGGCTCCAGCAAGATCGGCTGGTGCTGCTGTATGGGCCGTTTGCGCAGCTGGGAACGCCGCCGGCGGCACTGATGGGGGCTCCGGCGAGCGACTCGGGGCAGGATCTGCCCGACAAGCTGAATCGGGCGCTCGGGGGCGCCAACCTGAACATTCAGCAGACGCTCAAAGGTCACGGCAAGCCCGACGATCCCGAGGTCATTACCCTGGTGGGGCTGCTGTTCTGCATCGCGTCGCTGCTGCTGTTTTTGAAGTACCTGCCGCTGCCGGGTCAGCCGCAAGACAGTGCGTTTGCTCAGCCGCAGCGGCCTCCGGATACGGGGTTGTTTGCGTCGGTGCAGCGCTATGCCGGAGGCGCCGGGCAGGTGACGTGGGGCTACATCTATCCCGCGACGCTGATTCGGGAAGAGACGCTGCTGCGGCTGCTGCCGTATCTGCCTCCGTCGAGCGATGGCAGCCTGATCGAGCCCAAAGAGGTGCGACAGGCGCTGACCGAGAAGGTAAGTCCGCGGGCGGGAGAGCTGGGGTGGAAGCTGTGGAAAGGGCTGCGCTCGCTGCGAGAGGGCCAGTCGCCGAGCAGTCCGGGTCAGCTTCTGCGCACCCAGATCTCGGAGCGAAAGCTGGCGGAGTGGTACAAGTGGGCGACGGAGCTATTTGCTGAGCTGGACCACCCGAGCCTAGGGACGGACAAGAGCTGAGGAAGCGAGAGGCGATGGACGCAAACGCAATACATCCCCAGAGCCTGATGCAAGCCGCCGAGCTGTGTCAGGCCGTGATGGAAGAGGTCGGGAAGGTCTTCATCGGCAATCCGGGGCTGACGCAGGGGCTGCTGATTGGGCTGCTCAGCCGCAGTCACATCTTGCTCGAGGGTGTGCCTGGCGTCGCCAAGACGACGCTGGCGAAGGGGTTTGCGCAGATCTTGGGCTGTGACTTCAAGCGCATCCAGTTCACGCCCGACCTTCTGCCGTCGGACATTACTGGCTCGTACATCCTCGATCAGGCGAAAGGCTCGTTCGAGCTGCGCGAGGGGCCGATCTTTGCGCAGATCATCCTCGGGGACGAGATCAACCGGGCGCCGCCGAAGACGCAGTCGGCGCTGCTCGAGGCGATGGCCGAGGGACAGGTGACGCTGGAAGGGCAGACGCGGACGCTCAAGCAGCCGTTTATGGTCGTGGCGACGCAAAATCCCGTCGAGCATGAGGGCACTTACGCGCTTCCCGAGGCGCAGCTCGATCGCTTTTTGATGAAGCTCTACGTGAGCTATCCCGAGCCGGCGGCGGAAAAGCACATGCTGCGGACGTACTCGCAGCCGCGTCCGACGGCGCGCACGGTGCTGTCCCCGCAGGCGATCATCGAGCTGCAAGCGATGGCGAGTCGGGTGCATCTCGACGACGAAGTGCTCGATTACGTGCTCGACTTGATTCACTTTACGCGGCGTCACCGTCGGGTTGCGATTGGGGCGTCCCCGCGTGCGGCGCTGGCCCTTCTGCACGCGGCGCGGGCGCGAGCGCTGATGCTGGGTCGAGACTATGTGCTGCCCGACGATGTCAAAGCGCTGGCACCACCAGTGATGGCCCACCGACTGATGCTGATTCCCGAAGCCGAGATGGAAGCGGTGTCGCCGGTGAGCGTGGTCCAAGAAGCGCTCAGCCAGGTGGCGGTTCGTCCGAGTGAGCAGCGGCGATCGAAGCCCTCCATTGAGCGAGGTCGCTAGGTCGCGATGGCCCGAGGGCGCTTTCCGACGCTGCACACCAACGGCGGCTACCTTCTGTCGGTGGGCCTGGTCCTGCTCGTCCTCGGGGTGGCGGTCGGGCAGTGGTCGATCTCGGCGCTGGGGATGGCATCGCTGTCGCTGCTGTGTGCTGGGTACGTCGGCTTTGCGCTGCGGGTGTCGCTGCTGTGGCGACGGCATCTGGAGCTGTTGTGGTGGCTGCCACGCGCCGCGACCAGTGAAGGTCTGGTGGCTCAGCGTCCCGTCGAAGTTCAGCTGACCCTGCGCAACCTGTCGCCGCTGCGGCTGCGGGTGAGCGAGCTGCGACTGTTTGGCTCGCGCTGTGTGCTGCCGCGCAACCAGATCGCGCCGGTCGATCTGCCGGCGCACAGCGAGTCGTCGACGCAGCTGGCACTGTTGGTGGCTCAAGCCGGTGAGTGGTTCATTCACGGAGCGACGGTGCGACTGGCGGATCGACTGGGGCTGTATACGCTCGAAGCCTATTTTCCGTCGGCGCTGAAGTTGAAGGTCTTGCCTCGGCAGCAGCCTCGGGTGGTGCTGGATGTCGCGCGCTCGCCGGTCGGGGTGTCAGAGCAGCGGATTGGCGTTCACTCGCTGCGGCAGCGGGGACTCGGCGGCGATCTGCGCGAGCTGCGTGAGTACGTCCCCGGCGATCCGTACAAGCTGATCGCGTGGAAGGCGACGGCGCGCTCACCGACGGGTCGGCCACTGGTCAAAGAGCTCGAGCGGGAGACGCTGCGGGTCCACTATCTGGTGCTCGATATCGGCGTGACGATGCGCGAGGGGCTGCCGGGGCAGTGGAAGCTCGATCACGCGCTGGAGCTGTGTCTGAGCTACGCGCGCTCGGTGCTCGAAGGCAGCGATCGGGTCGGCTTTATCGCGTTTGACGGTGAGGTCTATCAACATCTGAAGCCTGGCGACGGTCCGGTGCTGCGACGCCGACTGAGCGAAAAGCTGCTCGAGGCGATGCACGTCACAGAGCCATCGTTTGTGGCGATGACCGACGGTGAGCTGTTCGCGGCGGTGGCCCGCTATCTGCGTCAGCAAGAGGCGATCGAGACGCGCCTGCCCGGTCCGCCGCCCGCCGATGATGCCGCCGCCTGGGCCCAGGTTGCGGTGGCTCCGAGTGGCGAGCGGATCTCGCGAACCCAGGTGGTGCAGGCGGTGCGGCGACTGCTGCGCGCCGATCCTTCGCGTGGGAACCAGCCGCCCAGCGACGATCAGCTGCTGCGGCTGTTCTGTCGTGAGCGTGGCATCGAGCTGCCCTACGGACAGCGATCTTCGACGGAGCGAGCGCGGGGTCTGTCGCAGTCCCTGGAGCTGGCGGCGGCGATGCCGGGGGCGCAGCTGATCTTGATCTCGGATTTGCTGGGGCTGTCCCTCGAAGAGCCTCGGCTGCTGCAAGCGATGTCGCTGTGTCGACGGCGCGGGCTCGGTCTGCTCTGTATTCGTCCAGAAGCCCGGGCTTATCTGCCCAAGTCGCTGCTCGTCGATCCCGTCGGTGCGCGGGCCGCCACCATCTTTTCGTGGGAAACCGAGCGCACCGAAGCCACCGCCCAGCGCGAGATCCAGAAGCTCGGCTTTCAGGTCGTTGCCGTCGGTCCCGAGGATGGCCTTGCACAGATCATGTCCCGTCGCCACGGTCGCAGCAGCGCAGCCGGCAAGTCTTCCGTCGGTGAGCGTCGGCCAGCCACCAACCTCCTCGCCGTCGCCAGTGATCGCGCTTAGTGACCAGACTGGGCGGCTGGGGCGGCTGGGGCGGCGGGTCGAGCGGAACCCTCTCCACCGGGCCCGGCGGGTGCAGCAGCGGGTCGAGCCGGTCTAGCCGTCGCTGAAGGGCTGGAACCCGACAAGACCCGATGGAACGTCAGCGACTCTTCGGCATTGGCAATCTCGTCGAGAATGGCCAGCGGGTCCGACGCTGACTGCTGAGCCGCTTGAGCCGCTGCCCCTCGCTCGATGCGCCGACCGACGAACACGCCAATCGCAAACACCAGACAGGCAAAGACCGCGCTGCCCACAAACAAAAAGAAGATCTGCCTTCCGTCGAGTCCGCTCGCTCGCTCGGCATCTACTTCGACGGCCGTGCGGTGGCTCTTGGCGCTGGGCTCGTCGGAAACAGGGATCACCTTGGCTTCGCTGTCGCCGTTCATGTCGTCCGAGTTACCCATGACGCAGAAGTCCACGCAAGTTCTCTGCCGTCGTGACTTGAATCATCACCTGGGCCTTGCGATGCTGCCGACATGTCGGACAAAGCAGCCGGGACTGTCGTGACCACGCGTCGCCATGCCGTGCTAGCTCTTTGTTGGACTGTGTTTGGTTCGTGTGCAAAAAAGCCCCAAAATCCGACCGAAAGACCGCTTCGTATCGCCGCTGCTGCCGATGTTGAGCCGGTGTTTTCCGCCCTTGCTACGCTGTATCGCAAGCAGCATGGTCGCGAGGTGGTCCTAAGCTTCGCCGCCTCAGGCAGCCTCGCCAAACAGATCGAGCATGGGGCTCCGTTTGATCTGTTTGCATCGGCCAGCGGCGATCACATCGAGCGACTGGCCAAAAAAGGCCGGGTTCGCACCGAGTCGATCCGCAGCTATGCCCGGGGCCGGCTCACGATCTGGACGGCTGGCTCGGGGAAGCTGCCGCAGAGCCTGGCCGAGCTGGCGACGCTACCGAACATCCGAGTTGCCGTCGCCAATCCCGAGCACGCGCCCTATGGTCAGGCGGCGGTGGCGGCGCTGCAGAGAGCGGGAGTCTACGACGGGCTCGCCAGGCGACTGGTGTTCGCCGAAAACGTCCGTCAAGCGCAGCAGTTTGCCGAGAGCGGCAACACCGAGCTGGCGATCATCGCGCGCAGTCTTGCTGGACGCTCCGGACGCTTCGTCGAGATCCCGCTCTCGCTGCATCCACCGATCGTCCAGTCTCTCGCGGTGATCACGGGCGGGGACGAAGCAAGAGCCAGCGAGTTTGCTGAGCTGCTGTTTTCCCCGGACGGGCGGCGACTGCTCCGCGACAGTGGATTTTTGCCCCCCGACTGAGGCCGCGCGCTCGTGCCGAGGAGAAGTCCGCCGTGGCGGTCCTAGATCTCGTCGCACTCGCGCAAAAAGCGCTTGAGGAGTCCGTCGATCATCAGGTTGCGCTCGCGCGAGTCCATGCGGTTTTGGCGATAGCCGGCCTGGGCTTCGTCGAAGGTGACGCGGGTGCGCTCGATCAGCTCACGAAAGCGCGCCGTCTTGCTGACGATCTCGCGCTGGTGCCTCACAAAAAAGGCGACGAGCCCGGCCACTGATACGCCGGTCAAGATCAGCCCGATCGGACCGGCGAGCACGCGAGTGAGGATGACCTTGAGCGCCATCACCCCAAACGTCCCGATCGCGACCGTTTTGAGGCCGTCTCCCGTCGAGAGTGCGTTTTTGGCGAGGCTTGCCGACTGACCCGAGGCAATGAGGAGCGCCACAAAGTTGGGACGCTGCCAGCCTCGGTCGGCGTAGTCCTTGATTGCGCCCTGCAAAAAGTCGTCGAAGGAATCGTAAGCTGCGCTGTGAGTCTGCGGTTCAGTTTGCGCCATGTGCGAAAGCCTACTCCGGCTGCCCGAGCTTTTGGAGATGACAAGCCACCTGCGACGGCGGCGTGCCCGGTTTTCCGACGGAAATCGTGACGAGCGGTGGTCGCTCTTGCCGACAAATCGCAGGTCGCCCCGACTCTTCATAGCGGCGACAGCGAGGATGAAACGCACAGCCGGTCGGTGGCGACAACAGCGACGGTGGATCGCCTCCGAGCAGGAGCGCCCGTGGCCGGTAGCTTAGCTGCACCGCGTGGGTTTTTTCATCCAGCAGCGACGGCGCATCCGGTGGTCGAGGAATCGCCGCCAGCAGGGCCTGGGTGTACGGATGCAGCGGCTGCGAAAACAGCGCTTCGGTCGTCGCTCGCTCGACGATTCGCCCGAGATACATCACCGCCACGTGATCGCACAGGTGCTGCACCACTTTCAGATCGTGCGAGATAAACAGGTACGTGAGGCGCTTCTTTTCCTGCACATCGCGCAGCAAGTTGACAATCTGCGCCTGAATCGACACGTCGAGCGCGCTCACCGGCTCGTCAGCGACCACCAGCTTGGGATCGACCGCGAGCGCCCGCGCAATCACAATTCGCTGCCGCTGTCCACCGGAAAACTCGTGGGGATAGCGGTCAAGGCTCGACTCGGGAAGCCCAACCTGCGTAACCAGCTCCTCGACGCGATGCTGCTCACTCGGGAGATCCGGGCACAGGCCGTGGATGCGCAGCGGCTCGGTCAGCGTCTGTCGCACCGTCATCCGTGGATTCAGCGAGCCATACGGATCTTGAAAGATCATCTGCGCATGCCGTCGGAACGCCGTCAGCTCGCGACCTCTCAGCGCCGTCACGTCGACGCCATCAATGCGAATCAGGCCCGAGGTCGGCTCGGTCAGTCGCAGCACCGTCCGTCCCAGCGTTGACTTGCCACAGCCCGACTCTCCGACGAGGCCCAGGTTCTGTCCGGTCGGAATCGTCAGCGAGACATCCTCGACGGCCCGCACCACCTCCGACTTGTGAAACAGCCGTCGCCCGAGCGGATAGTGCTTACACAGACTCTCGATTTCGACAAGATGACTCATGCCAACACTCCGCTGCTGTTGTCGTCGAGCGGATGGTGACAGCGCACCAGATGCACCAGCGGTGAATCGGCAGCCTGTCCGTCGAGCGATCGAAGCTGCGGCGCTTCTTCTCGACAGCGTGCGGTCACTCTCGGACAGCGATCGGCAAACCGGCAGCCCGACGGCATCTCGTCGAGACGTGGCACCCGGCCAGGAATCTCACGCAGTCGCGCTCGACCCCCGTTCAGCCTCGGCACAGCCTGCAAAAGTCCGGCGGTGTAGGGATGACGCGGCGTCCGAAACAGCTCATGTCCACCTGCCTGCTCGACGAGCTGCCCGGCATACATCACCGCGACGATCGCACACACCTCGGAAACCACCCCAAGGTCGTGGCTGATCAGCAGCAGCGCCATCCCCAGCTCGGCCTGAAGTCGTGCCAGTAGATCCAGAATCTGCGCCTGCGTCGTCACATCCAGCGCCGTCGTCGGCTCGTCGGCAATCAGCAGATCGGGCTGACAGGCCAGCGCCATCGCGATCATCACTCGCTGCCGCTGTCCCCCCGAGAGCTGGTGCGGATAGTCACGTGCTCGCCTGGTCGCGTCGGGAATTCCCACCGTATCGAGCAGCTCCGCCGCCATCGCCAGGCTCTGCTTGCGCGGCACCCTGCGGTGCGCTCGCAGCACTTCCCCGACCTGATCTCCGACGGGATACACCGGGTTTAGCGCCGTCATCGGCTCCTGAAACACCATCGCAATCCGGTTGCCGCGAAGCTTTTGTAAGTCGGGTCCACGCAGCGTCGTTAGATCCAGCGGCTCGTGCGCCAGCGCATGCGGCTCACCGTCGGAAATCGAGCCCGAAACCCCGTAGTAGAGGATCTGCCCGTGCTCGATCCGCGCCGGTGGCTCTGGCAAAAGACGCAGGATCGAGAGCGCCGTCACCGACTTACCGGAACCTGACTCTCCGACGATGCCCACCGAGGTTCGCTGCGGTACTCGCAATGAAACGCCGTCGACGGCCCGCAGATACTGGCTCGCCTTTTCCGGACCCGACCGAAAGGCTATCGACAGGTCGCGGATGTGCAGAAGGGGACTGGTCGTCATGAGCGACCGAGCATGTGCGCAGCGACGGATCTAGGTCAACTTTTCCCGAAGCCGCATGCGGAAAGAAGCGGCGCTCGGCCCAAGTTGCGGCGCTACCGACCCGTGTCGAAACAGAGGAAGGACTTCGCGCTGCGAACAAAAGGGAAGAGGCTGGGAAGCGAACTACAGGAGCAAGCCCTCGGGAACTTGGGGCCTGCGAGGAAGGCGGGATGGGAACAAACTTATGCCACGCGACGAACGTTGGCGGCCTGAAGACCTTTCTCTCCATGCAGGATGTCGAACTCGACTTCCTGGCCTTCCGACAGCGTGCGATAGCCTTCGGCGAGGATGGCCGAGTGATGCACAAACACGTCCTGAGCGTCTTGCCCATTGGGATTCGAAACCGAGATAAAGCCGAATCCCTTTGAGTCGTTAAACCACTTCACATTGCCCTTGGCCATTTGCTACTCCTGCGACGCTCCGGTCACGCTCACCTTGCAGAGCTGCGACGGCAACAAACCCAAGTCTTGGGTATCCGGATGCGTCATTGATGATCTTCGACGGCGCCTGCCGAACGCCAGACAGTCGGCTTGAAGTCGTTTGCTTCTCATTCCCACCCGACAATCTGCGACGGAACTTGCCGCGACTGCTGGGCAAAGTCAAGAAATTCTCCGATTTCTATAAATTCTCGATCACGTCGCTAGTGTTTTGGAACTGGACTTGACGCCCACCCGACTCCTACACTACGGTTTCCCGTTCATTTTGCGTGGTTTCCGACGGAGAAGTCCGGAATCACCCCATCTTGGAGGTCGTTACGATGCGTTCACTTTTTTTGCTGGTTGCCTTTTGCTTGTCGGCCACGGGCTGCATGCACATCACAGCGGTCCCGTCGGTGCAAGGGAAGGCGTTTGTGGTCAAGGCGACGCCGTTTGGCGGTTCGTTCTGGAACTGTGACTCCACCTCTGGCGAGCCGACCTGTTACAAGGTCCAAGAGATTCCCGCCGCCCCCGCCAAGTAAGGAGCCACAGAACATGCGCAAAATCACTCTTCTTATTGGGCTTGGCTTTCTGTTGTCAGCGTCGGGCTGCGCTTCGATCGGCTCGGCGATGGGGGGCAACACCGCGATGACCGGCGAGGCTTGGTACGTCAAGACCACCGGCATGGGCGGACTCATCTTCTCGAGCAAGGTCTTCTACTGTCCGCAGCCGAACACCGCCGGGCCGGCCCAGTGCAAAGAAGCCAAGATGGTCGAAGGCACCAAGTAGCACGATCTGCTAGCGTACTTGCCTTGAAGCAGTCTTCTTTCGTCGCTGCCGTTCGTGCCCAAGTCGCCTCTCGGCGAGAGGCGGAGCGGTGTCTTATCCCGGTTGGGCGTGGCAGTGTCCTGCGCCTGCCTCTTATCTATCCCAGCCCCTATCGCGTCGGCATGTCGTCGCTGGGATTTCAGGTCGTCTATCGGCTCCTCAATGATCCGTCGCGGCCCGAGATTTCCGCCGAGCGAGCCTTTCTTCCCGACGATGTCGATGGCTGGAAACAGGCGCGGCAGCCGCTTTTGACGTACGAGTCCCAGACGCGGGTCGAGGAGTCGCCGGTCATCCTGTTTTCCGTCGCCTATGAGCTGGAGCTGACCGGACTGTTTTCGTGTCTGGAGCTGGCTACGATTCCGGTGCTGCGGAGCGAGCGCACGACCAGCCATCCGCTTATCATCTGCGGCGGACCGCTCACGTTCTCGAATCCACTGCCGCTGGCGCCGTTCGTCGACGTGGTGGTGATGGGCGAAGCGGAAGATGTCCTCCCCGAGTTGGTCGAGACGCTGCTCTCTGCCGGGGTTGGTGAGGCGCCACAGTCTTCGTCCGAGCGATCGGCGCTGCTCGCGAGGCTGAGCCAGCTGTCTGGGGTGTGGGTTCCATCGGTGCATGGCGAGCACTTGCCGAAGGTGGCGGCGTGTGAAAATGCCAAGCTGCCGGCGACCTCGGCGATCCTGACTCCGCATACCGAGCTGCGGTCGATGTTTCTTATCGAGCCGGAGCGCGGCTGCTCCCGAGGCTGTACCTACTGTGTGATGCGACGCTCGACCAACGGCGGCATGCGCCTGGTCAGCCCCGAGCGCGTCAAGTCCCTGCTTCCCGACGGCATCGAGCGAGTCGGCCTGGTCGGCGCCGCCGTCACCGATCACCCAAAGCTTCCCGCCATCCTCCACCACATCGTCGAGGAGCGCGGTCTTCAGGTCGGCATCAGCTCCCTGCGCGCCGATCGACTCACCAGCGAGATCGTCGGCCTCCTCGCCAAAGGCGGTTATCGTACCCTGACCGTAGCCAGCGACGGTGCCAGCGAGCGAATGCGCGACAAGATCGAGCGCCGCACCAAGGCCCATCACATCCTTCGCTCCGCCGAGCTGGCCAGACAGCATGGCTTAAAGACGCTCAAGGTCTACATGATGTGCGGTCTACCCGACGAAACCGACGAGGACATCGACGAACTGATCAGCTTCGCCAAAGAGATCTCGAAAGTCGTCCGGCTGGCCTATGGCGTCGCGCCGTTTGTCGCCAAGCGCAACACACCACTCGACGGGGCACCGTTCGCCGGGATTGCCACCGTTGAGCAGCGACTTGCTCGACTCAAGCTTGGCCTGCGGGGCTGTGCCGAGGTTCGCCCAACGTCCGCTCGCTGGGCCTGGGTCGAATACCTGCTCGCGCAAGGAGGCAGCGATGCCGGACTGCGCGCCTACGCCGCTCACCTCGCCGGGGGTTCATTTGCCGCTTGGCGTCGCGCCTTCGAGGGCTTTTCGACCTATCACGTCCCGCCCGACGACCGACCCAAGGCCCTACCCGCCGCGCTGCGCCTACCGGTCTTGTCCGCTGGTGGCTAACCTCGGCGAGCCGGCCCACCGCTTGAGCCGTCCACCCTCGTCGTATTCGATCGCGAGCGCAAAATCATCGCCACAAAAGCGAAACAGCTTGGCGCCTCGCACCCTACCTGCACCGACATCGATCACCAAGTAGTCCACCGGAAACAGCGGCTGGCCCAGGTGAAGCGCGGCGGCACGATCTTCCGTCGAAAAGTCCGCCCCCACGTCAACATGCGAGTGATAGAGGACCTTCACCGGACTTGCCGTCGTCAGCGAATCGACCAGCGTTTGTACGTCGGAAAAGCGCAGCTGATAGGCCGTCCGGCCATCGCGCGGAAACGCCTGCGGATCGAGCGCATGGAGCCGATCCTGATCGTTCTCACAGACCTGCACGGAAGTCAGCCGCGCGCTGTCGGACGGGCCACTCAACAGTCCGCAGGCCTCGCGGGGATAGGCTCGCTCGGCATCGGCGTAGCACTGCAATAGAAGGTGTTCGCTCAGCTCAGGCGGCGGGCGGCTCACGACGACTCCCCGCGATCGTTCAGTGCCACATTCGCGGCCTGACCGACCAGCAGCCGATACGCCGCATGCAGCGACGCAAAGCGATCGGCCAGCGCTCGTAGCTCGGAGGGAGAGGCGTGCGGAAACTGATCGGGATGAAGGCTTCGTGCGAGGCGCCGATACGCGCTCTTTACGTCGCTGCGAGTCGCTGCTGGGGGAAGCTCCAGCAGGGCATAGGCCGCCGCCAGCTCGCCGGAGGGCAGCCCGATCACCAGCACCCCGAGCGCGTCCAAAAACAGCAGCAGCCGCAGCACCCGCGAGGGCGTTGACTCGACCGACTGCACCAGCTGATCTACCGACTGCGCCGTCGCGAGCCGCAGCAGCATCGCCCGCTCTTCACCAAATAGCGCCGAGGGATGAGGCGGAAAGCTGACCGTCACCGCCTGCTCACCAATGCGCTCGCGCAGCCGCTCTACCGACAGGGTCTGGGCATCGACGTGCGCCCGAATGCTGGCGTCCGGTCGAAACGGCTCGATCAAAAAACGGCCTGGCAAGGTCTGACCGAGCCGAAAGCTGGCTTGGCCGCGCGCTCGCAGCAGATAGCGAACCTGCGAATCGGCGCCCACCGGAGCCTGCGGTCCGACATCCATCGCGAGCACAAAACCCACCGAAAGCTGAAGTCGCAGCAGGCCCTTTGCCGTCTCGACTTCTACCAAGCCGCGATGGCCGCGCGCGGTGTGCTCGTAGACCAAGCGGGCAATCTCGAGCGGGCCAGGCAGGCGGGGCAGGGTCACGATCGTGGGGGAGTGTAGCAAAGGTTCTTGCACCGCGCCCAAAGAGAAGATAAGTAAATCAGTCTTGTTTGGCAGAGCGCTCAGCTCAGCTCGTCGATTGTCTAAGGAAGACTTCACCATGGCCAAAGCCGGCATCCATCCGAACTACCAACTTGCCACCATCACCTGCGCTTGCGGCGCGGTGTACGAGAGCGCTTCGACGCGCGGCTCGTTCTCGGTCGAAATCTGCGCCAGCTGCCACCCGTTCTACACCGGGAAGCAGAAGCTGCTCGACGCGGCAGGCCGAATCGATCGCTTCAACAAGCGCTACCAGCTCAAGCCCGGCGCTGCCAGCGTGAAGGCCGAAGCGCCCAAGGCCGAGAAGAAGGCCGAGGCTCCCAAGGTTGAGAAGAAGGCCGAGGCTCCCAAGGCCGAAAAGAAGCCCGAGGCTCCCAAGGCCGAAAAGAAGCCCGAGGCTCCCAAGGCTGACAAAAAGGCCGAGGCTCCCAAGGCTGACAAGAAGCCGAAGGCCTAACTTCACGCCCTCCCTTTTCGATCACCTCGCACATGTCGATGTTCGACAAGCTGGCTGAGGTCGAGAATCGCTACCAGGATCTTGAGGTCCAGCTAGCCGATCCCGATGTCTTGGCCAAACAGACCGTCTTCCTCAAGCTGGCCAAGGAGCGCGCTGAGATCGAGGAGCTTGTGCACACCTATCGTGTACACAAAAAGCTTCTCACTGATCTCGACGAGAACGCGCCGCTCCTGCGTGAGTCGGACCCCGATCTGCGCACGATGGCTCGCGAAGAAGAACAGCGCCTCTTGCAGCTGCGCGAGGAAACCGAGAGCAAGCTCAAGCTGCTGCTCTTGCCGAAGGACAAGAACGACGACAAAAACATCGTTCTCGAAATTCGCGCCGGCACGGGTGGGGAAGAGGCCGCGCTGTTTGCCGGTGACCTGTTCCGCATGTACTGCCGCTACGCCGAGCGCAAGCAGTGGCGCGTCGAGATCCTCAGCATGTCGGAAGCGGCGGCGGGCGGGATCAAAGAAGCGATCGCGATGATCAGCGCACCGTCGAGCGGCAAGGTCTACTCAGACCTCAAGTACGAATCGGGTGTCCATCGTGTCCAGCGGGTGCCAGAGACGGAAGCGCAGGGTCGGATTCATACCTCGGCAGCAACGGTGGCGGTCCTGGCGGAAGCGGAAGATGTCGATGTGAAGATCGAAGAAAAAGATCTCCGCATCGAGGTCATGCGCTCTGGCGGTCCCGGCGGTCAGTCCGTCAACACCACCGACAGCGCCGTACAAATCATGCACATCCCCAGCGGCATCATCGTCCGCTGCCAGCAGGAAAAGTCGCAGCACAAGAACCGTGCGACCGCGATGCGCATCTTGCGGACCAAGCTGCTCGACATCGAGCGCGAAAGACAAGAGTCCGCTGAGCGTGAGGCCCGTCGCTTGCAAGTCAAGAGTGGCGATCGCTCAGAAAAGATCCGTACCTACAACTTCCCGCAGGACCGCGTCACCGATCACCGCATCGGGCTGACCCGGCACAACCTGCAGAAGTTTATGGACGGCGACATTCAGGACGTGATTGACGCGCTTCGTGCTCACCATCAGGCCGAAGCCCTGAGGGGCGAAGTCTAAATCTCAAGTGAAGCGGCGGCGGTGTTAGCGGCTGCCCCACGGAGGTCGACCGAGCAGGGCTTGGTGGACCATCGTCGCGGTGGCGATGCGGACGATCATGCCGCCGAACGTAATCGGCTCGCCGATCTTGATGGGAATCGTCTGACCGGCCGTTACCCGCAAGCCGTCGATGGTGGTGCCGTTGTGCGAGTTGGCGTCGATGACCACCCAGGTGCCGTTCGGTTCCTTGCGGATGTGGGCGTGGAGCTTGGATACCGACGGATTGCGCAGCACGACATCGCAGTTGCGAGCGCGTCCGAGCGAGATTCGGTCAGAGTACGGATTGTTCGGCGCTTTGATGAGCGGCACCGCTCGCATCTGACTCGTCGGTCGACCGCGCGCGGCGTCTTTCGAGATGACCTGGGTAGCGAACGACGAAACTCCGACGGTATCGATCGTCTCGTAAAACACTAGGAACAGGTGCGGGAAGCGGTGTGCGAACTCTTCTGGCCCTAGCTTGTTCGCGAGCTCCGTGAGCTCGTTTGTGTCGAGAGCGCTACTCATCGAGTCAGCCTAACTTCCAGGAGTAAAAACCAGTCTACGCGATCGGCTCAAATAGGGAAGCGGCCAGAGCAATGCGACTACCTGCCGCCGCCGTTCGTGCCTTTTAGCACAAACCCCAAAGTCGATGAGCCGTTCTGCCCACGCCGAAATCGCCCGTTGACAAAGCGGCGGGTAGACCTATAGAGTACGCTACCTTATGACATTTAGCTGGCCCTCCATTGTCTCGACGGACACGTCAGGGTGGAAGTAAATACGGAAGACCGGCCAGCGACATTTTTCCGACGGATAAGAAGGGGTTCCGAAATATGCTGAACGAAAGTCAGCGGTCGCAGCTTGAGAAAGTCCTTCTCGGTGAGCGTGACCGTCTCGTGCAAGCTGCGAAGGATGGGCTCAAGTTCAGCATGGAGCGCGAGCGCAGCATCGGTCGTGACTCCATCGACGAGTCGATGGAAGAGGAGCTGTTCTCGACGGAACTGCGCCTCCGTGACCGCGAAAAGTTCCTCCTCCACAAGATCAACAGTGCGATCGAGCGGCTTGAGAACAAGACCATCGATGAGTGCGAAGACTGTGGCGAGACGATTTCCTTCCGTCGCCTGATGGCTCGTCCGGTGACGACCTTGTGCATCGACTGCAAGGAAGAAAAAGAGAAGGAAGAGCTGACCAAGAGTCAGACCATCGGCCGCGGCGGGGGCGGCGGCGAAGAGTCGATGGGCGATCACATGGACGATGAGTGATAGGATTGAGCAAGGACGCGGTCCACGCGTAGCTTCCCCTGCCACCTCTCAGACGGCCTGTCGGTCGTCGCAACGTAGGTCAGTAGATGGATTCCCAGCGCTATAAAGTCACAGACCGACTCGACGCCGGTGGTATGGCGGAGGTCTTTCGCGGCATCGCCGAGTCTTCGGTCGGTGGCCTCAAGCGCGCGGTCGCCATCAAGCGCATTTTGCCCAACCTGACCAAGAACAAGCGCTTCGTTCAGATGTTTCTCGACGAGGCCCGCTTGGCTCTGCACCTGCAGCACACCAACATCGTGCTCGTCTATGACGTGGGCTCGGCAGGAGCCGGTGAGGACGCGGCGTACTTCCTGGTCATGGAGTACATCGACGGCTGCAACCTCAAGGTGCTGCTGCAGACGATCCAGGCGATGGGGCAGCGGCTGCCGGTCAGCCAGACGCTCTACATCATGATGGAGATCTGCAAGGCCCTGGCATACGCCCATGACCTGAATGATCCCGAGACGGGCAAGCCGCTGGGTATCGTCCATCGCGATATCTCACCTCCGAACATCCTGTTTTCCAAGCGCGGCGAGGTCAAGCTGGCGGACTTCGGTCTGGCCAAAGCGGCGTCGCAGGTCGAAAACACCGATCCCGGCGTCGTCAAAGGCAAGTTCAGCTACCTGTCCCCTGAAGCGGCGCGCGGCGAGGAAGTCGATCGTCGAGCGGACATCTTCGCGGTCGGCATCCTGCTGTACGAGCTGCTCGTCGGCAAGCGCCTGTTCGACGGTGACACCGACTATGCGACGGTCAAGCTGGTCCGTGACGCGGTGGTGCCTTCGATCGTGGGGCAAAATCCTGATGTCTCGCCGGAGCTTGAGACGATCGTCCGCAAAGCGCTCGCGCGGGACCGCAACCAGCGCTACCAGCGGGTCGAAGAGCTGCTCGAGGCGATTGCCCACTATCTGTTTTCGCGCGGCATGAAGGTGACGAGCCGTGACATCGAGCAGCTTATCGCCAAGGTCCTCGCCGAGCGGCAAAAGTCCAAGCCGCAGCCGCAGAGCACGCTCATCGACAACCTGATCCAAGACGAGATCCTGCGCTTTACGTCGCTCGATGAAGTGGGTGAGGAGCAGCCAAAGTCGACGGAAGGACAGGCGCCGCTCAATCCCGATCAGTTCATCGATCCGCGAGGCTGGATGAACGAAAGTCAGTCAAGCATTCCGGCGCGGCCACCGGAGACACCCACCTCGGGACCGGGGCTTCCCAGCACGATGTCGCCGCTGGAGACGGTGCTGGCCGATAAGGAGAAGTCGGCTCCGGTGCCAGCGCCAAGCGCTGATTCCTCTGGCTTTCGTTCGCCCGCGCGAAAGGAAAGCGGCCCGCCGCTGGTCCCGATTATCATGGGAATTGTTACGGTTTTGCTGGGCATCCTCGGGTATCTGCTGCTCAAGTGAGCGCTCTGCGCCGCCCGTCGCTGCGCCGCCCGTTGCCCCGCCGCATGGAGACGGCAAATGAGCCCAGTGTTCTACCCGCATCGCGGACCCAATCCCAATGTGTTAGCGCTGGTTCTGGCTGGTGGTGAAGGCCGTCGGCTGTGGCCGCTGACGGCGGATCGTGCCAAGCCGTCGGTGCCGATCGGTGGTCGCTATCGGCTGATCGACTTTGTGCTGTCGAACCTTGTGAACTCGGGGTTTAACAAGATCAAGGTCCTGACGCAGTACATGAGCGACTCGCTCAACAGCCACATTGCCCGAGGCTGGCGACTGCCGGCGATGCTGGATCAGTACGTCGAGCCGGTGCCCGCACAGCAGCGACGAGGGCGTGAGTGGTTCAAGGGCTCGGCGGACGCCATCTTCCAGTCGCTCAACGTCATTACCGACGAAGATCCCGACTACGTGATCGTGTTTGGCGGGGACCATGTCTACAAGATGGATGTCCAGCAGATGCTCGACTTCCACCTGGAAAACGGCGCCGACTGCACCGTCGCCTGCATCCCAGTTCCCGTCGAGGAAGCCAAGTCCTTCGGCGTCATCGAGGTCGATTCCAGCTGGCGCATCCTGTCGTTTTCCGAAAAGCCCGAGCAGCCGTGCGAGATCCCCGGTCGGCCCGGCTGGGCGCTTGCCTCGATGGGCAACTACATCTTCAACACCCGCACGCTGATTCAGCAGATTGTCCTCGACGCTGAGACGACCGCGAGCAGCCAGCACGACTTTGGCCGCAACATCCTGCCCGACATGGTCGGCAAGCGCGCTTTGTACGCCTACGACTTTATGCGCAACGACATTCCGGGCATGGACGAGCGCGAGCGGGGCTACTGGCGCGATGTCGGCACGATTCAGCAGTACTTTTTGGCGAATATGGACTTTGTGCAGGTGGTGCCGGTGTTCAACCTCTACAACCCGCGCTGGCCGCTGCATACCTGGGTGCGGTCGCTGCCACCGGCCAAGTTCGTCTTCAACGAGGACGGACCGGGCGGCACCAGACGGGTCGGCTTTGCCACCAACTCCCTGGTCAGCGAGGGCTGCATCATCTCCGGCGGTCACGTCGACCAGAGCGTGCTCGGGCCGCGCGTCCGCATCAACAGCTTCTCTGACCTTACGCAGTGCATCCTTCACGAGTCGGTCGACATCGGTCGCCACTGCCGCATCCGTCGCGCCATCATCGACAAGCACGTCCGCGTCCCCGCCGGCACCGAGATTGGCATCGACCCCGAGGCCGACCGCCGCCGCTTCCAGGTCATCGACAACATCGTCGTCATCCCCAAAAACTACGACTTCGGCTAACGAACAGCGGGTCGAAGACTCGGCGGATCGCGAAGACGCTACGGTCGGCTCGGCTTGCTCGCTAGTCGGACCGTGACGTGATCGGGGTGAGCGCGGTTGTCGAGCAGCAAAAGCTGCGCACTTTCACCCTTTTGTCGCAGCTGCAACCACACCGCATCAAAGCGCGCCAGCCTTTTCGTTAGCTCCTCGTCGCTGCCCTGGCCGAGCCGAATCGTCGCGCCGTGGGCGGTCGACAGCGTGATGCCGGTGATCTGGTCAATGTGCACCTCGCGCACCTGCGGGCGAGTGGCGCGCTGCTGATACAGCGACAGCGCATGCAGGCCTCGGCGCAGCTCGGCTTGGGCCCACTCTCGGTCGAGCAGATAGGCGGCTCGTCCCACGCCGGTCAAGATCGGCAGCTTGTCGTCGTAATCGGCAGCCGTCGCGCGCCGGAACACCTCACCCTCGGCGGTAATCATGTAGATCGCATCAAGCGCCACCAGTGCCGCCGGTTCAAATTCCTCGACGACGATTCGCAGCTGGGCCGGCAGTCGCGTTTCGACGTGGATGTGACGCAGCCACGGCTCTTGACGCAGCCGCTGAGCCACCGCGCTTTTATCGAGTGAGATGAGGTTCCGCCCCAGCTCGACGCCGGCCAGGCTGCGCAGCCGCTCCGTCGAGACATGCTTGGTTGGCGAGATCTCCACCGTCTCGACCGCGAAGCGCGGGCTGTGCAAAAGGTAGTGCCGTCCCAAGATCACCGTCGCTCCGAGCAGCGCCAGCAGCCCAGTCCAGGTCACCACCGTCAGCAGCACCGACACCGCCGAGCGTGGGGGACGCCGCTCATCCGTCGGACTGGGCTTTGGGGCGGCCCGCCCGAGCCGTCGATTCCTCGGTCGCCAGAACAAGAGTGCACGCAGCCACACGCCGCGCCGATTGCGCAGGGACCTTCGCGCGGGCTTGCGACGAGGCAGAAGCGACATGAACCTGCGAGTCTAGGAGTGCGGCCCGGGCTTGTCCAAAAACTCGCGCGGGGTCGGCACTACAGCTTGGGACCGGGACCGAGGGCGCGAATGCGAGCCACCGACTGAGCGACACAGGCCAGGGTGCGGTCGATGTCGGCGTCGCTGGTGGTACGACCGAGGGAAAAGCGGATCGCCTCGCGCGCCTGGGTCTTGGACTGGCCGAGGGCGCGGAGCACGGGTGAGGCCTCGCTGGAGCCGGAGCTGCATGCGGCCCCCGTCGAGACAGCGATGCCATCCAGATCGAGGCTGGCAAGCAGCAGCTCGCCGTCGACTTCAGCAAAGCGGACGTTGCAGACGGTTGGGCTGCGATCGTTGCGGTCGCCGTTGACCTCGGTGTCCGGTAATGCCAGCAGTCCCGCTTCGAGGCGATCTCGACGGGCGCAGAGCTCGGCAGCACCCGGCAGAAGCTCGGTCCCGGCCAGCTCAGCAGCGACGCCAAAGCCAACGATGCCAAGCACATTTTCGGTCCCTGCCCGCCGGCCCCGCTCTTGCTCACCACCAACGACAAATGACGACAGCTCTAGCGACAGCCCACATGAGCCCGCCGCCGGCCCGGCCACATACAGCGCGCCAATGCCTTTCGGTCCGTACAGCTTGTGCGCTGAGATGCTCAACGTATCGACGCCCAGGGCTCGCACATCGACGGGAAACTTTCCTGCCGCCTGCACCGCATCGCAGTGGACCAGCGCGCCGTGCTGCCGCGAGAGCTGGGCCAGCTCGGCCACCGGATAGAGGTTGCCCAGCTCATGGTTGACCAGTGACAGCGACACCAGCGCCACCGGATCTTCGTCGAGCAGCCGGCGCAGCGAGTCTGGATCGAGCCGACCGTGCGCATCGACGGGCAGCAGCGTCACCCGAAAGCCCCGCTCACGCAGCCGCGCAAGAGGCTTTTGCACCGACGGATGTTCGAGCGGCGTGGACACCACATGAAGAGGCCGACCGCGCCGCACCGCAGACTCGGCAAGTGCAAGCAGCGCGGTATTGTTGGACTCAGTTCCTCCGGAAGTGAAAAAAACGTCCGCTGGTGAGGCTCCGAGCAGCTGGCTCACCTTGTGACGCGCTGACTCGACCGCTTGCCGGGCCAGTCTTCCTTCGGCGTGCAGCGACGACGGATTTCCGTAGTTGCAGAGGGAATCGGCCATCGCCTGGGCAGCCTGCGGATGCAGCGGTGTGGTGGCGCTGTGATCAAGATAGATGCGCGGCGTGTTCATGAGCGCGCCCGTTTTGCCACGTCCCGAACGAGCCGCCAAGCGCGTTCCGACACTTGGCCCCGCTGGTCGCTTCGTAGAGTGCCTCGCCAAACCGTAGCGAGGACCGCGCTCTTACTCTTGGCTGGCGGTGGGACGATGGCCGATTACCTCGATCACTTGCTGGAGCTCGCGGAAGCGGTCGGCCCGTAGCTGAATCGCGGTTCCATTGCGTTCGATCACGCCATCGATGACGAGGTTGCGCGTGCCATAAATCACCGGACGCTGCTCGGTGAGGAGCTGTGGACTGACGATGACATTGAGCAGTCCACTCTCATCTTCCAGCGTCAGAAACATGAAGCCCTTTGCCGTTGGTGGTCGCTGCCGAATGATGCACACTCCGGCCACCCGCGCGCGACTCTTATGCGGCCTCTCGGACAGCTCACAGATCTGCTGGACACCATAGGAATGCAGCTCTGTTCGCAGCAAGGAAAGTGGATGCGGACCGACGGTGACGCCGCTTCCCAAGAGATCTGCTTGCAGCTCCTCGGCCTGCGACATCTCGCGCAGCGGAGACGGATCGAACTCTGCGGACTCGGTGAGTGGAAGCGAGCTCTGACGTTCCCACTTGCTGACCTGCCAGATCGCTTCCCGGCGACTCGCTTTCGGTTGCAGCGACGACAGCGCGCCCAGCTCTGCCAGCTGCGCGATCTCTTCCTGAGACAGCGCCCGGCAGCGATTCATCAGGTCCGTAAGATCCGCAAACGGTCGCTCTGCCCGCGCCGAAAGCAGTGACTCTGCCGCGCTCTTCCGCAGTCCATGGACATAGCGCAGCCCGATCCGCATCACCTTCGACACCGGCGGTGACTTGACTCCCAGCGGCGCCACATGCCAGGGACTGCGCGCAAACGGAATCACGTTATCGGGGGCATCGGCTGTCCAGTAACCGACCTCGCGATCGGCACTGTGTTCCAGCGAGCACTGCCACTGCGAGGTATTGACATCGATCGCGCGAATGATCACTCCCTGCCGCTGCGCATCGCGAATCACCGTCGCTGGATGGTAAAATCCCATCGGCCACGCATTGAGCAGAGCCGTATAAAAAACCCCCGGATGATGAACTTTTAAATACGCGCTCGCATAGGTCAGCCAAGCAAAGCTGATCGCGTGCGACTCTGGGAATCCGTACTGCGCAAAGGCGGTAATCGCCGCTTCGATCTGCTGTGCCGCTTCCTTGCCGATGCCGCGCTGCTCCATTCCGGTACGCAGCTTCTCGACGAGAGAACGCATCTTTTTGGAGCCATTCTTGCTGTCCATGGCGCGACGCAGCTGATCGGCCAGACCGCCACTAAAGCCCGCAGCAACCATCGCCATCTTCATCACTTGTTCTTGAAACAGAGGGATTCCCAACGTCCGTTCCAAGATCGGAGCCAGCGAAGGATGGGCATAGGAAACGGGCTCCTCTCCGGTGCAGCGCTTGAGGTACGGATGCACCATCTTTCCGACGATCGGACCTGGGCGAATCAGGCCCACCTGCACCACCAAATCATAGAACTTGCTGGGGCGAGTCCGGGGCAGACAGGACATCTGCGCGCGACTCTCGACCTGAAAAACCCCGACCGTATCGGCGCGTGCAATCAGGGAATAGACCGCTGGATCATCTTTGGGAAGCGCGGCCATATCGAACGGCTGTCCGTCGTGATAGGGCACCATCTTGCCGGCCTCCTCCAGCACCGCCATCATTCCCAAGCCGAGCAGATCGATCTTCACAATTCCCAGATCGGCGCAGTCATCTTTGTCCCACTGAATGATCGCGCGACCCGGCATGGTCGCTGGCTGAATCGGCACCACCTCGTCGAGCCGACCGGCGGCAATCACCATTCCACCGGGATGCTGGCCGATGTGGCGCGGAATGTCCTGAATCGCTTCATACAGCGTCACCAGCTGCGCGACGTTGCGATCACTGGGATCAAGTCCGACACTGCGAACATGCTCGACAAAGGGAATCGGTTCGGAATCGGGAATGCCTGATCCGGAAGGACCAAGCTCGTCGCCAAAGCGGCTCAGTTTCTTGGCAAGCGGTGAAATAGAGTCATCTGAAAAGCCTAATATCTTGCCAAGATCACGGACGGCACTGCGCGCGCGATAGGTGGTGAAGGTAGCGGTGAGTCCGCAGCCGGCTGGACCGTACTTGCGATAGATGTACTGAATCACCTCTTCGCGGCGACTTCCCGACGGCAAGTCGAGGTCGATGTCAGGCCACTCACCGCGCTCTTCGGACAGGAATCGCTCGAACAGCAGATCCATTTTGAGCGGATCACAAGCGGTGATTCCCAGCGCAAAACAGACAGCGGAGTTGGCGGCGCTGCCTCGGCCTTGGACCAAGATTCCGCGACTGCGACAGAACTCGATCAGATCCCAGACAATCAAGAAGTAGCCGCTGAGTCCGAGCTTGCAGATAAGGTCCAGCTCACGGGTAAGCTGACGGCGGACGCGATCATCGCAGGGACGGAAGCGATCGTCGGCAGCGGCGAACACGACTGCGCGCAGGAACTCTTCGGGAGACTCGCCATGGGGTAGCGGATACTGCGGAAAGCGATAGCCGAGCGCATCGAGCGAAAAGCTACAGCGACCGGCAATCTCGACGGTGTTCTGCACCGCCGCCGGCAGATCGGGAAGCAGCGAGGCCATCTCGCGGGCGGGTTTCAGGAAGCGCTCGCCGTTCTGCAACAGCCGCTTCCCCGCCGCCTGCAGCTGGACTTTTTCACGAATACAGGTCAGCGCATCCAGCAGCAGCAGCTCATCGCGACCGACCATTCGCGCGTCGTTGGTCAGCAAGAGTGGCAGCCGCTTGCTATCGGCCAGCGCCCGCAGCGCGGCATTGCGACGGTCTTGCTGTTCCTCAAAGTGCAGCTGTAGCTCGACAAACAGGTTGCTCGGACCAAAAATCCCACTCAGCGTATCGAGCTTGCGCTCGGCCGTCGTCAGATCCGCGTCGTCGATGAGCCGACCGATCTTGCCTTCGCCTCCGCCGGTGAGCGCAATCAGTCCGGTGTGATGTGACTCCAGGTCAAACAGCGACAGGCCGCGACCGCCCCGGGCCGTACTGTGCTGGGTGGTGATGAGCCGACAGAGGTTGCGATAGCCCTCAGCCGTCTCACACAGCAGCGCCAGCGGTGCCCCGTCGACGACCACCTCACCGCCGAGAATAGGACTCAGTCCTTCGCGCCGCGCTGCCTTGTGAAAGCGCGGAAGACCCGACACGCTGCCCGAATCGACCAGACCGACCGCTTTATACCCAGCGGCGACGGCAGCTTTGGCCAGATCGTCGGGGTCAACCGTGCTCGAAAGGAAGCTAAACCAGCTCTTACAGCGTAGCTCTACGTAGGGGGATTCCTGGCTGCTCATCACATCCTCTCAGTCGTAGCGCGCGTCGAGAAACCAGCTGTCCTCGTCGCGGTCGAAGAACACCCGCAGCGCCTCGCCTCCCGGTAGCTCGACAT
This sequence comes from Myxococcales bacterium, assembly GCA_016794465.1. Lineage (GTDB taxonomy): Bacteria > Myxococcota_A > Polyangia > Palsa-1104 > JAEUJZ01 > JAEUKA01. The sequence continues at coordinate 24,986 of JAEUKA010000068.1, read as the reverse complement.
CGTAGTAGTCGCGCAGACCTTCGTTGCCGACGCTGCCACGGATTCGGTAGGGCCCGCCGGCACGCAGCACCGGACCGCTGAGTCCATCGCTGTGCAGGTGGGTGAGTCGGGCGCCATTCATCTTGACGGTGGCGGCTCGTGGTGGTCGCAGCATGTGGAGCGCCATTCGATGCTGCAGGTCTGACACCACACCGTCGTCGCGCTCGCGACTTGACGGCGGCTGCAGGCGAACCACCTCGGCCAGCCCCGGGAGGTGCGAGTCCTGCGCCGCCGCTTGCCCGACCCGCCCGTCGCCACACAGTGCTTGCAGCCGCGACAGCAGGGTCATCAGTCGCTCGGGCAGGAGCTGCTCACCGTCGAACAGTCCCAGCTGTAGGGGCCTGGGCCGCGCCGCCTGCGTACGGACCTGCAGCCCTCGCACCGCCGTCTCGGGGGGATGTGCTTGCAGAGACAGCCGCAGAAGCTCCATCACCGTCGCCACTTCACGGGTTGGCGTCGCCACCTTGACCTCGACCCGCTGCACGCCCTGAGGTTGGTGAAGCAGCTCGACGGTAAAGTCCCCACACGCCAGGCTCATTGCCTTGAGCCGCGCCATCATCCGGTCGGTCAGCCCGCGCAAAAGAAACAGCAGCGGCTCCAGGTTGTGCTCCGCCTCGTCGAGCTCCAGCGACTCGCAGATCTCCACTGGCGGTGGCGTTGGCTGCAGCGGCGCGTCCTCTTCCCCCGCCGCCAAGCGATGCAGCTTGACACCGTCTCGACCCAGCCGCGCCGGCAGCTTGGTCCGAGGCAGCGCCACCAAGTCCCCGAGCGTCTTGAGCCCAAACCGCGCCAACAGCAGCGCCTGCGCCGCCGACAGTGGCAACACCGACAAGGGCAGTGGCCGCAGATACAGCTTTTCGTCGCCGGGCGCCACCACCGTGACCTCGGCCCGCGCCCGCGCCAGCAGCTTTGCCGTCGCTGCTCGACTGGCAATTGCGACCCGACCATGGAGCCGCACCGACTCGGCCTGTACCAGCAGCGCTTTGCCGAGGATTGTCTCGTCGGGGAACAGCTTCGCCATGTCGCCCACCCCGAGCAGCACGTAGCCGTCGCCGCACTCAATGCTCGGCGAAAACGACGACGCCACGTCGTACAGGGCATCGCGCGCCGCCTGTCGATGCGCCTCGCTGAGCACCTGCACCGTCAGCTCCCCACCGAGCGACCGCGCCTGCGCCACCGTCTGTCCGACCCGCACCCCGACCTGTCGCAGCGGCAGCGTCGCCCCCAGCACCAGCGAGGTCGGCAGCGTCCCGTCAGACACCACCAGCTTTTGCGTTCGCAGCTCGGGTCGGGCGCGCAGCAGCGCTTGCAGCGGCCACGACGGAATCCACAGACAGGCAATCCGCTCGCAGGTCAGCGACATGGACTCACCTCACTTGCTCAAACACCAGGGCTGCACATCACCGGGTGCGCCCAGGCGGCTCCGCATCACCTCGATGCGCGCCACGCGCTCCCGCAGCTGCAGCCGCCCGCCCGGCGCGTCCTGCCAGCGCATGCCTTCGTCGTGAACCGCGAGCGTCGCGACCGCAAAGCTCTGCGCCAGTGGCCGGTCGGCACACACCAGCACCGCCGCCTTTGCCCGCTGCGCCCGCAAGGTCAGCCGCGACCACAGCGCCGCCCGCGTGACCTGATGCGGATCTGGGGCCGCTACCAGATACAGCACAACCAAGGAAATACCCCCGGCTCCCAGGACCAAGTCGGCTGCTCGCAGGGCATCGCTACCGTTTTTTACCCTTGTCCACAGCATCCGCCGCAGGTCGACGCCTTGCGCGGCAGCTCCGGCGGGATCGAGCGCATCGGCCCCATCAATCAAGACCGCCAGCTCGCGTCGCTGCGTCACCTGAGCCAAGGCCCCGAGCGCCAGCGACAGCCGTCCTACCTTGCCCACCGCCTCGACGATCTGACCGCGCGGCAGCCCACCCTGGAGCGCCGCATCGATGACCGCACAGCCCGTCGGTATCGGAGGCTCGGTGCGAACACGCAGCTCACTGCGACAGGCCTGCCGCAGCTGCGAGATCGCCGCCTGCCGAGATCCCGCGCCATCCGCATCAGCCGGCAAGCCGGTCAAGTTGCTGGGCGGGGGCAGGTCAAGCCGGGCCAGTTGGCTAAACATGTGTTCAGGCTATGAGGATCGGATGTTCAGGTCAATGGAATTGAGAAGATATTTACCTAATTGTGGTTTTTTCAGGAAGTTCGATCGGGAAAATGTTGCCCATTTGGTAGTGGTTGGGCTCGGTAACGCCGAAGATCCGGGGAAGCGACTGCCATGCGCAGGCTTGCGGTCGCGCAGCTCTTACAAGGGGATACTCATGAGCGGAACCAAGCTGAGGTGGCGGGTGGTCGGGGCGGCACTGACATGGTCGATGGCAGCAGCAGCGGTCCTGTCGTGTGGAGAGGGGTCAACGGGCGCGTCCGACCTGGGCGTTCTCGGCCCGGATCTGGGCACAGCCGATGCAGCCGCGCTGGAAGTGGTACAGGTCAGCGCCGTCTCTCCGAGCGGCGGCGGCACTGCGGGCGGCACCGCGATCACGCTGACCGGCAGTGGCTTTCGCAGCGGCGCCCTGGTTCGCGTCGGTGGCACCATCGCCTCCAGCATCCAGGTCAGTCCCGACGGTGGCAGCCTCACCTGCAACACCCCGGCTCGCCCCGGCAGGCCCGGTCCCGTCGATATCACCGTCACCAACGTCAGCGGTCAGAGCGCCACCCTCAGCCAGTCGTTCCGCTATTTTCTGAGCACGCTCAGCTTTGACCCACCGACGGCGCTGGTCGGCAGCGATGCCGGGCCACGCAGCGTCGGAGTCGCCGATCTCAACAAGGATGGCAGCCTCGACTTGGTGGTCGTCTATCAGACCAGCAGCACCGTTCACAGCTATCGCAACAGCGGCAGCGGCACGTTCAGCTTGGCGTCCACTCGCTCCGTCGGGAGCTCGCCGATTGGACTGACGCTGGCGGATGTGAATGCCGACGGCAAGCTCGATGCCGCCACCGCCAGTCCCGGAATGAGCGTGGTCAGTGTCTTGCTTGGCGATGGCACCGGGGCACTGACCAGCGCGGCAAGCTCAGCGACGGGAGGAGGTACCCAGCCAGTGGCTGTGATCGCCCTCGACGTGAACAACGACGGAAACCTGGACCTTTTGACTGCCAACAGCACCTCGGCGGCGAGCGGCAACTTGGGCCTCTTGCTCGGCAACCGCAGCGCGACGTTTTCCCTTGGCACGGCCATCGCAACCAGTGCCACGAGCTTGGTTGGACTGACTGCGATCGATGTGAACAGCGACGGCAAGCTGGATGCGGTCGGGATTCATCGCCTGAACCAGCTGGGGGTGACCAATGTCTCGGTGCTGCAAAATCGGGGAGTGTCGACGCCACCGCTGCTGACGCTGCTGGGCGCCAAGACCCAGCAGGTCAATCCCAGCGCGGTGGGCAGTGGCGACTTCAACCGCGACGGAGTGATGGATGTGGTGGTGGCGAGTGATGTTGCACCGACGGGAAAGCTGACGGTGCTCATGGGCCAGGCAGCTGGGGCGCTTGGCGATGGCAGTGCGGCGAGTACGTATGACCTTGACGGAACACCGACTGGACTGGCGGTGGCGGATCTCGACGGGGATGGCAACCTGGATGTGATCTGCGCCAACACCTCGGGCGTGTCAGGCAACCTGAGCCTGCTGCGCGGCAAGGGCAACGGCACCTTTTCACCGTCGCAGCGAATCGACTTTTCGAGTGTGATCAGGCCCTCGGCGGTGGCCGTCGGAGACTTCGACTTCGATGGCATCGTCGATCTGGTCATCACCGATCAGCCGTCGGTGGGCGCCGGAGCGGTGCTGGTCCGGCGCGGCATCGGCCAGTAAGCAGGCCAGTCCGCCGCGCCGTTACTTGAGCGTCCGCAGCGCCGTCTCAATCCACGAAAACGCCGCGCCGCGCACCTCGGGAAACTGGGTCGCAATCAGGCTGAGCAGTGGCAGCACCCCGTAGATCACCACCTGGGAAATAAATGCGCGATCCCAGGTCAGCTTGCCGGGCTGGCTCTTGGCGATGCGCGACAGCACCTCGTCGCGGTTCATCTGCGCCAGCACATACATCGTCGTCGGCCCGGTCACCACCAGCAGCACTGTCGACAAAAGCACCATGTAGCGCTGCGGCTGGAACGGATAGACGATCAGCGCCAGCAGCAGCAGCACAAAGCCGATCGTCACGTTGAGCAGCCCGTTGCGCAGGTGGGGGAACAGCCGGTTGATGTAGCTGACCACCTGAATCGCCAAAAAATCCTCGGCGAGGCGCAGCCACAGGTGCAGCGAGTCGGGCACCAGGCGGTGATAGGCCTCGGCGGTGTTCTGCTCGGGACCGGGCCGTACCAGCAGCTGCGACTCACCCGGCTTGCCCGTCAGCAGCGACCCCGGAATTGGCCGCGCCCGCCAGAACCGCTTGAGGATCTGTGTCAGCAGCCGCGACGCCCGCACCACCTGGGCATCGGCGACATGTTGCGGCAGTGGCATCAGGCGCAGCGTCGTCTCTTTTTCCAGCGCCGGCTGCAGCTCGCGCAGTCGTACAAGCAGGAGCTTGATCTCCTCCACATCGTCGTCCTGCGACAGCGGCACAAGGTCCCGATCGAGGTCGAGCTGCGTCATGTGATTGATCAGCAGACGGAAGTGCTCTTGCGCCGCCTCGCGACGGGTCAGCTCCGGCAGATCTTCCAAAAACAGCGCGCCCAGGCTGCGGATGAACTTGTGCGGCAAGCGCTCCAGCGCCGGCGCCAGCGGGTGATGCCCGAGCGTCTGCAAAAACTCGCGGAACACCGACCACAGCCGCAAAAATCGGTAAAACACAAAGCCGATCATCGTCACCTGCAGCGCAATCAGGAACCGGAACACGAGGTGCATCGGCGCGACCTCGAGCGACACCAGCTCTGACAGCATCGTCACGGCTTGCAACAGCGAGAGCAGGCCGCCCGCCAGGATCTGCCACACCGACGGACTGCCAAGATAGGCGGCGATCTGACTGATCTTGGTGCGCAGGCCGCGATCGTCTTCTAGCTCCTCGAGGAGATCGAGATACACCGTCGCCAGCTTTTCCAGCAGACGGATGCGGCTGAGCTCGCAGTACCCGTAGAGCTGCACCCCGCAGCCGAGCAACATCAGCGGCATCATCGGAGACAGTCCAAAGGCCGGCTGGGCAGTCCGTCGCAAAAACAGCAGGTGATTGAAGTCGACCTGCAGGTAGTTCACAAACGCCACGAACAGAAAAAACGTCAGCGTCACCAGGCCCAAGCTCAGCAGCACCACCACCGACAGTCCGACGCGCCGCAGCACGGGCCGCAGGCCGCTTACCAACTTCACCAAGCGCTGCTGCAGCACGGCCCGCCACTTGGGCAGCACGTACTGCAGCGCAGCATCGAGGATGGTCAGCGAAAAGAGCAGCTGCACCAGCACCCCAAACAGGGCAATGCAGAGCACCTTCCACGACAGGTTCTGATACACGCCAATGTGGCCGGAGTGATACCAGAGTCGAATCCACAGCGAGAGGCGCTTTTCGTCGAGAAACTCGTCGAGATTGCCATCTCGCAGCTGCATAAAGTGCGAAGTGGTGATCGCACAATAGGCAATCCACGCCGGTGCAAACAGACACAGTACAAACATCGGCTGCCGCGCCGACTCTCGCTCGGCCAGCTCGTCATCGAGTAGCGAGCGGGCGATGTTGCTGCGCCGAAATATCTTGAGCGGTGAGAAGAGCAGCGGCGGCTCGGGCTCGGGGTGGTAGTAGTGCCAGAAGTATCCGACGACAAACCACACGCCGATCACGCCAAGGAGCAGCATCAGCAGGCTGAGCGACCCTTGCTGATAGGGCGAATAGCGATACTCAAACAGCGCCTTTTGGACCGACGTGTTTTCGTGGACGTAGCCGTCGGCGTCGTAGTCTTTGATGAACGCGAGCGGAAACAGCGTGTCATTGCCGACGGCACTGATCCAAATCGCGGGCCGGCTGAGCGGCTTGTCGACACCGGGCGCGGCCTGGGAATACTCGAGGAGCTGCTCGGGATGGCCCAGCAGCGCGACGGTGGCGTTATAAACCCCTTGATCGGCGTCGCTGGCAAACTGGATGCGCTGACGGAGCCCGCGAAACGGATAGCTCCACTGCTGGTTGCGCGTAAACAGCGGATACGGCGACACCACCAGCATGCCTTTGAGGTACGGCCGCGCGTCGGGATGGGTAAACAGGATGTCGCTCTCGAAGGTAAACAGCACCACGTCGGGGCTGTAGGCGCGAATCTGCCGGGCCAAAAACAGCTTGTCCTGCACGTCGGTGGCAATGATCCCGACATAGCGAATCTTCTCGGCGTAGATCGTGGTCAGGATGTGGGCAAGCGAGCGCTCTGCCGCCGAGACGGTGCGCGGGGACAGCGTCGGCATGATGTCGGTGCGTGGGCTGTCGTCGAGCATCGTCGGTAGCGGTCGACTCGTCTGCGCCGTCAGCAGATCGGTCAACGACCCCACTTCACTGCGCGGACTTGGCGACGACGATCGCAGCTCCGTATTATGAAGTCGTGCGATGTGGAGCGGTACCGGCAGCGTCAGTCGGGGACGATGCGGTCGCTTGCAGTGGTCGCTCTTGTGCAAAGGTCGGGCTGGCAGGACGCGATCGTGAGCCAGCGGCGTCGCGTGGCTTTGGTCGGCCTGCGCGGCAATCACCGCCTGGCCATAGCCCGTCGAGGACTCGGTGATGAGGGCAACATCGTGCTCGTCGGCGCCCAGCGTCTCGGTGAGAAAACAGAAGAACTCGGTCTGCAGCGCCTCGTCGGGAATCACGGTCGCTTCATAGCGAACGCTGCGGCCTCCACCGTCGAACTTCCGAATCTGCGCCCGAATCGCCCCGTTGGTCGCCCGTCCCGACAGCAGTCGAAACGACAGGGTCCGGTAGTGTGAGAGCAGCTGCTCCAGCGACACCACCGCGCCGGAAAAGGCTGGACCGACGATGCGAACCTCGCCGCAAGACTCGCACTTGCCGTCGGGAAGCATCGCGCGCAGTCGCTGCATGTCATCGACGGCGCGCAGGAAGGCGCTCTTGTGGATACCGGCGACTGGCGACTCACCGACGAGATACAGCAGCAGCAGGCCCCGTCGCGACTGACCACCCGGCCCTTCGACCGAGCGCTGAAACAGGGCAATCCCTGGCTGGTCGACGGGACAGGCACTATCGGCACTGCGCTTATCCGTCACCACCGTCCACGGCAAAAGGTAGCGATCGAGCAAAAAGCCGGTTGCTTCGAGCGCGCGAGTCAGTGACTCGACGGTGGTATCGAATCCGAGGCGCGGCTCGGGAACGGTGGCGACCAAGAACTGGATGCTGACCCCTTGGCGTTCGACTTCGTGACGGATGGCGTCGAGGGTGGCGCGGCCTTTTTCAGTCTCACCGAGGGCAAAATAGGCGGACAAGAGGCGACTGCCTTCAAAGCTGGTACAGCCGGAAGTCTCCGACGAGACACTCTTAACGCGATCGACAACCGGAGCAGCCGTCGTCGCAGGAGCAGCCGTCGTCGCAGGAGCAGCCGTCGTCGCAAGAGCAGCCGTCGTCGCAGGCGCAGCCACGCCACTGGCTGGAGGCTCGGCCTGGCTCGTGGACAGCCCGACGAGCAGCCAGAGCAGCAGTCCGGCCCAGATGCTGACACTCGGCCACAAACGACGAAGCGGCGTGCGCATGGCTTCGACGTTAGCAAAAACGGTCACCGCCGTGTGTTCTGGTGCGGGGATCTCACCCTGCTTGGACTAATACAGATCGAAGCGCAGCAGCCGGCCTTCCAGCATGCCGTTCCACAGTACGTGTCGCGCCGACGGTCGCAGCCCAATCTGCCGAGCCAGCGCCAGGTTCGCGGTGTAGACGTAGGCGCGATATCCGGAAAACCGCCGCTTGAGCGTGTCACCGAGCCCACGATACAGGTCAATCAGGTCGCGCTCGTCGCCCATGCGCTCGCCATACGGCGGATTGCACAGCACGATCCCCGGCTGTCCGCTCGGTGGCTCCGCCGTCCGCAGATCGCAGCGCGAAAGCCGCGCATAACGATACAGCCCCGCCGCTTGCAGGTTCTGACTCGCCGAGCGCAGCGCCCGTGGATCGATGTCCGAGCCGTACAAAAACACCTCGCTGGCCGCTCGAACCTTGGCTTTGGCCTCGGCCAGCAGCTTGCGCCACAGCCCCGCATCGAAGTCCCGCCAGCGAGTAAAGCCAAAGCTGCGGCCTAGCCCCGGTGCCACCCGAAGCATCGACAGCCCGGCCTCCGTCAGCAGCGTGCCACTGCCGCAGCACAGATCGACAATCGCGCTCGGTCGCTGCTGGTTCGGGAGCGCGGTGTGAACGGCCTCGGCAATCGGTGCCGACCCCAGCGCCGGCTCACCCGTCTGGGCGATGATCGCCGCCGCCAGCGTCTCCTTGAGCGGTGCCGGTCCGCCCTGCTGCCGATAGCCGCGCTGATACAGCGGTGGATCGGAGCTATCCAGACTGAGCAAGCAGCGCGGACCCTTTCCACCATCGTAGAGCTGCACATTGATGCGCAGATCGGGCCGCTGCGGATCGACATCGGGCCGCCGTCCCAGCCGATCGCGAAAGCGATCCACCACCGCGTCTTTGGTCTTGAGCGCCGTGAACATGCTGTTGGAAAGTCCCGGCGCCTCGCCGATCGCACTCACCGCCAGCGTCCCCTCGGGCGTCACAAAGTCTTCCCACGGCAGCGCTCGCACCGCTTCATACAGGTCGGTGGGACTCCCACATGGATGGTCGCCCAGCACCCGCAGCACCCGCGAGGCACAGCGCGAGTAGAGGTTGGCCCGATACAGCGCGGCCCTCGGGCCCGAAAAGGCGACGGCACCGGTGCGGACCTCGACCTCGGTCACTTCGGGCAGTGCGATCAGCTCGGCGGCAACGAGCGGCTCGGTGTGACGAGCGCACAGAGCAAGGTAACGCGGGCGGCTCGACGCGACCGCTGCCGATCTGGCGACGCTGGCTGGGGTCATCGTCGGGTCCTCCGAAAAAGTGCGAGTGGCAGGGCCGCGACTGTAGTGAGGAGCCCCGCCCGCTGTCAACGCTGCGACTTGCGAGGTTGACTTCCCGACCGCTCTTTCTGCACCGTAGCGTCTATGAGTGCCGACTGTATCTTCTGCAAGATTGTGGACCGCACGATTCCCTCGCCGCTCGTCTACGAAGACAGCGAAGTGGTCGCGTTCCAGGACATAAACCCCCAGGCCGCCCACCACCTGCTCATCATTCCTCGTCAGCACTTCGCCGATGTCGGAGAGGCCGCCGCTGCCGGCGAGGGCGCTCTGCTTGGCAAGATCCTCACCGTCGCTGCCGAGCTTGCCAAGGCGCGCAATCTGGCGGCCACGGGCTACCGCCTCGTCTGCAACACCGGCAAGGACGGCGGTCAGACGGTGCGGCACCTTCACGTCCATCTGCTCGGCGGACGACCCCTCGGCTGGCCCCCCGGCTAAGCGTTGTTATCGCAGGGCGGTGATCAGGCGGTCGGCATCGATTTCGTCGAGCCGGTCGAGCCGATACACGTAGTCGCGATAGTCTTTCGACGGAGCCAGGGCCGACTTGGCAGGCTCGGACGGAGACTCTGCTGGGGGCAGCTCGGTGGCCGCGGGCGCTGCTTCCAGTGTGTGCAGGTGAACATCTGTCAGACGTGTCGTTGTAAAGCGCACACAAGCCTGCCGCAGCGCCCACCACAGCGCGGTCCACTCGCCATCCGTCAGCAGTCGCATCCGCTGATAGCCAGCCATAAGCGCCCGCGCCGTCGCAACCAGCAGCGGCCCGCAGCGCGCCGTGAGCACTTCTTCGTCGGGCAGACTCGGGTCGGGCAGCGGCGCGGCACAGGCCAGCAGCGTCACCGCCAGGTCATAGACAAACGTCGTCCACGCCGCCTGCTCGAGGTCGATCATCCACGGCCCCGGCTCACTGCCTCGTGGAGTTCGTCGACAGCGCGACCGTGGAAACAGCAGGTTGTCAAGAAACAGGTCGCAGTGGCCGATTCCCGCCGGCAAGCTCGGGTCGTGGTGCTCGGCCAGCTGCGCAGCTTCGTGGCGCAGACGCGCAAGCAGCGGCGGTAGCTCCGCCGTCAGCAGGGGATGTCGTTCGAGGTTGGTCAGTCGCTGCCGAATGTGCGCCGGCGTGTAGATCCCTTCTCGTCGCTGCGTCAGCGTCGCCGTACACAAGTGGAGCTGTCCGAGCAGCTGTCCCACCTCGTGGGCGTGCTTTTCATCGAACTTGTCGTCGGTCAGCTCGTAGCCATCGAGCCACTCGTAGACCATCGCCAGCGCCTTGGGCTTGCCCGGCAGCACCACGTAGCCGTCCCGGTTGTGGGCCTGAAACAACGCCGCCGTCCGCAGTCCGTGCGACTGAAGGTGCCAGATCAGCCGCGTCTCGAACTCGGCATCGCCGACCGCTCGACCGGGCGAGATCCGCACAAACACCGGCCCAATGTCCGTCTCGGCCCGAAAGTTCTGGCTGATCGTCCCTTTCCAAATGCGCGCCAGCGACTTGAGCCGCAGTCCGTAGGCCAACAGCAGCTTCGTCGCATCCTCATCGAGAAACTGCCGCGTCTCACCCGTCGCTGCCATCAGCCGCCCTTCCGCTTGAATAGTCCGCCGAGCGCGCCGATGAGCGTCCAGCCGATGACGTTGCGTGACACCTCGGCGACGCGACTGCTACAGCCCGAGCACAGCGGCAGGTCGACCGACTGACCGGCCCGCGCCAGGCCATTGCAGTAGCTACCCGACAGCCAGGTGTAGCACTTCACCCCGAGTCGCTGGCAGCGGTCGCAGCGGTAGATGTTGCGGGCGGTGCGGCCGCGTCTCTCTTCGACCAAGACGTAGGTGGTGATGTCGCGACAGTGGGAACAGAACGCCAGCTCAGCGCGGCAGGCGGCGGTGGAACAGACTGTGGCGGCGACATCGACCTCGTTGGAGCAGACAGGACAGCGATAGGTCTTGCTCATGTGGCCCAGAATACCACGCCCACGCCGAGTCCCGTCGCGAATGAAGCTCGGCGCTGCGCCAAACCCGCTCTGGCTCGCGACCCGGCCTTGCCGTCCATCGAGTGCTTGACTTCCCACCAATTCATTTCTATGGAAGCAAACATCGCGCTCCCTTGTTATTCCATAGGTGGAGTTGTGATAGCCGCCTCAACCGCCCCGCACAATCTGTAGGATCTTGACGCATGAACGGACGACTCCTGATCGAACTTGGCGACGGAAAACGTAGTCACACCCGCACTGGTTTGGGAGTCCTCCCAGAGTCCTTTTGGGAGTCCTCCTCTTCCATCCAGAGTCCCCTTCCCACGCACACCGCTGGAGTGAATGCCCCGTCGCTGATTTGCAAAATTGGCAGCAAAGGATTCCGTCAATGCCCCGCGTAGCACGGGTTTCTTGGGATGAGTACTTCATGGACATTGCCAAGGTGGTGTCCTCACGATCGACCTGTTCTCGCAAGCAGGTCGGGGCGGTGCTGGTTCGGGATCGGACGATTCTCTCGACGGGATATAACGGATCGATCCGAGGCATGCCGCACTGCGATGAAGTCGGACACATGCTCGAAGCCGACCACTGTGTTGCGACGATTCATGCGGAGCAGAACGCGATCATTCATGCCGCGAAAAATGGCGTTGCCATCGACGGTGCGGATCTCTATGTAACGGCCTCTCCGTGCTGGTCTTGCTTCAAGTCGATTGCCAACTCGGGAGTGCGGCGCATCGTGTTCGGAGAGTTTTACCGCGATGCCCGAATCTTTGAGGTCGCCGGTCGTCTGGGAATTGATCTTCACCATCTCCCAACGGACTCCCAAACGGATTCTGCTGTGGACTCTGTAGGATAGGGATTTGCAAGAGGAATATCGTCGCTGTGACCGCTCGAAATCGGCGTAGCTCCAAAAGTTTTTTGTTGACCCGCTTGCGCCGGCAAAGCTACGGTGGGGTTCGGTTCTTCGGCGTCACTCACATACCTATGCTTGCGGACGAGGTCTGCTTCGGAACATCAAACGGCTCTGTGCTCTGTACGGAATTGCCTTTTCAATCATCACCAAACGGAGGAATGAAACAGTGAAACTCCCGAGCAAGCTCTCGAATCTCCTGTGTGGGATGTTGCTCCTTGCCGCGCCGCTCTCGGCCGATGCCAGCTCGGACGCGGCTTCCTCCAAGTCGAAAAAGGCTCGCCGTCCGGTGTTCTCTGGCTGGGTTGCCTCGGAATCGCAGCTGCGCAATCGTCCCGTCGCACGACCGAGTGGCAACATCGTCATCTCCTCGGTGAATGAGCCCAAGAACGTGGTGTCGGTCAACATCTACAACGCCGACGGCAGCTACAACGAAGATGCCCTCGATAAGCTCAATCGGGTGTGGCGTTGCCGTCGGACTCAGACCGAAAGACAGATCGATCCGCACCTGTTTGAGGTCATCTCGCACGTCTACGACCGCTTCCAAAAGCCGCTGACGCTCGTCTCTGGTTTCCGCAATCAGAAGAAGACCACGTCGTTTCACTACGCCGGCAGCGCGTCGGACCTGAGCGTGACTGGCGTGCCCGACTCCCGACTCAAGGCCTTCGTCGAGAGCCTCGACACCGGCGGCATGGGAATCGGCATCTATCCGCACGCTGGCTTCATCCACGTCGACATTCGACCCGAGCCGAGCTATCGCTGGATTGACAACTCGCCTCCGGGCACAAGCGACATGGGCCAGCCGAAGACGAGCCGCGATCGCTCCCCGAACTCGTAAGTCGCTACAGCCAGCCGCCGGTTTACCTACCCGGACCCACTTCACCTACCCAGACCCACTGCGTGATGCGGTGGGTTTGTCGTTTTTAGTCGGCGATGGCGCGGGCTTGGCTGCGCAGCTTTTCCAGCGCGACCTGGACCCGTGACATGTACGCGGGGAGTTCTTCCTCGGCGCCCGGTGGGTCGATGGGGTCGCCGATGCAGACGGCAATGCTGCCCGGATAGACCGGGAAGGTGTCGCGCGGCAGGACCTTGGCGGTGCCAGCAATTCCCACGGGAACAACCGGAATCTGCGCCGCCTGGGCCAGGACAAAGCCGCCGCGCTTGAGCTTGAGCAGCTCGCCACCGTCACCACGCGTCCCCTCGGGAAACACCAGCACCGAGCGACCCTTGCGAATCAGCTTGCCGGCGCGTGACAGTCGGGCGTAGGCGGCGCGGGTGTTCTTGCGGTCGATGAAGATGAAGCCCGCCAGCCACATTCCCCAGCTGAACACCGGCAGGATAAACAGCGAGCGCTTGGCGACCATCACGACCTTCTGTGGCAGCGTCGCGTAGAGCGCCAAGATATCGGTCAGCGACTCGTGATTGGACAGGTACAGGTAGCTCTTCGAGAGGTCGAGCTGCTCGCTGACCTGCACCCGCCAGCGAATGCCGCCGACCCGAAAAATGACCCGCGACCAGAGGTTGGCAAAGGTCAAAAAGAGATCTCCACGCGGCGACAGCGGCCAGGTGACGACTGCCAGCGCCGACATAAAGATCGTGTACGCGATGATGAAGAAGCTGGTGAAAAACGCACGGGCTCGAAGCATCGGGGCGCACAGAATGCCTCACCTAGGTGGCGAGCGTCCATCCCTTCGCACAGGTCCCCAATCAACACTGGTCCGACGATAGAGTCGTCATTTAAGAACAAATTTATTGGAATTCTAATTACAATTAGAAGATATCGAGTACGTGATGTTGACTTCCCCTCGCTGCGCAATGGCGCTGTCGATCTTTGCGTTGGCCGCTGGCCTCGGTGGTGCCGCTGAGGCTGCCGAACCGGAGCCACCGACTGGCACCGTGCCGGCCGCCAAGCGACAGAGCGTTGCGCCTCCTCCCGAGGCCGTCGCTGCCGGTCGAGCCTTTTTCGAGAAAGGTCAAGCCTATTACAAAGCGGGCAAGTACCAAGCGGCCTGGGTCGAGTTCAGCTCGGCATTCCAAATCGTAGAGCTACCGGATCTGCTGTTTAACATCGCCCGCTGTGAGGCGCAGATGGGTCGCAAGGCCGACGCGGCGAAGCACTATCGGCAGTTTCTCACCGAGCGGCCCGATGACCCCGAGGCCGAAAACATTCGCAAGCAGATCGACGCGCTCGAAGGGCGGGTGCCTCCCCCGGTGCTGGTTCGCCCCGCGCGACCGATTCCGTGGATTGCTGCGGTCACAGGTGGGGCCGGCTTGCTGCTCGTCATCGGTGGTGCGGGTGCGCTCGGAGCCGCCAATTCAACCTACTACTCGCTTCAGTCCGAGTGCGGCACCGCCTGCAGTCCGTCCCTGACCGAGAGCGGACGAACCCAAAGTTCCGTCGGTTACGCGCTGCTTGGTGTCGGCTTTGCCGCGATGGCCGCCGCCGCCATTGTCTTACCCATAGAGCTTACAAAAAAGGACTCCGCCGCCAAGCTGACGGCCACGCTGTCGCCCAGTGGTTTCGCGGTCCTCGGGAGGTTTTGATGCGCCGTCTGGCCCTTGCCTCGCTGCTTCTGCTCGGCTGCTTTGACTGGGATGTCCTGTCGTCGACACTGAGCGAGCCGGATCTGTCGGTGCTCGATGATCTGTCGGGGCCGCAGGATCTCGCGCTGGCGGACCTGTCGAAGACGGATCAGCTGATGCCGGATCTGCGGATGCCGGACCTGCTGCCGCCGCCGGATCTGCTGCCGCCCCCGACGCCGTTTGCCAAGCAAGCGGATGCTGCCGGGCTCGCGGGCAAAAGGGCCAATAACGCGCTGTTCGGCTGGAATGCCACCAATGTCACTGCCGTCGGTGATGCCGGCGTGATCGTGGCCACTACCAACGGCACCAACTGGTCAGTCGTCACCCTGGGCGTCGATCCCGGGCAGAATCTAAATGATGTGTGGTTCAAGGACGCGAGCACCGGCTGGCTTGTGGGCAACGGGCCGACCGCCTATGTGTGGAACGGTACCACCTGGGCTCCGGCTCCCAGCGCAATGGCCCTGACCAACGACCTGCTTGGGGTCTTTGGCAGTGCTGGAAACAAAGTGGTAGCGGCTGGCACCGCCGACGCGATCTTCCGATTCGACGGCGCAACCTGGAGCCGCAGCGCCGTGGCCCCCAAGCCCGGAACCGAGTACGGCGTGTGGGGAACCGGCAGCTCGTTCGTCTCGGTTGGCGCATCAAATGACTGCATCACCATCACCGACACCACTCAGACGAAGGTCAGCTGCGCCCAGGCAGGTGGGGCCGTGCTGCGCGCTGCGTGGGGCGTCAGTGCGAACAACATCGTGGCGGTGGGCTACGACGGCAACACCAGCATCGCCAGCAAGTTCGATGGCGCAAACTGGACCAAGCTTGGCACCATCCCCAACGTCGGCAAGCTCTACAGCGTCTGGGCGTCGTCGGCGACTGACTTCTGGGCCGTCGGCGAGGGTGGCGTCGTGCTGCGCTTCGATGGCACCAGCTGGACCCGGGTAAACCCCGTGGGCATCCCCGCCACCGAGCTCCTGCGCGACATCTGGGGCGCCGATGCAAGCAACATCTGGATCTTGAGCAGCGCCGGCACCATCTACAAAAAGGGCTAAGCGCGCTCCGAAAGTGGCGCAAAGTGCCGGGACAGGTGCTCGGTGAGCGCGGTCAGCAGCAGCTCGCGCTCGACATCCAGCGGCAAGATGTGAAACGAGCGCGGCAAGAGCAGGCGGGTCAGCTGCTCGGGCGGCGTCCCCAGCTCGCTTGCCAGCGCCTCGAGACAGCTCGGCGGCACAGTGTGATCGAGCAGTCCATGTGCGAGCAGGGTCGGCTGTCGAACCTCGGGCAGGCGGCTGCGCATGGTCCGCATCAGCTCGACCAGGCTCGCCAAGGCCCGCACGGGCATCCCCCACGGCTTGAGGGGCGCTTTGGGCACATCCTTTGCCCGCAGGTCCCGTCCTGCCAGCTTAGGCACTGCCAGCCGCTGAAGGCCGGCCAGCGGTGCCAGCTTCTCAATCGCGCGCTCTTGCCAGCCGGGCAGCCACAGCGGAGTCGCCAGCAGCGCCAGCGCCTGAACCGCCGGATGACGCCGGGCCTCCTCGGCAGCGGTGACGGCCGGATAGCGCCGCGAAAGCTCCAGGCTCAGCAGCCCGCCCATCGAAAAGCCAATCACCGCCAGCTGCGGTGGCCGCTTCGACTCGATCTGCACTCGCCGATGCAGCCCGAGCAGCGCCTGCTCCGCCGAGGCCAGCCAGTCGGGCCAGCGGCTCTCCCCAAGCGCCCGCAGGTTCTGGTGATGTCCGGCGAGCAGCGGCAGCGCAACGTGAAGTCCCTGCTGATGGAGCCGCTCGGCCACCATGTGCAGCTCGAACGGCGATCCCGAGAAGCCATGGACGAGCAGCACGCCGCGCGACTCTCCGTCGGCACCGACCAAAAACTGCGGCTGTGACAGCGAGTCCACGGCGCGCGCTTACTTGCGGAAGTCCTTGATCACCGTCTGCGTCTCGCCGGCGATGATGTGCACCGAGAATGTCTCGCGAATCCCGAACTCCGGGTTGAACAGCATGATCTGGTGCATGCCCGGGCTCATCTGATACGCGGTCTGCGGCGTGTTCAGGTTGGTGTCCATGCCGTCGACAAAGATCTTGGTCCACGGCTTGGAGTTGATGCGCAGAAAGCCGAAGTTCCCCGCTGGCCGCTGCTCGGTCTTCGCCACCGGTCGCGGCGTGGGACGAGGCGTCGGATTCGGACGAGCCGTGTGCCGCTCGGGGGTCTTCTCGGGCTGGGCTGGCTTTTCCACGACTGGAGGAGTTGCTGCGACCTTCTCCGGGGGACTGACCGGCGGCGGAGTCACCGCAACTTTTTCGGGCGGAGCAACCGGCGGCGGAGTCACTGGCGGCGGAGTCACCGCGACTTTTTCGGGCGGGTTGACCGGCGCAGGCGTCACGGCAGTCGGATTCGCGGGCCGACTCGAGGGCTCTTGGGGCAGTGGCAGCTTCAGCTCGATGGACTTGCCGGCCTCAATCACGATGGTCTGGCTAAGCACCCGTGACCCAAGCCGCAGCTCGATCGTGTGCGAGCCCACCGGAACGCTCCCGACGCGCATCGGCGTCACTTGTCCGAGCGACGCGCCATCGAGGAACACCATCGCCCCCGGCGGATCGGTCACCAGCGTAAAGCCACCGGTCTGGGCCACCAGCGCGGCCAGGTTCGCGGTGACTCGCACGGTCTCGCCAGGCTGCACGGTGACGGCATCCGTCCACGACTTGTACCCCGCCCGCTGCACCGACACCGCGTGGGTTCCCGGCGGCAGCGGCAAGATCACCGGCGACGAGTCCATTCCGCTCATCGGCTTGCCGTCGACCAGCAGCGAAAACTCGCGCTCGGGACTGACCATGACCACCACGGTGCCTGGCCGCAGCAGGAAAAAGTACGCCGCCCCACCACCACCCAGCGCCAAAAGCAGGAGCAGCAGCACCAGCGCCGTCGCACTCGAGCCCTGAGGCTTCTCTCGCACGGCGTCCCGTCCGCCCACATCGAGCGAGTCCGGCATGTTGAGCGGCATCGGCGGTGCCACGGCGGGAATGGCCCGCGAGCGCTGGGGCTCTTGCACGGCCAGGTTCGCTGCCTCGAGCATCGTCGGAGCGCTGACCTCCATGATCTCTTCGATCGTCTGGGGAATCTGCTGCCCTGGCCGAGATACCGTCGGGCCACCTTCCAGTGGATCGCGCTCGTTTGCGCCTTCGTCGACGGTCTTGTACTGCTGTGTCTCGATGTCACCAGCGTCGCGAGGCTGGACCACACCGTCTTTGTCTTTGCGCCGCGCCGCTGCCATCTCCGCTTCAAAGGCCGCGCGGTCTTGCTGCGGAAACGCTTTGGTCGCGAGGCTGTCATCCTCGAAGCGGGGCTCGGCAATCTTGCCGGCGCCCATTGGTCCATCCACCGCCGTGTCTTCTTCGACGGGAACTTCCGTGAGTGGTGCCGCATGGCCTTGCTTACCGACCGGCTTTAACCGGGTTGCACTCGCGGCGCCTCGTCCGGGACCACCACCTCGCTGGGCATCGCGGAGCATCCCGCCCGCAGCTTCGGCAATGCTCGACACTTGCCCACGCGGTACGGCCGGCGGTGTACTGGCGGTCTTGGTGGTCTTGGCATTGGTCGACATCCAGTCCGTTGGCGCTCCACCGTCGGGCGCGAACGCTCGCATCGACCCTGTCGCCTTCACCGCTTGCACGCTGCCCGTCTCTTTGGACCCGCGCAGTCCTCCGCCCGGATCGGCCTTGAGCGCCGCCATCGACAGCGTCGCCCGCGCCCGCTGCAGCGAGTCCGCCCCAGAGGTCGGCAGGGCCACCTTGGTGTCGCGAATCGCATCGACCTCGGCCTGCTCCGCTTCCATCTCCGAGCGAAACGCCCGCTTCATCCACGCCGCCAGATCCTTGCGCGAAAAGAACTCACCCGAGGTGTACAGGAACGACTGCAGATCCGCGTGCAGATCCATTGCCGTCTGGTAGCGCTCGCTGGGCTTGCCGGCCAGCGCCTTCATCACGATGCGATCCAGCTCTTCGGGAATCTTGCGGTTGTAGGCGGTCGGCGGCAGCACCTCGACGTTTTTGATCTTGTCGAGGACGGCCAGCTCTTGATCGGGTGGAAACAGTCGCTCGCCGGTGAGCAGCTCATACAGCACGATGCCGGTCGCAAAGATGTCCGACCGCCGATCGGTGGGCTCGCCTTTGACCTGCTCGGGCGACATGTACGCGAACTTGCCCTTGAGCACGCCCGCCTCGGTCTGCGCCTCCCGCGTGGCACTGATCTTGGCGATCCCAAAGTCGATCAGCTTGACCTCGCCCTCGTAGCTGACCAGCACGTTCTGCGGCGAGACATCGCGATGCACCACGTTGAGCGGATTGCCGAGCGAGTCCTGCTTGTTGTGCGCGTAGTCGAGCGCCTCGCACAACTTCATTACAACAAAACAGCTCTGCGCAAGCGGCATCGTCGGAGTCCCATCGGGCAGCTGCGTCTTACAGCGCAGAAACAGCTGCTTGAGGTCTTGCCCCAGGACGTACTCCATCGCGATGAAGTAGCTCTCGCCGACTTTCCCCCAGTCGACCACCTGGCAGATGCCGGGGTGATTCAGCTGCACCGCGAGCTTGGCTTCATCGATGAACATCGACGTGAGCTCTTTGTCAGCCGTGAGAAGGTCAATCATCTTCTTGACGGCGACGATGCGCTCGGTGCCTTCGAGAGAGACGGTCTTCGCGCGAAAGATCTCGGCCATCCCGCCGGTGCTAACGCGGTCGAAGAGGAAGTACTTTCCAAACTGGTTAGGTTTTTTCACAACCATCCTCGGCACAAGAAGGGGTCAGCCTGCTGCAAAGCGAGCTGAGCTAGTGTGCACCAAGGGGTAGGTTAGCATCGCAATTCAGCGATTCACAATGTAGAACTCGGTATCTAGACCCTAGAAGCCGCGCTGTGTTAGCTCCTTAGACCACATGTCTCAAAAGACCACCCCGCATGCCGCGACTCCTTCGGACGATCTTGACCAGCCTGACCGGGCCGCCTCGGACCTTCCAGAGCCCGATGTCGACCTTCAAGTGGAGATTTTTCGTACCCGCGACCGAATGCTGGCGCAGATGATCTGTGATGAGATCCTCGCGGGCGACGGAATTTCGGCGGTGATTCATGATCGGCAGATGCACTCGCTGCCGGCGCCGCTGACGATGTCGGGCGAGGTTGCAGTGGCGGTATCCGAGATCGATCGCGAGCTGGCTTTGTCGGCGCTGCGCGAGGCCGCCCAGAACGGCGTTCCTCTCGATGACGGCGAGATCGTCGAGGAGTCGGTGGGCTAAGACATGCTCGCGGACGTGGCGCTCCTTTTGCCCGGACCGGCTGCGACTCCGATCCCGTGCGATCCCGAGCGGCTCGGTCAAAAAGGTGCGGGACTGTGCGCAATGTCGCAGCTGGGCCTACCGGTACCGCCGGGGCTGATCCTGCCGTCTTCGCTGTGGCCGCACTTTCAAGCCCACGGACACTTCCCCGACTCGTTTTGGCAGCACATCGAAGCGCAGCTGGCCGAGGTCGAAGCGGTCGTCGGAGCGAGGCTCGGCGATCTCGATCGGCCGCTTTTGCTGTCGGTGCGCTCGGGGGCCAAGATCTCGATGCCGGGCATGCTCGACTCGCTGCTGAATGTTGGACTGACCGAAGCGGCACTGCCGGGTCTGGCGCGACGACTCGGCGATCCGCGCTGTGCGGCGGACTGTTATCGGCGCTTTTTGCACCAGTACGCGGCGCTCGTGCTGGGGCTGCGTCCGGACAGCGTGCTTGTCCCCGATCCGTTCGAGATGCTGCTGTTCGAGTGCAAGCAGAAGCGCGGCGTGCTCCACGACGAAGAGCTGTCGATCGATGACCTGATGACGCTGGCTCGACAGTATCAGGACGTGATCGCGCGACGGACCGGCTCGCAAGTGCCCGACGATGCGCGGACGCAGCTGCGCGAGGCGGTCTATGCGGTGCTGCGCTCGTTTCACAACCCGCGCGCCCAGGAATATCGACGCATGCAGGGCATCTCGGCGGAGATGGGCACGGCGGTGACGCTGCAGGCGATGGTCTTCGGCAACTTGGGACAGCGATCGGCGACGGGAGTGGTGTTTTCTCGCGATCCACGCAGCGGCGAGCCGGGGCTGTACGGGGAGTTTTTGCCGCAGGCGCAAGGTGACGATCTGGTGTCGGGTGGCTTTACGCCCCGGCCGATTGCCGAGCTTGGCGAGCTTTGTCCCGAGGCGTATCAGCAGCTGATCGCGGCGGCCAAGACGCTTGAGCAGCACTTTTCCGATCTGCAAGACATCGAGTTCACGATCGAAGATGGGCGGCTCTATCTGCTCCAGACTCGATCGGGGAAGCGCTCGGCGCGGGCGATGGTGCGGGTGGCCTGCGATCTGGTGCGGGAAGGGCAGATCGTGCCCGAAGAGGCGCTGCGTCGCTGTGATCCGAAGCGCTTTGCCGAGCTGCTCTTGCCGATGGTTGATACGAAGGCTGCTGCGCCGACGATTGCACGCGGTCTGCCGGCCTCGCCCGGTGCAGCGGCGGGAACGATTGTCTTTACGTCGCAGGATGCGGTGGCGCTGCGGCAAAAAGGGCTGTCGCCGATCCTGATTCGTGCCGAGACTTCGACGGATGACATCGTGGGCATCGAGGCGGCAGCGGCGCTGGTGACGGCGCGTGGTGGCATGACCTCGCACGCGGCGGTGGTGGCACGTGGGATGGGTCGCTGCGCAATCGTCGGCTGCTCGGCGCTGCGGGTAGATGTGGCCCGCCAGCAGGTCGCGACGAGTGAGTACACCTTGCGGCAAGGCGATGCGGTGACCGTCGACGGCCATCGTGGGCTGATCCTGCTTGGGGCACTGCCGCTGTCGCTCTCACACGTACAGCGCGATGGCGATCTGTCGCAGCTGATCCGCTGGGCGATGGCGACGGCGCGGGTGCCAGTGTGGGCACGGCTCGGCAGCGACAACGATCGGCAGCTGGCGACGGATCTTGAAGGCGTGCAGCGGATCTGCGTTGAGCCGCCATTGGACGGTGGCTTGACCCCGATCGTCCTCGAACCGATCACCAAAGACGAGCCTGTCCGCCGGGGAGAGCTGGTGCCGCTCGGGGATCTGGCCGCGCTGCAGCAGGCGCGCTTGCGTACCTCGGTTGTGGCGCTGGCTACCTCCGCTTTGCCTGACGAAGCAGCCTTGGCCGCAAGCGTGGCCGCAGCCCGTACACTGGCCGAAGGACGGCCGCTTTTGATTGGACTGTCGGTGAGCGATGCCCTCGCTGCTGCGCCAACGCTCTATGCACTCGCCGGGCGGCTTGGGCTCGACTTTGTCGCTTGTCCGGTGCTGCGCACGACGCTGGCGTGGCTTCTGTCTGCCCACGCCCAGCTGGCCGCCACCCGCTGACCGCTGCTGTGTGACGGGAAGGCGAGGCTACTCGGCGGAGGCAAATGCCTGCGCCAGATCCTCACGCAGGTCGTCGATGTGCTCGATGCCCACGCTCAGCCGAATCAGCCCATCCGAGATCCCTAGCTCAGCCCGCTTGTCGACGGGAATGCTGGCGTGAGTCATGCTCGCCGGATGCTCAATCAGCGACTCGACACCCCCGAGGCTCTCCGCGCAGGCAATCAGCTTCACCTGTCGCAAGATCTTCACCGCTCGCTCCAGTGCCGGCAGCCGTCCATCCGCCACCACAAAGCTGATCATTCCGCCCGGTCCGTGCATCTGTCGCCGCGCCAGCTCGTACTGCGGATGCGACGGCAGACCGGGATAGATCACTCGCTCGATGAGTCCGTGCCCGACCTGCGCCTGCAGCCACTCGGCCATCGCCTGCCCGTTTTCGCAGTGCCGACCCATCCGCAGCGGCAGCGTCTTGGCCCCGCGCATCACCAAAAAGCAGTCGAGCGGCCCCGGCACCGCCCCGATCGCGTTTTGCAAAAAGCGCAAGCGCTCGTGCAGTGCCACATCACTTGTCACCACCACTCCACCAACAACATCGGCATGCCCGTTGATGTACTTGGTCGTCGAGTGAACCACCGCCGTCGCCCCTAGCTCGAGCGGCCGCTGCAGCACCGGTGACATAAAGGTGTTGTCGACAAACAGCGGTAGCTTCGCGGCGTGACAGAGCTTCGCCACCTCGGCAATGTCACACAGCTTGAGCAGCGGATTGGTCGGCGTCTCGACCCACACCAGCTTGGTATTTGGACGCATCGCCTCGCCAAACGCCGCCGGCCGCATCGGATCGACGTAGCTTACCGAGATGCCGAGCTGCTTCATCACTCGCTCGAAGATTCGATAGGTACCGCCGTACAGGTCATCGCCCGCCACGACGTGATCACCCGCCGACAGTGTGTGCAAAATCGTCGTCGTCGCCGCACACCCCGACGCAAACGCCACCCCAAACTGCCCACCTTCCAGCGCTGCGATGTTCGCCTCCAGCGCCTGCCGCGTCGGATTGTGCGTCCTCGAGTACTCGTAGCCCTTGTGACCACCCGGCCCGTCTTGCACATACGTCGAGGTCATAAACACCGGCGGCGTAATCGCTCCCGTCACCGGCTCCGCCGGCTGTCCGGCGTGAATTGCAAGCGTCTCCAGCTGCTGTCGCGAGTGCGTTTTGCTCATGTCTTCTGTCCCCAAAAATGACTGCCGCCACCCTAGCACACCGCCGCAGAGCCCCTCACGTCCATTGCTGCCCAGGTCCGCGCACCCGGTCCGCTTGTGCTCGGTCCGCTCACCAGATTCCGCGCGCTAGACCCGCTTCAGGTGGCGTTGCCGTCGACGAAGATCAAGGTTAGAGTGCCAACATGGTTTCTATCCACCTGTGGACGCGACGAATTCTCGTGCTATCGCTGGGAATCTGGACTGCCGGCGAGGGCGGGTCAGCACCGCTTCTGTACGCCGCTCCGCCCTCGAAGAAGGCCGAGAGTCATGGCGAGGCGGGCGTGCGGCCGGTGATTCCCGGCGAGAAGGTACGCGTCGCACTGCTGGAGCTGGGCTCGCAGCGCATGGCCGCCGGTCGTTACGACGAAGCGCTGAAGGCTTTTGGCGACGTGGCGGCGCAGCATCCGACCGATCCGAAGCCGCTCTACCTGCGGGGTGAGTGCTACCGAAAGATGGGTCGGCTCAAAGAGGCGGAGGCCGATCTGCGGGCGGCGATCAAGCTGGATCCGACCGGCAAAGACGAGCAGATGGTGACGGTGATGGCCGAGCTGGGGGCGGTTCTATCGGATGCGGGGCGAGCCAGCGAGGCGATCGAAGTGCTTACGCAGGCCGTGAAGCTACGGCCCACCATGTTCGAGGCCTACTACAACCTTGGCGTAGCCCACGAGTCGCTGAAGCGCTGGCCCGAAGCGATCGCCGCCTACAGCAAGGCGATCAAGTTAACGCCGACCGATGCCAACCCGCGGGCCAGTCAGGCCGACGCTCAGTACAACCTGGCGGTGGCGTACCGTCGCGGGGGAAGGCTCGAGGAAGCGGTGGCACCGGCCCGAGAGGCGGTGCAGCTTGCGCCCGATCGTCCCCACGCGCACCTGAACCTCGGGATGCTGCTGTCGGACACCAAGCGTCATGACGAAGCCGTGGGAGAGCTGATGGCAGCCGCTCAGCTCGCGGATGAGCAGTATCGATCGACCAAGGTTGCCGAGGACCGCGAAGAAGCCAAACAGGTCCTGCATCGAGCGTATTGGCGGCTCGGAGTGGTGCAAACTCGTCGAGAACAAGCAGCAGATGCGATCGTCGCGCTGGAAAAGGCCAAAGCACTTCAGGCGCTGCCAGAGGTCCTGACCGATCTTGGGCTCGCTCGTCGCAAGCAAGGAGACATCGTTCGGGCCGAGGCGGAGTTCCGCGCTGCGCTGGCTCAAAATGGAAAATTACACTCGGCGCGACTGCACTTGGCGTCGACGCTGGCCAGCACCGGTCGCTGCGACGATGCCGTCCGCGAGCTTTCGCTATTGCCTCCCGAGCCCCAGCTGGCCGAGACGACCAACCGCATCAAGCAGCGCTGTGACTACGATCGCCAAATGAAAGCCCGGGGCCAGGCTCCCAAGTGACCGGGAACGCTAGGCGGGCAGAAAACGGAGCTGCCAAGGCGCACGAAAGCACCCCGTTCACAAGGCGATCAGCGGACGCAATCGAACCAACGCGGCAAATTCCCCGACGGGAGAGTCGAAAAAGTGCAGAAAAAGAAAGAAATCTCCTTGACCCGCCCGCGATTGCGAGTAGAGTCCTTCACCTGTCGCCGAGGTGGTCACGCAAGTCGGCGAAATCAGTGAAAAAAGCGAAACAAAAAGCTTGACGCACTGAAAAAGACTGATAGATTGGCCACCCCGCACTGATGAAGAATCAGACTGGCGGACAAGATTGGTCCTTGAAAACTGAATAGCGAGAAGCAGGGAAGAAAACATACAAGTACCCTGTCGAATCATTGATTCGGCAACGGTTCAAACATCTCAATTGGAGAGTTTGATCCTGGCTCAGAGCGAACGTTAGCGGCAGGCTT
>JAEUKA010000036.1 GCA_016794465.1 Myxococcales bacterium | reverse complement strand
GTCCGCCGAGGCCCTGCTAACCCCCTGACCCGTCCAAAAACCTACTCGAGAGGGCTTACGCGGACTTCAAAGTGTGTGCGGAGCCTCTCGAGTAGGCTTGCGCGGACTTCAAAGTGTGTGCGGAGCCTCTCGAGTAGGCTTACGCGGACTTCAAAGTGTGTGCGGAGCCTCTCGAGTAGGCTTGCGGGGACTTCAAAGTGTGTGCGGAGCCTCTCGAAAGGCTTCGGCTGGACTCAACGCTGGCGCTGCGAACCTCGCACACACCGAAACCCGAGGTACCCGACCCGGAGCACAGGCTGGTACCAGCCCCGGAACGAGGAGCGCAGGCCCCTGGGCTCGAAGTTGAATGCGCCGCCGCGCAAGACGCGCCTGTCACAGACAGACCGTTCATCGACCGGATTGCCGACAGACAGCACCGGAGTCGTCTTTTCACTCTGCGCTTTTCGCTTCACATATCGGTTGTCTTGGTAGCAGTCCGTTACCCACTCCCACACGTTTCCGGCTTGGTTCAGCGTCCCGAAGGGACCTCGTCCTCTCGGATTGGCGGTGGTTGACTCAGGCCCGTCGTCATAGCGTCGGTCGAACGTTGCCCGTCCTGGTTTCGGCGCGGTGTTTCCCCACGGATACTTCCTGCCTTCCGGCTCTCGCGCCGCGTATTCCCACTCCGCTTCTGTTGGCAGATCGCCACCGATCGATCGGCAATACGCACGCGCTTCGTCCCAGCTCTCCCTTTGCACCGGCAGTTCTTCCCCATCGAACTCGCTTCTGTGCGCCGGCTCCTTCTTCCGATACTGGGCGTTGGACACCTCGTACTTCCCGATCCAGAACGTGTCGATATGGACCGGATACGCGGGCTTTTCGTTGTCCTGGGCGTCTTGGTCGTTCTTCTCAGACCCCATCTTGAAGTCGCCGCCACAGACCTTCACGAACACCATTCCGCTCTTTGGTTCCTTATATTCCTCGTACGGGCAGCTCCATGCTGGAGGGGCGGGCGGCTGAAGGTCCGGCGCGGTTGCCAGGTCGGTTGCCAGGTCGGGCGGCTGTTCGTTGCCGGCATCGGGGGGCGCTTTTTGTTGGGTGACTGTTGGTTCCCCTGAGGGATGACGGCTCTGCCACAGTGCTTGGCCCAGCGTACACAGGCCTGCCAGCACGATTCCGACGCTCGCGGCCCATGCTGCATACAGTCGTCCGGGGCGCTGCGGGATGACAGTCGGTCGCTCTTGGGCTCTGCCGAACCCCAGCTCTTCCAGCCACCCAAGCAGCGGTGGTGCGAGCTGGTGGCGCTCCCACGGCAGGCGGATCAGGTCGTCGGCTGGGTCCTGCGGGTCCCGCGCTCCGCGCTCGCTCAGGTGCCGGATGATCTCTTCTCGCAGCCAGCCCGTAGACAAGGAGTGCAGCACAAGGCTTGCTTGGTGCGGCCTGTCCCACAGGTCCAGCAGCGCCTGGTGCATCAGCAGCTCTTGCTCGGCGTGCGTACCGAGCCAGGGCACCGTCTCATCGCGCTGCTGCCGCGCTGCCGCTTCGTTGTGCAGCCCGGTGCGCACCAGCCGCAGGCACGCGCCGAGCGGAGTCTGGGCCAGCCGCGCCGGCAGCGTGTCCAGGCTTCCGGTCGTCTGAGCGAGCTGACCCAAGAACCGCAGCCGCTCGACTCGCTTGACCCCCGTCCACTGCACCCGGTCGCCGAGGATCTGCGCTTCTTGCTTCAGCAGCGTGCTGTGGGCGGCGGGTACGTCCAGGCCCAGCGCATCGCGAATCCAAAACAGCAGCTCATCATCGAGCGGATACGGCCACAGCGCACACGCCGCCGCCCACAGCCGCAGGTCGCCGGTCAGCTGGTCGGGCTGCTTGGTCGGCGGGTCGAGCGGCACGCCACCCAGGAACTTGGCCACCTGCTCGGGCTGGAGCACCGTCAGCTCAAACGGCAAGAGCAGCCCGGCCAGCCCATAGCTGTCGCGAGCCAGGTCGCAGAACGCCAAGTGGGGAAAGTGAGCGAGCTGCCGCAGCAGTGCCCGCGTCTCGTCCAGTGTCTGGTCGCTCTGTAGCGCGTCGCGGAGCAAGCGACCGTCGGTCAGCAGCACAATCAGGGCCGCATCGCGCCGCTCCTCGACCTCGCTGGCGGCAAACTCGCCTTCCAGATGACCCGAGGGCAGCACCCGAGTCAGGCGGTCAGGGACGCCCCAGTACTGGGCCTCCTCGACCGGGAGCCCGTTCTGTTGCAGCGTCACGCGTAGCTCGTGGACAAGCTGCGTACCCAGCGGGCCGTATTCCAGCGTCAGCTGGGTCGCGCACACGTCCACCCACAGCCAGACCTCGCGGTCGTGCCGGGCGTGCAGAAAGCGCAGACGGGGCAGACCGCCGGCTTGCGCGGTCGCCAAGATGGTCGCTGGCACATCCAGCCTGTGGGTCAGCTGCTCGGACACAAACCGCCCGATGCCCCAGACCATCGCCTCTTGGCCGCGCTCATCCAGCAGGCGTAGCTGCGAGCCGACCCAGGCAGACGGTCCCGCCGCGTACGCCAAGGTCGGCTGAAGGTGTCGAGGCCCGGCACGGGTCGGTGGAGGCACTTCCGGCGGGGTGTAGCGCTTGTTCCTAAGGCCCAGATACAGCGCCAGCCCCAGTCCCGTTCCCAGCACCGACAGCGCCAGTCCGACAAAGAGGAGCGGCGGCACGCCCGGCGGCTGCACCTCAAAGAGCGGAACCCACTGCTTTGGCAGCTGGGGCGGTGGCGGGGACTCGACGGGCAAAGGAACGGCTGCTGCGGACAAGTCTTCCGGAGCAACCGACAGCTCGGTCTGAGTGTGGCCAACGTCCGGCGGGCCTGTGGAAGGAGTGCGCTCAGCCCCGAACCAAAGGCTGAGGAGACAGATGCCTGCAAAGACGGCCAGCGCAAGCAGCCACGCCCATCGAGTCGAGCGAGCGACCGGTTTGGATGCAGGTTGGGAGCGGGTGCGGGGCGCAGTCCGGGGTGATGCAGCTTCGCGCGTATCGTCATCGAGCGTGGGCTGCCGGGACTCCAGCTCTTGGGTCCAGGCGGCAAAGACTTCCTCAAACGGCGCAAGCTGCGCGGGAGACTTGATCAGCGTTGCCAGCAGCAGCTCACGCAGGCCGTGGTGCTCATCGGCATCGAGCAAGTGCTCCACGACCAAGAACACCCGCAGCGAGTCCTCGATGCCCACCCGCAGTCCCGCCGCACGCAGGCGGTCGAGCAGGGTCGTCAGGTCAGCTGGGGCAAACAGAACCAAGCGCAGTTCCTATCGGGAAAGGACCATCCAGTCGTCGCGGTCTTTGACGAGCACGGACAGGTGCGGTAGCTGGGACAGTGGCGAGCTGCGCAGCTTGCCGGAATCGATGCCGTGGGCCGACAGCACGGTCAGCCAGGCCAGGAACTCAGCGGTGGCGGGCTTCTTGCGCAGCGGCTTGCCGCGTAGCTCGCGGAATCGATCGAGGGCGGCATCGACCAGCTCTTGCGACAGCGCGGCAAGCTGCGGGCGCCGGGCTGCCACCGCTTTCTTTAGCAGATCGTCGGTGAACTCGATGTGGTGGAAGACGCAGCGGCGCAGAAAGGCTTCCGGCAAGCGTCGCTCACTGTTCGAGGTAATGACCACGACCGGCGGCGGAGTCCCCGGCTTGCGGAAGATCCGCGTGCCCTTATCACCCAGCTCGCGCACGAAAAAGTGTCCTTGGTCGAGCACGCCGAGCAGATCGTTGGGAAAGTCGCGCGGCGCTTTGTCCACTTCGTCGATCAGCACGATCGACGGACCCTCGGCTTCCATCGCCTGCCACAGCGGACCTCGGCGGATGAACAGGGCGCGGTCGATGGTCTGTCCCACGCGAGCCGGGTCGTGCGCCGCGTGAAAGTAGGCGACGCTGTCAAAGTGGTAGAGCAGGTCCTCGGCGGTGGTATTGGACCGAACATCGAGCAGAAACAGCGAGCTCTCCACACCGAAGTACCACGCCAGGTAGTACGCGACCTGGGTCTTGCCCGTGCCCGGCTCCCCCGTCAGCAACAGCGGCGCGCCCAAGGCCAGTGCCACATTCACGGCTGCGGTCAGCTCGGGACTCGGCTGAAAGTCTGGTGCGGCGGATCGGAGGTTGCTCAGCGCTTCCGGGGTCTGCCGCTCGGCCAGCTGTTTCCGGCGGGCCACCGGGTCCTTCTGGTCGGGTCGCAACAGCAAAAACGGGTGGGTCATTTAGAAGCTCTCCTCTGCATGGGCCGATCCTTGGACGCCGTGCTTGGCCTTCAGCTTGTCGATGAGGCTCTGCCAGCCGTGCTGCTCGGCCCAGCGGATATGCTCGACTGCCGGTTCGTAGTGACCCTGGGTGTCGAGGTAGATCAGCTCCGTCGCATCCTTGATGGTGGTCGCGTTGTCGGCACACGAAGACAGGTCGGGGTCGCTCAGGAAGTCCTTGAGGTCGCCTTTTTCCACCTTCGGCAGCGGTGGCAGCAGGAAGATCCGCAGTCGCTCACTGTTGAACGTGACCTTTTCTTCTTCCACCTTGCTGTGCAAAAACGCCTGCTTGCTCGGCTCGACGCGCAGTGCAAGGTAGGCCACGATGCGCAGCTCCTCGCCGCAGTTGTGTTCGTGGGCCAAGACTTCACTGCACCACTTGAGCCACTCATGAAGCTGCGCCGGGGTCAGCTTTTCTTGCGCTTCTCCGTCCCCGCACACACCAAAGTTGAGCCACAGCACCGGCTTGCCCGCCGTCCGCAGCTTGGGGGCATGACGACGCAGCGCTTGACCGAGCGTCTCTTTGGGCCGGCCAATTTGCAGCAGCACATCTTCCGATAGCGACTTGCCCAGCTCTTGACGGTCGGTGGGAAAGCGCAGGTTGATCGGATACATCGCACCGACCCGACGCCGCAAAAGGTAGTCGGTCGCTTGCCAAGAAAATCGCTCAATCAAGCTCTGGTCGGCGGCGTAGGCAACCAGGGCCTCGACACGCCGCTTGCGCCCCTCGATGAGCACTTGGACCAGATCGACGACCTGCGCGCGCGCAATGGTGCGGTCGAGTCGCAGCGGGTTGCCCGGAGTCCGTCGTCCAATGAGCGGTGGAGCTTCCCACGAGCGCGTACTCGAAAAGATGGCCGGCATTGCCCACTGAAAGTCGCGCAGTGACTGTGCCGCGCAGGTGGGGTCGCGACGGTGTAGCAGCATCACTGGGTCATCGCGGTCAAGCAGCATACCCGCCAGCAGGCGAATCGCCCACGGCCCGGCGAAGTTCCCATACGCAGGGGTCAGGTGGCAGACCACCAACGGGACCCGCGTGCTCAGCAGATGTCCGGCACTCTGCCCGCCGCCCGCTCCCCCCAGACAGGCGTTGATGAGCAGGAAGTCGGGTGGCTGATCGGCCAGCATCAGCCGCTTGCCCAGGTCCGCCATCGTGAGCAGCGACGCAGGGTCTTTGCCGTCCCCGAGCCGCAGGCAGACCTGTCCGCCTTCGATGGAGCCATGGCCAAAGTAGTACACCACGTCAAAGCGAGCCTGGAGTGCGTCCCCAAGCTCCTTGGCCGTGTGAACCGTTTTGAAGTATTCGGGCTCGGCTTGGTCGGGCAGGGTCGCCTTGATCCGCGCTCGCAGCGCTTCCAGATGTCCGTCTGTACCAAGGCTGGGCAGGCTTGCGGGCTTGGGCGCAATCACCAAGATGCGACTCAGCAGAGACAGCCGCACCTGATGCTTGCCGACCAGCTCTGGCGTGACCTCCAGCGTCCAGCCGTAGTCCGCCAGCAAGTTTCCTTTCCAGCAGACCAGCCGCCAAGGGAGCGCGATCAGCTTCGCGTCACTCGTCAGGATGCGCACCCGGATCGGCTGCCGGATCGGACTCTGTTCCAGCGTTGGATCTTCGGCATCCAGTAGGTATGCCAGCACCCGCCGCTCGACCAGGGCATCAGGAAACAACAGCTGATAGAGGAGCCGCCCGATTCCTTGCTCCCCTGTCACTTGTGCGCCGGTAAAGAACGCTTCCTGGTCCTCTTCCACGCCGCGATCCAGCAGCCGATGGATCGCCGCAAGTCCCCGCTGCTTCTGGTACAGGAGCTTCGGAGCCATCGCTTCGATCGATGCCAGGCTCACCAGCGGGGCTTCGGCCAGCCACTCGTAACCGGGCACATGGTAGCGAACGTGCAGCTCCTGCTCAGCAGACAGAGCCACTGAAATCGTCAGCAGCCGCTCTTCTCCCCGAATCCGACGGGGCGGCAGAAGGGGCTGGGCCGGCGGTGTCGGACGAGCTACCGCGCTTTGAGCCAGCTGGAGCCGCGCCAGCGCCCGAGCCGTCTCTGTCGGATGGTGCTGTCGTAGCAGCTGTAGCAGATCCTCTGCGTCGCATCGCTCGAGCAGGCGGTTCTGCTTGGCCAGTCGGTCCATGCCGTTTGTAAACAGCTTGGCCGTGTCCGGCACACGGTCGAGACAGAATGTATCAAAGTCGCTATCGGTGCGAAGCACGTCGTCCAGCGCCTTGCGCAAGTCAGCCCGACCGATGTTCATGCACCACTCCTGTGCTTCTGGACGCGCTAGCCCAGCGTCACGGCGGAGTCCCCCCACAGCGTGGCCAAGCGGGACAAGAGCTCATCCGTGGGCTGGACGCGGACCTCGGCGGGCAGCTGCGCTTCGACCCGCCAGCGACCCGGCTTTTCCAGCAGCATCGAGACTCGGACCGGCCCCGGATGTGCCAAAAACGCCTCTTTCAGCGACGCCACTTTGGCTTCGGTCAGCTCATCGGCCGCTACCGCCAAGGTCAGCTTCTGGGTCTTTTCCATCCGAATCTGCGACAGCAGCTGCGCTTCTCGCAGGTTGATCTTGCGCTGCTGCGTCTCGCCATCACCGTCGCTCATTAGCTGACCGGTCACCAGGATCGGCTCATCGGCTTTGAGGATGGTTTCGTACTCTGCGAACGCTTTGGAAAAGCACACCACTTCAATTCCGCCGGTCTGGTCTTCCAAGCGGAATGAACACATCTTGCCGTTGCCACTCTTGAGCACGCGCTCGCGGAGGTCACTGACCACTCCCCCGGCCAAGATGTCGGCACGATCGCGACCGCGCGGAATCTCATAACCTGCGTCGGTCAGCTCGGCCACCAGCACCGCCCGCGCCCGCCGCAGCTCTTGCGCATAGCGATCGATCGGATGGCCGCTGATGTAAAAGCCCAGCGACTCCTTTTCCAGCGCCAGCTTTTGTTTGGGAGTCCAGTCCGCGACCTGCGGATACGCAGGCACTTGACCAAACTCAGTACCGGGCTTGGCAGAAGCTCCTCCTCCACCCCCAAGCAGGCTAAACAGAGAGGTCTGTCCGCTGTCCTTGTCTCGCTGCGCTTTCTGGGCTCGGTCGACGGCAGAGTCAAGCACCGCCATCGCCGCTGCTCGCCCCGGAACCAGCGCGTCCACCGCGCCCGCTTTGATCAGCGCTTCCAGGACTTTCTTGTTGATGCGCCGCAGATCGACTCGCTCACACAGCGCGAACAGAGACGCAAAGGAGCCCTTCTCATTGCGGGTCACAAGCAGCGCTTCCACCGCGCCTTCTCCGACGCCACGAATCGCAGACAGACCGAAGCGGATCGCTTGCTTTTCGATCAGCACACCCGACTTCGGATGCTTCTCGGTCTGCTTGACCACCGAGAAGTCCATCTCCGACTGATTGACACAGGGCGGCAACACTTCGATTCCGGAATCGCGCACTTCAGCGACGTAGCGCGCGACCTTGTCCGTGTCGTCCTTGTCGCAGGTCAAAAGCGCCGCCCAGAACTCAGCCGGGTAGTGACTCTTCAAGTACGCAGTCTGGTACGTCACCAGTCCGTACGCAGCAGAGTGCGACTTGTTGAAGCCGTAGCCCGCGAACGCCGCCATCAGATCGAAGACCTCATCGGCGATCTTCGGATCGACCCCTGTCTTCTGGGCGCCGTCGAGGAACTTCGCCTTCTCTTTCTCCATGACCTCCTTTTTCTTCTTGCCCATCGCGCGGCGGAGGAGGTCTGCGCCACCCAGCGAGTATCCCGCCAGCGCGCGCGCAATCTGCATCACCTGTTCTTGGTACACGATGACCCCGTACGTCTCTTTCAGGATCACCTCCATCGACGGGTGGTGATAGACGATCGGAGTCCGCTTGTGCTTGCGGTTGATAAAGTCATCGACCATTCCGCCTTCCAGCGGACCTGGCCGATACAGCGCACCGGCGGCGATGATGTCTTCAAAACAGTCCGGCTTCAGCTTCTTCAGCAGCTCCTTAAACCCCGAAGATTCCAGCTGGAACACCCCGGTCGTGTCCCCTTCCGAGATCATCTTGTAGACGCTCGCGTCATCCATCGGAATCCGCTGCAGATCGAACTCTGGATTGTCCTTTTGCAGCATCCGCACCGCGATATCGATCACCGTCAGCGTCTTCAGTCCCAGGAAGTCGAACTTCACCAAGCCCGCTTCCTCGACCTCGTCCTTTGCAAACTGGGTGACGATCTCGCCGTCTTGACCGCGATAACAGGGGACATGTTCCCACAGCGGATGCTCCGCAATCACAATCCCAGCGGCGTGCATTCCGGCGTTGCGGTGCAGTCCTTCCAGCGCGGTGGCGATCTCGACCAGCTCTTTGAAGTCGGGCTTTTCCGCCATGATCTGCTTGAACTTCGGCTCGTTTTCCAGCACCCACTGCATCGTCAGCGGATGACCATCGACCAGAGCCGGCAGGTTCCGCGTCAGATCATTGAGCTCCTGAAACGGCATTCCCATCACCCTACCGACATCCTTGAGCGCGCTCTTCGCAGACAGAGAGCCGAACGTAATGATCTGACCGACGTGGTTCTTGCCGTACTTTTCCGAGACGTACTTGATCACTTCATCGCGCCGGTTCATGCAGAAGTCGATGTCGAAGTCCGGCATCGAGACGCGCTCGGGGTTGAGGAAGCGCTCGAACAGCAGGTTGTACGGAATCGGATCAAGGTCGGTGATCTTGAGCGAATAGGCGACGAGCGAGCCGGCTCCCGAGCCTCGTCCCGGACCGACCGGAATCCCATGCTGCTTGGCGTAGTTGATGAAGTCCCAAACGATCAGGAAGTAGCCCGGAAAGTCCATCGCGG
This sequence comes from Myxococcales bacterium, assembly GCA_016794465.1. Classification (GTDB taxonomy): domain Bacteria; phylum Myxococcota_A; class Polyangia; order Palsa-1104; family JAEUJZ01; genus JAEUKA01. The sequence continues at coordinate 493,389 of JAEUKA010000036.1, read as the reverse complement.
TGATGACATCGATCTCGCGCTGGAGCTGACTCCGATACTGATCCGCATCGAACTTCTTGCCGTACTTTTCAAACTCCGCAAAGCGCTGCTGTAGACCCTCTTCCGAGACACGCCGGAAGTAGGACGGAATGTCGAAGCCTTCGGGCACTCGGTAGCGCGGCAGCATCGGCTTCCCCAGCGTCAGCTCGACGTGACACTCGTTGGCAATCTTGACCGTACTCTCAATCGCCTGCGGCATGTCCGCAAAGAAGGAGTTGAACTCGGACGGACTCTGTAAGTAGTACGAGCTGACCTCGTGCTTGAGCCGCTTTTCGTCGGCAAGCGTCCGCCCCTGCTGAATTGCCATCAAGATTTCGTGTGCTTTGGAGTCGCTCTTCTGAACGTAGTGACAGTCTCCGGTTGCGACCAAAGGAATCCCTGTCTCCGCCGACATCCGCTTCCAGTCCGCGTTGACCTTGTCCTGATCCGCAAGTCCGTTCGGCTGCACTTCCAGATAGAAGTCACCGGGCGCAAAGCAGTCCGCATACTGCCGCGCCATCTCCTTGGCCGCGTCATAGCCGCTCGTCAGCAGCGTCTGGGCAATCTCTCCCCCGAGGCAAGCCGACAGTCCGATGATTCCTTCGCTCCGTTCCTTCAGCAGCTTCTTGTCGATCCGGGGGTGGTAATAGAACCCCTCCAGATAGCCCATCGAGTTCAGGAACTGGAGGTTGTGATACCCGACGTTGTTCTTCGCGAGCAGGATCAAGTGATAGTTGCGCCGTGAGGTCCGGTCTTGCCGGTTGTCACAGACATACATCTCGCTGCCAAAGATCGGCTTGACCCCCGCCGCCTTCGCCTTCTTGTAGAAGTCGATGATGCCGAACATGTTGCCGTGGTCGGTCAGCGCCACCGCGTTCATGCCCATGGTCGAGATGCGAGGGATCAAGTCCTTGAGCCGAATCGCTCCATCCAGAAGGCTGTACTGACTGTGGACATGTAGGTGCGTAAACTCGGTGACCGCCATGGGCGCGGACTTAGCAGCGCCAGCCGAGAAGGTCAATCGGCCCTTCTTCAGGTACGTCGGTGTCTTGCTTCCGAGCGAGCCAAAAGATATGTTGCAGGCTACTTCTCAAATTAGGCGACTGCCCCAAGCTGTGAGGATTCCGTGGCGAAGCGCGACGAGCAAGATGATCTCGAAGGAAAGAGCGCAGTAGACTTTGGGCCCGAAGAACGTGACGGCTACCGTCGCACCCGCCGGCAAGTGGCGCGTGGGGACAAGCCGATCCCCGAAGCCAGCGAAGACGAGGCTCCCGTCCCCAAGACGGCCTATCAGCGCTTCATGGATGACCACTGGGAGGCTTGGCTTGGCCCGGTGCTGCTGCTGGCTCTCGCGGGGGCGCTCATCGTCGGCTATCGCGCCGATTACATCCGCGAGTCGATGCTCGGCATGCTGTTCGCTGGTGGCTTGGTCGCGATGTCGATCTACTCGACTGCGGTGCCGGCCTACGACCTGATCCCAAGCAAGAACGGGCGCTATGCCTTCGCTGCTCTTTGCATCCTGTGGGCCGCCGCCGCTGGCTATCCAACGCTGCGCAAGAGCATGGCGCGCACCGTCTACGGGCAGGCGGTGCTGACCGAGCAGAGCAAGTCCGAAAAGGTGCAGCTTCCCGAGGGCAAGACCGGCCCGTTTGATGTCACTGTCAGCGGCACGCTCAAGACCGAAGGTGCGCAGAACAGCAATGCCGTGTTTGAAGTCCAAGTCGCTGGCGAAGGCGGCACCGAGACACTCAGCGGCGAGTTTTCGGTCCGTACCAACCAGATGCGGGTTCGCCAGGGCACCTCCAGCTGGACCGAGCAGAGCAACCAGATCGAGCACCGCCTGCCCCGCAGCCTACGTGGCAACACCTTGACCTTTACCGTCGAGCACATTGATGACCTGCTTGCCGACGGGCTTCACGTCTCTGTCCATCCGCAGAGCTATGACCCCAAGTGGTTCTTTCTACTCGGCATCTTGGTTGTGCTCGGCATGATCTACGTCGAGGGCAAGATCGGCGACGCCAAGACCAAGACCCACCTCATCATGGCGTCTGCATCCACGATGGTGTTCGCGTTCCACTTCCACGAGCACGCCACAGCCTCGCGAATGGTCAAGCCGGCCCTCGACTCGCTGATCTTGGCGGTGCTCACGGGGGGGATTGGCGGAACGCTGGTGGGCGCGGTCGTCCGTCGAGCCTCGGGCCGCGACAAGATCAAAGCCAAGGACGACGACGAAAAGAAGAGCAAGGACAGCGAAGAGTAGCCCTCGCTGTGGGGACGCGGTGGTGCGTACGGGGCTAGCGAATGCCTCGGCGGTCTTCACGCAGCTCGCGGCGATCCTCGCGAACCTCCCCCCGTGAGCGCGCCAGCTCGGCACGGGCCAGCTCCACAAAGCGCACCATGATCTGACGGGCTCGAACCAGGATCGGCATCTGCGGGCCCCAGGCATACTCTGCCGCAGCGGTGCGCTCTAGCTCAGCCAGCAGGTTTTGTTCTTCGCTCAGCGCAGCGCTCTCACGGGCAGCGTCCCGGCGATCATCCTGCAGGTTGCGGGCGTCGCGGACGTTGCGGTCGCGGTTCAGCTCAGCCGCTGAGCGTCCCACCTCGCGGTTGGCTTGGCGCGTCTCGCGGGTCTGCTCGGCGACTTCAGCACGGCCCTGCTGGACGAAGCTGCTTAGCGCGGCGCGTACAGCACCCGTGTTCCGCAGCACTACCGCGTCGTCGAAGGCCTTGAGGGTCGCCTGGAAGCGGGCGAGGTCGCGGCGGTCATCATTGACCTGGGCGGTGCTGCGGGCAACCTCCCCGCGATCACGGCGTAGCTCAACTTGACGCTGACGGCCTGGCATCGGCTGAGCCGAAGCGACTTGCGAACCAAGAAGCACAAGGACTGAGAGGGCGGCGTAACGCATGGCAGTTTCTCCGATTGAGTGAGCGTGGTGTTGGTTGGTCTTGTCGATAAAGACGGTGCGCGCCTGGTCCAGATTCACTCGGGCGCTATTTGATGCACAGTCCGGCGGTGCGATCACGGGCGCCGACGCGAGCACCCGCACGAAGCGAGTCCGCGCACGTCTCGCCTGCCGCTGCGCACATGTTGGTTGCCAGCTGTGCTCCCGCCGGAACCAGCAGACCGGGGAGGTCGACCTGGATGCCATCGCCTTGCACACACAGCGCGCGACAGACGCGGTCTTCGGGACGACCGGCGTAGAGATCGCACTCGTAGCCGTCCTGACACTCACCAAGGTTGGTGCACTGTGCGCCTGGCGTCTTGGGTGCGGCCGTCTGTCGGAAGCAGACGTTGCCGCGCAGCGAGTCTCTGGGGTTGGTGATGTTGCCTCGGCTGTCCAGTCCCGCATCGATATAGAGACACTGCTGCGGTGGTGCGGGCAGTCCAGCGCGGTTGTCTGGCGGGCACGTCTTGACGCCCAGCTTGCACTGTAGATGGCAGACCCCGCCGTGCAGGTCTTCGTAGGCGACGCGGACACAGCCGCCGATGTACTTGTCCGGGCCGTAGTCGCAGTAGCCAGCGTTGGCAGTTGGATCGCAGTCGAAGTTGGCACTGGGGAAGCAGATGGCGTCCGTGGCACCGTCGAATGCGCAGGCATAGCCCGGCTTGCGACAGGTGGTGGCGTTGTCACAGCGCGCCATGCAGTAGCGCTTGCTGGCATTGGGTAGCGTATAGCACTTGCCCGTTCCGCAGTCTGCGTCGGAGTCGCACTCGCGGCTGCAGTACCCATCGGGAGTTGGCAGAAGCTTGGGGTTGTCGAGGAGCGTACTGACCCAGCAGACCGCAGCCTTGCCAGCGCTGCCCTCGGTGCAGTCGGCGGCTTTGGCGCACGCTGAGCCGATGCAGCCGTCGCCCTGGCATAGCGTGAGCCCGGCGTCCAGGCCGCCATCGGCGGTGCTGGTGGTTTGATCGCAGCCAATGAGTCCGATAAGCAGAAGGCCCGCCACGCCGGCCAAGCCCTTGGTAGTCCATAAAGTCATCAAGTAGTCCTCCCGTGCGCGTCATTTTACCCGTCCTCACCTACTGCCTGCACCGGAGATGTGGTGGACTGCCGGTCTATCCAGGCTGTCATGCAAACTCTAGAGGGCGCACTGTAAGGTGCGGTAGATTAGGGGTATCCATGGCCCACTACCGCATCGACACCGTCCTTCGCGTTCGTACCCGTCACCGTCCTGGTCAGCTGGCTCGGGTTGCTACCGTGATCGCGCAAGAAGGGGCGCTGATTGGCGAGATCTCGACGCTGCATATGGCAGAAGGTCTGTCGACCCGCGAGATCACCGTCGAGACGGAAAACGAAGAGCACACCGAGCGACTCGTCGCCGCGCTCGCCCGCACCGATGGGGTCGAGATCGTCAGCGTTCGGGATCGAGTCTTCGACTGCCACCGGGGCGGCAAGCTCCACTCGACCAGTCGTGTCGAGCTACAGCACCTCTCGGACCTGCGCTACATCTATACGCCCGGCGTTGCTCGTGTCTCGCGCGCCATTGCCGAAAAGCCTGAGCGTGCCTTTGACTACACCGGGCTCGGACGCTCGGTCGGCATCTTCACCAACGGCACCCGTGTGCTGGGACTCGGCGACATTGGCCCGGTCGCCAGCTTGCCGGTCATGGAAGGCAAAGCGGTCCTGTACGATCGCTTCGCGGGCCTGTCGGCGACGCCGATCTTGGTCGATACCAAAGATGTCGAAGAGTTCGTGCAGACCGTGGTTCGTGTCTCGCGCAGCTTTGGCGGCATCCACCTGGAAGACATCCGCATTCCCGAGTGCTTTCGCATCGAAGAAGAGCTGAAGCGGCGCCTGCGCAAGCCGGTGATGCACGACGACCAGCACGGCACGGCGGTGGTGACCCTGGCGGCCATCATCAACGTCTGTCGGTTGACCGGCATCGAGCTGCGGCGCTCCAAGATGGGGCAGGTTGGGCTCGGGGCTGCTGGCTCCGCGATCGCCAAGCTGGCCTTGGCCTATGGCGTCGGTGAGGTCATGGTCACCGATCGCAACCCCGCCGCCATTGCTCCGCTCACTGCTGCCGGCGCGCACTCGACTGACCTTGACACCTTGTTACAGCGGGCCGACATCGTCGTCTGCACCACCGGCAAGGTCGGCCTGATCAAGCCCGAGCAGGTCCGTCGCGGTCAGGTGATCTTCGCGCTCTCGAATCCGTATCCCGAGATCGATCCTGACGTGGCGCGCGATGCCGGTGCGGCCTATGCCGCCGATGGGGCTGCCATCAACAACGCGCTCGCCTTCCCCGGCATCTTCCGTGGCGCTCTCGCCGTTCGGGCCGGCAAGATCGAACCGCAGATGTACATCGCCGCTGCCGAGGCGATCGCGGCTTCTGCCGGCAGTGACGAAGTGGTTCCTTCCCCGCTATCGACCAGCGTTCACGATGCCGTCACCGATGCTGTCTCGGCCTGCGCGACCAGCCTTGGACTGGCCAACACCGCCGAGCTATAGGCCCCGAGCCCAGCGGACGCCGCACTTACTCATAGCGAAGGGCGTCGATGGGGTCGAGCCGAGCCGCCTTGCGCGCCGGGTAGAAGCCGAACAGCACCCCAATCGCCACCGACACGCCAAAGCCGAGCACCATCCAGAACGGCGAAAAGTCGACCGGCATGCCACCGCCCAGCTTGGAAAACAGCGTCGCAGCAAGGGCGCCGAGCCCAGTTCCGAGCAGGCCTCCCAACACCGATAGCACGACGGCTTCGACCAAGAACTGCAGCAAGATGTCACGCTCACGGGCGCCGATGGCCAGGCGAATGCCAATCTCGCGGGTTCGCTCGGTGACTGACACCAGCATGATGTTCATGATGCCGATCCCGCCGACCAGCAGCGACACCGCCGCGACGTTGCGCAGCATGCCGGTCTGCGTCTCGACGATCTTTTGCTGGGTCTGCACCAGCTCGGCCAGGTTGCGCACCGTAAAGTCGTTCTCTTGGTCGTCGGTCAGCTTGTGGCGCTGGCGCAGGATCGACACCACCTCGCTCTCGGCCTGGGCCAGGTCATCTTCGCTCGTCGCCGCCACCATGATGGTGCTGACATACTGGCGGTTCTGATTGAGCACCCGCGTTCGCAGTGTCACCGACGGTAATATCAAGATGTCGTCCTGATCGCTGCCCATCGCCGACTGACCTTTGGGGGCCAGCACGCCAATGATCTCGCACGGCATCTGCTTGACGCGGACCTGCTGCCCGACTGGATCGGAGTCTCCAAACAGGTTCTGCGTGACGGTGTGACCGAGCACGCAGACCTTGGCTGCGGACTCGTTTTCCGCCGCCGTGAAGAAGCGCCCCCGGGCCACCGGCCAGTCGCGCAGCGCCGCATAGTCCGTCGTCGTCCCCAGCACCGGCGTCTGCCAGTTGAGGTTCGAGCTGACCACCTGCGCCACCGTCCGATCGACCGGCACCACATAGCGCACCGCCCGCGCTTGCAGGATCGCTTCGACATCATCGCGCTGCAGTGGCCGACCGCTGCCGGTGCCCCCCATGAACCCGCCCTGCGCTGATGCTCCCGGCACGATCATGATGATCGCCGAGCCCATGGTCGCGATCTGCGCCGCCACCATCTTGCGCGTGCCTTCCCCAAGCACCACCGTCACCAGCAGCGCCGCCACCCCGATGATCACGCCCAGGGCCGTCAGTGCCGAGCGCATCCGGTTGCGCAGCAGGCTCCGCAGCGCCAGGCGAAGCGCCATCAGAAACATCATCGGTCTTCCTCCTCGGTGTCGCGCCACTCGGCGAGCGCTTGCTTGGCAGAGTGTGGTGGTCGCCGCTCATCGGCCCGCAGCCGGCCATCTTTGACCAGCAGCAGCCGACCGGCAAACGCCGCGATATCGGGCTCGTGAGTGACCAGCAAGACGGTCAGTCCCTCGGCATTCAACTCTTGCAGCAGCGCCATCACTTCCAGCGAGGTCCGCGAGTCGAGGTTGCCGGTCGGCTCATCGGCGAGCAGCATCATCGGCTTGGTCACCAGCGCCCGCGCAATCGCCACCCGCTGCTGCTGTCCGCCCGACAGCTGGTTGGGCGTGTGCCCCGCTCGCTCTGCCAGCCCGACCCGCGCCAGCGACTCCCGCGCTCGCTCTGCCCGCTCCATCGACCTCATGCCCGCATACAGCAGTGGCAGCTCGACGTTTTCCAGCGCGGTCGTGCGCGAAAGCAAGTTAAAGCCCTGAAACACAAAGCCGAGCGTCCGTAGCCGCACCTGCGCCAGTGCATCCCGATCGAGCTGGGCCACGTCGCGACCTTGCAGAAAGTACGATCCCGAAGTCGGCCTATCGAGACACCCAATCAGGTTCATCAGCGTGGACTTGCCCGAGCCGCTCGGCCCCATCACGGCCACAAACTCGCCGCTGTCTATCTGAAGATCTAGGCCACGCAGCGCTGGGACTGCCAGGTCGCCGCGCGTATAGACCTTGGTGATCTTCGACAGCCGCAGGAGTGGTTCGCTACTGGGAACAGCATCGCCCATGGGCTCGCAGGGTAGCGCATCCGTACTGGGAAGTGCGACGAGCAAAAAATTGAGACGGCACCTACCCCATGTTACCCACGACGGACATGTCTTCGTCACAGCTCGAACGCAAGCTGGGGGCCGTCGATGCGGCGGCACTCCTCGTGGGCAGCATGATTGGCTCGGGGATCTTCATCGCGCCATCGCTTATGGCCAAGAACATCACCGCGCCAGGGCTGTACCTCGGGCTGTGGCTGCTCGCGGGCCTGTTCACCCTGCTCGGGGCGTTTAGCTACGCCGAGCTGGCAGCGATGATGCCCGAGGCCGGTGGTCAGTACGTCTATCTGCGGCGCGCGTTCGGTCCGCTGCCTGGCTTCCTGTATGGCTGGACGCTGTTTCTGGTGATTCAGTCAGGCTTCATTGCGGCCGTGGCCATCGCCTTTGCCAAGTACCTCGGCATCTTTCTGCCCTGGGTGGGCGAGGAGCGACTATGGCTCACCCTCTATCACGGCAGTCACGGCCCCGTGGGTGTCTCTTCGGCGCAAGGGGTCGCGCTCCTGGTCATCGCTGTCCTCACCTACATCAACACCCGAGGCGTGGTGGCCGGTGCAGCGGTGCAGAACCTGTTTACCGGGCTCAAGCTGCTCGGGCTGTGGGGACTGCTGGCGCTGATCATCATTCTGGGCAAAGGCAGCACCGCCAACTACCTGCCGCTGTGGAGCACCACGGTCCCGCAGGTGCCCGGTGCGGTGCAGGCCGGCTTCTTGGCGGCGCTTGGGGTGGCGGCGTCCAAGGCGCTGTTCTGCTACGACGCCTGGAACACCGTGACCTTTGCCGCTGCCGAGGTCCGTGACCCATCGCGGAACCTGCCCAAGGCCATCATCGGCGGGACGCTGGTGACCACGCTGACGTACGTGGTTGCGGCGGCTGGCTATCTGTACCTGTTCCCGCTTGATCAGATGGCGCGCGTCCCCGAAAACCGCATCGCCGCTGAAGCTGCCCGTAGCTTGCTCGGCACCTTGGGAGGCCAGCTCATTGCCGCTGCGATCCTGGTGTCCACCTTTGGCTGCATCAACGGAATGATCCTCGGTGGCGCCCGGGTCCTGTACGCGATGGCCGAAGACCGGCTGTTTTTCCGCGCCGCTGGGCGACTGAACCGCAACAAGGCGCCGGGCTGGGCGCTGGTCATGCTCGGGCTGTGGTCGGCAGTGCTGACGATGTCCGGCAAGTATGACGACCTGCTCACCTACACCACCTTTGCTTCGCTGCTCTTTAATGCCGCGACGGCCGCTTGTGTGATCAAGCTGAGGCGGCAGCTGCCGCAGGCTGCCCGACCGTACCGAACGCTCGGCTATCCGGCTTCCTCGATCGCCTTTATCGCAGTGGCACTGTGCTTTGTGGTCTACATCGTCCAAGGCGACCCGCGCTCCTCGCTGTATGGGCTAGGGCTGGTGCTCTTGGGGGTTCCGGCGTACTTCTTTTTAGGTCGCGGCAAAGACGCCGCCGTCTGATGTTTCTGATGTGCCATCCGCGAGGTTGGAGTTGATCGATGCCTAGCTACGCCCCGCCCGCTGCGCCCGCTGCCTGTGCCGCTGCAACTGCTTCTGCCACTCCTCTTCTGGTGACTTCGCGTCGTCGTCGCCGCTGGATCTTGCCTGCTCTGTCGCTGCTCGGCGCCTCTGCGCTGGGCTGGGCTCCTGGGGCTTTTGGTCCGTCGCTGGGCGGTCCGCTCGCTTCTGCCGGAGTGCTGGCGCGTGGCGAGGCCGTCCAACCGGTGGAGCTGCCAGTTGCCGCCGTGACAGTCTATAGCGATCGCGCGCGGGTGACCCGCATGGCCAAGGTGCCGCTCAAAGGCGGGGCCGGTGGAACGCGCGTCGAGCTGCCGATCTTGCCGTCAGGCGTCGATCCATCCAGCATCCGGGTCGAAGTCGATGCGGCCCGGGGCGAGGATGCCGCCGTGCAGCGCGTCGAGCTGGCCTGGGTCGATGCCAGCGAAGGGAAGCTACCGCCTTCCGAGGCCGAGAAGCTGCTGCGCGAGCTGGAGTCGATCGATGATCAGCTGACGACGCTGCGGGCGGAACAGTCGGCCTACGCAGCCCAGCTGCGGCTGCTCGGTCGGGTGCTGCCGTCGGCCAGTGGGCTCGGGCAGGGCAGTGCTCCGGGACAGGCACCCCCAGCCAAGCTCAACCCAACGGGCTGGGCGGCGGTGTTTGCGTGGACTCGGCAGCTCTACGAGCGGGTGCATCAAAAGTCTCACGAGGTCGAGGAAAAGCAGCGCCTGCTCCAGCTGAAGCGCGCGGCGATCGTGGCAGAAGGCCAGAAGCTCGGGGGGCTGCTGCGGCGCGCCGGCTATCGGGTCACCGCCACGCTGACAGGCAGCGGCACCGCCCACCTAGAGCTGAGCTATCAGGTGCGGGGGGCGCGCTGGCGCCCGACCTATGACATCCAGCTGTTGCCCGGTCAGAACAAAGTCGAGCTGTCCCTGGCGGGCCTGGTCAGCCAAGAGACAGGTGAAGACTGGACGGATGCGCGGCTGACACTTTCGACGGCGGTGCCAGCGACTGCGACGCAGCTGCCCAAGCTCCTGACCTGGAAGCTCGGCGAGCGGGAGCGCTTCATCCCGACGCCCCAGCCGCAGCGCGAAGCCGTTCCACCTGCCCCCGTGGTGCCGCAGCTGCCGCCGGCCATTGATGCCGATCCCAACCAGCTGCTCCAGCAGCGCTTCGCGTCGCGGCTGGGACTTGGATATCGGGGCCCGACCGGCGGGACCTACAAGCGGGATGCCAACAAGAACCTGGAAGACACCCTCGCCAAGGAAGCCGACGCGCCTGCCCCAGCGGAAGCGGAAGAACTCGGGGAGTCTTCTGGCGAGAAACAGGAAGTGGATCGTGATGGCGTGTCGGATGCGGATGACCGCCAAGCGGTGATGCCCATCCAAGCTGTGCCGCCGCCGCCGCCGCCGCCGCCGCCGCCGTCCGGTGCTCCAGCGGCCCCGGTGATGCAAACCGAGCAGCTGGCGCAGCGCTATGAAGTGATGGCCAAGCCTCAGTCTCGTGTCTATGGCTCCGTTCGTGGATCGGCCAGTGCGACCAGCGCAAGGCGCGTGGCCGAGGTGATTGGCTTTGGGCTCGCTCCTCCGCCGGGTTATCAGCCGCCGCCACACAGCACGACCCTGCTGGCTTCGGCCTCGGGCGGATACGACATGGTATTCCCCTCGCTGGCTCCTGACACCGTCAAGAGTGGTCACGGCACCCGCCGGGTGGCGCTGCTGTCGCGCAGCTTCCCGGTCGAGGTCAGTCGCAAGATCATGCCAGCGCTCGCTCCCGAGGCCTTCTTGGTCGCGGACATTAGAAATCCTGGCGCCGACCCGCTGCCCGGCGGTCAGGCTCAGCTCTTTGTCGGGGCCGACCCGGCTGGTGTGGCGCAGCTCAAGCTGATGGCCCCCGGCGAGGTCATCTCGTTGCCGCTCGGACTCGACCGCGCCGTTCGACCGGCCCGCAATGTCCAGGTGTCCACCATCGAAAAGGGCGTGTTTAGCAAAGACGAGGTCAGCGAGTACGTGGTCACCACCGAGATCGTGAATCCCTACCGTGTGCCCCTGGCGACCCGCATCTATGACCAAGTGCCGTTGGTGGGGGACAAGAACGTCGAGATCAAGCTGCTGCGCACCGAGCCCCAGGCCGGCTTCGATGACAAGACCGGCATGCTCGAGTGGCGTCCGAGCATTCCACCGGGGGCCAAGCTGGTCACCAAGTTTGTCTACACGCTCACCAGACCCAAGGGCTACAAGCTCAGCCAGACGCAGTACTAGGAGGCTTGCCACATGACGACGACGCGGACTTTGGTTGGTGCATTCGCGACGCCGCTCCTTTGGGCGGGGCTGCTGCTTCCGGGGATGGCGCAGGCGCAGCGGGTGAGCAAGGTGGTGATCTATCCCGATCGCGCCCAGGTCACCAGGCTGGCCCTGGTTGACTGCGCAGAGAAAGTCCAGACGCGGTTTGCGGGCATTCCGCCGGCAGCGGACGCGCAGTCGGTGCGGGCGCTGGTCGATCTGGCGGGGGCGCAGGTCCTTGGCGTACGGACCGAGGTCGAGGTGCTGACCGGGGCCTACGCCAAGCCGTTCGAGGAGCTGGACGACGAAATCCGCCGCATTGATGGCGAGCTGACCCTTATCAATGATCAGCGCAGCCGCGAGCGAACCGTGGAAGGGGTGGCGGCTCGCTATGAGGATGTCGCGGCGGCGCTGCTGGGCCGCGAGCTGGTCGATCCACCTGGGGGCCCGGCGACGCCCGCACAGCTGCCCAAGGCCTGGACGGCGGCCCTGGAGGCACCGCTCAAGCTTCGTCTCGACCATGCTTCGACCAGCGCGTCGCTAGAGAAAAAAGGTCGTGAGCTTCGCCAGCGCCGCGAAGAGCTCTCGGCCAAGCGCCAGCGCATGGTGGCGGCTTCTTCCCGTCGTCAGCTGGCGGCAGAGGTGCTGGTGGCCTGTCCCGCTGGCTCGGGTGGCCGCAAAGCCCAGCTCGAGCTGACCTATCTGGTGGGTGGCGCTGGCTTTTCGACCGAGCACGAGGCCCGGCTGGGCGATGGTGGCAACGTCGAGCTGACCAGCTATGCCACCATCCGCCAGCGCACCGGCGAAGACTGGCGCGACGCGCAGATCATTGTCTCGACGGCCATTCCCAGGCAGAACGCCACCCCGCCCGAGCTGATTCCGCTGCGTGTCTCGGCGACCGAGCGACCACCGCCCAAGCGACTCTTGGTCAGTCGAGTCGAAGAGCAGGTCCACCGGGAAGCAGCTGGCTCGGCGGTGACCTCCACCAGCACTCCGATGAGTGGCAAGAAGACCGCAGCTCCGCAGCTGGTCGAGCAAGGGCTGTCGGTCCAGTTTGTCGCGCCGGCAACGGCCGACATCGCTGGAGATGGCACGCCGATCCGCATCCGCATCGCCCGCGCCGAGCTGCGCGGCACCGTCGCCTACCGCGCGATTCCCAAGCTACAGCCGTTTGTGTTCCGGGTCGCAGATCTGGTCAACACCGCTGGCTATCCGCTGCTCGCCGGTCCGATCGATGTCTATCGCAAGGGGCAGTTTTCCGCCCGCTATGACCTGGCCCGGGTGGCCGCTGGCGAGCGCTTTGACCTGAGCTTTGGCCTGGTCGACCGCGTCAAGGTTCGGCGCAAGATCCTCGAAGAGATCTGGCGCGACGCCGGCATCTTTGGCAGCACCCGCCGTCACCGCTATGCCTATCGCTTCGAGGTCGAGAGCTACCTGCCCAGCAGCGAAGAGATCGAGCTACTGGAGCACATCCCCGTCTCGGAGCTGGAGGATGTCAAGGTCGGGCTCGATCCCAAGGCCACGCCCGGTTATCAGCTGCGCCCCGCCGACGGCATCGTCAGCTACAAGCTGCGCCTGGCACCGGGCGAAAAGCGCGCGGTCGAGCTTCACTATTACGTCGATGCCCCCGCCAGCATGCTAGGCGAGTAAACTCGTCGCCCTCACGCCTTCACCGTAAGCACTGCCAGCCATGAGCGAACGTACCGCGCCTTCTGTGACCCCATCCTCTTCCAACGACTCGCCTGCGCCTGCCCCGACGGATGACCTCGGTCAGTCGGCTCGACGTGGAGCGCTGTTTATCCCGCTGGCCAAGCTGTGGTTCCTGGTATCGGCGCTGCTGCTTCAGCTGCTGCTGCCCCGGGCGCTCGGCAGCTCGGCACTGTACGGCGTGTGGACGCTGGTTTCATCGTGGCTGTCGACGTTCAACAACGTCATGATCACCGCCACCATTCAGGCGGTCGCCTACTTCGCCGCCCGAGGTCCATCAGCGGTCGAGCACGCCAAGGCCACCGCGCTGCGGATGAACCTGCTCATTGGTGGTGGCTCGGCCGCACTGTTTTTCCTGGCCGCGCCCGCAGTTGCCAGCTTCGAGCACGATGCCGAGCTGACCGCGCACTTGCAGCTGGGCTCGCTCATCATCCTTGGCTATAGCTTCTATGCCGTCTTCGTGGGGGCCGCCAATGGTGCCCGCCAGTTTCACAAGCAGGCTGGACTCGACATCACCTTTGCGACCCTGCGCACCGGTCTGGTGCTGGCGTCGGCGCTGGTCCTGCACAGCACCTTGGCGGCGATTGGCGGCTGGGTGCTGGCTGCGATGATCATCTTGGTGGTGGCGGTGGCGCTGGTCGGACTGCCCAAGCCGGTCGATGGTGAGCCGATTCCGGTGAAGACGATGCTGGGCTTTGGAGTCTGGCTGGCGGTGTACCTGCTGGGACTCAACTCCCTGATGTTTATGGACGGGTGGTGGCTCAAGCGGCTGTATACCGAGGCCCTGGTCAGTCTTCCAGCCGCTGAGGTCAAGCGCACGGTCGATGCAGTGGTCGGGGTCTACGGCGCGGCGCAGACCGTGGCGCGGCTGCCCTATCAGCTGATCGTCGCGGTGACGTTTATTGTCTTTCCGCTGCTGTCTGCGCCAGCGGTGCAGGCGGACCGGCAGCGCACCGAGCGCTACATCTCGGCGACCTTGCGCTACTCGCTGATTGCCATGATGGGCCTGGTGACGGCGCTGGGGGTTCGGCCCCAAGGCACGCTGCGCCTGCTGTTTCCGCCTGAGTACATGACCGGCAGCTCGGCACTCGCGATCCTGCTCGGTGCGTACGTCTGCTTTTCGCTGTTTAGCATCGTTGGCACCATCACCAACTCGCTCGGGCGGACCCTTCAGACGACGGCGCTGGGGCTTTCGACGCTCGCGCTGACGGCCTTGTCGGTCTATTTCAGCATCACGTCGGCTCTTCAAGCAGGAGAGCAGCCCCTACGGGCGGCGGCGCTTGGCATGCTGATTGGCATGGGCAGTGGCCTGCTGCTGGGACTTACCTATCTGTGGGTGACCTTGCGCGCGACTCTGCCCGTGCTGACCCTGCTGCGGACCGGACTCGGCTTTGCGGTGGCGATGCTGCTGGGGCGGATCTGGCCAGCCGCTGGCAGTGCGGGACTTTTGGGCAGCAAGCTTGGAACGCTGGTGTGTGCGGCTCTGGCGGGCGTGGTCTATCTGGCGGTGCTGCTGGCCACCCGTGAGCTGTCGCTTACGGAACTGGCACTGCTGCGCCGCGAGCGACCGAAGGCGACCATCAGCGAGCCGTAGACCCGGATGGTGGGTTGGAAAGCTCGGCAGAAGTGATGCGCTGGCCATTGCGGCTGGTTTGATAGAACTGCACCTGGCTGGGCGTGCTGTCTTGTCCGCTCCTGGCGATGCCTTGGTAGGCCAGCCGGCCCGGCACGCAGAGTGGCTCTCCCAGCTGCGACCAGATGGGGGATAGGTCTTTCCGGCTGATCCTGGCTGCGCGGAGGACGGCGCAGGTTTCCTGGCCTCGCAAGCTGACCTCCATCCGCAGGACGCTGCCCGGCCCGCCCAGCGTGCCGTCCCGCGAGAGATAGACGCGTCGTGAGCAGTCGTCTTTCGTCTTTGCGCAGCCCGTGACCTCGACCTGGGTGCGGGCTGACGACAGCCCAATCAGGTTTGGTGTCGTTGATGAACAGACCGAGATCTGAGCGCCCGACCCCTCCACCTGTGACTCAGCGGCCAGCAGACAGCCCCGCAGGTCCGAAGCAACACCCATCGCAACCGTGCTCTCCCAGATGGACTCCTCATCGTCCACGTGGGTATACGCAAACACGCGCTCTCCATCGGTGGACGAAGCCCACAGCTGCAGTCGCTGCCCGACATCACTTGGCGCCACCTCTCCAGCCATTGCGCCGACCAGTCCCAGCGTCTGCGCTGGGGCGAGCGTTCGACGAATGTCCCATGGCAGATCTGACCAGAACAGCTGTCCCCCAAGCTCCAGTCCGTGCTGAATCGTCGCGACATCATCACCCGGGAGCCGCACGATCTTGCCCTGCGAAAGAAACGTCGGGATGGCCGCAGACTTCAGGTCCCAGCCATCTAGGAACAGCGACTGCTCGATGGCCTGCGCAAAGCGAGCCGGTGACACGGACTCCTGCGACTCCGTAGGCAGCTTCGCCCACTCGGTCATGTTGGCGAGAGGGAAGGCCGCCCGCTCGTGGATGGCGCTCGCCGTAGCGTACTGCACCCAGTCGAGGTCGTTCTGCCCGCCCAGCAAGTGCCAGTAGCCCATCACCGTCACCAGGACTCGACCGCGCAGCTCACCCACCGTTGGCCAGCCGGCCTGCTGGATACAAGCCGTGAGCGACTGCTGACCCGGGCAGCGTGCAAGCAGGTCTGCCGGACGATACAGCGCCGCGCCCAGACCCTCGGTGAGCGCCTGGTCCAAGTCGGCAATCGTGTGGTCGGCATCGAACAGCGGACTGGTGAGGTTTTTGAACTCGACCATCACCACCAGCGGATGATGGGAAGGCACCGTGCGCTGGAAAGTCCGCAGCAGTCCCAGACACTCCTCTAGCGTCGTACACACGGAGTCCCTAGGGATCGCGTGGTAGACCGCAAAGACCTTGGGCTGGGGGTCTTGGTGAAGGTCGAACTCCAGGTGTCTTACGCCATCCCCCAGCAGCTGCTCCAGAATGGGCTGTCCAGGCCCACCAGCGAACGGATCGCCGCCTTGCCGCGCTGCCCAGTACGAGTTGTGAGAGCCGAGCAGCCACACCCGATTGAGCGGCAGCTGGTCGGTCGGGTCCTGAGTGGAAGCAGCAGGTGCCGGAGCCGTGGGCTCACCACAGGCGCCAAGGAGCCCGCTGAGCAGGAGTCCGCTGAGCGCAAGACTGCAGAAGGACAAGGGCCGGCGTAGCGCGTAGCGCATCGGATGCCTCCGAGAGTGGGAGAGGTCGTGAGGTCCGACCCTATGTGGGAGGCACAAGCGCTGTCAAGTCGACGGACGGTCGCTGGCGGTCAGCAGTGCCCGGACTTCGGCCAGCACTCGCTTGCCAAGGCTGGGCTGCACCATCTGGATGTACGAGGCGTAGCCGAGCAGGTAGGCGCGAAAGTCCCGGCGGCCTCGGGCCTGGCTGTCGAGTCCGTGCATCCGACAGTTGTGCAAGATGGCGCGGAAAGTTCGTCGCATGGCGCGCGGGACAGACAGGCCGCTGTTCACGACCACGCCAGTGATCCGCTGCTGGGCTGACGGGCGAAGGATCTTGCGCTTCCCGACGTTCTCGGCAAAGCCCTCCTGCTGACACACTTGGTTGACCCACCACAGGAAGCGACCCAGGTCGTTTTTGTGGTCGAGTCCCTTGGCAAACGAGAACGTCAGGTCATCGGCGTAGCGGGTGTAGCGGGCCCCCATCCGCTTCGCGAGCCCACTCAAGCGCGAGTCCAGGCGGCGACAGATCAGGTTCGCCAGCACGGGTGAGGTCGGCGCCCCTTGCGGCAACACGCCCGGCCACACCACATAGCCATCGCTGAGCACCGCTCGATGGGTCGTAAGCCCGGCGAGGGTGTCCGCGACCTCGGGCGAGAAGCCGTAGCGGCAGAGCAGACCGCGAATCCGGTGATACGAGATGGTGGGGAAGAAGTCCTTGAGGTCGAGCTTTACGACCAGCTGTGCACCCTCGTGGGGCTTGGCGTTGGTCACCACCGAGCGCTTTTTGACAAAGCCATGCGCCGCCGTGTGGGTGGGCAGCTTGCTGAGCAGCTCGTCAAGGATTTGCCGCTGTACCCGGCGCAGCGTCAGGCGGGGCGCCGTGATGGTCCGTGGCTCGCCGCTCGCTTTGGGAATCGTAAAGCTCACGTACGGGCTGCCCGGTCCGCTTCCTGCGCGCAGCAGCTTCCGCAGATCCCGAATCGACCCAAGCTTGAGCCAGCTGAGCACGTCTTTGCGCGTCTCTAGCTTGGGCACGCCCAGATCTGCCAGCGTCGTCTTGGGCTTGCGGCTCTGCTTGCGGTACTGCCGGATCGACCACATGTTGCCGAACAGCCCGTACGACCAGCCACTGGGATTCCAGCCCCCGAGCAGCTGACCGCGATAGGGATGAGGCTTTTTGATGCGGCTATCGGGCAGCGCGACATCGTCCAGCCGTAGGCCACGCATCGCCCGATGGGCTGCGCTCCGCACCCGGGCACACGGGTCTTTGATGAGCAGCCGCAGAAACTGTCCCGCTTGTCGCTGGGTGCAGGTCAGCCGCACCATGTGGGCCGACTTCACCCGCTGGCGTGGATCATCGCTGCGGACCAGCTGCTGGATCGTTCGTGAGGTAAAGCGGCTCACGTAAAACCGCGCCACTTCGTACTCGGCGAGATCCTGGTGCGCATCCAGCAGCGAGACGACTTGCTCCCAGTTGTCATCGAGCGACTCACACAGTGGAATCAGCTCCAGCAGCAGGTTAGACAGGCTCATGGGTGCTGTCCCTTCCAGCGGGAAAAGAAAAAGCGCTCCTTCGATCGCAGCTACTTGCGTGGCAGCGGTGACCGAGCTGAGAAAAGCCGCAAGCGGCAGCTCGGACCAGCGCATTGTCCATTGCAGGTCGAAAGCAACCGCGACGTAACATCGCGGAGGAAGCTAACTGCGGAGCGATCGAAGGAACGCTGTACTGCCTATGTTCGCAGGGCCCGGACCGAAAAGGAAGGGCCAGGGCGTATCGACCGGCTTTGAGCGGACGGGCGGCGATCATGAGCGTCGCTCCGGTCCCGTTCGCGAGTGCCTCCGTGCGGTCACTGCGGCCAGCGGCTCGCTCGGTGGGGCCGGGTGCTCGGCCAGAAGCTCGGCCAGCCGGGTCGAGAGCGTCGTCGGCTCGTTGGGCGCATGCAGGGGACTTTCGTGTCCTTTTCGCACCAAGGCATTGAACCGGCGGCTCAGCGCGTGAACCGCATCGCCATGGAGCCGCAGCAGAAGGCGCCGCTCTTCGGGGAGCAGCGGATCAGCCAGCACCGCCAGGTTGTCGTATAGCTCCGATGGATAGCGCGGCGCCGAGATGACGGACGACACCCCCGCTTGCGCCATGGAATAGCGGTAACAGTCTGCCGCCGTGATCCGAACCGTCGGTGGTGCCTGCCCCGGCAGCGGCTGCAGCAGTCGTCCGTACGAAGTGGCCGAGAACGTCAACAGCCCCGTTCCCTGTGCGGCACACAGCGGAAACAGGGACTGCTCGGCCCCCGGATGCGCCGCGCTGTGTCTGGTCATCAGGACATCCCAGCCGCCGCTGCGGATCGCCAAGCTCGCCAGCTCACGGTCGTGGGTCGAAAAGCCGCAGGCGCGGATCTTGCCGGCCCGCTTCAGCTCGTGCAGCGTCTCGCGAACCTCGTCAGAGAGTCGCTCTGGCGAGCGCACCCAAAACAGCAGGAACACGTCCAGGTGATCGGTGCGAAGTCGCCGCAGCGCCTGCTCGACATCGGCGACAATCGACCGGCGGTCGCCCTCATAGCTGCCCGTCACCACCAGCAGCTGCTGCCGTCGCGCGGCGATCAGCCGGGTCAGTGCCTCGTAGCCAGGCTCCCAGAAGAATAGGTTTGCGCCGGCAGCCAGCGCTCGCTCCATCGTTCGGGGGGGCAGGTCGGTCACGCCAGAGATGGCCAGCGGTGACACCCACAGGTCCGTCGAACCTAGCTGACGCCTCAGCGGCCCTTGCGGGGTGACGATGGTTGTGGTCGAGCGGACAGCCGGTGGCTGCGGCACGACCGACCTCTCTACCCGCTGCCCGCTGAGCACGGCCACCGCTTCGGCAATGGGTCGCACCGCTGCGGGCTCGCTGGGCCAGGGCACCGATTTTTGCAGCCAGTCCAGCGCTTCTGGATCGTCCATTGCGACCTTGAGCAGCTCGGCATAGGCGGCGGCGCGCTGCTCCCCATCGAGCTGGCCGTGGACCAGCAGCTCACGCAAGAGCGGCGCAACCTCCCACTGGCCATCCAGCTTCGCTGCAGCTGCCTGCCGTACCGCCGTGAAGCGGTCGCGTGCCAGGGTCAGCAGCAAGGGTAGGTCCTGCTCAATCGACAGCAGCGACACGACCCGGGCGCGCAGCCACGGATCTGCTGCACTGACTGGCCCACTGACTGCCGCCGCGATGATCGCTTGCCGTTCTTCCCGGGTCAGCGTATCGCGACGCCGATAGGCTTGCCGCAGGGCTTCCCGTCGCGTCATCGGGTCGGGATCATGGCCAAGCTGCGTGCACAGCGCCTGGGTCGATAGCCATGGCATCACGGCTTGGCGCACCAGCGGATCGGGGTCATCGCACAGAGACTCGGCGTTCGGCAGTCGCCCCATCTCGCCCAGGGCGCGCAGGGCTCGGGCGCGGACCAGCGGGTGCTCGTCGTCCGCCAGTCGCAGTAGCAAGGCCCGGTCACGGATCGAGATCGTTCGTGACAGCAGCGATAGCCGGGTCACGGGCCGACTGTCGGGGCCAATCAGCTCTGGCAGGTAGCGTCCCAGGTCGGGATCGCCAACACGGACCACCAGCGCCTGCAGCGCTGCACCTCGGACTTCGGCGTCTTCGTCTTCTACCAGGCGCTCGAAAATCGTGACCTCTGTCTCGCCCAGCTCATCCAGACAGCGAACGGCTGCCAGTCGAGCCACCGGGTGTGGATGCTGCAAGGCCAGCCGAACCACCGAGCGCTTGCCGCCGTGACGCTGCAGGTACCGGCATGCCCACAGCACGGCCCCCACCGGGGAGTCGTGGTCGTGAAGGATGCGGCTCGTCAGCGTGGCGGCGCGCTTCCCCGTTCGGTCAAGAACCTCCGCTGCACTCTCCAGTGCGTGCGGCAGCCCCGGAATCACCATGTGAGGCAGGACTTCTTCTAGCTCGGTCGTTTTGCTCAGCCGTGCCAGCCGGTCAATCGCCAGCTCCCGCAGCGGCGTGTGGGGATCGGCGAGCAGTGGCAGCAGCTCAGCGGGAGCGATCTCCGACAGGGGGCGTGCGCGCAGTCGGGCGGTGGTCACGGCGGGATCTGGGTTTGTCAGCGACTGATCCGTTGGCGCTGGGGCCAGGGCTTTGTAGGCCGCCAGCGAGGGAGCGACCCGTGACAGCACCTCCAGATGCGCTCCCTGCGCCGCTTCGCTCATGGTGGCGCTCACCTGGAGGATCTGGTCGCGCTCCTCCGGCAGGGCCTGCCACAGCACCGTCAGCGCCTGGACAGCCGCATGCCGGACTCGCCAAAATGGATCTCCCAGCACCGCCTTCAGTGCCGCAATGGCGCTGGCCCGCCCAACCTGCGCCAGCGACAGCGCTGCCGTGCGCCGCACCCACCAGACCGGGTCCAGCAGCGCCAGCCGGGACAGCCGCCGCAGTCCGCGCTGGGCGATGATCCCTTGCTGTTGCCCTAGCGCCCGTGCCGCTGCCTCCCGCACACTTGGCAGATCGTCATGGGTGGCATCAAGCAGCCACAGCACAGGGGAGACGCCGCGTGCCTTGCCCAGAAACCGGGCCGCTTCAGCGCGGACCCGTCCATCGCTGTCCTCGACCAGAGCGCGCCGTGCCGCATACCCATCGGCAGCTAAGGTTCCATCGAGCTGGCCGAGCGCAGTCAGTCGCCGCTCGACCGATCGCGACAGCAGCCTAATTCGAGCCTGCATGACTCCTCCTTGCCGCGCTGCGCAGCCCACCTACAGACCACCTACGCCCCATCGCTACACCAGTCACACTTCCAGCGTACGGCACAAAACCCACTGGACTCAATCGGGACGGCATGGCGGAAGACCCGCCCGCCCGATTCTTTCAGCCATCACCGAAAGAAACCGGGGCGGAGCGGACCAATGAGGTGGGAAGACGTAGGACTGCGGGGGGAGTTGAGGAGGGAGGTGGACGGTGGTGTGGGGGCAGCCGGGCTTACGGCTGCGGAGCCGGGGTGGGCGGGGTCACCGGCGGCTTCTTGCTCGACTTGCGGTTGAAGCGACTCTTCATCTCGCCAATCGCCGCCGCCATCGTGCCGTCGGTGTCATTGTCCCGAGCCGACCGATAGACGACCAGGGCGGCCTCGTAGGCTTCGCTCTGTGCCAGCGCGTGGGTGTCTTCGACGCTGTTGTGCAGTCGTCGCAGCGATAGGAGCAGCGGATACAGCGCCTCGCTCAGCTCGACATCTTTTGCGAACTCTTTGGTGTCGAAGCAGCGCGGCAGGGCATCGGGGTGGGTCTTGGCTGCGACCAGCGCCTTGCGAATGAACTCGCGGCTCTTGTCGCCGACCTGATACAGCTCTTTGCGCCCGCCATCATCGAGGCTGACGAGGAAGGTCAGCTGCTTTTCGAGCGCCTCCACTGCCTTGTTGATGCGGTCCAGGTCGGTTGGGGTAAGGGTTACACTGATTCGGTTCGATAACGTGGTCATGTCACCTCCATGTAATGTGACATGGAGGTGTTCGGCAGGATGTGGGTGGGGTTGCGTGTAAGTGCTGATTTTTCTTAAGAAAAATCACCCTCCGACGCTGCGCCCTGCCGTTTTCTAGGTCCTAACCCGAAAGTTGATGGTCTGGACCATGAAGGTTGATGGTCTGGACCATGGAGGTTGATGGTCTGGACCATGAAGGTTCAAGGTCCAAGCAAGAAGGTTGATGGTCTGGACCATGGAGGTTGATGGTCTGAACCATGAAGGTTCAAGGTCCAAGCAAGAAGGTTGATGGTCAGAACCATGAAGGTTGATGGTCAGAACCATGAAGGTTGATGGTCTGAACCATGAAGGTTGATGGTCTGAACCATGAAGGTTCAAGGTCCAAGCTAGAACGTTCTGAGTCCAAGCTAGAACGGTCAAGGTCCAAGCCAGAACTTCGCGGCAATGATCTCGGGGGCCGAGCGCCAGTAGCGGCGGAGACGCTCGCTGTTGTATCTATTGTCGCGATAGTCACTTGTATCGAGGCATCCATGACCCATCCGTCCATTCCGCAGCTTCCCCGTGTTCGCTTCGCCGCGAAAGTCCTGCGCCCCCGCGTGCTTCGCTGGTCGCTGGGACTGCTATCGATCTTCGCCCCGGCTGCCTTTTCATCGGCCAAGCCGCCGACCGTCGGGCCAGAGGCGGTGAACCAGCGCTCGTATCACGCGCTCGAAGAGCACGCGCGCCACTTGGCTGATGACCTGGGCATGCCCGCCGACCGTCGCGATCTGGCGATGGGGCGGCTGCGCACCGCCTTTGAGAGCGGCAAGATCGCGGCCTTTTCCAAAGAAGCAACTGTCAGCGGCATCTTCGCGTATCAGATGGGCGAGGGCGGCTTCTTGGTGAAAGTGAAGAAAGGGCAGGGCCTGGCCCGCCTCTCGTCTTCCGAGCCCAAGGTCGCGCTGGAGCTCAAGAGCGTGACGTTTGGCGCGCAGGTGGGCGGCGGCTCAGAGTGGGGCTTCGGGGTGATCCTCGGGCTGCGGAACGCCACTGCGTTTGGTGGCGAGTACAGCGGAGACAGCCGGGGTGCGACCGCTGGCGGCGAGAGCATCAACATCACCAAGCTGACCAAGAAGGGGATTGGCTTGACGGACCCGAACTACCACGAGCTGTATCTGGTCGGCGTGGCCAAGGGACTGTCGGCGGGCGCGGCGATTGGCAACCTGACGATCACCCGCAAGTAACGCGCAGCCGTGCGCAGCCTCGGTCGTGCCGTGCGCAGCCTGGGATTACTCGCTGTCCTTCTTTTTGCCGCGACGCTTCTTCTTGGGCTTGGCTTCAGCGGAGTCGTCTTTGACGGCTTTGCCCTTTTTGCCGCGCACCTTCTTGCCGGGCTTGGCATCGGTGGGGCTTGGCTCGGGCGGTCCGCTGGTGGGGGCTACAGCCGGGGCAGGGGTCGCAGAAGCGCTTGCGGTCGCAGCCGCTGGGGCATCCGCTGACGGCTGGGCCATGGAGCTCGGCTCTAGGATGTGGAACTCAACGCGGCGGTTCTTGGCCCGGCCGTACAGGGTCTTGTTGTCGGCAATCGGCTTGTTGGGTCCAAAGCCTTCGGCGGTCAGTCGGCCCGCTGCGATGCCGTGATCGGTGAGCCACTGCATGACGCTCTGGGCGCGCCGCTTCGACAGGTCCAGGTTGTGGGCTACGTCGCCGCGATCATCGGTGTGACCTTCGACGCCCAGCTTGGTGATCTGCGGCTGGGCGGTCAGGACGTTGGCGACGGCCTGCAAGACCGGGAAGCTGTTCTTGAGGATGACCGCCTCGTCGTTGGCAAAGAACACCGAGCGGAGGATGACAATCTGGCCCTTCTTGATGGTGACCAGGCCCGGGCAGCCGTTTTTCTTCGGGTCGGGGTCGGGCGCACCAGGACGGGTCGGGCATGCGTCTTCGTTGTCCACCACGCTGTCGCCATCGCGGTCGGGCAGCGGGCAGCCCGGCTTGGCTGGATCGGGGTGACCACCGGCAGGGACCTTCAGGCACTGATCCTGCGCATCATAGACGCCATCGCTATCGGTGTCCTTGTCCGGACAGCCGAGCTTGGCGGGGTCGGGATGGTCGCCTTTGGGCTGACTGGGGCACTGATCCTTGCTGTCAACGACGCCGTCTTTGTCGGTGTCTTTGTCGGGGCAGCCCGGCTTGGCAGGGTCGGGCTCGCTGCCTTGGGCTACGTCTGGGCACTGATCATGCGCATCCAGCACGCCATCGCCATCGCGATCCGGGATCGGACAGCCCGGTCGAGCTGGGTCAGGCTTGTCCCCGCTGGGAACGGTCGGGCAGACATCCCGCTCGTCTGGAGTGCCATCACGGTCGCGATCAGGCGGCGGGCAGCCATTGGTGCGCGGATCTTTTCTGGCCGGGCCGGCTTCGAGGGGACAGGCGTCTTTGCGATCGTCAATGCCATCGCTATCGCTATCGACGCGCGGGGGCTCGGGCTTGGCCATCGGAGCATAGGCAATGCGCAGCAGCGCGCGGCCATCGGGGGTGCCGGGCTCACGCAGGATGCCAAGGCCACCAGCGGCTCCGACCTGGATAATGCCGGCGATGTTGTAGTGAAGGCCCAGAAGGACCTCAAGGGTGGTGAAGTCGCGCTGGAAGGCGTGGCCGCCCACAACCACTGTGCTCAGGAGCATTTCTGGTCCAATCGCGAACCGTCGCGGCACATCGGCGTAGCTGATGGCGGCACCGAGCTGCAGCGACGATCCCGTGGTGCTGCCATCGGGGATGAGGAACGTGCCGAGACTGGCGTCCGGGCGATAGAGGAATCCGGCGGTAAACGACCAGCGGAGCCGCTTGACCAGGCCACCAGCGATGAGCTTGGGAAGGATGCGGACATCCAAGTCGCTCGACAGAGGCGGTAGCGAGCCATCGATCTTGCGGAGCGGTATCCAGACCGAGGCGCCAATGCTGAGCGACACCGGGCTGCGATCCGGCTGACCGAAGAGTCGGCCCATGACGGTGAGTCGGGGATCGCCGACCGCTGCTCCGCTCACCGGGGCCAGGTCGCCGACCCGCTGCCCACGCTCTAAAAAGGTCACCGGGAGCGATGCGGCAATGGTCACTCGATCCAAAAACGAGCCCGCGAGATCGACGTGTCCCAGCAGCTGGTGCTGGATGATGGACTGCGTCTGACGGAAGCTGTTGTCGACGGTGCTAAAGCCGTAGACAAGTGGATTGTGCGCGTAGTTTAGCGTCACACCCGCCGCGAAGTAGCGGGTCGACGAGTACCACGGGTGGTCTACCAAGAACGACCACTCGCCCACCGTTGTGGGTTCGTAGCGGTTGATTTGAAAGCCCAGGTTTTGAGCCCGCACCGGGCTCGACATCAAACACAGCGCCCACAGCACGGCGCAAAGAGCGATGGATGGTCTGATCCGCACCGCAGCCTCCATTAACCGAAGAGTCGTCCGTCCACGGCACTGCCCCGGCGTCTAGACAGACGCAGGACGCCTACCGCAATGCCAATCAGCCACAGCCCGTGGCCAGTCGCCCCGGAGGTTGTGCCGAGGACAGAGCAGCCGAAGCCGCCGCCCGCCGGACGCGCCACCAGTGGATTGGGATTGTCAACTGTTAGGCTCGCAGTGTTGTTGTCCATTTGTAGATCTGTCGTAGGCGCGGAGACGGTGGCCGAGAAGCTCATCGACTTTTCACCGAGTGTTGGCACAAAGGTCACGCCAATCACTGGGGCCGAGCCAATCGGCAAGCTTGAGATCTTGCAGATGAGCTGCTTGGTCGTTTGGCGACACGACCAGCTCTGGGTATCGGTGCTCTGCACGGTGATGCCGGTCGGTAGATCGAGCGCGACCTGAGCGTTGCCACTGATGCCCGGGCCGAGGTTGCTCACCGCGATGTCGATCCGGAACGGCTCGCGCTCATGGGCTTGCGATGGCGTAGCGGTCATGGTGATGCCGAGATCCGCAATCGAACAGTACGGGGCACCCGCGTACGGACCCAAGGCGGCCTGGACGACTTGTCCCGGGGCTCCGTCGGAGGCGCCGTTTCTGGGGAACAGGGTCATGTCGGTAGAGGTCGTGCTGCCACCGATGCCAGCGGTCACTTGGGGCACGACGGTCGTGCTGATGGAGGTCGTGACAAAGCCACCGCCACCACCGCCACCGGGGCCGGCTGCCCCCGTGGTGGCACTCTGCTGACTGCCGCCATCGGCCCCGCTTGCGATGATGGAAATGCCATCAAGGGTGGTGCTGGTGGCAACGACGACCGTACCACCGCCACCGCCGCCGCCGGCGCCACTGCCGGTGCTGGTGGCCGCCTGACCACTGGTGCCGCTGGCAACAATCTTGCCGGTTCCGGCGACAGACCGGGCGTCGATGAACACCAGGCCACCGCCTCGGCCACCGGCTCCGCTGGTGCTCTGGTAGTCATCGCCGCTGCCGCCGCCACCACCGAGGAACACCCGGCTGGTAGGATCGTTGGGCGTTGGCCGTCCGCCAAGTCCACCACGCTCGCGCCGGAAGTCGTCGCCCCAGGTCATGTCGCCAGGGGCAATCATCGTCGGGTCAAGGGCCGCACTGGAGTAGCTGTAGCCACCGCGTCCACCGCCGACGAACATCGTCCGATTGGCATCGAAGCCGGGGTCAAGCGGCCAGGCCAGCGCGGCTCCGGGGACCGTCTGGGGCATGACGCCCTGGCCGTTCCAGAGCATGTCACTGCCGCCACCGCCACCGCCGCCGCCGCCAGCACCAATGCGGTTGCCACCGCCGCCGCCGTTGGCTGCTGCGCCGCGACCAAATGCGCCGCTCAGCTGATACTCGGTGGTGTAGCCGGCGATGCCCTCGCCCCGGTTGCCACCGTCTAGCGCGTTCATCGCTCGGTAGTAGGCGCCCACGCCTGGGACCCGCTGGGTAGGATGCGGGTTGCGCAGTCCACCTCGGAAGCCGAGGCCAGTGACATCAATCGAGCCATCAATGGTGACAGCGTCGCTGACTTGCAGTGCGACCAGGCCGCCGATCTGACCGTTCCAGGCGGGGGCAACGATGCTGGCTCCGGTGCTGACTTGCAGGTTCTTGTACTGGGGGACGCGGATGACCTGGACGTGGCCGGATGCCTCGTAGCTGTTTTTGAGTCCGCCGCAGCCGCTATAGACCGAGATCTGGCCGGCGGCTTGATCGATGGACGTGACCCCGATGAACTCATAGCGGCCAGCGCTTCGTAGGTCGATGACCGAGCCATAGTTGGCGGTGTTGCTGGTGTCGATATCGGCGCCTTGCATCTGGATGATCAGCAGCAGGTCGTCGACTGCCAGCGGCAGCAGGGCGTCGATGCCCAGCCCAGCGGTGGAGGACAAGGTGATGGTCTTGTCACCCGGGCGAGCGGAGGTCGCGAGTACCGCATAGCGATTGACGATGGTGCTGGGGGCACTGATGGTCAGGTCGCCATCTTTGCCAAGTCCCTCGGCCTGGTGTAGCTCGCCGATCGGCAGCAGCGGTGGCGAGAGGGACTCGCTCGATCCACAGCCGGAGAGCGCTCCCGCGAGCAGGAGCCAGCTCCAGCCGGCGCTTCGACAATTTCTGCTTCGTTTCTGAGTAGTTATCTGCATGTACTGCACCAATATGGCTTGCGGGATTCAACTTTTGCCTGAGAGAGAGAACGTGATTGACTTGGAAATCGCAGCCTTGATGTCTCTGGCAAAAAGAACCTTCCTTAATATCCTCGTAGAAAATAGAATGTTTTTAAACAAATAATCTGTCGAGCGATTCGTAGACAACTACAGTCTGGGGGAAAGGCGTACACATGAGAATCCTTAATTATTACGCTGCGTTGGTATTCGGCGTGTTCTTTGTGGTGTCGTGTGATGCCTCGGTGAACACCTGTGTCATGGACCCGGCGAGCACCGCCAACGTGATGGCCGATGGCTCCGGCTGTCAGACGCTGCAGTGCATGGGGGACAGCCTTGACTGCAACCAAAACGCGACCGACGGCTGCGAGACGAACGTCAGCGCCGACGTGACCAACTGCGGCTCATGCGGATACAAGTGTCCCACGCCCGCCACGGGTGAGGCCACGTGCAGCGATGGCGTCTGCGGCGTCACGACCTGCGGCACGCGCTACAAAGACTGCAACAGCACCACCTCGGACAGCTGCGAGACGGACACGTATCGTGACGCCAGCAACTGTGGTGCTTGCGGCAACGTCTGCCCCGGCGGAGCCAACGCCACCGGAGCCTGCATCCAAGGCAAGTGTCAGCTGAGCTGCCAGGGACTGTTCCTGGACTGCAACGGCGACGCGACCGATGGCTGCGAGGTCAACGGTGCCAGTGACGGTGGCAACTGCGGCAACTGCGGCAACAAGTGCCCGACCAGCACGACCTCGAATATCGCGTGCTCGGCAGGTAGCTGCACCTCGACGATGTGTACCGGGAGCTACCGGACCTGCAAAGCGGGCCCCGTGGATGGCTGCGAGGTCGATACCGCCGTCAGCGCGGCGAACTGCGGCACCTGCGGCAAGGTCTGCCCGGGGGTCGCCAATGGCACGCCCGGCTGCACCGCCAGCAACTGTGGCATCGCCAGCTGCAACGCCAACTTCGCCAACTGCGATGGCAATGTCACCAACGGCTGCGAAGCCAACACCGCAACCAACATCGCGCACTGCAGCGGCTGCAACAAGCCGTGTCCGAACTATGCCAATGCCAACGCGCAGTGCATGGCTGGCATCTGCAGCATGGGCAGCTGCAAGGCCGGCTTCAACGACTGCAACATGAACAGCACCGATGGCTGCGAGATCAACACCAACACCGATAAGAACAACTGCGGCAAGTGCGGCACGGTCTGCCCGGGCACCCAGTTCTGCAGCCTCGGCAACTGCATCAGCGACCCGTGCGTCAGCTATGGCGGAACTCGGCTGACGGTCAACGCCAACATCAAGGTCTGTAATACGCCAGTCACCTGGGGTGCGTGGAACCCGGCCCTGATTCCGGCGCCGTGGACTGTGTGTACCCTGAGCCAGTGGATGGCCTACGCGCCGTCTTCGACGCCATCGAGCCTGGGGCTGAACACGCTGTGGATCAACAACAGCGCTTGTGGAGTTGGGAATCACCGCGAAGTGTTTGTGTCGTATCCGATGAACGATGCAAACTGCTACAACGGACCAAGCTGCTGCCATCCTGACAGCCTTCAGTACATGTTTGCTGTGTGTAGTCCGTAGTCGCTTGGCCCGCCTGTATGGTGATAACTACGCCGCTCCGCTCCGTGCCGTGGCAGTGAACATGATTCACTTCCACGGTTTCTCCGTAATTTAGATTATAATCCAAGCAGTAATGCTGCAGGCTGCTGCTGACTCCCCGGGAGATGAGCTAAGCCCTGGCGCAATCCTTGGCAAATACAAGCTATCGGCTCGGCTTGGAGAGGGCGCCATGGGGGTGGTGTACTCGGCGGTCCACGAGCGACTGGGCCGGCCTGTGGCGATCAAGGTGCTGCGTCGAGAGCTGAGCGAGAACACGGATCTGTCGAGCCGCTTTCAGATGGAAGCCGAGCTGGTCACTCGCATTGGCCACCCCAACATCGTCGCGGTCTACGACTTTGGACGCCTGCCGAGCGGCTGTCTCTACTACGTGATGGAGATGATTCGGGGCCAGAGCCTGCGCTCTCGCCTGGATCAGCGCCCGCTGAGCCCGCAAGAGATCGTCCAGGTCTTCGGTCCGCTGCTGTCCGCAGTGCGCGCCGCCCACGAAATCGGCGTCGTACACCGGGACAGAACGCCACCCTCGATTCCGTCGAGAAAACGAAGCGGAACAGGACTGGGGAAAAGGCGTGAAAACCGCTCGTACAATCACTTACTTGGGGATGGCTGTCCAGGTTTTTTTGCTTGGGATGACCGCACCGGTGGTTGATGTGGAGAGCCGGTTGCGAGGGCTCGCCACGGAGAGAGTCTGTAGCTTTGTTGTATCGGCGTGGGATCGCTGAGTAATGAAAGCGAGCCCGGCTGGAGAGACGGACTGACAAGCGCTTGGCGACGTGGTATAGCGCTGCACGAAGGCTCCCGATGAAGACGACGATCGACCACCTTCCCGAAGATCAGCAGCAGAAGTTGCATGCGATCACTTCTGTCTTTACCGACCCTGCGCTTGCGACTCCCATCGACATGCTGATTCTGTTTGGTTCCCGGGCAAGAGGGGACTGGGTCGTAGATTCCGAAACGGGCTATGTGTCGGATTGGGATTTGCTGGTTGTCGTCGAACATGAGAAGCAAGTAAACGATCTCGTGCTGTGGGGCGGGCTGGAACAGAAGGTGCGCGCGATCATTGGTGACACGCCGCTCACGTTCATCGTTCACGACATCAAGTTCGTCAACAAAGAGATCAGAATCGGGCAATATTTTTGGTCGGACATCGCGAACGAAGGAGTGATGCTCTTCGACAAGCGGCGGTTTTCCCTCGCGAGGCCGAAGGCACTGAATGCACAGGAACGACTCGCGCTGGCTGAACGGAACTTTGAAAACTGGTACGACAGCGCGACGGAATTTTGGCGAGGATGCAGATATTATGCATCAAGAAATCTTCTTAAGCATGCGGCGTTCCTGCTTCATCAGGCGACGGAACGCTACTATCACGCGGCCATTCTGGTTTTCACAGGATACAAGCAGAGAACCCATGACATCGAGTTGTTGGGAGTCCAAGCTGGAGAGCAACACGCGCTGATGGTAGACCTCCTGCCCAAGACAGCGCCCGACGACAAACACCTGTTTGATCTGCTCAAAAAGGCATACATCGACGCTCGCTATTCAATGTCCTACCGCATCACAGCGGACGAGCTGGCCGAGCTGCAAAAGCGAGTTCTCGTCCTTGCAGAGCGTGTCCGTGCGGCGTGTCTGGAAAAGATCGCGACGTTTTGCGGAGCGGACGCGATGCGCAAAGACTTGCCAATTCCGCCGACGCTGGGCGAGCCGATTGTGCAAGACTTGCCAACGCCCCCAGCCGATCCCCAAGAGTTTGGAAAGTGGGCACAGAGTCTGTCCGAAGTTGCGGAACAGAGAGCTGAGCAGAGGTGGCAACAGGGCAGGAATGAGGGACGCGCGGAAGGAATTCAAGAGGGTCGAGCAGAGGGATTACAGGAAGGAGAAGGAAAAGGTCTGCGCGACGGAATTTTGATGGTTCTCCGTTCGCGTGGCGTGACGATTCCTGCGGATGTGGAGGCGGGGATATTGGCGTGCAAAGATGTTGCGCTACTGAGCTCTTGGCTTCAGCGCGCCGTGACGCTCTCGGATGCTGCGGAGCTGATGAAGGCGTCTTGATCGAGCGGTGGGATCACGTTGTAAGAACTTCCGGTGAGCGGCTGGTTTCGGTGGCGACAGACGCAGTTGCACGCCGATGTGATTCCTTCTTCGCTTCCGCCTTCGTTGCGAAGTGTTTCCACCGAACTGCCGACTCGATCAGGCTCACTTCGGCCACGGCAAACGGCTTGGTATTCCGGTGCAGGCAGACCCAGCGCACGACGCACAGAAGCGCATCCCCGTGCCGCTGCACATCAAGCAGCGTCCACATCGGGTCGCGCTGGTTCGTCGCGTAGCACAGGAAATCATGTGCGCGTTTCTCCCCTGGCTTGCTCAGATCGAGTGTCACGAGCGACGACAAACTCGGGGCGGTACGAGCGATGGATAGACGACGGGAAGGACTTGCGTGGCGGGTGGGACTGGGCATAGACTCCTCCGGTCTGCGTCGGACCGGCTTTCTCAGGGCGTGGGTCCGACGCGGCGATGGGCTCCCGGCTTGCGCCGGGGGCTTTTTGTTTTTCACGAGCCCAGAAAATGCCGGACTCAAGTGGTAGGAATAGCCAATTGGTGCAGGCTTTGGCAAGGACTTATCAGTGGATAAGCGTCTGAAATCACTCTAACTTTTTCTTGCCGTCGCTGCGTGTTACGCGGTCCAGATGGTTCGCGGGTCGCCCAACCCCTTCTATTTATCGCTACCGGCGCGATTCCGCAGTGCGCGGAGGCAAGCAGGACTTACGCGCATGGCACTCGCGCAACGTTCGGGGTGCGGTCAGACGATAGCCCTCGAGATTGAAGACAGACAGCGAGTTCCTGCGACGGACACACTGCTGCGGCTCGCACTGGTGCTGGACGTATCGGCAAGCTGGTTGGCCTACGGGATGGGCGACCGGCTTGCGCCAAACCTACCCCAGTCACAGACCGCACTCGGAGATCGGCTCCGACTGGTTCGAACGAACGGCGAGCTGTCGCTGGCCGAGCTGGGCCGTCGTACTGGCATGAGCCCGCGCGCCATTGCGAAGATCGAAAACGGAGGGCAGTCAGGCATCGATGTGATCGAGTCTTTGGCCAAGGCGCTCGAGGTGTCCGCTGGCTGGCTGGCATTCGGAATGGGACCATCGGTTTTCGCATCGCCGAGAAGGGGACGGCCACCCAGGATTCGACCGTCCGCTCTAAGACAGGAAGAAGTGGCTGTGCCTCTAGGGGAGGAGCCCGTGCAGTGAAAGTCCGGCGCCATTGTTCGTCGTGTATGGAGCAATTTGCGGAAACCACTGCGCGGCAAACAGCGACCTTGGTCGACGATATTTGGGACTGTAGGAAGCGAACAGCAGCGCCAGTCCGGTAATCTGCGTTCCGGCGCCCAGCAGAAGAACAGGCAGGGACCAACTCAGCGCGTAGTAGGTCGTCGGATCGAGGTCTGCACCAACAGTCGGGATTGGGCGACCGGATACGAAGACCGCCATGGTCGCGCTGACCAGTGGACCTGCCACCGGAACGAGCATCGAATAGCCAGTAATGCTCGCAGGTCTATCCGTCGTCTGCACATCCGCAGCCCATTGACGTGAGGCGAGAATTCCGACCACGGCTGATATTGCGTATCCAGTGGACAGCAGTACCCAACCGGAATTGCGCATGCCAGCATGTGGCACGAATCGGTCGGCTCCAGCAGCGAGCGCGCTCTCATTCGATGTTAGCTGAGGAACAGGAAGGGCCAAGGCAGGCCGTCCTGTCAGTTGGCGGATCGCCAATTCTGCTTCGTTTCGGAGTTCCGTGCTGACATTCGAATCGAGTGTGAGGAATTGACGGTACGCGACGAATGCGCTTTCAGTCTGTCCCAATCGACGGTAGGTGCGCGCCAGCTCCAAGTGAATCCACGGCGGCTGTTCCAGTTTTTGCGCGGCCTGGAAGATTTGCAGCGCCTCTGCATAGGATGCCTCGCGATACAAGCGTCTTGCTTCCGCCACCAATGTAACAAAGCGAGACTTGACGTCGCCAGTGGCATCAGATGACTCGGGTCGCTCGACAACCGGTGGATGCAGCGGAGAGGTGGGAGGTTCCGCTTGTGCGACAGAGTCCGTCAGCCCGACCGTGACCGAAAGCAACATCGCAGCTGCACTCGGCTGCGAGTTCCAGAACGTTTTCGTCGCGACCAATTTCCTGCCCTTGACTTCCATCGCAACGCTCCGAAGCCAGTCTCTGCGCATTACAAGCCCGTCGGCATAGGATTGTCTCCAAGTCAAGCTCGCGTCTAAGATAACATGGTGTGGTCCCATGCGTGAAGTCAGACTGTTGCCTCGACCCGCTGAGCGCACGATTGTGTTGCTGCTCCTTGTGTTCCCCTTGTTTGTGACGACTGCCGTCCGGGCCGAGCCATCTGCTGTCGCACTCTCTCCGTCTCTGTCAGTGGAGCTTACGCTGGGTCCGAAGATTACGATGGGAATCTCCTTCGATTTTCGGTTCTCCGTCTTGACCGAGGACTCCCGCTGCTATGACTACCGTACCCAGCGTGGCATGGGGGCCTTTGCCCAGGTAACCTGGATCAACTTCTCTGGTTGGCGGGTTGCCGGGGGTCTACACGGAGGCGGTTTTCCACCAACGGTGGCGGGCGTAGATGCAGAGTTTGGTTTGAGCTATCGAACCAGAATAGGACCCGGTACAACGTCGCTACTCGGTCTGCAGTTGGGAGTGGCACCACTTTTCAATCCCATCCTGCTGCTTCCCCAGCTTGAGCTGCCGTTTCGGGTGATCTTGCCGATCCTCGATCCCTCTCTGCCCGCAGAGTTTCTTTTCGGAAGCGGAATTCGCTACCCCGGAACCTTCCAGCCCCGCGGAGCCAGTCTCTGTTCCTACATCATCGAATAAAGCGGGGAAGCGCGCTGTGACTGCACATTGATTCACGCACCACGGAACAGTCCATGCAAGTCCTCTCCCTGCGTGGCTGCGCTCGGGTCCGAATAGATTTCTCGTTATCAGCGCATTCTCCGGGCGATACTTTTGTCATGCCCACACAGTCAGCTAGCCCTGTTTCTGGCGTTGTGACTCGTCTTCTGACGACCGTTCTCCTGCTTGTCGTGGTCTACGCTGCGGGCTACGTGCTCCTTCCCGGTCTGGATGCCGAGCGTGTAGGACAGCTCACCAAGCAGGCGATGGGCTCAGCCAATATGGACGTGCGTGCCCTCAGCATCGTTGCGCTGGGCCTGCGTCCGCTCATGACTGGATTTTTGGTGGTCGAGCTGGCAGCGGTTCTTGTGCCTAGTTGGCGGAGACAGCGTTTTGATACGAAGGGACGATCACGACTCCGGATCATCTCACTTGGAATTTCGTTTCTTTTTGCCGTCGTCCAGGGCTATTTTATGTGTCGCTATTTGCAGAGTGCAGGCCAGAGCAATCCGCAGCTGCAACTTGTCACATCTCCTGATAGCGCTGAATGGGTCTTGCTAGCTTCGCTGACGCTCGGTGGTGGGATCGCCGTGCTGTGGGTCATTGCTGGACTCATCGACCGCTTTGGCCTCGGCAGCGGCGTCGCCTGGCTGATGGCGCTAGATGTGATCATGGAACTAGGGACTCATTTTCGCTCTTGGTTTGTTGCATCCCCTGGAGATCTGCTCTCTCCGGCCACGTTCCTGCAAGAGTCTCTTCTTATCGCATGCAGCGCCGCTGCGACCTTCCTCGTGCTCCGAACGCCGCTCCGCAGAATCGACGGATCAGCGTCGAGCACGCTCCATCTGCCCATTACCAGCCTGTATCCACTCAGCGGAGCGAGTTCTCTTGCGATGCTCGTGATGCCGATCCTGCTTTCAGAGCTCGGTCATTCAGCCGAGTTCGCGACACAGCGTTGGACGCGAGATAACCCACTGTATCTGGCCGCGTACTATCTGATTTTGCTCGCGTTGGGAGTCACGTGCGCATGGGGCTTCAGTAGACCCGAAAGGTCCTGGCAACCGGACGCAGTGATTCGGCGGCGTGCCGGGCTTGCTTCGGTATTCTATCTCCTTGTGATGGCTACTGTGCCGGTTGTGGGACAGCACTGGCTATCCCTCGACATGTCAAACCCGGTGGGAATCGCGATGTTGGTGGCGCTGGCGATCGATCTCCGTGCGGAAGCTTCGCTGCGACTCCAGCAAGCGCAGGTTGTATCGCTAGGGATATTCCCGAACGTCCATTCTGCTGCGATGGCGTGCGAGCAGCTTCGCGAAAAGGGAATTGCGTGCTGCGTGCGCAACCTACATCAGCGCAGCCTGTGGCGCTTTTTTGGCCCGGCCTATGAGCTGCATCTGTTGGTGAGTGAAGAGCACTCTAAGCGTGCCCGGTCCATTCTTGACACCGATGTACAGGATGAGCCGTCCCAAACCGGCAGAGCAGCAAATCCCAACGCCTCGGTGGACAGCAGTACATAAGACCGCGATCGTTTCTCCCTGGCGCCATTCTGGTCACATCCAGTCGCCTACTTCTTCGTCGGTCGGCTGTCAAGTGATGGTGTTTCTGTGAGTTTGGGGATGGACGTCCTTGGTTGTATCTCCGTAGAATCGCGGCCTAGCAGGAATGCAGCCAGCCTCGGGACGTGTTCCACCCAATCCGTCGGAAAGTGATGTGCTCCGTCATGGCTAAGGACCAGGGTCGACCATCCTGCGGACTGCATCAGCTGGTTCAGGTGCGGAATCAGCTCTT
Source organism: Myxococcales bacterium (assembly GCA_016794465.1). Taxonomy (GTDB): domain Bacteria; phylum Myxococcota_A; class Polyangia; order Palsa-1104; family JAEUJZ01; genus JAEUKA01. The sequence continues at coordinate 457,797 of JAEUKA010000036.1, read as the reverse complement.
GCTGCGCTTTCAGCTCGCCGACTCCACTGACAAGGACAGCGCGGAGCTGTGCGCCTTTGGCGATGCTTGATGGCTCTTCCCCAAACAGCCATGGCATTCCCCCAGGCGACAGACTAATGACACCAGCGTACTTCGACGAGTATTTCGCTGCTACTTGAAGGGCATGCAGCGCTCCCTGAGAAAAGCCCAGGAGGAATACTCGTTTGGGATCGATTTCGCGAGCAACAATCGGCGAGTTCACAATGGCCTGGAGCTGAGCGTGGGTGGTTTCGATATCATCTTGGGACCAGATGAAAGCATTCTTGCGGAGCGGAAGGGAACCAGGAACTGCGACAGCAACGAATCCCAGTCCTGCCCACTGTTCGGCTTGCTCAAAGTAGCTCTCATGGGTATCGCCAAAGCCGTGTAGCAAAAGGATGAGTGGACGCTGCTGAGCATCACGAGTTGGCAGAGGGAGGAAGACGACAGGTGTCCCGACCGGCGGCATACCCGCCGCGTAGCGGTCTCGGATCTCAGCGAGCATTTTCATGAACCGTGGCGACTGAGTCAGCGGGGTGAGTTCATCGTCAAAACGTGCAACCGGATACTCCGCAAAGCCAAGGTGAACTGCTTGCCCGAGCATCTGCAGGGCTGCTTCGTACTTCTGCTGCGAGCTAGATGTACACGCGAGTTGATAGGCTACGTCGGCCCGATCAGGGTGTTCCGACAGGAGTTGGCGGAACAAGGACTCCGCCTCTTCGAGCCTTCCACTGAATTTGAGTCGCTCGGCCTCCACCTCCTTTGGATTTGCTGATTCGGGGCTAGATGGCCCCACCAGTTGGTAGTCACGCCGCAGCACAGGAACATTCGGCTTCGGGATGCGGGGGCGCCATTCCGGTCCCGTGTATTTTTGCTGGCACGCTGATACGGCCGCCAACTGGAGTGGCTTCCACTTCTCTTGTCGATGGCTCAGCGCCTCGAGTGTCGCTGGATCTTTGTCCTTCACCATTTCGGCGTAGATACAGGCACACAGACCAGAGGCTGCGTCTGCCAAAGCGCCTTTCTTGATGAGGGCGTCCATGCAAGCATTGATGGAGTTCCTCAGATAGAGATGGCGCTGCACTGCTGGAGCGCTGAGAATCGAAGTGGCTCCAAGAAAGAGCGTTCCCACGATGATCGTTAGCCCGCCGATTGCTGAGTAGCGTCGCTCGATCTGATTGGTGGGCCGGATGCACAGATGAGTGCGATTGATCTCCTTCTGTGCGGAGAGTATTGGAAGGAGGGGAAGCACGCTCATGAGAAGGAGCGCAGAGAGCCCACCTGAGCCGACCGATGACGCACTGTGACTGGCACCAAAAGGAAGTCGGTCTGATTCACCTATCACGCGTACAAGAATTGAAAGGACAATCCAGAGCGTTGCCATGAAAGAACTCGCCCCCTCGATGTGCGGGAGCGTTCCTGGATGTGAAACCGCATGGGTTTCCATTCGGATTTTTCGAAACAGCTCATGAATAAAGAAGATCGCAAAGAGCGCTCGTCCTGTGGGACTGATCTGCGCCGCTTGGTCGAGTTCGAGACTCTCTTGGTAGGCCCGCCATTGACGATACATCCAGTAAAGTCCATAGAGGCCAAGCGAGCAGATGCCGAGGATGAGGATCTTGGAGAGGCTCACGGCGTAAAATCGGCTCGGAAGATCTGCGTTGCTCGCTGCATTCCGACCCATCGCATCCGCAGGTTGCGGTCTCGCTGCGTTTTTCAGCGACTCATTCTGACGTTCGGAATCGGTCGCCTGTCCCTCCATCGTCTCCCCCTTGGTGTCGTCGGTCAAATCCCAGACTGAGACCGGATGTTCGCGGTCCAGCGACTCCACCCCCATTGCATGAATTGAGCCAAGCTAACTACCTCCGCCCAAGGACCGAGACCCCATACGACTCCTACTTAGGATCGTTTACGGCCGCACCCAAGTCAACGATGTCGTCAGTCCGTGCCGGTCTGCCGTGAAACAGACCGGCATAGAGGAGGAACTGGAAGGACTCACCAACCAAGGACGACCTGTGGTGCTGCGCTGTCCGTGCAGGAGTCATTCCTCCACTCCGATGATGCCGCGCATGCCCCAGTTCGGCCAAAACGGCCGGCAGTAGTTGCGCGGTCCATGGGTTGGTTCGCTGTTTCTGGCTCTGTGCTCGCAACGGGGATCACAAGCGCTCCTCGACGCATCGCAATGCCAACAGACCATTCGATGCGTCTTGGCACGTGACTTGCGATTCAGAATGGAACGGCAGAGCGAAGCAACCGGTCGGAGGACCGAAAAATCCTGAGTGATTGTCCTTCGCTACCGGAACGCCACGATGATCGAGCACAGCATGTGCGCCGTGTGCGATGATGACAGAGTCTCAAACGGGGGCGACCGATGCGGACACGGACTGCGAGGGGTCTGAAGCAGCTTGCCTTAATGGTGGTGCTGATCACGCTGGGAATTCCATCTGTGGCCTGGGCGCAGTATCTTCGCGAGCAAGACGCAGTTGCGTGTTTTAAGGATCAAGACCATGCCTCCTGTCCAACCAGGCAGCCAGCTTGCGAGAGACTGCTGGCGGCTCTGGAAGCCGCCCCGGCTGATGCCACGGTTGACAAGGCTCGCTTTATTGTTCTGAACATCTCTTCGGTCTGCGCACACGAACTCGGTCAGCCCTCGATTGCGGAGAGTCGCGCTCGTACCTCGCTGGAGCTTGCGATACGGATCTATGGTCCTGAGCACCCGGACGTCGCGACCAGCCTCAACAACCTGGCCTTCATGCTCCACAGCCATGGAAAGTATGACGCTGCGGAGACCATGTATCGGCAAGCGCTCGCGATGACGCAAAAGCTGCTGGGAGTCGGGCATCCCGATGTCGCGACAATCCTCGACAACTTGGCCAGGGTGCTGTCTCAGCAGAGAAAGTACGAAGCAGCAGAGACTCTGTATCGGCAGGCGCTCGCGATGAAGCAGAAGTTGCTGGGAGTCGAGCACCTGGATGTCGCTCAAAGTCTCAGCAACCTGGCCGGGGTGCTCTCTCAGCAGGGAAAGTACGAAGCTGCAGAGACTCTGTATCGGCAGGCGCTCGCGATGCGGCAGAAGTTGCTGGGAGCCGAGCACCTGGATGTCGCTCAAAGCCTCTTCAACCTGGCCATTGTGCTCGATCGCCAGGGCAAGTACGAGGCTGCTGAAACACTGCACCGGCAAGCGCTTGCGATGAAGCAGAGGTTGCTGGGAGTCGAGCACCCGGATGTCGCTGCAAGCCTCAGCAACCTGGCTGAGGTGCTCTATCAACAGGGAAAGTTCGAGGCCGCAGAGCCTCTGTTTCGGCAGGCGCTCGCGATGAGACAAAAGTGGCTGGGAGTCGAGAACCCAGATGTCGCCCATAGCCTCAACAACCTGGCCGCTGTGCTCTATCGTCAGGGAAAGTACGAAGCCGCAGAGCCTCTGTTTCGGCAGGCGCTGGCAATGAGTCAAAAGCTGCTGGGTGCCGAGCACCCAGATGTCGCTAGCAAGCTCAATCATCTGGCCGTACTGCTCGAAAGACAGGGAAAGTTCGAGGCCGCAGAGACACTGCATCGGCAGGCACTGGCGATGAGACAGAAGCTGCAAGGTGCCGAGCACCCGGATGTCGCCCACAGCCTCAATAACCTGGCCCTGGTACTCGCTGACCAGGGAAAGTTCGAGGCGGCGGAGAGTCTGAATCGGAAGTCACTGGCGATGATGCAAAAGCTGCTGGGTGCCGAGCACCCGGATGTCGCGAACAGCCTTGATTTCCTGGCCAGCTCGCTCGATGGACAGGGAAAGTACGGGGCGGCGGAGACGCTGTTTCGGCAGGCGCTGGCGATGAAACAAAAGCTGCTGGGTGCCGAGCACCCAGATGTCGCGAACAGCCTTAACAACCTGGCCGGTGTGCTCGCTGGCCAGGGAAAGTTCGAGGCGGCGGAGACACTGTTTCGGCAGGCGCTGAAGACGAGACAAAAGCTGCTGGGAGCCGAGCACCCAGATGTCGCGAACAGCCTCAATAACATCGCCGGGATGCTCTCTTGCCAAGAAAAGTATGAGGCGGCAGAGATACTACTTCGGCAAACGCACGCGATGATGCAAAAGCTGCTGGGTGCCGAGCATCCGCATGTCGCGAAAGTCCTTTTCAACCTGGCCGCTTTGCTCGCTCGGCGCGGTCGGCTTCGCGATGCCATGCCACTCTTCGAACAAACGCTACGGATAGAGGAACTACAGCGCCGAGAGATCTCAAGCGAGATAGGCATGCGGACGGCCTTAGACCGAAGCGTCAGAGAACAGGCAATCTTGCTTTCCTTGCTGCTCCATCTTCCAAGCCACCAAGCCCTACCTGGGTTGCTCATGAGCGTGGCGCTACTTCGCAAAGGACGAGCAGGGGAAGCAGGGACGCTTGCCAATCGACTGCTTCACCATTCTAGCAACAATCCGCAACTGAAGGAACAGTTTGAAAAGTGGCAGCAAGTGCGTCAGCAGAAAGAAACCCTGCTGTTCGGTGGACTTGGGAACCTGTCGCCCAGCGACTATCAACAGCGGTTGAAAGAACTGGGTCAGCGGGCCGATGACATGGAAAGCCAGCTTGCTGCGTCACTTCCAGAGCTGCGCCAGCTGCAACCTCCGAAGTTTGATGACATTCTTCCTGCAGTGGCTGCGCGCTTGCCCAAAGACGGCGCGCTCATCGAAGTGCTTTGGGTTGCACCATTCAACTTCAAAGCCAAGGGAACAGAGAACCACTTGCTGACGCCGCACTACTTGGCGCTGGTGATGACGGCGGATCAGCACATCGAAGTCAAGGATCTTGGCGAGGTGTCGATTGTCGACAACCAAGTGCAGGCACTCCTTTCTGCCCTGCGGAGTCCGTCATCTGACCCGAAAGACAAAGCCAAGACGCTGTATGATCAGATTCTGAAGCCGGTGCTTTCACCGTCGATGAAGCATGTGTATTTGTCACTCGACGGATCACTGAACTTGGTTCCGTTTGATGCGCTGCACTGTCCTGGTCCAGCGTGAATCTAACAGGGCGGGTTAGACAATATGGAGAAGCCAGCTCAAGCACAGGCTACCTCCATGGGGGGTGACAGGGGAGCCGCAGAGACGCTGGGCAGCTGGGTGCGGCGCTGGGCACGAAGCTGGCGTGCGTCGTGCAGACGACGATCGCGCTCGGCCCAGATTTGCGAGGACAGACCGTTCATGAAATCCAGGGGCGCAATGTAGTCCAAGGAGCTGTGCAGACGCACGGAATTGTAGTGCTGGACGTACGTATCGAGAATCCGGACTGCCTCCTCGAGGGTGGTCGGACTGGCAGGTCGAATCGCCTCGGACTTGACGCTTTTGTGCCAGCGCTCCAGCTTTCCGTTGGACTGCGGATAGTAGGGAGAGGTTCGCACGTGGGTCATGCCGCAGAGCCGGATGAAGTTCTTGAACTCCCCCGCGATGAACTGCGGACCGTTGTCGCTGATGATTCGCGGACGAGCCTGTGGGTACTTCTCCCGCGCGCGCTGCAAGATACACTCGACATCGAGCTCGGTCATCCGCTCTCGGACTTCGAAGTGAACGATGACGCGGCTGGCTCCGTCGAGAATGGAGCACAGATAGTAGAAGGTGCCGCCCAGATTCAGGTACGAAATGTCGATGTGCCAGTGCTCGTGCGGACGCAGAGGCTGCACAAATCCGGAGCCCTTTTTGCTCGGTTTCTTGTTCCACCGATCCAAAAGGCCCGCCGACGACAACACGCGATAGACGGAGGCCGGACTGCAGGCGACGATGTCCTGGTCGAGCATCATGAAAGTCAAGCGCCGATAGCCCTCCAGCGGAAAGCGGGCATGATAGTCCAGAATCGCCTGTTTCTCCTCGGGAAGAAGCCAGTGGTCGCGAGGAATCAGCGCGTTGTGCTCGTTGACTTTGCCGTAGCGCGCCTGCCAGTCATAGAACTTGGGACGGGAGATACCCAGCCAGCCGATGAGACGGGACAGCGGCAGGTCGGTGCGCTGGTGAACAGAGCCCAGGAAATCGACGACGACATCCCGAAGATCGTGGGGCACCCAGCGCCGATTCAGGGGGCCCCAAGCGATTTTTTTGCGTCGATGAGCTCCTCGGATAGCTCGGCGATGACGTGCTCTTTCTTGGCCAGCTTGGCACGCAGCGCGGCGTTCTCGGCCTCCAGTTCCTGCTCACGAGAAGATGTCCTGACCTCGGTGAACACCATCGATGCATGGTCCCACAGTCGCCGCTGCCACTGATAAAAGACGCTGGGTTGCAGCTCGTTCTGATCGCACAAGTCGCTGATGGGAACCTTGTCAACGTGGTGCTTGCGCAGCAGCTCCGCTTTCTGGGAGGGAGCTCGATACTGTCGCGTACGCTTACTCTTGTCTTTGCTCACGAGGGACTCCTGACCGTGTCCTTAACACGGACAAAGCCCTGTCAGATTTCGGCTGGGGCAAGACAAGTCCTTTGCTTCGTCACAAGGCGCGCAGCCAGAGCGCTTCGCAGAACAATCGAACGACGGCAAGGCTCCGGCAGAGACTCAGTCCCCATCCTCCGTAGTCCATTCGGGTAGTGAGCCAGCCAAGACTGTGCCACTTCAAGCAAATGGGGCGAGCGGACTGAACGCGGAGGCAACTGGACTCCTGGAGGGCAAGAATCCGGGGACAGTCTCAAGCGGCATGGGCCGAGGCTCAGCAAGTGGCGGTCTCCAAGCTTCATCGACAACACCGGGAGCAACCACTTTCAGCAAGACGCAAACAGTTTCGATGTCCGAGTTTCAGCGTCTGGTGATGGCCAAACTGAGAACTACCGAGTTTTCACCGTGCAAGGAGGATGGCGCATCCGGGGTCGTACAAGTAAATATCGAGATCGATGAGAACGGAGATGTCGTGAGCACATCGGGCCCCGGTGGTCCTTCGGACCAATGCCTGACAAGAGTCATCCGGAGCATTCGATTTCCACGGCTGCCGGAGGATGTTACTGGGACAGTCAAATTCAGGGGCATTCCTATCCTGATCCGCTGATACTGCACATCAACCAACCGCTTAGCCATTCAGCGACGTACGCCGGATCAGACACAGTCCTCTTCCGAGCCCAACCACGGAGCAGAGGCGTCAACAAACATTCTATGCCAAACTGGGAGTGTGCGTATGGCTCATCATCGAGTTCTGGGTCTCGTACTCTGCACATGTATAGGTTGCGTCTCTACTCACTACACATCCGTGGACGTTGTACCAATGGACAAGCGGAGAGCACTCCGGGTCCTTGAAGATCAGTATCTCAATGCGGCCAAGCGACAGGCGTCGTTCCTGGCCTCTTGCACTCCTGCGACTGTCGTGACTCAGATCCTGACGACTCGACCTGCAACCGTCCGTCTCTCCAATGATGGTGATAGCTTCAGTGTGGACACAGGCGAAATCGCGAGCATTGGAACGGAGGCATGTGGCCAGAAGCAGATCTTTCATGTGATCTGTGGACTGAACCAACGATACAGCCCATCGGACTGGTCTGGGAGTGGACTCTGTGATGTCCTTCCCGCGAGCGAGGCAGTGCGCGCTGCCCAGCGCAATCAAAGGCTGCAGCAGGAGATGGATGCAGCGGTGGGGAGCACAACACAGAACATGGAGTAGTGGAGTGGTGCTCGGCGACATGATTGTTTTCCGCAGCGCGGCGCGTGCGACACCTGCCCGATCTTCGTGTGGATGCAAAGGGGAGTCGATCCTGAAACTCAACGACGAAATAAGTGGCCCTTGCGCCGACGTTGGTGCGCTACTGAAATAGACGCTTGCCAATGATTGTGCTGAAGGGAATGCTGCCTGTGAAGCGGCTGTCGTAGGCGTTGAAGCGATTGTCTCCCATCGTGAAAACGTGTTCCGGTGGCACGGTGACGATCAGATCCTTGCGCTGGTCCAAGGGGGCTGACCGGTCGTAGGCAACCTGATAGGTCGAAGCCCCATTCACCTCGGACAGGATCACCAGACTCCCTTCTTGGCGGACCCACTCATGCTTCAGTGTCTGTCCGTTTACCATCACATCCTCCCCCAAAATCGCGATCTTGTCGCCAGGCAACCCCACGACACGCCACACGAAGTCATAGATACCCTCGGGCTTCTCCACCTGAAAAACGATGATGTCACCGCGCTGAATGTCCGTGACTGCATGGTACGGGTTCTTCTTGGCGATGAACCTAGCTCCCTCTCGGAATGTCGGGAACATTCCCCCTTGGGGAATCCTGTAGACGTGGATCACGGACGGCTTGATCAGTGCTACAGTAAGGACTGTGGTCATGATTCCGATCGTGATGACGTTACTTATCCTGTGGCCGACTCCCAAACTCTCAGGCCAGCTCTGATGCCGGTCGACCCATCGTGTTGCAAGCCAGGCCCACAGAGAAAGTGCCAGCATGAGCACGGCGAAGTGAAGCGGTACGAACAGCGCCAAGAGCGCTGCGAACCAGACTCCGGCCATCGCCATGTTGCGAGACTTCACTCCGACGAGGATCGCCTTTACCCAAATTGGTCGTTGCATACGTACTCCCAACATGATGTTAAGAAAACTGTCCGTCTCGGAAAGAGGCCCGAGTTCCTCTCTTGGTGTGCCTCAACACTTGAACTGCCCCTGCGAAACCCGGGCGACATAACCCAGGCATGATGGTCCTCTCCGCTTGTCCCTCCGTTCACACACAGGAAGCCGGTGGGAGCCAGCACCACATTGTAGAAGGAGTCGTTCGATTTGGCCAGGGGCCTCGCCAGCGCCTGCGACACGGTATGCGTTGGGTCGCATGGGGAGGATGCCCGAGACCGTAGCTCTGTTTGGGTGGTGCTCACACAGCCCCGCTTACACCCGCTTGCATGAGGACGCTGGCAGAACCCACGGACAGCTGTTGGACGAGCGGTCGGATCACCATCTCCAGGCCGGCTTGGTACATGCTCTGGCGTGCCTCGGAATCGCTAACTCCCCAACTCTCCAGTCCTCCCCTCACTCTGGCGCAGCGAGGCTGCCATGCTTCTACCTCCGACTCGACGACCTGAATCAGCGTCCGGTCCTGATCGAGCGCCCACTGTGCGAAACGGAAGGCGAGAGCAGCATGTCTGGACTCGTCATCGGCAACACGGACAAGCTGCTCCTTGAGCCAAGGGGATTCCACGACATCTGCTGCGCGACGAGCTTCCAGAGCTGCCAGCGTTTCGCCAAGGATTCCCTCCCGCACGGTCAACCGGAGTACGTCCGCAAGTGTGGTTTGTGAAGTGATGGCTCCGTCGATTGTTAGCACTCCTGGCCGGATGTGCTGCCCAGAGAGCGCACACACCAATCCAAAGCCGAGCCGCGCATGACGAGTTTCGTCCTCCATGGCACTCGTGGCAAGCGAGACGAGAGAAGAAGGAGCTCCGAGCGCGAGCAATTGAAGGCTGAATCTGGCAAACGCAGCGATCGACGCATGTTCAGCAAGCGCCCAGCGGGTGAAATGATGAATCAGGTCGGCACGCTGTTGATCATTGGGCAGTATCCCACCCAGATCAATGTCGTCCGTCCAACCGAGTCCCGGTTCGATCCTCGCCGTACGTGCGATGGCCTGAACCAGAAAGGGTCTCCCCTCGATAAGGTCATCGTGGGAAGTTCCGGTCTGGGGATTTGTCTTCCTTCTCGGCTTCGGCTTTGACTTTCGTTCCGGTTTCGTTGTCTTGGCCGTGATAGGAGGTGCTGCTCCACGCTCCACTGTGCTGGACGAGACGGCTACGAACGGGGGCGGCTTGGTTGTTGTCGGATCAGCCTGAGTCGAAGGAACAATGAGTGGTTGCGGTCGCGCAGCGGGTACGATTTTTACCGTTTCAACTGTGACTGAGCCATCGATCGGTGAGCTAGGGTCTATGCGCGAACTTTGGCCGGTACTGTTTCCGCAGCCACATGGGACGAGCGCAACGGAAATGGCCCCCAGCAGTGCGGTGGCATGTCCACGCAGTCGACAACGATCCTGGTCTTGCATGGTACTATCATACGTGATCTTGTCAGGACTGGAGCTGGCGCGATCACCACAATTGAACGTCGAGCTGCGGACTCTCGGGACTCTGGGGAAGGCGCCGATGACATCACCGCACCGTCTGATGGGCCAAAAGTTTTCGGTTCTGTGGCGACGTTCCTTCGTCCTTCTATCCTGTGTTGGTCTCGTACTCGCACTCGCACTGTGGTCCCATTGGTGGCCAGTCCATCCTATCGGTCTGCAAGTGGAGCCGAGCGATTCACATCAAGACCTCGGCAGCAATCAAGGTCTAACCCAGCCAGAGCAGCGTTACGTAGAGCCGCCAAAGCAAACGCTCGAAAAGCTCCACCGAATGGTCGCTCAGCTCAAGCCGCTTCGCGCGCCGCTGCCACCGCCCCAGGCCGGGGACTGGCTCAGTGAACAGGACGAGCTGGGCCAACTTTTTGAAGACTATGTTGAGAGCCATCCCATTCGACCGACTCCCGAACGCCACACCATCTACATCCAGCCCCTCGGTCCATTCATCGAGCAGCAGCAAGAGATTGTCACCCGGACAGCGGAGTTCATTGGCCACTACTTCAACTTGCCCGTGCAGGTGCGAGCTGGTCTGCCGTTAAGCGTGGTGCCAGCAAGTGGGTTCCGTTGGCAGGGCCAAAATCGCATTCAGCAAATGCACACCGGAACGGTGCTCTTTCAAGTGCTGCGACCGAAGCTTCCCGCTGATGCTGCCGTCTTCATTGCGCTAACAGCGGTGGATCTATTCCCCGAACCGAAGTGGAATTTTGTCTTCGGACAGTCATCCACCTTCCATCGCGTAGGAGTGTGGAGCTTGGCGCGCTATGGCGATCCACGGCTCGGAGAGGTCGTGCGCCGACAGGCTCTTGTGCGGACCACCAAGATCGCCTCGCACGAGATCAGTCACATGTTCGGTCTGGAGCACTGCACGGAACACGCCTGCAACATGAATGGCGTGAACAGCCTTGACGAAGTAGACCGCACACCTCTTGATCTGTGCCCTGAGTGCCTGGCGAAGATCTGCTGGCTAACCGGAATCGACCCCGTGGCTTGGCTGCGTCGCATCGGTTCCGACTGTCATGCGCTGGGGCTCACGAAGGAAGCACACCTGTTTGAACAGACGCTCAAGGACCTCAGTAGTCAGTAAAGGATGATGTGTCTGTTTTTATTGATGAGGCTGATCGTGCCCACGCGTTCCACCCGACCACTCAGCGCACAGAACCCACTCTGAATGACCGGAACTGGGTCGGATGGTCACTTCACCTTCGGGTCGAAGAGATGGAGCGATAGCGCCGCTGCCTTGCGGACCCAGAAGTTCCTGGCCGCACAGATCGGCGAGAGTTCTGTGCAGAATGTCCTCTGTCGACGCTGTTGCGGGACTCAGCGACGGCAGCGGATGTTCTATGTCAGACAGTCGCCGATCTGTGCGAATTCAAAACGTCCAGACCCAGCCCGCCTCTGAGAGGCGCAGATTGGGAGAGTGAATCTTGCGGCGGGTAAGCCGCCGGCCGCTGGAGGAATCTAAGTAAACTTGGGTCTTCGGCAGAAGAGCCCAAAGAAGACCCCCGAGCACCACGACGGCACCACCCGCCATCATGCCTCCGCCCATTGCTCTCAGTTGCTCGCCATTCTGCGTCAGAAGGCCCAGTCCTAAAGTGCCTGCTCCGCCAAAGAAGGCGATCCCTCCCAAAACTGTCGTAATGATCCCAAGCGGTCGATGCGCCGTCGATGCCGTGCTTACATAAATCGAACCTTGATGCTGCAGAGTCCCCAGCGTGAATTCCGCCGATTCGCGGATGCCCCGGCCCGTAATGCGGTAGAGTCCCTCGCGCGGTACTTTCACATCGCACGGACCCTTGCAAATCGGCTCCCACTCCCTCTCTCGGGCCGGGACGTCAAAATCTACAAGTCCAATTTGAATGTTGCGCATTTCGACCTTCGTGCGAGTCGATCTTTCCAGCACAAAGGCTGATGATTTTGATTGAACGTTGAGCTGAACTGAAAATCGCCTTTCGTCGCTGGTGTCGGTTCGAATTGAGTACTTGGGCGGCGGACTACTAGTAGGCGCTTGGCGGCGTGGAAATGGGCCGACGTGCTCAGGAATCGGCACGCCGAGCTTGCAGCGGAACGCGCTGAGCTCTGTTCCCTGTCGATCGAACACCTGTACCACAACACTCGCGGGATCTTCCGCGTGTGCTCGAACTACGAAGACCGTATCCGCATCGACCGGCGGCACCGTCCGTGCGATCTCCGGGTCCACATAATCGACCGTAGCAGCGAGCGTCACACTCACTGTCTTGTCGCTCTCATCCAGCGCGTCCTCGATTGCTTTCGCTGCCAGTTCAACAAGGCGGCGCTCGGCATCATCCAAAGCAGGAAGAATGACCACCCTAGGAACAATGACCACCTTTACATCGGCACGATCCAGATAGGTATTCAGCGCAGCCGTCGTCAAGCCGCGAGACCAGGGATTCGGTGCCGGTGCTTGCAGGGGCGATGCCTCCATCTGTCGGGCTACGTCCGCCCAGGTGACTCCCTGCGCCGCAAAAGTCAATGCCAGCGCGCTTCCCACAGGCAACACTCCATGCGAGCGCAGGTTAGCTTTTCTACACAATGTGGTCATGGTGCCCCCCCAACTGTGACCATCAAACATGGTACCAAGCAGTCGAGCGTGACACAACTCCTCATATCGCGTCGCGTCGTTGCCCGTCGTGGGGTGTGCGGGGTGTGCCTATTCCCTTCCACAATGGTTGTGTTGATCTTCGTGACCGCCGGTAGATAAGAAGTTCAAAAGCGGTTTCGGCTGCATGGTCCGATAATTTATCGCCTGGATCGTGCCGAACTCTCCGACGGCACCTAACATTCTACGCCAGACAGTCGCCGATCTGTGAAGCGCGATTCTACGAAGTCAGGGAGGAGTATGGCTCACCTTGGCCCTTCTCGTGGCTGGTCTGCTCGTCGCCTGGCTGGTCAGCGTGGTCGCACTGCGTAGCGACGATTAACTCACCATCATCAGTTTCACCGTCTGCGGATACCACTGCCCACCACGCTTCGGGAAGGTCCCCGCTTGCGCCAGCCGCAGCCCGATTTCCCGCAAGCACGCTCTCACAGCACCGTACTTGAACCCCTCGGCTCATACGGCTCTTCATGTCCTTGCCTTTTCGATTGAGGCGTACACCCCGAGCTTCCAGAGCACTAACAGGTCTGGACGCCTTCGTGACAGGCACCCAAAATAGTCGCCATCTCCTCCAGCGTCTAGTGGGCTCGGGATGGGATGTGCCGCCCGATTCGCTACGAGCTATATGGGCGACTCCGCGGGGCGACCCAGCTTGTTCGGCAGCGCATACTCCAGGCCTCCATCTGGGAGTTCAAGGCGGATCAAGGGATCTCCGGAGAGTTGGACGAAGACCGCGTGCTGCCAGGCGGCCTCAGCAGACCATCACTCCCAATCACCAGAAACGGAGCCCAGTAGTACGGATGTTTGTACTGGGTGCGCATCTGCTTCATCGCCTCTTGCATCGCTGCAAGCCGCCCCTTCTTTTCCTTCAGCAGCTTTTGGTAGTACAGCGTCATCAGCTTTCCTGTCGCGGCGTCGCTCACTTGCCACAGACTGGTCACCAGCGTCTCGGCACCAGCGACCAGAAATGATCGGCGCAGTCCGTAGACGCCTTGTCCGATAGATAGCTCGCCCTGTCCGGTGTCGCAAGCAGACAACACCACGAGCTGCGTTCCATGCAGATCCAGACTTCGCGCTTCCTCTGCGGTCAGGAGTCCATCTTCCGCTGCTGACGCGGCTCCTTCGCTTTTCGCTGCGTCGGCAAGTACCAATGCAGAGCGGCTTAGGGAATCACTGCCCCCGCCCATTCCTAGCGGCTCCGTTCCTGCTTCGGTCAGCGGCACCAGCTTCCGTTCCAAGAACGGATTCCCAAGAAGCGCACCGCCTCGTCCCCCGGCGCGTGGCAAGTCCCGTCCTTTTAGGAACAGTCCATGCGAAGCGATGTGGACGAGCCAGGGCGACCGCGCAGTCCGCACGACAGACTCCTTCGCTGCACTGCCGACAATCGGAGCGACATGCAGCAGTCCGCCGATCCGCTTGGCCTCCTGTTGTGCTCCGGCCAGTCGATTCAGTCCGGACAGACGCTGATAGAACGTCTCTGTTCCCGCATTCCCTTGACTCTGTCCGGTCTGACCAAAGTCCGGATCTGCAATCAGCAATGCTGGTTGTTTCGCTTCCGCAGCATCCGTTCGCAAAAGATCCCGGCCACTCGTCAAGTAGTGAAACGTCCTTCGGCCCAGCAGATAGTCAGTCCCATCGTGCAGCGCATCAAACGGCACCAGGTTTAGCGCTCCGTCAAGGGATAGGTACACATGTTTCATCGACGGTGAGAGCAGTGGCTTCAGAATCTGGTCATACAGCGCCTTGGCTTTGTCCTTCGGATCGGAGGACGGACTCCGTAGGGCAGTAAGGAGTGTCTCCACTTGGTTGTCGACAATCGCCGCTTCGCCGAGATCCTTGACTTCGATGTGCTGATCCGCCGTCATTACAAGCGCCAGGTAGTGCGGCGTCAGCCAGCGGTTCTCTGTTCCCTTGGCTTTGAAGTTGACTGGTTCGACCCAAAGCACCTCGACCAGCGCGCCGTCTTTGGGCAAGCGCGCCGCCACTGCAGGAAGAATGTCATCAAACTTCGGAGGTTGCAGCTTGCGCAGCTCCGGAAGTGACGCGGCAAGTTGACTTTCCATGTCATCGGCCCGCTGACCCAGTTCTTTCAACCGCTGTTGATAGTCGCTGGGCGACAGCTTCCCAAGTCCACCGAACAGCAAGGTTTCCCGCTGCTGCCGCACTTGCTGCCACTTTTCAAACTGCTCCTTCTGTTGCGGATCGGCGCTGGCTTGGTGCAGCAACCGATTGGCCGCCGCCCCCGCTTCAGCTGCCCGTCCCTTACGAAGCAGCGCGGTGGTCAGAACCAGATGTTGCAACGTTTCGTCTTTTGGGTGTTCATGCAGCAATCCGTACAGTCGTCCGTGAAGCCATAGCGTTTGGTCCAAGACTGACCTCATCCTCGTCTCGCTGGAGATCGCACGCCGCTGCGTTTCTTCGATCTGCGCGGCTTGCCTGAGCAGTGGCAACGCTGACGGAAGGTCTTGTCGATGGATGAACACATCGGCCAGGTTGGTGAGGCTTTGCGCGACCTCTGGATGCTCGGTCCCGAGCAGTTTTTGCTGCATTGCAAGCGCTTGCCGCCCAGATATCGCTGCCGCCTCGTACTTTCCTTGTTTATAGAGCACAACGGCCAAGCTGTTTTGGCTTCCGGCAACCTCTGGGTGCTCGATCCCGAGCAGTTTTTGCTGCATCGCAAGCGCCTGCCGGATCAACTTCTCCGCCGCCTCGTGCTTTCCTTGGGCATCGAGCGTAGCGGCCAGGTTTCGAAGGTTGTTGGCGACCGCTGGGTGCTCAGCCCCAAGCACCTTTTGCCGGATCGCGAGTGCCAGCCTGTGAAGCGATTCCGCTGCCTCGTATTTTCCTTGATGATATTGCACAACGGCCAGGTTGTGGAGCCCGAGGGCGACATCCCGGTGCTCGGCCCCGAGCAGCTTCATCATCATCATCATCCCTTGCCGAATCAGCGGCTCTGCGGCTTCGTAGTTTCCTTGTTTTGTGAGCACACCGGACAGGTTCATGAGGCTTTGCGCGACTTCGCGGTGCTCTGGTCCCCGCCGCCTTTGCCGTATCGCGAGCGCCTGCCGATATAGCATTTCCGCCGCCTCGTATTTTCCCTGGCTATCGAGTACATTGGCCAAGTTATTGAGAATGGTAGCGACGGTCGGATCCTCATCCCCGAGTCGCTTTTGGCTTATCGCCAGCGCTTCTCGAAGCAGTATCTCTGCGGCTGCGGACTTTCCCTGGTCTTCGAGTAGATTGGACAGGTTGTTAAGCGCTGCTGCGACACGTTCGTGCTCGGGTCCCAGCAGCTTTTTCCTGATCGAGAGTGCCGACCGCAACAGCGTCTCCGCGGGATCCAGCTTTCCCTGCCCTCTGAGCACCGCCCCCAGATCATTGAGGCTCTCAGCGACATCTGGGTGCTCAGAACCGAGCAACTTCTGCCTCATCGCGAGCGCCTGCCGATACAGCGTCTCTGCCTCCTGGCTTCTCCCCTGATGCGAGAGCACCCCGGCCAAGATACTGAGGATGGCTGCGACCTCAGGACTCTCGGCCCCCCTATTTCTCTGAGCATGCGCCAGAGCGGCTCGGCCATGACCCTCGGCTTGCGCATAGTGACTGAGCGTTTCATCGCACCAGACCGTGTCCTTCAGAACACGGACATTGCTTTCATCAAGCCCGGGATTCGCAGGCCTGTTTGCCAGGTTCGCAAGCGCCCGCTCACAAGTCGGCAGCGCAGCTTGACACTGCTCCTTTGTTTCCGCCTCGTGGCACCGGTCTAAGTCAGATTTGAGAGTGGACGAGATCTGATTCTTGCAGGCTTTGACGTTGCGAATCGTGACCACCTGCCCGCGTTTTAGCAAGGTCGCCGCAGGAATCACCGTTGAGCCGGGCGGGATCGGGATGGCAGGCGTTTTTACACCGTTTACCGTGAAGGTCAGCGTCATCGTATCGACCAGATCGACCGAGACCGCCACTGTACCCCGCTCCTCGAGCGTTGGAAGGCCCTTATGGAGGTCATCGGTCTCGGTGACGATGGCCCCATCATGTGCATCGTAGGCCCACGCATTGTGCCCAGCCCCAAGATATCCATAGAAGCCCCAGTTTGGGGGATCCAACATGGCTCCAACCCCTATTTGCCTTTGGGCGATCGACTCGATGTCAAACTCCCAAGAACAAATGCCATTGAGCCGACCTGTGGTCTGAGCGCTCAGCCACATCGCCTTGGACGGTTCCTTCCAGGACAAGGTCAGTCCGTCATCCGATATCGTCAAGGAGCGCTGTGTGTTGGCACGATCCCACCGCAGCATCTCCCCGTCATCCACCGGTTCAGATCGCATCGGCGCAGATTTTTGAGACAACAGCGCTGGTGGGCTCAAGACAGGTAACGGATTCTGCCTTGCGCCGCACGCCGTGCACAGAGCCCAGACCCACAAGGCGACGTGCAGACCCGAGCGACTGCATGGGCGGTGCTGCATCTTCATGCTTCCCCTCGCTGATTGTTATCGGGCAGCCCAATTGGACAGAACGCAGTGTCCTGAGCCTTGACGCACAACGCAGCGTCCTGCTTAAGCGTGTCCTGCGCCCACGCCCCAGACGGTCCGAGACCGATTATCAACACCACCAAGGCAAGCTGCTTCAGAGCCCTCTCCGTCCGTGTCCGCATCGGTCGCCCCCGTTTGAGACTCTGTCATCATCGCACACGGCGCACAGGCTGTGCTCGATCATCACGGCGTCCCGGTAGCGAAGGACAATCACTCGGGATTCTTCGGGCCTTGGTCTGTGCACCGCGTGCCGCCGTTCCTTCGCAGAGCTGAATCGCAAATCCCGGGCCAAGATGCATCCAGACCTTGCCTCTCCTCTGAGCGCAGAACACCGAGTGCTCATCCCTGGGGTGCGTGATTTCACGCGCCATAACGGCCAGCCAAATCAGCCGAAGCGCACGTGCGTTCAACGTTCTCCGCCGGAAGTCGACGTTTGCATGGCTGGCATTCCTCCTGCATTGAGAAGGAACGAACTCACGAAAGGAGGACACCATGTCGACAACCTCACTTCAGCTACGAAGCGTGAACCTGTTTTTGGGGTCTCTCCCATCCCGAACGGACGCCGGGCCTCGCTCGCAGTGGGAAGTCCTGCCTGGTGTCACAGGAACCATCCAGGGACGCTTGCGCGAGCAGCTCGTTCTGGTCGGCTCGCTGGTCGTCACTCTGCTCGTGCGGCATCTGCGTTCATGGGCCCCGCAGTGCCGTGTCAACAGCTGGCAAAAAGACCTGATGTTCGATGGCGGCTAGAGCGATCAGCGCCAGTCGTGGTGCGCCCCTGTGGAACACCGCCGCAAATCATGTGGATTCCGATTGGGGGCAGGCCACCGTCCGCTGTCCCAACCCGCAGATCGGCTGGTCGATTTGACCGGCCAAAACAGCCGAATCGATTAGCCCACAAGTTCGCCGGGGCAGAAGACGTGATGGTGCGCCGTGTCCTCCTCAGGACTCAGCATCGTGGCATGCGATGCTTCCTCTGTCGCCTCAGCACAATCGCTGGCAACGTGAAGAGCGTGCGCCTTGTCCGGTCCTGGTGGATGGGGCTCCGAGTCAAGCAGCGGGGCCCGCTTCTGGATTGTAAGTCGCAGCAAAAACTGTCGAATCAAGCGCATGGTGGGAAGCTCTCCTGACTGAAGCTGCCGTCGTTGCAGCACAGCAGGTTGGGTCGCAAACGCCATGCCAAAGAGTAGTGACCGCTCGTGTGGTACGCAGCAGCGAAGACGGCACATGTCAGATGAGACAGGCCTGCGAATGATGACGAAAGAGCAGGTCTACTTCGCGAAAAGGGCTTTGTTCGCGGAGCACCAGATGCGTCTTGGTCCGGGTCTTGCGGTTCAGTGCTTACCTGGCGGGCGTTGGATCGTTTCCGGGTCGCGCTCGCAGCGGGCCATCCTGACCAACGACCAAGAACGGAGCCCAGTAGTACGGATGAGCTCGACCAGCGTTGCGTCGCATCTGCTCCATGGCAGAAATCATCGAACCCAGCCTGTCGCCGGGGCGCTTCAGCCCGAGCAGGTTGCGGTAGTACATGGTCATGAGCTCCCCTGTCGCCGCATCATCCACCTGCCACAGGCTTGTAATCAACGTCTCCGCTCCCGCAACCAGGAAAGCCCGTCGCAAGCCGTATACGCCCTGGCCCACGCTGAGAGCCCCTTTGCCGGACTCACAGGAGGACAGCACAACGAGCTGCGTACCATCGAGATCGAGGCTTCGCGCTTCCTCTGCCGTAAGTAGCCCATCGTGGGCCGAGCTGAGGGCCTGCTGACCGCGCACCGCACCCGCTAGCACGAGTGCAGAGCGGCTAAGAAGTCCCGTCCCCCCCGGCAACACCAATGGTTCTGTTGCCACTGCCTGAGGTGACGCCAGGGGTTCGAGGCGACGAGAAGTCTGCGGTGAACTTTCTCGCCTAACCGTAGCTGCCTGGTCTGGCATCGGCACATCCTCGTCCTGTAGAAACAGGCCATGCGTTGCAATGTGCAGCACCCATGGCGCCCGAGTTCCTCGCACGACCTCCTCGGTGGCCGCAGTTGTCAGCACCGGCTCGACCCCGAGGAGCACTTGCAAAGCGCGGGCCTCTCTCTCTGTGCCGGGCAGCGGCCCCAGACTCGCGAGTCTTTGGTAGAGCGACTTCTTCCCACTATCTTGAGTCCGCGGATCGACTCTTCCAAAATCCGGATTGGCGAGTAGGAGCGCGGGCTGCGCCGGCTGCCGGGATGGCGGGCGCAGCAGATCTCGTCCGCTTGTAATGTAGTGAAAGTGATACCGGCCAAGAAGGTAGTCACGGCCATCATGGAGCGCATCGAAAGGAATCAGGTGGAGGCCCCCATCGAGTGATAGGAAAAGCTCGGACTTTTTCCCAACATACCGGAGCAGCGGTAGCAACACTTGATCGTGAAGTGCCCGTGCAGCGGTGGTTGGGTTGGACGAGGGTCGTGTCAACGCGGAGCGCAGTGATCGGACTTGCTCCTCGATGATGGATGCCTCCCCCAAGTCCTGTACAGCGATACTCTGATCGGGAAATAGCAGCAATGCGACATAATGCTGGTTCCGGGTCCCTGGCTCGGCGGCAGCCACCCACGTCTGATAGGGTGTCACCCTGACGATCTCGACAAGGCTCCCGTCCTTGGGTATGCGACTGGCGATGGCAGAAAGGATTCAACGGTCCAGAACCTACTCTACTCACTGAGTGCGCTGGCAGATCCGCTGGCACAGCGACTGGCCTTGGCCACTGCGCTGCTTCACAAGGGACGAACGCTGGACTTGCGTGCAAAGCAGGCCCGGGCACAGCTGGCTGTTCGGCAGAGTCCGGCGCTTCGTGAGCAGGTTGAAAAGTTGGCAAGGTTGCGAGCCGAACTGGAAGCCGCCATTTGGTCGACGGGGGTGGACGGATCGAGTGGAGGTGACAAGTTGAAGCGACTGCGCGCCGATGTCCGCGCTGCAGAGGAGCAGCTGGCACTGGCAGTTCCTTCGCTGAAGACAGAGCTTGCCCATGAGCTCCCTCCACCTTCTCAGATCGTCGAACGAGTCGCGACCGCGCTGCCAAAAGACAGCGCTCTGATTGAAATCGTCAGCATGCGGCCTACTTTTGATCTATCGGCAGCGGACGACACCACCAGCGTAGGATTGGCCCAGCAGTATATGGCGCTGCTGCTGTTCCCCAGTGGCAAGTATGTCGCCGTGCCACTTGGAAAGACCGAGCCCATCGATGGCAACATCGCTGAATTGCTGTCGCTGCTGCGGAATCCGAGCAGCAAGCCGCAGCCTGTGGCCGAGTCCCTGTACAAGTTGGTGATGGCGCCGCTTGTTCCCCACTTGTCTTCGGTTCAGCAGCTTTTCATCTCCGCGGATGGAGCCTTGCAGCTGCTTCCGTGGGCAGCGATGCATGATGGGAAACAGTACCTGCTTCATTCCTATCGCTCGATGGTCTACCTGACTTCGGGACGAGACCTTCTCAGACTGGGAGACGCACCCTCACGATCCGCACCGCTCCTGATCGGGGCTCCTGACTTTCAGCACAGTCGCGAGCTGTTCGCCGATGATCCAATCAGTGGCAAAACGACTCCGCTTGGATTGTATGCGAGTGTCCAGAGCCTGGCTGCTCTCCCTGGTACTCGCCGCGAAGTCGAGCAGCTTGGGGCGATGATTCCAACTGCTCGTGTCTGGCAGGACAGCTCGGCAAGTGAGGAGGGACTGAAGCAACAGAGTGCCCCCCTTCTCCTTCACATCGCCACACACGGTGTTTTTTTGGATGCAGGCCCTGCCCAGCCATCTGTCACTACAGATAACCAGCGCGCGCTCCGTCCAAATCAGCCGACCATCTCGATGGCGGATGGGGGGGCTGCGCGGCTCTCAGTCGTGCCTGACCCGATGTCGATGTCTGCACTTTTGTTTGCAGGGGCCGCCAATGCCAAGGCGGGCGTGAATCCAGATCAAGATGGCGTCTTGACAGCACAGGAAGCCAGTTTGATGGATCTGTGGGGGACCGAGCTCGTTGTCTTGTCTGCGTGTGACTCTGCCCGGGGAAGCCTATCGGTGGGAGAGGGTGTATACGGTCTCCGTCGTGCCTTCTTCATCGCGGGTGCCGAGACGTTGGTAGCGAGCGCTTGGCCGATCTCAGACCGTGAGACCGTGGCCCTGATGCAGCGCTACTATCGTCTGCTCCTCCAAGGGCAGCCGCGTGCGCAAGCCATGACGGCCGCTGCGCGCGAAATGCAGCGCACGCACTCCCATCCATACTATTGGGCGCCCTTCTCGGTGTTCGGCCAAGACACTCCGCTACGGCTTCGTGAGCTGAAGCCGACTCCCATTGCCAAGCCGCCGCTCAAACGAAAACCCGTTCGAGGAAGGAGAGCATCATGAGCTATGCCCTGCTCTCTGCATCAATGATGCGTGACATCGATCAAGCGAAGCTGAACCAGCGAGGAGATGGATGATGAAAGTCAAACTGCTATCTTGTCTTTGCCTTGTCTGGTCTGTGACAAGTTGCGCCACCAAAGATGCGCAGCGTGCTGACTCTACCGGCGAACTCGGGACATCAGGAGGTTCCTCTGCTGTGCCTTTTCCAGATGATCTCAGCCCCGCAGACCGAGCGCCATGGGAGTTGTCGTTTCCCTTCGAGACCCGCGATGACGGGACGGTCCGTGCGATGGAACCCGGAGAACTGGCTCGCATCGACGGCGAGTATGCAATGTATCTCAAGCTACAACAGCCCGCCTATGTCTATTTGGTAGGCCTAGCAGCACCGCAGAACAAACCGCCCCAGCAGGTGCTGTTTCCACTAGCAGGACAGACCCGACAACTGGCATCTGGAGAGAGAGTTCGCATTCCGGCGGAGGGGAGCTGGATGCGACCAAAGGTCGACCTGTTTGCATGGCTCATCATTGTGAGCAAGCGTCCGCTCCCGATTGATGACCGAACAAATATGTCTGTTCTGGCTCGTGCCATGAAGCAACTGGGTAATGCTACTATGGTCCCGGTGAGTGGACTCCTAAGGCGATGACCATTTAGGATCCTCACGCGTATCGGACGTTGCGCGCTCATCGGCCATGCGGATCGCTTGACGCATGATTCGGACCCCTACGGACTGTCATGCGGACGTTCGAAACACTGCGGTCTTGGCGAGGCGATCATGCAGGGCCTGGCGACGCGCACCAAGGGCCATGAAGCAGCCAACGAACGCAATGAAACCGGTCCATGAGTTGAGAGTGGAAAGCCAGTCGCTGCCGACCACCAGCGCCACAAATCCAAGTGGGGATATGCCTGTCTTGATGACCCAGCGGGTCATCAAGGTCTCCAGGGATGCGGTTCGTCCATCTTCGGCTCTGACCTGGATGTTCATGAGCCACTTTCCAACCGAGCTTCCTGTCATTCCTTCGATAAGACTGTACAGAAACGCACTGACCATGAATCCGCCGAGTATGGCGCCGATGACAAGAGCAATTCCGATGGGAACCTCCAGGGACTCTGTGGCTCGTGCGACCATCGTCGAACCACCAGCCAGCGAGCCAAAAAATAGACCGCCTGCGACACTAAGCAGGACCATCATGAACAAGTCGACCACCGAGGCCACACAACGAACTCCGAAACCAATTCGATCTGACATAGTACTGACTCCTCACATCGAGCAGCATTGCGAATGACCGTCCCTATCAACCGCCCGCCGACACTTGCAGTGATCAGCCAGCAATCGACGTACCAAGCCAAAGCAACAAGGACTACCCAGTGTTATCGCAAGGTTGGCACAGGCAGGCGCAAGACGCGGCTGATTTTGCCAGCAGGATCGGCTGGGCAGACAGACGCACAGCAGACACCACCGTGGACGGTTCATACTAACCCGAGTCCACTGCGAAACCAACAGATTGAGTACTGAGACTGGGGGCGACCGTAGAGCTTTTTGGGGACCGCTTGCGGGACGGAAAAAGTCTCGCAGGGAAGCGGGGCCCCAGGCGAAACGTGCGGGTTTGGGAGTGGACGGGGTTTAGCTGGAAGGGAGTCGTACGGGCCCATCTGCGCCAATGACCAGAAACGGAGCCCAATAGTACGGATGCGCGCGGCCCCGCTGAAGGCGCAGTGTCCTCATCGCCTGCTGCATCGCTTCGCGACGACTTTGGGGGCTCTTTGGATCAAGCAGCCGCTGATAAAATAGCGTCATCAGTTCACCCGTGGCCTGATCGTGAACTTTCCATAGGCTGGTGATCACCGTCTCGGCGCCGGCTACGATGAATGCACGACGGAGACCATACACCCCCTGGCCTGCTGACAACCCGCCGTGGCCCGTTTCGCATGCTGACAGCACGACCAGTTGCGTGGATTCAAGATCGAGCATCCGCTCTCTGCACTCGTGTCACCCGGTGGCGCACATCTCACCTGGTAATGGATCGTCGACGGAACCATCGACGGATACTCAAGAAAAGTGATTGCCAGACCTCGGCTGGATAAAATAGAGCGATGGTAGGAAAGCAAATACCGCAGGCGTGGGCAGTGCTTATTGGATGTAGTTTGAGCGGCCTGGCCCTCGCCGCAGACGATCGGCGACTGACGCCCGCTAACTCGGGGGCTGCGTCGCTTGCCGCCCCGCGTGTGGCACTCGTTATCGGAAACTCAAACTATGCTCAACCACTGAAGAACCCTGTGACTGATGCGCGTGCCATGGCTGCGCTGCTGGAGGAGTTGGGGTTTGTCGTACTCCGTCGAGAGAATTTGAGTCGCCCGCTGATGGAAGGCGCGATTAGAGAGTTTGGCGACCGGCTCCGAGCAGGTGCCTCTGTAGGACTATTCTACTACGCGGGACATGGGCTTCAGGTTGATGGCGAAAACTATCTCGTCCCACTTGGTGAGGATCTGACCAGGGAAGATGAGGTGAAATTTCACACCGTAAATGCCTCTCTCGTGCTGGCCAAAATGGAGAGTGCGCGAAGCGGAACGAATATCGTGATTTTGGATGCGTGTAGGAACAACCCGTTTCGTTCGTACTGGCGTTCCCTGCAGGAAGGATTGGCAACGATGACCGCGCCAGTCGGAACACTCATTTCCTACGCGACGGCACCCGGCAAAGTTGCAGGGGATGGCTCTGGAGACCATGGCGTATTCACTTCCCATCTTCTCAGAGAAATGAGAGTACCCGGAACGCCAATTGAGCTGGTTTTCAAGAAAGTGCGGCAGGGGGTCGTTGCAGAAACAGCTGGTAAGCAAGTTCCCTGGGAAGCCACATCGCTACAGGGCGACTTCTTCTTTACTGCAAAGCCTGACGCCATCCCATCGATTGCAGCACCGATGAGTCCCCCCGCTCCCAGCGGCATGGTCAAGATCCGCGGGCACAGGAATATTCTCGACTTCTGGTTGGACACAATGGAAGTTTCCGTTTCGGCTTACCAGGAGTGCGTTGCTAGCGGTGCATGCTCTCAGGCTGGAACAGCCTCGTACTGCAACTCCAACCGTGCAGGTCGTAACAGTCATCCGATCAACTGTGTTTCATTCCAAGATGCGAAGTCCTACTGCACCTATCAAAAGAAACGATTGCCGACAGAGCAAGAGTGGATGCTGGCAGGTGCCGGTGCTGAACAGAGGCCGTTTCCGTGGGGCACCGAACCGCCAGGAAATCAGCTTTGCTGGAATAGAACGGACCAGCAGGGGACTTGCCCCGTTGGGAGTTTCATTGCTGGCAACTCACCGGACGGGGTTCGTGACCTCGCCGGAAACGTTTGGGAATGGGTTCTGAACACTTGCGACGAAGGTAGGGTTCCCGGACCATCTGGATGTTCTGGCTCAACGGAGTTTCCGATTGCACGGGGAGGCGCATTTGTGGATCAAAAGGTCGGAGGAGTTGGCATTGCGGCCCGGGAAGCGACTCTTGGGGGGCAGACACGATGGGGATCTGTCGGTTTTCGATGCGCTCGCGATGCGGAACTCTCACCGGAAACAAGGGAGGCGAGTGAGAGGACGAGTCTGTCAGCAACGCCTTTCCGACCCAGTTTGGTACGGATTCCTGCTGTACATAACAAGAATGGGGTTCCTTCATCTGGGGTCCTGCTCGTTGGCGCGACGGAAGTTACACAGGGGCAGTACAAGCGGCTGATGAATTTCAATCCTTCTGAGCAGTTCGTTGACGCGGAGGGCAGTAGCAGACCTTGCCGGACTCGCGGCGTTGGTGACGATCTGCCTGTCTTCTGTGTGGGATTCATCGATGCCCTGCGATATGCGAACGCATTGTCACGGATGGAAGGATTCAGCCCATGCTACGATGAACAGTCATCTGGAATGTGGGGCACCATCGCGAACTGTTCCGGCTATCGAATTCCAAGCGAAATCGAGTGGGCGAGTGCAGCCACAGCAGGGCATACGGTGAAGTATGCGGGATCAGATTCGCTCAATGAGGTAGCATGGTGGAAGGGCAATGCACATGGGAAAGTACACCCTGTTGGCACGAAAAAACCGAACGCCGTTGGTCTGTACGACATGACTGGAAATGTTTACGAATGGACAGTGGATCCGGCGGATGGGAATCCACGTTCGGGACTCACCCCCGGCAGTCGTATCGTTCGCGGTGGCTCATTCTTTACGGGGGAGACAGCGCAACGACTCAGTGCACGCGCAGATCATCCGATTCTTGAGATTTCCACCGGAGTAGGGTTCAGAATTGTCAGATCGAATCCATAATCATGTTTCCATGACGTTCTGGCCCCAGCGTCTTTTGGGCCATCGAAAGAGCTCGCAGTTTCAATTCGTCCGCTTCCTTCATGCGCCCTAGTGCACGAACAGTGTTCGCAAGATTGAAGAGGCTCTGGGCTACCTGCTCATGCTCGGGACCGTACAGCTGCTGCCGAGTCGCCAGGGCTTCGCGATGCACCTTTTCCGACTCTGCGAGCCGCCCTTGGGCGTAGATCACTCCGGCCAGATCGTTCAGCAAGGCAGCCACGTTATGGCGGCTCCGCGCCCGTTCGATGGCAGCGCGGTACAAACCTTCGGCCTCAGCGAACCGACCCTGCTGGTCAACAACCCACGCGAGCTCCGCAGCGACCATGATTTTGCTGACCAAGAACTCGGGAACCTCCGAACAAGACGCAAGCGCCACGCGCAAGTTCCGCTCTGCCTCACGATAGTCCCCATCACCAGAGTCACACTTGGCCAAGTGATATCTGGACTCCAAACAGGATGAGGGGTCCTCTGCGGACGTCGGCTGTTCCTTTAACCACGATCTACGTCTGCGACATTCCAGACGCTCGTCGATCTCCTGCGCTTCACTTCCCACCAACTCCGCATCGCGTTTCTTCCCCTGTTTCTCGAGTACTGACTCCAATCGCTCGAGAAGACTCAGTGTCTCCCGATCGATGCCAACTTGACTTCGATGAATGGCCAGCGCTCGACTGTACAGCTGCTCTGCCTCCGCGAACTTTCGTTGTACATCGAGAACGTGTGCCAAGTTGCGAAGGCCAGGAACAAGTTTCTCGCTCTCTGGCCCAAAGAGCTGCTCCCGAATGCCTAGATCTTGGCGATGAAGAGCTTCGGCCTCACCATATTTGTTTTGCTTCCCGAGGACATGTGCAACTGACCGAAGTGCCATGGCGACATCAATGTGTTGCCAGCCATAGTGTTTTTGAAGGAGTCCTAGCCTTCGACGGAGGAGCTGCTCCGTCTCGATGAACTGGGCTCGCTTCTCAAGAAGCTTAGCAAGCGGATAGATGCTTTGACCCAAGAGGTAGTTATCCGCACCAAGGATGCGTTCGCGTATTGCGAGAACTTTGCGAAGTAGCTGCTCGGCTTCCTCGCTGGGCTTGTCCGCTGACAGCATGGTGCCGAGTGCCTGCATGGTTTCTGCAATCTCGGCAGCCTCGGGTCCGAGCTTGACGCGCTGAATCATCATGGCACGGCGGAGCAGCCGCTCTGCTTCTGATCCCGCTCCGGTCTGACCTCCGCTGCTCAGCGCAAGTGCAAGATTCCTAATCTCGATCGCGACCTCTGGGTGCTCTGGACCGAGCCGCTTCTCTGCTTCTGCAACCAGCTCTCTGAACAGTGGCACGGCTTCGGCGTACTTCTCTTGCAGATAGAGCTGACGACTCAAGGCACGCATGGCATCCACAGTGTCCGGGTGCTTTTCTCCTTGCAGACTCTTGCGCATGGACAACTCACGTCGAAACACTGACTCTGCCTCGATGTACTTCTTCTGGAAGGACAGTGTCCAACCAAGCTTGGTCAGTCCGCTCGCAATTTCGATCGAAGCGCCAGGATGCTGCTTTTCCTGCGACAATAGTGCCAGCGCGAAGGCGCGCTCTGCTTCCTGATGCTGCCCAAGCGTATTCGAGCAAAATCCGATCCGGTTCCACACCTCATGCAGCTGGCGCTCGCGGGCAGCACTGGGCGTCTGTTTGCCGAGCATGTCTTCATCGCGCTGGCAGGCTGGCAACGATTCCTGGCAGGCTGCCTCTGTCTTGTCACCTGGGCACCGCTGGGCCATATTTACTGAATCAGGTGGTTTTGCGAATGCTGGCGAGTTGCCAAGAGAGCGCGCTAGCAGCACTGCGTAGAACACGACGATCCAAACGAAGCGCTTCCGTGCAGTTATGAGGCATCCAATTTGCATCATTTCCCCCACCGGCAGTCCAACGCGAGACCGGCGTCTTGCTGTTTCCAGGAACATTGTAACTCGACAGGGGAGCTGGGCACACGCATCAAGTGCCCCATCACCGCAGAGGTTCTCGAGGCCAAGAAGACGGGGCTTTTCAGGTGTGACGAGGCTGCGTATGATGCGGCGCAGACATGGTGAAGCGCGCAGACAGCGAAGGCCGTATCCCCGCCGATCAATCGCAAATGGCGACGATGCAGTCGCCATCGACGCGTACTTCAGCGGTGCGATCCGAGCGGACCTACTTCCTGGTTATCGACGGACAGGTTTCATATCCGTTCGAGCTGCCGACACACGGAGAAGT
This sequence comes from Myxococcales bacterium, assembly GCA_016794465.1. Lineage (GTDB taxonomy): Bacteria > Myxococcota_A > Polyangia > Palsa-1104 > JAEUJZ01 > JAEUKA01. The sequence continues at coordinate 429,689 of JAEUKA010000036.1, read as the reverse complement.
GGTGATTGGACGGGCCTCGGATGCTGCGATTCGGCTTGACGACACATCGGCCTCTCGTCACCACGCCCGTGTGGACCTGGCTGACGGTGAAGCCTGGATTGTAGATCTTGGAAGCCGAAATGGAACACGGGTCAACGGTGAGTCGGTTGCCGAGCCGCGAGCGCTTTTGTCTGGCGACGTGGTTACCCTATGCAGCGCGACCCTAATCTTCCATCGTGAAATCGGAGCCTCGACGGGACGAAGTGCGCTCAGCACCACGCAACTACGACAGCGACTCCTCGAAGAGACCGACCGCTCGCTTGCGTTTCATCGTCCCGTTTCGCTACTCTGTTTGCAGTTTTCTGGACCCCTGCCAAGTCGTCCCGCGGTCCTGGATTCCTTGGGTTCGGTGCTGCGCATCAGTGACTCGGTAGCCTGGGCTGGGAATGGGAGTCTGCTGATTCTTTTGCCTGAGCGAGACGCAACCGGCGCCTCGAAGGAGGCAGAACGACTGCTTGCTGCTTTGGCTTCCGTCACGCAGGAGGTCCGAGTTGGTGTCGTGTCTTGCCCACGTGATGGCAGTGATCCAGATGCACTGCTATTGGCCAGTCAGTCTGCGGCTCAGTCCTCCTCTCAACCAGGAACCCAAGTCGCGGTGGAGGATACTGCGGTCACTGTCGATCTCAGCGACACCAAGATCCTGCTCGTCGAGCCCGCAATGAAGAAGCTGTATGCGCTGATCGAACGCCTGGCTAAAGCAGAGTTGCCGGTGCTTATCGAGGGAGAAACCGGCGTCGGCAAGGAACTTGCAGCCAAGGCGTTACACCACCACTCTGCGCGAAGGGGGAAGCCGCTCGTCTCGCTCAACTGCTCTGCCTTTACGGAAAATCTGGTTGAGAGTGAGCTGTTTGGACATGAGCGAGGGGCGTTTTCTGGCGCAGTCACCACCAAGCAGGGACTGATCGAGGCGGCCCACACTGGAACGCTATTTCTCGACGAGATCGGAGAGATGCCTCTTTCTGTTCAAGCCAAGCTGCTGCGGGTTCTGGAAACGCAGAAGGTCATGCGGGTTGGCGATGTACGTGAGCGCCAAGTCGATGTTCGGATCGTCGCGGCCACCAATCGGGATCTTCAAGCAGAGATCGCAGCAGGAAGATTCCGTCGGGACTTGTACTTCCGTCTAAGCTCCGCACGGCTCTCTCTGCCGCCGCTTCGGAATCGTCCACGTGAGCTGCCCGTGCTTGCCAGAGTCCTTCTCGCGGGTGCTTGTCGCAAGCTCTCTCGGGATTCCATCGCAATCTCTGATGCCGCGATGCATCTTCTGCTCGGACACCGCTGGCCGGGCAACGTTCGAGAACTGCGCAACTTGATGGACTTTGTGGCCGCGACAGTAGATGGCGACACCTTGCTGCCATGGCAGATCGAGGAACAGCTACAGAGTACCGTTCCTTCGGAGATGCCGGAGCAGCCGCGTACGGTTAAGGTCACTTCACTTCCCCAAACGGAGTCTGTGCCCCCCGTTCACTTCCGACCGATTGATGACGAAATCCGTGAGCTGGAGCGGCGCCGAATGATGGAGGCACTGGCGGCCTGCGGAGGCGTACAGATTCGTGCGGCAGCGCTGATCTCGATGCCTGCGCGGACGTTCACAACCAAGATGAAGCAGTACAAACTGTCCGCAAAGGACTCTCCATAGTCTGGTTCGATGAGCGAGTCCACGTTTTTAGCGCCGAAGCGTTTTGATGAGTATCGGCTGCTCCGACCGCTCGGCGAGGGCACGATGGGACAAGTCGTGCTCTGCATGGATACGGCGCTGTATCGTCGCGTTGCGGTCAAGTTCCTCAAAGGGGTTGAACTTGATCCATCCCAAAAGGAACGATTCTGGATAGAAGCACGAGCCATCGCACGACTCTCTCATCCCAACATCGTTACCATCTATCGCGTGGGGCAGTATCAGGGGACTCCCTACCTCGTCTCAGAGTTCATTGAAGGGCAAAGTCTCGATCGACTGCCGCGTCCTTTGCCGTGGGACAAGGTCCTCCCTATCGCAGTAGGAATTGCGAAAGGTCTCGACGCTGCACATCGATCCGGAGTGCTCCATCGCGATATCAAGCCAGCCAACATCATGCTCACTTCGCGTGGTGAGGTGAAGCTGCTTGACTTTGGACTTGCGAAGGTTGTGGACAACTTGGCTCAAGCGGGAATGTCAGGAGTTGCGAACCCCGCACTCATTGATTCAGGACTCCCAAGACCAGCACTCGGTGCAGAGCCGGAACAGGGGCCGGGCGCTACCCTGCCTCCGCCCACAGGCGATCCAATCCAGCTAACCTCGAGTGGCCGTCGACCCGTGATCTCAGACGATGGAACACCGGGAAGAATCCTCCTCACCGAGGCAGGTATCATGCTAGGGACCCCGCTTTACATGTCTCCGGAGGCATGGGAGGGAGAGCCTGCTACCGCACGAAGTGATGTGTACTCGCTGGGGGTTGTCTTGTACGAGCTGCTCTGTGGCGTGCCGCCTCATCATGCCCCGACTTGCTCCCTGATTCGTGAACTGGCACTGACATCTCCGGCTGCGCCGATCGCAAGTCGGGTCGAAGAGCTGAACCCAGAACTGGCAGCGATCGTAGACCGCTGCGTGAGACAGTCGCCACGCGATCGATTTGCGAGTGCATCCGAGGTCCTGGCCGCACTTGAAGCGTTGATAGGAAGCCAACCCCAGTCCGCGCCAGATCGGCGGCGTCGTCGATTGATTTACCGGACAGTCGGTCTGCTCAGCCTCCTTTCGGTGTCAGCGATCTCCTATCTGTATGTGATATCGCGGGAGCCCATGTGGCCGTCAGGAACTGCGCTGATTGCTGGCGGCACATTCACTCTGGGCAGCACTTCCGATGAACAAGAGTCAGCACTTAACTGGTGCAAGCAAGTGACTGGCAGCGAGTGCGGCGAGGAGGAGCGGTTACAGCTTTCGCGCGAGCGACCGCAGCACAAGGTGACCGTTTCTGCCTTTCGGATGGATCGGACGGAGGTCACAAACTCCGCATTCGTTGAATGGCTGAATCAGCAGAAAGATCTCTCTCTGACGGAAAATCGATACCTGTATCAAGGCACCGTTCTGCTTGCAGATCTATATCCTCGATATGAACCCGCCAACGGCTTTGTTTGGAATCGCAGACTCGGTCGCTACGAAGTGCCCAAGGGCAACGAACGGCATCCCGTGACCCAGGTGACGTGGGAAGCGGCACGCCGCTATTGTCAATCGAAAGGAATGAGACTTCCGACGGAGGCCGAGTGGGAATATGCGGCACGCGGCGTTGAGGGTCGCCCATTTCCGTGGGGCTTCGAATCGCCTCTGTGCGATCGGGTCAATGTCGCTCGAGCCAGCGGCCAGCCCTGTGCGGTCATGAAAGGAAGCACGATTGCGGTTGGCAGTGCGGCGCAAGATGTCACGCCAGATGGCATCTACGATTTGGCCGGAAACGTTGCCGAGTGGGTGCTGGATGCTTTCCACGACACCTATCGCGAGTGTCCGCCCCCCTGCAAGGACCCAATCGAGGAAACCGCCGTCACCGCTGGGGAGAGGCGTCAGCGCGTACTGCGTGGCGGAAGCTGGCTGTGGGCCATTTGGTCATCGCGAAGTGCATCACGTAGCCGATGGTGGTCCAACGAGGCGGTACAGAACGTTGGATTCCGCTGCGTGTCCCCTGTAAGATAGCCTAACTGCGCGGCACTCAGCCGACTGTCCTTGGGGGAACGAGCGATGACACGTCGTACGATGTTGGGGACACTCCTCTTTGTTGCCTGTAGCGGAACACAGGTGAAGAATCCACCGTCAGGGCCGGAACCTGCTGTGCAGCTCTCTGCGCAAGCGGTACTGAGTACCCCCAAGGGACTGCAAGCAATTCCCGAAGGGGCAGTGCTGCACAGTGGCGATCTTGTCGCCTTTCATGTGCAGACGAGCAGAGAGCTGATGTTCTTTGTCGTCCAAGAGTCCACTGCCCACAAGCTCGCGATGCAGATTCCAAACGGAAAGCTCTCTGCGGTTCTCGTCAAAGCGAAACAAGAGACGCGCGTTCCTCCGCAGGGAACCTGGCTTCATCCGGAATCGGAGCCGGGAGAACAAGCGCTGTACTTGGTCGCAAGTCGTGTTCCTGTTGAGGAATCGGTGGTGTTGCGTCTCATTGAGAAGCGAGAAGCAACTCGCGAGCGCGAACCTCCCCCCGTCATCATCGACAAGCAGCGCGGTGGAGATGCTGCTACGGAGCTTGTACCGCCGCAGGTCAAGACGCTAGGTCCAGACGGATTTGCCATCATTCCTTTCCGGTACTACAGCGAGTAGTTGACTGTCGGAAGCTACTTGTCCACCGAGTCCACTGTTAGTCGTTGCAGCGACCAGCTTGTGCTGATGGAACTGCTGGCACGCGTATCTTGATTGATTCCGAAGAGGAACTGCGTGAGCGGGTCTGCCGACGAGCTGCCAAGCGAGCGGCGCTCATTGTCAGCGCAAAATGCACTGGGACTCGCGATCGGCGTGACCGTCGTGACGGCGATCATCGTATCTCGACCAAACGGTGGCGACACAGAGAACCCATGTCCAATCAGGATCTGAGCTTGGGGAGCACCTGAACCTGGGCGAACGTCAGGAATGTAGTTCTCGATGTTGCTGCTGTCGGAAAGCGGTAGGTGAAGGGAACAGCTCCCTTCGCGATCGAGACTGAACACATAGACGTATCGAGGACGGACCTTGGGGCCGATCGCCGAGGCCACCATGGCCAGCTGGTACTGCCGACCGCTGCGCAGCGGTTCTCCAGCAGCAACAACACGGTTTGCACCGAGATCGATCACCGAAAGCTGATACGGAAAAGTTCCATCCGGAGGCGGAGAATCGATCGAGCGCCACAGAAGGACTTTGTTCAGTCGTCGTCCCTCCGATACAAAGCTGCTGAGGAATCGATCTTCTTCGTCTGGAATCCAATTGCTACGAGCGGGAAGTGCACTATGTGCATCAGTCGATTGGGTGCTCGGCAGGATGAGCGCGTGCTCTACTTGAAGGGTTCTCGAGCCCGCGACAACCCGACCCACCACGTGATAGCTGGCACTCGCTGGGTCGCTGTCAAACTCAACAAAGCTGCGGTTCGACCGGAAATACTCTCGCAACTGTTCTGCTCGTTCTTTGCTTACCGGGACATTCAGGAACGTCTGGGACTTCGGAACGGCAAGCAGTAACTTGCGAGCGAGCTTCACATTCGGAACAATTCCTAGATCGACCAGCCTTCCGCTGGGTTCACGCAGCTGCCACCGTCCCTTTTCCCATTCGATCACATGGGTCGGGTTCCCCTCCGTTGGATCCTGCACAAATCGAATGCGCGGTTCGGTGAGCAGAGGCATCCAGGACTTGAGTGCGGCAGCAAGCTCTGCTTTCGCCGGGAGTTGGGTCGGAAGGTACAGATGCAGCCCATCGCCAGCCGGTTTTCCATACTCTTCCACCTCGAAGAGGTCACCAGTTGCGATGGAACTCGGACTGCCCGCCATGATCTCTGCCACACTGCTGGCCATTCCGGATACCTCCACCACCCGCAACCGCACACCACTGGCCTCGCCGCGCTTGCGAAGGATGGCGTTCTCACCGATCCCTGTTGCAATGCCGGCTTGCACGTAGATCCGCGAAGCCGATACCCGGCTCACAGCAACAGTGGGGGCTTCCCCTCGGACGCCACTTGGAATGGGCAATCCCCAGAGTCCGCGTGCTCGCCGCTCTGCTGTCGCCCCTAAGACGGGCTCTTGAGTACTTCCGCTGGCCTGCATGATCGCACGGACGCGCAGGTGGAGTTTTTCTACAGACTCCTCTCTGTATGGACTCGACAAGACGTGCTCGAGCGCACTGCTAAATCGACCGCGTGGTTGTCCTCGGATCCGCTTTTCCTGGGCAGGCTGGTGTTCCTGGGCTGCGGACCAAACCAGCGCGCCGCGCTCCTCCACACTCTGTGCAGGGAGTTTTTCCGCTGTGTGACCGCGAGTCAGGGCTTTTGCGGGGGGCGCAAATCGATTCTTGATCGGATCGGGAAGTCCTCGGGCAATGGACCCGCTGTGGCAGCTGTCGAAGATGGCGATGAGCTGCGCCTTCTTATCAAGAATTCGATGAAAGTGCTGGGCTAGCTCCTTGTCCCGAATATCGGGTGTCCCTGTGTTGCTGTCAGCAGGAATGATGGTTTCATCGCGCTTGTCTGTTTCCTGGGACGTGGGATTGTCCACATAGGAACCATGTCCAGCATAATAGAAGAGGGAGAGATCCCCTGGCTCGGCGCTCCGCACGAGGTGTGAATCGAGAGCGGACAGCAGGGCCGCCCGAGTCGCCTCCTGATCGCGTAGAATCCGAATGTTCTCCGGCTTAAAACCATGCAGACTCTGGAGCAGTGCCGCGATGGCGTCCGCATCCGCCAGCGCCCCATCAAGATTGGGAACGCGATCTCCCGTTGGATGGATTTGGTATTGATTGATCCCGACGATGAGCGCGCGCCTGGTCTCCGCCGTCGCCCTCCCGCCAAGAAGCGCAAGGAAAATGGAACAAGCAAAAATCCACCATCGAGTACGACAAATAGCGTGCATGACTAAATTCCGAGTTCCGGTGTCCACTTGTTCCTAGTTTGCAGGGTGTGCCTGTCGGAGCAATTGCTGGATTTGCTCAGCCTGTCGTTCGAGACTGGCAATCGCTTCCAGATGTGCTGCATACGTCTTCTGCTCTTCTTCGGGAGGAGACGTCGACACAAAGACCACCTGACCACCACGGTAAGCATAGGCGTGGTTTTTGCTCCATCCGCGAAGTAGTTTCGCTGCATCGCGGTAGTGACCCGCTGCCCTGGCTAGATGGCCAGCTAGCTCGCGGGTTTTCTGGGCAGATGATCCTTGTGCTTCATGTGTTCGAATGAGGCTATCGATGAACACCGTGGTGTTGCGCGTTCGGCCGTCTTCTTTCCGTAGCGCATCGCACAAGCTGTCCCAGTCGTCGTCCTTCTCGATCTGCTCCGCGAGTTCGCGAACCTGTTCTGCATCAAGAACAAGCTGAGATATGTCAGTCTCAAGAGCGCCCTGGATGAGCAAAGCATCAAACTGCTGCACCAGTTGTGCATAGGCGTCGTGCGCTCGCCTGGTCTTCTGGGCCATGAGCACCACGTAGTCGAGGGCAGCAGTACCTGAACGACCGAGTGCGGTGTTCGGAAGGCTCCGTTTTCTCTGAGGTGTTCCGCCCGATAAGATAGTCTGAAGGATCTGTTCCTGCTCGGCAGCAAGCACCCGAGTGACTTGGGACTCTTCGCGGATTTCTTCCCTCTGCCGATGAAAGTGGATTGCCGTCACGCATCCAACGAGTGCACATGCCAGGGCGAGCCCCAGGCCTTTCCATAGCTCCGCATTGCTTGAAACACCGAGTCTGCGCCGAGTGCGCACCAGCAGTAATGGAGCCAGAACGGCATCCACCAATTTGGCAACTACCGCAGCAGACAGAGCGAACTCATTGTGTTCCACAATGCCGAGGAAAAGGCATGTGACCGACATGCCGAGCAGCAGGTAACCGATCCTTCTGTGCCGTGCATGGAGCGACCCTACTGCAACCGGAAGACACACGGTTAAGCCAAGTAGCGTCAGGAATCGAGGGATGTGAGACCCAGCTGCTCGTGCCGGATGGGGATCCACCGAAGACTCAGTATTGTGCCGAGACTTTGGTGTTTGCGAATCGAAACCATCTGGCTCTTGTTCCACCTCGTTCGTTGCTTCTAACTGCGCTGCGATTCCCTTCGCTTCATCCATGTCTTCGACAGAAACCCGGATTTCCCAGGCATCTGTTGTGAGCATGCCGGTGTATGGATTTCCCGCTACGCGACAGATCTCGGAAGCAATGCCCTGCTCATCAAGGAGTTGCTGCAATAGTTCCGCAGCAGATCGATCCAGTACTGTCTGAAGTACTTGCTTTCCAGCCATGTTTCCCCTCCCGGCAACTCCTCAAGCAGCCACTCCATATCATATCTTACAAGCATGGACCCTGTGCACGCATCGCCTCTCGGTTCGATGTTTTCGTCGCCTTCGATAGCGTAACTTGGCTGTTGCACAGGCTCCGAACCAGTTCTGCCTGCCATGCCAGCCTGTGGCGCATCGGTGGGAAACTTGCGGTCGGAGTGCCTCAGGCAGAGCAAGGGTCAGCATCAACTGATGGGCGAAGCTCTCATCTGGCTTCGCGTGCAGTATGCAGATCTGGCTTCTCTCCGGAGTCATGGCGGTCCCCACGCCATCATATCCAAAAAAGCCGCGATTGTGGGGCGCTGCTAGGCGTTCAGTCGCTGCTTCAAGGTTCCTGCCGGGAGCTCGCCTTCCCACTTGGATACGGCGAGGGCGGCGATTCCGTTTCCGATCAGGTTGGTGATGGCTCGGCCTTCACCCATGAAGCGATCGACGCCGACCAAGATTGCGAGCGACTCGATCGGAATGCTGGGAACTGTCTGGATCGTGGCGGCAAGGGTGATAAAGCCAGCCCCTACAACTGCAGCGGATCCCTTGGAGGTTAGCAGCGCGGCCAAAAGGAGTGCGATCTGCTGTGACAGATCCAATGGTGTATTGGTGGCCTGAGCGAGAAACACCACCGCCATGGTGAGATAAATGTTGGTTCCATCCAGGTTGAAGCTAAAGCCGGTTGGAAGGACAAGGCCGACGGTGGCACGCGAGCAACCGAGCGCTTCCAGCTTGCGCATCATCGCGGGCAGGGCTGTTTCCGACGAGCAGGTTCCAAGGACAAGCAGAATCTCATCTTTGATGTACGCAAGATACTTGCGAAGGGAGCCACCAGCCCAGCGCAGGATCGAGCCAAGCACAAGGCCAACAAACAGAACCGCAGTCACGTAGAAGCAGAGCATCAGAAGCGCCAGTTTTCCAAGGGATGCGATACCGAAGTGCCCAACGGTGTACGCCATCGCGCCAAACGCCCCAAGCGGAGCCAGCTTCACAATCATCCCCAGCATCGACATACAGAGCTTGCCACCCGATTCAATGAAGTGGAGTACAGACAGACCTTTCCCAGGCAGCAGCGGCAACGCAAGCGCAGTGAGGACAGAGACAAAGAGCACTTGGAGGAGTTCTCCTGAGGTGAATGCACCAAGGAACGAAGTAGGAATGACGTTTAGGAAGAAGCTCGTGTGGCCCCCAGAATGTGTTTTGCTCAGCAGGCTTTGGCTAACAGAGGGGTCCAGGGAGCGAACATCAAAGTTGAGGCCAACGCCCGGTTTGACAACGTTCACCACAACGAGCCCAATGATGAGCGCCAGCGTCGAAACGACCTCGAAGTATAGAAGTGCACGAAGACCCGTCCGGCCTAGTCGTCGCATGTCCCCCATCGAACCGATTCCATGCACCACGGTGCAGAAGATGGTTGGCGCGATCATCATCCGAAGGAGCTTTCCGAAGAAGTCTCCGAGCAACTTGAGCGATTGTGCCTCCTTCGGAAGAACATGACCGACCAGGATTCCAAGGAACATCGCGATCAGAATTTGTACATATGGAATCCGATACCATGGTGTGCGAGCACTATCGACCGCAGCGTCCTCGTGCAGTTGTATGGCTGGTTGACTTGCGACTTGATGATCGCTGCGTGGATCTGGAATGGCTCGACCGCGGAAGGAGCTGGTGTGTAGGGGGTGGTAGGAAAGTGCCCAGGTTCCGCTGGATGAGATGATAGGTTCGCTCGACAACATGGTTGGCACTCCTTGCAAAGCGTTGATCGCGATGACGCTTCCAACTCATTGCACCACCTGTGCCATTGCTTTGTCTGGATCCTGCGAATCGCCATCTGCAACGGAGAGAGTCACCTGTCTGATTCAGAGACGGTGGATTTGGTCGAGACAATTCTCGTGGTAGGCAATGACCGTTGCAGCGATGGTCGGCTGTTTTGGCCTGAGGTCGGCCGATTTTGCCGAACGCCAGGTCCGACACTCAACGCAGACGGCAAATGTTATCGTGCGGCGTGTACAAAGGAGAAGCGGTTGATGACGACACGCTGGTTGCCCGATGTGGAACCAGCTGGAGATCCGCCGCGAGTCGCAGTGGTCGCGATAGGTGGGACATCCCGTGTCTTCTCTCCACTTGTTCGCGATGCAGCATCACTGGACTCAGCTGACTCCAGCAGCGATTGCAGCTGCGCCTCGTTCAGTAGATCCGGTGCAAACACCGCGACAACGGTCTCCGTGCCGGGCTGGTCATCCAAAGTAAAGGTACCGCCCCCTGCTGGAAAGGCGACAGAATTGCCTGCCTCGATCTTTGGCGGACTCTCTCCGCTGGCCGGGACAATCGTGGTCGGCATCCTGCTTCCACTAACGAGTGCAAGATAGAGATAGCTCGTTGCTGGCGCTTTGACCGATACGGAAAACTTGCTCCCGCTCGGTAGCGACTGGCCTGCGGCGACCGGCTGGGACTTGCCATCTTGCTGCGCCAGAACTTGGACGGAGCCTGGCGACGTGCTGCCTGGGCCATCCATGCGAGTCTGCGCAGAGTGACACCCAATGAGGACCGATAGTACGAGTGACGCTAGATGATTCTTCATTGAATTAGCTCCCTTGAAATCCTGATGGGTTCGTCTGTGACCGCACACACCGAAAGCCGGTGTCCTGCGGCGCCTCATCTTCCTTCCATCGTCCTCGTGCAGTTCCTCTTCCTGCTGCGGACTCCAGATTCCAACCTCCGCCACGGACAACCCGCTCTTTGGCTGCTCCTGGCGGTGCTTCGATCTGGAATGGGTCTCGACAAACTGACTCACATGCAGTGTACCGAGGAATATAGCGATCCAAGACCCACTCCCGCATGTTGCCCGACAGATCGTAAATTCCTTCAGGCGTGCGGTCCTGGAGCGACGTTCCAACATCGCGTGGACCCACGCCCATCTTTGCACAGGGGAGGTTCGGAAGCCGCGACACAACGGTTCCTTCGCACGACGGCTCCTCATGACCCCACGGGAATCGCCGACCATCCGTTCCTCGTGCAGCAAGTTCCCACTCTGCTTCGGTGGGAAGGCGCTTTCCTTTCGCTGCGCAGTATCGCTGTGCTGCGATCCACGATACTTGTGAGACAGGACGATCGTCGAAGCCTGCGACACTCGCGAAGTGGCGGCGCTTCGCATCGTAGGTCAGTCCGAACGAGGGCTGGTACGTTGGATATAAATTGGCGAGAAGTACACCATCCTTTAGGACGGTCTGTTCCGCAGTCACCACAAGGCCTGGCTGAGAATTGAGCCAGTCCGCAAACGCTCGGTTGGTCACTTCCGTTCGGTCCATTTGAAACTGCGACACCGACACGGAATGGACAGGTTGCTCCCGTTCGTAGGCAGCAAGTGGACAGTCCGCTCCGGCTTCCTTCTGGCACCAAAGGAACGCTGACTTGATCTCCATGGGAGTGCTTCCCATTTCAAACTGACCGGCAGGAATCGTGGCCATCTCACTTCGCAGGTAACGAGAGTCTTTCACGGCAACGACTGCAAACACCACAAGTCCCAGTGCGCCAGCAGTCAAAATTGGTTTCCTAATGGAAGGAGTCAGAGTCAAGAAGGAGAGAGCGGTCTGACTTCCTGTCTGTGCGGCCACCAGAACTTCAAGCTCAGCACAGACATCCATGGCCGCGCCATATCGCTCGGAGAGAGCGCGGCGCAGACACTTATCGACAATGTTCGCCAGGCGAGGGTCTAGGTTCGACACACGGCTGCTAACTGTTGGAGCGTCCTGCTCCACAACTCGGACATAAAGCGCCTCGATTGATTCTGCATCATGGGGAGGCCTCCCGGTCAAAAGCTCAAACATCAGCGCGCCGAACGAGTATACGTCCGCTGCCGCCGTGGCTCGCTGTCCCTTCCAGACTTCAGGGGCCATGTAAAGGGGCGTGCCCAACATCGAGCCGGTCTGGGTCATGGAGAATCCACCAGGCGACAGCGCAGCCTTCAGGGCAATCCTACGTACCGTCGGAGTTCTGGCCGAGGCAGACAGGGGAGGCGAGGAGGCGAGCACCGTTTCACCGGTCGACGAGACGGCCTCTATCGTCGCTGCCATGCCGACATCTTGCGATGGCTCTTCCGCTTTGACCGGCAGGATTGACTCAAGCGAGATCGAGGTCGTCGTCACTGGGTCTAGCAGCTTGGCCAGACCGAAGTCGAGCAGTTTGGTCTCTCCCTCATCCGTGAGCATCACGTTCGCTGGCTTGAGGTCACGGTGCAAAACTCCGCGCTTGTGGGCAGCCGCAAGTCCGCGAGCGATGGACAACCCGATACGAAGAGCCTGCGCAGGAGACAGCGGGAGTTGAAGCTTGTCGAGACTCTTGCCTTCGACAAACTCGGACACCAGATAGGGCATTCCATCGGTCTCCCCCATCTGATGGACCGTCACAACGTTGGGATGCGACAGTCGCGCAATCGCTCGGGCCTCGATCCAAAAGCGCTTGCGCACCTCTTCATCACGCGCGGCATGGCGGAGAAACTTCACCGCAACGTGCCGATCGAGCTTCTGATCCCGACACAGAAACACCTGTCCCATGGCCCCTTCGCCGAGTTTGCGAACGACCTCGAACTCATCGAAGTGCTTAGATGGTGAGAAGCTCTCGGGGGCCTTTTGCACTGCGCTACAAACTATCGTAGTTCCGCGTGGCTGACAACACGGACGATGCCCCTTCATCGATGGTGTACGCGGCGGCGGCATAGCAGGCTGCGGTCATGTATCCTGTTCGCCCACACTGTGGCCGAGCAGGAAAACCTGAAGAGTGGTCGCTGCCGCAGTCGATCGCGCTCTCCTGTTTTGCGTTACATGGCGGACTCGCGGTGAAGAATCCCGGTAGCGCAGCCGAGACCCCCTGCAGCCTTGGCAAGCTCTGAGACTGGAGCGACTCCCACTACGTCGATTTGAAGAGCCTGTAGAGTCTGCCGAAACTGCGGCGCTTCTGCGCACATCACTACAGCATCACGACTGAGCACAACAAAGTTGAATGCTTGTCGGGCCAACACCTCTTCCGAGTCCTCTACGAGAACAGGTTGCAGACCCCCGACACGCAAGCCATGCAAAAGCTCTGCGTCGACTACGTCACCTCTGACCAGTGCCCGTCCTGGAGAAATGATCTGAACGCAGCCAAGCAGATGCTGCACGGTCGAAGGAATCGGCAACGGAATGCAACTGACTCCCTGCTGATGAAGGAGATGCCGTACCTGATCAAAGCCCGCCTCGTTGGTTCGCTTGCCGATACCACAGAACACAGTATTCGGATTGGCCCAGAGGCAGTCAGCTCCCTCAAACGTGCCACGGCCTCCAACGGTCAACGCTATCGGTACTCGCATCGCAGCAAGGGAGCGACTGCTGTAGGTCTCCTCACCTGCGCGAACAGGACTTGCCATTCTTGCGATGACTGCTCCCTGCCTGGTTTGAAAGAAGAGGTCACGTTGGAACACCGTGTTGGGATGGCGTCGATCGTCGACAATTGATGTCGGCAACACGCGTACTTGCACGCCCAGTGACTCGTACACCTTGACCAACCGATTCAGCTGATCCGCAAGCTGAGAATGATCTATCGACGCGAGATGTAGAACGGCGTTCGGATCCCTGATGGCGGAGATGGCAGGGCCCGGAATGTAGAGCTGCACCGCTCGCAACCTGCCCCACTCCGCATCGCAGTGGTACGACGCCCATCCGAAACCCGAAAGGATGTCCTCCTCCAGAGAGGTCGCACGAAAGCGCCATCCATCTCCATGATATGCAGCAACTCTGTTCAGCTCCATTGTTCATACTCTCTTGGCTCGTAGCCGAGTTGTTCGCAGATATCGCCCAGATTGGTGTCACGGAGGAGCGGAACGATCTGTCTGTATCGGCTTCTCCAGCGAGCGGGTTGCGGTGTATGCGTCGCCATGATCACGCCATCAGGCAGAAGGCCGGCTCCTGTATCCATTGGCTCCACACCCAGGAAGTCGGTGACCTGTCGGAGGACCGCAAGACGCCGCTGAGGCCCTTGAATCAGATCCTCGTAGCGAATCCGCAAGCAGCAGACATTCGGATTCCTGGTCAGAAATCCCAAGATGTTCTCGTAGGCACTGGTCCACTGCAGCGCACAAACCCGCTCGATAGGTAACGAGAAGATGTCGCGCTGGGTTGGGGGCAAATCAAACTTCCACCAGCGAGAACCCCAACCATAGCGCTCGGAGTAGCCTGGCAGCTTCAGGGGTTGGTCGACCAGCGATAGGTCATAGGAGAAATAGCCACTTGGACTGAGCCAACCATCCATGAGCCCGTTTATTGACGCAGCAGGATTTCTGGTCAGCAAGATGATCCGGATGCGTGCATTCCCAAACATAGCCACCATGAAGGGGAGCCGGTAGGAATGGAGTGAGGACTTCAGCAGCAGATTGATTGACGTTCCCGTAGGAGGTGGCCTCCGCGGCAGAATGGGAATGAACGGAGGCTCCTCCAGTACTACGTGATCATCTGGGGGTCCTTCGGCGCAGCCAACACCATCCCAATGAAACAGTGGATCCCGATCGTAGTATTCTGGACGAATCAGTCTCTTTGCTGACAAGCGCCGCAGCAGTTCTCCGAAACGACGTCTCCCAGATGGGCACTCCTTTAGCTCTTGGTGCACCAGCGCTGGATGTAGCGTTCGTGGGAACTGGAGAGAGAGCCGCACCTGGAGCGCTTCGTCATAGCCTGCGGTCGATTCTTCTGTAGCAGAGCCTGTACCTAGGTCGAGCGCCAGCAATCGCCATATTTTCTCTGCTAGCTTCGGCTGGAGATCCACTTCCGCGAGACGGTCGGAACGACGGCTGGTCAAAGTGGGAAAGAGGTAGAGTTTCTCAAACGGGACCTGCTCTCCCCGCGGAGATGCCAGCTGTGGTGACTGAGACAAGAAGCGAAACAACCAACTCGATCCGCAGCGAGAGCTCCCACAGATCAGGTTGACGGTCGAGACGGCTTGCAGTTTCGGGGTCCCCAGTGTCTCGGCAAACTCGGCCACGATTGGGTCTAGCTTGGTTCGCAGTCTCTCGACCATCGCGAAAGATGACTCAGCGTTCATGAGTCTCCTCCATTAGTAGCTGGCGATGCAGAAGCATCAGACCGGGAAGACACACAACAAACACCAGCGCTGCGATGGCAAAGGACTGTCCAAGCGAACGTGCTGCCACAGGACCCAGCGCAACAAGAGCGAGTATCGATCCGACCCTCGACACCATGGTGATCAGCGAGATCACCGAAGCCCGATGCTGCGGTCGAATCTGCCTGTTGCTTAAAGCACGAAACATCGGCTCGAATACGCCACGACTCACGTAGGAGACAAAAAACATCGGGCCGATCACCCAAACGCTGCTTGTAAACCCACAGACCAAGAAGGGGAGGCCCATCAGTATCCCTCCGCCGATCAGTCGTGCCGACGGAGAACCCGGGAGTCTTGGGGCAAGCCATGCACCGAGAGAGACGCTCTGATGCATGAGAAAGTAGATCACCCCCAAGATCGGTTGATTCACATCCCACCCACCTTCTCTTGTGGTCAAATGAAGCAGATCTTTGAAGTAGATCTGCCAGTACAAAAACGTCGGTTGATTGAAGAAAAAGTAGGCCATGCTGACCAGAAGCAGCGCGACAAATGGAAGGCCATGAATGACACCTCTGCGCAGCTGTGCAGGCGATGGAAATGGGATAGGTTCTGAGGTCTGTGTCGGCTCGGAAACCGTCGCCATCATGATGCCCAGGGTCGCGAGCATTCCAGTGAGACCGAGCAGCCAGATTCCGTTCATGTAAACGGCTGCGATGATCGCTCCTCCTAACGCCCCAACGATCATGCCCTGGGTCTCTGCTTGTTTTCCCTTAGAGAACAGCTGTTCCAGCGGATAGTTGGGATCTTCGCGATGAAGTGCATCAACGGCCCATGCTTCCAATGATCCAGAGTGCAGCGCAAAGCCGATGCCAGTGAGGAGAACGGCTGAAACGAAGCCGTAATAGTCAGCTCCAAAGAAGTACGCGGCATAGCCCGCAGCGCAGAAAACTACCGAGAGCTTGGTTGCGAGAATTCTCCCGATCTTGTCGGCTAGCATGCCGGTTGGAAGTTCGCAGACCACAATGACCGCAAAAAAGATGATGCGAAGAAGCGTGATCTGTTCAACAGAGAGTCCTCGCTCAGCAAGGAAGACGCCATATACAGCATGGAAGCAAGAACGCGCGAGATTGTAGGTAAACTCGATCGTCGCGTAGATCCTAACGGTTCGCATGTGAGCTCCGCATCTCCGTGATGGGGCGAACCTGATGGATGACGAGCCGCGCCTCACAATCGAACGACCACTCAATGTCGAGTGATGGTCCCACTTGAGATGTCAAGATCCGCACGGCAGACTGCAACTGAGTCAATTTTCCCGCATCTAACAGACAGGACTGAATCTGCGGAGTGTCGGAGGACCACGTCAAGCGCTCGTCACAGGACGTTCCATCGGTGATCTCGAAACACCCCCCCGATGAGATCTCAACCACAACGCGCTCCTCTTGTGTCAGCGGATCTCGCGTGAAGAGCACTCCGGACACGACAGCTGGGACCATCTCTTGGATCATGAGTGGCAGATACCAATCCATTGCCGCCTGCGATGTGTCGATCTTTCGATACTCGTCCAGTTCCTTTGTGAAAAGGGCAGCCCAGCAATTTTTGACGGCCTTGGCAATGGCTTCGCCATGTGCCGGTACAAACGTCATCGACGCGAACATGCCGGCATAGGAATGATGGAGCCCATCCTCGTAGTGAGCTGACGAACGCACCGCGAGCTTGCTGTCTCCAAACCGAGTTGCGAGTTCCTGCAAGTACTGGCCGGCCCAGACAGTAGAAAGGCTCTGTATGCAGTCTCGCCTCTGTGCAGATGATCGACGTAGGAACGCATCCATTCCCGCTGCCGATCTCTCCAGCCACTGATGGAAGAACTCCTCGGTAAGAACAAGAAATGGAGAGACTCGCAGACCCGCAGCTTCAACCCGCCGAAGCATCTCCGCCTTCTTTCCTATGACTCCTAAGGATTGAGTGTTTGATAAGGAACCATCGGTCGATGGAGATGACAGCAGCGTGATGGCACCTTCGGTTGCGTCAACCCGCAAGCGGTCGCCAGTCTTAATCCGAAGTAGTGCATCCGTAACGCCGATGATGCAGGGAATCCCGCGTTCACGGCAAACGACGGATGCATGCGATAGGAGCCCACCTTCCACGGTCACCACGGCCGCGGCTCTCAGCATGGCATCAAGCAGATGAAAGTCGGTACCGCTCGCAACCAGGATCTCACCTGTCAGGAACGATGCAACCGACTCGGACTGATTCACAACTCGTGCATTTGCTTCGATAGCACCTGGCGATGCGCTGATACCACGAAGTGCATGTGGCGTACTTTTTGTGACTGAAACCACAGCCGCGGTGTTCTCGGCACGATCGCGGATCTCGGCAACCAACGAGGAAGACAGGACGAAGCACTGTGCACGGTCTGTTGTGTCTATCGTACGCCCTGACATAAGCAGTTCGATGATCTCATCCAAAAGATACAAGCGAAGCTCTGCGAGCGGCACCTGTGTTCGGTCCGCGATCATTTTGATCAGCTGCTGCCGACGCCGCACGGTACAGCCCAAGAGCGCTTTGTTGCGATCACGCAGCGCACCGATCTGGGTGTAGAGAGAGAGCAGCTGCTGAGTAAAAGGAGACAGCGAGCGATGGCCAGCAGGAACCTCCGATTCCGGCTTCGATTCACTCATGAGTGCGCGCACCCCGTCCTCCTGCATTCCTAAGTAGCCGTGGTACTCCATCTCGATCGACTGCCGAGTTCTTGGGAGGGCACCATACCCAACGGAGTGGTCTTGGATGAGTCGAATGGCTGCATCAAGATCGGCAGGATCAAGGGCTCCACTTCTCTCTCGGCGTGCCAGCTCAATCAACCGCCTTCGATCTGCAACAGCTACGGTAGTCATGCCGGACCATCTCGCATGGTGATCTATGAACAGGAGTAGATCGCGCTCGCTCCGCCCCTCCTCGCGGAAGTTTGAGAGCAGGCGCTGATAGTAGCCGACCTCCAGCGGCACAAGATTCATGACAAAGATCTCGTTGAGTGCTTGGTAGTACAGCTCGACCAGCCAATCACAAAGGACAGCATTGCTCTGTTGCTCGAACTGCGCTTCGACGGCATCGTACTTCGCCATGAGCTGGAGCAGTCGTTCCTTCTTGTTGACGAAAAGCTGCTCCAGTCTTTCGACTCGTCCTGGAAAAGCAAACGACTCGACTCCTCTGGAAATCCGTTCGATCAGATATTGCCAGTCGGATTCCGGTGCGTACGTATACATGCAGGCGTCTCGATAGACACCGACTACGTTGCGAAACCGAAACACGTTCACGCGTGGATCGAACTGATCGTACAGGTCGAACAGAAACTGTGCAGAGAGTAGGTCCTCCAGGGGACGAAAGTTGATGAGACGATACGGTGGGGTAAGTCTGCTCGTTGAAAACCTCATGATGGACCCTCACTCCTCTCCGAGCGTCCTTGCTGCGTCTAGGTTCTCGGGAGTGTTCACATTAATGAACTCTCCGGGCACTACGCAGGCTCCCATCCGCCTCTCTGGAATCAACTTCGGGAAGACGTCGTCCTCCAAGAAGCTTCGACAAGCACTGAATGCTGCATCCATGTGTTCGTTGTGCTCAATCAGGTAACAGCCAACATTGAGGAGATCGCCTGGCACATTCCGTGGCTTTCGAGTCCAGTCGCGGACGTCCGTACCGTCGACGTCGAAAACCGCGGCCTGAGTGGTGGGACGAGAATGACCGATGGCTGCCACAAGAGGCTTGCGCAGTTGCGCGGCCTCTTTCAGAAATGATCCGATGTCGAACGCTGGCGCAAAAAAGTCACCGTACACTGCGAGGATGGGACCGTCCGTACGACGATAAACATTGCGGATCCAGAAAAACGGACCCATCTCTGCATCACATGGAAGGAACTCAATGTCCCGGCCAGCTATCTCCTCACGGACAAAGCGAGTCACCAACACATCATGAGGCTGCACATACACGGTGTCTGGCAAGCGCCGCGCTTGCTGCAGCTTGGCGAGGATATGCCCAAGCAGCGGCTTGTCCCCCACCGGAAGCAGCGGCTTGGGACAGGTGGAACAGACCGCTCCCATCCGCGATCCTTTGCCCCCAGCCAAGACAACGACGTAAAGAGAATCATTTTTCATTTATTCAATACCAGCCTTCAGCTGGCACTCCTTTTTGATGGCGTAACCAATGAGGGGGACTACGACCTATGCTACCGAGTCATCAAATCGCGGACGCACGACCTACGAGATGAACGCAGACCGCATCACGGACCCACCGCACGGAGGAGCTCCGCTTGCGTCTTGACTGTCGCGTCATGTGGCGCGATGAGTGACCACAACTCGGTAGCAAGTCGGACGGACTCAGACTGAAGATGCCGTCGACCGGCTGCCTGAAGATGCTCATCCCCCGACATGATTCCTAGTCCGTACGCAGCATCCGAAACAACCTCTTCAGAAGCACGCTTGAGCGCGCTGGCAGCCTCAGAAATTCGCGGATTCGACTTCAGTCGCTGATATTCCGCTTGGTGATCGCGTTCCAGCACAAACAGTAGCGTGTGCAGGCTGTGGTGACGCGAGAGCTTGGCATAGCTGTGGAGAAGTTCGGACTGTTCCGCACCGAGTTCTAGTACAGCCAGAGCCACAAACATGCTTGCCACAGTGTCGCGGACATCCAGTCCGTTCCATGCTGCCTCGACCTTCCGCAGCTCGGCGAGCGAGTCTTCAGCAATTGCTCCATTCGGCGTAAGCTCGAAGAGAGACGACAACGTCCGCGCCAAAAGCAGGTGCGCTGCCGACTCCGTCGGTTTGTGCGAGTCACCACGGAGCCGGGCCAGCGTGTCCTTCCTCTTGCCTTTTTGCGCCGCGTAGTCAGCCTTGGTGCGTTCCTCTGCTTCTCGAGTTACCGCGTTCTCCTTCATTTCACCAGCGTTATCGAATGCCGCGACATGCTGGGTTCTGGCCAGCAGAGCACGTAGCCGCTCCGTATCTCTGCTAAGGGTGAACCACTGAAGCTGATTGGCTACTGGAGTCGTGGAGCCAGGAGCCAGCACTTCATGTTGTGCCTCTAGTTCCAAGCTACGTCGGAACGAAACGTCAGCAGAGAGGGCCTCGATCACTTGTGCCCGAAAGGGACCGCTTGCCATTCGCCCGACGAGGTACTCGACATCACTAGCACTTGGCACAAGTTCCTTAAGATGTAGGAACCGACCGAGCAGGCGTGCTTTTGCTTCGATGCGCAGTACCGACGCTAGATTTCCAACCAAGAGTGCATCGTCTGCATGCTGCCGAAGACCAAGCTCCAGATTCTTCACTGCGTCTCGCAGATGCTGAGTCTCTCCCGTACAGCCAAACCGGGCCAGTAGGACAAGGGCGGCATTGTTGGCGGACGACGGGTCCGGTTCGATCGTACTTTGATAGTCCGCGACAACCTGCGCATACTTGGCATCTGCCTGCTCAAGTTTGCCTTGCCGAAACAGCTGCTCCCCCTCGAGTTTGAGGAGATTCCTCCGCACAAACGAATGCGTGGGACTGGCCTTGCGTAGCCAGCCTTCGTGCTCCTCATTCGTGGTGGCCATCAGCGCAAGCAAGATCGCGGCGTCGTCCTTCTGCTCAAGATTCCCGGCATCGAACACCTTGGTTGCAACGTCTACCGCTCGCTTGATCAATCCAAGCTGGCGATACACCCGTGCC
Organism: Myxococcales bacterium; assembly: GCA_016794465.1. Taxonomy (GTDB): domain Bacteria; phylum Myxococcota_A; class Polyangia; order Palsa-1104; family JAEUJZ01; genus JAEUKA01. The sequence goes on along the minus strand of JAEUKA010000036.1, from coordinate 408,930 downwards.
ACAGACAAGTGCTCATTGAAGCTGTGTCCGGCCAAGATGCGGGCAAACTCTTCGTCGCCTTCCTTTGCTTTTCCTAAACGGTGGAGGACTCGACCGAGTCCAAGGTGATAATCGAGAGAACCTTCCGCTTCAGTGCCAATGGAGAGGAAAGCTTGCTCTGAGTCCCTTAGCAGCGCTTCGTGCGGCGGACCAGAGACTCGCTGTGCTTCGCGAAGCTTGAGCATGCCCATGGTCACGCTGGCGCCAACCACATCGGCGCAGTTTCTGTAGTCATCAATGGCAGCACGGAGGTCTCTGTCCTTGTCGAGTTCCTGATTGAGCCAGTCTGAGAACAGATGTGCCTTCTCTGCCTCTTCTGCTGCCTGAATCCGAGCACGCAGGTCGCTGGGAAGACGACCGGCTTGCGCATCGGCCAGGAGTTGTTCTCTCGCGAATTTGTTTCGTGCCACATAGTTTTGTCGCGCGGTCTTGAACTCAGGCAAACGAATGGCGAGATAGTGCGACAGAATTTCGTCCGCACGTCTTAGCTCCCCACGTTCCATTGAAACTCGCGCCAGCGTCTGCTGTGCTTGCCGAATCAGCAGCCCAGGCTGTGGCATCTCGGTGAGCCTTTTCCACCCTGCATCGAGTTTCCCTTGACGGATCTGTGCTTCAGCCAGCGCAAGCGCTGCCTCCTGATCCCATGGATTCTTCAGCAGCAGCGCATCCAGTTCGCTCGAATGACCAAGCGCAAGAGATTCCGCACGGGCCTTGTCTTGTTCGAGGCGCTCGGCTGCTTCGAGTGCATGCGTCACTTGCGCGACCAGTTGCGCGTGTGGAGCTTGTGCTTTCAGCATGAATCGCTGCACAGCCGCTCGTTCCTGTCTTAGCAGCAGCGGCTCCGCAACGATTCGCTGGAGTATCTGCGCAGCCGAAGCCGTATCATCAGGAGTGCCTAGCAACAGGTAGATCCGAAATGCTTGGACCGGCCACTCAGCGGTCAACAGCTGTGCACTGTTGCGGCGAGCTTGTGTCAGCTCCGTTTCGGAGCGCTCCTTCTGCTTGCCGATTGCAACTCGGAGCGCGATCTCATGAAGCCGGACCTTCAGTCCTACGCTGTCAGCATTGAGTGATGATAGTTCCTGTGCCCGATGCTGGAGCAACTCGACCAGTTTGGCCGCTGCTCGCTCTAACTCTACGGGCCGCAGGGACTCGATCCGCTGTACCAGTGCATCCGCTCGTTCCGCCCCTTCCGCTGTCATCGGACTGGGAAGTTCTGCTGCGCGAATGCGAACGAATCCGAGAGCAGCCTCTCCAACGGTTCCGGGTTCAAAACTGCCAGCGTAGTCGTTTACGACTCTTCCGTACGCCTTGGCTGCCTCATCTGTCTTGCCACCGTTTTCCAGTGCCTGGGCGGCAGCCAGTGCCTGCCCAGATTTGTAGGTCGTACTGTTCAGGTAGCCAACGACCGCCAAGGAAGTAATCCCAAGCAGAAAAACGGACAGCATGATGCGCTTCATGATCGAAGCGAAGGGACTCAGGGGAACTTTCCCGAAGAAGACCCAGCCCCCCTCATGCGGAGTGACTCTATATGCAGACCATGGGATCAAGGGAATGAAAAGGATGCAAAAGCACAGTGTTGCGATGTAGCTTCCGTCCGGACGAAGATCGCGCTGTCCATACAGTCCTGTCCCGACTCCGTTCAGTGTATATAGGGTCGGTGCGGTCGTGATCGGTTCTGGTTGATCCACAATCGCTTGGGCCACCTGCTGGAAGATGGGATGGGTAGACTGTGCCGCCAAATGACGGGCGCAGCGTCTCGCCGCAGCGTACTTCTTTTTGTGAAACAGCCACCGTGCATGGGCCAGTCTGCGCAGGCAATCGAGCTCGCCACGAGCTGCGTAGAGTTCCTTGAGCAACTCTGTCGCGGCGAACCCAGATGCACGGAATAGTAGCGCGCTCGCCTTGTCCCTTGCGTCAGCAGCAATGAGTAGGGCAGCTGCCTCTAGTGCAAGATCGGCGGCGGCAGATCTTAGCTGCTGGCACTCTTCCTCGGCCAGATGGAGCACTGCGGAAGGAACTGTATCTAGCACATCGTTTTCGAATGATTCCAGCTGCTTGAGCACTCCAGCCTTGACCTCTGTTCCTCTGTAGCGCTCGGGATCGGGCTCCTGCTCTTCTTCTGCAAGCAACGAACGATAATGCTCAAGTCCACGCAAAAACGGCTCAGTGGCATTCACTCGCGTCCCCCTGGTCAAGTATCCTACCAATATATCAACTGCACATGTGCGTGTCGCTCGCCGCGAGAAGGTCTTAGAACCACACGGGAAAACACGCTATGTGTCTTGTGCATCCACCCGGCGATTGACTTCACCGAGATCCGACGGTCGACAGATTCTCCTCGCCTGTCCAGCGCAGGAAGAGCGAGCGCGCGCAGCGCTCGTCGTGGGTGTACATGCAACGAGCGGCGCGCAGAGAGCCTTTGAGAGTCGCACGGACAAGTCCCCCCTGGAGCCAAACGATGCTCCATTCCTGTTTCGGTGGCTTTCCCGTGGTCCCTCGCAAACACCGTACCAGGGCGAAGCAACGACAAACTGCGCGACATCTACGTCGAGAGGCGCAGGACAACACCGCTGGCACAAACAGCCATTCGGCAAAATCAGCCGAGCTTCGGCAAAATCAGCCAACCGTCTGGTTGCCAGGCTGTTCTCTGCGTGGATCGGCCACACGCATTCGAGGGACTGATTCACTCATCGGTGCACTGCCTTGCGACCCGCACAGATCAACACCGCTCAACACCGCGCTTCCTGTCGGCAAAGACGCTGCGAACCACGCAGTGTCAGCCAGTCCTTCGCTGTGCATGTTGTGAATTAGGATAGGCGATGCCGGATCCGTACAAATCGCCCCCGGGTCCGCGGCTCATCCCGTTCGCAAATGAGTGTGAGCTCCGCGGTTCAGCAATTGTTGCTGTGTGATTCTGGTCGGATTCCCATGTCAAGCCGTTGTCGTTCGCCGGTTGTTCCGCTGCTGGCAGAATTGCCGCGGCTTGCGGCCTGTGCAGCGCAGAGATCGGAATGAGCCGTTCCTGAAGGAGCGTCAGGTCGGGGAGTGGTGCCGGATTCTTCATCGCATACTCCTGCGACTGGCGACGCACTTCCTTCGACACCCGAGAGAACAGTTCGCGCCTCGGTGGCTCGCCTTCGTTGGCTGGCTCAGGTTGGACGGGTTTCTGCGTCGCACCGCCGCACTGCGCTGCTCCGTTGGGAGTCGCGGGCGGCGCACTTGGCACAGATGGAGTCACGATCGGAGTTGCGGCCTTCGTCGAGGCTTCGGCTGCCGTACGCACGCCTACATCAGGAGTCGCCGACCTTGTCCGCTCCAAAACAGTCGGGATGGGGGCCTGCTGCTGCACCGCTTCTGATTTGCGCACAGGAGCCAGGTTCATGAGTTTGAGCGTCTCTATGACGGCTTTCTTTTCCCGCAGTCTTCGCAGCTGATCCTCGGTCTCTAGCTCAATCGCTCTCCATTTGCGAAACGGCGCCCCCCATCGCTTATCAATCATTTCTTCTATCTCTTCTCGGCGCTCTGGCGAACGAACCCATGCACAATGTGGCTGCTTGTCCGCATAGTCCGCCATGATGGCTTTGACGTTGCGTGCTGCGATGTGGTTTCTCCGCTCCAGTTCCCACATCATGTTCCGATCTTCCTCGGTGAACTCGAACTCGGCTTGCATGTTCGCCCCCCAGTTGTGACTAGCTCCGCGACGATTTGTCTCGCTTCACTCCATGCTCTACCGACCGACTTCAGTTTGTCCAGAGCCGAGTGTGCATAGCGAGCCCATCAAACAGCGCAAATCGGATCTTATCGAGATCGACGTGATTCTTCAAGTCGAAAGAGTATCGCGCAGCTGGGTGTCGCGGCTCTGTGTTCCATTTTGCATGCATCGCCCAATGAAAGAAAACGTCAAAATCTATGTTGCAACATATAAATGTTGACAATGAAATGTCAGAAAGAACACATAATGTGATCAATCAGCGGTCGAATACAGCACAATGAGTCGTCAAAATAACGTCAAGCGGACGACCGGTCGACGGTGCTCCTGTTGCTCCCGATGAGTCAGAATGACTCCGAGCATCTGTCAGATACAGGTATAAGAAAACGACCGATTGACGTGAGGAGGTTTCGCGCGGTACGATGGCACAAGATGACCATCAGCACGTCGCCGCAGTCGACTCCCTCGCCCATCGCGCGCCGCTGTGCTGCGCCTGGGTGCCTGAAGACGATTCCGCTGGGGCAGCGGTACGACAAGAAATTCTGCTCGCGGGCTTGCCGATCGTACGTCTGGTATGCGAGGCACCGGCTGCCGATCGACAAGATCTCCGCGGCAGACTTTGCGAGCCTTCGCGACGCTGTGCTTCGCTACGCGCGTCGCTTTCAGGGAATGACTCCGCTGGGCTACTCTCTGACGACGACAGTCGAGTCGATTGGCGAGGTTGCGTTTCCCGCGCGCGGCCGCAAGACGAAGCGCGGTCCCGATGAGCATGGTGCGATCCACTTTTCGGACAAGCCGTACTACACGATTGAGCCGTTCGAGTTTCCTCGTCTGCCGCGTGCCACGGCTTGTCGGATCGTCCTGCACTTCAAATCAGAAACGAGTGCGCCGAGCGTGGAGCTCGTTCCGATCACGGCGCATTTTCCAACAGCAAAGTTCGCACAGGGGGATTCTCTATATGATGCAAAGGGGAGGCCGAGTGCAAAGAGAGCAGCGACTCCCAACGCGGCAAGCAGAGCCCGCGATTCTGCTCCGGTCAGAAAGCGTCAGTCGCGACTGAAACCGGATTTTCAGTTGGGTCATGCACTGCAGGACTGGGAGTCTGTTCCGAACGCTCCGGTTTTGTCACGGCGACTCGCTGTGCCAACTGAGTCTCCGCCCGATATGATGGAGAGAGTTCAGCAAGCGGAGCAAACTGCGTTTCAGCAAAATGTGCTCCTAGAGCAGCAGTCCAAGCAGATCGACTCGCTGCGCCAGTTGGTGACGATGCTCAGTCAACAGCTTGAGACAACCAGCCGGAATCTTGCCGAGCAGAATCTCAACCTGAAGGAGTTCCGGGAGCTTCTCCGAAGTCAGCGTGCGCCCGAGGCGATTCCGCTCTTGCAGCGAGTCAATGCAGTGGCTGAGGAATCGACCACACAGATCCAGCGAATCGCCAAGGCGGTGGGGGTGCAGCGAGAGCAGATCATGGAAGACAGTGGACGATTCCTCCTGCGGACGGATGATCTCAATACCAAGTTGCAGAAGCTCACACAGTTTGTGAACGAGGTTCGATCGATTGTGCTGAGCATGCGGACGGAGCAAGCGACCCAGCGCGCTCAGGTGGATAAGCTGCAAGCAGAAGTGTCGTTGCTGTTTGTCCGGACCGAACCGGCTCCGCAGCCTCCACCCCAGCCCAGTTCTACCCCTGTCGGCGTGAGTGCGGCTCCTGTGGTGGAGGCTCCGATCAAATCCGCTGCTCCCTCTGAGCCCCCGAAAGTCCCATCAATTCCCCCCCACGCTTTCGGAACCATCGCCGGAAAGCTCCTCGAAAAGCACGGAATCACCGCCGTCACAGAGTCAGGCCCGAGCAAGAAGCCGCCGTGACGGTAGGACGCACTGCGGAAGTCTCAGCGCTTCGCGTGCAGCGATCCCGCGACCCTTCGCGCCTTCCCAACCTCGATCGAATCCGGCTTTGCGTAATGCTTTGCTGTGATCGCGAAACTGGAGTGCCCAAGCGATCGAGCGACATCGTTCGACGTAGCCCCAGCTTCCAGCGCCAGCGACGAGTGCAGACCGCGAAGGGAGTGCGGACAGACTCTTCCTATCTTTGCCTCATCGCAGTAGGAATGCAGCCGCTTGTACATCCAGTTGGGAGAAGGTTGCTTGTCTCTGTCCGCAGCGAAAATCCGCTCGCTTAGGGGTCGCTTCGCGCAGTGTTTCGCAAGAAGTTTTGCAACGGGCGCAAACAGTTCCAGACGTCGCTTCGCGTTCTGGTTCTTGGTTCCGTTCACAAAGACGTTGATGCCGTCCACCGCACCCACCGTCAATCCAAGCACTTCCGACGGTCGCAGACCGAGATAAAGCTGCACCAGAATCGCGAGTGCGCCCTCTTCCCCTTGCTTCGCATGATCGAAGAGGAGTCGCTCCAGCGTCTTCGCCTCGAGCGGTCCGAGCTGCTGCTTCCCCGCGTTCGCTTTGCCGATCGGCTTCACCTTCGCGAACGCATCTTTCTCGATGAACTCCCGGTCGAGCAGCCAGCGCCAAAGTTCCTTGACCACCTTCAGGTAGCCGTGATGCGTTGCAGCCTTGATCGGCCCGAACCTGCCCTCGGACTTCGTGGCCGCCAGGTACAGTGCCGCAGCCTGCGCCGCGTCAATCTCATCGACAGGCACATCGGGAATCCACGCTTTGACTCGATTTTCGACGTTGCGAGCGACCGATTCAGGGTGTCGCCAGGCCGCCCGCTTCTCGTCGATCCACTGGGCGAGCGCCTCATACACCGTCAGAACCGGCTTCGTCTCCGTCTCACGCCGGAGTTGCACCGCCAGCAAATCCGCCGCGCCCCGCGTCTCGGCGCACACGCTCTTGCGCTTGCCCGTGCTCGGGTCGTAAATCACCACACGCCACTTCGTTCTCCCCTCCGCTGGGGGGTACGGACCATAGATGTACACGATTTTATTTTCGCATTCATTTATGATGTCCGCGATACGTTTCTTGTGTTTTCTGTTAGCAAACTCCGTCCGACGAGCGTTCACGAAACTCCATCCTCTCTGATTTTTCTCCTTTTTCACCAGCCCCGACGGCGGGGAAAATTGGACGGCCTTGTCTCGACGGAAAGTGAGTCCACCGCGACCTGAAGCCAGATAACGTCATGTTGTTGGCGGCGGCGGATGGCGGGGTGGGGGCGGTGAAGCTGCTGGACTTTGGCATTGCGAAGATCCGGGCCGAGCAGGTGGTGGGCGAGTCGAGCATCACCGGATTTGAAGCCACGGCGCCGGCGGACAAGCCCGCCCCCGAGCTGAAGCCGGGGCCGGTTCGCGGCGGGGCGCTGGCCACATCGGTCGGCTCAGTGATGGGCACGCCGGCCTATATGGCGCCAGAGCAAGTCCAGAACTCGTCGGCAGTGGACAAGCGCGCCGACATCTATGCCATCGGGATCATGCTCTACGAAGCGCTGGTCGGGCGGCGACCGTTCGAGGCGGAGAGCTCGGCGGAGCTGATGGGCGCGCACATGTATATGAAGGCCGAGCTGCCCTCGAAAGAGGTGCAGAAGCTGCGCTTGCCCGACCGCCAGCTCGACTGGGCCAAGCTGGACCCGGTGGTGATGCGGGCCTTGGCGAAGAAGCCGGAAGAGCGCTATCAGGACTGCGCGGGGCTGCAGGCGGACCTGGAGTCGGCGTGGGGCCAGAGCTTCTCGATTGCCCGAGGTGCGACCCTAAGCGGTGGTTCCTCGGCGATGATCCCGGCGCTGCCAGCGGGGACGGCTCAGCCGAAGTCGTCGAGCAAGCCGTTGGCGATGGTGGCTGCTGCGGTGCTGGCGGTGGTGTTGGCGGGTGGCGGCGGGTACGTGGCACTGTCGCGGGGAGGCAAGCAGCAGGCTGCGCAGGCTCGGCTGTTGCAGGCGGATGGGCTGATTCGCAAGTCTTGGGCGGGGGGTCCGGCGGACAAGCGGGCGGTGTTGGAGATCATTCGGGCCGTGGGAAGTCGGGCGCACCTGTCGATGGTGGCGGGGGCGCTGGCGGACGATGACCCGGCGGTGTCGCGGGCGGCGCTGCAGGTGGTGCAGGCGGTGGGCAAGCCAGGCGATACCTCGCTGGAGGAGCCGCTGCAGGTGCTGGCGGGGCAGTCGGTTGGCTCGGCCTCGGTAGACATTGCGGCGGCGCGGCTGCGCATCGGCGACGGGGAAGCGCAGAGTGACCTGTCCGCGATGCTGCATAGTCCGATTCCGACGGCCGAGGCGCGGCTGAGGGCGGCGGTGGTGCTGGCCTCGGCGGGACACCTACCGGCCACGGCGCTCAGGCAGTCGCTAGAGGCGGCGGTGCGGGCAGGGCTCAATCAGCCGGCGATGCGTCGGGATGCGCTGGTGTGGCTGGCGGCGGCGCGGGATGCCGTGGCGCTGCGTCAGCTGCAAGAGGCGACCGAGCAGCCTGCGACTGGACCGACCAAAGACACCCACTTGGAAGCGCTACAGATCTTGACGTTGGCCAACCAGCCTGGGGCAGCCGAGCGACTTCGCAAGGTGGCGCTGTCGGTGCTGCCGGCGGAGCGGGTGGAGCTGGCTGCGGTGACTGACGCGCAAGCGGTGGCGCTGCTGACCCCGCTGCTCTCCGATCCGCAGTCCAAGGTGAGGCAGCGAGCACTGGCCGCGCTGGGTCGGCTGGCCTGCCGTGGACAGTGGCCGGGCTCGACTGATGTGCTGATTCCGTTACTCAACGACGCGGACGCCCAGGTTGCCCTGACGGCTGCGGTGTCGCTGGTGGCTGCCAGCGCTGCTGCGGCAAGTCAGGCCGAGGCTTCGCAAAAGTAAACCCGCTGTACGCGGGAGAAACGCCGTCTGACATGGCTGACACCACAACCCCGTCCGAAAGCGCTGCGAAGGTCGACCCGAATGCCGAGTCGCTGATTGGCATCACGGTGGGCGACTACAAGATCATCGATATCATCGGCCAAGGTGGGATGGGCACGGTCTACACCGCCGAGCACCAGCAGCTTCACCACAAGACCGCCTGCAAGGTCCTGCGTGCGGAAGTTGCCAACCATCCCGAGACGGTCGAGCGATTCCTCCAGGAAGCGCGCTTCATCAGCCGCATCCGCCACATCAACCTGATTGACATCTTCGACATCGGGGAGCTGCCGGACAAGCGGCTCTACTACGTGATGGAGAAGCTCAACGGGCGGACGCTGACCCAGGCGATTCGGGCCGGCAAGATGCCGTTTGCGAGCATCGTCTCGATCACGAACCAGATCTGTGCCGGTCTCTCAGCAGCCCACGAAGCCGGCCTGATCCACCGAGATCTCAAGCCGGACAACTTGTTTTTGGTCGAGCGCCAGGGTGAGGAGCCGCTGCTGAAGATCATGGACTTCGGTGTGGCGAAGGTCATGGACTTGACCGGAGCGGACGGGAAGATCACTCGGACGGGCTACCTGATTGGTACGCCGCAGTACATGTCGCCCGAGCAGATCAACGGCGTGGCGATCGACAAGCGGAGCGATATCTACGCGCTGGGAGTCATCCTCCACGAGATGTGTACGGGCACGGCGCCGTTCCGAGGCGACACGCTGGGCCAGATGCTGATTGCGCACTTGCAGCAGGTGCTGCCGACCATCGATCCGAAGCTGCGCAACGAGGATGTGCCGGCGGGCATCGAGTGGATCATCCGCAAGGCGCTCGCCAAAGATCCCAATGAGCGCTACAGCAGCGTCGAGGATCTGAGCACGGATCTGGCGCGCTTGGCCAAGGGCGAGCCGACCGACGCCGCCGCCTGGTACAAGACCTACCAGACGCGGGAGCTGGCGGTCATTCAGACGCTGTCGGGCAACACGCTGAACCTGCCGATGGCTCCGCAGTCGAAGAAGCGGCGGGCGATGTGGCTGGCGGCGACGCTGCTGCCGGGTCTGCTCCTGTGTGGGATTGGTGGGTATCTGTGGTTCAGCCATCGCAAGCCGGTGGTGGTGGTGCAGCCAGCCAAGCCGGCACACAAGCCGAAGCGCGAAGAGATCGACATGATCGCGCTGCGCTCGTACGCGCTGACGGTGCTGCAAGAGGGACTGAAGGACGGTGATGTTCAACCTCGGCAGATGTCGGTGACGGCGATTGGGGCGAGCCGTGACACGCGGCATCATGCGCTGCTCACGCCTCGGCTGGCAGATGCGGAGCCGTCGGTGCAGATCCAGGCGGCGAGTGCGCTGGCGCAGATTGGCTCGAAGGCGGCGATCCCGGACCTGCTGAAGCTGCATACCGAGTCGAAAGATCCTCGGGTGATGCTGGCGACGGCGGAGGCGCTGATGAAGCTCGGCGAAACGTCGGTGCAGAAGTACTTGGAGCAAAAGGCCAAGAAAGATCCCGACCCGAAGCTGCAGCTGCTGGCGGCGCTGACGCTGGAAGACCTTTTGCCGAACCATACGCCGCAGAAGGCAGTGGCGCAGCGGCTGAAGAAAGGGGCGACGCCGGAAGACTCGCTGCTGATCTGGACACGGCGGGCCAAGCGTGGGGATCGGGATGCCCAGCAGCAGCTGGTGACCTTGCTCGGGGAGGCGGAGGCGCCGGTGGGGCGGCAGATTCAGCTGGCGGCGCTGCTGGCGAAAGAGCACGTGGATGAGGGCAAGGCGATGCTGACGGAGCTGGCCGGCAAGGCGGGTCCGCAGCAGGTGCTGGCGGCGCAGCTGCTCTGTGCGGCGGATGATCCGACGGGGCTGCCGCTGCTGCGCTCGGTGTTTGCGGACTCCGCGCGCCCGCCGGTCGAGCGCCTGCTGGCCACCGAGGGACTGGGCAGCTGTGGCAACCGCAAAGACGCGGGCATGCTGGCCAAGTCTCTGAAAGAGGGCGAAAAGAGTCCGCTGCTGCGTCAGGCGGAAGCGGGGGCGATCCTGCGGCTGGCGAGCGGTGATCCGGCCGTGCTCAATGAACAGAGCTTGACCTGGGCGCAGGCGGCCTTGAGCAACGACGACTGGACGGTGCGGGAGTCGGCGGTGGCGATGCTCGGCGATACCGACCCGCAGAAGGCGATTCCGCTGCTGGGACAGGCGATGAAGGATCAGCGGGCCGAGGTTCGCAAGGTGGCGGCGGTGACGCTGGGCCGGACCAAGAACCGGGGCGCGATTGCGCTTTTGGGTGGTGCCATCACGGACAGCAACCGGGAGGTGCGAATCGACGTACTGCGCTCGATTGGTAAGGTAAGTACCCACCTGAAGTCGAAGGGTGAGACGGCGATGGATGCGGGCACGCAGGCCGAGCTGGCGAAGGCGCTTACCTCGCGGGCCGATACCGGAGATGCCGGTGAGCAGGTCATGGCGGCGGCGACGCTGCTGCGCATGGGTGATGACAGCCGACGCGACAAGCTGAAGCAGGGCCTGGCCGCCGATGATCCCGAGGTCAAGAAGCTGGCTATTGCGGAAGTCTCGGCTGATCCCGAGCTGAACAAGACGGCGCTGACGACCCTGCTGGCTGATGCCTCACCGGCGGTACGCTTCCGGGCCGCTTGTGAGCTGGCCGAGCAAGGTCGTGGCGAAGGCAAAGATGTGCTGAAGGCGACGCTGAAGGGAGGCGGGGCCGATGGCTTTCGGGCGTACGGTCTGTTGAAAAAGCTGGGTGAGTCCGTGCCGCCGCCCAGTGACATGGCTTCGCTGCTGTCGGGGAACGATGCGGCGGTGCGGGTGAGCGTGATGGAGGCGGCGCGGTCGCTACCGGTGGCAGATGCGATTCCACTGCTGCGGCAAGCGACCAAAGACTCGTCGCCCCTGGTGCGCAAACAGGTCATTGAGGTGGTGGCCAGCTGGCCGGCTGCGGATGGGACCAGCTCGGGTGTGCCGCTGCTGCGGACGCTTTCGGAGGACTCGGACGTGGGGATTCGCTCGCGGGCCAGCCTGCTGATGGCGCAGCTTGCTCCGAAGGCCCCACCGGAGCCCGAAGAGGTCGAGGAACAACCGGCAGCGCCCGCGCAAGGAACGACGGCTCCGGTCGCTGCTGCCGCGCCGGACCTGGCCACTGCGGCGGTTCCGGATTTGGCGGCGACGCCTGACCTCAGCGCGGCTCCGGATCTTGCGACGGCGGCACCTCCGGCGGCACCTCCTGACCTGGCTGCTCCACCGGCGGCGGTTCCGGTGGTCGTGGCTCCGGGGGCGACACCAGCGGTGGCTCCAGCAGCGGCAGACGCTCCCGAGCTGGACAAAGCGGGCAAGAAAGCGCGGCTCAAGCAGACCCTGAGCACCGCCGAGAAGTTCCTCAGCCGTGGCGAGTATGAGAAGGCGATTCAGGTACTCGACACCGCACGGGCGGTCGATACCAGCAAAGACATCATGATGCAGCTGGGCCAAGCCTACGAGCTGTGGTCCGAGCAAGAGACAGGCAGCAAGCAAAAGTCACTGACTCGCAAAGCCATCGAGGTCTATAAGCAGGTCAAGTCTGCAGAGGCCAAAGCGCACATTGCGGAGCTCCAAGAGCGGCTGCGCTGATCGTGCGGTTCCTCTGCTCGCGGACGTAGGCTACAGTGACTCGGTAGAGGGACCGTTCCGATGAGTGACGCCGTGAGCCCTTCCGTTCGCATCATCCTTCAGCACTGGGCGTACAACATCACGCTGCTCCACAACCTTGGGGTCAGCTATCCGGGGTTTGGCTACAGCGAGGAAGAGAAGCAGCAGCTCGGCCAGCTCGCCAAGGGCGTGACGGTGTCGGGGCATCTTGGCTTCGGGGCGCTCAATGCGCTGTACTTCCTGTGTCTGGCGGGGCTGGTGATGGGCTATGGCGCGATCCCGCTGGCTTTCCTGCTGGACCCGAGTCATCAGTCAGCGGGCGTGTTCTTTGGCTGCTTGGGGCTGGGGCTGGCGCTGGGGATTGGGCTGGGCATTCCAACGGCGATGGGGCTGACGGCGCTCACCCTGCGCTGGCTGGGCAAGGAGCCGCAGCCGACCGAAGTCGATGCGGAGACGGTCGTGGCGCTTTATCGCAAGCTGCACCACCAGCTGATGCGAGCCGCAGTCGTTGCCGGCGTGCTGATTGGCCCGTTTGTCTTGTTCGGAATGACCCAGGTGGGCGGCCAGCTGCTGGAGTTCGTGAAGCGGGTGGTGGTGACGGTGACGCCGTTTGCGCTGGTGCTGCTGATCCTGTCGGCGCTGCTACGGGGCGAAAAGAAGTACTGACGGGGGAGGACGATGCACTGGCGAGGGCTAGGCGTCGGGCGGGGCTTTGGGGGTCAGGCGTGACTCTAGCTCGTCGACTCGCTGGCGCAGGCGGGTGACTTCCTTTTCCAGCGCTGCGAAGGGCGACAGGCTCTCGACGACGCCGTGGATGCGGTCATCGACCTTGTGCTGCCAGTCTTCCAGGGCCACCTGCCAGCGCTCCATGAACTCGCGCACGGCTCCGGGGTTGTCGCCACTGATGGTGCGCCGCAGCGGGTCGGTGGACTCGTCGGCTTCACCTGGCCGCTGCTGCTCCCCTTCCCCTTTGCGAAAGACGCTGCGGACCCGCGCCTGTGCTTGCTGTGCCAGCTCTTGCAAGGATGCTCCGCCGGACTGGATCAGCTGACGCATCGCTCCGAGCGAGATGAAGTTCTTTTGGCGCTTCTCTTCCTCGAAGATGATCTGCGCCAGCGTGACCGAGGTCAGATCCTCTTTGCTGCTGTTGTCGAGAACCTGGACTTCCTCGCCCTGACGGATCATCAGCGCGATCTGCTCAAGGGTCACATACTGGCTGCTCTGCGTGTCGTAGAGCTTGCGGTTGGTGTAGCGCTTGATGATGCGCGGCTCTGGCATACCCGCCTCTACGCCTTGTCGGCGACCTTCTCTGCTGGCGCGCCCTTGCCGGTGTCACCGAGTTCCTTCTTGGGGGTCACGTCCAGCTCGTTGCCGGTGTCGGACGCCTTCTTGAAGTTCTTGATGCTGCGACCGAGTGCATCGCCAATCTGCGGCAGCTTGCCGGCACCAAAGATGATGAGGACGATCACCAAAATGATGATGAGTTCCGTCGCTCCTAGACCAAACATATGAATGCTCCTTCGCGGGCCTTTATACCCCGTCGTGGGTCAGCGAGCCAAAAACAATGGTCGAAAGCCTCGCGCTAACGTGTCGGCTCGAATGCGCCTCGCGAGATCTTGGTAGCTTGTCGAGCGGCGCCAATGATGTCGATGGTGGGGAGGAGGCTCTTGCCTGTGCCATCGACGAACTGAGTGAGGCCACCGTCTCGGACTCGAGCATCGGCGGTGCTTTTCAAGGTCAAGTCGCCCTGCGCCGTCGGTGAGGTAAAGACATCGGCCAGCACCAGATCCGTGGCGTTGTTGTCCCCTGTCAGTGCGGTATCGTCTGTGCCCAGGTACTTCTGGTCAGGGCCGCGACAGGCGCTGTGGATGTAGGTAGTGCCTCCGGTCAGCGCCGTGCTGTTGAGAAACAGGCTGTTGACGATGGCAATGCTGGTCGTGGCGGGAATGCAGTCGAGCAGCAGGGCCTTGCGGTTGCCATCCGCCGTCTCGTGCCTGGTAAACGTGCTGTTGATGATGCGGCCTGGGGTCGAAGCGGTTGCGTCATTGATCCAGATACCGCCGAACATGCCCGGAGCCGGCGAGTTGTGGTTGAACACCGTGTTGATGATGTCAAACTTGGTGCCTCTCAAGTCCATGGCCAAGATGTTGCCGGAGTTCACGAGGCCCTGATACCGGTCGCGGGGACCTTCGCCGATCCAGGACTGCTCGATGGACAGCTCGCAGCCAGCCGTTGACTGGATGCCGACATCGCTGGCACCGATGAGGGACCGGAGGATGCGCACCCGCGTCGGAGCGGCGCCAGAGACGCACGCGAGGCCGAGCTTGCTGTCTTTGATGAGCAGTCCCTCGACGGTCACGCTGGCGCCACCTTCGATGCGGAGCGCGGTGCCGTTGGAGTTGGTGAGGATGGCGTTGGGGATCTTGTCCTTCGCCGCCGGGTCGGGGGGCGCATAGTCGCCAAGCGGGCTGATGATGTGAACTTCCGGCAGGCCTGGCACTGGCCTCACCGTGATCAGCGCTGCCGAGGTGAACTGGCCGATGCGCAGGTACGGCTTCTGGGCCGCGACCTCGGTCAGCTTGTCTTGCACCGTGCAAGTCCCGGAGCAGCTGTTGATATCGACGCTGACGATCCGGTCCGAAGGCACGCACATGCCGTTTTGGAGCGCTTGGCCCGTCGGTAGGTTGCGCAGCGTGTCGTCCTTGACACAGACGCCATCGCGGGCACCGGCTGTCGAGTCGCACTCGGCGTGTCGTTTGCAGGCGCGGCAAGCTCGGCTGGGATCTTCACAGTAAGGCCGGCTCTTGTCGCTACAGTCCTTCGAGGTCTTGCACTCGACGCAGCGTCCGGTATCACAGATCGGCGCGCCGGTCTGCTTGGCGCAGTCGCTGACGCTGCTACAGGCGAAGCACCGGCCTTGTGGGCTGCAGTTGGGTCGGTCGCTGGCGCAGTCGCGGCTGTCGGAGCACTCGGTTGGTTCGCATTTTCCGACGGTGGCGCCAGTTGGAATCTTGCAAAAACGGCCATCCTCACACGGCAGGTCGGGCACGCGACACTGGTCCAAGTTCCGACGTTCACAGCCGGACAAGCCAAGCAAAGCGACAACCAAGCCAACGAGCGCACGCATGTGCATCAGCAACCTCGACCCGAGCAGGGCTCCCGCTGATTTTTGCGCCCGATGGTACGGAGCGCAAGGATCTTCAGAAGCAGCCAGAGCAGCAGCGTGCCACGCCAGCCCGCAGTCCGACATGTGGGCCCCGGAAGCTCCTCGAACAGTGCACCAATCGGAAGCCTAGTGTGCGTGCTTGCCGCTGCGGCGCACTGTGCTGGTGAGCGTCGACCACGCCGGATCGTCGCCGAGCAGTCGCTGGAGCCGCTCTCGCACGACGGCTTCGATCTGGGAGGCGCTTGGCAGCTTCAGCACTTCATCCGCGAGCGCCCGCGCTTCTTTGGCCGAGAGCTGACGCACCAGTCGGCGGACCAGTGGCAAAGATGCCGCATTCATCGACAGATCGTCGAGCCCAAGCCCAAGCAAGATGACCGTCAGCAGCGGCTCACCGGCTAGCTCGCCACACATTCCGACCCGTCGCCCCTCGGCGTGTGCAGCATCGACGGTGTACTTGACCATGCGCAGCACCGCCGGGTGAAGCGGCTGATACAGGTACCCGACGTGCTCGTTGAGCCGGTCGAGCGCCAGCGAGTACTGGATGAGGTCGTTGGTGCCAATCGACATAAAGTCGACCTCTTTGGCGAGGTGATCCGACACCATCACCGCCGACGGCATCTCAATCATGATCCCGATCGGGATGTGGTCGGCAAAGGCCAGGCCTTCCTTTTGCAGCTCGCGGCGACACTCGTCGAGTATCTCTTTGGCACGGGCCAGCTCTTCGACGCCGCTGACCATCGGGAACATGATCCGCATCGTCCCGTGCACCGAGGCGCGCAGCAGTCCTCGCAGCTGGGCTTTGAAAAACGCGGGCTCTTTCAGGCACAGACGAAGTGAGCGCAAGCCGAGTGCTGGGTTGGGCTCTGCCTCGGAGGAACTGGGATGCGCCCCGGTGATGCGACTGAGGAACGGCGCCACCTTGTCGACGCCAAGGTCAAAGGTCCGAAACGTGGCTTCATACGGCGCGACGCGACGCAGGACGCCCCGGGCGTGCATGAAGTGCTCTTCTTCGCGCGGGAAGTCTTCGCGATCGAGGAACAGAAACTCGGTGCGGTACAGGCCAATGCCCTCGGCGCCGTACTCCAAGGCAATCGGTACTTCGTCGGGCAGCTCGATGTTGGCGACGAGACGAATGCGGACGCCATCGGTGGTTTCGGCTGGGGAATCCCGCTCGGCGAGCAGCTGGACAATCTTGGCGTGCTCGGACCGGGCCTGCTGCTTGTAGTCATCGGTCATGCTCTGGCTGGGGCAGAGAATGACTTCGCCACGATTTCCGTCGACGATCAGCAGATCGCCGGTTCCCACCGCCTCGGTGATGTCTTCCAGTCCCACGACGGCGGGAATGCCAAATGCTTGGGCCAGGATCGACGTGTGCGAGGTGCGACCACCAGCGTCAGTAACCAGCGCGGCAATCTGGTGACGATGTAGATGCACCGTATCGGCCGGTGACAGGTCGTGTGCCACCACCACTGCACCGAGCGGCGGCTGCCAGGTCACCCCACCGGTCGCATCAAGGAGGTTGCGCAGCACCTGTTCACCAACGAACGCGACATCGCTCTTGCGCTCGCGGAAGTAGGGCAGGTCGATCGCATCGAAGCGCTGCTGAATCTCGGCGACGGTCTTGCGCAGGGCCCACTCGACATTGAGCTTCTCGTCGCGTATACGCCGTCGCGTCGGCCCGAGCAGGTGTTCATCGCGCAGGATCAGCTGATGCGCTTCCAAGATCACGCTGCTGTCGCTCTCGTCGCTCTCTTTGAGCTTGCGCTTGAGCCGCTCGAGCTGCATGTCGGCGAGCGAAACCGCTTCGTCGAGACGCACCAGCTCGGCAGTGATTTCCTCGGGCAGAAGGTGACGACGCGGGGTGGGCTGACGACGGCGATCGATGACAAAGGCTTGGCCAACAGCGATTCCGCTGGCAGCGGCGATACCGGTTCGTACCTCGGGCGCAAGCGGACGAACGGGTGCCCTTAGTATTGGATAGGGGCCACTTTCGTCACCAGGTCCCATCGCCATCCCTTAGTTTTCACCGAACCCGGACTGTACCAGCTCCGTGAGAGTCTGGAGACATTCCTTGGCATCATCACCATCGCAGCCGACGGTGATCTCACTGCCAATCGAGGCCACGAGCAACAAGACTCCCATGATGCTCTTGCCGTTGACCTCTTGGCCGTCCTTCTTGACGGTGACGTTGCAGTGGTACTTGTTTGCTGCTTGAACAAAGCGAGTCGAGGCCCGCGCGTGCAGCCCGGCCTTGTTCACTATCTTGAGCTTTGCTGACAGCATCATCGTTGCTACTCGACGTGAATGGACTTGGTTCCTGTCAGGACCAGCGTCGATCCCAAGGCGGCTGGTCCACAGCTTCGATCGGCGGTGGCGAGCTTCAGGAGCATCGGCATGTTGAGCCCAGTGACGACGTGTCCCTTATCTCCGCACTTGCCGCAGCACAGCCTGGCTGGGGTACTACCGACGAGGTCAACCAGGAACAGGACCTGTTCCCAGCCGTGTACGCCCAGATCGGAAACCGCTTGATCGATCTTGGCGTTGACGACGGACTGATCGTCTTCAGGACTGACGCCGACGGCGGTCACCATCGGCAGCGGTACGTGGAGAAAGGCTTGTGCCGCGTCGAGCATATCGGCTCCGGCCCGACCGTGTGTAACGACCACCACAGCAGTGTACGGGGCACTCATGGTTCTCTCCCTCGACCCAGCTCACGATGTCTAACAGTAATTTGATACCGCGTGCCGAGTCGATTGAAAAGATCCGCGACCACCGCCACCGAGCGATGGCGACCACCCGTGCAGCCAATCGCGACCGTGACGTAGGACTTCCCTTCACGCTGGGCTCTCGGCAAGTAGAACTCGATCAGACCTTGGGCTTTGCTGACGAAGGTCTGGGCGTCGGGCTGAGACAGAACGTAGTGGGCCACGGGCTCTTGCAGGCCGGTCTGGCTCGATAGCTCGGGGATGAAATAAGGGTTGGGCAGAAAGCGAACATCGAGGACAAGGTCGGCTTCGACGGGCAGCCCGTATTTATAGCCAAACGACAGCAGCGTCAGCGTCAGTGGCTGACCGAGCCGCCCGTAGCGCTCTTGGATGACGCCCTTGAGCTGGTGGACGTTGAGAGCGCCCGTATCCACGACGGTATGCGCTTCTTCGCGCAAGGGCCGCAGCTCGCGCCGCTCGTGGGCAATCGCGGCCCGTAGATCGTCGCCGTGAATCGGGTGTCGCCGTCGTGTCTCTGAAAACCGCCGCAGCAGCACATCGTCGGGCGCATCGAGAAACAGGATCTCCAGCGAGTGACCAGCCGCGCGCAGCTCCCGCATTTCTTGATGAAAACCCGACAGAAACTCGCCTTCGCGGGCATCAATGACCAGCGCCGCCTGCTTCTGACCGGTCTTCCCGAGCAGCAGCACAAACTGGGGCAGCAGCGGCAGTGGCAAGTTGTCGACGCAGTAGTAGCCGACATCTTCGAGGGCTCGCAGCGCTGTCGACTTGCCCCCGCCCGATACCCCGGTCACGACCAGGATGTTCATGCTTGGTTCTTCCGCTGGCATTGGCGATCTTCGTGCTGCGTAAGAGGGCAGCTGGTTATTCGATGTCGTCTGCGGTGCCAAGCCCGCTCTGGGGCCGGCTCTGCTGCATGGCTGCGCTCAGCTTGTCCTGAAACTCGCGTGCCGAGTGGATGCCTTGCTGTTTGAGGAGCTGATTTCGTGCCGCGACTTCAATGATCGCGGCGATGTTGCGGCCTGGCCGGACCGGAATCTTGATAAGCGGCAGCGCCACGTCGAGGATGGCGTAGCGTAGATCGTCGATGCCGAGCCGGTCATACTCTTCGTCGGCGTTCCAGTCGGACAGCTCAATGACCAGATCGATCTTTTTGGCGTCGCGGACCGAGGCGATACCAAACAGGTCCTTGATGCTGAGGATGCCGAGGCCGCGAACCTCCATGTGGTGCTTGAGGATCTCGCTGCACGAGCCAACCACCAGATCGGGCATCCGCCTGCGGATTTCGATCACGTCGTCGGCGACCAAGCGATGGCCGCGCATGACCAGATCGAGCGCTGCTTCGCTCTTTCCGACCCCCGATTTGCCGAGGAGGAGCACGCCCACCCCAAGCACATCGACGAGAACCCCGTGAATGGTCGTGCCCGGTGCGAGGCGGTTTTCCAACAGCCGCGTCACGCGATTGATGAACAGCGACGACATCAGCGGCGTCGTCAGAAGCGGCACGCCTTGCTCTTCGCAGACGAGCAGTAGCTCGACGGGCGCTTCGATGCCGCGCGTGATGATGACACAGCATGGCCGCACACTGGCCAGCGACTGGGCACCGCGCTTGCGAGCTTCATCATCGAGGCTGCGGAAAAACGAGATCTCCGTCAGCCCGAGGACCTGCATCCGCTCGGGATGAACGTGCTGCACATAGCCTGTCAGCGCCAGCCCTTGCTTCTGGATGCGCGAGCCACCGATCTTGCGAAACAGGCCCGCTTTGCCACTGATGGCAGTTAGTGCGAGTCCGGACTCTGCATCGAGCAGGCTATGTACGGCTACTCCTGGCATCAGCTTGGATACTTCTGTTCTTCTTCGGCGATAATGCGAAAGATCTCGCCCGCCGTCGGAGCACGGAGCAGACGGACCCGAAAATCGGCGTCTTTGAAGACTCGACTGATGCGGGCCAGCGCTTTGAGGTGCAGACCCGCCGAGCTCTCCGGGGCGATCAGGACGAAGAAAAGATGGGTCGGCTTGCCGTCGAGCGAATCAAACGCCACCCCTGGCGTCGAGCGACCCACGCAGCCGATCATCCGGGTGGCACCTTCGATCTTGCCGTGCGGGATCGCGATGTCTTCCCCGATGGCCGTCGTGGCGAGCTGTTCGCGCTCGGTCAGGATGCGGTTTAGCGTCCCGGCGTCGAGTCCGGGCTGCGTCTTCGCCAAGTGTCGTGACAGCTCGGCCAAGACCTGCGCTTTGCTACGTCCAACTAGCTCGGGAATCACGAGCTCGGGCCTGATGAGATCAACCAGCTTCATCTCTCTTGAGTCACCTTGCCCATCGCCTCGGTGGGACTACTTCGCTTCTTGGGTGGTTTCGATCAGACCGTAGGTTTCGTCGTTGCGCCGATAAACGACGTTGATCTCGTGGGTCAGCACATTGTGGAACACCAAGAACGGGTCGTGCTGAAGGTTCATCCGCATAATAGCTTCTTCGACGGTCATCGGTGCGGCAACGAACTTTTGTTCGCGAATGACGCGTGGCGCAGACTGCTGACTT
This sequence comes from Myxococcales bacterium, assembly GCA_016794465.1. Taxonomy (GTDB): domain Bacteria; phylum Myxococcota_A; class Polyangia; order Palsa-1104; family JAEUJZ01; genus JAEUKA01. Next base: position 388,295 of record JAEUKA010000036.1, on the reverse strand, counting down.
GCGGCTGGGGTGCTGTGGGTCTGCGCGGCACTGTCCGAAGCTGACTTTTCATCACTGCCCCCCGGATCGAGCGAGACGACGCGGTGCAGGATCGGACGATGCGGGCCTTGCTGCGGTTTGTGATCGCGAATGCGATCTTTGAAGCGACGCAGCTGCCGTTCGATCTTGGCCATCACCAAGTCAATCGACGAGTGCATGTCCTCAGTTGCTTCGTCACTTTTTACGACGAGGCCGTTGTGCAGCGTGATCTGGACATCACAGTCGAACAGGTACCCGCGCTGCGAAGAGAAGACAATGTGCGCTTTGATCGGATCGGGGAAGTACTTGTTGATCCGCTCCAGTTTCTCGCGGGCGTAGTCCTTGAGGACCTCGCTAGAGTCGACATTCCGAAATGTGTAGGCAACCTGCATGGCACTCCCCTCCTCTCGGGTCTTTCGGGCAACTCTTAGCGCAATTCGGCGCGGCGTGGGTATTGGAAGTGCCGCTTTTTGCGCAGTTAAAACGACTGCTTGCGCTGCCCGGACGGCAAGATGCCGAGCTGTTCACGGTATTTGGCGACGGTGCGGCGGGCGATCTCGATCTGGTGCTTTTGTTTGAGCAGCGCGACGATTTTTTGATCCGAGTACGGGTCTTTGGAGTTTTCGCCGCTGACCAGGGTCTTGATGAAGCCCTTCACTGACTCCGAGGCGATGTCTTCTTGGCCGCCCTCGCGGTTGATGCCGATGTTAAAGAAGTACTTCAGCTCGTACAGGCCTTGCGGAGTGTGGACGTACTTGTTGGCGGTGGCGCGGCTGATCGTTGACTCGTGCATGCCGATGTCGTTGGCCACGTCGCGCAGGATCAGCGGCTTCAGACAGCCCGCCCCCTTTTCAAAGAAGTCGCGCTGAAACTTGAGGATCGACTCGGTGACTTTGACGATCGTGCGCTGACGCTGCTGGATGCTGTCGATCAGCCACTTGGCCGAGCGAAGTCGCTCCTGCACATAGTCGCGCGCCGCCTTGTTTTCCTTGTCCTTCATCGTCTCCAGGTAGTAGCGACTGATGCGCAGCTTGGGCATGCCGTCGTCGTTGACCGCGACGAAGTACTTGTCCCCGACCTTGTGGATGTAGACATCGGGGGTGATGTACTGCGGCTGCTCGGTCCCAAACTCGCGACCGGGACGCGGATCGAGGCTCTGAATGTCCTTGGCGGCGTCGTAGACATCCTCGACATCGACCTTGAGCTTCTTGGCGATCTTGTCCCAGTTCTTCTTTTCCAGGTCGCTCAGGTGCTCGGTCAGCATCTTGACCAGGACTTCGTCGTCGAGGCCCTTCATCTCAGCCTGAACCAGCAGACACTCTTGTAGGTTTCTTGCCCCACAGCCCCACGGATCGAAGCGCTGCACTCGCTTGAGCGCCCGCTCGGCCTGCTCCATGGTGATCTCACACTCGGCCGCGACATCTTCCAGCGGTGGCTCGGTGAAGTACCCGTCGGAGTTGAGACTGCCGATGATGAACATCGCACAGACCTCTTCCTCCTTCGGAAGCCGTGCCATCCGCAGCTGCTCCATCAGGTGATCTTCCAGCGAGCGACTGCTGCGCAGCATCTGTCCTGCCGACGGCATTTCATCGTTGTCGGGTCGCTCTAGCGCCGGCAAGACCGACGCCGTCGCCGAGTTTTCCAGGAACGTCGTCCAGTCGACCTCACCCGTCGGCTGACCATCGACCGGCACTTCCTTGCCCGCTTCCGACTGCTCTTTGGCGACCGGCTCGGCAACCGGCTGCTCGGTTTCGCCGATGCGCTCGATGTGATCGGTCGGCTCGTCTCGAAGGTGTTCCGCGTCGGTGTCCCCAGCATCTTCGAGCAGCGGATTTTCCTTTAACTCCTCTTGCACTTGCTCGACAAGCTCGGTGCGCGCCATCTGCAACAGCTTGATCGCCATCTGCAGCTGAGGCGTCATTACCATCGACATTTGCTGTCGAATGCTTTGTTCCATCTTCATGGACATGGCCTCGCTCTCCTCGCCCTTCTGACTTCAGGCTACACCGCAGGAGCCGGCGGTTCTAGCCCAATCCGTGATTGCGGTACACATCTTGCATGCAAGCAGAAACCAGCGCTTGCAGCACGGGCACTTCGACAGCGAGAGTGGTGAGCGGATGAGGCAGGCGGTCCGACGCTGGGACCACCTGTGAAGGGCAGGGCGCGGCGGTTACTCGGCTTGGAAAGAGGTCTTCTCGATGAAGAAGCGGTTCTCTTTGGTGATCAGCCAGAACAGATACAGGCCGAAGGTCAGCGGCACCAAGATGATCTGCAGCATGAGCAGAAACAGCTCGCCACCGGTGCCAGTGAAGTCGCCTCGGTAGCGCTTGCTGCCGATGTAGACGCCGGTGTTACGCAGGAAGAACTGCTCCAAGTTGCACTGGAACCACGGTAGGTAGATACCGAAGGTGATGGCGCTGAGGAAGCCACCGAGCAGGAACGTGCCGACGAGGCCGCCACCGGTTCCAACGAAGTCGAGCTTGCCGATCTCTTGCTCGCCCTTGAGGATGCGGGTCTTGTCGTAGAAGCGCTTGCGCATGTCACAGGCGGCCCAGGCGGCGTAGATGCCGAAGGTCAAGCTGGTCAAAAGGCCGTTGATGAGCATCGGAACGAACAGCTCGCCGCCCTTGCCGACATAGTCGAGCCGGTAGCGCGTGCCATCGGGTGCGATCGCGTGGCTGTTGTTCAGGAAGTAGCGCATGACGTTGGCGATGTACCACGGGGCGTAGATGCCGAAGGTCAGGCCGACCAGCACTGCCGACAGGAAGACCTCGACGAAGCACAGGAAGCCGGTGCCGGTAAACTCGGGCGTCAGAGTTCCCGACGGCGTGTGGATGCGGATGCGCGAGTAGAAGTAGCGCTGTGCCCCCGCAACAATCCACGGATAGGCGATGCCCAAGGTGACGATCAGCAGCAGGCCGCCGAGGATGCCGCTCACGAGGATCTCGGTGGGCTTGCCGAGGTACTCGAAGCGTACGGTGGGCGAGGTGGCGGCGGCGGTGGCCGCGCCCGGTGGTGGCGCAAGCTGCGCTTTGATGTCCTGTGGTAGCCCGCTGTCAGTTTCCATGGATGCCTCCCGATGATCTGATGGTGCGAGCGACGCGGCCTTTGGGGTGTCAAAGACCGTACCTTTGCCGCCACCCGCGACTGTCTCGGGACAGTATCCTGCGAGCCGACTACAGAGAACAGCGCTTTTGTGGGAGCTACGGCTGCTCGGTTTCCAGCGACGGAACCTACAGTGCTACCAGATAGTCGAGCAGGTCCTTGGTGACCCGCTGGCGCAGCTGCTCGGCTTGATCCATTCGCTCCAGCGCTCGCTGCAGGGCCCGCTCGGCGCCGGCTGGCTTGTTCTGCTCGAAGAAGCTGACTACATCGCTGCGGTAGCTGCCCATCAGCCGACCCAGCGACTCGACCACGCGGGACACGCCCATGTCACCAAAGCGCTCGCGCAGCTGCGGCCAGTGCTCCTTGAGGAACGTCCACGCCGGCACCTGCGAGTGTCGGAAGGACAACAGCTGCGACAAGATCGCGGCCACTGCTTCCTGCGGGATCTGGCCTTGATGGATCAGGTGGAGCGTCCGCTCGGGCAGGCCTGGCCGACGGAACTGCGACAGCGTGTGCAGGTAGCGGGCGACCTCTTGCGGGGTCTTGCCGGCGGCTTTGCGAGCCTGAAACGTCTCGATCCAGCGATCGTAGCGAGCTTCGTCCCCAAACTTGGCGGCAATGGCGACAAACGGTCCGGCCAGGTTTGGATCGATGGCCCGTGGGTTGGCTTGTTCCCCGGCGGCCAGCTGCTCGGCTTCACTGATGACCGACTCCACCCGTGCCAGCGAGGCCAGTGTGCTGATGCAGATCGCCCGCCGCTGGGCGTCGTTCTGCGACTCTCCGGGGCGAGGCGCAAAGCCCAGCTCGTTTAAGTGCGGCAGAAACCACTGTGCGGCCAGCTGTCGCAGCTTGGCGCGGGCTTCCCGTCCTGCTGCGTCCTTCACGATCAAGTCCAGGGCATCCATCCGCTCGGAGATCACGCGCAGGACGTTGTGGTTCTGGGCCCGCGAGCACGCCGACAGCACGCGCAGGAAGCTTCTGATCGTCACGCTGCCACTGCGCACCATCGCCCACTGGTCTTCAAGCAGGCCCACCAGCTCGATCGGCGACAGCACCGACGTGGCCTCCGGCAGCAGCTTAGCGAGCGTCGGTTCGGCGATGCGCTGCCGATAAAAGCCGATCTCATCTTGGTTACCGTAGATCCAGCGCACGGTGCCTTGACTCGGCAGCTCGACCCGCTGGGCCCGCGAGTCGAAGATGAAGCGATGCGCTTTCACGCCTTCGTCGTCGACGTAGCGCACCGTCATCGGGATGCTCCACAGCTGCTCACCCGGCGAGCGACTCGGATCGGAATAGAACCGCTCTTGGCGCAGCTCGACAGAAGTTACACCCGACTCTTCCACCAGCGACAGGTCCACCACCGGATAGCCCGGCTGCGCGACCCAGCTCTGCATCAGCGTCTGCACCGGCTGGCCGCTCGCTTTCTCGAGCGCACGCCACAGATCCGGTCCGCAGGCGTTGCCGTACTGGAACTCTTTGATGTAGGCGCGCAGTCCGTCACGGAACGGCTCTTCCCCGAGGAAGTGTTCCAGCATCCGCATCACCGCACAGCCCTTCTGATAGGTGATCGAATCGAACATCTCGATCGCTTCATCGGGCGTCTCGACCGGCGTCCAGATCGGGTGCGTGCTGTGGAGCGCATCATCAAAGAGGACGCGGCTCTTGTCCTCGATAAAGTCGTTCCAGACCTCGTAGCTGGGGGTGATCGCGTGGCAGGCTTTGTGGGCCATCCACTCGGCGAACGCTTCGTTGAGCCACAGGTCGTCCCACCAGCGCATGGTCACGACGTTGCCGAACCACATGTGCGCCATCTCGTGGGCGATCACGAGCGCGATGACCTTTTCCTGTCGCCACGACGCCGTTCCCGGCTCCATCAGCAGCAGGTTTTGCCGGAACAGGACCAGGCCGATGTTCTCCATCGCACCTGCGTCGAAGCCGGGCACCGCGACCTGATCGTACTTACCAAACGGATAGGGGAAGTCGAAGTACTGTTCGAACCACGGCAGCGCTTGGTTGGTAAAGCCTTTGGCAAACTGGGTCTGCTGGGCCTTGCCGCTCGGTGCGTAGACTCGCAGTGGCACATCACGGACGTAGTCGGCAGGCGCGGACTCGAAGTCGCCCACCACGACCGCCGCCAGATAGGACGACACCGGCTTGGTATCGGCAAACTCGAACACCTGCTCGCCTTGGCCGGTACTTTGGTGCTGGAGCACGCCGTTGCTGAGCGCCGTCACACCGGGGCCGGTCCGCAGCGTCCAGCGCAGCGAGGCCTTGAACAGCGGCTCATCAAAACAGGGGAAAATCGCGCGGGCATCGGTCGCTTCACACTGCGAGCAGACTGCGCTGTGAACGCCATCGGTGCCCAGGTACAGACCGTGCATGCTCGGCGCCAAGCGACCCGAAAACACCAGCATCGCCCGCGCTCGCCCCACGTGCAGCGGTCGACCGAGCACCAGCGAGATCGTCTCTTGCTCGGGCTGATACGTCACCAGCGCGCTGTCTGTCTCGCCGAACATCGCGCTTACTTCCGCCCGCGTCACTTCCAGGTGTCGAGCGTGCAGGATGATGAGCTCGGTCTGGGCCGTCACCTCCAGCTCGATGGTCACCGTGCCGGAAAACTCCACCCGGCCAGGATCGCAGCTGAGGTCGATGTGATAGGAGAGAGGTCGAACGTGAGTCGGTAGTCGGAATGCGCGGGCGCTCATAGAGCTGCGACAATAACGCAGCTAGCGCTCGCTTCCGCCAAATTTGTGTAGAGTTCGAGCTTTGGGAGAACGCGATGGCAATGGCACACGAGCGGGGGGAATCGGGAATCGGGCAGCTGGCGAGCGCACTGACACGGCGCCGGGGCGCTTTGGCGGGACTGCTCGCGAATCGGCTTTCGGACCGGCCGCTGCTGGTATCGGCGGGGCAACCACCAGCGCGCAACTACCCGGACAATACGTACGAGTTTCGGGCCAGCAGCCACTTTCTGTATCTTGCGGGACTGCCGATGGAGGGCGCGGCGCTGCTGCTTCACCGTGGGCAGTCAACGCTGTTTGTGCATCGCAGCACCGAGGCCGATGCGCTGTGGCATGGCGAAACCGCGAGTCCCGAGTCGCTGCAAGTGGCGACGGGCGTTGACGCGGTGCGCTATCTCGACGAGCTAGAGGGTGTGACGGCGGGGCTGTCGGGTCTTCTGCGACTGCCGCTGCGTAGCGCAGTTGCCAGTGCCGAGGAACAAGTCCTGCTCGATGCGCTGATCGAGCTGCGGCTCTGTCACGATGACCATGCGGTGTCCGAGATGCGTCGGGCTGCCGCCGTCACCGTCCGCGCCCACCGAGCCGGCATGGCCGTTACCCGCCCGGGTGTGCGAGTCAGCGTCATTCGGGCCGCCATGGAGCGCGAGATCCTCGCCGAAAACTTCACCAACGCCTACGGCAGCATCGTCACAACCTGCGGCGAAGTCCTACACACCCACGATCGCAGCGGCACCTGTGGCCCGAGCGATCTCCTCCTGGCCGATGTCGGTGCGGAGAGTGATCTGGGCTGGGCGAGCGATGTGACCCGAACTTGGCCGACTGGTGGGCGCTTTTCCCCCAGTCAGCGGGCGATGTATGAGCTGGTGCTGGCGTCGCAGCTGGCCGCGATTGCTGCCGTGAAGCCGGGGGCTCGCTATCGGGACATTCACCTTGTCGCCTGCCGAGTGCTGGTCGCGGGTCTGCGCGATGTCGGTCTGCTGGCGGGCGAGGTCGATGGCCTTCTGGAGCGAGGTGCGCACGCGCTGTTTTTCCCGCACGGCATCGGGCACCTGCTCGGGCTGGACGTTCACGACATGGAGGACTTCGGGGATCGCGCCGGGTATGCCCCGGGCCGGCAGCGCAGCCAGCAGTTTGGTCTGTGCTATCTGCGCCTCGACCGAGATCTACAGCCGGGGATGGCGGTGACGATTGAGCCGGGGATCTACTTTGTGCCGGCGATCCTCCGCAGTGAGCGACTGCTGGCACCGCTGCGAGGCGACTTCCGCCCGGACAAGCTGGGCCAGTTCGCCGATGTTCGGGGCATCCGGATCGAGGATGATGTCCTGGTCACCGCGACGGGACATGAGGTCTTGACCGCCCAGCTTGGCAAGCGTCCCGATGAGGTCGAAGCCATGGTTTCCAGTGCCTCGTCGGCTTGCTGACACGACTCAAGTGGGGTGGTGCTAGACTGCGCGTATGTTTGGACTCGGGCCCACCGAACTGATTGTCATCTTGGTTCTGGGGCTGCTCGTCTTGGGACCTGAGCGGATTCCCGGTGTGGCGAGTAGCCTTGGCAAGGCCATCCGCAGCTTTCGACGCGCCACCCGTGATCTTCGCGACCAGATTGATCTGGAAGACGATGTCCGCCGTCCGTTTGAAGACCTGCGCGCCGCGCTTCGCGATGAGCCGCCACCACCGCCGCCGTTCCTGTCTCCATCGATTGTGCCGCCGCTGGACCCGCCCGTGGCTGCTCCTGACGCTGGGGTTGATTCACCTGCGCCGCTGGCGACCCTGACGCCTCCGCCTGGTGTGTCGTCGCTGGTTGCTGCATCAGCCGATCCGTCTGCGGACGCTCGAGTCGAGACGCCTGGTGGAATCGCCACTTCGTCCGTCGACTCATCGGCTGGAGCCGCGCCGCCCGAACCGCCCGTCCTCTCGGGCGCTTCCGTCGAGGCCACCAAATGAGCGAGCTCACCGACGCGACCGAACCTCAGCTTACGGCCGATGAGCGGCGGATGCCGTTTCTCGAACACTTGGCGGAGCTGCGCGATCGACTGCGCAATGCGGTCATCGCGATCGTGCTGGCGGCCATCGGCTGCTACTTGTTTCGCGGCTGGCTGTTTCAGGTGATGGCGCGGCCACTGCTGACCGCGTTCAAGGTGGCCAAGGAAAAGGGCGTTGCCGGACAGCTCATCTTTACGAGTCCCATCGAAGCCTTCTTGGTGCTGCTGAAGACCGCGCTGGTGTCGGCCATCTTCGTCGCCAGCCCGGTGATCTTCTATCAGCTGTGGGCCTTCATCGCACCGGGGCTCTACTCGCATGAGAAGCGCTGGGCGCTGCCGTTTGTGATGGTGTCGGTGCTGCTGTTCGCTGGTGGTGGGCTGTTTTGCTACTACTTCGTGCTGCCGCCCGGCTACGAGTTCTTTCTGACCGCTGCCACCGACGCGAGCGTGCAGCTGATGAAGAACATCGGAACCGACATTCAGATCCAAGATGCGGTGCAGATTCGGCCGCTCATCAGCATGGAGGAGTACTTCGGCCTGACGCTGATGCTGCTGCTGGTGTTTGGTGTGGTGTTCGAGCTGCCGCTGGTGCTGTCGGTGCTGGCGATGCTGGGGATTGTCTCGGCGAAGTCGCTGTGGCGCTTCAATCGCTATGCGATCCTCATCTTTGCGATTGCTGGCGCGGTGCTGACGCCGGGGGACTTGGTGATTGGGCAGCTGGCGATGGCTGGCTCGCTGACCGTTCTTTACAACCTGAGCATCTGCATTGCCTGGCTGGTCGAGCGCAAGCGCAGCGCCGCCGATCTGGAGTCTGCCGAGCAGTCCGATCCGACCGAGCACAGCCTGACCCGCGTCGAGTGATAGTGGGGATGGTGACGTAGCTGCGGAGACGGCTAGCGTACCGCTCGAAGCGGCAGCGTAGCGTGGCGGGCTAGAAGCGAAGGCCGATGCCGGCACCGATGGTGTGCTGGGCGCCCGAGACATCCTTGGGGCAGACCGTCGAGCCATCGGCGCTGTCGGTGCGGCACGCGGCGGCGGAGCCCGACGGACCTGGGCCGATCTTGCCCGGGAAGTCGCTGGGACCGAAGTTGCCGTCGCCGTTCTTGTCAAAGCCGTTGTCGACGCCTGCTCCGGTAAACGCGTAGGAGAGGGTGACGGAGATGATCGCGTAGTGGATGTTGATGCCGCCGAACACGCGCCAGCGGAAGATGTCGCCCTGCGTCGGGAAGACGACCTTCTGGGCCAGGGCATCCGACGCCGAGATGGCGGTCGAGCCAGGCGGCTGGCCTCGGTACAGGTCGACGTTGGGGGCGGTGTCGACGACTTGGCTGCGGACGATTGACCAGACTCCGCCACCACCGACGTACGGCTCCATGGTGAAGGTGCCGCCGATGCCGAAGGCTTTCGACATCAGACCCTCGGCGGTGATGATGGTCATATCGATCTGCGGGGTACCAGCCAGGCGGGTGACGGTGGCGCGGGCGGCCAGCGAGGGGAACGGGATGTCGTGATAGCCCTCGTGAAGCGCCAGCTTGAAGTAGCCGTTCAGGCCGTAGATGCCCGACTGCAGCAGGTTCGAGCCGCCAAAGCCCAGCTCGATGCCGATGGGCAGTAGGAACGGCCAGATGCCCTTGCGAATCATGATCGAGGCGACGGGAAGGAAGCTGCCGCTGACGTGCCGGGCGCCGCCTTGCGTCTTGGTGCCGTCGGGCTGGGCGAAGCCGCTCCAGTACGGGGCCTTGTCTTTGATCGATGTGGCCGCAACATCGAACGTAAAGTGAAAGCCCGAGTAACCGACCGTGTCGGCTGGGTCGAGTCCCGGCACTGCCATGACCGCCGTCAGCTCGGACAGCAGCGAGCGATACATCGACTGCTCATAGAGCGTCGGATCGTAGCTCTGGCCCGAGATCGGCTTCCTCGGTGCGATCAGGCACTCGATGGAGAGGTCATTCGATACCTCGGTGGATTGGTTCGCGCAGGATGCCTGCGCATCCCCGCCGTGAGCCAACATCCCCAGCGCAACTGCGCCTGCAACAACAGCCTTGGGTGAACGATAGAGGTTACGCATGCTCGCAAATGAGTGTACGACTTTCAAAATTCCTGTGTCAATCGGCGCTCTCGTCGCGACGGGGGGCCGCACTCGAAGGTTAGGGGTCGGCCTGCGCGGCTCGCAAAGCCTCGACGAGAGTTCGACGCCTTCGTGTATAGTTCGCCCATGAGCACGTCTCCCGAGAAGAGCCCCAGTGACGAGAACCCGGCACCTGCAGCGGGTGCCAGCGATGCCAGCGGCGTCAGCGCCAGCGAGACGGTCAGCACCAGCGAGACGGTCAGCGCCAGCGAGACGGTCAGCGCCAGCGAGACGGTCAGTGCCAGCGGGACGGTCAGCGCCAGCGAGACGGGCAGCAGCCCTGCCGAAGTGACCTACAGCGAGCTGTTGTATGAGGTGCGGGGTGGGGTGCTTCAGATCACCATCAACCGTCCCGAGCGGCGCAATCCGATTGGCGCATCGACCGTGGGCGAGCTGCTTCATGCGCTGCATCGAGCCAAGCACGATCCCTCCGTCAAGGTGGTGGTCCTGACCGGCGCCGGCAAGATCTTCTCGGCGGGCGGGGATCTGAGTCAGATGGGCGGAGGCGGCAATCCTCTGCAAGCGGGACCTGCGGAAAATCGCCGCGCGGGGACGTTTGTTGACCTCAACCTGATGCTGATGGAGCAAGGGCTGGGCAAGCCGACGATAGCCAAGGTCAACGGGCATGCGATGGCGGGCGGCTTGGGCTTGGTGGTGGCGTGCGACCTGGCGATTGCCGCCGACGATGCGCAGTTTGCGACGCCAGAGATCAACGTCGGGCTGTGGCCGATGATGATCATGGCGACGATCTTCCGGAATGTGCCGCGCAAGCGAGCGATGGAGCTGATCCTGACCGGCGATCGCATCGATGCGGCGACGGCAGAGCGGATGGGCCTGATTACCCGGGCAGTGCCGCGTGAGCGACTCGACGCCGAAGTGCAAGCACTGTGCGACAAGATCTGCCAGAAGAGCCCGCTGGTGATGCAGCTTGGGCTCGACGCCTTCCACAAGATGCAGGACATGGACTTGGAACCGGCGCTGCGGCTGCTGGAAGGGGAGCTGATGCGGGTGCTCGGTACCGAGGACGCCAGCGAGGGCTTGCTGGCGTTTTTGCAAAAGCGACCGCCCACGTGGAAAGGTCGCTAGGCCCAGGTCGTGCCTGCGGCAACGGCCATCTCGTCGATCTCTGCGCTGCTGGCGGCGCTGTGCGCGGTGATCGGTGGCGCAGTCCTTCTGTCGGGACGACGGCGACCCTCGCATCGCACGTTCCTGTACTTCACGACCAGCCTGTTTCTGTGGCACCTGTTTTCGGTCTTCGTAAACCTGCGGGTACCACTGGCGCTGGCGGCGCTTCTGTTTGTGCCGGTCAGCCTGCTGATGTTTCTGCGCACCTGGCTGCGCGATAGCATCAGCAACGTTGCTCTGCCGACCCGAGGCGCACCTCGCACGATCTGGGCGCTGCTGGTGGTGGGCGAGCTGATGCTGGCCTATTCGTACTCGGTCAGCGGCGATCCTCGGCAGGCCTGGGCCGAGCAGATTCCACCCTTGCTGAAGGTGCTGGTGGTGCCGAGCTTGTACCTGGCGCTGACGCCGCTGTGGCAGGTCTATCGCCAGACGGTGTCTCGGGTCGATAAGAGGCGGCTGCTCTATCTAATAGGCGTCGGCCTGCTCGCGATCACGGTGACGGTGTGGGAGCACCTGCCGACGCCGATTGGACGCGGTGGCGCGGCGCTCGGGACGGTGCTGTCGATTGTCTATCTGTACTTTTTGCACCAGACGCTGTTTCTCGATCGGCTGCTCGACATCAACGAGCTGCTCGGGCGCGTGGTGGTGCTGTCGGCGTTCGTGCTGCTGCTGTCCGCCGTCCACATGCTGCTTACGTCGATCCTGCATGTCGAAGCGAACCAAGTGGTGACGGTGGTGGCGTTTGTGATGCTGACGGTCTACGAGCCACTGCGGCGCTTTCTCGAAGGCCAGGTGCAGCGGCTGACCACCCGCGAGCGCTTCGATCAGATGCAGCGGCTGGCCGAGCTGCGAAGTGCGCTGCCGAACGTCATCGATCCACGCGAAGCGGTGCGAGCAGTGCTGTCAGGGCTGGAGGAAACCGGGCGACTCACCAGCGCGTCGGTCTATCTGCTGGAGTCCGATGGCAACGGCTACGAGCTGGTCGGTCACTGTGGCAGCCGCGCGGTCGAGCGCCTGGATGCGGCGGCACGGCGACCTTTGCTGTATCGCTTGGTGTCGACGCGGCAGCCGGTCACGCTGGAGCAGCTGGAGCGCGAGCATGATCTGCTGACGGGACGATGGGGCACGGTGGCGGATCTCGAGACGCTCGATGCGATTGCCCGCACGCTGGTCGAGCTACAGGCCGGGGCGGTGATGGGGATTTATCCCAGCCGCAGCGTCGAGTCGTCCCGGCGAGCTTCTACGGTCAGCGGGGCACTGCTTCATGTCAGCGAAGACACGGCCTTTGTGCCGAGCGAGCAGCTGATTGGCCTGCTCTGCATCAAAGACGATCGCTCGCGGGATGCGTTTGCGTCGGCAGAGCTGGACCTGCTGGCGGCACTGGCGGCGCAGCTTGGCATCACGGTGCAGAACTCCCAGCTCTATGAGCGGATGAAAGAGCGGGATCGCCTGGCTGCGCTCGGGCAGATGGCCGCCGGTCTGGCCCACGAGATTCGCAACCCCCTGGGGGCGATCAAGGGCGCAGCCGAGTTCATTGCACCGATGGCTGACGGTCGGCTGCCCGAGGATGCCGGCGACTTTGTGCGGATCGTGATCGAGGAGACGCGGCGGCTCAATCGGGTGGTTTCGCAGTTCCTCGACTATGCGCGGCCCTGGCGTGGCGATGAGAGTCCGCTCGATGTCAACGACGTGCTGCAAAAGACGGTGGCGGTGCTGCGGCAGATCATCGATGAGCAGGTGTCCGAGCAGCCCGACACGGTGGCTACGCAGGTAGTCCTGGAGCTTCTGCCCGACCTGCCGCAGGTCCGAGGCGATGCCGAGCAGCTCAAGCAGGTGTTCTTGAACCTGGCGCTCAACGCCGTGCAAGCGATGGCCGGCAAGCAGGATGGTCCCGCGATCCTTCAGATTGCGACCGGACTGCGACCTGTGGGGCGGCTCGGCACTGTCCTTCACCACGTGGAGATTCGCTTTGCCGACAAGGGCTCGGGGATTGAGCCGCAGGCGATGAAGAACCTGTTCATTCCCTTCTTTACGACCAAAGAGCGCGGCACCGGGCTGGGCCTGCCGATCAGCCAGCGCATCGTCGAAAATCACGGCGGCTTCATCGAGGCTCGCAACCGACCTGGCGGCGGCGCGACGTTCGTGGTCGTCCTGCCGTGTCTGTCCTAGCCATCGCCCATCAGTGACATTCCTGCGCCAACGGAGGCCACAGCACATCCCATGACGACTCCTGACGACGTTCTCTCTCTGATTGGAAAGACCCCGCTTATCAAGCTCAAGCGCGCTTCAGAGGCGACGGGCTGCACCATCCTTGGCAAAGCCGAGTTCCTGAACCCCGGCCAGTCAGTCAAAGACCGCGCCGCGCTACAGATGATCCTCGAAGCCGAGAAGCGCCATGAGATCGAGCCGGGCGGCCTGATTGTCGAGAGCACGGCAGGCAACACCGGCATCGGCCTGGCGCTCGTCGCGAGTGCGCGCGGCTACCGCACCCTCATCGTCATCCCCAAGACCCAGAGCCAGGAAAAGAAAGATACCCTGCGGGCGCTGGGGGCCGAGCTGTGTGAGGTTCCCGCCGTGGCCTACGCCCACCCGAACAACTACCAGCACGTCGGTCGCCGCCTGGCGGAGCAGCTGCGCAAGACGGAGTCACATGGCGTGCTGTTTGCGGATCAGTGGAACAACCTCGACAACCGGAAGGCACACTACGTCTCGACCGGTCCTGAGATCTGGGCGCAGACCGGTGGCAAGGTAGACGGCTTCATCTGCGCCATCGGCACTGCCGGCACCATCGCGGGCACGGCGGCATACCTGCGGGAGAAGAGCCCGAACATCGTCATCGGCTGTGCCGATCCGCGCGGCGCCGCGATGTACAGCCTGTTCACCACCGGCGTGGCCACCGCTTCGGAAGGTGGCTCCATCAGCGAGGGCATTGGCCTGGGGCGCGCAACACCGATGCTGGAGGGACTGACGGTCGACCGCGCCTACATCATCCCCGATGAAGAAGCCGTTCCGATCGGCTTCGACCTGATGAAGCACGAGGGACTCTGTCTCGGCGGCTCATCGGCCATCAACGTAGCCGGGGCGATGCGGCTGGCGCGCGATCTCGGGCCGGGGCACACCATCGTCACCGTCTTGTGCGACGTGGGCACGCGCTACATCTCGAAGCTATACAACCCCGAGTTCTTGCGCTCCAAGAACCTCACCGTCCCCGACTGGCTAGCGCAGCGTCCCGAGCGCCCCCTCCCGTACGTCTAGCGCCAGTGACCCGCCGACTTCCACCCGCCAAACCAATCGGATACAGCGGTGGGGGGTGGGTGCGAATGGTTCAAACCAATCGGATACAGCGCCTGGGGTTGTAGACGATTGAATGGGTGGCCTGCAGCAGCCCAGGCCCTGCCGTTTGGGGCGGACTGGCTGTTGAAGATGCCGATGTGGGCGGGGCGGACTGGCTTACCGGCGGGTGCCGCGCTTCAGGTCGTCTAGGTCGGCTTGGGCATGGGCCAGCTCGTGGCGGGTGGCTTCGAGCTCGCGGGTCAGCTCGGCAATGCGCAGGATCGCCGGCTTGACCGCCGCTTGCAGCTCTAGCTCGCGCTGGTCACGCTTCTTGAGGATCTCGGTCAGCCGCTCGAGCTCTTTGCGCAGCGGACCCTCGGTGGAGCTGCGGCCTGCGTCCTTTTCCTCCAGCTCGGCGATGCGCGCCTTTTGCTTGTCGATGAGCTTCTGCGACTCAGCCAGCTGGCGGGTTAGCTCGTCCGTGCGGGCATCGCTCTTGGTCGACAGCTGCGCCCGTAGCTCGCGGCCCAGCTCCTCGACCCTGGCGCTGAGCGTCTCTTTGGCCTGGCCCAGGTCCGCGATCACGTCGTGGAGCCGCTCGATCTCGTCCTGGGCTTCATCCCGCAGGCGCTTGGCGCGGTCCTCGGCCTCTTGGGCAATCCCGACCTCGCGACGGAGCAGCGCCTGCTCTTCGATCAGCTGCTTGATCTGCGCGCGCGACTGCTTGAGCGCCTCGGTGGTCGAGGACATCATCGACAGATCGGCAGACTCGTCGTCGCTTGGCCGCTCGACCAGCTGGATCTGTAGCCCACCACAGCGCACTTGGTCGTGCGGCTTCAGCGTCTCCTGCTTGATCTTCCGTCCATTGAGCAGCGTCCCGTAGCTGGAGCCGACATCCACCACTTCATAGGTGCTGTCGTCGCGGCGCCGAAACACCACATGGTGGCGCGACATCCGTCGGTCTTCGCTGCGCAGGGTGTTGTCCTTGGCCCGGCCCACGGTCACCGGCTGGCTGCCCAGGCGCAGCGTGAGGGTCAGCCCCTCCTCGGAGGCGATCACAAGACTTGCAGACATAGCCCACATCATATCGCGGGGGCCAGCCGGTTGGGATCGCAGCCTGGCTTAGCGGTGCGGCACTGCTCGCCCGCGACGGCGTGGGCGGGTCGCTTGGGTCTGTCCCAGGCCATCGTAGACCACGCTGCCATCGACGATCGTCAAAAGGACCTTGCGGCGCGGCAGATCGGTGGGTGGCAGCTCCTTGTCATCCAGGGTCAGCTTGCCTTCGAGGACGGTCAGATCGGCGAGCATACCCACGGCAATGCGCCCGAGCTTGTCATCGGCAAACGCGGCATACGCGGCATCGCTCGAGAACAGGCGTACCGACTCGCCGACTGTCAGCGCGTCAGCCGGTGGCTTGGGCTGGGTCTTGCCTCGCCACAGCGCTGCATGGAGCCCGAGCCGAGGATCGGCTTCCTCGACCGGAAAGTCAGACCCGCCACACAGCCGCGCCCCCGAGTCGAGCAGCCCCCGCAGGTCATAGGCCAGCTGCAAGCGGTGTGGCCCAAGTCGCTGACCGGCCCACGGAGCATCACTTACCGCGTGCTGCGGCTGCATCGAGGCAATCACGCCCAACTCTTGGAAGCGACGCTGCGCCACGACCGACTCGCTGACGACCTGGACGTGCTCGATGCGGAAGCGGGCGTTGCGCTCGGCCCGGACCCCGGCTCGCTGATAGGCCGTCAGGACCAAGTTGACCGCGCGATCGCCGATGGCATGGGTGGCGATCTGATAGCCATGGACGAGTGCCCAGCGCGCCATCATCTCGACGTGATCCACCGAGGTCAGGAGCAGCCCGTTGTGAGACGGCTCGTCACTGTACGGCTGTTCCAGGGCGGCCCCGCGTGAGCCCAGGGCACCGTCCATAAACAGCTTGATGCCGCGCAGTGTGAAGTGGCCGGTGTGCTCGGGCGGACCGAGGCGCTGCGACAGGCGGTCCAGCTCGGCACGATACGCCTGCGAGTGCGGCAGCTGCTGGAGCTGGGCGGGGATCGGGTCCGTCAGATATCCGAAGATCCGCAGCGGCAGCCGGCCTTGCTCAGCGAGTCGCCGGTACGCACCGATCTCTTCAGCACCCAGCCCCATCTCGTGGACCGCCGTCAGCCCGCGCGCGACCACGTAGCCGCTGCCGCGCAGGATCGCCGACTCTAGCTCGGGCCCGGTTGGCTGCGGCAGGACCCGCTCCACCAGATCCATGGCGTTGTCGATGAGGACGCCGGTCGGCTCGCCGCTCTCATCACGGAGGATGCGGCCCCCAGCGACCTCGGCGGTCTTGCGATGGATGCCCGCTTGCGACAGCGCCGTGCTGCTTGCCCAGCCCGCGTGGCCATCGATTCGTCGCAGCCAGACCGGATGTCCCGCTGATGCTTCGTCAAGCGCTCGCAGGGCAGCACGGTCGGGAAAGCGCGGGGGCTGGAAGCGGTTTTGATCCCAGCCTCGGCCCAGAATCCAGCCTTTGTCAGCGGGGTGGGCCTGCGCGACCTGCGTCACTGCCTTCGCAATCGCTGCCGCTGAGTCCAGGCCCCGTAGATCGAGCGCTTGCAGCGACATTCCAAGCCCAACAAGGTGAGCGTGGGCATCGGTCAGCCCGGGCAGCACCGAGATCTCACCAGGCGCTGCAATCACCCGGGTGTGCGGCCCCATGAGCGCGGTCAGCCCGGCATCATCGCCGACGTAGACGATGCGGTGATCGCGAATCGCGACGGCGCTGGCAGTGGGCTTGGCGGCGTCCATGGTCAGCACCTGCGCGCGCTGGATCACCAGATCGGCAGGCTGCGCCACGGCGGTCTGAGTCAGCAGCAGGGAACCCAGCGCCAGCGGGGCCAGCCGACGAGTCCAAAAAAGGCGATGACGGGACAGGAAGCGAGCGATAGGTGACATGGGCCCGTCTGCCATACCACAGCCAGCGCCGCAAAGGGGGAGGTCACGGGTCGCAGGGGATGCGGCCTTGGTTCGGCGGCACGGTCAGGACATCACTCTCGACGCACGAGTCGGCGGTGTAGTAGGTGATGGCGCGATAGGCATGACAGGCAGTGGTGCTGGTGGGGTCGCTGTCGCAGCGGCAGGCCAGCTCTAGGCGACCTTGCGGATAGTCGATGGTGCTGAACATGCGCGAGAGCGTCGCCACGCCGATGATGCCGTCAATCTGCGCCGACAGGTTGCGCACGTCTGAGTTCACCGATTGGAAGACCGCCGCCGAGTCGGGCAGCACCAGCGCCTTCAGCGGATCGGCCTTGCCGTCCAGCTTGGGGCCTCCCAGCTCGATCCACGACGCAATCGGGGACAGCGAGTCGTTACAGGCCAGCTCCGAGTCGAGTCCAGAGTAGCCACAGCGGCGACCGAGCAGCGCTGGATCTCGCCCGAGGTTGCGCAAGCAGGCCACGCGGCGGCAGCGCTCGGGCTCTGGGTCCGTCCCTTCCACGGGGCGCAGGGCATAGCGCTGACGACGACTGCGTGCCAGCTCATCACACGGTGCCAGCTGCCGCTGCTTGGCCACCAGCGCCAGCGCCGCCCGCTCGGTCGTGCCGAGTGCAATGAAACAGCCCACGTCGGGGGTCGTCGTGAGGACGCCCTCTTTGTTGATGATGGAGTTCAGTCCCGGCAGCGCCACGGAGATCGTCGGACTGGCGTCGCACTGGCAGTCCTTGCCGGTCAGCCGCTGACACGCCGTCCGGGTCAGCAGCAGCTCGGGGATGGCCGTCGATACCAAGAAGCGCATGTTGCTGCCCGAGACTCGATACGCCGGGCTGCGCAGGTTCAGATCATCAGCCAGGTCACCGAGCAAGGTGCGCTGGTCGTCGGGGCACTGGGCGGTCTTGCTCTGGAGATCCTGCAGGAGCCCGCGATAGGACTGGAAGCGGCTGATCAAGTCATCGTCGCGGGGACTCTGCATCTCCAGGCTGCGCAGATCCGTGTTCACTCGGGTGATCGCGTTTGAGACGGCTTCGTCCGTGATGCACTTGTCTGCCGGTTCCTTGGGCAGCGGATCGGCGAAGGGCTCGACGCAGGCTCCGATGGTGACGCGCGACGCTGGATAGGTGATGACCGTGTCGGCCAGCTGTACCGCCAGCTCGCCACCAACGGGCTTGAAAGGAATCACTGCCCGATCGATGCGGCACCAGGTCGCGATGTCCCCCCGTGACAGCTGCATCAGCGGCCCGTCCGTTGAAAAGCGGAGCGACATCGCAAAGTGTGACAGCTGATCGCCCCCGAGGACTCCGCCGAGCGACAGCGGCTTGCTCTGGTCCCACAGCAGCTGAAAGGAGCTGGTGGTCTGATCGCTCCGCACCACCGGGATGTCGCAGCGCACAAACTGGATGCCACCTCGGGTTCCGTCGCTGCGGGTCGAGTAAAGGAGCACCTGACCATGCGGAAACTGGCGTGCCGAGTCGGGACTCTGCGTCACCAGCGTCGTCAGCGGGGTACCGGTATCGATGAGCAGCGCATCCGTCCCCGAGCCCGCCGGCGCACCTTCTTCCGGACTGTCGGTACAGCGCTCGCCAAGGACGGGGGAG
This sequence comes from Myxococcales bacterium, assembly GCA_016794465.1. Classification (GTDB taxonomy): domain Bacteria; phylum Myxococcota_A; class Polyangia; order Palsa-1104; family JAEUJZ01; genus JAEUKA01. The sequence continues at coordinate 369,352 of JAEUKA010000036.1, read as the reverse complement.
ATGTCGCCGCGCGCGTAGAGCAGGCCATCCTTATATACGAGTGGGATCGGCGCCAACGGCAGCTGTTCCGAGCTCTCACTACACGCCGTGAGCAGTGCCAAAAGCAGCCCGAACGAACGCGGCCCCAAGCCCTGTCGATCCCGCATTGTCGCCATGTTACGCGACTGCGAGCAGCGCCTGCCGCAGCCGTGGCAGCAGCGTCTCGATATCCGCGAGACTCACCGCACCCACCGAGAGCCGCATCCACCCCGTCTCGGGGCGCAGGCCGAACGCTTGGAACGGCACCACCGCCATGCCCGCCGCATGGAGCAGATGGCTGCGCACCTGTTCGTTGTTCGCCACCACCGTGCCATCGGGAAGCTGGTGGCCATGCAGGTCAAACTGCACCGACAGATAGATCGCGCCTTGGGGAGGAATCGCCCGCACCGGCAGTCCCTCGGCTTGCAGCTTCGAGATGCCGTCGTACAGAAGGGACAGCCGCTGCTCGACCTCGCGGTTCATGTGGGCTTGGAAGGCTGCCAGTCCGCTCGCATCGCGGAGGATCTCGGCCGTCGCGACTTGCTCGGGTCGAGGTGCCCAGGCGCCCACATGCCCGAGGATGTCGCGCATCCGTCCCATGATGTACGGCGGCGCCACCGCCCAGCCCACCCGCAGGCCGGTCGCACTCAGCGACTTGCTGATCGCATCGACGAACACCGTGTACGCCGCCATCTCCGGACACAGCTCGGGCGGCGTGTGGTGGCGAGCCTGTCCAAAGGTCAGCGCGTAGTACACCTGATCGTACATGACGTAGAGCGGGCGCTCGCCACTGCGCTTGCGACGAAGGTTTTCATCCAGGACCAGCTCGGAGATGCGCCGTAGCTCGTCGGCATCAATGACCGTGCCGGTGGGGTTGAGCGGGCTGTTCAGACACAAAAGCCGCGCGCCGGGCAGCAGCGGTCGCAGCCGATTCGCCGTCGGCATAAACCCTTCCTCGGGCGAGGTATCGCACTCCACCGGCACCGCATCAGCCAGCCGTACGTAGTGGTTGTTGTTCCACGAGGGCGTCGAGTAGATCACTCGCTCGCCGTGGCCGACGATCGCGCGATAGGTGCCGTAAATGGCGGGACGGGCTCCACCGAACACCGCGACGCTCTCGATCGGATAGTCGAGCCCGAGTGTGCGCCGATACAGCTCACAGACCGCTTCGCGCATCGCCGGCATGCCGTCGGATGGTGGGTAGTTGGTTTCCCGTCGCTCATAGGCGCGGACCACCGCATCTTGGAGAATGCGCGGAATCGGAAACTGCTGCGGCAGGAAGTCGCCGACGGTGAGGTTGCAGACCGTGTGACCTTGGGCTGCAAGTGCTCGCACCGACGCCGCAATCTTCAAGATCTCGGAGCCGATGAGCTGCAGCGCCAGCGGGGACAGTCCGTGCTGGGCAGCGTGCTCCCCTTCCGGTCCGAGGGGCATGTGGTCGCGACAGGCGAGAAGACGGCGTTCGACGTGCAATGAAGTACTCCTTGGCTGCGGCGAATCATCGTAGAAGTCCGGGCAAAACGGAAGGAAGCGTGGCACCGCCGCTCGCATCGGCTGGGTCCGTGCCGACACCGCAGTAGGTTGGGAGTTTGAGTTGACACCGCAGCGGAATCGACTCTATATGGGGGACATCATGGCTGACGTCAGTAACGACCCGATCTTCTGGGATGTACGCGTCCAAGAGCGCCGACTGCGCCGAGGCGAACTTACCGAGAAGCAGCTGCTCGAGCATCTTCAGAACCTTCCCGACGTTGCCGACAAGGCGACGGTTTCGGTTCCGCTGGAGGAGCCAATTGAGCGTCCGCCTCCGCGTCGACCGCAGGTTCGGATCACGGCGGCGCCCGTCTCGCGACGTGATCTCGATGGCGATGAGATCGATGATGATGACGACGATCTCATTGATGATGATGACGACGATCTCGACGAAGACGACGACGAGTAGCCGGAGCAAGATGCCATGTCAGCGACTGGTCACGAGCCCGAAATCGACTTTGTCACGTTCGTGATGTCGCTTGCGGCATCGGCGCTGCTTCACCTGGGGGAGCACGAACAGGGGACGGCTGCAGGGCCGGTCGACCTTCCGCTTGCCAAACAGACCATCGACATCATTGGCATGCTGCGCGAAAAGACGCGGGGCAACCTCAGTGTCGAGGAAGACCGTCTCATCGAGACAGCCCTGTACGATCTGCGACTGAAGTTTCTGCACGCTTCCAAAAAGAGCTAGCTGTCGCTGCCTGCCGGGGCGCTTTTCTACACGCTGCTACGCCAGCTCGAACTCTTTGCAGAAGAGCAGATCGGGGGTCGGCTGCTCGTAGTCGGCGCGTCGGTGCTCTTGGGTTGGCCACTCGTGGGCGCAGCGGCTGCGGATGGCGTTCCACATGCCGCAGTCTTCGCAGCAGTGGCGAAGCGTGAACTGCTGACGTTCCTGATCGAAGCGCTGATCGCGGGGAATCCGCATTGCTACTGCTTCTGACGGGAAAAGGGGCGTGGCGTCAGGCGATCGAGGAACCAGCGAGCCACCGCCGGGAAGTAGCGCAGGATCGAGTACGGCCAGGGATAGATCACCCGCGCTCGCTTCAGATCGACGGCGCTGCGGATGAGTCGGGCCAGCTCGCTGGGAATGCCTTCAGGAAGGACGCGCAGCATCGGACTCTCGGGATAAGCGGCGTATCCAGCCCGGGCCATCGGCGTATCGACTGGACCCGGATAGACAGTGACGACGTGGACGCCGGTGGAACGCAGCTCACCGCGTAGGCTCTCGGAGGCAGCGGCCAGACCGGCTTTGCTGGCGTTGTAACCCCACATCCCTGGCGTCGGTGCGAGCCCTGCGACGGAGGCGACATCGACAATCGTTCCGTCGCCGCGCTCCAGCATCGCCGGCAGCACCGCTCGCGTCAGCGCCATCGGCACGAGCAGGTTGAGCCGCAGCATCGCCAGTAGCGCTTCCGGATCGTGCTCTTCGGCGGGCTCGACCAGCTGCACGCCTGCGTTGTGGACCAGCACATCAATCGGTCCAAACTGCGCTTCCGCCGGCGCAATCCACGCCAGCGCGCCTTCCATGCGACTCAGATCGACCACGAAGATCTGGGTCTGGCCGCCGACCTCTTTCGCCAGGGCTCGCATGTCCGCCTCTCGCCGTGCCACCATCGTGACCCGCGCCCCCGAGCGAACAAACTCTGCCACCAGCGCCGCCCCGATTCCCGAGGACGCGCCAGTTATCACCACATGCTTGCCAGCCATTTTCGTGATTCCTTACGACGCCGCGTCGGGCGCCACCTGAAGCAGCAGCTTGCCGAGGTTTTTGCCATCGAACAGCATGTTGACCGCTGCCGGGGCGTTCTCCAGACCGCTCACGATGTGCTCGCGATACTTGAGCTGGCCACTTAGCACCAGCGGAACCAGCTCGGCAAAGGCTTCGGGAAAGCGGGCGATGAAGTCACTGACGATGAAGCCTTCAATGCGCGCCCGTCGGTGAAGGATCATGTCGAAGTTGCGCGGACCGGCCAGGACATCCTTGTCGTTGTAGTGCGAGATCATCCCGCACAGGACGATCCGGGCGCGAAGTTGCAGCCTCGCGAGCACCGCTTCCAAGATCGCGCCACCGACGTTTTCAAAGTAGACATCAATGCCGTTTGGACAGAGTCGATCGAGCGCCGTGCCGACATCCTCGTGGGCGTAGTCGATGCAAGCGTCGAAGCCCAGCTCGGAGGTGACGTACTGACACTTCTCAGGCGAGCCGGCGATGCCGATCACGCGACAGCCGTGCCGCTTGGCCAGCTGACCGGCCAGCGATCCAACCGAGCCGGCGGCAGCGGACACCACGACTGTCTCTCCTGCTTTGGGCTGACCGATCACCATCATCCCAAAGTACGCGGTCAGCCCACCGGTCATCCCGAGTGAGCCCAAGAACGCACGCGGTGGAACACCAAGTCCCGAGGGCAGCTTCTGCAGCGGTCGCAGCGCACTCGCATCGGAATAACAGTGGGTCTGCCAGCCGAGCAGTCCTGCCACCAGATCACCGGGCTGAAAGTCGGGTTTCCGTGACTCGATGACCTGGCCGATTCCAAAGCCGCGCATGACGGTACCTAGCTCGACCGGCGGCATGTACTGGGGACGATCGCTCATCCAGATTCGGTTCGTCGGATCGATCGACAGATACTGGGTTCGGACCAGCACTTCTCCTTCTTGAACGGTCCGGAGCGCACTGTCACGAATCTCGAAGTTGGCAAGCGAAACGCGCCCGTCGGGGCGGCTGGTGAGGATGAGCTGTCGGTTGGTTCCCATCGGCGTAATTTACTCCAGAACGGCGGTGCCAGACTGCGCATGGCTGGCGAGAAAGCGCGACCAGTCATGACGAGCCGCCCACAGGTCGAAGATCACGAAGTGTCCATCGTCGCGAGGTGGCGCGACATACTGTTTCAGCACGGCCGTTGCTTGGCCTTGCGCGGCATTCCCACTCACGCGACCGCTGGTCCACTTCTGGGTCGTAAGCGGCAGGAATGGCAGCTCGTAGAGCCGAGGCTCGACGGGCTGGACGCCCATGGCCAGCGCGAAAGCGGCAATGTTGGGAACCGGCGTGTAGTGATCCCACAGACCGAGCGACTGGAAGATGCTCTTCGGCGGCATTCCTTTCGGCGGTTCCTGAAAGTACAGCCGACCATAGTTGTTGGGATCGGCGGGCTCAAAGTACGCCTGCAGCAGGTTGAGCAGCGGATGGTCGACGAGCGGCGGCTCTTGCAGCAGACTCTCGACCAGCTCTGCAATGTTGCTGGGCTCCGTTTTGTTGAGCAGAGACAGAATCAGCACCGAGCCCGCACCGGACAACACACCGACGGGAACTTTGGGCTCTGCGGCCAGGAACAGCGGTCCGGTGAGTCCGCCTTGGGAGTGTCCCATAAAGTAGATCCGCCGCTTGTCAAAGCGAATCGGCTGGCCGGTGTGAGGGGCCTTCGCAACATCCATTCCCTCGACGAGCCGGAGCAGCTGAAAGTCATCTGTGGCCCCCTGCCGGACGTTGTCGCGCGCCGCCGCGAGGTTCTGCAGATTGAAGAACGTGATCTCTGCATTTGATCCCGAGGGATCGCGCGGACCGTGCAGCACTTGATCGATGCCAATCATCGCCATTCGCGTCGGTGGCTGGCCTTTCCGTTCAATCAGTGCTGCGCGCAGATCGAGCGACTCCCGAACGAACGTCTGATAGTCACCGCCAGTTCCGTGCGCGTACAGAATCACCGGCCAGCCGTCGGGAGGCATCGTGGCATTGGGAATCGCGAGCGCAAAGCGCAGGCTCTCTGTTCGCACCACTTTGGGATTCCCTTTCGCATCAAGATCAATCCCTCCTCCGTCGGTCCAGTACGGTGGCGTCCCTTGCTGGAAGTTGGGCGAAGCAAACTGCCCGGTATACAGATCGGTCATTCCGTCGTGGCTGCGCAGATAGCCGAGGTTCTGTGGCTGCGGAGCGGCTTGCTCGTACACCACTTGGCGCAGCTTCTGCATTCCTGAGGTCACATCTTGGGTGGTAAACACCGTCGCTGCCGCCACCGTACCGGACAGACTGGCACTGCTCAACCACATCCGCAGCGGCGCGTAGCGAGGCCAGGCACTGCGCTGCGGCTCCATCTGCGGCTGGGCTTCCGAGAGCATCGCTTCCAGATCTCGATCTGCTCGAATGGCACCACCGGCCAGCGCTTGCAGACCACTCGTCAGCACCGCTGCATAGGTCGTCCGCTCACGCAGGGGCAGACCCGGAACCGGACGCAGCGACAGCCAGTTGTCTCCGATGTAGCGATTCCCTTCCCGATGGAAGGCCACAATCATCGGCAGCCGCTGTCCGTACGTTACCGAGCCGGGAGTAATGTCGACGACAAACGCAGCGGAAGCTGGCTGCGCACTCTGCGCAACGGAAGGAAGGGAGGACTCTGCAAGGGGGGAATCGAAGCGAAAGTAGACCGCTGCTCCCGGTCCCGCGCCAGGAATTTTTCCGTCGAGGAATGCCAAGTATTTTCCGGGCTGGCCAGCCGGCTTGGGCAAGCGCGAAAGATCATATCCCGATTGAAGCTCGCTCTCGCCAACGGGTCCGCCCGCCACCGGCTGCTGCTTGAGTCGCAGGTCGCTTGGGAAGGGCAGGGCAAAGAAATCGGTCTGCGCGGTATCGGTTGCACTGCCCGGTAGTACATGTAGGGCAAGCGCTCCGGGGCCTGGCTCAGCGTCGGGACCTCCGCAGCCCAACATTCCCAAAACGAAGCAGACGCAACGGAGTGACGACGACTTGCGCAACATGCGCGGACAATAGCCACAGCCGGCACTGTCAAACAAGCAGCTTGTCCGGTACGTCGGATGCGGTCCGCTGCTCGGCCATCGGTGAGGACGGAGTGTCAGCGTTCTCGTCGGAAAAGGCTTGGCCTGCGCAGTGCTTGGGTCTGCGTGAACAAGGAGGACCAATGCCGTACCGGATGGTCTGTGGACTGATTTTGGTGGTGCTGGGGTGTCGAGAACTGGAAGTGCCAACGCGGCCCGCGCTGCTCGATGAAGGACAGCTTGCCAAGGCGCAGATGCAGGCAGAGGTCGAGCTGCGGCACAGCTTTGGCGGGCGGCTGCGCTACCACACGGAGCTGCGGACGGTGGCGCATGCGGACTCGCTCAACATTCTGCTCGCGACGGGAAGCACACCAGCGACGGCGATTGAGAAGCTGCTGCTGCGCTATCCAACGCTGTTTGGCTGTGAGTCCAGCGTGCAGCTGGAGCTTGTTGATACGGTGACCGAGCGGGATGGCTCTCGGCATGTGACGCTGCGGCAAGTGCAGCGCGAGGTGACGGTGTGGGGCGGCAGTCTGACCGGACATATCGACTCAGAAGGCCGGCTCCGACGCATCCATGCGCACACGGTGCCGCTGATGAGCTGGCCGGCAGAGTCCTCTCTTCCTCGCTATGGAGCGGAGGAGGCGCGTCAGGAAGCGCTGCGACTCTTGGCCAAAGAGCTGCCTCAGGTGAGCGCGGCAGCGACGACTCCCAAGCTGTACTATCTGCCGGCGCAGCGTCGTCTATCCCTGGTCTATCGGATCGAGCTGTCGGGTCAGGATGGCGAGCTACCGATTCGTCAGGCGTGGTTTTTGTCGGCGCAGGATCTCTCTGTTCGTGCGCGGGAGGAGCTGGTGGCAGCGACGGATGTTCCGCTCTCTGTGAGTGGTCGTGGTGTCGGTGTGCTGGGTGACTTGCATGAGCTGTCGATTGCGCAAAGGAGTGACTCCTATTCGCTAGAAGATCTGCGCCGGGGATCGCAGCGGACGACGCTGGCAAAGCCGCTGGAGCGACTCCCGGGCCGCACAGTGACAAGCTCCCGTTCCGATGGCTGGGACAGTCCGCATGCTGTCTCTGTTCATGCGCATCTGGCGACGCTGTGGGACTACTTTGCGACCACTCATCAGCGCTTTGGGTGGGATGGTAGTGGCCGGGGCTTGGTTGCGGTGACGCATGGGGAGGTTCGCGTGCCGCCGCTTCCGGTCGCACTGTTCGACGGTCAGCGCTTGCTGTTCGGAGCCGGATCACCGCCGCAGCTGCTGCCTTCCGGAGCCGCGCTGGATGTGGTCGCCCATGAGTATGGCCACGCGCTGACACGATCTACTTCCGAGCTAGCTGCCGAGGGAGAGAGCGGTGCAATCGATGAAGGACTGGCCAACCTGTGGGCGTGTCTGGTAGAGCGCGCGATGACTCCTGCACAAGCCAACTGGACAGTAGGAGAGTCGGTGTATCGGCCTGTGCAAGGAACGGCGGCACTGGCCGATCTTGAAGACCCCACTCGCACCAATCAAGCGCGCTTGCGCAGTCAACAGGTGACTGCCCAAGAGGGCTACTCTGCCGGCGCGGCAGTGTCTCTGTTAGAGCGATCTCTGCGACGGTATAATGCCGGATTTGTCGGCCATGCGGGATTCCTGATCGCCCAGCAGATCGGACCAGAAAAGACCGCCGCAGTCTTGTATCGAGCGGTCACCACGTATCTACATCGCTATGCCGATGCCGATGATCTTGCGGACGCGATGGTGGCTTCTGCACAAGACTTGTATGGAGCCAAAGCAGAGTCTGTGACTGCGGTCCGCTCGGCATGGCAAGCGGTGGGTGTAACGGGATTCTTACGCTAGCGCAGCGTGGCTTACGGAAGCTGGAGAGGGAGTGCTCGGCCTACGCTTGCATCGTCGCTGGCAAGCCGTGCATAGGCCACTGGATCTGCCTTCTTGAGCGCACTCTCTACTTTGGTGTCGCCGATGAGCTGGACGATTCCGCGCCGTGATCCGTAGTAGTTGGAGGCGTGATGATCGGCGTCGGTAATGCAGCTTCGTACAACTGAACGCGAGATGCTCGGCAGGTTGAGCATCTGGAGCGCCATGCTCCACAGACCATCGATGAAGTTCTGATCGGCAGGAAACTCGAGGAGTCCGGCCAGCGTCAAAAGGAGTGCTCCGCGCTGCGCCAGTGGCGTCGCCAGCGGACCTTCCGCAGGGAGGATTCCTACGTCCAGTGATCGCCGCAGCGCCTCCGCCGCACAGAGCAGTCGCTTGAGCTCCGGAGCCGCATGAGACAGGAAGCTATGACACATCACCTCAATGGTCAGTCCGGGCTCGGAATCACTCGGTGTGCTCTGCTGCGTGATCCGACACACTGCGGGCTGTCGTCCGAGATCGATGGCTCCGGCGCTCTTGCCAATCGGAACATCTTGCGGAGGCTCACGGTGAGAGTAGAAACCACCCGACGAGAAAATGTAAAACAGCTCGCTATCACCGGGCAGTCCGCGCCACAGATCCGAGTACTGAGTGACTCTGTTGAGACTCCCTGCCGCCCAGTTCAGTCCCGTCGCTGCTTCGCCTCCTATTTGGGTTGCGGAAACCCCTGGATCACGCGGCGTTGCCGAAGCTTGCAGATCGGTCTGAATGCTCTTGAGCTGGAAGTCGAGGAAGCCGTCGTAGTAGTCCGCCTTCCCATCCTGATTCACATCGGAGTAGCGCGAGATCACCAGCGGATGCGCGGGACCGACGAACTGCACAAAGCCATCGCGCTGTCCTTGCTCGTGATGCCACTGCGCTTGCTTGATGCGATCACTCAGCTCGGCGTGCCGCTCGCTCTTGCTCATGCCTTGCAGAACCGCCATAAAACAGTCGAGTCCTTCGGACGAGTTCACCTTCCCTGTCTTCGAGTCGGTCCGGAAATAGGTCGAGTCCCACGACGAGTAGATGTCCGCATCGGGAAACATCTTGGCAATCGCAAAGCGCGTTGTCAGTCCCGCGCACTGCGAGTTCATCATCAGCTTGTAGCCAACTTGCCGGACTTGGGACGCGCTGGCCTGCATGTCAAAGGAGCCGAGCTGGGCATGTCTGTTGATGAGCACACCGACGAAGGCATCGCTTCCCATCTCGGTGTTTTCATCTTTGGGAGAAGCCGTTCGCGCAAAGATGAGGATGGGCTGCCCTTGCGGACCTGTGAACGGAGCCCGCAGGACGTGATAGCGCTCCTTCTCAAACGGCAGCTTGGGAGTCGTCGCATCGATCGGGGCATCAACAAAGCCAAAGCGATTGCGGAGCAGCTCAACTTCCCCTTCATGAAAGTCGAATGCCGAGCACATCGCAAAGCGCCACACCGACGGAAGATCTGCATAGGGAGGCGCCTGTCGAATCAAGCTCCGCAGCAGCTCTTGGGCTTTTTGGCGATGTGGCTCCGTAAGTGCCGGAGCGCGCATTTGCAACAACTGAATGGCGTGACTGCGCAGCGCGGGCCGAGCAGAAGGATCGTCCGTCTCTTCCTCAATCAGCGTGAAGATCGCCTCCGCTGCTTGATCTGCCACCGTACGGAATGTCGCGTCCTTGGCCGCAGTCGCGAGCAGGTGCGACAGAATCGTAAGGGCTGCCGACCGCAGCTGAACGGCACGCAGAGGATCTTCTACTGCACCTTCACCACCGACGGAAGCGGCCAACAGTCCATCGCGAACCTGAGTCAGCAGAACGGCTCCTTGTTGGGCCGTCATTCGCTCGCTGCGAGTAGGAAGATCGGGATGGAATGCACTTGGTGGAAACAGACACTCAAAGGTCGAGCGTCGCCGAGAGGAGATCCAGCGCGCAGTGGCCACAAACACATCGCACAGATCGATGCTGGTTGGCGTCGGTTCCGCTGGATTCAGGCTCAGCTTTCCGTCGGGAAGCAGATAGAGTGGCTGCGCTCCGTAGATTCCGCTCATCAGGTTGAGCGCTGCGCTCTGCTGGCCGGCGTCCACAGACTGTTCATCAGCAGCATACCGATTGGCGCTACTGACTTTCTCTTGGGCGAGGGTTTCGATGGCTTGCGACAGACGGCGCCGCACTTCCGGACGACCTGCGAAGACCACCGCCACAGCGCGACCAACCTGGGCTTTCAACTGTGTGGTTGTTACTTTCGCAAGCGGACTTGGCACACAGACGTAGTAGTCGCGGTCACCGCTGAGCAACAGGTGCAGACCAGGCTTCGACTGCTGCAACGTCAGCTGCGAACGTGCGTCTTCACCGACCGCGTGCAAGGTGGCGGGAACGCTGATGAGCGACCCATCGCTTGGTGCAGGGAAACGGAGAACAACCGGCGTGGCAAGCTCTGGCATGAGTGACTCCCTTCAGCAGCATCGCAACGAGAACGAAAGTGGATGTTACAGAAACATAAAATAGCGCTCAGGTATGTCATCAAATTCCATCGTTGTGCCGCAGCGGACGCAGCCGAAGTTGGGAGGCCGCCGCTCGATGGTTCCGTGGATGGTGTAGAGATCCCGGCGAACGTCGATCAGCTGCTCTTCATCTAGTCCGCAGCGACTGCAAACATAGGGAGCAAAGAACGACACGACCTCGGTGTTGTCGAGCAGGTTGCTGATGGCGTTGGCTTGCTGGACAAACTGGCTGGGGCACTCTAGGAGTCGAATCTTCGAGGCACCGCGTAGGGAACGTACCAGATCGAGCCAGGTCTGGATGCTGTCGGAGCTGATGCGGCGGAACTCGCGCAGGTTGAAGTCGATCTCTCCGCGTAGCTGCTTGAGGGGGGACAGATCGACCTCTGCGCTGAGCACTCCTGACAGCTTGACGATCTGTCGCTGGCCTTCGCGAATCATCTTCCAGCGGAACGACCGACCACTGGCCGACTTGAAAAACTCTTGCAGCACGATCCGAGCCTCGTCCTGAGGCGGATCAAACACCAGCGCGGCGGCTGCGTCAGGAGCGTAGGTCCGGGTGTCGATGCGGACCACTTTGCAGGTAAGACCAATGGCTTGCGGACGACTCGGGAGTGTGAACCGAATGGCCAGCCGGTCACCGACGTGCACAGCTCGATTCGTACGTAGCAGCAGGCCTTCATTGCTGATGTCAATGGTCGTTCCGAAGAACGCGTCGGGATGGTTCGAGACGGAGGTTCCCGTTCCGAGATAGACATGAACCTTCAGCGGCAGTCGCTCGAATGAGCGGGCAGGGACTCCCAAATAGCGCGCCAGCAGAATCGGCAGCGTCGCATGCTGAGCAGGCCACTCGATGACTTCATCAAATAGACCTGGCGGCAGCGCGACCGCATGCGCGGTTCCGGTGTGGATAAGGAAGATCGGAATTGGATGGCTGCGACGGTGACTGCGCAGCGCTTGGCTCGCGGTGGCGGCCCCGCAATCGGCCAGCTGCGGACCCATCAAACACAGGTCAGCTCCCTTGCCCAAGCGATCGATCAGCTCGGGAAGACTTCCGACGGTAAGCAGGCGAATGTCCTGGCGATGAAGAAGCCCCTGATGGAGCTCGCTTGGGGGGGTCGGATGGAATGCAGCGACGATGGTCTTCACAGACGCATCTTATCACTACCGAGACTAGAAAATCTGGTGTTGGAAGAGGTGGGGCAGGCAGGGAAAGAGAAGGACGGAGGAGCTACGCGCGAGCGATCACGTACTCTTTTTTGAGCAGATCGACGAGGACTTGCGCGGCATCACAGTCGGCTTGACGGCTCTTGTCGAGCACACCCTGCGTCGTCGCTCCGTTGAGAATGACCTGGAACACTTCCAGCTGGTCTTTGCTCAGCTCACTGAGTGCTGGCACGAGCGGCTTGGGAATCGTCAGCTGGGCCGTGCGCGCGGGCAGCTCAGGCTCGAGACGCTGCATCTCATCGACGATCCGCATCGCTTCCATCAGCAGACCTTCGGTCGAGTCCTTGATTTCCTCGAGGAAGGTCTTCTCTTCCGTCGAGTCAAGCTCGAACGTGCCCTTCTCCCAAGTCAGGATTCGGTACGCCGCCTTGTCCGGCTTCATCTCGTAGGAATCGTCGATGGTCGCGTAGTAAAGCTGACCCTTGCGAAGGTAAATCTGACCGGTACTGCCGTTCGGGCCGCTGACGGTCAGCACGCCGGTCCGCTTCGAGGTCGAGAACAGCTGCAGCAGATCGGGAAGTGGAATCTCCTCGATGTTGCCGGTCATCGCTCGGGTCGAAGCCGAGGTCTTCTGCATCTGCTGCTGACCGCGCTTCTCGAGCTGACTCTTGGCCTCCGCCTCCGTCATGTTGTTGGCGGGATCGACGGTGACGACCTTCATGATCGAGGTGCCAATCAGGATGCGGTCGCCTTCCTTCAGCCGGGCGCGCTTGACCTTTTCCCCGTTGACGAAGGTTCCGTTCGTCGAGCCAACATCGGCGATCGTCAGCTCGTCTCCGTTCACGGTGATGGCGGCATGCCGACGCGACACCATGTCCTCGATGAGGACCATTTCCAGTTCGCTCGATCGACCGATGACGATCTCGCGGCCTTTGTGCAGCGGAAACTCGCCACCTTGATACTTGCCCGAGATGAACCGGAGCGCATAGCTAACACTTGGCACAGGAATCTTCTCCCCAAGGACTGGTCACTTTTGCAGCACCAATATACCACAGACCGGTCCTCATTTGGCCTGGATAACTAGCTGCGTTGTTGCGACGTTGTCTGCTGCATCACTCGTACGGAGCAGCAGAGTGTGGGCACCCGGCAGGAGTTTGGTCACCTTGTGTAAGACCTCCTCCATCGGGCTATCGAGCACTCCATCACGAGGCGCGAGAGGCTGAAAGTCCCCGCCGTCTATCGAGAGCGCCAGGTCGGTGATGAACGAGGCCGCATCGGACACCTTTGCGGACAGTGTCTGCGTCGCCGCATCAAAGCGTACGTCTTGCCACTCTGGACGCCGGTTATCGATGAGAAAGGGCGAAGAGACATGTTCATGCGTGAGGGCCAGATCGCCAGGATTGCTTCGCTCGTCGCTGACCATTACTTTTACGTCGTACAGCCCATCGCCGACGGTTTCGGTGTTGAAGTCAAGCTCGCTGCGAGTGATCGGGTCGGAACCAGACAGCCGAAGCCAGCCGAGCTCAGGGCCAAGGGTTCCGATCGAGCTACCCGAGCTGCTCGAAGTGCGACGGATGAACACGCGATAATTGAGTTCGTCGTCGTCAAGGTTTTCGACCTTCCAGCGCAGCTTCACGAGCGGAGACTTGGGCCGCAGAAGGCTTGGCTTGATGCCCTTGGCAAGCCGCGACAGTGGATCTTCTCCGACGGTGATATCGGTGATACGCGGTCGCTGATTGACCGGCTGGTAGTACACCGAAAAGTCGCGCAGCACCGCTTGCTCTGCAAACAGGAAGCGCGCTTGGAGATAGCGACCCGGCGGCGACGCGATCTCACCAGTCTGTTCTCCCGTCGTGGGAAGCTTGGTGAGCTTGCTGAGCGACTGCCACGGACTCCAGGCGGCATCGGGCTTTTGGACGTTGCCACTGCGCGTCTCGACTCGCACTCCGTCACCGAGGAACCGCAGCGCTCCGAAGCGAGCCAGCGCAGTCGCGTCCAAGACCTTGCTTTGATATGAAGCTCCCGTCGCTGGTGTGGTTTTTACTTGATACATCGCTGCCGCACCACCCGTCCCAACGAGTCGCTCAGCACTGCTGAGCGAGAGTGTGAGAACGTCGCTTTCCGGTACCTCCAGCGCGGTCATCACGGTGCGGTCTGGGAGCACGCGATAGACTCGTCCACGACCACCAGGGGTCGACGCTGCGGCCAGCAAGCTGCCATCGCCATCAAGTGTCACATCGTTAAAAAATCCATCGGAGATTGCGTGAAGCTGCTCGACTCGACCGGCTTCATCGATCCGAAACAGCGCCCCGCGTCCTTTCTTTTCGACGGGACTGGTCGAAGGAGGCGCCGTTGTTGTCGTCGGTGGTGTCGGCTTTACGCCCGGGACCGTGCCGGCCGCTGGCATGGTGATCTTGGCGCCTCGGCTCTGGACATCACCGCGCTGCATATCATTGACCGCAGCGTAGATCTTGCCGTCGCGGACCACGATCGAGCGGACCTCGTTGCCCGCGAAGTCATGCAGTGCCCGGGTGGTTGCTCGTCCGTCTTTGTCGAGTGTGACCCGATACAGAATCGCCTCGTCGCTGGTGCCCAGATAAAACGCGCCGTCATCCCCTCGATGGAGCGACAGAAAGTGCTTGGCGGAGCTCTCGAACAGCGTGCGCGAGCGCGTCTTGGTCCCGACGGGTCGCCCCGGTCCACAGTCCCGATCGTCGATGAGTAGCAGGCGACCTGGCGCCGTCGCAACCAGCGTCGTCTGACCATCACGCACCAGTCCCCAGATGTGCTCGGCTTCTACTTGCGCCCACAGCTCGACTTTGCCGTCGGGGGCTACATCGAAGATTCGTCCATCGGCCACCGTCGCAGCGAGCACATGCGGTCCAGCTGGCGTCGAGCGAACCGCGAGCGCACTGATCCAGGTTGTGGTCGGCAGCTTGGCTAGCTTGCGGAGCTTGCCGGCTTGGAGGATGTGAATGCTCGGTGCCTCGCCGCCCGTTCCGACAAAGACACTGCGATCAGGAGCCGTCGCGAAAGCCCGTATCGCATCGTCGCCAGGCTGAGGCAGCTCGATGCGTGTCGTCGACCAGCCACTATGCACATCGCCAAGAGAGGTAATCTGAACGCCCTGCTCTTGTCCCTCGGCAAACTCTTGATAGGTTGTGACCCGAATCGATCGAGTGCCACCTGCCTGCGACGCCATTGGCAGCAGCAGTCCAAGCATCACCCATGCGAACGCGAGCGAAGCGGTCACTCTGTGGTTCATGGCTCTCACGGTGCGGTCCCAGCGCGTGTGTCGTCGCGGATTTCTTTGATTTGAACGGTCAGCTCTTGCTTGCCTTGGACCACCCAATTTACGTCGTGGACGGTCCGATACAGCCGCTTTTGGACTTCGCCGCGACGGCTGCTTGCCCCAGGGCGGAGCGTCGCCAGGATGGACGCGGGCAGGCTCGGGACAATCTTGCCGCGCAGGTTCACTCCTTCGTCGCTGGTGCTGATCGTCACCACCAACGACTTGCCGGAATACCCTCTGCGCAGGTTGTCGATGAAGTCGGTCAAGTTGTCCGGCGGCGCCATTTCAGGCTTTACGCTGGTTCCTGCTTGAACCTCCAGCTTCACCGTCTGACCGGCCAAGGCACGCGGCACTTGTACGGGGATGGTCACAAACTCCAGAGGCTGTCCGAACGGGCGCACCGCAACGCGCAGCGGAACCGTCGAGCCCGCCTCTAGCTCATCGGACGGCAGCGCAAACGACACCACGTCCGCAGCCTGCGGCGCATACAGCAGCTCCACTTGAAGATCGAGCTTCTCGATATGCACCGGCCCGAACGGATTCCCGAGCACCTCTTGCAGCTGACGAACCCCCGTCGAGTTGGCGAGCATCTTCCCCGAGTATCCATCGGTCGTAAACAGATAGTCGGTCTGCGCCAGCGGCGGAAACCCGGTCACCTGGAGCGTCGAGCTTACCTTCACCACCACATCGGCAATGTCCGACGCGGCAACCGTTATCGCTTGCAACGCTCCCACGCTGACGAGCAGCGGCGTCCACAGCTTGTGACTGACCATCTCGGTGCGCAGCGTCCGGCTTGGCTGCCCGAGCGGCTTGATCGAGTACGTGACGGGAATCGTCTGCGCTGCCATCGAGGTATCCGCAATGATGCCAGCCGAGCGATCTTGGATGAGAGTCCCCGTCGGAACCAGCGAGTGCCCAAACTTAAAGCTCGACAACAGCGACGGCATAAAGGCTGTAATTGCTGCGGTGGCGACGGGAAAATATGTCTCACCAGCGTTGAGCATCGGATGCCCGAAGGCCAGCACTCGGCTGCCATCTATCGCCGTGACCGTGCCAATCGACTGCAGAGAGACATCGCCACGGACCAGCTCGACGGCAATCGCACTGCCAGGCTCAAAAGATCGTGGCGCGCTGGAGGCCTGTGCAGCGGTGCCTCCCCCGGCCATGACTTGTATTCCATAAGGCGACATCGCCTCACGCAGCAGGCTCAGGCTCGGCTCTGAGAGTCCCGAAGCCAGGAGCGGTACCGTCGCGGGCTGAAGCTGTCCCATCGTTGACAATGCGGGCGGTGGCAGCTGACGATGCAGCTCGGCCAGCGGCGACAGGGGAGGGCGGTCCGTCGGTAGAAGGCTCGCCAGGTGGTTGTGGTCACGGCCTCGAAGCGGCCGCTTCAGGTCCGCCGCCATGTACTCGATCGGTGTCACTCCACCGAGCGCGTCCTTGGAAAACGCCCAGCCGAGAGACAGCGCACCGGCCAGCTTGCCTTCCAGATAAATCGGCGAGCCAGACATACCAGCGACGATGCCAGCGTGGCGCAGCCGAGGATCATCACTCTCGACGAGAATGATATCCATCAGCGCCGTATGTTTGGGAAGCACACCGACGACGCGAACAGGAAACCGCTCCGGCTTGGTTCCTGAAAAGACGGTCAGTCCGTAGCCCGTCATCCCCGGTCGCACCTCTTTGACGGGCAGCGTCGGCCAAGGCAGCTGGGTGCCAAGTGCAGGCGGCGTCGCGTCCGCAGCTCCCTTCACCGTCGAGGTACCCAGCAGCACGGCACCTAACGCGAGCCCCGCCGCCAAGTAGCCGATTTTGCTCAGAGTTCCAAGCGCCTGTCTGCGCGCAAACATATGGCCTCTGAGGGTAGCAACCTCCGATGTGCTGCGTCAACGAACACTCGGTTGCAAGCGCGCCTCGGAGTGCCAGCGATGGCGTCGGCGCGGTGCCCCTTGACACCCGGAAGTGACGCGGAATATACGGCCTCATGACTCGCTCCCTGTGGGATTCGTCGGTGCAGCGCTGGGTTAGGTCGTCGATCGGGACGTTGGCTGTCGGGCTCCTCGGCGTGTTTGGGTTTGGCTGTAGCGGCAGCGATGGCTACCTCGGTCCATCGGTACGCTTGATCGGTAGCTTCAACGGCTGGATGCGCGGCGAGCTGGCCCCGGAGCTGACCTGGGACGGGCGCGACTATCGCGGGGTGGTGACGTTGCCGGGCGAGACGCTGGAGCTTCAGGTCTACGTTCCGACGCTGTTGAGCGCGCTGGGTGGTACGGGGACGCCTCGTGTGGCAGCGGTGCCGGCGCAGCAGGAAGTGTCCGACGCAATGGCCAGTAACGACGGAGCGGCAACATATGGTCCGCTGCGCTGGGCGTTTCCTGTGCCGGCTCGCTATGAAGTGGTGTTCTCGCCGCAGCAGCACCGTGTCCACATCGACTTCGCGGCGGATGCCAAAGACGGTCAGGAACCCGAGGCTGCGCTGCTTATCGAGGCACTGCGAGGGAGCGATCAGCTGCCGCCTGCGGAGCAGCGTGCGCGTGGACTGGCACTCGGTGATGCGCTACGGGCCAGCAGCGTCGAGCTTCCCTTCAAAAACACCTTTGCGGAGCTGCGCGGGCTGACGTTTTTGTATTGCGGGGCGGTTGATTGGCCATCGCTGTCGCTGGTGGGCGACTTTAATGGCTGGCGGTCTGGCGTCGATCCGATGATATTTGCCCTCGATAACACCGTCGCGTATCTGGGCAAGCGAGCCAGCGGTGCGCGCATCGAGTATCGCTTCGACTTGCACGGTCAGCGCTTCGCTGATCCCCAGAATGCCGAGATGGTGTGGGACGGTGCGTTTTTGCCGCCCAATCCTACCAACCTCCTCGGTGGCAATACTGGAGAGTTCAACTCCGTCGCGATGGCGCCCGGGTATCTGGAGCCAGGCTCGCGACTGCGGCGCTTTCCCGGTCCCGATGCACCCGAGGGTCAGCCTCGGCCAGAAGTGCTGGTGTACTTGCCTCCCGGATACGCTCAAGCTGGCTCGACGCGCTATCCGACGCTGGTTGTTCTCGACGGCAAAGACGCGGTAGTGCGTGGCGGCTATCCTCGGCTGCTTGATCGCCTGAGCCAGGCCGGAAAGATTCCGTCTGTCGTCGCTGTACTGGTGTCGTCGCCTTCCGATCCAAAGGTGCGGTTGTCGGCGCTGGCCAGCTATTCCGATCCGACGTTCGCGGATGTCGAGCCCAAAGGGGACGCGTTTGCACGCTGGCTCACCGACGGTCTACTTCCGAATATCGACAAGTCGTTTCGAGTCACGTCGGCGCGGGCGCTGCTCGGGATTGATATGGCGGGGCCGCTGGCGATAAGCCTCGCGTGGAAAGATCCGCAGAAGCGCTTTCCGAGGGTGGCGAGTCAGTCGGGTCGCTTCGGTTGGGGCGATCCGCAGTTTGCCGGCTCGCCGTATCTCAAGATGATGCAGACCGATGTCAGCGCCCGGATCGAGCGGCTAACCTTCGATTACACCGACGGAGATCACCCCCAGGCCCAGCTTCACGACACGGTGCTGCGGCCGCTTTTGTCATCGCCTGGATACCTCAGCCGGGTGCAGTTCTATCGTGGGACCGCCACCACCGCTGACCCGTGGGAGTCGCTGCGCACCCGCGCCGAGCAGAGCCTACCGTTCCTGTTGCGCGATCTCATGCCGACCTCCAAATAGCGCTGTCTCGGCCCGGTCGGCGCCGTTTCCATCCGCCGTTCGCGCGCCTTGTGGCCAGCCGCTTCATTGTGAACCAAAGCGCTCAGCCTCGGTCGGGCCGGTGGTATGCCCAGCGCTTGCAAACACTCCTGCGATAACCCCTTGAAATGAAAGGTGGTTGTATGCTTTCATAGCCGCAGATCGGGCGCTTCTGTGCTCAATCCTCGCGGCTCTTCCTAGGAAGCGGCTGCAATACCGACATTGTGATGGAAGGTTCCCAGGTCGTTTGGCTTGCGCTGTCGCAGTCCTGACGGTCCTGGTCGCTTAGCACAACTGCACTAGGAGGAACGTATGATCCGCTTCCAAGTCGGCGACAAGGCGGTCTACCCGGCTCAGGGCGTCGCAGAGATCGTCGGGATCGATGAGAAAGAGATCTCTGGCAAGATCCATCGCTTCTACTGCCTGCGTATCCTGGACACGGATATGCGAATACTGGTTCCCATTGACAAGGCGGATCAGGTAGGCCTGCGAGAGGTCGTGCAGCAAGACCAAATCCAAGAGGTCTACGACATCCTCCGCGAGAAAGAGGTTCACATCGATAAGCAGACGTGGAACCGTCGCTATCGCGGCTTTATGGAGAAGATCAAGACAGGCTCTCTGTTTGAAGTCGCTGAGGTCTTCCGGGATCTCTATCGGCTGAAGAATCAGAAGACGCTGTCATTTGGTGAGCGGCGCATGCTCGACACCGCGCGGACGCTCATCGTCAAGGAACTTTCCGTCGCCAAAGGCACCACGGAGAGCAAGGTCGAGCGCGAGATTGAGAAGCTGTTCTCTGCATAAGGGAAGAGCTGCTGGTTCGAGCTGCCGCAGTAGTGTCCAAGTGGGCACCGCTGCGGTTTGTCGGTAAGCGCCTTCTGTGGGTGATTGAGGGCGTGCAGACAGGGCGGCTTCTCCATCGGGAGCAAGCCAAGCCAGCCCAAGGAATTGTAGTATTTTGAGCTTTTGTTGAATTGGTAATTATCATTACTTAATTTTGTTTGTTTATTGAGCATTGCTCATCAATAATTCGGGGCCGTGACTACCCGAATACGTTTCCCTTTTGAGCCTTGGGGCTGGCTGCAAGCGCTGCTGCTCATGTTGGTGTCGCTGCTTGGTTGTGGCTCCTCGCCCTCGCAGTGCCCGGTGGACAGCTGTTTGGAGGTGGAACTTGTCGGCTCACCTGCTCGCGCGCTGAGCACGGTCGAGATCTTGCTACGCGATGATGCTCGGCTGACCAGGCACTTGTTTCTGGGCAGTGAGCTGACCGATGGCACCACGCTGCATGTGCCGATATCGGTGGCGACAGCCCCGACGGCTCGGCGAGCGCTGTATGTGCGGGCCTCGCTGGACGACTCGTCAGGGCCGCACGAGTTGTTGGGTCTGACGGAAGGCATGCGGGCTGGTCTGAGTCGGGCGGTGGTGACGCTCTCACCAGGGTGCGAGCGGACGCCGTGCGCAACACCGGGGCCACGACGGGGAGCGGCGCTGACCTATTCGCCAGTGACCCATCAGGTCTTGCTGCATGGCGGCGAGGGACCGAGCGGGCGGATGCTCGACGACCTGTGGGCATGGAATGGGCTGTGGTGGCAGCAGCTGACAGCGATGCAGGGGCCCTCGGCGCGAAGTCAGCACGGCTTTGCCTTCGACCCGGCGAGCGGCAAAGTGGTCCTGGTCGGTGGTCAAGGGGCCGGCGGGGTCTTGGCGGATACCTGGCTGCTCGATCCGGCGTCGCTGACTTGGCAAAAAATGACGACCAGCGCACCACCCGGGCGACGACTGGCGGCACTCGGGGCCTCGCCAGTTGGATCGGGTCGAGGCTTGGCGCTGTTCGGTGGTCAGGATGGCGCAGGCTTGGTGCTCGGCGATACGTGGCTGTGGGATGGTGTCGGATGGCAACCCGGGCCGTCGTCGCTGTGTCCGGTGATGCCGCTGGCTGCCGCAACCGCGCCGCGCTGTCGAGTCGGCGCCACGCTGGTGCCACTTGCCGATGGTCATGAGTCGCTGCTCCTCGGCGGCTGGCTGGGCCCGCAGCCTGCGTCGACTTTCGAGGCGGATGAGGTGATCTGGCGCTTTGGCGGTGCCAACTGGTCGGTGGCTCCGATCTCACGGCCGCCGTATTTGCTGGCTCGGTACCGGCACGGGGCGGCGTCGCTGGTCAGTGCAGCGGGCAAGCGTGGTATCTGGATCGGCTTTGGGGAAAGTGCGGTCGGACTTCGGCAAGACAGCTATCTCATCGACGAGACTTCAGGCCAGGTCCAGCCGCTGCTCGGCCAGCCACCTTCGCCACGGACCGAGACGGCGATCACTTTCGACGCCGAGCGTGAAGAAGTGGTCCTGTTTGGCGGACGGAGCAACGCGGGACTCCTCGGCGAGACGTATACCTTGACCCTGGAGCGTGGCTATCGGCAGCACCGGTAGCTCGCGAGGGCTAGTGCTCGACGCAGATCGCCGCATCGCTGTTCTTGAGGATATCGCCGTGACGCAGCGGCGCCGGGCCCAGGACCATCGACTGATCGTGACGCTGCCACACCACCGTCGGATGACCGCTCCACCACAGCTCCCGCTGCGATACCCACGCTTGGCCAAGTCGCAGTGCTCCTCCGAGTCGCGCCAGCGGTGAGCCATGGAGATCCAGGTGCGACCACAGCATCAGCGTTGTCGGAGCGCCAATCGCAAACGGATCACGACGGATCAGCAGGCAGCCGATCGCATCACAGCCTTCGCCCACCGGCGGCGCGCCCGGTCTTGAGCCCGAGTGAAGCAGGTGGACCTGCACCACCAGATGTTCTCCGAGCCGAACCATCGCTCCGTCGGGAAGCTGCGTGAGCCTGGGGCCAACTCGCTTGTCGTTCACGAATGTGCCGTTGCTGCTCTGGTCAAGGACGCTCAAGCGATTGTCGAGCCAGATGAGGACGGCATGCTCGCGGCTGATCGCCGCTGTCAGCGAGTCAAACTCCGGCGAGGGCAGCGCCTGGCACACCATGTCGCACTCGGACTGCTTGCCGAGCACGGCGCGTGGTCCGACGATGACATCGAGCACTTTGTCGCTTTGACCTTGCCGTGACAGACGATAAAAGCGCGGCGATCGGCGGCGCTCTCCCTCGCGAATCGGGCGTTTCGGGCGCGGGCTGATCGCTTCGTGAAACTCCTCTAACATCGTCATCGCCGACGGAAATCGCGCTTCCGGTTGCTTGGCCAAGGCCCGAACGAAAAACGTATCCAGGGCTTCGGCATTGCGCAGTCGCGGCGACAGCGTTCGCAGCGGCGGAATCGGCGCCGACAGGTGCAGCTGCATCAACTTCTGCGGATCGCTGGCCACAAACGGCGGTCGACCGGCCACAGCCTCGAACAGCAGCGTCGCCAGTCCATAGCGATCGGACGCCGCCGACACCTCGCGCCCATCGCGGCACTGCTCGGGACTGCGATACGAGAGGCTGCCCGGCGGCATCGGCAGCTCCAGCAGATCGGCGGCGAGCACCTTGGCCACTCCCAGATCGATCAGCACCAGCCTCGGCGGCTGCTCCGGCTCTTCGATCAGGATCAGGTTCTGCGGCAGCAGCTCGCCGTGACACAGCCCCAGCGCCGCCGCCTGGTCGAGTGCATCTGCCAGCGGCGTGAGCAGCGACAGCAGCGTCTCCGGCGCGATGCCATCGGTCAGGTAGCTGCGCAGATCCGGCCCTTCGAGCGGATCGGTCGCAATCCAGGGAATCCCCTGCGCGCTCGTCGACAGCGTTCGCAGACCCAGCTCTTGCCCAGTGCCGGAGCAGACCCCGCGCTCGCCCTCACTGCCCGACTGCAGCACGCCAAAGGCATGCACGGCGGCCAGGTGCCTATGGCTGAGCAGCATCGTCCGCTCGGCGATGTGACGAAAGCGCTCGATGTAGGCGGGGGTCCGACACGCCTCGGCATGAAGGATCTTGACCACGACGCTGCGACCTTGGGGACGCTGCTCGGCGAGGAAGCTCTCCCCATGAAGCTCCTCACCCAGCCACGAGAGCAGCTGCATCTGTGCGTTCAGCCACCGTCCCGGTCCCAGCCGCATCGTCCCTTCGTTCCCCGGCGTTTAGATCAGGTCCTTGCGCGCCAAGGCCCGTCGCAGCCGATTGAGCGCTTGTTCCTGAATCTGCCGAATCCGCTCGCGCGACAGCCGGTACTTGGTCGCGATTTCCTGAAACGTCAGCTCCTGATCGCTCTCGAAGCCAAAGCGCAGCCGCAGGATGTCCGCCTCGATGCCGTTCAAGCCGGTGAGCAGGTGCTGAACCTCGCGGAGCATGCCCTCGCTGATCAGTCGCTCACTCATGCTCAGCTCCGCACTCTCATCTTCCAAAAAATCGACAAACGGGCGGCGATCATGGCCCGAGATCTCGCGATCCAGCGACACCGCATCCTCGACCAGCGACAGATCCATCTTGGCAATCTTGTCGGTCTTCAGCCCCGTCGCTGTTGCCAGCTCGTCATCCGTCGGCGTACGGCCCAGCTCACGCATCAGCCGCTTCTTGTGACGAAGCAGCGTGTGCATCTCGGCCAGCATGTGGACCGGCAGCCGCACCACCCGCGACTTGTCCGCCACCCCGCGTGAGATCGCATGCCGAATCCACCATGAGGCATAGGTCGAAAAGCGGTAGCCGCGACGATAATCGAAGCGCTCGACCGCCTTGATCAGCCCGACATTGCCTTCTTGAATCAGATCCGACAGCGGCAGCCGACCAAAGTTAAACCGGCGCGCAATCGACACCACCAGTCGCAGGTTGGCCTTCACAAAGTCTTCTTTGGCGCGATGGATCAGCTGGGTGACGACGCCGTTGCCTTGGACGTAGATCTGCCAGGCCTCGTTGCTGATCGACGCGGTGACCGACGGCTGACCTTCCTTGCGTGAGTGATCGAGCAGCCGCACTTCATCAAGAATCAGTCCAACATAGACGCGGTCGAGGTCGAGCTGCCGCAGCTTCGCCGACAGCGGACCCGCCGCTTGCGACAGGGTCTTTCCCGACGACTGCCCTGCGTCACACAGCTCAGCGGCAGCCTTCAGCACTGCCGGACTCTCGGGAGGTGCCTTTCCGAGCGTCTCCTCGAGGATCGCCAAGATGTGCGGCGTCAGCGGTGCCAGCGACAGGATCTGCACCCACAGCACCTCTTCCATGATGCCGATGCGCCGCGCCAGCTCGTACTCGGCAGCCGGCGACAGCACCGGCAGTCGGTTGATGTCCTTGAAGTAGCTCAGCATCAGGTCGGGGCCGGGCTTCTTCTGTGAGGACTTCTCGGCGCTCGCTTCCGCCTCTTCCGCTGGAGGCAAGCGCGTCGGATCAGCGTCTGTGCGCTTTTTTCGTGGCTTGCGCGAGACGCGCAGCGGACTTAATCGGGTCCGTCGCGGCTTTGGAACCGGTGTCCTCTCGCTCGCTAGCTCCGTCGCCAGGTCTTCGGTTGGTTGCAGGGTCGTTTGACTGGGTGGATCTGCCGTGGAACTGGTGACCGTCGGTGAGGACTTGCTCTTCGGGCGCTTGGCCATGCTTCACTCGTGTAAACCACTCTTCGCCACAGATTACGGCAAAGCGAAGCAGCAATTCGCAACAGAGCGAGTCAGCGCCTCAAATCAGCTCAGAAAGAAAGCGCCCGAGGTCGCTGGGCAGTTCGCTCTGGACCTCCACCGGCTCTCCGCTGCGTGGGTGGGGAAAGCGCAGCCCGGCTGCATGCAGCGCGTGCCGAGGCAGTGGCAGCATCCCCGCGATCGCCGCTTCTCCTTCGTCGGACCACTTCATGAACAGCTCTTCGTCGGGATAGAGCTTGTCGCCGGCAATTGGATAGCCCAGGTGCAATAGATGAACCCGAATCTGGTGCTGTCGCCCGGTATGCGGCAGGCACTCGACGAGGGTATAGCCAGAAAAGCGCTGTAGTACACGTACGACAGTCTGCGCCGGCAGCCCACCTGCGGTTACATCGCGCACCGCCATCTTGACGCGGACCACACTGTCCGCTGGCCCAAGTGGCTGGTCGACGACAATCTCGGCGCCCGGTGGCAGCTCCAGCTCGCCGAGGACGATCGCCAGATAGCGCTTGTGGACCAGCCGCTTTTGAAACGCCGTCTTGAGATTCGAGCCCGACTCGCTGCTCCGGGCCACCAGCAACAGCCCCGAGGTTTCGCGATCGAGCCGATGACAGACCTGCAAGACCTCGTCGGGAAAGCGCTCGCGCAGCACGGCCGTCAGCGTCGAGTGGTGATAGCGCGCAGTCGGATGAATCGGCAGGCCCGCCGGCTTCTCGATGACATAGAAGTCGGGGTCGGTGTAGACGACGCGGATGTCGCGCGGGACCTCGGGCTCGATCGGGGCTGGGCGACGGAAGCTGACTCGCTGGCCGGTGTAGACGCGCATGTTGGGTCGCGCTTTGCGGCCTTCGAGATCGCAGTCGCCATGAATGACGCGCTGAATTCGGGCTCGCGACAGGCGGCGAATCTTTTTTTGCAAAAAGCGATCGAGGCGATAGCCGTGGCACTCGGGCTCGACGATGAAGCGCTGCTCGATGACGCTCGGGCGCTCGCCGCTGCCGGGCAGGACGACGGTGCTGACGGTGCGTCCGTCGAGGCTCCAGTCGGGGCTCTCGCTCGCTGGTTCCTCGTCGGTGTCGCTCGGATCGATCCAGTCCTCGTCGCTGTCGCCCGCCTCGCTGTCGTGGCGCATGTCAGCTCACCGCACAGAGGATGAACTTGAGGTAGCGACCCTCGGGGAACGCCGGCAGCGTCGGATGATCGGCGGGCTGACCGCGCACTTCCAAAAGCTGCACCGCGCGCCGCTTCGCCACCGAGGCATCGCCAATCGTCGAGAGAAACGCCTGCTCGCCTACGTGACTGCTACAAGAGGCCGCCGCCAGCAGGCCTCCCGGTGCGACCAGATCGATCGCCAGCTCGTGGAGCCGTCGATAGGCCGCGAGCGCGCCGACGACCGCTTGCTGCGTCGGTGCAAAGCTGGGCGGATCGACGATGACCAGATCAAACCGCTCGCCCTGGGCTTTGGATCGTCCGAGTGACGCAAACGCATCTTCGACGAGAAATTGATGAGGTTCCGTCGGCAGGCCAGCGAGCTGAAAGTTGCGCCGCGCGGTGTCAATGGCCGCTTCGGCTCGATCCACCGAGACGACGTGGGAAGCGCCACCGAGAGCTGCCGCGACGGAAAAACCGCCCGTGTAGGAAAAGCCGTTCCAGACGCGCAGCCCGTGCGAGATGTCGCGAATCAGGCGACGATTTTCCCGCTGATCGAGGAACATGCCGGTCTTTTGGCCATGCTCCACGTCGACGAGGAGGCGCATGCCGTGCTCGAAAATGACCAGCTCCAGGGGATGGCGACCGCGCAGTCCGTCGGGAAGGTTCGGTGGCGTTCCCCACAGCAGTCCACCGCCACTGCCGGCCCGTCGCTGATGTCGCTCGTAAATCGTGGTCAGGGACAGCTGTTCGGCCCGTCGGACGAGTGAATCGGTGACCGCAGGCAGGAGCGTTCGTGCGGCTTCTCCGTCGGTGATGACCACTGCGATTGGGCCATAAATGTCGATGACGATGCCGGGAAGCCGATCGCCTTCGCCGTGGCAGAGTCGAAAACCGGTGGTGTCGCGTCCGAGGCCGCTTACGACCCGCTGACGGATGGAAAGTGCGGCGCCGAGGCGGCGATCGACCAGCGCGGCATCGACGGGCTCACTCGGGTCCAAGGTATAGATTCGGATCGCCAGCGGTGAGCTTCGGTCGTACAGCCCGCGCGCCACAAAGCCTTCGCGATCGACGACCTCGACCACGGTGCCAGACGGCAGATCCGGGGGCGACTGAAGCGCCTGCCGGTACACCCAGGGATGGCCAAGCTGCAGGGACTCACGCAGCGGTCGCAACAAGCGGAGCTGCGGAATCGGGGTCGTGGTGCGCTGCGGGATGTAGGTGGGATGTAGGCCGGTGTGAGGCTGACTGCGCATGGACGAACTGGCTTCGTAAGTCCTCGTCGCAAAAAACGCAAGTGCTTGCGATGATCGGGTGAGTGCTTATCAAAAGCTGTGGTCAGTGCAGTGACGCTGGCCTCGACTAAGGAGCAAACCAAGCCATGCGCGTTGACAAGTTCACCAACAAGACCCGCGAAGCCCTGCAGTCCGCTCAGCAGCTTGCCTCTGAAAAAGGGCAGTCGGAGCTGACTCCGGAACACCTTTTGTGGGCGCTTCTGACCCAGGAAGGCGGCGTGACCAAAGCGCTGCTCAGCAAGCTGGCGGCTCGCGAGGGTGGAGTGTTCGATGCGGACCGCTTGGTGGCCGATCTGGACCGCTACATCGACCTGCAGCCTCGGGCCCAGGGGGCCATTGAAGTCGGGCTTTCACGACGGGCGCGGGAGCTCTTGGAGACGGCGGAAAAAGAGGCGCTGCGGATCAAGGACGAGTACACCTCGACGGAGCACTTGCTGCTGGCGCTGAGTGCGAAAGACTTCGGGTATGCCTCGAAGCTGCTGCGCGAGACGGGCATCACCAGCGACAAGATCATGCAAGGCCTGTCAGAGGTGCGTGGATCGCAGCGCGTCACCGACCAGGACCCCGAGGGCAAGTACCAGGCGCTGGAGCGCTACACCCGAGATGTCACGGAGCTGGCGCGCAAAGGCAAGCTCGATCCGGTGATTGGCCGCGACGAGGAAATCCGGCGGGCGATTCAAGTGCTGTCGCGTCGGACCAAGAACAACCCGGTGCTCATCGGCGAGCCAGGTGTCGGCAAGACCGCCATCGTCGAGGGCATTGCCCAGCGGATCATCGGCAGCGACGTTCCTGAGAGCCTGCGCAACAAGCGAATTCTGTCGCTGGATCTGGGTGCTCTCGTCGCTGGAACCAAATATCGTGGCGAGTTTGAGGATCGGCTGAAAGCGCTGCTCAAGGAAATGACGCAGGCGGCGGGGCAGGTGATCCTGTTTATCGACGAGCTGCATACGCTGGTTGGTGCGGGCGCGGCGGAGGGGGCGCAGGACGCGGCCAACATGCTCAAGCCGGCGCTGGCGCGTGGCGAGCTGCGCTGCGTGGGTGCGACGACGCTCGACGAGTATCGCAAGCACATCGAGAAGGACAAGGCGCTGGAGCGACGCTTTCAGCCGGTCTTCGTTGGTGAGCCGTCGGTGGAAGATACGGTGTCGATCCTGCGCGGCATCAAGGAGAAGTACGAAGTTCACCACGGCATTCGCATTCGGGACGCGGCGCTGCTGGCGGCGGCGCGGCTGTCGGATCGCTACATTGCCGATCGGTTCTTGCCGGACAAGGCGATTGATCTCATCGACGAGGCGGCGGCGCGGCTGAAGATGGAAATCGACTCGATGCCGGCGCCGATCGACAAGCTGGAGCGGCGGATCGTGAGCCTGCAGATCGAGCAGCAAGCGCTGTCGAAGGAAAAGGACGAGGCGTCGCAGGAGCGGCTCGAGGAAGTGGCAGTCGAGATTGCTGATCTACGTGAGCAGTCGGCGGCGCTGAAGGTTCGCTGGCTCGAGGAGCGCAATGTTATCGGCAAGCTGCGCAGCCTCGCTGCCGAGATCGACAAGAACAAGACCGAGACGGAAGTGGCGCAGCGCCAAGGCGACTTGAATCGTGCCGCCGAGCTGCGGTACGGCAAGCTGCCCGAGCTGGAGCGTCAGATTGCCGTCGAGAACAAGCACTTGGCCGAGCTGCAAAAGAACGGGGCGTATCTGCGCGAGGAAGTGACCGAGGAGGACATCGCGGGCATCATTGCCAAGTGGACCGGCATTCCCGTCGAGAAAATGCTCGAAGGAGAGATGGAGCGGCTGGTTCACATGGAAGAGCGGCTGACCGGTCGCGTCATTGGCCAGGAGCAGGCGATTGGTGCGGTGTCGCGAGCGGTCAGGCGGGCGCGAGCAGGGCTGCAAGATCCGAATCGACCGATTGGCTCGTTCATTTTCTTGGGCCCGACGGGTGTGGGTAAGACCGAGCTGGCGCGAGCGCTGGCGGAGTTCCTGTTCGACGACGAAACCAACATGGTGCGGCTCGACATGAGCGAGTACATGGAAAAGCACACCGTCGCGCGGCTGATTGGTGCGCCTCCGGGCTATGTCGGCTACGACGAGGGTGGGCAGCTGACCGAGGCGGTGCGGCGACGGCCCTACAGTGTGGTGCTGTTCGACGAGATCGAGAAGGCGCATCCCGATGTCTTTAACGTGCTGCTGCAAATTCTCGACGATGGCCGGCTGACCGACGGGCAAGGCCGGGTGGTGAGCTTCCGCAACACCGTGATCTTGATGACCTCGAACCTGGGCTCGCAGTACATCCAGATGGCGGGCGATCTCGACGATCCCGAGGTGAAGCGGAACATCGATCAGGCACTGCGGGCGCACTTTAAGCCCGAGTTCCTCAATCGCATCGACGACACGATCGTGTTCCACCGTCTGGGCCGCGAGCACCTGGGTCGGATTGTGCGGATTCAGCTGAAACGGCTATCGAAGCTGCTGGCCGACCAGAAGCTGACGATGGAGCTGTCCGACGGGGCGATGGATCTGCTGTGTGAGTCAGGCTACGACCCGACGTTCGGAGCGCGGCCGCTCAAGCGGGCGATTCAGCGGCTGCTCCAAGACGAGCTGGCGCAGAAGATCCTCACGGGACAGTTCAAGCCAGGTGATACCATCTTCGTGGACCGCGACGGAGACCAGCTGAGAATTGGCCAAGTTGCCTTCGAGCAAGGCAAAAGGTTGGATAGCTAGATAGGAACTACGATGGCGCAACCGGACCACTACAAGACCCTCGGTGTGGCAGAGGGCGCGAGCGCCGAGGAGATCAAAAAGGCGTATCGGAAGCTCGCAAAGCGATATCACCCCGATGCCACCGGCGGAGACAAGGCCAAAGAAGCCAAGTTCAAGGATCTCTCTGAGGCCTACGAGACACTCTCCGACGACCAAAAACGCAAAGAGTACGACGAGATCCGCAAGAATCCGTTTGCCGGCGGCATGCCTGGCGGTGGTGGCTTCTCCGGTGGATTTCCTGGCGGGTTTCCCGGCGGATTTCCCGGCGGTGGTCGCAGTCGGGTTCGCACTGGCGGCGTCGACATCAACATCGAAGACATCCTGGGGCAGGGCGGCTTCGGCGACATCTTCGGTGGCATGGGCGGCGGTCGTCGACAGCGCGAGGCGCAGCGAGGCACGGACATCCAGACCGCACTGTCCCTGACGCTGGCCGAAGCGGCGCTGGGCGCGGAAAAGAGCTTCACCCTTGGACCGGGCACTTCTGACGAGCGCAAGCTGACGGTACGCATTCCGGCGGGCGTCGAAGACGGCGAAACCATCCGTCTGTCCGGTCAAGGTCGTCCCGGTCCCAGCGGCGGTGCGGCAGGCAACTTGCTTATCAAAGTGACCGTCCTGCCCGACGCTACGCTGCGTCGCAAGGGCGCTGACCTCGAGCGCGATGTCCGCATCTCGATTGACAAGGCGGTGCTCGGGGGCGCGATCGAAGTTCCCGTCGTCGATGGTGGCAGCAAGGAGATCCGCTTACCTCCAGGGACGAGCTCCGGACAGAAGCTGCGACTGCGCGGCTTCGGCGCGTCGGACCGCAAGGGTGGGCGTGGCGACCTCTATGTCGTCGTGCAGATCGATGTGCCGAAGGACATCTCCGCCGAGGCGAAGAGCCTGATCGAGCGCTTTGCCCAGCTTACCCGCCGGTAATCCCTTCAATTCGGCCCGGCTTGGTCGTCGCAGTTCGTTGTACGATCGGCCCGATGAGTACTGCCCGCATCCTGATCCTCGATGACCAGCGCGCGGCCCGGCGGGTTCTGCGGCAGATGCTTGAAGGGCTTGACGAGGCCGAGTTTTCCGAGGCAGGGACGGTCGAGCAGGCCCTGACGCTGTGTCGAGAGCAGCGCTTCGATGCCTACTTGGTCGATATCCACCTGACCGAAAATCGGCTGGAGCGTGGCGGCATCGAGTTCATCAAGCAGGTGCGCAACGTCCAAGCGGCGCCGAGTGTGGTGGTCACCGCGTCCGTCGAGATGCAAGACCTGCGCGAGGCGATGAAGGCCGGCGCGGTTGACTACGTTCTCAAGGACCAGCTGTCGCCCGAGCTGATTGTGCCGATCCTGCGCGAGATCTTGGAAAAGCGTGATCTGCGCGAGCGAGTGCAGATTCTCGGCCAGCGACTCGATGAGAGCTTTGGACTGGGTGCGATTGTCGGCACTTCCCCCAAGATCGAGCAGGTACGGGCGCTGGTGCGACGGCTGGCCGATGCCGATGCCACGGTGCTGCTTCGGGGCGAGAGTGGCACTGGCAAAGAGCTGGTTGCGCAGGCGCTGCACCAGTGTGGCAAGCGTGGCAGTCAGCCGCTCGTCACCGTCAACTGTGCGGCGATTGCGCCCACGCTGATTGAGTCCGAGCTGTTTGGTCACGAGCGCGGCGCGTTCACCAGTGCGCTGTCGCGGCGCATCGGCTGCTTGGAAGAAGCGGGGACTGGGACGGTCTTTCTGGATGAGATTGCCGAATTGACGCCGGATCTGCAGGCCAAGCTGCTGCGGGTTCTGGAGGCGCGTCGCTTCACCCGCGTCGGTGGCAATGAGCTGATTGGCTTTCGGGCGCGAGTCGTGGCGGCGACGCATCAGGATCTGGAGCAGCGCATTCGCGAGGGCAAGCTGCGGGCGGATCTGTACTACCGGCTCAATGTCGTGACCATCGATGTGCCGGCGCTGGCCGAGCGTCGCGAGGACATCTCGGTGCTGTGCAATCACTTTGTGTCGCAGTTCGGTCGTCCGCTGCGCTTTACCAAAGAAGCGCTGGCATCGCTGGAGCAGCGACCGTGGCCAGGCAATGTTCGCGAGCTGCGCAACGCCATCGAGCGACTGGCGCTGCTCTGTGAATCGGACATCGTGACCGAGACGGCGCTGCACAAGGTGGTGCCGCTGCGCTCGGCGATTCCAGCGGACAGCGACGAAGTAGAGCGGCTGGCGCGGCAGTTTCTGGCCCGGGACATGGCGGGAGAGAACAAGCTCGATCTGATGGAGCGGACGATGGTGCGGATTGCGATGGAGGTCGCGGGGCACAACCAGTCGCGGGCGGCGCGCATCCTCGGGCTGGAGCGCAAGGCCCTGGAGCGACGCTTCAAGCGGCAGATTCAGGACACCAGCGGCGAGGTGCGGTCGAGTCGTTCGTCGATGTCAGCGGGAGACTCGGACGAACACCTGACGTGAGTCGGCTCGGCCCTGCTCATCGACGACGCGAATCAGGTACTGACCGGCCTGCGGTCGCCACAGCAGCGGCAGGTTGGCGCGCCCTTTGCCCAGCAGCTTGTCGTTGGCGAACCAGAACACCTCATGGACATCGCCATCGGTGGTTGCCAAAAGTCCAATCGTGTCGTGCGCGTCGATTCCGGGCCGCAGCGTGTAGGTGACGCCTCGCAGCGGGGACGTAATCTTGGGCGCGACGCCATGGCTGCCGACCTGCGCCAGGTTACAGCCCGGCACATACGGCGGCGGGATGCGACGAGGCAAGCCGGCAATCCGAAACAGGCGCAGCAGATCGGAAGGCCAGAACTCGTAGACCTCACTGCGCAGCGTGCCGGCCTGACCGGGGCAAGCGCGGAGCCCGGTTCGGGTGTCGATCTCGACCGGACGGTGAACATCGCAGGTGTCAATCGGCGACCTTCCGGGCACAAACCACGTCAGCTTGGTCTGCTTACAAAAGCGCGTCGGCATCTGACCTGACACCGCGCAGACCGGAACCCGCCGCAGATTTTTATGCGGAGGCTTCGGCGCATCGTTTACGTCGTGAAGTCGCTCGCGCAGGGCATCGACGATCGAAAAGAACAGCGGCGCGGCAGCGGTGATGCCCACAAACGCCGGATTGCTCTCGCCGTTGAAGTTGCCGAGCCAGACCAGCAGCACATACGGACCCAAGACGCCCGCCGTCCAGGCATCGTGAAAGCCGTACGAGGTCCCGGTCTTCCACGCCACCTTGCCAACCCCGAGCAGCGAGCGCGTCACCAAGTTGTCCTCGGGCCGCAGGTTCTCTTTGAGCATCTCCAGCGTGACAAAGCTCGCCTCATCGGACAGCACGCGCACCCCTGCCGACAGCGGCTCACTCTGCTGGAAGCGCAGCGGTCGCAGATAGCCGCCACCGGGCAGGACCGCGTACAGCATCGCCAGCTCCTCCATCGTGACTTCCGCGCCACCGAGGACCAGCGCCAGCCCGTAGTGACTCTCACTCTTCAGTCGCGACACCCCCGCCGAGCGCAGAAAGTCATAAAAGCTCGGGTTGGTCAGCTTGGCCGCCACCGACAGCGCCGGCAAGTTGCGCGAGCGAATCAGCGCTTCCTGCGCCGACAGCGGACCCGCAAACCGACCGTCGAAGTTCTCTGGACTGTAGCTGCCAAAGGCAATCTGGCTGTCTTTGAGCATCGTCTGCGGATGCAGCACGCCCTGATCAATCGCCAGCGCATAAATGAACGGCTTCAGCGTCGATCCCGGCGACCGCTTGGCCTGCGTACCGTTGACCTGCCCCAAGATCTTTTGGTCATAGAAGCTGGCACTGCCCACCACTGCTCGCACCGACATGTCGCGACTGTCGACCAGCATCGCGGAGGCGTTGTGGATGCCGAAGCGCTTCTGCCTTTCGATGTAGCTCTTGATCTGACGCTCAAGGATGTTCTGAAGATGCAGATCCAGCGTCGTCACCACCTGGCCGCGCGCGTGGCCGCTTTCCAGCACGCCATCGACGAAGTGCGGCGCCCGAAACGGCAGCTCATGGGGACTGCGCAGCCCGAGCTTGAGCCGCATCAGCTCCGCGTCCCGCTGTGCCGCCGGATGACGGGCGACCCACTTTTGAAACAAGCCGGCTCGTGCCTTTTGCAGCGCTTGGGTGTCATCGCCGCTCGGTGCTCTCCGGGCCGGACTCTGCGGAATCACCGCCAGCGTCAGCGCTTCCCCGAGCTGCACCTTGGCCACCGGCTTGCCGAAATAGACGAAGCTTGCGGCGGCCACTCCCTGAATGTTTTTGCCGACGGGAACGAGGTTTAGGTACGCCTCCAAGATCTCGGCTTTGCTGTAGCGCAGCTCCAGCCACAGCGCGCGCACGATCTGTCGCAGCTTGCCCGCCGCACTGCGAGAGTGAAGGTGGTACTTCATCCGCGCCACCTGCATCGAGATCGTCGATCCACCGACGCGCCGCTCACGACTTACGTAGGTCATCCACAGCGCCCGCCCGAGCGCGACCGGATTGACCGCAAAGTGGTGATAAAAGTGGCGATCCTCGTGCAGCAGCACTGCCTCGATCAGCGTCGGCGAGATCTCCTGGAGCGGCACCCACAGGCGATACTGCTCGTCCTCGGCCAGCGTCAGCCGCAGCAGGCGCCGATCGCGATCATAGACCGCCGTCGACAGCGGCACATCCGATGACAGCGGTCGCTTGGGAATCAGTCGCAGCACCACGCCGACGCCCAGCAGCACCACGGCCAGCAGCAGCAGCCGCTTGAGCCAGCGAGGCAGACGGGGCAGGGGACGAGGCAGGCGCACCGGCTCATGGTAGCGCGGCAGAAGGTTGGTGAGGTTACTTGCGATACAGCAGCGTGGTCCCCGCCGCGAGCCGCCGGTTCACCGACGTGGACTGCACATAGACCGAGAAGCCGGCGTGGTCCCCAGGACGAACCTTGATCCGCGCCCCAATCGGCAGCCCGAGCAGCGTCCGAGCGTCATCGCCGATGTAGATCTTGCCGGTCGCTTTCTCGACGATCGCGACCTCTTTGTACTCTTGCACCAGCTCCGGCTTGTTGAGCTCGTAGTAGCCGTTGCCCTTCTTGAAGCTGCCCGCCCCCAGCGCCGAGTCGACCAAGGTACGGATGTCGCAGTCGCTCGCCACCGGCAACGTCACAAAGCTGCCCGTCGCTTCGGTCAGCGTGGTCTTGACCTCGGTGGTCGACACGGTCGAGAGGTCGGTCGTAAACACCCCAACCACCGCCTTCTGTCCCTTGCTGCGCGCTTGGTAGAAGTTCTGCAGGCCCTGCTGCATCGCCTGTCCCAGCTGCTTGATGCCGGCCTGTGAAGTCTCCCAGGCGCGGATGTTGCCAGCGGGAATGCCGAAGCCCTGCAGCGTCGATTCCCCCCCGGGAGGCGTCAGGAATGCCAGCGTCCAGCGCCCGGTCGCCTGCACCCGATTGATCATTCCTTTGAGGCTGCTCTTGTACTTGCGCGAGTTGTTCTCGGCACCATCGGTGAGCACCAGGATCAGGAACGACACGTTGTCCAGATCCGCCCCCGGAATCGCCGACAGATCGACAATCGCTTGTCCGGTCGCATCCAGCAGGGCCGTCGTGCCCGTGCAGCGTAGCTCCGTCAGTGACGACACATCGGCAATCGGCTTGGCAAAAAAGCGCGGCGCATCGACGGTGGTCTGGAAGGTGTAAAACGAAACGAAGGTCTGCTGCGCCAGGGACTCACTGTTCTTGCGGATCTCGGCGAGCTGCGAGTTGAAGACCGCGATGACCTTGCTGCGGATGCTGGACATCGATCCCGAGCGATCCACCACCAGCGCAATGTGGTTGACGACCGCGCCGGTCTTGGCCATCTCTGCCGCTGGCTGGGCCGCTGCGACCAGATCGATCTTCGTCGAAGCCCGCTTGGGAGCCGCCGCCTTCTTGGGTGCCGCGACCTTTGGAGCCGCCGGCTTCTTCACCTTCGGCGTCTTGGGAGCCGCTGCCTTCTTCGGAGCTGCGACTTTTGGAGCCGCTGCCTTCTTCGGAGCCGCAGTCTTCTTAGTCGCCGCTGCCTTCGTCGGTGCGGCAGCTTTGGGCTTGCTGGTGGTCTTGGTCGATGAAGCTGTGGTGGCCTTGGCCGGAGCCTTTTTTCCTGAGCCAGTACGCGTGGTCATGAACCCCCCTACGAATCGCTATGAGCGGATGCACTCCCTATGACGGTGAGCGCAGCTGTAGGGGTCCGTCAACCAGGACGGGATTCAGCAGTGGTTTTCAGGACTTGGTGAGGCTGGATTAAAAGCCGCCGCTGCCACCCGAGCCGCAGTTCTTGCACTCGGGCTGCGTCGGGTCGGTGTTGCAGCTCAGCGGACAGTACTTGACGCGGTTGAAGACGCTCTGGACTTGGTCGCAGGTGACGGTCTTGCCATCGACGCTCATCTCGCCATAGCCACCGCTCATCTTGAACTGCTTGGCGCACGCAATCTGCGCCGCAGTGGTCGTGGCCCAGGCCGGCAGCTGCGGCAGGGACTGCACTTTGTTCGCTTCCCCGTAGTCGCCTTCCGTGCAGACCGTCGACACCACGCAGTCGGTTGGCTGCGGATTGGCGGCATCGCCGGCCTTCAGCGTGTAACAGAGCTTCCAGTGACCCACGCAATCAACCGTCAGCGTGTTCGGGCTCCACGGCGAGGTCGGCTTCTGCAGCGGCTTGCTCATCGACACGCACTTGGGCATCCCACCCTCGTTCACAGACGATGCCGCGCCGATGTCTTCCCCGTTGTAGGTGTAGAAGCACGGCACCAAGTTGTCGAGCGCCCAGCGTCCCGCCGAAAAACACTTGCAGGCATCGGCTCCCGCAGTCGCACCCGGCACCGGGGTCACGTAGCCTTCGCAAGCGCCCCACGCCTGGCTCAGCTCCCCGAGCCGCACGCAGGTTGTCTGGCCATCGCGACAGATCCCCAGCCCTCGGTTGGCGCGTAGCCCGGGCCAGCAAGCGCGCTTTTCACCCAGCGTCGTGCAGGGACAACCCTCGCGATTCTTGTCGTCTGGACAGTCCGGCGTTCCCCCGGGCGGCTTGGGTGGAGGCAGCGTGCCGCCATCAGGAACACACGACATCAGCGGCGGATCGTTTTCCCAGAACGCATCCGGATCGTAGCGACGCAGATCCGGAGGCCCCGGCGGCACCCAGACCGAGCCATCCTCTGTCCCGGCGTCCATCTCCACGGAATAATAGAGCGCGCTGTTGCAGCTCCAGATCGTTCCGAGCGCGATGGCGAGGACGGAACCAGCGAGGCTTCCCACTGAAACGGACTTCCAGGTACGCATGCCGGCCTTATAACACCGCGCCGAAACATTGTCTTTTGGGTGCTGTGACACGTTGGCTGTGGTGCCCCCACCATGTCCATTGCGGTCTACCCACCACGTCCGTTTCGGTGCCCCCACCACGTCCGTTGAGGTGCTGTGACACGTTGGCTGTGGTGCCCCCACCACGTCCGTTGCGGTCTACCCACCACGTCCGTTGCGGTCTACCCACCACGTCCGTTGCGGTGCCCTGACACGTTGGCTGTGGTGCCCCCACCACGTCCGTTGCGGTGCCAGTACACGTCGATTGTGGTGCCCCCACCAAGTCGATTGTGGTGCCCCCACCACGTCCATTGTGGTCGGGGACCAGAACGATTTAGGTCGGCGACCTAAAGGCTTGACCCATGGCAGCGGGTTGGCCATGCTGCGCGACCAAAACCCAGGAGGTCCACATGGAAAATCTCGTCGGTGACAACCTACCTTCCGCAGAGAAGCTTCAGGCCTTGCTCAAGAAGTGCATCGAGCTGCGCACCGAGGTATCCAAGCTCGGCATCGTGCTGTCGCCCGATCAGCGCAAGCGGCGGCTGCGGATGCGCAAGGGAGCGATGGCGCTGGTGCCGCTGCTGATCTCGCTGGTGAAAAAGCAGGGACTGGAAGTCGCTTCCGTCCCGCTCGCCGGCATGCAGGCCGATGCGCGCCTGTCGACCGAGCTGTCCCCCTTTGAGGATCACGTCACCGCCCTGTCCCAGCTCATCCTCGACACCATCACCGAAGCCGAGCACGAGCTGTGGCAAGCCTTCCTGATGTACTACGGCATCCTCAAGAGCGCTGCGGTGCGCATTCCCGAGCTGAAAGCCGAGCTGCGCCCGATCGAAGACCTCCTGGCCCAAGACCGCAAAAAGCCCACCCCCGAGCCGCCCGCGCCGTAGCCCCCAGCCCCCCACGCCGTAGCGTTCAAACCCACCAGCAAGCCCGAGGCTGATCCACCGAGAGCGCACCGCAGCACGGGCACGGAAGCAGAGGCTCAGGTGTAGCGCTTGTCATGCGAGCTTTATCGTCAGCGGCTGTGCCGACTTTTGCTTCCAGCTGACGCGTGCCGCCTGGAGGCTCTCGGCATTGGCTCCGCCACCATAGCTCGGGTCGGCGGACTGGACCGGATCATCTTCCCAGCCACAGACCGCACACACTTCGTATTGCCCAGGCTCATCCACCGAGAGCGCACCGCAGCACGGGCACGGAAGCAGAGGTTCAGGTGTAGCGCTTGTCATTGCCGCCGAGCTTGGCGCTCGCTTTCGCCAAGGCAGAACACAGGTCTGCTACTGGCAAATCCCACGGCTGTCCCGAGGAATCCGGATAGAGCTGCACGCGTACCTGGCCGCCTTCCTGCCGCAGCTCAGCAAGCAATGCCCGACCCAACCAGACCTCCGCAACCAAGTCGTCGCGATCCGGTACGCTCACTAGTTCTATTGTCAGCGGTTGTTCAATGTTGATGGTCACGGCTCAAGGAATCCGATGAATCGACCAGCGGCATCGTATCGAACTCCTCGGCCATCAGGTGCTCGTACTTCAATCACATCCCCAAACCGAGCGTGATGGCGCTTAGTCAGCGTCGAGCCAGGGCTGGTAAGAATATCTTCGACGACGAAATGGTGGCGCCGAAGCCTCGGGACTCGGTGGATGGTAGAAGGACGATGTCGGCGAGGTGGAAGGAGGCGGTGAAATAGTCGATGCGGTTGCACGGAATGGGCGACTTAGCGCAGCGAGATCCGAAGGTGGGGCGAAGGGGCGCCGTAGGCATCCGCAGTGATTCCGCAGCAGCGGGCTGAAGCGGTAACAGCATCCAGAGGATGAGAAGGAGCGAGAGCCCTCGTCGCATGGTGGCGCGGAACGTAGCTTCGCAGGCTGACAAGGGCAATCCAAAGTTAACTCGACTGCAACGTCAAAGCGAAGCGAAGCGAGCCCAGACAAAGGGAAGAGCGAAGCGAAGCGAGCCCAGACAAAGGGAAGAGCGAAGCAAAGCGAGCCCAGACAAAACGAATCCAGCGAAAGCTCCGTCTCCGTCAACAGCGCCTACAGAGTCTCGTGCTCCCTTTCCCCCAGCGGGGAAAGGGCTGGGGAAAGGGGTTGCCCCCTTGAAAAGGGGGGATGGGGGGGTTGACCTCTCTGGTCTTCAAAGGGAAAGGGGATTCCCAAAGGGGAAAACCGTTCAGGTTTTCTCCTTTGTACAGAAGGCGCAGGAGTGCCGCCAGCACCCCAAAAAAACTCGGCCTCAGCGGCCAGAGCTGGTATCAGCGTGAACGGCCGGCGTGCAGCCGTCCCCACCACAGACATCGATGATCTGGCCGGTGCGGAAGAAGTTCACCATCTGCACGTTGTGAGAGTCCTGCCGGCGCGGCTTCTCGTGCGGATCTCCCAACATGTCCTCCTTTGGCGGCAGGTTCCCCGGCGCTGGCCACGGATTCCCAAAGTTGTACAGCACCACCGCCGAGCCCTGATACGGATACTTCTGCTCGCTCACCAGCGCGACTTTCCGTTCCTTGTCGTAGTGCTCCATCAGCGCAATTCCCAGCTCACTGCGGGCCGCGATCTCGTTGGTCATGACGGAGACTTGGTAGTCCCCCTTGGCCGGCGCCAGCAGTACATAGTGCGGACTGTTTCCGGGGAACGGCTCCTTGGTCACGTGGCGCAGGAAGCTGACCGGGTCGGTGCTGTCCCACAGAAGCTGGATGGTGGCCAGGACCACGCTCTGATTCACAGAGTCCAGATAGGACGACGACACCACCGGCGCAAACTGCTGATAGTCGGTCGAGCGCTGGAGCAGCGTGCTGTAGTTGTTTCCGGGCACGCCCAGGTGTCCGTACGTGACATCAGGACTCAGCGCCACAAACGAGGCCCCGAAGATTCCGCCCTGCGAGATTCCCGAGTAAAACAGCTCTGCTTTGTTGACCTGAATCTTTTTACTAACCGCAATTGGTAGCTCACCCAGCCGCTCGCGCATCGCCCGCGCCAGCAGAACCCACTCTGTCAGTCCCTGATGCAGTCGGTCAGACAGCGAACGGAAGCGGCCCAGCTCGGACAGAATGCTCAGCAGCGGCAGCGCGTCCTCGTCGGACATTCCGTACAGATCGGTGGCAAAGAAGATCAGCTTGTGATCGCTTGCAATCTTGCCGTTAAAGCCGCTGGTCACTTGACTCCCAGAGCCAAGCAGACCATGTCCGTACAGCACCAGCCCGTGCGGTGGGCCTCCCAAGGCCGTGTGCGGAATGCGGACCCAGAAGCGCGGCTTGCGAGTCCCTTGCGCACTCGGCTTCCCCTGCGAATCTCGGCGAATCTGCGAGCCCACAAAGCCCGAGATCATTGTCGCTTCCAGATAGCTCGGAACCTCAAACGTCCCGGTCAGCTCCAGCCCGATGTATTCGTTGACCGGTCGTCCCGAGCCATCGTTGATCTTGGCATACTCGACCACTTTTTCGACGGTGAGCGCTGGCCCCTTTGCGCCCATCCGCTGCAGCGCATCATCTCGCATCGCCAGCAGATCGCCGTGCATCGACTCACTGCTTGCGGTGTGAAACTCCCACGCCAGCGAGAGGGAACTGCGTGACAGACCTTGTCCTTCCAGAAACGCAAACGTCTTGTCAAACCGGGCTTGGCGATCCCGCAGCACCGGAATGTTCGCAGTCTGGCCATCGCGCAGTCGGGCAAAGGCGGGCGACGGAGGAATCGGCTTCCCTTGGGAATCCTTGAGCTCTCCCAGCGCCACTACGTAGCGCGTCGCTTCCTTCAAGATCACCGCTGGACGGACAAAGATCGTCGAGCGACTGGATTCCAGATCCAGAGAGTCGCGCTCGACCCAGTAGGGAATGCGGCGGACCGTGCTTCCGGACACTTCAAACCACTTGAGCGGCGCGTCCTTGTCCAGCGATTGCGCGATGTGATCTTCCGTGGCAAAGCCGGTCAGATCGACGCCCGGAATCACCATCATCAGCGGCGTTCCCACGCTGTAGCCATCGCGCCGGCGATACGCAGCGGGATCGATGGGAATTCCCTGCTTGTTTTCCGGCAGAGATCGACTCCCAAACGTCAGCGTGTAGCCCGTCTTGCGCGTCGGATCGTCCTTCAAGTACAGACTGGACGGCCACGGCAGCGCACACGCGGGGGGAAGTCCGCCCAGCTCGCGGGTATAGGAAAATCCCGGCAAGATCGGATCACAGTCTGGGTCCCCCAGATAGGAATCAAGCGGAGCGTCCGGGGTTTCTTGGGGGCTACAAGCAGACAGACCAAGCACTCCGCCCAGCAGTGCCAGCAGCAGCGGAGAGATCTGTACAGACAGTCGATGAGATTGCCGATGATTCATGGCCGCAACCTAGCAAATCCGGTTGAAAAGGCGACGCCGAAAGTGGCAGCTTCTAGCTACGGTCCAGCTTCCACCAATGACCTTGCCGCGCGACTTGTGCGCATCGAAACGGAGAGCCTTTGGGAATTCCTGTGCAATCGCCTGGGCAGTCGCCTGGGCAGTCGGATGATCCGCCCGCATTCTTTGGAATGGTGACCCGCGACCCCGGGCTTACGCGGGTCTTTCGCATCGTCGAAAAAGCGGCGCAGAGTCAGGCTAGCGTCCTTCTGCGCGGCGAGACTGGAACCGGAAAGGAGCTGCTGGCCACAGCGCTCCATCAGCTGTCGCCCCGGCAGCACGGACCGTTTCATGCCATCAGCTGCGCGGCCCTTCCCGCGAGTCTTTTGGAGAGCGAGCTGTTCGGACATGTTCGCGGGGCATTTACCGGCGCGGTGCGGGACAATCCGGGTCACTTTCGGCTCGCCAACAAAGGCTCTCTGTTTCTGGATGAAGTGGCCGAGATGCCGATGGAAGTTCAGGCCAAGCTGCTGCGCGTGCTCGAGACGCATACCGTGATTCCGGTTGGGGGTCAGGAGCCCATCTCGGTCGACGTGCGCATCATTGCGGCCACTCACAAGGCGCTGCGCGGGGAAGTGGAAGCGGGTCGCTTTCGCGCCGACCTGATGTATCGCCTGCGGGTGGTTCCGATCTTCATTCCGGCCTTGCGAGAGCGGGTCTGTGACATCTTGCTGCTGACGCAGCGCTTCATTCGCGAGCTGAACCAGCGGTCGGCTCGTCAGATTGCCGAGATCTCCTCTGCTGCGGCTGAAGTGCTGCTGGCGCATGACTGGCCGGGCAACATCCGCGAGCTGCGCAATGTCATCGAGTACGCGTTTGTGATCGGCGAGGGTCCGGTGTTGGACGTGTCGGATCTGCCGCCGGAGCTAAGCGGCTCTCCGCTTCCCTCGCCACCAGCGGCAGTCACCCGAGCTGCGTCAGCCCGGCCCTTTCCCGTTCGTACCGTAGAGTCCGCGAAGGAAGATGAACGGAACCGAATTGCTGAAGCCCTGCAAGCAGCTTCCGGACATGCGGGACAGGCCGCGACACTCCTAGGAATGAGCCGGATTACCCTGTGGCGCCGCATGAAACAGCTCGGAATCGCTGGCAGAAGGACTCGCTAGGAACACCTCACAATCCCGGCGACCGCTTGGTCGAAGCGGGGCG
Organism: Myxococcales bacterium; assembly: GCA_016794465.1. Taxonomy (GTDB): domain Bacteria; phylum Myxococcota_A; class Polyangia; order Palsa-1104; family JAEUJZ01; genus JAEUKA01. Next base: position 326,973 of record JAEUKA010000036.1, on the reverse strand, counting down.
ACTTGCTGTTAGCATGCAGACATGAAGTCCTACTGGACGCGCAAGCATGAGGGCCGAACGGAAGTGTCTCTGCAAGCGACTCCGGCTCCGCTGCCGAGGCTGCAAGAGCGCCTGATTCGCGTCCGTGCCGCCTCGCTCAACAGAGGCGAGCTGCTCTCGGCGAGTGGAGAGTGGAAGCCGGCGGGCGTGGAAGCGGCGGGGGAGGATGTACAGACCGGGACGCGCCTCATGGGTCGCTGTCGTGGGGGTTTTGCCGAGTATGCGCTGCTCGATGCGCGGGAAGCCCTGCCGATTCCCGATGCCCTGTCGTTCGAGGAAGCCGCCGCCGTGCCGCTGACGTTCCTTTTGGCCTACGACATTCTGGCTGTGCAAGGTCCGCTCCAGAAGGGGGACTGGCTGCTGGTGGTGGGTGCCAGCTCGGGAGTCGGCGTTGCCTGTGTCCAAGCGGGAAAGCTGATCGGAGCCCTGGTGGCGGGAACGTCGAATGCGCCGGACAAGCTGGCCAAGCTCACCGAGCAGGGGCTGGATCTGCCGCTGCCCGGTCATGACTTTGTGACCACGTTTCTGTCTGCCACCGATCGAAAGGGCGCCAGCCTGGTGGTCAACGCGGTCGGTGGGTCACAGTTTCCGGACTGTCTGCGCGCGCTGTCCTATGAGGGTCGCTTGGCGGTGGTGGGATCGGTCGATGGCCAGCTTGCGGCGTCGCTGGATCTGGGCGCGCTGCACGAAAAGCGTCTGCAAGTTTTTGGGGTGTCGAACCGCCTGCGCAGTCCGGTGGCGAAAGCCGAGACAGTGGCCGGGTTTCAGCGCGACTGGCTGCCGGCGTTTGCCGATGGTCGCCTGCGTCCGCTGATCGACAGCGTCTTCCCGATGGAGCAGCTTGATGTCGCCATTGCCAAGATGGAACAGAACCAGCACTGCGGAAAGATCGTCGTGCGCTGGTGAAAATGGCGAAAAAAGAGAGTGCGAGCGGTTATGGCTCGCTGTGGTTGTCTTCGTCGGCGGGTGGCGCGGTCGCGGGAGCTTGCGGCTTTGCGGCCTGCTCGGCCTGTAGCAGGTCAACGGCCAACAGCGAGGCCTCGGCCAGCCGATCGCGGTGAAAGTGCAGCTCCGGCAAGCGCTTCATCACCACCGAGTCGGCCAGCCGCACCCGCAGAAACGGTGTCACCTTGGCCAGCGCCTCGTGAATCGCCTTCAGCTTGGCATCGACGAGGATTCGCTTCTCGCCAGCCGTCTTCTTGGCCAGCACCGCCTTGGTCTTTTCGGGCGGCTTGCGAATCGCGAACATCACTTTCGCGTTGCGCAGGTCGGGACTCAGCTGCATCGAGGTCGGAACTACCTCTTGCAGGCGCGGATCGCTCACTTCCAAGCGAAACAGTCGGTATAGCTCCTCGAACAAAAGGTGCTGTAGCCGCACCACCCGCGATCCCAGTGTCTCGCCGCCATCAAGCGAGAACGGCTCGTCCGCTTCATCGCCCTTGCGCCCTCTGTGCTGTCTAGCCATGCGCATCTTGTAAGCCCACCCGCCCACTTCTGCCAAGCGGGTAGACTGCTGGGCATGAAGTTTCCTGATGAGGCCAATGTCAGCGCGGACAAGCTGGCGGCGCTGCGCGAGCGCCTCACGCGGCTGCACATCGATCTTCCTGCCGTGGAGGAGAAGGCGGTCAAGGGCAGTGGGCCGGGCGGTCAAAAGATCAACAAGACCTCCAGCGGGGTGCTGCTTCGCTATCGGCTGGGGGAAGAGCTGCTCGTCGTCAAGTGGACCCGCGAGCGCCAGCACAGCTTGAATCGCTTCCTGGCCCTGCGCGAGCTGTGTGATGAGATCGAAGCGCGCGTCTCGCCGGGGACCTCGGCGCGGGTGAAGGAGATCGCCCGCATTCGCAAACAGAAGGATCGGGTCCGCCGGCGGTTGCGTGCAGACAGCGAAGGATAGTCGTGCCTGTGCTAGGCTGCGCGGCCATGCGTAGGGAGTCCTGTCTGGCGGTGGTCGTGCTGATGCTGGTCGGCTGTCCGCAAAATCCGAACGTAACGCCCAATCCGGTGCCTTCGGCAGAGCGGCTGCGGGGCGAAGACTGCGGGGCAGCGGTAGACCTGTATCGGCAGCAGCTGATGGTGCCAAGGCGCTCGGGAACGATCGTTTCCAGCCGGCTGACGGTACGGAGCGAACAGGAACAAGCCCAGGACTTGGCGGTGTTTGTGACCAAATGTCAGGGCGAGCTGGTCGGACGGGCGCGGCGGGCGATTGTGCGCTGCTGGCAAGACTCGACCGATGCCGAGACGTTTGATTCCTGCAATGACCGCTTCTAACAAGGGAGAAACCGGACGATGAGTACCGACACGATGCAAGCGATGGTTCTTGAGAAGACCGGCGAAGGTGCGGGACTGGTGATGCGCCATGTGCCGTGCAAGCAGCCGGGGCCGGGCCAGGCGCAGGTGAGTCTTCATGCAGCGGCGCTCAATCGGCGCGATGTCTGGATTCGGCTGGGTCGCTACGCCGGGATTCAGCTGCCTGCGATCCTGGGCTCGGATGGTGCCGGCATCGTCAGCGCGGTCGGGGAGGGCGTTGGCAAGGAGTGGCTCGGTCAAGCGGTGGTCATCAATCCTTCGATCGGCTTTGGTCCTTCGGAGGACGCGCAGGGTGCCAACTATCGCATCTTGGGAATGCCCGACGATGGCACCTATGCCGAGAGCATCGTGGTGCCGGCTGCGAACCTGGCGAAAAAGCCCGCTCACCTGAGCTTTGTCGAAGCGGCGGCGCTGCCTCTGGCGGGTCTGACTGCCTATCGGGCGCTGTGCGTGCGCGGTCAGCTGCGGCCCGGCCAGACGGTGCTGATTCCGGGGATTGGTAGCGGTGTCTCGACGATGGCGCTGCTGTTTGCGCAGCACCTGGGCGCTCGAGTGATCGTGACTTCCGGCAGTCCAGACAAGCTGGCAGCAGCAGCAGAGCGAGGTGCAAGCTTTGGCGTGTCCTATCGCGATGCCGACTGGGAAGAGCAGATCGCCAAATACCTTGGTGGGGCTCATGTCGATGTGGTGGTGGATGGCGCTGGGGCCGAAGCGTGGTCGAAGTCGCTCAACCTGCTGCGTCCTGGCGGTCGAATCGTCAGCTACGGCGCAACGGCGGGCCTCTGCCAGATTGATCTGCGCAAGGTGTTTTGGAAGCAGCTCAACATCTTGGGAACGACCATGGGCAGCGAGCGAGACTTTGCCGAGATGATGGCGCTGGTGGAAGCCGGCAAGCTGCGGCCTTGTGTCGATGGGGTGCTGCCGCTTCGCGAGGCGATGCAGGCTCATCAGCGGATGGAGCAAGGCCAGCAGATGGGCAAGCTGGTGCTACAGATTCGCGACTAAGCCATGGCGTTAGAGCTGCTGGCGGCGATCGAGCGCTATCTCGACGTGCTGAGGGTCGAGCGGGGACTGTCGGTACACACGCTGGCGGCCTATGCGCGCGATCTCCAGTCGTTTACCGACGTGTTGGAAGATCTCGACCCGGCGGCGGTGGCGGACGTGACGGCGCTGTCGGCGCGGCATGGCTTGGCCTTTGCGATCAGCCTGTCCGAGCGGAAGCTGTCGCTGCGATCCCAAGCACGGATGCTGTCGAGCCTGCGCGGCCTGGGCAAGTTCCTGCGGCGCGAGAGCCTGGTTCCCGCCGATCCGATGGCGGAGCTTTCGCTGCCGAAGACCGGACGACCGCTGCCCCACACTCTGGGACAGGCCGAGATCGAGCAGCTGCTGGCCCGGCCCGATGTCACCACTCCGCGCGGGGCTCGTGATGCGGCGATGATCGAAGTGCTGTACTCGACGGGGCTGCGGGTCAGTGAGCTGTGCAAGCTGGCGCTTGTGGACATCGGTCCGGGCTATCTGCGCACAGTCGGCAAAGGCAAAAAGACCCGGATCGTGCCGCTGGGCGAGCGTGCCGAGGCGGCGATTCGTCGCTACCTGGATGAGTCTCGACCGGTGCTGCTCGCGGGCAAGCAGTCGCCGGCGCTGTTTGTCACTCATCTAGGTCGCGCAATGACGCGCCAAGGCTTTCACAAGCTGCTCGCGCTGTACGGTCGCGCGGTCGGGATTGCGGATCTGCATCCACACCTTCTTCGGCACTCGTTTGCGACCCATCTGCTCGATCACGGGGCGGACCTGCGGGCGGTGCAGACGATGCTGGGGCATGCCGATGTCTCGACGACCGAGATCTATACCCATGTGGCCTCGACCTCGCTGCGCCGAACCTATCGCCGGCATCATCCCCGCGCGTAGCGACTTCGACCGTCAGCCATCCGTCGCCAGATATTCCGCCAGCACCCGCTTGGGATCGCCATCGCGTAGCAGCCGACCTTCGCGCAGCCACAGCACGCGGTCACACAGCCGCTCGACCGTATCGGCATCGTGCGAGACAAACAGGATCGTGGTGCCACTGGCGCGAATGTCTTGGATGCGCTGTAGACACTTGTGCTGAAAGGCGTGATCGCCGACCGACAGGACCTCATCGACCAGCAGCAGGTCGGGATCGGTATGGACGGCGACCGAGAAGCCCAGCCGAGCCAGCATTCCCGATGAGTAATATCGAACCGGCGTATCCAGGAAGTCGACCAGCTCGGCAAAGTCGAGGATCTGGTCCATCCGATCGCGAATCTCGCTGCGGGTGAGCCCGAGCGCCGTGCCATTGACCTCGACACACTCGCGCCCGGTCATGTCGGGATGGAAGCCGGCCCCCAGCGCGAGCAGCGGCGCAATCCGGCCCCGGACTGAGACGGCTCCTTCACTGGGATAACAGGCCCCGGCGATGAGTCGCAGCAGTGTGCTCTTGCCCGAGCCGTTCTGTCCGACCACGCCCACGGTTTCGCCGCGCCGAATGTCAAAGCTGACGTTGCGCAGCGGCCAAAACTCGCGCGGCTTGTGGGCACGACCGGTCAGGCGCAGCAGCACATTGCGGAGCAGAAACGGCTGATAGTCGAAGCGGCGGAAGCTCTTGCCGACCTCACGGAATCGAACGATCAGCGGCTGACTGGCAAACACATCGCGAGCGGGCTCGGTCGGGATACAGGAAAGGGAGTGCGGATTCCCTTCGATCGCAGGCGTCTCAAGGTGCGGGGCGGACATAAGCGAGTGGTTCCTTCCGAAGCAGAACGATAGTCGGTGGCAACACGGTAATCAGTCCCTCGGCCAGCTCACAGAGGGCAACTTGCCACGGCTCCGTTGTGCAGTTCCGAAAGAGCGCCAGCGCATAATACGCACAGCCCGAGCCGCACAGCACTTCTAGCGCACGTCCGCGCGGCTGGGAAAGAAACGGTCGCAGCGGCAGCACGGACAGCAAGTACCAGCTCTGCGCCCAGCCATGTAGGTACAGGTAATACGACAGCAGGCCAAAGGCCGTCGCCGCCGCCGGATCAGAGGCACGCCAGGCAACTCGCAGCAGCCACAAGCCACCCACGATGCGAAACAGCAGGCCAACGCGGTACGAAAGATCAGGCCGATCGAGTCCGTAGCGCAAGATCGAGCGCGGCAGACACTCCAGCGACCGTGTGCAGTGATCCCACGGCAGGTCGGGACTCCCCAGCACCACCGTCAGCAGCTGCGAGTCAAGGTGAAGCCAGCGCAAAATCCCCAGCCCCACGCCCAGCCCCAGCGTGCCCAGCGCCAGCCAGCCCAGCGGTCGGTTGCGCAGGTGCGGACGCAGCGAAGCGACTCCCCACGTGAAGAGAGCCAGCAGCGCCGACACCTTTACCAGCAGTCCCGCCAGCAGCGGCAGCAGCGCCAGCGGGCGATAGTGGCGAGAGCGGTGAAGCCCCAGCCAGGCCGCCAGCGCCACCAGCAACATCAGCCAGACATCGTTGTGCGCCGACAGCGTGGCTTCCAGCAGGGCCAGCGGGGACAGTCCGACCAGCGCGGCTCCATATCCAGGTGCCAGACCACGTCGCTTGGCCACCGCTGCCGCCAGAAGGCTCGTTCCCAAGACCAGCACACCCGACACCGCTTGATAGACCTTGAGTCGTCCCGCGATCGACAGCTGCGGCAGCGCTTCCACAAGCCACGTCAGCGCATGAAAGCCCGGCTGATAGGCGGTGGTTCCCTGCTGCCAGTGAATCGGCAACAGTCGCACAAGGTCGTCTTGCGGCCCCAGCACGCTCAGGATCGGCTGCGACAGCGATCCCTGCGGCGCGTGCAGCACCCGACCAATCGCCAGATAAAAGAGCGGATCATCGGACAGAAACGGCGGCGACAGCAGCAGCGCGCCATGCCACAGCCCAACAGTTCCCAGCACTTGCCGCAGAGAGACAGCCTGCGACTCCGCCAGCCGCAGCAGCCGCTGCCAGCCGACAAACAGCAGCAGCACGCACAGCAGGTACAAAAGACACAGCGCCAAGCGCTCCGGCCACGGCGGCCAGGCGTCACAGCGAACCTGATCGATGCGGAACCGCTGCGCCACCGGACCGAGCAGCAGCGTCCCGCCGAGCCCAAGCAACAGGGCCCTCGCGAACGATCGCGGCCCGTCTAGCGAGGAAGGAAGCACGACCAAAGGACAGGGCGCTTAGGTAAGCAGCGGATTGGGCCGGCCATCGTCGAGGATCGTGCCGCGAGGCAGCACAAGACCCGCACCCAGCGCTTGGCTCGACATGCGCTTTCGACCGGGCAGCTGCGCTTCGGGAATCGCCACCGCTCCTTGGCCGCAGGCAATGTGCAGACCGTCTCTGTCGATGCCCAGCACTTCACCGGGACGGCCACTTCCCGAAGACAGCTTCGGCAGAAACAGCTTCAGCGGCACCGGCTCGGGTCCGGCGAGTCCCGACGGCAGCAGCGTGTAGCCACCCGGCCACGGATCGACGCCGCGCAGGTGACCACAGACCAGCCGCGCTTCCCGCGTAAAGTCGGCCCGGCCATGTTCCTTGTCGAGCAGCGGGGCCAGCGTCGCCAGCGCGTTGTCTTGGGGAATCGGCACCGGTTGTGTGCCTCCTGCCAGTGCAGAAGCGGCCTCCTCCAGCAGCAGCGCCCCCAGCTGACTCAGCTTTTCGTGCAGCGTCCCTGCCGTGTCGTCGGGCAGAATCGGCAGCTCCAGCGTCTTGAGCATCGGCCCCGTATCAAGCCCCGCATCCATCTGCATCAGCGTCACCCCGGTCTTCGCTTCGCCGCGCATCAGCGCCCACTGAATCGGCGCCGCTCCTCGGTAGCGCGGCAAGATCGAGCCATGCACATTCCAGCAGCCGTACGCAGGCACTGCCAGCACCTCCGGCGGCAAGATCCGACCATAGGCGACGACCACCACCAGATCCGGCTGCAGGCCTTTTAGCTCTTCAACGAAGTTTGACTTGGTAGGACGAAGCGCGAGCGGCTGTAGCACCGGCAAGCCGAGCGACTCTGCGGCCACTTTCACGGCGGGCTGCTTCGGCTTCTGGCCACGACCAGCGGGCTTGTCCGGCTGACACACCACCGCAACCACCTGGCTCTGGCGATGCAGCGCGTGCAGACAAGGCACGGCAAAATCCGGCGATCCCATAAACACGGTACGCACGGGCAGACTCCTGTTGCGTGAGGGGAACTAGAGCGGGGCTTTGCGACGGAGCGCGAGCAGATACAGCTCGATCGATTCCTTGCGGGAGCTGTCGGGCTTGACGACTCGCACCTCGGAAAACCCAGCTTGGAGGCGGGCGCGCAGGCGCTGAAAGTCCGGACCTTGAAACAGCTTGCCGAGGAAGTGACCGCCTGGCGACAGCAGCTCGTCGGCCAAGTCCACGGCTCGCTCGAACAGTCCTTCGCTGCGGGCCTGGTCGACGTGACGAATCCCGGTGGTATCGGGCGCCATGTCAGACAGCACGACATCGAAGGCAGAGAGACTTCCGCGCAGCTCGCTCCCGCTGATCGCAAAGACATCGCCCACCAAGATGCGCGCGTCCTTGACGGTAACTTGGAGCGGCTGGCGGTCGATTCCCGTAAGCGATCCCTGCGAACCGACCTTCTGACCGGCGTACTGCAGCCACGAGCCGGGACGACAGCCCAGATCGAGCACGCGCTGACCAGGCCGAAACAACCCGTAGCGCTCGTCGATTTCTTGCAGCTTGTAGACCGCGCGGGCCGCGAAGTTTTCGCGCTGAGCCCGCTGAAAGAAGGCGTCGTGACGCCCTCTGCGGTCGGAGAGTATGCCTGCTGATCCCATCGACGAGCGCTCTGGTTACTTCTTCTTGGCGCCAGCAGCAGCTTTCTTGACGCCTGCGCTGCGCTTCTTCTGATCTTGCTCGGCCTCGGTAAGTCGGACCGCCTTGGTCGGCAGCTTGGTCGAGTTGCGGACCGTGACGTAGCCGTTGTTGCCACCGGGGACCGAGCCACGCAGGACCAGCAGTCCTTCGGTGTCGCGGACCTCGATGAGCGCGACGTTTTCCACCGTGACGCGATCGTCGCCCATGTGGCCGGTCATGCGCTTGCCCTTGTGAACGCGGCCAGGAGTCAGACGACAGCCGATCGAGCCGCCGTGGCGGAAAAACTCGTGGCTACCGTGGCTGGCAACCGAAGCGCGCATGTGGTGGCGCTTGACGACACCTTGGAAGCCTTTGCCCTTGCTCTGGCCGACCACGTCGACAAAAGTAAGGGGCTTGAAGATGGCCGACGGTGCCACCGGCTTGCCGATTTCCAGCGCATCGAGCTGCTTCGGGTCGAGGCGGAACTCACGGACCACACGCAGGGGCTTGATGTTGAGCTTCGCGTACAGTCCCAGCTCGGGCTTGGTGCACAGTCGGAGCGGCTTCTCGCCGTAGCCAACGATGGCTGCCGAGTAGCCGTCTTTTTCGACCGTTCGCTTGCCAATGACAAAGCAGGCACCGACGTGCACCACCGTGACGCCGATGCGGTCGCCTTGCGGGGTGAACATCTGGGTCATTCCGATCTTTTTGCCGAGGAGGCCAGTGCGATTCGCGGGCATGGATTTCGTTCTTTCCTGCGTGTGTGAGGTTTCTTGACAAAAGACCCCAGCGCACCGGACGCAGTTCCCTATGGTGGAGGCTGGGTGGCCGCAGTGGTTGCAGCCGATGAAGAGCCCAAATAGCTACCGCGACTCAGCTTTTTCTGTCAAGCCAGCGTTTGCGCCGCGCAGGCTGTGCTTGGTAGTCGGTCGCGTTCTGCTGAAACAGCGCTGTTTCAAGTTGAAACGACGGCTGCGCTGGCTGCTGAAACGGTGAGTGCGGCCTGGGCGTGCAGGACTGGGGCGGCGGCTCCGAGTGATGGGACCGCGCTGGCCGGTGCCACCCTGACCGAACGTGAGCTTGGCGTAAGACTTGCTCTGACCCTCGCTCGGGCAGCAGCGGCTGCGAAAGGAACGGAAGAACATGCTGGGAATCGCAACCGTACTGGCACTTTTCATCGGCGTGCTCCTGGGAATGCTCGGGGGTGGAGGCTCGGTGCTGCTGGTGCCGGTGCTGCTGTACGTGCTCAAGCTGGCGCCGAAAGATGCGCTGGCGACCTCGCAGCTGGTGATGGCGGCGACGACGCTGGTGGCAATGCTGCTGCATGCCCAGGCGGGACGAGTGGTGCTGGCAACGGGGATTGTCTTCGGCGTGAGCGGCATGGCGGGCTCGTACCTGGGAGGACGTGTCGCCCACTATATTCCGTCGCAGGTCCTGCTGGCCGGCTTTGTGGCGTTGATGGTCGTAAGTGCGGTGCAGATGCTGCGTGGCCGTGGCCGTGGGTCCAAAGCCAAGTCTGATGCAGCGGTGGCGGGTGGCAACGGGACGGCGGCGCGGATTCCGTGGCAAGGTGCGGCGATCGGCTTCCCAACTGGACTGGTGGCGGGAATGCTTGGGGCGGGCGGCGGCTTTTTGGTGGTACCGGCGTTGGCGCTGTTTGGTGGACTGACGATGGAGCGCGCGGTCGGAACGTCGCTGCTGGTGATTGCGATGCAGTCGTTTGCCGGATCGCTGGGATATCTGGGTCATGCGACGGTGAACTGGCAGCTGGTGGCGATCCTGTCGGCAGCGATGGGCGCGAGCAGCTTGGTCGGTGGTCTGCTGTCGCAGCGAGTCCCGGCGCTGATGCTCCGGAAGCTGTTTGCGGGGCTGCTGCTGGCGGTGTCGGCCTTGATGTTGGTGCGGACGTTCTGGTAGGCGGACGCAGGGTTCAACTCTCCCAGACCATGCAATAAGAGGAATCGAACATGCCTCATTTTACTCCCTACTCGGCTCTGCTTGGTGGACTCCTGATTGGGACGGCGGCGTCGCTGATGCTCCTACTGAAAGGGCGGATCGCTGGCATCAGCGGCATCGTCGGCGGACTGCTCCATCCCTCGAAAGGAGATGCGTCGTGGCGAGCGCTGTTCTTGATAGGAATGATGACGGCGCCGCTTGGAGCGCTGCTGGTCACCGGACACCTTCCGGAGATCAGCTCGCAGGCCTCGACGCGCACAATCCTGCTGTCTGGTCTGCTGGTCGGCTTTGGGACACGGCTCGGCAGCGGCTGCACCAGTGGTCACGGAGTCTGCGGCCTGGCCCGTCGCTCGCCCCGCTCTCTGGTCGCAACGCTGACGTTCATCGCAAGTGGTGCGCTCGCGGTCTTCCTGTCACGACACGTTTTCGGAGGTGCGTCATGAACGCCAAACAGAGTCTGGCTTCGCTGTTGCTCGGAGCGCTGTTCGGAGTCGGCTTGATGGTATCGGGGATGATGCAGCCGCAGAAGGTGCAGGACTTCCTCGACTTCACGGGCAGCTGGGACCCGAGCCTGGCGTTGGTGATGGGCGGCGCGTTTCTCGTCTCGGCGCTGGCATTTCCGCTGATTGTCCGGCGAAAGGTGCCGCTGATTGGACACAAGTTTCACCTGCCGACCGCTCGCGACTTGGATGCCAAGCTGATCATTGGATCGGCGCTGTTTGGGATTGGCTGGGGACTGGGTGGATTCTGTCCGGGACCGGCGATTGTGGGCGTGGCAACGGGCTCGACTTCGGCGCTGCTGTTCGCGCTGGCGATGCTGGTGGGAATGGCACTTCACCGCACGTATCACGACTTGACCACGCCCTCGCAGTAGCGGAGTCCCCAGGTCCCAGGTCCCAGGTCGCAGGCAGACTGCCACATCAGCGTCGGAAATAGCACACTGCGTAGTTGACAGAGATCCGGCGCTGTGAATCCCTTGATGTAGATGCGCGCAGTGACACAAGTTTGTACGTTCGTGCTGGCAGCCGTGCTCGCCAAGCAGAGTGTGGCCGCACCGCCCGCTGCACCGGCGACTCCTTCCGCACCGGCGACTCCTTCCGCGCTGGCGACTCCTTCCGCACCCCAGAAAGGGAAGTCGCTGGATCTGCTGCTGAACGACCCACGGCTGATGCCACGAGATTCACCGATGGCGCTTGCAGACTGGGGAGCAATTCGGCGCGCGGCAAGTACGCGCTTTCGGCCCACTCGAGAGCAAATCACCGACGAGACAAAGCCCAAGATGCTGATGCGCCAGCTGACCAGTCCGAGTCCGCCTGTGCAAGACGCGCCGGGGCGCAAACTGAGTACCGATCCGCATGTGGAACAGCAAGATGCGGTTGATGCGGTGCAGCGCGGCTACGAGCGACCGGCTACCACGCGCACCGTTGAGCTAGCGGTGCATACCTCGGCAACCGGGCAAGTGCTGGCGATCGATGTGATTCTGCCTTCTGGCAGCGCACAGCTTGATGGGGAAGCGATGCAGGCCCTGCGGGATGCGTTTGCGGCGTATCCACCACAGGAAGAGCGTCGACCGATGCTGAGTCGCTGGCGAGTTCGGGCCGGCTACGCGGTGACGCTTCCCAAAGCGCTGGCGCCGATGACCGATCGAGCCGCCAATGCCCGCACTCCTTCCCGTGGAATTCCGCTGCTGGTTCCTTTTTGGCAGACCTTCGATGCCAACGGTAGTCCGGGCTCCTCCCAAACCAATCACGCCTTTGCCGGCAAGATCGAAACGCAAGTTGAGTTGCTTTCTCAGTTGCCAGAGTAAGCCCAGATCGCTGTACCAATTGGTACGGAGTCTCTGTATGTCGGAAGCGGCGTGAGTAGTCTTTGCAGGAATCGTACTTTCTGTAGATTTTGCTAGACCGAATCAAGGCCCCCGAGTGATAGATTGGAGCTGGGTCATCGCTTGGCCAACCAAGGGGGGTCGGATGCGAGACGATCTTGAGCATTCGCATCGAACGATCTGGGAGCGCTGGGATCGCAGCAGCAGGAATCGCTCTGGAATGGCAGACAGAGTGCTCCTGTTGCGGGGGGCGATGTGGCTGCTGGTGATGCTCGGCTTCTCGGATGTTCCGTCGAGAAATTCGCCAGTAGGGACTCCTTCAGCGCGAGCCACGGACAGTCAAAATCGGGCTCCTGCGGTCATTGGCAGCTGTGGCTCCAAAGTGAAATCGACCGTGATTCCCGATCTGTCTGTGGTGCTGCGCAGTGCCCTGCTGAAGGAACTCCGATCCTCGTCGCTGCTGCGGGTCTTTGAGGACTCGCGCAACCTAAGCCTAGTGATGTCTGGCTACAGCATTGATGGCAGTGTGACCAGCTTGTCGCGGCGCAACACTCCGCAAGGAGACGTGGAAGTGAGCGCGGATGTCTCGCTGATTGTCTCGGCTCTGCCGGCGCGGCGAGTGGTGGCGATGGTGTCGGGCGGCGCGACGGTGACGGGCTCTGCGACTGGCGATCCGCAGTTTGCCAGTCTGCTCTTGCAGAACCTCCAGCAGGAAGCGATTCAGCACGCGGTGCAGGAAGCAACGACCAGCTGGCTGGAATCGCTGGGCCGGAAACAGCAGCGCAATCAAAAGCTCAAGCTGGTGGCGCTGCGGTAGTCGTACGTTCTGCGCAGACTGAATCTTACGGAGCGACGCTGCCAAGCCGCTTCCCAATCAGCTCGATCAAGTCCCCCTGCGCAAACTGCATGTCCAGGACATGGGTTCCGAAGCTCCGGTTGAGGCGCTTGTCGTTGAGATCGACTGGTTCGACTTGCTTGGCATCGGGGCCCTGGGCCGAGGAGACTCCCAAGTAGCGGTAGCCCGTCGGTCCGGTCATACACTCTGCGTTGTAGTGACTGCGGAACAGCACAAAAGGAGTGGTGATTCCTTCGATTCCCTGTAGCTGTTTGCGCGTCCGTTCATCGACCGGGAAGTAGGCTCGCGACAGACGCCTCGGCTCGCTGGAACTTGACTCGACGGGATTCACACAGGCGGGCTCATGGCCAGCGGGCGGAGGGAAGATCGCTTTGCTGGTGTCGCCGCCGGCACGATAGCTACGAAATGCGACCACACAGCCGATCTCGCCGGGCCGACTGCACAAAGGAATGTGGGCAAAGCTACCGCCGCTGAGCTGACCTTTGGGAACCTCCACCGGACCCCCAATCGGCAGCGCTAGCAGCAGCCGCTCGCGCATCGTCGCATCGTTATCGAAGATCTGCCGCAATAGCCGCGAGATCATATCGGCACCTTGGGAGTGTCCTACCAGCACCACCTTGCGACCTCGGTTGTACTGCCCCATGTAGTGTAGGAATGCGTCGAGTACGTCAGAGTACGCGGTCGCTAAGAACTGCTCGCGGCGCTGCTCACGGGCGAAGTAGGTACCGATGCTGACCTGGCGATAGAGCGGCGCGTACACGGCACAGACCTCACCAAAGCGAGCCGCCTGCGCGAGCACAGTGCGCTGCATCAGGTGAAGATCTGAAAAGTCGGTGTGATTGGCCGGGGTCAGCGAAAGATCGACGGTGGGATAGATGTAAAAGCAGTCCACTGGCGGATCTTTGGCGGGCTCTTGCGGCACCACCGTGCGCGTGCCATCGGGATGAACCTCGGTTGCGGTGAGATCGCGCTGACAGACACTCTCAGGCAGGCCCGGCTTGCACAGCCACATCGCGTCGCGGGCATAGGTCGCGCTCTTGTAGCCGACAAACGGACTGCGCAGCTCGGTAGGAATGTGTGCGGGAATTGCGGGAGAGTGACAGCCCCAAAGACCGCCGGTCAGGGTCGACAAAAGCAGCGCGAGGCGCGTGTCGGTTCGCATCTGCCTATCGTATCAGGCAGAGCGCTTCACCACAGAGTGATCAGGATCGCCAGACTGCGGCGCTGGGTAGCTGGGCTTCGGACTCTGGATCAATCGAAGAAGCCGGCACATTTTCGGGCATTCCCCGGCGCAGCGTCTGCAGAGCCAGCGTCGCTGCTCGGTAGTACCGCCGCACCGCACTCTGTCCTGGCTGAGGCTCGGGAAACAGCAGCTCGCCCGTCGCCGTGAGCAGCCGTGACGCCAGCGACTCTTCTTCCTGATCGGTCGTTCCCTGTTCTTTCCACAGCATCTCGAACACCAGCGCCTGCTTGGCCGTTCCCAGCAGATACACTGTGCGCGGATCAATGCCGAGCAGCCGCATGTGTGGTTCCAGCGCCTTCAGCTCGAGCAGCGCCGCCGCCAGCAGCTGGACTTGAAACGCAATCATCCGCCGCTCTTGCCAGCGACTCAGACCCTTCATCTGTGTTGGCAGATACTGCACCCCCAGCCCCACGTGGCGCGCTTCGTCTTTCTCAAAGTAACGGAGCAGCTCACACAGCACCGGCTCGGCCTGCGACTCGCGAATCGCTTGGAAGATCGTCAGCGCCAGCGCCTCGATCATTAGCTGCATGCCCATCACCTTGTGCAGCGGGTTGTCGGTGAGCAGCACGCCATCCAGCAGCAGGCGCGTCTGCCGATTGAGCGGCTGGGGCGTAAACGGCAGCGCTTGCAAGTAGTCGTGCAGGACGTAAAAGTGTCGCGCCTCGTCGTGCGCTTGCGAGGTCGCCGCCAGCTTCGGCGCCAGTGGCACAAACGTATCCGCCAGCTGACTGGCAATCTTCCATGCCGCCAGCTCTCCCCACATCAGCACCTGCATGATCTGACCGATGGCGTTGCGCTGCGCCGGCTCAAGCCGAATCCCACCATGCTTGGCGAGCAGCTCGGCCAGGACCGCTTGGCCATCCCACACCAGCGCTTGGCCTCGGTGATAGATGCTGGTCAGCTTGTCCTGCCGCCGTGCCAGCTCGGCATCACCAGCCAACGCAAACATGTCAAACGGGAGAGGACTCTTGCCCAGACCTGCAAGGTACATCGAACGCCTCCTTTTTACTTGTTGTCGCGGAGTGCGGTGAGGATCGCGTCGACCTGCTTCTTGGCGTCGCCGAACAGCATGCGGGTGTTGTCGCGGAAGAACAGCGGGTTTTCGATGCCGGCGTAGCCCGAGGCCATGCTGCGCTTCATCACTACCGAGGTCTTGGCCTTCCACACCTCCAGCACCGGCATGCCGTAGATCGGACTGGAAGTGTCGTCGAGCGCCGAGGGATTCACGATGTCGTTGGCCCCAATCACCAGCGCCAGGTCGGTGGTTGGGAAGTCGGCGTTGATCTCGTCCATCTCCAGCACGATGTCGTACGGGACCTTGGCCTCCGCGAGCAGCACGTTCATGTGACCGGGCAGCCGACCGGCGACGGGGTGAATCGCAAAACGGACCGTGGCCCCGCGCTCGCGCAGCAGCTTGGCAATCTCGTACAGCGGATACTGCGCCTGGGCGACTGCCATGCCGTAGCCAGGGATGATGATGACGCTCTTGGCTTCGCGCATCAGCTCGGCGGTCGCTTCACCGGTGACGGAGACTACCTCGCGCTGCTCGCCGCCACCTTCCTTGGGCTTGGCGGGTGCGGCCCCTTCATCGGCTCCGAAGCCGCCAAAGATGACGTTCCAGATCGAGCGGTTCATCGCCTTGCACATGATGTAGCTGAGGATCGCGCCCGACGAGCCAACCAGTGCGCCGGTGATGATCAAGAGGTCGTTCGACAGCATGAAGCCCGCCGCCGCCGCCGCCCAGCCCGAGTAGCTGTTGAGCATCGAGACGACCACCGGCATGTCCGCTCCGCCAATCGCCATCACCAAGTGAATGCCCAGCACGCAGGCCACGCCGGTCAGGATGAGCAGCTCGGTCGTGGCAGCCGGGGAGGGTACCGCCAAAAAGCGCGACAACAGGTACGCCGACCCAATCAGCATCCCCAGGTTTAAGAGATGTCGCCCGGGGAGCAGCAGCGGCTTCGATCGAATCGTGCCGCGCAGCTTGCCAAACGCGACGATCGATCCCGTAAACGTCACCGCGCCAATGAGTACGCCGAGGAAGATCTCGATCTCGTGGATGGTGACTTCCACACCGGTTAGCTGGGCATCGGGAGACAGATAGCTGGCGATCCCGACCAGAACGGCAGCGGCGCCGACGAAGCTATGCAGGATCGCGACCAGCTCCGGCATGCTGGTCATCGCGACACGGGCGGCGACGACAGCACCGATGGTTGCGCCCACTGCCACGGCTCCGGCCAGCATGCCCACTGACTGCAGCTGGGTGGTGACCTGGGAAAATGCCGTCAGCGCGGTGGCCACGACCGCCAGCAGCATGCCGATGATGCCAAACGCGTTGCCGCGACGGGCCGATGACTGATTCGATAGACCGCCGAGGCTTAAGATGAACAGCACACCGGCCGCAAGATAGGAAACTGTGACGAGACTCGTCTGCATGGGGCACCTACTTGCGGAACATCTTCAGCATCCGCTGGGTGACGAGGAAGCCACCCGCGATGTTGATGGTTGAGAGCAGCACCGCCACGGCGGCCAGGATCGTTGCCGGCGCCGCTTCCGGACCGCTGACCTTGAGCATGCCGCCGACGATGATGATGCCGGAGATGGCGTTGGTGACGCTCATCAGCGGCGTGTGCAGGGCCGGCGTCACGTTCCACACCACCTGCCAGCCGACGAAACAAGCCAGCACAAACACCGTCAAGTGGGCCAGAAACGCGGGCGGCGCGAACAGTCCAATCACCAAGAACACCGCCGCCATCAACAAGAGCGCCAGGCTCTGCGAGCGACCACTCGCCGCCGCGTCGCCATGTCCGCTCTTGTGATCCTTGCCCGACTTTGCGGGTACAGGCGCCGGCTGCTTCGCTTCAGCGGGCGGAGGCGCTTTCGGCTTCGGCGGGGGGGCGAGGATCTCTCCCTCGGCCACCACCAGCGCGCCGCGCACCACTTCATCTTGCTGGTTGACCTGCCACTTGGCCGCGCCGCCCATGTCACTGAGCAGGTGCACCAAGTTGTTGCCGTACAGACCACTCGCCGTCGGAGCCAGCCGACTCGGCAGATCGACATAGCCAATGATCGTCACGCCTCGGTGGTTGATCACCTCGCCGGGACGGGTCAGCTCGCAGTTGCCGCCCGACTCTGCTGCGAGATCGACGACGACACTGCCGGGACGCATCTGCTCGACGTGACTGCGCAGGATCAGCTGGGGCGCCGCCCGCCCAGGAATCAGCGCGGTGGTGATGATGATGTCCACCTCGCGCGCCTGTTTTTCAAACAGCGCCATCTCAGCGGCGATGAAGGCTGGGCTCATCTCGCGGGCGTAGCCGCCTTCGCCGGTGCCATCTTCGGCCAGCTCGACCTCGAGGAACTCGGCGCCCATGCTCTGGACTTGCTCGCGAACGACCGGACGCGTGTCAAAGGCGCGAACAATGGCTCCCAGCCCGCGCGCCGCCCCAATCGCCGCCAATCCCGCGACGCCCGCCCCGATCACCATCACCTTGGCCGGCGGAACTTTTCCAGCGGCAGTGACCTGACCGGTAAAGAAGCGACCGAAAAAGCTCGCGGCCTCGATGACTGCGCGGTAGCCAGCGATGTTCGCCATCGAGCTGAGCGCGTCCATCTTCTGGGCTCGGGTGATGCGCGGGATCAGATCCATCGCCAGCACCGTCGCTTTGCGCGCCGCCAAGCGCTCGATCAGCTCGCGGTTTTTGCCCGGCCATAAGAAGCTGACCAAAGTCGCCTTTTCGCGCAGCAGCTCGGCCTCGTGACGACCCAGCTGTGGGTGCATATCCGGCGGCTGGACTTTAAGGATGATGTCCGAGCCGGACCAGATCGTGGCGGTGTCTTTTTCAATCTGGGCGCCCGCCTTTTCATAGTCTTCGTCGCGGAACGAGGCGCCTTCACCGGCTCCCGACTCGACGGTGACCGCGAAGCCGAGCTTGCCCAGCTTTCCGACCGTTTCAGGGGTCGCCGCGACGCGACGCTCGCCAGGCTTTATCTCTTTGATGATGCCGATCTTCATGTTTTTGGCTGCTAGAGCGGTTGCTCCCCCCGGGGTTTGGCTGATTCGGCAAAGAGAATAGGCCAATCCGTCGGCGAGAAACAAGCGCGCAGTGTGCCGAATAGGCAGCGACGGGTTTTGCCGGCGCTTTCCAAATCCGTCGTTGTGCTTCGATGAAAGACGTGGCTAGCATGGCGCCATGCAGACAGCGGATGGTCGCGACCTCGTCTTGGACCGACTGTGGCAACATGCCCGTGCGCGACCGAGCGAGCCGGTCTTGTTTCAGCGCGGCAGCGATGGACAGTTTTCCTCGCTGACCTTTGCCGACTACCGCGACTTGGTCCATCGTGTGGCGGCGGGCTGTGTCGCTTGTGGCATGCCCGAAGGTGGCGCGCTCGGCATCTTCTGTGAAAACCGCGTCGAGTGGGTTCTGGCCGCGCTCGGTGCGCAAGCCGCAGGTGGTGTGGCGTCGGGAATCTACATGAACTCGACGGCTGATCAGGCTGCCTACATCTTGGCGCACTGCGAAGCCACGGTCGCGGTCGTGGAAGGTCCCCAGCAGGTCGCGCTGCTCGCTCCGCAGCTGGCTAAGCTGCCCCAGCTGCGTCGGATTGTCGTCGTCAGTGACGTTGACGAAGCGCGGGCTCTGGTGAAGACGCCCGGACTCCTCATCAGCTGGACCGAGTTCCTGGCCGCCGGCAAAGGTCACGAGCAGACTGTCGATGAGCGCTTTGCCCGGCTGACCCCCGACAAGATGGCTTCGCTCATCTATACCTCGGGGACGACCGGCGGGCCCAAAGGCGTGATGCTGTCGCACCACAACCTGGCGTGGACGGCGCGAGCGGGCCTGGCGGCCTATCAGGTCGATCACCAGGACGTGATGGTTTCCTATCTGCCGCTGTCGCACATTGCCGAGCAGCTTCTGACCATCTACGTTGCGATTACCTCGGGCACCAAGATCTACTTTGCCGGCGGCATCGACAAGCTCAAGGAGACGCTGCTGATTGCTCGGCCAACGGTGCTGTTCGGCGTGCCGCGTGTGTGGGAAAAGCTGCAAGCGGCGCTGGCGCTGAAGCTGGCCGAGCAGAAGCCACTGCAAAGGCGCATCATCGCCTGGGCGCGCGATGTCGGCAGTCGGGTCGGTCACTATCGGCTCGAGTCCGGCTCGCCGTTTGGGCTCCTCGCGATTGAGGAGATCGTCGCCCGCAAGCTGTTCTTCAACAAGATTCGCACCCAGCTCGGCCTGGAGCGCTTGCGCTTTGCGGTGTCCGGGGCGGCGGCGATTCGCAAAGATGTCCTCGAGTTTTTCCTGTCGCTGAGCATTCCCATCCACGAGGTCTATGGTCTGTCGGAGTGCTCGGGACCGCTCACCACCAACACTGCGGCACCGGGACAGACGCGGCTGGGCACGGTCGGTCGGCCACTTCCGGGGACGGCGCTCAAGCTGGCTCCTGATGGCGAGATCCTGTTTCGCGGGCCGAATGTCGCGCTTGGGTACTTTAAAGATCCCGACGCGAGCGCGCAGACCTTCCAAGACGGCTGGCTCTTGACCGGCGATGTTGGCGAGGTGGACGACGCCGGCTTCCTGCGCATCACCGACCGCAAAAAGGATCTGCTGCGCACTTCTGGTGGCAAGTACGTCGCGCCCCAGCCGATCGAGAGTCAGCTGCGCGCGATTCCGCTCGTCTCCCAGGCGGTGGTGGTCTGCGATGGTCAGCGCTTTGTCACGGCACTGCTCTCGCTTGATCCCGAGCGAGCGCAGAAGTTTGCCGAGCAAAACCAGCTGCCCACGGACATGGTCGCCCTCGTCGGCCACGACAAGATCCGCTCACTGCTCACCGAGCACATCGATCGGCTCAACCAGACCCTCGCCCGCTTCGAGCAGATCAAGCGCTACACCATCATCCCGCGCGAGTTTTCCCTCGAGCGCGATGAAGTCACGCCCACCCAAAAGCTCCGCCGCAAGGTCATCGTCAAGAACTACGCCCCCGAGATCGCCGCCATGTACGTCGAGCCCGAAGGCGACTCTTCCGGTTAGCTACAGCTTGCTCCAGGACGTACCGCTCAAAGTCGGCGGCGGCTGCAGCGTCAGCGTGTAGTCGGCGCGACGGTTGCGGGCTTCATCGACATTGTCGCCGCTGTGAACCCGAGGCGAGCGCTCGCCATACCCCACAAAGTAGATCGGCATCCGAAAGCCCTTCTGCCGAAAATATGCCGCAATCGCCTTGGCACGGCTGCGCGACAGAGTCAGGTTGTCCCCGTCTGCACCCACCGTATCGGTGTGACCGGTCACAAACAGCATCGGCTGCGGCAGCGCGCCCATCATCACCCCTTGCTCGGACCACTTGAGCAGCGTCTTTTCCACCCGGTCGAGCACAGTCGTGATGCGGCGCAGGCTCTCATCCAGCTTGGCCTTTTCACTCTCCCGCACCTCCGCCGAGCTGGTATCGAAGTTCACATCTTCATGCGGCACCGAGACAAACCACGGATACAGGTTGATGTGCGCGCTCGCGCCGTCTTTGTCGAACAGCTTCACCGACAGCCGCAGCACCACGCTCTCATTCTGCGCCGCCGAGGTCCCGTCCCACGGAATCCGCAGCCAGGTCCCCGGCGCCTCCCCGGCAAAGCTCGCCTTGCCTTCGCCCATCTTGATGCCTTCGTCCGAAAACACCTCCATCTCGGCGCGGCCCGCCGGCCCCGACAGCGTCAGCTCGACAAAGCGCTTCTCGACGTTAAGATGCGGCGACACATAGTTTTTGTCGTACCCAATCTGCAGCGTCCGCGTCAGCACCGTATCGAACGTGACCGGGCGCTTCCAGACCTCGCCCCCGACCGTGGCCGTGATCATCCCTTCCCAGTGCGTCGCCCCGACCTTGCCCGTGCCCAGCTTGAAGGTCGCCTTCTGTCCAGCGCCGAGCTTTTTGGCGGCAAACTTGTGCTCACCACTCTCCCCGCTGGCCGCTCCCAGCGCTGGGTCCGGCTCTTTGGCCAAAAGCGCCACCGACAGCCCCGTCAGCGCCTGATCGGCCACGATGATGAGCGCCGGCTGATCCGGCTGCGGCACCGGCGTCTTCAGCGAAAACCGCACCGGATCGGCCTCCGCCCACAGCGGCTGCATCCACAGCGAGAAAAACAGAGCGACGGCCAGTAGACCACGACGGCTGAGAACAAGCCTCATCAGCGCAGCCTACCGCGCCACCTCGTCGCCGTAAAGCCAGCCTTGCACGGTCGGCGTGGCCACTTTGCGCTTGAACGCAGCCACCACGCCCGCCTATAGAGGTCTTGGCATGATTGATTCACTGTCGATTGAGCGCTGTAGAGGGATCGTCGCAGGTCGGCTGGATGGACTCACCCCACTGAGCATCCTGCTCGGGACAAACGGCAGCGGGAAGTCGACCGTGCTCGATGCCCTGCACATCGCGGCCAGTGCTCAGCTTGGGCTGGCCATCGGTGAATCCGTTCGGCGGCGCGATGTACTGCGGGGGGCTCGCTGGCTCTTTTGCCGTGGCGACAGTGCCGCTCCGATCGGTTTGACCATTGGTTCAGCCGGCAAGACGCGCCGGCTCGACCTGACCCTTCAGACTCTTCGCAGAGGTTCCTTTACCGGCCAGGTGCTGGTGGATGTCAACCAGCGGAGCCAGCCGGTTGGCTACGTCAAGTTCAAAGACAACAACGACTTCGAGCCGACCGATGTTCCCGCAGCAAAAGAGCCGGGGGGCTCGCTAGACCCTCTCGAAGTTTGCTTTGTGGATTTGCGCCAGCATCGCAACGCGATTCTAAAAGCCCATACCGCAGCGGTAGAGCAGGGGGCGCTCGGGCGGATCATTCCACTTCTGGCCGAGGTGATTCCGGGGCTCAAGGACTTTCGCTTGGTGGCGGATGCCAGGAGCGAGCCGGTCGTGATGCTGGACGTTGGCACTCATGCAGTGCCGGCCGCTCTGGCTGGAGATGGGGCGTACGCGCTGATCCGCCTGGCGTTCGAGCTGTCCTTTAAGCGGGAGCCCCTGGTGCTGCTCGAAGAGCCCGAGATCCATCAGCATCCGGCGTCGCTGCGCAAGACCGCTCAGCTGGTGCGAGCGGCGATGGATCAAGGCACGCAGGTAGTTTTATCGACGCATAGCTTGGATCTCTTCGACTTTCTGATCAGTGACGCCAGCCCCGAGCAGCTCGCAAAGATCTCGGTCTACCGGCTTAATCTTCAAGCAGGCCGTCTGCTGAGCAGTCGCTGGCTGGGCTCGGAGATCCAGGAAGGTCGCGACGAAGCGGTGAGGGATCTGCGATGAGCGACCAGGGTGGGCCGCTGCCCATGCGAGTCGTCTTGTGCGAAGGGATTCATGACACTGCATTCTGGGGCGGCGCACTCGCTCGTCTGGGTGCGACGAAAGGCGCGCGCAGTCCCTATTCCGCAGAGAGCCGTGGCTATTCCTCGCGAAACGGGGCCTTCATTGAATTCAGGCAAAAGGGGCGCAAGCCAAGCTGGAGCGATCTCACACAAGAGCTGATCGGCGCTGCGACCCGTGCCACAAGTGAGATCGTGCTCTGCGTTGACTTGGATCTAGAAGGAGACGCTCCGGACTTTGTGCAGGCGCGCAAGGAGCGTAAGAAAAACCTGCTGGAAGTCGCTGCGGGAATCCAGCTGATCGAGGGCAAGAAGCACAGCGACTGCTGGGACAAAGACACCCTTTCTGCCGTTTTTCCGCTTGCTTTGCAGTCAACACGAGTCTCGATGGCGCTGTGGGGGGCTGCCGGTGGAGCCGCTGCGGGCATTCCCCAAAAGCAGACCCTAGAAAGGCTGGTGTGTGCGGCCGTAGTTGCTGCGTATCCTGCAACCGCGCGGCCTGTTTCGGACTGGCTCGCGGGTCGCCCGGAGCCTCCGTGTCGCTCTGGCCATGAGCACAAGGCGTATGCTGCGTCGTATATGGCGGGCTGGTACGCTGGCCGCGACTACCAGGGGTTCTTTCAAGCGGTGTGGGAAGATGCAAAGATCGCGGCGCAGCTGGAGACGCTGCTCCAGGCGACTGGAGCCTGGGACGTAATGGCCAGAGTGGCCGGCTAGCCGCGAGCTGACCGGACTAGGACGCTGGCGGATTACTTCTTGCCCTTGATGGGCTTGGGGGCGGGGGCTTTGGCTTTTTCTAGGTCGGCTTTGAGCTGGTCGAGCGTCTCGCAGGACTTTTTGTTGCCCAGCTCGCAGCCCTTTTGGAAGTACTGCTGCGACTTGTCGAGGTCTTTGGTCACGCCGTTGCCGCTGCCGTACAGGACCCCGAGGTTGAAGCAGCCGTCCGCTGTCTTGCCGTCGCAGGCTTTCTCGAACTGGCTCTTGGCCTTGGCCTTGTCTTCGCCGCCGCCGAGTCCGCCCAGGTACATCGCGCCGCCCGCCACGCACGCTTGCAGGTATGCGCCCGAGCAGGCCATGTCAAACAAGCTGCGCGCCTTGGTCTTGTCCTCGGGGCCGCCTTCGCCGCTCTGCATCATCGTGGCGGCGTTGTGGCAGTTGTCGAGCATCTCAGGCCCACAGGTCTTCTCGAACAGCGCGCGCGCCCGGTTCTTGTCCACGGTCACGCCGCCCTCGCCGCTGTAGCGCATGCTCGCTTCGTTGGCGCAGGCGACCAAGATGCCGCCGTCACAGCCGCGCTTGTAAAAGTCCGCCGCCTTGGGCACGTCAACCGGCAGCCCCTTGCCTTGCGCGAGGATCTCGGCTGCGATGACGCAGGCCTTGCTGTCGTGGTCACACGCGCCCGGCAAAAACTTCATCGCCTTGACGTTGTCTTTGGCCTGCAGCGCCAGCGCCGCTTTGTTGTAGCAGTCCTTCGGAGCACTGCAGGAGTCGGCATCCTTGGCCGCAGCAGCTTTGGCCGCGTCATCGGGAACGGTGGCGGCAGTCGGTCCTCCGCACGCGGGCAGCAGGCTCAGCGTCGTTCCAATAAGGAGCAAGCGAAACGTCAACATCAGTTCATTCCTTTAAATGGTTTTGGGTCCCCAAGCGGCATGTACGCGCGCCGGTTTACGACCCGAGCCCCACACTTGTCAATCGCGCCGCACCACCCTGGCGGCGGCAATTCCCCTCCGCCAGAGCGCGGTTCAACCCCGCGTGAGTAGGAATACTGCGTGGTAGGCAGGGTGGCCAGGGTCATCAAGATTGTCTTTGTGGTGCCGGCTGGCCAGCCCGAGCCGAAGAAATTGTCTTTTGGGTGCCGGCTGGTCGGCCCAAGCCGAAAAAAATGTCTTTGTGGTGCTGGCTGGAAAGCCCGGGCCGAAAAAAATGTCTTTTTCTGTCCGGGAGTGCAGCCAAGCGCGAAAAAGAAGTTTTTGGAGCACTGGCTGGCCAGCCAAGCGCGAAAAAAAAGTTCAAACGCGCACCGGCTGGCCGGCCAAGCGCTGAAAAAAAGTTTTGGGGCCACCGGCTGGCCGGCCAAGTCGCGAAAAAAAGTTTTTGGCGTACCGGCTGGCCGACCGGCAGCTGAAAAAAAGTTCTTGGAGCGCTGGCTGCTCAGCCAGCCAGCAGAAAAAAGCGCAAATCCCCACCGGCTGACCAGCCAAGCGCGAAAAAAAAGTTTTGGGGCCACCGGCTGCGCTCCCCGCACCAAAAAGACAATTTTTCAGGAGTGGGAAGTCCAGCCGGCGAGCTGGAGACAATTTTTCAGGAGCGGGCCGGCCAGCCGGGGCGGTTTGGACAATTTTTCAGGAGTGGGAAGTCCAGCCGGCGCGCTGGAGACAATTTTTCCGACCAGGGGTGGCCAGCCGGTGGGGACAGACAATGTGGGAAGGTCGAGCGCGCGCGGCCAGCCGGTGGTGGCGTTATGGCTTGCTTAGCTCGGCTTCGAGGGCCTTGGCTTTGGCTTCTGCTTGGGCTTGGGCTTTGCGGAGCTCGGCCAGCTCGGCTTCTTTTTTGCTTCGCTCGGCTTGCGCCAGCTGCTGGGCTTCGTGTTCCAGCTCGGCGCGCTGCTTCTTCAGCTCCACAACTTCACTCTCTGCGCGGGCGAGCTGCTCGTCCACCAGCGCGAGAGTCAGCGTCTCTTTGGCGCGCGACTTGCTCTGGCTGCGGAACAGTCCGACGCCGCCCTCGCTGCCATCGAGCCGGAGCTGCTTTTTCGCCTCGCCACCGAGGAGCTGCCGCTCACCGTTGACTTTGGCGACAAAGGGCGCCCAGTCGTTGACCAGGAAGGCCTGCAAGTTCGCCGTCGATACCGTGTGCCGCTGCACCGTCGCATCACAGCTCTTGATGAGCGTCTCGACTTCCTTGCCCAGCGCCACCAGCTTGGCCAGCGGCGCCCCCGCGAGCACGGTCGGCCAGGTTCGTACCTTGACCAGCTCCTCGCCCAGCCGAGGGCGGACAAACTTGCTCGGCGTGTCGCTGCCGAACAGCGCGCGGTTGAGGTTCGCGCGCACTCCGCCCGAAGTCTCCACCTTAATAAACTTTCCAATGTACAGCGCGATTTCATCGAGCTGGCCGTCCGCATGATCCAGCTCGGCCTCGTTATCCTCTAGCGAGTCGCGCAGCTTTCCTTCGTCGATGATGTGACCTTCACAGGTCAATAGCAGGGAATCAAAGACTGTCACATAGGGCTTGCCCCAGCTGAGCGGTCGCAGCCTGACCAGGGTGTAGCGCAGCTCGCGCCGCACGGCGGTTGGGGTCAGCTGCAGGGAAAGAGTTGGGATCTGCATCACGGTTCCTTTCTTGGGGGGAAACAGCTGCCGGGTACTCACCCAGAAGCTGCGCTTGCGTATGACAAAGACTGCCACCGCCCCTACACAACCGCCAGCCAACCCCCTTTATTCCGCCTCTGGAAAAAAAATCGTCTAGGGCCGGATTGGGGGACGGTTGTGAGGGGGGAAGGGCGTGCGTTATCGTGGGCCGGGCTTGGGTCTTTGGGCGACCTGGGCGAAAGGGGGAAACGATGATGAACAAGCTGCGGATGATGTGTGGCGGGCTGTTGCTGCTGGGCGCGGTGCCAGGTCTGGCGCTGGCGAAGGATGTGTCGGTGCGGACGACATCAGAGCTGGCGGGGGCGATCGTGGCGGCGACGGCCGGGGACGTGATCATCTTGGAAGATGGCACGTATGACTCGACCGGGTTTTCGTGCCAAGCGAGCGGACTGGAAGATCAGCCGATCACGGTGCGGGCGCGAAACCCGCTGCAAGCGAAGGTACGGATGAATGCGCTGGAGGGCTTCAAAGTCTCGGGGGCGAACTGGCACTTTGAAGACCTGGACGTGACGGGCGTGTGCGCGGTGGACTCGAGCTGCGAGCATGCTTTTCACGTGCAGGGCGAGGCGAGCGGCTTCTGGCTGCGGCGGTCGCGGGTGACGGACTTCAATGCGCAGCTGAAGGTGAACTCGGCGCAGGTGGCGGGGGTGTGGAAGACGCCGCACAAGGGCTTGATCGAAGGCAACGAGCTGTTCGACACGCGGGCGCGAAATACTTCTAACCCGACGACCAAGCTGAACATCGATACCGGCGATGACTGGGTGCTGCGGGCCAACTACCTGCACGACTTTCAAAAAGGGGGCGGCGATACGGTGTCGTACGGGGCGTTCTTAAAGAGCGGTGGCAAGCGGGGCGTGGTGGAGCGGAACTTGGTGGTGTGTACGACCAAGACGCCTCCGCACATGGGCGGCGTGCGGATTGGGCTGTCGTTTGGGGGAGGGGGAACGGCCCCGCAGTTCTGTGCGCCGGCGTTCAATGCGGCGGTTCCGTGCGATGTCGAGCATGAGGACGGAGTGCTGCGCAACAACCTCATCATCGGCTGCTCGGACGTGGGCATTTATCTGAACCGGGCGAAGAACACGCAGGTGCTGCACAACACGCTGATTGCGACGCTGGGGGTGGACTTTCGCTTTGCAACGACGAGCGGGCAGGCGGCGGGCAACTTGCTGGCGGGGCGGATTCGCAACCGGGACGCGGCCACCGGGGTGTTTGCGGGAAACCTGGAAAACGTGACCGCGCAGGACTTTGCGGGCTGGTACGTCGATCCACTGGGCGCGGACCTGCGCAAAAAAGGTGACCTGACGGCGCTGCTGGACAAAGGCACGGTGCCACCGGGGGTCAGTGAAGACTACTGTGCACGGGCGCGCGGCAACCTTCCGATCGAGCTCGGGGCGCTGGAACACTCGCTGGGGGACTGTGTGACGACGCGGCCTCCGCTTTCGGATGCTCCGCCGGTTGGTGGGGGTCCAGATGGCGGCAGTGCGGGCGGAGGACAGAACCCGGTGGATGGCGGCGCGGCGGTGGGCTGCGGGTGTGACATGACCAGCCGGTCGGCGCCGTGGGCCCAGGTGGTGCTGCTGTCACTGCTGGTGGCGCGACTTACGCGACGGCGGCAACGGAAGCCCAAGCTCGCGCTGCCTTCAAATCCAGACTGCCTGACCACCTAGCTCAACCGCCTGCGCGGAGCCGCTCTGCTGCCGCGTGCTGCAACTTCGAGCGCTGGCCGTCCAGCCATGTCTGGCCCTCAGCAAACGACGATACAAAATTCAGCTCAGCCGCAGTCCCTTTTGACAAGAGGAACGTGGCGCGGTTCAGCAAGATCAAAAAGCTGCGAACGAACACCGGGGCGCCGTAGACCGCTGCACTCTGCACGCTCGCATAGTCCTTTGCCCAATTGACGGAATAACGGCGCGCGTCTGCGTCAAAACCACTGGATCGGCTGACATCCATCATCAGCAGCAGGTATCCAAAGTGTGCGATGCAGGCCTGGTAGATCGGCACCAGCTGCTTCATCATGCCAAGATCGAGCGCTCCGATGAACTCGATGTGAAGGATGTCTCCATGCAGGCTCAATCGGTGCTGCGCCACGCTATCGGGAATCTGCAGCGCAGCGGCGATCTTACTCATACGACGATCGTCGCATACGTGCGGTCACAATGGATCGGGAATGGCGGTTGAGGCCACCGGTGCCTGGCGGGCGGTTCGTTTGTGGCGCCGCTGGCTGAATCTCCTCGGTAGCGTGCAGCGCCTTCGCGAGACTGCGGTGAACATCACTCGGCCACCCAACTTTGGATGGCGAACCAGCCATAGATCCTGGTTAGAGGTCGCTGGGGTGTTCTGAGACAGACGGCGAGGCGAGACAGGCTTCCGCAGAGGCAGCGGTACTGGCGCGAGCGAGCCAGGAAGCCAAGAGGGCAGGGTCTGTGGTGGACAAGATCTGGGCTCGAACCGAGTCGCTGATGGACAGACCGCGTGCGGACAGCACGGTCAAAACAGCCTCTGCCAGCGTCGTCACTTGAGCGCGTAGCTCGCCTTCCTTGCGACCTTGCTCACGGCCTTCTCTGCGGCCCCGCTTCAGGCCGCGCAGCTCGCCGCGCTTTTCGCCACGCTCTTCACCGCGCTTCTCGGCCAGGGACAGGCCGCCGCGAAAGTCTTGCTCGGCCATCTTCGCTCGCTCGTATTCTTGCCACTCTTCTTCAGTGAAGTTGGACCGGCGCGCGACTTCCAGCGCTTGCGCATACGGGCCTTCCGACAGCTCTTCGGGAATGCGCTCCAGACTTGGCGCGACGCGGAAGAAGTGGCTCCACTTGTCGACCGTCGTTCGCGGACGCTTGCCGGCTTGATACTTCGGTAGCTCCAGGAAGACGTACTGGACCTCGCCGAGGCTGCGCTCGCCGCTGTGCTGTTCCTGCATCCGCCAGCGACTGAGCATCGGCACTTTGTAGCCACCGCCGGGCTCGTCTTTCTGCGGCCACAGCACGAAGTCACACAGCGTCACGGCAATCACGTCGTTGAGCTGCGGGTAGTCGTCGCTCACGCCGAGCTGCGTCGAGTACGCCTTGCACGCGTTGTAGACGACGCGCTTTTGAAAGCCCTCGACCTCGATGACCTGCATCTCGACGACGTAGTGCGTGCCGCGTGCGTCCGTACATTTCACGTCCAGGATCGACAGCTTGAGGTCATGGCGCGGCGGCAGCTGCTCGGGAGTCAGGTAGTCGATATCGACAATCCGATGCGCGTCGTCGAGCTCGAGCAGGG
This sequence comes from Myxococcales bacterium, assembly GCA_016794465.1. Classification (GTDB taxonomy): domain Bacteria; phylum Myxococcota_A; class Polyangia; order Palsa-1104; family JAEUJZ01; genus JAEUKA01. The sequence goes on along the minus strand of JAEUKA010000036.1, from coordinate 297,969 downwards.
AGTTGAGCAGCTCGACCAACAGGTTCTTGTGCGCCTTCTGCCCGAAGATCTTCTTAAAGATCACATCGGTCTTCGGGTCCGCAAAGACAGGCTTCGGCTTCATGCCGGCAAGCTACTGACGACGCGCAGTCCCGTCAAGGCCACCCGAAACCGTGGCGACCGGGCCTGCTCTCTTGTCGGGGCAGTGCTTCCGCGATATCGTCCTACAGTCCCTAGGAAAGTCGTTACCTACACCTACTTATCGTTGATTCAGGGGACAAGGAGAAACCTATGAAGAAGATCCAATCGCTGCTCTTGACTGCTTCGCTTTTCGGCTGTGACACCACCACCAGCCCCGGGCAGGACATGACGCCCGTCGTCGTAACGCCAGAGCAAGCCTGTCCAGACCTGATCAAGGCGTACTGCGCCAAAGCAGCGGAGTGCTTTCCGTTTAACCAAGGACTCGTGTGGCCTGATGCTGCGACCTGTGCGGCCCGGCTCAACCTGTCCTGTCCGCAGCTCGCCAAGCTGGCGGGGAGCAGCGTCACGGGCGCGGACCTTATGGCCTGCACGCCGAAGTTTGCCAGCCTGAGCTGCACCGATTACTTCTCGCAGACCAGTCAGATTCAGGTCTGCGGCTTCAAGCCCGGCACACTCGCGGATGGAGCGGCCTGCGGAGAAGACGTGCAGTGCCAGAGCCTGTACTGCAAAAAAGATGCGGGCATGGACTGCGGCAAGTGCACGGTGCTCGGCAAGTCCGGCAGCGTCTGCGTCAGCAGCCTCGACTGCGACAAGGGCCTGGCCTGCGTAGGAGCGGCTGGCGCCAAGCAGTGTACCCCCTTCCTCATGACGGGGGCGACTTGCAGCACGGCGTCCAACAGCGTTCCTTGTCACCCCACGCTGGCTTGTCGGAATGGCATGTGCGGACCCCAGGCTCAGCTGGGCGACACCTGTTCGCAAGCAGCGCAGGACTGTGACAAGCAGAAGGGACTGTTTTGCCCGGCGACGCTCAAGTGCGTGGCGCTTACGACGGCAACGCTGGGCAGTGCGTGCGGCCAGCAAGGGTCGACGTTCATTCTCTGCAACGGCGGAACATCGTGTGACTCGGTGACCAAGAAGTGCATCGCGCCGCTTGCTGACAACACGGCGTGTAGCGCCACTGCCGGTGCGTCGTGCCAGACTCCCGCCAAGTGCACTGCCAACGTCTGCAAGATTCCTGATCCGACACTCTGCAAGTAGCGACAATCGGCGATACGATGAGCGGTATGTTGCAGACGGCTCATCGACTGGGTTGGGGACGGGGCGTGTGGGTGCTGGGTGTGGCCATCGGCTTGCTGGCAGGGACAAGGGTGCTGGCGGACATTGCGCCCCGGCCGGAGCTTACCGTCAAAGCCCTGCAGTCGCCGAACTGTCCCATGTCCTATCTGGCACGGGCGGTGGCGGCCAAAGAAAACCCGCTGTACGAGTGCGCAGAGATCGAGCGCATGGTGGGAAAGGCCACCTTTGCGTGTACGTTTGAGGACTCTGGCAAGGTCCGCAGCTGTGAGAAACAGCCGGGCAGCAGCGGCTTTACGTCCAAACAGGTCGCTTGTTTTGTGAAGGAGCTGCGCAAGTTGTCGATTCCGCAGGCGGGGTGGGACAAGGTCGGCGGTCCGAGTCACTGTACCCTTCAGGTCGAGGTGACCTTTAAGCGACCGCCGTACCGGCGACCACGGCGGTATGGCGAGGGCGGGCCGATTGACCTGGGTTTGTAGGGCCCACCGCCTAGGTGGCTAGATTCCGCGCTGGCGGATTTCGTTGATGGCGGCTTGCAGGCTGGTGCCTTTGCGAAGACAGGGCCAGCAGTCGGTCTGACCACCCGGTCCGCAGCCGGTCGGGCTCTGTAGCTTGAGCAGGGTTTCGAGCGTTCGTCGTCCCCCTTGCTTGGCGGCCTTGGAGATCAAGCCGCGCTTGGCCTCGCAGGATGTGGCGCTGCGCAGGTCGAGCACGAGCAGTCCATCGGGGGAAGCCAGCCGCCGAACGCCGTCTTTGGACAGGCTCTGCAACAGTCGTCCGCGATAGGGCTCCATCGTCGTCCGGTCGGCCAGATCAATCAGGGCATCGACGCCGTACTCGCCCAGACGCTGCTCCATCATCTGAATCGCCGGCTCCGAGGTCTGCGGCTGCAGTGCGGCATCGGCAATCAATCGCAGGATCTGCTCGTCGTAGGCCGCCGCTGGATCGACCTGCAGAAGCGGTGGGATGGCTTGCAGTGCTGCACCCAGCTCGCCGGCTTTGCCATAGGCCTTGACCAGCGCCCGGTGCGCTCGCGAGTCGTTGGGGTACTTGTTGCGCAGCTTGAGCAGTGCCGCCGGACCCTTCTCGACGGCTTTCTGCATGTCGCTATCGCTGGCGTAACCGACCATTCCCATCACTGGCGGCTCGCTGTCGTCATCGCCGCCAAACAAGATGCCAACGACGAAGAACAGCGGCAAAAGCAGAAGGGCTGCGACGGCAGTACCAAGTGCCCACTGCGAGATACCCCGGTGCTTTTCGGGCAGCTTGCTGCGAACAAAAGCGAGCAGCTGGCTCCACTTCGGTCCGAGGGCGGCGGCAATCGGGGCCAGTCTCTCTTTGAGCGTGGGTCCCGTGGCGGCGGCTGGCGCGGGGGCGACTTCGTTGCTGGACGACGCGAGGGCTGGCACGGTGGCGGCGATACCAGCGACGCGATGGGCTTCGGCACTCGCAGCAGCGTCCTTCCCGGTGGTCAGCGCTGGCGTCTTTCCGCTCGACGCGGCGGCTTTGACCGCTGCCATGCCACCAGTGCCTTTCGACGAAGCGGCTGATGGCAATGGCCCCGATGGCTTGGAGGGGTCGCCACTGACGATGTCAATCTGCGCCATCGACTCACCGGTTGCTGCCGCTTGCGCCGGGTAGTCTTTGTCGCCCATCACCGTCGGTCGAGCGTCGATATCGCGCAGACCCGAGTTGGGAATGTTCAGCCGTCCGATGGGCGTCGAGGGCTCGTAGCGAAGACCTTCCGCCGCCGACAGCTCCGCCAGTGCATCCAGCAGCTGCCGGGCATCTTTGTGTCGCTGATCGGGATTCTTCTCGAGCAGCTTCATCACCATCGCTTCGAGCGCAGCCGGCACCTTGACCGAAGGCGCTTTCTTCGCCATCGCCGGCACCGGCGCCAGGATCTGCTGCCGCAGGATCACCGACGGGTCCTCGGCATCAAATGGCACCCAGCCGGTCAGCAGCTCGTACATGACGCAGCCGAGTGCATACAGATCCGTGCGGCCATCGACCTCGCCACCCGCCGCTTGCTCGGGGGCCATGTACGCCGGCGTACCAAAGATCGTTCCGTATTTGGTCAGTGTCTCGGAGCGCTGGCTGATGTCGTCGACCAGCGCCTCGAGCCGAATCTTTGCCAACCCAAAGTCGAGCACCTTCACAAAGTCGGGGTCCCCGTCCCGATTCATGATCATGATGTTCTCTGGCTTCAGGTCACGATGTACGATACCGACGGAGTGGGCTCGCTGTAGGGCAGACGCGGTCTGACGGGCAATGTGGATGACGCGGGCGGCAGTCAGGGGTCCAAAGCCCAGCACATCACGCAGCGACTTGCCGTCGATAAACTCCAGGACCAAAAACAGCGCCCCGTCGTCGGTAAAGCCCAGATCGGTAGCGGCGACGACGTTCGGGTGCTCCAGGTGCGCGGCGGCCATTGCTTCTCGCTCGAAGCGGGCGACCATCTCGCGGTTTTTGGACAGCTCGGCGTTGAGGACCTTCAGTGCCATGCGCTTGCGCATCAGCACATGCTCGACGAGGTAGACCGCGCCCATGCCTCCTTCGCCGAGCAGCGAGAGCACCTTGTAGCGTCCGCCCAGAGTGGTGCCAACAAGCCGCATGGCCCCTCCGCCCGTCTCCGGGGCAGCAGGCAGCGGCGCAGAATCGGGCTGATCCATCCAGACTAAGATAGCCGATTTGCTCTAGACCACTCCGTAAAACTGTTACCAGAACTACAAATTCTGGAGTAAGAGGCGAGCTTAGCGGGAACAGAAGGCGTGGTAGTCGATGAGCTCAATCGGGCGGCTGGGATCGCTGCAGACGACGCAGGCGGGATCGCGACGCAGCTTCATCTCTCGGAACTTGGTGGCGAGCGCCTCGTAGATGAGGAGCCGACCCGACATCGACTCGCCGATGCCGAGCAGCAGCTTGATGGCCTCGGTGGCTTGGAGCACGCCGACGACGCCCGGCAGCACTCCCAGCACCCCGGCCTCATGGCACGACGGCGCGAGGTCCGGCGGCGGCGGCTCTGGATACAGGCAGCGATAGCACGGCCCCTGCCAGGGCAAGAACGTCGTCAGCTGTCCCTCGAAGCGGAAGATCGACGCGTGAACCACCGGAATTCGCAGCACCAGCGACGCATCACAGAGCAGATATCGCGTTGGAAAGTTATCGGCTCCGTCGACGATTAGATCGTAGCCGCGCAGGATATCGAGCACATTCCCGGTATCGAGCCGGACCGGATGCGGCTGCACCTGTACGTCGGGATTTAGCTCACGCAAGGTCTGCGCCGCCGACTCGACTTTGGGGCGACCGACGCGCCGGGTGTTGTGGAGAATCTGCCGCTGCAGGTTCGACTCGTCGACCACATCATCATCGACGATCCCGATCGTGCCGACTCCAGCGGCGGCCAGATAGTACGCCGAGGGCGAGCCCAGCCCCCCAGCCCCCACCATCAGCACCCGACTGCGCAGGAGCTTGGCCTGACCCGCCTCACCGACCTCGGGCAGCATGATGTGACGGGCATAGCGGTTTTTCTGCGCGGACGAGAAGACAAATGGCTTGTCAATCGGCCCTCCAGCACTGCGCCAGGCCGCCATTCCACCCGCGAGCGAGCGGACGTGCTCATACCCCAGCGCGAGCAGCGAGCTAGCCGCCAGCGCCGAGCGACTGCCGCCAGCGCAGTACACCACAATCTTGACCGACCGCTGCGGGGCCACCGCTTCGATGCGACCTTCCAACAGCCCGCGTGGCAGCAGTGTCGCACCTGGGATGACACCCTGCGCATGTTCATCCGGTTCGCGTACATCCAGGATCAGCTCGGGCGGCGGCTCGGCCTGTAGCTCGGCTACGGAAATCTCGTGAATCTGCGCCTTCACTTGTTGGAGATAGTCGTGATAGCTCGGCATGAGGGGACTTTCTGAGAGAGACTTGCACGGCTGCGAGGGACCTGCTTGACGCTGGTGCGAGCCGGTCCTAAGCTGACGTTACGTCAGATTTTGTAGTGGACCTGAACACGCATTTCGCGGATAACCAAGCTGCCTTTTTTGATGAAGTGGATCAGCTGGTGCCAAGTGCCAAGTGGGTATCTAGATCATGGTAGATAACCGTCGCGGTTTTTGGGACACCAGCGGAATCAACACCGTGAAGTGCCTGCGAGCAGCCAGAGCCCGCTCTCACTAGAGACACAAACAGCCGGGGCCCGTGCAGTTGGCAGCCTCGGTGAACAGAACGCAAGACCTTTCGGAGGAACTCATGTCCGTCATTACTACCAGCATCCGTAAGCCCGACGCCGCTCCCGAGCAGGCTCCGGTTTCAATCCCCGTCACCTCCCCGATCTCGCTGACTGAAGTGGCCGCCAAGAAGGTCAGTGAGATCCGCGAGCAGGAGAGCATCGAAGAGTCGATGTTCCTGCGCGTCCGCATCGTCGGTGGCGGCTGCTCGGGATTCTCCTACGACCTCTATTTCGACAGCATCACCCCGATGGACAAGCAGCTTGTCTCGAACGGCGTGACGATCATCATCGACCAGATGAGCCTTCAGTACCTGCGCGGCACCGAGATTGACTACGTCGAGGGGCTGCAGGGCGCGGGCTTCAAGTTCCAAAACCCGAACGTCAAGTCCACCTGCGGCTGCGGCTCCAGCTTCAGCGTCTAGTCCACCCGCCACTTCCCGCAGTTTTCGCCCAGGCCCGCCGCTCCCCGCCATTCCGCTATCGGGCGGGGATCGACTCACCTACCGCAAACGAAAAGTCTTCGCCGCCTTGATAGCTCATCGTGCCTACATCAATGGCCGAGTGAGCGTAGCGCGCCAGAGCATGGGCCAGCCTGTGCGCAAACGAGCGAAGGGCGGCTTCTTCGACCGGCTCATCGAACCGCGTGAACATCCGCACATACACGGGGGACGCGATTTCTTGCTCGCCCTCGCGCTTGCTGCGGGTCAGGTTGATGCGGATCGGTAGCTCGATTGCCTCACCTTCGCACCACTCGAACAGGCTGTCACCGTCTGAGCTGAGAGGACCAACCAGCTCGGTTTCCTCCACGGCCTGCGCAAGCCAAGAGAGCTGACCCGGGAAGAAGAGCCGAAGATCCTGCATAGCTGGCTAGTGTCTCTGATTTGCGGGCTTCAATCAAAAGACATCGCGTACGGGACAGGCTCCGAGAGGCCGGTGGAGCTAGTGCGTCGGTGGAATCAGGTAGCGGCTGACCGTCGCAATGCTGGCGGCATCATGAACGTCTTGCTCCAGCAGCGGAATTTGACACAGTGGCAGCGGGATTTTCTGCCGCAGCCGCTTGATCGACGCCTCGTCGGTGAGCGCCAAGATTCGCTGCTCCGAGTAGGTTCGCTGCAGCTGGTCGGCAAGTGAGGCCAGATCATCGCTGGCAAACCCAGACAGCTCGGGTCGGGCTGAGAGCAGGGGCAGCAGATCGCTCGGAACCTCGCGGGCGTGGGGATGGACCCGGTTCACGATGCAGCCACTCGTCGGCATCTTGGCGCGCGACAGCCGCTCATAAAAATACAGCGCCTCATCGATGCTCAGTGGCTCGGGACTGCAAGCCAGCAGGAACGCCACATCGGGCTTCTGCATCAGCGCGGTGACCTTCTGGGCGCGCTCACGGAAGCCACCGAGGACCTGCTGAAACTCGACGAAAAACTCGGCCACCTGGGACAAAAACGCCGAGCCGACGAAGCGAGCCAGCCCGCGCAGCATGATCGCGCCACCCATGCCGAGCAGCCGCAGCGACAGACTTCCCGCCTGCTGCAAGTACGGCTTCATGATCCACTGGATCGCCTCTGAGTCGACCGCTCGCGACATCTTGTCCGGCGCATCAAGGAAGTCGATCGCATTTTCCGTCGGTGGCGTATCCATCACCAGCAGGTCATAGCGCTCCAGCTGCGACAGCTCGAACAGCCGGGACATGGCCGCGTACTCATGCGAGCCGGCCAGCGCCGACGAGATCTGCTGATAAATTTGGTTGTGCAGCACGCGCTCACGCAGCTTCGGATCGGGGGCGTAGCGAGTCACCAGATCGTCGAAGGCGCGCTTCTGATCCAGCATCATCGCGTCGAGCACTCCGCCGGGCACTGGAGTCTCTCCTCGGGCGGCAGCGAGGATTCGTAGGCGTTCCTGGGGAACCTTTTGAATCTCATGGCTGAGTGCTGACACCGACAGGGCGTCGGCAAGCCGTCGGGCCGGATCGATGGTCAGGACGAGCACCCGTCGACCACGCAGCGCTGCCAGCAGTCCCAACGTCGCGGCAGTCGTGGTCTTGCCGACGCCGCCAGAGCCGACGACGAGCACAATCCGCTTGCGGCGGATGACATCGTCGAGGGTGCCTTCGCTGCCTGTGGTTTCCATCGTCACTGAGGTCACTGATCTGTGTCCGCTGCGGATTTTCCTTGGACTAGGCCAAGATCTCGTCGAGCCCGCGCTCTGCCTCTTCAATCATCTGGCTGTTGTTGAGGGTGCCGCCGAGGATGCGCCCGGTGTTTAGCAGGTACAGCCGACTCGGCACAAGCGGAATAGGCAGGCGCAGCTTGTCGTAGCCGAGGACGGCAATCGGGCTGACGAAGCGGCTGCGGAACACCTTGGTAAGCAGGATCTCGTCGCGACGGAAGCCTCGACGGGAACCGATGCGCTCGAGCGCCGACAGGAATGGCTCGACAAAGGCCTCGTCGGGCTTGTCAAAGTCGGCATCGTCGTCGGGCAGATAGCGCGGCAGATAGACCAGATGATGTCCGCCTGTCTCGACGGGATCGACCAGGGTGGTCAGGCCAATGACGCCGGTGAACGGCAGGCCCGGATCGGTCAGGTTGAGCACGTAATACGGACAAAACGCGCGCGTCAGCTTCACCACCATGCACAGCACGCCGAGGTAGCGCAGCTGATGAGCCCGAGTGAGCAGCGACTCAGGGACCGACATTTCCTGACATAGCTTGGGGAGGAATCGCGACGGGCCGGTGTAGACGACGCGATCGGCCAGCAGCTCGCTGCCATCGCGGGTACGGATGCGGGTACTGCCGTCCGGACCGTCGCTGATGTGCTCGACGGGGGCGGACTTGCGAACGGTGACTCCGAGTCGGGAAAGGTAGTGCTCGGCGGCGGTGAAGACTGGGGCATAGCCGCCGGAGATGTAGCCGAAGGCCTCGCGGCGTCCCTCGGCCTGGCGGGTGGCGTAGAGGCGGCGAATCGTCGACCAGATGAACGTTGCGGCGACATCTTGGTGGGCACTGCCGAGCTTGGCGCGCAACAGCGGCTCCCAGAACTTGCGGTAGACGGTGTCACCGGAGATCTTGCGCAGCCAGTCGCTGGCGGTGATGTTCCACAGCGGTGTACCGTCGCTGATTCGCGAAGCGTAGAGAATGCTGGCACCGAGCCGACCCTTGTCGACAAGGTTGAGCGGCGGAAAGCGCAGAAAGTCGAGCGGTGTATCGAAGCGATGCAGCGTCTCGTCGGCGTAAAAGCCGGTGTGGGCCCCGCGCCAGCGCAGCCGGTCATCGACTCCCAGCCGACGCAGCCAGTCAATCAGCATCACATCTTGAGGAGTGACGACGTGATAGAAGCGGTCCCAGCCAATCGGATCGGGCTCGCTGCGGACCGACAGACCCCCGAGTGTGCTGCTGCCTTCGAGAAGAGTGACCGCGCTGTCGGGATGTCTCTGCTTGATGCGCTCGGCGAGGACGCAGCCTGTGACACCCCCGCCTACCACCACGAAACGCTTGCCGGATCGGCCCCCGCTGCCTGTTTTCATCGTGGCCCGCAGTATAGCGCCTGCGACGGATTCCTCGCATAGACCTTTGCGTCGCCCGATGTTATGGGAAGGACATGAACATTGTCTGTTTGGGCGGCGGTCCTGCGGGACTTTACCTGGCGATCTTGATGAAAAAGGCTGACCCGAGTCATCGGGTGACGATCATCGAGCGCAATCGACCGACCGATACCTTCGGCTTCGGGGTGGTGTTTTCGGACAAGACGCTGTCTCACCTGCGCGACGAGGATGCCGAGAGCTACGACGCGATTGAGCGCAGCTTTTACCACTGGGACAACATCGACATTTTTTACCGCGACCACGTGGTGCGCTCTTGTGGGCATGGCTTTGCGGGGCTGGGGCGGCAAGATCTGCTGCGGATTTTGCAACAGCGGGCCATTGAGCTGGGCGTCGAGATTGTGTTCGAGCGCGAGATTCAGTCGGGTGATGTCGACTCCTATCTGGATGCTGATCTGGTGGTGGGCAGCGACGGGCTCAACAGTGTGGTGCGGGCGCGCTTTGCCGATACGTTTGCGCCGCAGATGGACTGGCGACCGAATCGCTTCGTGTGGCTTGGGAGTACGCAGCCGCTGCCGGCGTTTACGTTTTATTTCGACGAAAACGAGCACGGACTGTGGCGCGTCCATGCCTATCGCTACACCCAGAGTGCACCGCCCGACGAGCCGCAGTCGACGTTCATCGTCGAGTGTACCGCCGAGACGTTCCTGCGCTCGGGGCTCGATTCAGCGGATGAAGATGCGACGGTGGCGTACTGCGAGAAGCTGTTTGCGCCGCGCCTTTCCGGACACAAGCTGTGCAAAAACCGCAGTCTGTGGCGAAATTTTCCGACGGTGCGCTGCGGAAAGTGGAGTCACAAAAACGTGGTGCTGCTGGGCGATGCGGTGCATACGGCGCACTTTTCCGTCGGATCGGGAACCAAGCTGGCGATGGAAGATGCGATTGCGCTGGCAAAGTCACTGCGCGGTGGGCGTCGTGACATTCGCGAGTCGCTGGCCGAGTACGAAGCGGAGCGCCGGCCCGCCGTCGAGAGTCTGCAGCGAACGGCCCAGACCTCGCTGGAGTGGTTTGAGCACAGTGAGCGCTTCATCGACACAGAGCCGTGGCAGTTTGGATTTAGTCTGCTCACGCGGTCGCTGCGGCTGACCCACGAAAACCTGCGCGAGCGCGATCCGAACTTCATCGCCGAGGTCAACGATCACATCGCGCTTGCTTCTGAGCGGCAGACGGGAATTAAGGTGCCGCGTCATCCCTCGCCGCCACCGATGTTTACGCCGCTGCGGATTCGCGATCTCATCGTTCCCAATCGGGTGGCGGTGTCGCCGATGTGTCAGTACTCGGCGGAAGACGGCATGCCCAGCGATTGGCACATGGTTCACCTGGGCAGTCGAGCGATTGGTGGGGCGGGCCTGGTCATTACCGAGATGACCGATGTCTGTCGAGAAGGTCGGATCACGCTCGGCTGCGCAGGTCTGTATAAGCCCGAGCACATGCCGGCGTGGCGACGGATTGTCGACTTTGTTCACCGTCACAGCGAGGCCAAGATTGGCATTCAGCTGGCCCATGCCGGGCGCAAAGCGGCGACGTGTCTGCCCTGGCAAGGGAATGATCGACCGCTCCCCGAGAGTGAGAGCTGGCCGATTGTTGGACCATCACCGATTCCCTGGAATGAACACAGTCAGATTCCGCGAGAGATGACGCGCCGGGACATGGCCGCGCTGATTGCCGATTTCGAGGCAGCGACGGAGCTGGCCGATCAAGCGGGCTTCGATCTGATCGAGCTGCACATGGCGCACGGGTATCTTTTGTCGAGCTTTATCTCGCCGCTGAGCAACCTTCGCCAAGATGAGTACGGCGGCTCGCTGCTCAATCGGATGCGCTTTCCGCTGGAAGTCTTTCAGGCCGTGCGGGCGGTGTGGCCCGAGGAGAAGCCGATCTCGGTGCGGATCTCTGCGCATGACTGGGCGCCGGGAGGACTGCTGCCGGGTGATGCGGTGGAAGTGGCGCGGATGCTCAAAGTGGCGGGCGTGGATGTGGTCGATGTCTCGTCGGGCGGAACGGCTCCGGAGGGTCGGCCAGTCTATGGTCGGCTCTATCAGACTCCCTTTGCGGAGGAGATCCGGCTGCATGTGGGAATCACCACAATGGCCGTCGGCAACATCTCTTCCTATTCGGACGTGAACAGCATCATTGCAGCGGGCCGGGCGGATCTGGCGCTGCTCGCGCGGGCGCATCTGTTCGATCCGTACTGGACGCGTCATGCCGCTGCCGAACAGAACTTTGCGATCAGCTGGCCCGATCAGTACGCGACGGTGGCAAACTATCGACCGCGCTTTAAGTAGGCCCAGCAAATAAGAGGCAGATCATCTACTTCATATTCAAGAACGTCCGGCGAATAAGAGGCAGATGATCTACTTCATATTCTAAAACTCGACCACTGTCCGGATCGATGTTCCTGCGTGCATGAGATCAAACGCTTCGTTGATCCGATCGAGCGGCAGCTTGTGGGTAATCAGCGAGTCGATCTCGATCTTTTTGTCCATGTACCAGTCGACGAGCTTGGGAACGTCGGTCCGGCCGCGTGCACCACCGAACGCAGAGCCCTTCCAGACTCGACCGGTGACCAGCTGAAATGGCCGCGTTGCGATCTCTTGACCGGCGCCAGCGACGCCAATGATCACCGAGACACCCCAGCCGCGATGACAGCACTCCAGGGCTTGGCGCATCAGCTGGACACTGCCGACACACTCGAAGCTGTAGTCAGCGCCGCCGCCGGTTAGCTCGATAAGGTGCGCGACCAAGTCGCCGCTGATGGTCTTGGGATTCACAAAGTGGGTCATGCCGAACTGGCGCGCCAGCGGCTCGCGAGCGGGGTTGATGTCAACGCCGATGATCTTGTCAGCTCCGACGAGCTTGGCGCCTTGCACGACGTTGAGTCCGATGCCGCCGAGTCCGAACACCACGACGTTGGCGCCGGCCTCGACTTTGGCGGTAAAGAGGACTGCGCCAATTCCGGTCGTGACACCGCAGCCGAGATAACAGATCTTGTCAAACGGAGCGTCGGAGCGGACCTTGGCGAGCGCGATCTCGGGCAGGACGGTGTGATTGGCGAACGTCGAGCAGCCCATGTAGTGGTGAATCGGCTTCCCGTGGATCGAAAAGCGGCTGGTTCCGTCGGGCATCAGGCCCTTTCCCTGCGTCGCGCGGATGGCGGTACAGAGGTTGGTCTTGCGCGACAGACACGACTTGCAGGTGCGACACTCGGGAGTGTAGAGCGGAATGACATGATCGCCGGGCTTGAGGGTGGTGACGCCGGGTCCGCACTCCAGAACCACGCCGGCTCCTTCGTGTCCGAAGATGACCGGAAACAGTCCTTCGGGATCGGCTCCAGAGCGCGTGAACTCGTCGGTGTGACAGACTCCGGTGGCTTTGATTTCCACCAGGACTTCACCCGGCTTCGGTCCCGCGAGATCGACCTCCTCGATCACAAGAGGTTGTCCTGCTTGATAGGCAACAGCGGCGCGCGTTTTCATCGAAAAGACCCCCGAAAAGGAGTGGTTCTGGGAAGGACGGTAGCTCGTACCGACAACTCCGAAACGGTATCAAGAGACTTTGCGCGCTGACAAGCAAGGGTGTGGCTGTTTCGATGGTTGACTCTGCCGGGACATACGCTGTAAAAGAGCCCGCGCTCGGGCAACATTCCGATGTTTCCCAGCCCCCTTTTTCCGGCCAGCGACCGGTTTCATTTCGAGGCAAACATGGCGAATACGTACGAAACGTCCGACCTGCGTAAGGGTCTTAAGATCATGGTTGACGGCGCTCCCTATGTCGTTGTCGAAGCGCAGTTCGTCAAACCAGGCAAGGGCCAGGCTTTTACGCGCACCCGGATGAAGAACCTCCTCACTGGCGGTGTCATCGAGCGCAACATTCGCTCGGGCGAGAAGATGGACGCCGCCGATGTCGAAGAGCAAGCGTCGACCTATCTGTACAAAGATGGCAGCGACTTCGTGTTCATGAACAAGCAGTCGTACGAGCAGGTTCAGGTGCCGGCGGATACCGTCGGTGACGACTGGCAGTTCATGAAAGAGAATACCGACGTGACCTTGACCTTTTACAACGGTCGCGTCACGGCGGTTGCACTGTCGAACTTTGTTGAGCTGCGCGTGACTCACTCGGAGCCGGGCGTCAAGGGCGATACCGCCAACAACGTCACCAAGCCGGCGACGCTCGAGACGGGCGCGACCATCAACGTGCCGCTGTTCATCAACGAGGGTGATCTGCTGAAGATCGATACCCGTGAAGGCAAGTACCTCGAGCGCATCCGAGGCTAACCATCGCGAGTCTGGGATTGAGAAAGTGGCTGCGGGGGCGACTGATCGAAGTGTCGCCGCAGACGTTGCTCGTCGATGACGGCGACAAGCTGTGGCGACTTGCGGTCCGCTGCGAGGTCGGCTCACTTGTCACAGCCGATTTTGTCGAGCTGCAGGTGGATTTCGCCGTACCTGGCGAGTCACTTGAATCGGTGAGTGCTGCGTCGCTGCTTGCTCGTCCAGTGGGAACCGGTCAGCCGTTTCCTTCGCCGGGCGGGGACTACTTTCGGATCAACCGCGATCGGCGGCGGCAGATCCTCACGCAGCGGGGCAGGGCGCTGGCAACGATTCGCGGCTACTTTTCCCGTCACGACTTCCTGGAAATTGAAGCGCCCCTGATCGTTCCATCGCCTGGTCTGGAGTTACATCTGCAAGGTTTTTCCGTCGCAGATGCGAGGCCCGAGGTCCCGCCGCGTTATCTCATTACCTCGCCGGAATATCAGCTCAAGCGGCTGCTCGTCGCCGGTCTGCCGCGCATCTACAGTCTGGGCAAGGTCTTTCGATCGGGAGAAGCCGGTCCGCATCACAACCCCGAGTTCACGATGCTGGAGTGGTATCGCGCCTTCGCGGGCTGGGAGTCGGTCGCTACCGATGTCGCCGCGCTGGCCGCTGAGCTGGCGACGGCGATTCACGGAAGTCCGCGCTTCACTCGGCACGATGATCGTGGTCAGAAACAGCTCATCGATCTGTCACTGCCGTGGCCGCAGCGCACGGTTCGGCAGGTGGTCCAAGAGCTTGCGAACCTCGACATCCGAGGTGATGAGTCGGTCGACGAGCTGGCGCAAAAGATCGAGCACGGCGGTTATCGGATTCCCCAGCCGACGCTCCGCAATGAACAGGACGAGCCGTGCTGGGCCTGGGATGACCTGTTTTTTTCGGTGTTTCTCGATCATGTCGAGTCGAAGCTGGCGCTGCCCGATAGCGACGGAGTGCTGCGGCCCATGGTGCTCTGTGACTGGCCTCGGCCGCTCTGTGCGCTGGCCCGTCGCAAGCCCGGCTTCCCGGAAGTGGTCGAGCGCTTCGAGGCCTATGTTGCAGGTCTGGAGCTGTGCAACGGCTTCGGTGAGCTGTGCGACCCGGCTGAGCAGCGGCAGCGCTTTGTCCAAGATCTTGCCGAGCGTCAGCGTCGTGGCCTGTCCGCCTATCCGATCGATGAGCGCTTCCTGTCCGCGCTGGCCGAGGGTCTGCCGCCATCGGGAGGTGTCGCGCTCGGAGTCGATCGACTGCTGATGCTGCTTCTCGACGCCAAGCACATTCGCGACGTGCTGCCTTTTGCCGCAGACGAGCTGTAGCCAGTGAGCGGGAATCCGGTGCGCTGAAGTTGGTACGCTGAAGTTTGTTGGGGGATAACGATTCCGTTGACAACCTCAGCGTGGGCAAGCGATGGTGCGCCGCAAAAGGAGACGCACATGTCGACGACCACTAGCGAACAGAACAGCCCTTCCTTTCAGTATCCCCCGGTGATTCCCTACCTCACGCTGTCCGACGCCACTGCTGCCATCGAGTTTTACAAGAAGGCCTTTTCTGCGCAGGTTCCCGAGCTGCACCATGCCGAGGATGGCAAGCGCGTCATGCACGCCACACTGCTCATCAACGGCGGTGTGGTGATGTGCTGCGACGAGTTTCCCGAGTACATGGGTGGGAAACAGACCAATCCGCTGGCGCTCGGCGGATCGGGAGTGGCCATTCAGATTCACTGCGCCGACGTTGATGCGGTGTGGAACCAGGCGGTGGCGGCAGGCGGGAAAGTCGAGATGCCACTGGCGGATCAGTTCTGGGGGGATCGCTACGGCATCCTGTCCGATCCGTTTGGTCATCGCTGGGCGCTGTTCACCCACAAGCCCAAGCCGGCGGATATGGGCCAGACTTGGTAGTTAGTCACGCAGCAGCGCGGCGCCCCAGTGGAAGCCGGCGCCGAGTCCGACGAAGCACAGCAAGTCCCCGCGCTTGATTCGTCCCGAGCGTCGGCACTCGTCGTAGGCAATCGGAATCGTTGCTGCCGTCGTGTTGCCGTACTTCTGGATGTTGTTGTAAATCCGATCCGGCTTGATCCCCAGCGACTGCTGCACCGCTTCGTTGATCCGCAAGTTCGCCTGATGAAAGATAAAGTGGTCAATCTGGTCGACGGTCAGCCCGTGCCGCCCGAGCAGCGAGCGCACCACTTCCGGCATCTTGGTCACTGCCATCCGAAACACGAACTTGCCGTCCATGTGGGGTACGTGATCAAGCTGCTTGATGATCTCCGGCGAGACATAGGGCCGATGCGCCATCCCCGACGGAACATACAGCTTGTTGTAGTTCGATCCGTCGGCATGGAGCTCGAAGTCGATCAGTCCCCGCTCCGTTTCCTCCTCGTCTCGCTGCAGGACAATCGCCGCGCCTGCGTCACCAAACAGCACCGCGCGATCGCGAACGGCCGTGTGCAGGGCGCGCTGCTCCTCGGTCGGAGCGTTGTCGGCCAGTCCCAAGATTGTCGGCCAGTCGGAAAACGGCATAAACGGCGAGTGTGTCTCGGCGCCCACGAGCAGCAGCGTCTTTGCCACCTTGGCTTTGAGCAGCGCGTCCGACACCTGCAGCGCGTAGACAAATCCCGAGCACTGCTGCCGAATATCGAGCGCCGGAATGTTCCGCAGCCCCAGCTTGCTCTGCATGATGCTGCCCGAGCCGGGGAAGAAGTGGTCCGGTGTCATCGTTGCGAACACAACGTAGTCAATGTCTTGCGGTCCGACGCCGGCTTGCTCCATCGCGATCTTGCTGGCGCGGGCGCCGAGGTCGGAAGTCGAGGTGCCATCGGCCACGAAATAGCGCTGCTCGATTCCCGAGCGCTCGCGAATCCACTGGTCCGATGTGTCCATGATTTTCTCGAACCGAGCGTTTGGGACCAGATGCTCCCCGACCACAAAACCAGAACCTTTGACGACGCTACGCATGGTGTCTCCTTCAGACCCGGCCATCGCGGCGCGGGGCAAAATAGCTTACTTCAGTTGTGAGAGGGCTCTCGACGCCCGTTACATGTCGTCGAGCTTCTTTTCGGCTTGTTCGAGCGTTTGCTTGGCGCGGCTCGAGCCTGGGTTGTCTTTGAGGATCTTGCGGCACGTCTCGGCGGCCTCTTTGTATCGACCCAGCTTGAACTGAGCCTGCGCGAGCAGCTCCTGATATGCGCTCTTGCGGGGCGAAAGCCTTGCCGCTTGACCCAGGTACTTGA
The DNA here is from genome assembly GCA_016794465.1 of Myxococcales bacterium. Classification (GTDB taxonomy): domain Bacteria; phylum Myxococcota_A; class Polyangia; order Palsa-1104; family JAEUJZ01; genus JAEUKA01. The sequence goes on along the minus strand of JAEUKA010000036.1, from coordinate 281,380 downwards.
CGGCCCCGTCGAAGTTGCCCTGCTCGAAGCTGGCCTCTCCAAGTCCTGCGACTGCTTCCGCATTTTTGCCATCGAGCTGCACGGCACGCTTAAAGCTCGCGACCGCAGCATCGACCTCACCATCATCGAGCTTCTGTTTTCCCATGCTGACCAGAGACGCAATCTCGGCGGTTGGCTTGGCGGCGGCTGGCTCACTGGCTTTCGCCTCTGCCGCCGCAGGTTTTGGCTCAACTTTTGCGACGGGCTTTGGTTCGGGCTTTGGCTCAACCTTCGCGACGGGCTTCGGCTCAGGTTTCGGTTCAGGCTTCGCGACGGGCCTTGGTTCGGGCTTTGGCTCAACCTTCGCGACGGGCTTCGGCTCAGGTTTGGGCTCTGGCTTCGCGACGGGCTCGGGGGCGGCTTTGATTGGCAGCGCTTCTACCACAGGCTTGACTGGCTCATCCGTCTTGGCAGCGGCAACAGGCTCGGGCTTCGCAGCTGGTGGCGCAGGGCTCGGCTCCGCAGTAGCCGGCTTGCTCTCCGTCGGGACTGGTGCAGTGGAGGGCATGGCGGCCGCTTCCACCTTTGGACCCGCTGTACTCTCGGGACTTGCTGCACTCGGCGCCGTTACGCTCGGGCTCGGTATTACAGCACTCGGAGGCACTCTCGTGGGCTGTTGCAGCGTCGATGCGGGACCACTGCCGGCGCTCTCCGTCTTCGTGCCACTCTGCGCCCACAACAGCAGGCCAACGACCGCTGCTGCGGACAAGACAGCAGGCGCGACCCACTTGGGGGTCTTTTTCTTGATCGTCAGCGCATCTTCGTCATCGGCCAGCGCGGCGGGAGCTGACTGTGCAAACCAGCCCGCATCGCCTTCGCTGCCCTCGTTGCCCATCTCCGGTGGCGGCGTCTCTGGGGTGCGCTCCGACTCTGCGGCTGGCTGCGCGGCGGCCGCGTCTACCTTCACAACTTTCGCTGTCTCAAGATGTGCGGCAGCCGCGGGCGAGAGCTTGGAATGTTTCACCGTCTCCGTGAGGTCCGCAGCGGCGACTTTTTCCACCTTGTGCGTCTCGGCATGCTTGAGATTCGGTACGGTGGCATCTTCATCCGGCTCGTCGTCCGCAGCGCCAAACGTCGAAGCAGGGGCTGGCTCTAGCACCGGACTTGTGGTCAGTGGCACATCGGGTGCGAGCGGACCCATACCCGGCTGGGTTTGGCGACCAATCATCGGGGCAGACAGTGGCCGAACTTCGAGCGACGAGGTGCCGCTTGTCGCTCGCGCCACGTCGGTAGTCGTCGCCGCAGTCACAAGTGGTAGCGAGGGCCGTGGCGGTTCACCGTGCTTGGTTGCTGGGCCGCTGGGCTCTCGGCCTGCCGTCGGTGCAGGCGTGGCCATTGCAGCAATCCGACTGGAGTCCCGCTGACCGGTTGGAACACTGGGCTCTTTCGCGAGCTGCTCACGCGGAGCCGCCGCTGGCGATTTCACTGGTTCCGGACGAGCCGCTGGTGCTTGCGACTTTGCCGGTTCCGGACGAGTCACCGCCGCTGGTACTCGTTTGGCGGGGGCCGGCGCCGCATCAAAAGACATCTCCTCCACAGGCGTGTCCGCAGACGGAGGCAGCCGTCTTAGATCAGGTGTGGTGGCATCGCTGGTTAGGTCGACCTCGTTGGTCACAAGTGCTGGAAGCGCCGCTTCTTCCCAGGCCAGCGACTCCTGTTCGAGCATCGCCCGGGCCGTACGCGGCGTCGGATCACCGCGCTCAATGGCCGTGGCGACGATGTTCACGAAGCCGCTCTTCAGATTCTGGCCACCCGCCAGCTTGGCTGTCGCCGGTTTGACCGCCGAGCTGTCGGCGCTTGGCTTGCCCGAGGACGGTTTCCCAGAGGTAGTTTCCGTCGCTGGTTTTGCAGCGAGCGGCGGGCGCACTGGCTCTGCCGGCGTGCTGACAGCGGGAGGGCTGCCGACGGGTTCGCTGCGCTGACCGACCTTGATCGTTGGATAGGCCAGCGTCTTTTTAATCGACTGCGGCTGCTGATGCTGCTGCGGCTCGATGGTTGCAACGGCTGCCGCCAAGGCTGCCGCCTGAGTTCCCGGGGCCACAGTTGGCATCGCCTGCGTGCTCTGAGCGACCGGACGAGGCGGATCTTCGACGGGAACATTGATGGCTTTCATGACCGGATAGCTGACAAACGCTCGCACTTCTTGGCCTTTGGGGGCCGTATCCGGAGGCGCGCTCATCGGCGTCAGCTTCTTCATCGCATCGGCCTTGGCTCCCGGCGCAACCTGCATCGGCAGCGGCGGCTGATTGGCCAGCACGTTCTTTCGTTCCATCGCATCGAGGAACTGCGCCACGGTCTGGAACCGCTCCGCCGGCTTTTTGGCCAGCGCCGTCCGAATGACCGACTCCAGCCACGGTGGACAGTCCGGCCGCTTGTCGCGCAGTCGCGGCACCGGCGCTTCCAGCAGCTTGCTCAGCACATCGAACGTGCCGTTGCCCTTGAACGGCGGTTCTCCACACACCATCTCGTAACCGAGGACGCCGAGAGAGTAGATATCGGCCCGCCTATCAACCACCTCGCCGCGTGCCTGTTCCGGCGCCATGTAGCGCGGATCGCCATAGGTCATTCCCATCGCCGTCCGCTGCGCGTCGGTCAGCTCGGGCTGCACCAGCTTGGCCAGTCCGAAGTCGAGGATCTTCACAAAGTCTGCCCGGCCACGACGGCGCGTCAGGAAGATGCTGCGGGGGCGCAGATCGCGATGGATGTAGCCGAGTGTATGCGCTTCCATCAGCCCGTCGCCGATCTGCGCCAGGATGTCGGCAGTTCGCTCGGGCGTCAGGCGACTTTCCCGCTCCAGCGCCACCGACAGCGGCACACCATCGAGAAACTCCATCGCAAAGAACAGCCGCCCATCTTCCGCACGACCGAAGTCGAAGACCTGAGGGATGTGATCGTTGTCGATCTCGCAGACGGTGATCGCTTCTCGACGGAAGCGCTCGACCGCATCTTCGTTTTGCGCCAGCTGTTGGTGCAGCAGCTTCACGGCCATCCGTCGTCGCAGCGTGGTGTGCTCGGCGCGATAAATCGTACCCGCCGCGCCCTGACCGATTCTTTCCACCAGATGGTAGCGCCCGCCGATGGTCTGTCCGACGAGCGGATCGTTCTGAGCGTGGTGCAGCGCCTGCCCACAGGCCGTGCAGAACAGCGCCTCTTTGGGGTTCTCGCTTCCGCACTTGGTACAACGGGCAGTTGCCATCACTTGTCCTCTTTCCTCATCGTCATATCCACGGGCGGTTTGGTTTCACGGCTGTCGCGCTGACATCACGGAGCACTACAAGTCGAGATCATCGCCTGTACGCCCGTCACTGTGATCGACAGCGGTATACATCGGTGTCCACTGCCACAAGCCAGGTCATCGGCACAAGCCTTGAAACAAAACTTGCCCTGGCTCTGTTGCAGACAGCGATACGTCTGACAATCGGCATCTTTGCTGCACGGTGACGACGCGGTCGCCGCTCCCGGCTGGGCCGGCATGCAGTAGTTCAGTAGCTGCGCTTGTCCCGGCTGAATCAGCGGCGTGCAGACCTCGGTCGCGGCACAGTCGCTATGACGCAGACAAGCTCGAGCGGCCACTGGCGGCTGACAGCGTCCCGTCTCACACACCGAGCCCAGCGGACACGGCTCTTCTAGAAAAACCTGCCGATCCTCGCCATCTCGTCCGCAGACCATTGCCACCGCTCGATCACGCAGCTCGCAGCGACGCTCGCCCAGCGTGCACGGAGTCATGTCCGGGTAATCGGGATTGTCGGTGGTACAGCCCACCAGCTGAAGGACTAAGCCCAGGGCATAAGCGATTGCGAGCCTCATCTGCACAACCTCCGCTGCCAGTTAGAATCTTGCGACGGCGCTAAGCCCACTCCCGTGGTCCATCAGGAAAGGAAACAGCGCAACCTGGCCCGAGGACCGCTTGAGGTCGCGGCGATCGAGGTAATAGAGCACTCCGAACGCTGTTGCTGCCGCCAAGCCACCACCGAGTAGGCCCAGGCCGGTTGCCAAGTTCCCTTGGTAGCGCGTCGGACACTGATTCGATGGTCTACCATCGGTACAGGTCGGCTGCCCATCACGTGGCGACAACACCAAAAACGGGATCGAGGTAATCAGCAGACCACCGGCGAGGATGCCAGACGCGACCCAGCCAATCCGGTACCCGATGTGTCGAGTCGCAGGCGCACTCGGTGCGGTCGACGGAGTAGCAGGACTCGGGATGACGCCGGCGCTTGCGGAAGGCGCGGGACTGCTGCTCGGGTCTTTGAGCAGGTTGTCAGGTGACGATGCTGGCCTCTCAGGTGCGGGTCGCGAAACTTCGACGGGAGCTGAGGGAGTTGGTGGTGCCACTTTGAGCTTGGGAACCAGCGCCAGAGAGGACTTGCGCAACGAATCGAAAGCGCGACTGAGGTTGCAGCCCTCGTTGTCATCGCCGCAGCGGTCGGTGTGGGTCACCTCGCCCTGCTTGCCACTCGGGTCCAGCGCGGTCAGTCGGATCTGATAGGCGCTACCGCCAATCGCACTTTTCATCGAAATGTTGGACACAATCACTCGATCAACTTGCAGCAGAGCCGCGACTTGAGCAGCGCACGACCCTTGCTGACATGCCAGAAGATCGTCTCGGCCCACCAAGCGCAGGCGCACTTCCTCGGACGAGAGCACGGTCCACTCCGATCCAGCTGCCTCGACCAGCCCCTGCGAGAGCGAGTCATGGAACTTGTTGCGTCGACCGTCCGAGACAGGCGAGTCCGAATCGACCTTGGGCGAAAGCACCGCTAGCCTTGCTGCATACAGCGACGGGGATGCCAAAAGCACTGCTCCGACGAGCGACAGACGGGCAATTGATGGGGCGAACATGCGGCCAGTCTAGCATGGTCGAGCTACAAGGGAAGCCGTCTGCTCCCTCGAGGTTTTCATTTTGAATGGGAAGCAAACCGCTCCATTTTAACTGGCCGATCGCTTACGGATGCTTGCAAGCTTGTTATAGAGCGTTCGTCGCGAGACACCCAGTGCTCGGGCTGCTTCACTGCGTCTTCCTCCGCAAGACTCCAGGGCGGCGAGGACAATCCAGCGCTCTGCGTCTTTGAGCGAGGTACCAAGCGGGATTCGGACGACCGTTGGCTCGCCAGGGACTGATGACTCGTCTGAACCCGAGGTCTGAAGCGGGCTTGCCTGAGGATGCTCAGACAAGGCCACCCAGTCGGCTAGGCACTGCGCGGCTTGCGACAAGCTCAGCGGCACATTCAAGCTGGCCAGGCGACCGGACAGCGCACTGGCGGCCTCACAAAGTCGACAAGCACGGCGGATCACCGACGGGCATCGCGGACACTGGCGGACTTCGTACAGCACTGCGTCTTGAATCCGCAGTCCTACAAATGTGCACCGTCGCCAAGCTGCCTCATCTTCACGGAGCGCGACGTGGGCCATGTGGGTGAGGGCTGGATCACGCGGGTCATGTGGTGGCAGGAGATCGGACCGATGGCTCATGAAGACCTCGAGCGCCACGGGGGCGCGGTCACAGGGCGTTGCAATCGGAACGGCCGAAAGCAACGTCCGTGCCGGTGTCCATTTGCTCGAACCGCGTCAGGCGTTGTCGTCGTGAAAATCGGAATCGAAAGCAGCCGATTCAAGTCGTCGTCGTGGCCAGTCGGTCGGACGGAATCCGGCTAGCCGGACAAGATCGAGTGGATGCCTCGGTGGCTGCGATTTGACAAATTGAGGCCAAAAAAAAAGAGCCTGCCACACGAAGTGACAGGCTCTTGGCGGGACTTCACACGAACATAAGTCCGCAGAGGTCCCAGCTCACCCACCGAAATTACGGAGGGGGGGCGCCAGCCGGGGTCGCCGCCGCAGGGGCAGGCTGAGCAGCAGCAGGCTGAGCCGGGGTGGTCTGGGCCTTGGGTCCGCAGGCGGCCAGCCACATCGAGCTGACCATGACGAAAGCAACTACCGTCTTCATTGGATTCTCCTTTTTCTGGAAGGGAGCGCGCACCTTGCGCGAAGCGGGATGGTATGCAGACCCTTCCGTACGGTCAAGTCCCGATCTGATCAGAGTTTGTGATGAAAGTTTGTGATGCGTGGCTGATGTACAGTCAAAGATGTACGCCCAAAAACGACATGATGCTTGGGGGGTTGAAATGACCGCACGCTATGCGTATGTTGCCGCGCACGTTCCACTCTGGCGTGGTTTTTGCGCCAACCGTAGCGACAGGAACGGCTGACCGTAGCTGTTATCGGTGGAGACACTGCTCGATGATCGAAGTTGAGGACCTCACGAAGTACTACGGAGGGAAGCGGGCGATCCATGATCTCTGCTTCCGAATCGAGAAGGGCGAGATCGTTGGCTTTTTGGGCCTAAACGGCGCCGGCAAGACGACCACCCTTCGCATCCTTGGCTGCTTGATCTTGCCGTCATCCGGCGTGGTGCGGATCGACGGCATGGATCTCGCCGACAGCGCCCACGAGATCCGCAAGCGGCTCGGATTTTTGCCCGACACACCGCCTCTGTACGACGAAATGTCGGTGCGAGATTACTTGCGCTTCGTCGCTGAGCTCAAAGGTGTGCCGAGCAAGAACCTGACGCGGTTTATCGGCGATGCGCTGTCGACGTGCAACCTAACCGAGGTGGCCGATGACAACATTGCGACGCTGTCGCATGGCTTTCGGCAGCGCGTCGGACTGGCGCAGTCGATGGTCCACAAGCCGTCGCTGCTCATCTTAGACGAGCCCACCAGTGGCCTGGACCCGGTGCAGATCGTCGAGATGCGCGAGCTTATCAAGCGGCTTGGGGGTGAACACACCGTGCTGTTGTCGAGCCACATCCTGACCGAAATCAGTCAGACCTGTGATCGGCTGCTGGTGATCGATCGCGGCAAGCTCGTCGCTGATGGAACCGAGGAATCGATCTCGCAGCAGGCACATGGCAGTGCCCAAGGCGGCGTCCTCGAGCTGGAAATCGAAGGGGAAGGCGAGGCCGTCCCTGAGCAAGCTCGGCAAGCGATCGGTCGCGTGCCGGGGGTCATTGTCGCCCGAGTGGTGTCAAAGCAAGCCCGACGGGTCCGCCTGGAAGTCGAGTGTAGCGACGATCGACGCTCGCAAGTAGCCCGGGCGATTGTCGATGCTGGGCTGGGTCTGCTTCTGCTCCAGCGCAAGGCGCTCGAGCTGGAGTCGATCTTCCAGCGTCTCGTTCATCCCACACACCCACAGCCTCCTGCGACGTGAGGCGGAAAATCCTATGTCATTTGACGCGTTGAGGTGGATGCCGTGAAACCCATAGCTCTCATCATTCGCCGCGAGCTGGCCGCGTACCTGCGATCGCCGCTTGGCTGGGTCGTGGCGGCGGTGCTGCTGCTTATCGATGGCTTGGCGTTTAACGTCTTTGCCGTCGGAAGCGACACTGCTCGCAAGTCTTCCGAGGTGTTAAGTCAGTTCTTCTTTTTCTCAGGCGGTCTTGCCGAGGCTGCCGGGCTGTTCTTGGCGATGCGACTTCTCGCCGAGGAACGCCAGACAGGCACGATCAACCTGCTGTTCTCGTCGCCAATTCGGGACTACCAGATCGTGCTGGGTAAGTTCCTGGCGGCATTTGTGTTCCTGCTCGGCATTCACGTGCTGTCGCTGTATATGCCACTGATGGTGCTGCTCCACGGCAAGGTCGCCAAGGGACATCTCGTCGCTGGCTACCTGGGCGTGCTGCTGATGGGCTCGACGGGGCTGGCGATCGGGATGTTCGCCTCGTCGCTGACTCGCAGTCAGCTCGTCGCGATCGTGGTCGGGGCCGCGATCTCGGTAGCGCTGGTGATGGCGTGGCTGCTGGCGCCGGTAACCGATCGACCGTTCGATCAGTTTTTCTCGTGGCTGGCGCTGTGGAACAAGCACTTCCCGCCGTTTATGCGAGGGACGATTAGCTTGCAGGATGTCGCCTACTACGTGTCGATGACCTATGTCTTTCTGTTCGCGACGACGCGCGTGCTCGAGTCGCGGCGGTGGAGCAGTTAACCATGGCTGACCAGCGCACTAGCGGGGGTAACGCCCCCAAGTCGATTCAGGTGGTGCTTTGGCCCACCATCTTGTTCTTTGTCGGTTTGTTCGTGCTGTTCCTCGGGGAACGGATGCTCACGACGGAAGGGCTACAGAAAGGGGCGGCGACGCTGGCCTCGCTTCTGCTACTTGCGGGCTTGGTGGGCATCGTGTCCCGTCGCAGCTCGGCGAAAGACGCGATTGAAAAGCGCGCGCTTGGCTACCTGATGCTCTCGGGGCTGGCGGTGATCTTGGGCGTCGTGGTGTACCTGCTGTTCAACCTCAAGTCGGCGGGTCTGCAAGAGTCGCTGCGCTCGATGCTTGGCAAAAACTACGAGCGAGCGTCGAGCGTGTCGCAGATGTTCCTGCCGATGATGGTGCTGCTTGGGGCACTGCCGATGGCGTTCATTCAGCAGGCGGTCTACACGATGACCGATGGTCGTGGCGTCGCTGAAGCGATTGAGCCGCACCGCATCACCTATTCGGGACAGAGCGGTCTATCGGTGGCGCTGGTGGCGATTTTCGTGGCAGCCGCGAACTATGTCGTGACGGAGCGCAACTCGAAGGTCGATCTGGCGCGCTTCCAAAACACCAAGACCAGCGAGACGACTCGCAAGGTGGTCCAGAGTCTGCTGCGGCCAATCCAAGTAACGCTGTTCTTTCCGACGGCCAATGAGGTTCGTGAGCAGGTTCAGCCATACTTCGACGAGCTGGCGAAGCTGTCGCCCAACTTCCAGGTGCAGATTCTCGATCATGCGCTGGAGCCGGGTCGGGCCAAGGAGATGTCGGTGTCGGGGAACGGCATGATTGTGCTGACCCAGCTCGACGACAAGGGCAAGGCCGGCAGTCGCGAGACGATCAACATTGGGCTGAACATCGACACGGCGCGCGGGACGCTGCTGGCGTTCGACGGCGATGTGCAAAAGCGACTGCTGCAGCTGTCACGGCCCGGTCGGGTGGTGTACTTCACCAGCGGACATGGTGAGCGCTCGTTTGACACGGGGGCGCTTGACCTGATGAAAGATGACATGCGGCTTCCCGTCGGAGCGCTGCGGACGATGATGGTCAACCTCGGTTATGAGGTGCGGACGCTCTCGGTGCAAAACGGACTGGCGGGAAAGCTGCCGCAGGACGCCGGGCTGGTGGTGATTGCCGGTCCGACGGAGCGCTTCCTGGGTGAAGAAGTCTCGGCGCTGTCGTCGTTTCTTGATGATGGTGGACACCTGCTCGTGCTCCTCGACCCGACGGCGGAGCAGACGGCGATTGACCTCGGGCCGCTGCTCAAGCGGGTCGGCCTGAAGTTCACTCCGCAGGTGCTGTGTCACCCGGAGCGGTTCGCGGTCCGGACCCACAAAGACAACGATCGCGAGAACATTGTCTCGACGAGCTTTAGCTCACACGTCTCGGTGACGACCTTGTCGCGGAACTCTGGGCGGGCGGGTGTGATTCTGCCCAAGAGTGGATTCTTCGAGCGTGACACGGTGATGCCAGCGGGTGTGCAGCTCGACTTCACGCTGCGATCGATGCCAAACACTTTTGCTGATACGAACCGTAACTTTCAGCTCGATGCGGGCGAGAAGAGCCAGGTGTTTGAGCTGGCGGCGGCGGCGCAGAAGATGCTCGAGCCTGGCAAAGATGGAAAGACCAAGCGCGAGCTGCGGCTGGTGGCGGTCGGATCGGCAGATGCGATGAGTGATGGACTGGTGCCGTGGCTGCCGAACCGAGTTCTTATCCTCGATAGCGTCAAGTGGCTGATGCAGGAAGAGGCGATCTTGGGCGAGCCGGTGCAGGACCACGACGTGCCGATCGTTCATACCAAGGGCCAAGAGAAGCTGTGGTTTTGGCTGACAACGCTCCTTATGCCGTCGCTGGTGTTGGGAGTTGGTCTGCTGTATACCCGTGCGGTTCGTCGTCGGAGGGCGTCATGAAGACTGTGAAAGGACAGCAAGGGCTGTCGCCGGTATATGTGCACGCAGGTCTGGCGGTGCTGGCGGTGCTGTTTGCCTATCAGACCTGGACTCGTGATCGAGCGCAGACGCAGACCGATAGCGTGGTCGTGCTCGATGTCACCAAGCGGGAAGTGGCGAGCTTGGCCTACCTCGACGAGACGCGCGACATCACAGTCGAGCGGCGGACGGGCCCAGATGGAGAGTCCTACCCGTGGATCGTCTCGAAGACAAAGAGCAAGGTGCCTGCAAATCCCCCGACTCCCGCGCTGACATCGGCGCCCGCTGCGCCAGCGGCCCCGGTTGGAGCTCCGAAAGCGACGACTGTGACTCCGGCTGCTACCACGCCGCCTGCGAAGCCACTTGCCGCTCCGGCACCTCCGGTGAAGGGTGGCGACAAGAGCGGTGAGCCAGCCATGCCTGCTGGTCATCCGCCGCTGCCTGCCGATCCTCATGCGCTCCCGGCGGCGTCTGCGACTCCACCTGTGCCTGCTCCTGCGGTCGAGATGAAGGACGTAACGACCGTCAAGGAATTCCGAGGCAACGACGGAGCCAGCGAGCTGCTTGGCCTATTTGGTCCTCTCAAAGCCCTGCGTGCCCTTGGTTCTGTGGACGAGCCCAAAGCCAAAGAGCTGGGACTTACCGACAGCAAGAAGACGCTGACCATCAGTGCCAAGGGACTGTCGTACAAGTTCACCATCGGTGGTACCAGCTACGGCAGCGGCGACTACTACGTTCGCGACGCTCAGGGGCAGGTGTTTCTGCTCTCGCAGCGGATTGTCGCGGACTTTGAGTTCGCCGATTCTCGACTGATGGAGCGTCGGCTGCATCGCTTTGAGCGCGGTGATTTCGATCGCATCGAGGTCAAAGTCGGCGAAAAGACCCGCACGTTTGTTCAGGGCAACCGGCAGAATCCGCAGGGCTTCTTTTTTGCCGATTCAGCGACGCCGGACAAGCGGGACGACTCGATCAAAAACTGGATGGACAAGCTGCTGCGCGTGGCGATCAGTGACTACGTGGCACAGGGTGAAGAGCCAGCGACGGGGGCAGCGGCGCCAGCAATGTCTGGGGCAGGTAAGACCGGCGAGCTGCTCACGGTCCGGTTCTTCGACGGGCGCAAAGAGCTGGGTCACGCAGTCCTCTCTCGATATGTGAATGCCAAGACCAACCAGCCCGAGTACTTTGCGCGCACCGAAACCAGCATTGGCTTGGTCCGCCTGCTTGCTGCCACCGCCGAGAGCGTTGTTCGCGACGCCGGAGAGTGGTAGGCCCTCCTTGCATTCCTCACACCCTCCGACATCGTTGGCCCTATGTCCATGAACGTGCTGTTTGAAGACGCTGGGGCGCTTCGTGCCGGGACGATTCTGTCCGAGCCCACTGGCGCGCTGCTCGTCGAGCTTCCAGGCGGCAAGCGCGAAAAGGTTCGTGCCGATCGGGTGCTGCTTCACTTTCCGAGGCCGCTGCCCGCCGAGCTGCTCCCCGACGCTCAGAAGCTAGCGACCGAGATCGATCTCGAGTTCCTGTGGGAATGCGCTGGCGAGAGTGAGTTCGAGTTTGCTGATCTGGCGCGCGACTACTTTGGCCATGCGCCAAGTCCCGTCGAGTCTGCGGCGATGCTGGTGGTGCTGTTCGGGGCTCCGACTCATTTTTCACGACGCGGCGTGGGTCGGTTTCAGGCCGTGACGGCTGAGGTTCGGCAGGCGGCGGAGAAAGCAGCGGCGCGCAAGCAAAAGCAGCTGGAAAAACAGACCTCGCTGGCCGATCAGCTCGTCGCTGGAGAGCTTCCGAAGGAGATTGCGGCGCGGATGCCGTTTGTGCTCTACAAGCCAGATCCAAGCTGGATCGAGCACAAGGCGATCGTGCAGGCCTGTGAGCGGGCGCGCTTGTCACCGGCTCGACTGCTCGAGCGCTGTGGAGCCATCGCGGGCAGCCACGGCTTCCACCTCGGTCGCTTTTTGCTTGACTATTTTCCAAAAGGCAGATCAGTCGAGACAGCTGCCGCTGTAGATCCGCTGCCGGAGCTGCCGCTGGCTGATGTGGCAGCGTTTAGCATCGACGATACCTCGACGACAGAGATCGACGATGCGTTTAGCGTGACTCGTCAGCGGGACGGCAGCGTGCGGGTCGGTATTCACATTGCAGCGCCGGCGCTCGGATTTCAGCCGGGCTCGCCACTCGACGAGATTGCTCGACAGCGACTATCGACGGTGTACATGCCGGGCGACAAGATCACGATGCTGCCGCCGCAGGCGATCTATCCGTTTACGCTCACCGAGGGTAAAAACTGTCCAGCGGTATCGCTGTATCTGACGGTGGCGGGCGATGGCTCGTACCGCATCCTCGGCGAGGAGAGTCGCCTGGAGCGGGTGCCGATCGTCCGCAACCTGCGCTATCCGGCGATCGACAGCCAGTTTTCACTCGCGAACATCGAGTCGGGACAGCTCGACTTTGAGTTCGGCCAAGAGCTGCTGTTTCTCTACGAGCTGGCGAACCGACTGCAAGCGCTGCGCGGCAAGCCGGAGCAAGAGCAGCTCGACTATATTTTTTCGTTTACTGACGGGCGGATTGATATCACGCGGCGAGTGCGCGGTGGTCCTCCCGACAAAGTCGTCGCCGAGCTGATGATTTATGTGAACAGCGCGTGGGGAAAGCTGCTCGGGGATCGCGACATTCGGGCGCTGTATCGAGTGCAAGACAGTGGCAAGGTCCGTCTGTCGCTGTATCCGGCGCCGCATGGAGGGCTGGGGGTGACGCAGTATCTGTGGTCTAGCTCGCCGCTCCGTCGGTATTGCGATCTGGTCAATCAGTGGATTCTGATCGCGCGACTGTACGAGGAGCCGTCGCCGTATGCGGACAGTGAGACGGATCTCCTCAAAGTCATGCGCGACTTCGAGACGACCTACGCCGGGTACGACGAGTTTCAGCGCAACATGGAGCGCTACACGGGCATTCGCTACCTGCAGCAGGAAGGCATTACGCAGACGACAGCGACGGTGATTCGCGACAATCTGCTGCGGCTCGACTTGGTACCGATTTGGCAGCGGGTGCAGTCGCTGCCCGAGCTGCCGGTCGGAACGCAGGTCGTCGTCGACGTGGCACACCTGGACGAGTTCGAGCTGACGCTACATATCGAGTTTCGTCGAAAGCTCGACGTGGCCACGCCGTAGTTACGGGCCTTCTCGACGGCCGTAGTCGACACGGACAAGCACCAGCCCTTTAGCGGGAGCGGTCTGGCCGGCGCGGCTGCGATCCCCGGTGACCAGCAGCTCGGCCACTTCTTCGACGGTGCGCAGACCTCGACCCGCAGCGACGATGGTTCCGCTCAAGATTCGGACCATGTTTTTCAGAAATGCGGTTCCCTCGACCTCGATGTGAATCGCCAAGGGATCGTGAGACGGGCGAAACACCTCCAGCCGCTTCATCCAGCGCACCGTCGTCAGCCGCTCACAATCGGCGGCGCGAAAGGCGCGAAAGTCATGGCGCCCGACGAGAACCTGCGCAGCCCGACTCATCGCTGCAAGATCCAGTGCATGCCCGACGTGCCAGTGATTCCGCGTATGCAGCGGCGAGCGAATCTTGCCGTTCCAAATTTGATAGCGATACAGCTTGCCGCTCGACGAGTGCCGTGCATCGAAATCATCCTCGACGAGCACTGCCTCCATCACCGCCACCGAGTCGGGCAAGTGATTGTTGGTACCGTAGACGAGCGCTTTTTCCGGAAGCTCACGCGGCAGCCGAATCGATACCACCTGCCCGAGCGCATGAACCCCAGAGTCGGTTCGCCCCGCCCCACGACAGATGACCGGCTCGCCGACCAGCTGTGCTAGAGCCGCCTCCAAGACCGCCTGCACCGACGGGCCATTCGCTTGCCGCTGCCAGCCGCAGAAGTCGGTTCCATCGTAACAAACGGTCAGACGATAGGTGGGCATTGGTACGTGCGCCGCTCACAGCTGCACAGTCGAGGAGCGTGACAGCGGGTTATGCCGAATCGGACTACGCCTTGGCAAGACCTTGACGGGCCACACCACCCTCACTATCCTTCGCCGCTCTCGGGCCGATGCGATAATATCTTCGGCCAACCGGGGCATCCCCCCAGTCGATACGGAGGACAACACTATGGCTGTTCGCATTGGCATCAACGGCTTTGGTCGCATCGGTCGCTGCGTCATTCGTGCTTGGCAGAAGGACGCTGCCAAGGCCGGCTACGAGATCGTCGCCATCAACGATCTCACCGACACCCCGACGCTGGCTCACCTTCTCAAGTACGACTCGGTCCACGGTCGGTATGACGGTCAGATTGGAGTCGACGGAAATAACATCATCGTCGACGGCAAGCCGATCGTGATTACCGCCGAAAAAGACCTCGCCAAGCTCGACTGGCGCAAGCACGGCGTCGAGATCGTCCTCGAGTGCACCGGCGTGTTCACCGAGGCCACCAAGGCTCGCACCCACATCGACGTAGGCGGCGCCAAAAAAGTGCTCATCTCGGCGCCGGCCAAGGGTCCGGACATCACGCTCGCTCTCGGCATCAACCAAGACAAATACGAGCACGACAAGCATCACATCATCTCGAACGCGTCGTGCACCACCAACTGCCTCGCTCCGGTCGCCAAGGTTCTCCTCGACAACTTCGGCATCGTCGCTGGCATGATGACCACCATCCACAGCTACACCAACGATCAGCGCATCCTCGACTTACCGCACAAAGATCTGCGTCGGGCCCGGGCTGCTGCACTGTCGATGATTCCGACCACCACCGGCGCTGCCAAGGCCCTGTCCGAGGTGATTCCGGCACTCAAAGGCAAGCTCGACGGCTATGCGATGCGCGTGCCGACGCCGAACGTCTCGGTGGTCGACTTTACTGCCCGTCTGGAAAAACCAGCGACGGTCGAGCAGGTCAATGCCGCGTTCCGAGCCGCTGCTGCCGATCCCTCGTTCCGAGGCGTACTGGCGGTCAGCACCGAACCAACCGTCTCGTGTGATTACAACGGTGATGCGCACTCAGCGACGGTAGACCTGACCTCGACGCAGCTTATCGGCGACATGGTCAAGGTGTTGGCTTGGTACGATAACGAGATGGGCTACTCGACGCGGCTCTACGAGCTGGCGAAGTTTGTGTCCGAAAAGGCCCAGTCTGCCTAACCGCAGCAAGGAGCAGACCATGGCGACCATCCGCAAGGTGTCCGACCTTGATGTCGCGGGGAAGCGCGTCTTCGTGCGCGTCGACTTCAATGTTCCCCAAAACGAAAAAGGTGCGGTGACCGACGACACCCGCATCCGTGCGGCGCTGCCGACGATCCGCAATCTCGTCGAGCGAGGGGCGAAGGTGATCCTCGGTTCCCATCTGGGGCGGCCGAAGGGAAAGACGCAGAGTCTGACGCTGATGCCCGTCGCACAGCGGCTCGCGGAGCTGCTCTCGCCCGAGGTGCCGGAGATCAAGCTCTGTGACGAGGTCGTCGGTGATGGTGTCCGCAAGGTTGTAAGCGATCTGCGCGATGGGGATGTCGCTCTGCTCGAGAACCTGCGCTGGGAGCCGGGCGAGGAAAAGAACGACGAGTCGCTCTCGAAAGCGCTTGCGTCGCTGGCTGATGTGTATGTCAACGACGCGTTTGGAACTGCGCACCGTGCCCACTGCTCGACGGCGGGCATGGTCAAGCACTTTGGCCCCGGCAAGCGGGGCGCGGGCTTTCTGATGCTGCGCGAGGTCGAGTTCCTGTCGCGGCTGCTTCACAATGTCGAGCGACCCTATGTGGTTGTCGTCGGTGGCGCCAAAGTCTCCGACAAAATGAATGTGCTGACCAACTTGGCAGGTGTCGCCAGCAGCGTCCTCATCGGTGGGGCGATGGCCAACACTTTCCTTGCCGCCCAGGGCAAACAGCTTGGCAAGTCAAAGCTAGAGGCGGACAAGCTGCAGCTGGCGAAGAACTTCCTTGATCGCTGTGCTCGCGACGGCGTGGACATTGTCCTGCCGACCGATCTGGTGGTGGCTCCGTCGCTGGATGCGTCAGAAGGGCACGTCGTCGATGTCGATTCGGTGCCGCCTGGTGAGATGGCACTCGACATCGGCCCAGCGTCGGCGCGTGAGTTTGCGGCGCAGATTCAGGCTGCCAAGACGGTGTTCTGGAATGGCCCGATGGGTCTGTTCGAGAAAGCACCATTTGCGGCGGGAACCTTTGCGATCGCTCGTGCCCTGGCGGCCTGCGCTGGCACGACGGTGGTGGGTGGTGGTGACTCGGTGGCGGCGGTAGCGGAGGCCGGCGTCGAGTCAAAAATTACCCATGTCTCGACGGGCGGTGGCGCGTCGCTGGAGTTTGTCGAAGGCCAGACTCTGCCGGGAATCGCTGCCTTGTACGAGCCGGAGAGCGCCCAATGAGCCGATCCGTTCTCATCGTCGGCAACTGGAAGATGTACAAGACGATCGCCGAGGGACTCGATCTGGCGACGACAGTCAAGAATGCGGTTGCACCCACGGTACGAGGGCGTGATGTGAGCGTGGTGATTGCGCCACCTTTCACGTCGCTGTACCCGATTGCGAAGCGACTGGAAGGCTCGACGGTGGCCCTGGCTGCTCAAGACTGTTATTGGGAAGGGCAGGGCGCATTTACCGGCGAGGTGTCGGCGACGATGCTGGCAGATGTTGGCTGTCGCTACGTGATCATCGGTCACTCGGAGCGTCGTCAGCTGTTTGGTGAAACCGACGCTGCAGTCAACCTAAAGGCGAAGGCGGCCTTGAAAGCAGGGCTTTCACCGATCGTCTGCGTTGGAGAAACTGCAAAGGAACGGGACGCCGGCGAGATGCGTAGTCGCATCATGTCGCAGCTTGCCGAGGGACTGTTTGGCTTCACTCCCGAGCTGCTCGAGCGAACCGTGATTGCGTACGAGCCTGTGTGGGCGATTGGCACGGGTCGCGTCGCTACCACCGATCAAGCGCAGGAAGTTCATGCGCTCATCCGTCAGTACTTACACTCTCAGCTCGGCGAAGTAGCGAGGTCTGTACGAATCTTGTACGGTGGCTCGGTAAAACCAAATAATATCGCCGGGTTAATGGCGCAGCCCGATGTCGACGGTGCTCTCGTCGGCGGTGCTTCTCTTCGGGCCGAGGAATTCCTGCAGATCGTTCGTTTTCACGAGGCTCCGGCAACATCATGATGACCCTGCTCTACACCATCCACGTCCTCGTCTGCCTGTTCCTGATGCTGGTGATCTTGCTTCAGGCGGGAAAAGGCGGCGGCATGGGCGCTCTTGGTTCGGGCGCAACGCAACAAGTGTTCGGCGGACGCGGCGCTAGCTCATTTCTCGAGCGGTTGACCACAGCTACAGCGGTCGTGTTCATGCTGACGGCAGTGACCCTGTCGTACATCAACAGTCAGTCCGAGTCGGACAAGCTGGCCAAGCTCTCGGCGAAGAAGAAAAACGACGAGAAATCGGCCAAAAAGAAGGCGGAAGACGCCCTCAAGCAGCAGGTCGAAAAGAAAGTGGCCGAGGAAAAGGCCGCCGAGCAGAAGGCTCTCGAAGAGAAAGCCAAAGCTGCTGCCGCCGCTGCAGATGCTGGAGCCGATGCAACGGCGGTTGTTCCAGCAGCTCCGACGGCAGCTCCAGCAGCTCCGACGGCAGTTCCAGCAGCTCCGACGGCAGTTCCAGCAGCGCCGACGGCAGTTCCGGCGGCGCCGAAGCCTGTGCTCCCCGCTGCCGCGCCTGCCGGAGTGACCAAGCCAGCGGCTGCTCCCGGAATGCCAATGGCAGTGCCGAAGCCTGTGCTCCCCGCTGCCGCGCCTGCCGGAGCGACCAAGCCAGCGGCTGCTCCTGTGGCCGCGCCTCGCCCAGCAGCAGCGCCTCGTCCTGCCGCACCTGCTCCCGCTGCTCCGCCTTCTGCTGACGCTCCCCAACCACTGTTCTAAACAGCTTCCGTGCCGGCTTTTCCCCGACGGCTGCCGTTCGTCAAGATGAACGGACTCGGGAACGACTTTGTCGTCGTTGACGTTCGTGCCTATCCAGCGTGGGGTGAGCTGCTGGCCTCTCCTGCGGTGGTGCGTCGGCTGTGTGATCGCTACCGTGGCATTGGCGCGGATGGATTGTTGGCGGTCTTGGGTGCGCAGTCGCTTGACTCGGTGGCGACGATGCGGGTCCACAACGCCGATGGGAGCCTGGCCGAGATGTGTGGCAACGGGCTCCGCTGTGTGGCGTGGTTTCTTGCTGAGCAGCAGCCAAATCGGTCGGCGCAGACAGAGTCGAGCAGGTTGCTACAAGTGGATACTGGGGCGGGGCCGCTGCGCTGCTTGCTGTCGGGTTCCGAGGATGGTCGGGCTTGCTCAGTCGAAATCGAGATGGGGCGTCCGCACTTTCCGATTCAGGAACGGATCAGGCTTTCGGTGGGGCCGCAGGAGATTCCGCTGGAGCTGTCGCTGGTTTCAATGGGCAATCCTCATGCGGTGGCGTTTTGTGACGAGGCCAGAAGCTACGACGAGCTGCTGTCGCTGGCGCAGCGTCTTGGACCGTGGGTGGAGGTTCACTCGCAGTTTCCGCAGCGCACCAACGTGGAGTTTGTGAGGCGGAGTCCGCAGACCGCGCTGGCGCTGGATGTGGTGGTGTGGGAGCGCGGCTGTGGCGTGACGCAAGCCTGTGGAACCGGAGCGTGTGCGGCGGTGGTGGTGGCGGGTGTGGCAGGCGTGGTGCCACTCGGTCAGCGCTGTGCAGTGCGGCTGCCGGGCGGCGTGCTCGACATTGTGGTGGCACAAGACCTGTCGGTCGTGTCGATGCGCGGGCCCGCCGAGACAGTATTCTGTGGAGAAGTCGAGACTTCGACAATAATGGCTCTAGATGGTCCCGCTGAGTGAAGCATCCCCTTATCCGACGCTGGCTCCACTTGGGCCCGAGGATGAGAACCGATTCTGTGGTCGCGCTCGCAAGGTGCAGCGACTGCGTGACTTGCTCGATGCGCAGCGGATCGTGCCGGTGGTGGGTCCGTGTGGGGCAGGCAAGACCTCGCTGCTTGTGGCCGGCCTGGGTCGAGCGCTGCGGGCGGAGCTGGGCGACCGTGTGGTGATCCTGAGCATTGTTCATCCCGGGCTCGATCCGTTCGCGGAGCTTCTGGCGCAAGGCTTGTCGTCACCGGCGGATGACTTGGTGCTGGCACTCAAAGAGCTGACCCGGTCCGGCCAGAAGATCGTGCTGCTCTGCGATCACTTGGAAGAGCTGCTGTTTGCCGATCCGTACGCCCGGCAGAGCTTGGTGGCGCAGCTGGAGTCGCTGGGCGCGGCGATCGATGCCGGCCTGCCGGTGCAGCTGGTGCTGGCGATTCACTCGGATGCGCTGTCGGCGCTGGCGGTGCTGGCAAGTGGCCTGGTCGGACTGCTGCAGCGGCAAGCGCTGTGGCTGCCGCCGCTTTTGGAGGTGAGTGAGTGGACCGAGATCGTGCGGGGACCGGCGCGACAGGCCGGGCTTCGGATCGAAGAGGCGATGCTGCAAGCGCTGGGCAAGGATCTGGATGGCTACTCTGCCGCCGTTCAGTCAGGCCAGCGAACGGGAGCGGTGCTGCCGCTGCTGGTATCGGTGCTGCAGCGGACGTTTCATGTGGCGCGGCTGGGTCCGACGCCGCGCGTGCTGTCGCTGGATGATTATCAGTCGGCTGGTGGGCTGCTGCGGGCGCTTCCCGATACGGTGGAGGCCAGCTGGCGCAGTCAACCACCGGCTTTGCAGCAGCTGCAGCGACGGGCGCTCTTGCTACTACTGCACAGGCAGCATCTGGGCGAGGGAGAGGTGCTGTTTTCGCGGCCTCGTCGACGAACGGATCTGCTATCGCTGATGGCGCCCGAGCGGAGTGAAGACAACCAGACCGCCGGCGATGTCGAGGCGCTCAGTCGCTTGTTGGCAGCGGAGCTGACGCGCGAAGCCCCCGGCAGCGATGTGATCGAGCTGGCGCATCCGATCTTGCTGTCGGTGTGGCCGGAGCTGGGGCGCTGGCCCGAGGACGAGCGCCGGTTTGAGAGCTGGCATAGCGAGCTGCTGGCTGCCGTCTCCCGAGAAGGAAGCAGCCTGTCAGGGCTTAGTAGTGTCGGTAGTTTGGGCAGTGTGCCGCTTAGTCAGCCGGCGCTGCACCTGAGTGGCTACCGACTGGCAGAAGCCGAGCGGTGGCTGGCCGATCGCCCCGCGCAGATCGACAAACGGGTGCTGCGTTTTGTCAAAGCGAGCGTGCAGGCACAGAGTCGGCGGACCACTCCGCAGCAGACCACTCCGCCACCGCGCCGACGGTTCGTGCCGTGGGTGATTGCGGTGACGCTGCTGGTGTTGATGGTGACGCTGCTGGCCGAACGGCAGCGATTGCAGACCTTGGCCGCTCAACATGCCGATGCGATTGCGGCGGAGCAAGGCGCGCGGGCGGCACTGCTGGTGCAGCAACCGGGTCAGGATGGCGTGGCGCTGGCGCTGGCGGTGGGGGCGACGGCTCCCTCGCTGCGCAGTGGCCGACCGGTGCCGACGGCTGCCAAGGAAGGGCTGATGCTCACGTACGGCACGGCCAAGAACTCCCTGCCGCTACATGGACACACCGATCGGATTGAGCTGGTGGCATTTGATCCAACCGGCGAGCTGGTCCTGACCGGAAGCCTCGATCAGACGGCGCGACTGTGGAATGCGCGGACCGGGCGGCCCCTGCGGGAGCTGAGCGGTCATGGAGGACTTCTGACCACGGCGGTGTTTTCGCCCGACGGCAGCCGCGTGCTGACCACCAGCTTGGATGGGCTTGGCCGACTGTGGGAAGTGGAGACGGGTGAACTGAAAGGTACGCTGCGTGGCCACACCGAGCCGATCGAGATGGGCTCCTTTTCGGCCAGTGGCGATCGCATCATTACCTCCGGTCAAGACCACACGATCCGGGTCTGGAATGCGGCGACCGGGGTAGAGCTGCGGGTGCTGAGCGGTCACACTGAGCGGGTACCGATGGCGGTGTTTTTGCCCTCGGGAAAGATGGTGGTGTCGGGCAGCTTTGACCAGACGGTGCGCTTGTGGGACGTTGCCTCGGGGGCGGAGCTGCGGACGTTTCGGGGGCATCGGCATCGGGTGAACCTTGTCGCGGTGTCTTCGGACGGACGACGCGCTGCGACGGGAAGCTGGGATGGCACGGTGCGACTGTGGCCGCTTGAGCCGAGTCTGTCTATTCCAGAGCAAGGGGTCGAACTTCCGCAGGGCACACCGCTGCATGCGCTGCAGTTTTCGCCGGACGGGGGCCTGATTGCCTCGGCAGGCGCGGATGGTTCCGTCAAGCTGTGGGACGGTCGCACCGGGGAGTCGCGCGGCTCGCTGTTCGGACATGTCGGGGTGGTCGATGCGCTCAGCTTCACGACCGACGGGAAGTTTCTGGTTACGGCCGGGCACGATCGGATCGTTCGGCTGTGGGAAGTGGGCGGTCGGATGGAGATCGCCGTGCTGCGTGGGCACTCGGGGCCGATTTATGGCGTGGCGGTGGCGCCCAAAGGAGGCAAGGTCGCGACAGTGAGTCACGATCGAACGGCGCGCTTGTGGGATGTGCGATCGGGGCAGCCGCTGCTGGTTCTGCCGGGCCATAGTCGCTACATTGCAGCGTCGGCGTTTTCACCGGATGGGACGCGCATTGCCACCGCCAGTCATGATCACACCGCCAAGCTGTGGAAGTGGCCGAGCGGCGAGCTGGTTGCGACGCTGGTTGGGCACGAGCACGTCGTCAACACGGTCACGTTTTCTTCCGATGGCTCGCGGATCGCAACGGCCAGCTCGGATGGCACAGTGCGAGTCTGGGATGGTCAGGCCGGGCGTCGGCTTGCACTGCTCAAAGGCCACAAGGGAATGGTGCAGATTGTCGCGTTTTCTCCCGATGGGCAGCGCCTGCTAAGTGGCGGTCTGGACGAGACGCTGCGGCTGTGGGACCCAGCGCAGGGCCTGCTGCTTCGCAGTGAGCACGGTCATCACGGCAACCTGATGCAAGCGACGTTTTCGCCGGACGGGAAGCTGCTGGTGACGGCGGGCTCGGAAGGCGAGACGGTGATTCGCGATGGCTCAACGCTGGCGGTGCGGCGGGTGCTACCGATCAGTGGTCAGGTGGTCAGCTCGGCGGTGTTTTTGAGCTCGCCGCAAGGTCACAGCCTGATTACGGCCGCCGAGCGCGTGGTCAGCAAGTGGGACATTGAGACAGGGAAACAGAAAGTGCTGCTGACGCTGCCGAGCCCAGTGCAGATGGCGGTGCTGTCTCCGAGTGGCGATCACCTGCTGGTGGTGGGGACGGACAACTCGCTGTTGCTGTGGGATATGGCGGCGGAGATGCCGCTGATGCGCTGGCCGGCGCTGCCGTTTGAGCTCTCGGATGCCAACTTCGCGGCGCCTGATGGTCGGTACTTTTTGCTCAGCACGGCGGATGGCAAGACGCTGGTCTATCCCGACGAGTATCGCAGCAACCTGTCGGGCACTCTGACCGATGCCTGCAACCTGCTGCGCTACCAGCCGGACTTTCGATCCGTCGCCAGCTACTGTCCGTAAAGCGCGCTACTGGCCGGGCTTGCCAGGGTTTACGAAGGAGCCGCCCCAGTTCTTCGATAGGTATTCGACCAGCGCTTCCCACTCGGCGCGGGTGCGGGTCGCGGGGAACGGCTCGGGGCGAATCGGGTCGGTGATGCTCTTGACGAGATCGACCTTGCCCGACTCGGTGATGCGGCCCAAATAGAACGGCTTGTAGCAGTGGTGATTGCCGGGATCGACGCGGATCTTGCCGCCGGGGGCCTCGAAGGTCTGGCCGGCGAGGCGTTCGCGGATGCGCGCAATCTGATCCGTCCCGGCGGCCTGAACCGCTTGCGCCCACAAATAGACGCTGGCATAGGCGGCATCCATGGCCGCGCCGGTGACTCGATAGTCGCCGTACTTGCGACGGATGTTCTTCACAATCATCTCGTTTTGCGCCGTCTTGAGCGAGTGGAAGTGGCTGGCCGCCAGATATTCCCCGACCATGTCCAGATCCGCGGTCTGCTGCAGCTCGGGCTCACCGACGGCAAAGGAGACAGTTGGCAGCAGCTTGGGAGTGATCTTGGCCTGACGAAGCTCTCGGAAAAAGGCCGGATTCGAGACGCCGATCATGAAGTTGAAGATCAGGTCGGGCTTGGTTTCGTGAATCTTGTCGATCGCCTTCTTAAACCCAGTGTCACCAAGCAACGCGAAGTGCTCACCAACGACGGAAACCTGCGGGAATGCCTTGAGTTCGTCACGGATGAGATGCGCCGAAATGTTCGACGACAGTCCGTCAGTACCGATCACAAACAGGCGCTTGAGCTGCCCTTGCTCGACGAAGTAGCGAATCGCCGGCGACACCACCTGATTGGGCGTACTGCCGCAATAGATGATGTACTCCGAGTCCTCCATGCCCTCGTCGCGTGCCGGGAACATCAGCAGGCTCTTGTGCTGCTCGATGACTTTCTTGAGCGTGCGACGATTCGACGGTGACCAGCCTCCGAAGATCGTCAGGACCTTCGCTTCGACCAGCAGGCGCTCGGCTTCTTTGGCAAAGGTTGCATTGTCGCTCTTGCCGTCAGCGACGATCGCTTCGATGGGACGCCCAAGGACACCGCCTCGGCTGTTGAGCTCTTCGATCGCGAGCAGAGTGGCATCAATGACCGGGCGACCGCTGTCGAACAGAAATCCAGACAGCGAGTTGAGGATGCCGACCTTGAGCGGCTCTTTGCCCGCTACGATGCCACCCTGAGGAAGGCCGTTGCCGTCGCCAGCACCAGGGGACCGCAGTCGCCACCACGCGATGCCGCTGGCTGCCGCCAAAAGACCGATGCCGCCGAACAAGGCCACCCGACGCGACACTCCGCCTGGCGTGGTCTGGGGATCTGCCGTCGACGGAGTGGCATTGGGGGTTGCATTGCCCTCTGTCAGCTTGTTGCCGCCAGGGCTGCCTTGCGAGTCGGGACTGCGCGGACCACTCTCGCTGCGCAGGCGGGCGGCTCCAGCTCCACGTGGTCGAGAAGTCGGACGCGCCGCCACACCCAGGACCAGAAATTCAAAGGTAGGCCGGGGCGCTTCTTCGAGAGCTGCCGTCAGCGCGGCCAGCATCTCGGCTGCCGATTGATAGCGCTCGTCTGCTCGCTTAGCCGTCGAGCGCTCGACCACTCGCACAATCGAATCGGGAACATCGGGGGCGAGCACACGTGGGTCCGGCACCCGACTTTTGCAGTGCTGGAGCATGATCTGCGGCACGCTTCCCGTCGGAAACGGCGGACTCCCAGTCAGCAGCGCATAAAACGTACAGCCGAGCGAGTAGATGTCGCTACGTGGATCGAGAGGCTGCGCTGTGCACTGCTCTGGACTCATGAACAGCGGCGTACCGACCACCACCCCGGACTGCGTCAGCCCGGCGTTTTCATCAATGTGCAGCTCTTTGACAAGGCCAAAGTCCGCCAGCTTGGCCGTTCCCGCCGGAGAGCAGAGGATGTTGTCCGGCTTGATGTCGCGGTGAATGATCCCGGCTTTGTGCGCCGCATCGAGCGCACTACAGCACTGCATGATCGTCTGGGCCGCCTCGACCCAGGTCATGCGCCCCTTCTGCTTGATAAAGGAGCCCGCCGAGCCCGGATTGAGCAGCTCCATCGCGATGTAATACGTGTCGTGCTCAAACCCGATGTCGTAGATCGCGATGATGTTGGGGTGATTGAGTCGCCCGGCGACCTGCGCCTCGTTGATGAAGCGCTCGACGGCTGTCGACTGTTGACGCCGTGACTCGGTCAGGAACTTCACCGCGACACGACGGTTGAGCAGTGTGTCTTCCGCCTCGTAGACCTGGGCCATTCCGCCCAGTCCAATCAGCCGCGTCAGCTTGTACTTGCCAAAGCGCTGACCGATGCGCGGGTCTTTGTCATCCCCGGAGTCCTTGGCGACCGGCTGATGGCCTTTGCTGCCACTCGATGCTGCCGCCCGAGTCATCTCATCGCCGCTGTCAGATGGAGCACTCGTGCCCTGGCGCAACGACATCGTTGAACCGGGTGATGAGTCGCCGGAATTCGAGCCTCCCGGCCCCTCCCCTTGCCGCTCTGGGGTTCTGCTCACGGCAACATGATCTGAGACTTTGCGCGGTTAATCAAGACCCACCTCGGGGTTTCGACGCCGTTAGCGAATCAGCATCTGCCACTCTGAGTCGGCCTCCGCAAACGGACCCGCACTTACATTCTGGTTGAGTCCTTCGCGCGAAAAGCTGGTGTCGATCATGTAGAACGGCTCGCCAGTCCGGTAGTTCACCTGGACGGTCGCCGGCCCACTGCTGAGCGTCGATGGACAGGCCACCGTCGTGCTCTCGGTGTCGAACACCCCGATGTGCAGCGTCAGTTCCTTCAGGTCGAGCTGCTCGCAGGACACATAGGTGGGACGACAGCCCGGCTCTTTGGCGGGGTTGCAAGGGGTTGCGACCTCGGTCATGAGCTTGAGCGGGTGACTGCTGACGGACGAGCAGCCGAGAAATGCCAGCGAGAGAGCCGTTACCCAGTGCGCACGCATGCGACTTCATAACACGGTTCCCGCAAGATGGAATCGGCTGTGGCATGAGCTGTGGAACTGGTTGCCTCGTGTGCGCAGGACAGGGTATGTCCTCGGCATGCACAACCCGTCACCAGCCTCAGGAAAGCCGTGGCTGCCGTTTCGCCTGCTGTACGTGTTCTTGGCCCTTCAGTTCGCGATTCCGGCGGCTTCCTATCTGCTGGTGCCGAGCTTGGCACTCGATCAGTTTGAGCAGGTCGGTCGGGTCCTTGGCGAGGGCGCTTATCCACTGCGCGTGGGCGAGCTGGGCCTGCTGTGGCGGGTGCTGGCAGCAGGCAATGTCATGACGCTGGCCTTTATGTGCGGACTCATCGCGTGGGATCTGCGCAGGTACTACATCGTGCTCGTTCCGTTGGTGTTCTTGAAGGGATTCAGTGCGATTGCTTACTTTTTTGTCTACTTTGTCGCACTGCCCTACCGTGGATTCTTGGCCATCTTTGTGCTCGACGGAGTGACGGCTGCCGCGATGGTCATTTTTGCCAGGGAGGCCTATCGACGACTTGCCACCGTGCCGGACGCTGACCGCTAGGACCCGGCGCCGTCGCTAAAAACGATGGAAACTTTGTAATAAACATTCCGATAATCGAAGTAGTTCGATTTTGCGTGGGGTTATTGCATGTCGTTCTTCTCATCGATCGTCGACGCTCCTGGCCACTTGATGAACGGAATGGGCGAGATGGGCCAAGCCGCCGGCAGCCACTTTGGCGGCATGATGCACGGCGCTGGCGATGTCGCTGGAGGGATCGGACAGGGCATTGGGGATGTAGCGGGCGGAGTAGGTCACGGGGCCATGGACGCTGCCCACGATGTCGCCGACGGCGCTCACGATGCGTGGGAGCATGCCGGCCAAGGTCACCTGGGTGAGGCCGCCGGGGATCTCGCCGGTGGCGCGATGGACGGCATGATGCACGCGGGGGCGGATGTCGGTCACGGCCTGATGGACGGCATCGGTCACGTCGGTGGCGGGCTGATGCGTGGCGCCCAGGATGTGATCGGCGGTGAGAAAGGCATGTGGCAGCACATGCTGGCCGGCGGCAAGGAGCTGGCGAAGGGCTTGTCTCCGATCGGCAAGGGCATGGGCATCTTCAAAAATATGAAGGGCGCCTGGGACCTGATGCACGGCAAGGGCGACGCCAAAGAGCTGGAGCATGCGGGGCTCAACGCTGGTGAGAAGGGCGGCAAAGCGCTCAAGGAGCTGTTCGGCGGCGGTGACCAGGACGGTGACGACGGTGCAAGCAAGTTCGAAGAGAAGGACGGCGTCGACAAGGCCGTCGACATGGCCAAGACCGGCGTTGGCGGCATCAAGAGCCTGATCCAGCTGCCCGAGAAGTTTTCGGGAATCACCAACACCATCGGCAAGGTCCTCACCGAGGGCGTTCCCGGCGCGGGCATGATCGAGAAGATCTCCGGCGGACTGCTCAAAGAGTCGATGATTGCCGATAAGGCGGGCTCGGTCCTCAAGCCGCTGCACGGCTTCCTCGAGAAGGGCGGCGAAAAGCTGCTGGCCGGTCCGCTGGGTAAGGTGCTGGAAAAGGAAGCTGTCGCGGGTGGCTCCAAGATCGTCGGCAAGTTCGCCGGGAAGATCCTCCCTGGCCTCAACATGGCGACTTCGGCACTGTCGGCCTTCGAGAGTGGCAAGTCCGCCTACCAGGCATTCAAAAAGGGCGATGTCGGCGGCGCGGTCATCGAGGGCATGCACACCCTGACCAACATTGCCGGCGGTCTACCAATCCCTGGCGCCGGCATGATCGGCGTCGGTGGCGATCTGGTGGCAGGCGCAGCGCACTTTCTCAAAGACGGTGGCGCCAAAAAGATCGGTGAGTTCGCGAGCGGTGCCGTGGCCACTGCCGGTGGTGCGGTTGGCTCGGCAGTCAAAGCTGTCGGCGATAGTCCAGTCGGTCAGTTTGGCAAAGGCGCGGCCAAGACCGTGGGCAACATTGCCAGCGGAGCCGGCAAGGCCATTGCATCGGGCGCAAAGAAGATGTTCAAGGGCTGGTAGTTGTGCAGCATGCGGCTCAAGTGGGCGCTGGGCCTCCTATCGGCACTTGCCGGCTGTAGCGGCTCTTCCCCCAACGGGTCAGCCATGACGTGGCTACTGGCTGCCGGCGACATCGCAATCTGCGGAACGAGCTCAGCCGCAGAGAGTACGGCGGCTGGCACGGCCAAACTCTTGACCGCACATCCCAATGCAGCAGTAATCACGCTTGGAGATAACGCCTATGACAATGGAACTATTGATGAATATAGAAATTGTTATGGGCCAACATGGGGCGTGGTGAAAGATCGTACCTATCCATCCCCTGGGAATCACGAATACGGGACTGTAGACGCCGACGGATATTTTACGTATTTTGCTGAACGTGCTGGACCTGCTCGGCGTGGCTATTATTCATTTGATCTTGGGAATTGGCACATTGTCTCGCTAAATAGCAACATTGATGCGGCTCGTGGCTCGTCGCAGGAGCAGTGGCTGCGGGCCGACCTTGCCGCTCATCGAAGTCAGCGCTGCACGCTCGCGTACTGGCACCATCCGGTGTTCTCTAGCTCGAGTGTTCATGGCAACAATCCGAAGATGGCGGACATCTGGCAGACGCTCCAGTCGTACGGTGTGGAGGTGGTGCTGTCCGGTCATGATCATGACTACGAGCGCTTTGCTCCCCAGGCGTTCGATGGCGCTGCCGACCCCGCTGGAGTCCGCGAGTTTGTGGTCGGGACCGGAGGCGCTACGCCGTACGCTTTTGCCGCTCCCAAGCCCAACAGTGAAGCCCGCATTGACAACACCCACGGAGTGATTCGCTTCGCGCTCCAAGATGGTTCCTATGACTGGGAGTTCCTGCCTGTGGCTCCCAATGGTCAGTGGGACTCTGGACACGCACTCTGCCACGACTGAAGTTTGGCGCTGGCACTCACTGCTCTGGGTCACGGACCGGGGCCGGATTCTGGGGAACGACCTCGTGGTAGTGACAGGTCTTGCCTTGGAAGTTGCGGAAGCTCCAGTCGTAGCCGTCCTGGTGGATGGTGTACGACGGACCGAGCGGAATCTTGCCGTTCCCTCCCGGTAGATCGAGCATGTACTGCGGCACTCCCAAACCCGACATATGTCCGCGCAGTTGATTCATCAGATCGAGTCCTTCTGCGATGGTGGTTCGGAAGTGCGTCAGGCCGCGCGTGAGATCGCAGTGATGCAAGTAGTACGGCTTGATTCCCAGCGTGTACAAGAGCTCGCGACAGAGTGTCTTGAGAGTCTCTGCATCGTCATTGATTCCACGCAGCAGCACCGTCTGATTGAGCAGCATGAATCCAGCTTCACGGAGAGTCTGCGCAGCGGTCTTGCACGGTTCCACAATCTCCTGCGGATGATTGAAGTGCGTGACGATACAGACCATCAAGCGACCCTTCAGCGCCGACACCAGACCGGCATCAATTCGCTGCGGAGTCACCACTGGCATGCGGGTATGCAGACGAATCATTCGGAGGTGCGGAATCGACTCCAGCTGCTCGCGCAGATACGTAAGCCGCTGATTGGAGAGCATCAGGGGATCGCCGCCGGTAACAATCACTTCCAGGATCTCGGGATGCGCGCGAATGTAGTCGATCGCTGGTGCCACCGCTTCCGGTGAGAACTGATCGCTGGCATCACTGAGCGACTCCTTCCGGAAACAGTGACGACAGTACACCGCGCACTGGTAGGTAGGATAGAGCAGCACGCGGTCGGGATAGCGATGGGTCAGCCGAGGCACAGGACTGTGGAGGCGATCACCGATCGGATCGGTCAGCTCGCGCGGATCAAACGCCAGCTCCTCTTCGGTAGGAATGGTCTGGAGTCGGATCGGATCGCGGCGATTGTTCCAGTCGATCTGCGCAAGGTAGTGCTTGGGAATCCGCACATTAAATGTCTGCTCGGCAGCGTGACTGCGCGCGCGCTCAGCTGGATCGATGGGAAGCGCATCAAGATCGCTCGGTCGATGAACGGATCGGGAAGCCGTTTCGGAGCCCGGAGGAAAGGTAGGTCTGCACGCGTTGGACATGGAGGTTTGGTTCCTAACAAGTGAATCGAAGAGAGCCTAGCCCGTGGCAGTCGCGGTCCCCGTTGACAAAGATGAACCGACGGTGCGAACCTTCCTTCCTTACACAGCAGCAGGCGAGGTTCAAGATGTCACCACAGCAGATCGAACAGTTTTTCCAGAAGTCAGTAGAGTCCCTGATTCCGTTCATACTTGATATTGGCGGCAAGCTCCTGGGTGCGATTGCACTTTGGATCGTTGGTCGCCTGATCATTGGAGCAATTCGGCGGCTGATTCGTCGCACCACAGAGGCTCGCAAGGTTGACCCGACGCTTGTCCGCTACCTGGACTCGGTGATGGGAGTCCTGCTGCAGATCCTCCTGATCGTCGCTGTTCTGGGCGTCTTTGGGATTCAGACCACGACGTTTGCGGGACTCCTTGCGGCAGCCGGTGTGGCGATTGGCATGGCATGGTCAGGCCTGTTGTCAAACTTTGCGGCGGGCGTATTCCTGATCCTGTTCTCTCCGTTCAAAGTGGGGGACCGGATCTCGGCAGCAGGAGTGCTGGGAGCCGTTCAGGAGCTGGGCCTGTTTGTGACTGCCGTCGATACCGATGATGGCATTCGTGTCTACGTCGCCAACAGCAAGCTGTTTTCGGACAACATCGTCAACTTTTCAGCGAATCCTTTCCGTCGTGTCGATATGGGAGCGCAGCTGGCTCACGGCGTAAATCCCGTGGAAGCAGCGGCTCGGCTAAAGAAGCGCTTGGCCGAGATTCCCAACGTGCTGCAGAGCCCGGCCCCGATGGTGGAGATCGACAAGTTCAACATGGCCGGAACGGTCTTGCTGGTTCGCAGCTACACCAACGATCGCACCTACTGGGATGTGTACTTTGCGATGACCAAAGCGATTGCGGATGAGTTCACCAAGGCCGGCTACCCGACGCCTGCCGAGCATCAAGTTCACCACAACAAGTAGTCCTGTACTCTGCGCGCTCGCGCAGCGTGACTGCGATGTACGTTCCTCCTCCTCCTACTACTACTTCTCCTCCTGTCTCGCAGGGAGAGTCGCTGTGGCAGCGATTCCTTTCCTATAGCCATCCCCATCGGTCCGTTGCTCCGGCGGTTCGCTCGGAGCGCATGGTGTTTGGGCTCGCGCAGCCGGTGCTGGGGCTGCGGATGCTCCTTTCCGACCGGACTCTGCTGGTAGAGTCGCTTCAGCCGGCGCTGCTACTGGCAGGATTCTGCGCGATGGCGGCAACGCTTGGGCTGCCGATCGGTTCATCCTCTGATGATCTCGAGGAGAGCTTCATTCATCGCTTCTTTTCGATCTTCGCCGTGCTGGCGCCGCTGCCTTCGATACTCCTCGCCTCGCACTATGCAAATCTGGCCGCAGTGGCCCATCAGCGACTGCAGCTAGGGACCTGTCAGCCACGGAAAGTGACGCTGCTACGCGCGGCCAGACATGCACTTCAGCAAGCAGTGGCGGTGGCATTTGCGGTGGCTCCGATCCTCGGCGTACTCGGCAGTCTGCCGCTGGTTGGGAAAGCGCTGGCTGCTTCCGTAGGTGCGGGGTGGGCGCTTCACTGGGTGGTTGTGGAAGCGTTCGACAGTGCGAGAGTACAGCAAACAGGGTCGCAAACAGAGTCGCAAACAGAGTCCCAAACAGAGTCCCAAACAGAGTCCCAAAACACAGACTCTGTTCCTGAGATCTGGTTTGTCCGGATGCTCTTTCACGCTTCCCAGCGACTCCCAATCGGCGGATTCCTGCTCCGCTATTTTGCGCGATTCTGTCGCTTTCTGGCCCGACCATGGAAGGAAGAGATCGCACTGACCGAGCAGCACCAGAGTCTGGTGTTTGGCTTTGCTTTGGCCACGGCAGCGCTGCTGGCGACCCCGGTGCTGAACCTGCTGTTTCGACCCATCATTGTCATTGCTTCGGTTCACTTGCTGGCACGCCTGCCGCAGGCTTCACCGACGGAGACAGAGCCTGCCAATACCACGCAGCACGCCATACAGAGAGACACCACAGAGCCGCTCTGACCCTCGGTCGCAATTGTCTGCTTGGGAGACAGCGAAAAGCGTGTATACTCGCCGCCAGTAGCTGCCACTTTTGCGACGGCAGCTGGCAGCATCAACACCCCACACGGACAAGGCACGAAATGAGTCGGTTTGCTCGAATCGCAAGCACATCCATCGGCAAGAAGCTGCTTATGGCAGTGACCGGCCTCGGCATGACCGGTTGGCTAGTCGGCCACCTCACCGGCAACCTCAAGGTGTTCCTGGGACAGAAGGAGGTCAACGAGTACGCGCTGTGGCTGCATGATCATCCGGCGCTGCTGTGGCCGGCGCGGATTGCGATGCTGGTGTTCATTCTGATCCACATTCGCAAGGGACTGCAGCTGCGCGGGGAAAACACCAAGGCGCGGCCCAGCAAGTACCAAGTCGAGACGACGCTGCGGGCCGGATTCCCATCGCTTCACATGGCGATGTCAGGAATCGTCTTGATGCTGTTCATCGCGATGCACCTGGCTCACTACACCTTCCACTTGCTGCCGGGTGAGTATCGCAACGACGCGATGGGCAATCCCGATGTCTACTCGATGATGATTGCCGGCTTCAAGGACCCTCTGTTCAGCGGAACGTACGTCATTGCCCTTGGTTTCGTAGGGCTGCATCTGTGGCACGCTCTGTCGAGTGCGCTGCAGACCTTGGGAATCAATCACAGCGCGTACAACACGCTGCTGCGAAATGGGCTCAAGGGGCTGGTGCTGGTGATGCTACTCGGCTTCTGGTCGATTCCCATCACGGTGTTTTTGCACTTCAACAACATCGTGCAGCTGCCGATTCCGGCCTGGAACTGAGGATAAGAGGACTACCACATGTCTACTATAAACCTCGATGCCAAGATTCCTCCGGGACCGCTCGCGACCAAGTGGAGCAACTACCGCTCTCAGAGCAAGCTCGTCAACCCGGCCAACAAGCGCAAGTTCAACGTCATTGTCGTCGGCTCGGGACTGGCGGGTGCTTCTGCCGCTGCGACACTCGGCGAGCTTGGCTACAACGTCGACTGCTTCTGTTTTCAAGACAGTCCGCGCCGTGCGCACTCGATTGCCGCCCAGGGCGGAATCAACGCCGCCAAGAACTATCAAAACGACGGCGACAGCGTCTACCGACTGTTTTACGACACGATCAAGGGCGGCGACTTTCGCGCCCGGGAAGCCAACGTCCACCGCTTGGCAGAAGTCTCGACGCTGATCATCGATCAGTGTGTGGCCCAAGGCGTTCCGTTTGCGCGGGAGTATGGCGGGACGCTGGCGAATCGCTCGTTTGGTGGCGCGCAGGTTTCGCGGACGTTTTATGCGCGCGGACAGACCGGGCAGCAGCTGCTGCTGGGAGCGTACTCGGCGCTGAATCGGCAGATTGACTCCGGCAAGGTTACGATGCACACCCGGACCGAGATGCTCGATCTGGTCGTCGTCGATGGCCAAGCACGCGGAATCATCACCCGTGATCTCGTGACCGGGAAGATCGAGCGTCACGCGGCGCACGCAGTCATCTTGGCGACCGGCGGCTACGGCAACATCTTTTATCTGTCTACCAACGCAGTCGGCTGCAACGTCACGGCAACCTATCGGGCGTACAAGCGCGGCGCACTGTTTGCGAATCCTTGCTTTACGCAGATTCACCCGACCTGTATTCCCGTCGCTGGCGAGCATCAGTCGAAGCTGACGCTGATGTCCGAGTCGCTGCGCAATGACGGTCGGATCTGGGTTCCGAAAAAGGCGAATGATACGCGCTCTCCCGATACGATTCCGGAAGATGAACGGGACTACTACCTAGAGCGGATGTATCCAAGCTATGGGAACCTGTCTCCGCGTGACATTGCCTCGCGTGCCGCCAAGCGAGTCTGCGACGAGGGCCGGGGGGTCGGTCCGGAAGTGGCGGGCGTCCGGCGCGGTGTCTATCTGGACTTCGGGGATGCAATCCGGCGGCTGGGCAAGGACACCATTCGACAGCGCTACGGCAACCTCTTCGACATGTATAAGAAGATCACCGGAGAGGACCCCTATACCGTGCCGATGCGCATCTATCCGGCGGTCCACTACACGATGGGCGGACTGTGGGTGGACTACAACCTGATGAGCAACATCGCCGGTCTGCACGTCCTCGGCGAAGCGAACTTCTCGGATCATGGGGCGAATCGACTCGGGGCCAGCGCGCTGATGCAGGGTCTGGCGGATGGCTACTTTGTCATTCCGTACACCCTCGCTTCCTACTTTGCGGGGACTCCGCTGCCGAAGGTGGGAACCGATCACGCCGCGTTTGGTGAGGCCGAGCGGCAAGTGCGCGAGCAGATCATTCGGCTGCAAGCGGTGAATGGGAATCGCTCGCCGGACTCCTTCCATCGCGAGCTGGGCACGCTGCTGTGGGACAACTGCGGAATGGGTCGCAACCGCGCCGGTCTGGAAAAGGCGCTGAAGCGAATTCCCGAGCTGCGAGATGAGTTCTGGAAGAACGTCCGGGTCGTCGGTTCCGCCGATGACTTCAACCAGCAGCTGGAGAAAGCGGGCCGGGTGGCGGACTTCCTCGAGTTTGCGGAAGTGTTGTGTCTGGATGCGCTGACCCGAGAGGAGTCCTGCGGCGGTCACTTCCGTGAGGAATACCAGACCGAGGAAGGGGAAGCGCTGCGCAACGACCAGGACTTCTGCCACGCCTCGTGCTGGGAGTACACCGGGGTCGGCAACCGGCCCAACCTCCACAAAGAGTCGCTCGCATTTGAAAACATCAAGCTCGCACAGAGGAGCTACAAGTGAACCTAACCCTTCGTGTGTGGCGCCAGAGTGGCAAGTCTGGCGCGGGCAAGCTGGTGACGTATCCGGCCAAGGACGTGAGCGCCGACTCGTCCTTTCTGGAGATGCTCGATCAAGTGAATCAGGAGCTGGTGGCCAAGGGAGAGGAGCCGATTGCGTTCGACTCCGATTGTCGCGAAGGAATCTGCGGCACCTGCTCGATGGTCATCAATGGCATTCCGCATGGACCGCAGCGCGGCACCACCGCGTGTCAGCTGCACATGCGGGTGTTCAAGGACGGCGACACCATCACCATCGAGCCCTTCCGTGCCACCGCCTTTCCGGTCATCAAGGATCTGGTCGTCGATCGCTCGGCCTTTGATCGGATTCAGCAAGCGGGCGGCTATGTGTCGGTGAATACCGGCGCGGCGCAGGATGGCAATGCGGTTCCGATTCCCAAAGCCGAAGCCGATGTCGCCTTTGATGCGGCGGCGTGCATTGGCTGCGGTGCGTGTGTGGCGGCCTGTAAGAACAGCTCGGCGATGCTGTTTCTGTCGGCGAAGCTGGCCCAGTTCCGTCACCTTCCGCAGGGTCAGCCAGAGCGAGTTCGTCGTACGGTCCGGATGGTCGAAGCCGCTGATGCCGAAGGCTTTGGCAACTGCACCAACTTCTACGAGTGTGAAGCGGTCTGTCCGAAGAACATTCCAGCGCACTTCATTGCCGAGATGAACGTCGACTACTTCCGCGCGGCACTCCTGTCGCGCGAGTTCGATGACGTAAACAAGGGCGCAGAGGAAGAAGGCTAAGTCGGACATGACGGAGTCCCCCAAGACGCCTCGGCGCTGGCAGCTTCCCCTCGCTGCGCTGCTGTCTTTGCTGGGACTCCTGCTGGCGCTGCGGCTGACGTTTCAGCACTTTGCGGTCGTGACCACCGGCGCTCCCTCCGGATGTAACTTTGGCGGCGCGTGGAACTGCGATCTGGTCAGCAGCGGTCAGTATTCCGAGCTGTTTGGCATTCCGCTGTCGCACCTCGGAGCGCTGTTTTATGTCTTTGCGGGACTCCTTTCGCTGCTGGGAATGCTGCGGGAGTCGTTGCGGAGTCGCCTGCACGGACTGCTGCTGCTGCTGGCGGGGAAGGGGGCCGTGATCTCGCTCGGTCTGTTTGCCCTGTCAGCGCTGGTGATTCACGCGCTGTGTCTGTTCTGCGTGGGGCTGTATGTCGTGAGTGCGGCACTCCTATTGATCCTGCTTCCCGGTGGGCGTTCGGCCCTGCGCGAGCTGCGGTCGGTTCGGATCGCTGAAGCGCTGCGCAGTCCGGCAGTGGTGCTGCTGCTGATCGGCGGGCTGAGTGGCGCGCTCGGGTCGATGCTGGCGATTCGGCATGTCTTGCAGAGTCAGCGGACGGCGGCTCAGCTGGCGGCGACCTTGGCGGCCAAGCATGCGCAGGCGCTGCCGGACAAGCCGGGGCTGCCACCGCTCGACATTCCCTCGGCGCCGTCCCAAGGTCCGAGAGGTGCGCCGGTTACGCTGGTCGAGGTCAGTGACTTCGAGTGTCCGTACTGCCAGAAAGCGTCCGTGCTGGTTGAGCAGCTGCAAGCGCTGTATCCCGGTCAGCTGCGGGTGGTGTTCCGTCACTTTCCGCTCGATGAAGCCTGCAATCCGCTGGTGAAGCGAAAGTTTCATGACCATGCCTGTGCGGCGGCGCGGACTGCCTACTGCGCGGGTCAGCAGGGCAAGTTCTTCGAGATGGCGCACAAGCTGTTCGGGGGCGCGGCAGAGGACGACGATCACACTCCGCTGGCGCGAGAGCTGGGACTCGATCTGGCGGCGTTTGCGCGCTGTCTGCTCAGTCCAGAGGCGCAGAGCACCATCGTGGGCGACATCTCAACCGCCAGTCAGCACGGGGTGCGCGGGGTGCCGGTGATGTTCCTCAACGGGCGGCAGGTGAAAGGCGCGCAGCCGCTCGAAACCTACCGCCAGATCATCGATGAAGAGCTGGCCAAGGCCCGCAAGTAGGTCGCGACCCCGAAAGGGTGAAGTGGACTGGGCTGATTTGGGGTCTTGACCCCGAAAGGGTGAAGTGGACTGGGCTGATTTGGGGTGTTGACCCCGAACTGGCGAAGTGGACTGGGCGGTTTTGGGGTCTTGACCCCGATGAAGCGAAGTCGGGGCGGTCAGTGGTTGTGGACCAGGACCTCGCGGACACCCTTGGCGCCATCGGCGGCACCAACGATGCAGTCACGCTCCATGCGCTCGATCATGCGGGCCGAGCGGTTGTAGCCAATCCGCATCTTGCGCTGCAGCATCGAGATCGAGATCTGCCGCACTTCCGAGACAATCCGCACCGCTTGGTCGTACAGCTCGTCCACGACCTCTTCCTCGGCGCCTTCCTCTTCGTCATCGCCGCGCGGCTTCAAGATGTCCATGTCGTAAATGGGCTTGCCCAGCTGCTTCAGGTGCTCGACCACGCGGTGGACTTCGTTGTCGGTGATGAGCCCGCCGTGAATGCGTCGCAGCGCCTGCCCGCGATCGGTAAACAGCATGTCGCCCATCCCCAGCAGGTTCTCCGCCCCCTGCGCATCGAGGATCGTCCGCGAGTCCACCCGCGACGCCACCTGAAAGGCGATCCGCGACGGGAAGTTCGCCTTGATCAGCCCGGTGATGACATCCACCGAGGGCCGCTGCGTCGCCAAGATCAGGTGAATGCCGGCAGCTCGGGCCTTCTGCGCGATCCGCGCCACGCAGATCTCGACTTCTTTGCCCGCCACCATCATCAGGTCCGCGAACTCGTCGATCAGCACGACGATGTACGGCAGCTTTTGCAGCGGCTCGCTCGGGTTCGGGCGGCTGATGTCGTCCACATCCACCCCCAGGGACAGCTGCTCCGCCGGAGACAGCTGCTCCAGGTGCTTTTCGACCTTCTTGTTGAAGCCACCGATGTCCCGCACCCCGGACTTGCTGATCAGGTCATAGCGGCGGTCCATCTCCTCGACCGCCCAGCGCAGCGCGAGCGCCGCTTTCTTGGGATCGGTCACGACCGGCAGCAGCAGGTGCGGAATGCCCTCGTAGATCGACAGCTCGAGCATCTTCGGGTCGATCATGATCATCTTCACCTCGTCGGGTGAAGCGTTCATCAGCAGCGAGCAGACCATCGTGTTGACCGACACGCTCTTGCCCGACCCGGTGGTGCCAGCGACGAGCAGGTGCGGCATCTTCGCCAGGTCCACCGAGACGGGCAGCCCCGCGATGTCCTTGCCGAGCGCCATCGTCAGCTTGCTCTTGGCCGATCGGAAGGTGTCATCGGCCAGCACTTCCTTTAGATAGACCGTCTCGCGGGTGCGGTTGGGAACCTCGATGCCCACAGCGGCCTTGCCGGGAATCGGCGCCACGATGCGGACCCGCAGGGCTTCCAGCGCCATCGCCAAGTCACTCGACAGCGAGGTGATCCGCGCCAGCTTGATGCCCGGTGC
This sequence comes from Myxococcales bacterium, assembly GCA_016794465.1. Taxonomy (GTDB): domain Bacteria; phylum Myxococcota_A; class Polyangia; order Palsa-1104; family JAEUJZ01; genus JAEUKA01. The sequence continues at coordinate 243,583 of JAEUKA010000036.1, read as the reverse complement.
CGGGACAAACTCATACATCGTGACCACGGGACCGGGGTGAATCGCCGTCACGCGCCCCTTGACCAGATAGTCCGCGAGCGTTCCTTCCAGTCGCTGCGCCAGGTCCAGCATCGCCTTGCGATCGAGGTCATGCTGCGGATGCTCGGCGAAGTCGAATAGATCGATCGGCGGCGGCTCATACGGCCGCAGCTTGATGTAGTTGGCTTGACCGGGCGGCTTGCGCTCAGCTCGACGGGGCACGGCGCTTGAAAGGACCAGTGATGGCTCGTCTTCTAGGACTGGATCGGCAACCGCTTCCGCTGCGCTCTCGATCGCGGCGGGTTCGTCATCGGGCAGCGGCATATGGGCGGGCGGTCCGTCCATCTTCACCGTCGCATCGACTCGCCCGGTGTGTTCGGCAGCGACCAGAATCGTCTTGTCCGGCTGCGTCTGCACGGTCGGCTGCTCCCGCAGAAGCTTCGTCGGTTCGCCTTGCAGCCCCGCTGCCGGCGCACAGTCCTCAGGCGGCTTGGCCACGGGACGGCGCGCCACAATCACCGGCGCAGCTTCGGCGTTCTCCGGCGGTTTTTTCGGCGGCAACGCGGTCGGCTCTCGCACATCGCGATCGTCGCCGTAGTCCCGCACCGGACGCGGCACCCCCGAGCTGGGCTTCCCCGAGCCGGGCAGCGCAATCGGCGGGCCATCCTCACGGACAGCCGGCTTGCGAAGCGAGAGCAGCCGGTCTTTTAGCCCACTCCACAGCGGACGGAGCAGCGACAGCAGCTTGCTTCCCATCCCCCGCATCGTCAGCGGCGTCAGCATCGTCACCGACAGCAGCAGACCCATCAGCAGCAACAGGACCGTCCCCGCCGTCCCGAGCATCGCCAGCAGCGCTTCCGTTGCATACTCCCCGAGCGCGCCTCCCGGCGTCATCCCCGCGATGCGCCAGCGACCGCCGAGCAGGTGCGCGAGCATCATCGTCAGCAGCCACGCGACCAGGCTGCCCCCGAGCAGCTTCGGAGCGATCCGTAGTGACTGCGCCCGCAGCAGCCGCACCGAGACGACAAACAGCAGCAGGGCCGGACCCGTGACCCCGATCCCGAGCAGCGCATAGATGCCACCCGCGACGGCATGACCGACCGGACCCATCAACTGGCCATCACCGAGCACGAGAGACGCGGTCGCCAGCGAGACAAACAGAGCCAGCGAGAGCAGGGCAATGCCGGTCGCTTCCCGACGCCGTGACGATGGAGCAGCGACTGGCGCAGGGCTGGCCTTGGCGGCGACTCGACGGGCTGCTGGTTCGCGCGGCTCAGGCTGGGGCTGCGGGCTCACTTTCGGCGACATGTCTTCCGAGAGTACCGCTTTGCGCGCCGGACGCGAGATTCCTGCCGGCTCGGGTCCCGTGCGCGGCTCCCGTGACTCCAGCGGCAGACGCGTCGCTTTCGGGCGTGGCCGGGGCGGAATGACGACCTCGCGACGCTGTCGGGAGTCGAGCAGCTCGGAGGGTGGCTCGGTAAACGCGACGCTTTCATCACTATCACTGGGAACAAATGGCGCGCTCTGCATGATCCTGTCCTGCCCACATGTAGGACAGGAGGTTACCCAAGCGTACCTAGCGGTCAAGTTTCGCTTCCCCGCCGCTGCGATCGTTGCGGGTGTGCCGTCGGTCGCCGGAAAAAGGTGTTACCGTGCGCGCCATGCCGCTTGCCCCTGGCCCCTCGGAGTTTCAAAACATGCTCCTGGCGCCCAAGATCCTGTCGGACCCGCGCGGACCGATCATGGAACTGACGGCGCGTCACGGTCGCATCTGGCGGTCGAGGACGGTGGCCAAGGGCGGGCTGCGCGATATGGTGTGGCTGCTGGGAATGGCTCACAACGAGCGGGTCTTGGCGCCGGCGTATCGCGACGACTTCTCGTGGCAAGAGGGCTACAGCTTTTCGATGGAGCCGCTGTTCGGTCGCGACATCCTGTTTCTGACCGACGATCAGCCGGCGCTGGGGCGGGAAGGTGCGCATCGGCGACGGCATCGGCTGCTCATTCCGGCGTTTCAGGCCAAGCTCGATGACCTGTATCTGCCGGCGATGGCGAAGATCGTGAAGCACTACCTCGACGCGCTGCCGCTGGGGACGCCGGTCGATCTGGCGGCGCTGGTCAAGCAGGTGACGTTTCATGTCGTGGCGGCGCTGCTGTTTGGGGCCGAGTCCGAGTCGCTGCCGCAGCTTTTGCACTGGTTCGAGGATCTGGGCCTGGGGCTGTTTTCGCTGATTCACCTGCGGATTCCGGGGCTGCCGTTTTATCGGGCGAGTCGAGCCCGTCAGCGGCTGGTGTCCTACCTCGAGTCGCGGCTGGCGGTGTATCGTCGGGGGGAAGCGGAGCCACCGACGTTTCTGGCGCAGCTCATGGGCGCGGAAGGGGAAGATGGCGAGCGACTGACCGACGAGGCGCTGGTGGCAGAGCTGCTCGCGTTTCTGTTTGCCGGCTATGACACCACGGCGAGCATGCTCACGTCGGTGCTGGCGGCGCTTGGGGACCATCCGCAGGTGTATCTGCGACTGCGGCAAGAGCTGGCCGGGATTCCGCTGGATTCGGTGCTGGCGGGGCAGCTTCCCGAGACGCCATATCTCGACGCGGTGCTGACGGAGACGGAGCGGCTGTTTCCGCCGCTGACGTTCGCCGTGCGCGGAGTGCTGCGCGACATCGAGATCGCCGGCTACACCATCCGCAAGGGCGACCGGGTGACCTACAGCGCCTACTTCAGCGGTCGTGACCCGGAGGTGTTCGCGGACCCGCTGCGCTTCGATCCGCTGCGGTTTTGGCAAAAGAAGCCGAAGCCGTACTCGCTGCTTGGCTTTGGGGGCGGGCATCGTCCGTGCATTGGCAAGCGCTTTGCGCTGCTCGAGATGCGGCTGCTCCTGGCGACGCTGCTGCTGCGCTTCGATGTGCAGTTCGGGCCGCAAAAGTCCGACAAGATGTTCTTCAATCCAACCATGCAGCGCAAAGATGGCTATTTCGGCACGCTGACGCTGCATCACGGCGCTGAGTAGCCGGCATCGAAGCCCTGTCATGTCCACGGCTCTCACCAAACGTACGGCGGCGCCCGAGGTCATCGTCATCGGCGGTGGCATCGGAGGACTCAGCGCGGCGATTCGACTGCGGACACTTGGCTACGGCGTCACGGTGCTGGAGCGGGCGGCGACTCCGGGCGGCAAGATGCGACAGGTGCTCGTCGGGGGAAAGCCGTTCGACGCTGGCCCGAGTGTGCTGACGCTGCCGTGGGTGCTCGATGAGCTGTGTGCCTCGGCGGGAGTGATTCGGTCGGACTTGATCCGGCTGACGCCGCTCGAGCCGCTGTGCCGACATTTTTTTGCCGACGGAACGCAGCTTGACTTGTTCAATGACGAGCCGCCCGACGGACGAAATCCCAGCGAGGCCGCATGGGCGCGCTCGGCAGACGAGATTCGTCGCGTGATTGGTGCCAACGCCGCCGCTGAGTACGGGCGCTTCCGTCGCCACGCCGCGCGCATCTATCAAGCCGTCGAGCGACCCTTTCTGCTCAGTCCGATTCCCACCAACCCGCTTGGACTGCTGCTGCAGAACCGGCTTTCCGACGCGATCGGGCTGTGGCGGATTGATGCGCGGCGGACACTGTGGCAGGCGCTGAGTCGCTTCTTTTCCGACGAGCGGCTGCGGATGTTGTTTGCGCGCTACGCCACCTATTCGGGGGCCGATCCGTTCGTGGCGCCGGGGACGCTGGCGGTGATTCCTCACGTCGAGCAGGGCTTTGGCGTCTACTCCATCGCGGGTGGAATGTACCGCGTGGCGACGGCGCTGGCCGAGCTGCTGGAGCGACTGGGCGGACGGATTCGCTATGGCGCCGACGTGAGTCGCTTGGTTCTCGACAAGAAAGGCCAGCGCATCCTTGCCGCCGAGGTGTCGGGCGAGCGCCTGCCTGCGGACTTGTTCGTCGCTAACTGTGATGTGTCGCAGCTCTATCAGCGAATGCTCGACGGCAGTCGTGTGGCCGATCGCCTGCGTCAGCGCTACGATCACTTGCCACCGTCGCTGTCGGCGTGTCTGCACCTGGCTGTGGCCGACGATGCGAAGCAGCTGCCGCTGTGTCATCACAATGTCTTTTTTACCCAAGATTACCGCCATGAGTTCGACGAGCTAGCGCACGGCCCACCAACGGACCCGACCATCTATTTGTGCAGTCCCGACTTTGCGCAGGCGACGCAGCGCTGGTTCTTTTTGACCAATGCTCCGGCGCTGCCACCGCTCGGCACGACGAAGCAGCAACCGGCTTGGGACGATGCACTGGTGTCGGCCTGTCGGCAGCGCGTCATCGACAAGCTGACCCGGCATGGCATTGATTATCGTCGCCATGTCGGGGCCGAAGCGGCGATCACGCCCGAGGACTTCGCTCGACTGTTTCCGTCAAGCCGAGGGGCGATCTACGGTGCCGCAGCCTCGTCGCGGATGGCGGCTTTCCGACGACCACCGAATCAGCTGCCGGGCCTGGCGAACTTGTTTTGCGTCGGTGGATCGACTCATCCGGGCGCTGGGGTGCCAATGGTCATGCTGTCGGCAAAGATCGTCGCTGGCCTGATTTCTAAGCGCTTTCCGGTTGGCGCAGGCGTCGCGCAGGCTATGCAAACGCTGCGGTCGCGTTAAGATGCTCGCTTCCAAACACCCGAGACGGGCTCGGCGCAAGCCCTGGACCGTACGCACATTCCCGAGGAGAACACGCACATGGCACGCATGGTCAACTGTCGCAAGCTTGGCAAGGAACTGCCTGGACTCGACTTCGTTCCGTTCGACGACGCACTTGGCGAGCGGCTCTATCGCGAGGTGTCGGCGCAGGGCTGGCAGACGTGGCTGGAGCACTCGAAGATGCTCATCAACGAGTATCGACTCGACCTCATCACCCAGCAGGCGTTCGACTTTTTGCACAAGCGCTGCGAGGAGTTCTTCTTCGGTGAAGGCTCTGAGCTGCCCAAAGAGTTCGTCGCACCGGCACATAAACACTAGCGTTTCGCGACGATGGGCTTCCGTACTTCCGTCCAGGTGCGCTTCGGGGATGTCGACCACGCGGGGATCGTCTATTACCCGCAGTTTTTCATCTACTTCCACGAAGCCTTCGAGGACTTCTTTAACGACGCCGGCATCAGTTATGTCCAGCTGCTCGACGAGCGGCGGATTGGCTTTCCGACCGTTCACGTCGAGACGGACTACAAGTCACCGCTTCGGTACGGCGATCAGCTCGACATCGAAGTGACGGTGGGCAAGCTGACCAATCGGTCGTTGGTGATGCGCTACGACGGCTATCGGCATCGCGACGGCAAGCTGTCGGTGTCCTGCACCATCACCACGGTCTGCGTCGACATGAACACGTTTTCCTCGCAGGAGATTCCAGCGGATCTTCGTGAGCTGTTCGAGCGGTTCCGGGCATGAGCGAACCTCGCAAAGCAGGCATGGCAGCGGTCTTACGACCACAGCTCAGCGACGATGGACCCGATTTTTCGGTGCTGCTCGTCCGGCGCAGTCAGCGGGCCAGCTTCATGGCCAATGCCTATGTCTTTCCTGGCGGTCGCGTCGATGCCGCTGACGCTGTGGCCGATCCCGAGTGGCCAAGTCGCTGTGCCGCTGCCCGAGAGCTGGCCGAAGAAGCTGGACTTGCCGTCGCTGATGTCTCTGCTTTGGTTCGTTTCGCTCACTGGATCACTCCGTCGGCAGAGCCGAAGCGCTTCGATGCGCACTGCTACCTGTTGTCGCTGGACTGGACGACGGCTCGGCATGGTGACGTAAAAGTTGATGGCCACGAGGTGTTCGATCCGCTGTGGCTGACGCCGAGGGAAGCGCTGCGACGCTATCTGGACGGTCAGCTCAACCTACCTCCACCGACAGTGGCAACGATTGAAGACCTGGAAGCCGAGCGGCTGCGTGCGCTTGCCACCCTGCGTGATGTGGGCCAGCTACCGTCGATGCCGACTCAGCAGACAGCCGCCGTCCTGGTGGACACGCTGCTGACTACGTGCCGGGCGCGAAAGCCCTATCCACTGATGCCCAAGCTCGTGGCTGATCCGGCGGGCACAGGGATTGCGATCGTGATGCCGTGGGATGTTGGCTTTGCTGATCTGCCGGGGGAGGGCGAGGTGTGGCCGGCGGTTTCCGACGGTGCAGCGGCAGTTCCAGCGCGCATCAGTCGCTGTCTGCTCCAGCTTGCGAAGGCCGACGAGAGCTACGCGGTGCGACCGGAGGAGTCGCAGGCGGTGCGCTGGCTCATCGAGCGGGCCCCGCGCTAGCGACTGCAAACGCCGGCTTTTTTGCTGCGCTGACGCCGCACTCGGCTTACGCTGGGAAGGTCAGTTCTCTTTTTGCGATGCGCATCTTGCTCCTCAACCAGTTCTACTATCCAGACATCGCTGCGACGGCACAGCTGTGTACCGACTGGGCCGAGGATCTGACGCGACTCGGGCACGACGTGACGGTGCTGTGTGGCAGTGGTCGGTATCGCCAGCCTCACCTCGGACGAATGGCCGAGCCGACGCGGACGCTGCCGCTCGACGAAGTTCACCACGGGGTGCGGATTGTTCGGGTTCCGGTCGAGGACGCACCGCCGCCGGTTTCTGCGCTGCCGACCAGGATCGAGCAGCTCGGGCGTCTCGTCGGAAGACTGTCGAGATATGGTCAGTTTGTGGCGCGGGCGCTGCTTCGGCTGCGGGGGTTGCCTCGTCCAGATGTGGTGGTTGCGCTAACGACACCGCCGCTGATTGGTGTGATCGGACTTTGGGCCCGCCGAATGTTCGCTGCTCGTCTGGTGTTGTGGGTGCAGGATGTGTATCCCGACTTGCTCGACGCGATGGGCCTTCTGCGCGCGGGCTCGCCTGGCTATCGCGGCCTCGAGCTGCTCACGAGGCAGCTGTACCGCTCGGCTGATCGCATCATCGCGCTCGATGAAGCAATGGCGGATCGACTGCTCACGACGGGCGCACGGTCGTCACAGCTCGCGGTCATCGATCACTTTGCTGACAGTCGAGAGATCACGCTGCGGCCAAAGCTGCCAAGTGCTCTGCGCGCCGAGCTGGGCCTCCACGACGAGTTTGTCGTCTGCTATGCCGGGAATCACGGGCGAGGTCACGACTTCGACACCATCGTGCAAGCGCTCGAGGTGCAGGCGCAGGCGGACCTGACTGTTCCACCGCTGCACTGGCTGTTTGTTGGCGATGGCGACGAAAAAGCGCGGCTGTGGGCTCGTATTCCGTCGAAGATGCAGCCCTATGTCCACGCCTTGCCACCGCAGGCCCGGTCAAAGCTCGGCGAGGTGCTGGCAGCGGGCGATGTCGGTCTGATCTCGGTGAAGGCAGAGATGCAGGGTCTTCTGGCACCGAGCAAGCTCTACGGGCTGCTGGCGGCAGGGCGACCGCTGGCGTACATCGGACCCGATCGAGGGCGGATTCCAGCGCTGCTGCAACAGCACGATCTGGGCGTGGCGGTGCGGAACGGCGATGGCGTGGGGCTCTTTGCGGGCCTGGTGGCGATTCAGCAAGACCCGGCGCGCTGGCAAAGAATGTCGCAGCTGGCCCGACAACTGGCCGAGACACGCTTCGATCGTCCGCTGGCGATGGCTGCCCATGCGCGGGTTCTTGAGTCGGTGCTGCGGGAGGGAGCATGCGAGCGGTCGGGCTAGGGCTGCTGCTCTCGCTGCTGCTGTCGCTGTTTCTGACACCGCTGGCCGGTCGGATGGCGCTGTGGCTGCGGGCGCTCGATCCGTTCTCGGCGCGCAAGCTGCTGCGTCCGTCGCAGGTGCCACGCCTCGGTGGGGTCGCGATCGCGGTGGCGTTTTACATTGCCGTCGCTGGGCTGTGGTGGTCGGGGAGTGTGGTGGCGCGGGCGACGTTCCAGCCAGGCTCGCCGGTGCTGGCGATCTTGCTCGGTGGAGTGCCGATCTTGCTGCTGGGGATCGTCGACGATCTGCGGGGTCTGCGCGCGCTGCCGAAGCTGCTGGTCGAGATCTGCGTCGCACTGCTGCTCTATTGGCAGGGACTGCGCGTCCTGGGAACCAATGGCCCGACGGGGCCGATCGAGCTTTCACAGCTTTTGTCAGCGCTGGTGACGGTGGCGTGGATCGTTGGAGTGGTCAATGCCGTCAACCTGATCGACGGGCTCGACGGATTGGCGTCAGGGGTGGCGATCATTGCACTCGGGACAACGACGGTCGCGGCGCTGCTGCGCGGTGATGTGCTGCTGGCGTTTTTGGCGGGCTCGCTGGCGGGCGCGACGCTTGGCTTTCTGCGCTACAACTTCAACCCGGCCTCGATCTTCATGGGCGACTCGGGGAGCCTGTTCCTCGGGTATCTGCTGGCGACGACCTCGATCTGGTCGGTGCGCAAGGCAGCGACGGCGGTGTTGGTGGTGTTTCCGGTGGTGGCGCTGGGTCTGCCGCTGCTGGATACCGGGCTTACCATTTCGCGGCGCTTTCTGTCGGGGCGTCCGGTGATGCAAGCCGATCGCGATCATGTCCATCATCGGCTGCTGCTCAAAGGGCTGCCGGTCCGACGGGCGGTGCTGCTGCTGTACGCGGCGTGTCTGGTCTTCTCGGGCCTGTCGCTGGTGATGCTACTTGGTGGGCCGCTGTGGTCGCGGGTAGGTCTGCTGGTTGCGCTCGGCTTTGCGCTGCTGCTCAGCTACTGGTTTGGCTATCTGCGCGGCGGCCCGCAGGGGCTGCTTGGGGCGCTGACACGGCGACGGCGGACTCGCATGTTGCTGGCACAGCTGGAATCGCTGGGCCCACGTCTTGAGCAGGTCCAGACGGTGGCAGAGCTGGAAGGCGTGATCACCGAGTTTGCACAGCAGCTCGGCGTTGCCCTGCGGCTGGACGTGTCGAAGGATGCAGCGACGGACACGGCGGGATATCCGGTGGTGTCGCCGGGCAAACAGGGGCGCTTGATCGCCTACCTGCGGCCGGTTGATCCGCAACATCAGGCCAATCCCGATGAGAGGACACTGCTCGGGCTGCTCTGTGATGCCGTCGGACCGACGCTGGCGCGGGTGCTGGCGAACGCCACTCGTTAGCCGGGCTCGGTGATCAGCAGCGACTTGCCGGTCATCTCGGCGGGTATCGGCAACCCCATGATGGTCAAAATCGTCGGCGCTACGTCGGCCAGTCCACCCTCACGGAGCCGCTGACCTCGTCGCGACTCGTCGACGAGAACAAATGGCACCGGATTGGTCGTGTGCGCGGTATGCGGCTGTCCCGTCTCTGGATCGATCATCTGCTCGCAGTTGCCGTGGTCGGCGGTGATCAGCACGGCGGCGCCGGTCTTGATGGCTGCGTCGACGATGCGTTCCAGGCACTGATCGATGGTTTCGACGGCGTGGATGGCTGCGGGAAGGATGCCGGTGTGGCCAACCATGTCGGGGTTGGCGAAGTTGATCAGGACAAAGGCGTACTGCTGGCTGGCGATGGCGGCGACGGCACCGTCGGTAACCTCGACAGCACTCATGGCCGGAGCCAGATCGTAGGTCGCGATGTCGCGTCGTGACGGCACCAGCCGTCGATCTTCGTGCGGATAGGGCGCCTCGATGCCGCCGTTAAAGAAGAAGGTGACGTGTGCGTACTTTTCCGTCTCAGCGGTGCGAAACTGCTTATGCCCGAGGCTGGCCAGACACTCGCCGAGGTTGTTGCGCAGTGACTGGGGGGCGAATGCGGTCGGCAGGCCCAGCTTGGCATCGTACTGAGTCATACATACGTAACGGGCCAGCTGTGGCGGCTTGCCACGGTCGAAGGCGTCGAACTTGTCCTCGGTGAGCGCACGACTGATTTCCCGGGCGCGATCGGCGCGATAGTTCCAGAACACCACCGCATCGCCGTCACGGATGGTGGCAACCGCTCTTCCACCGTCGGTAAGAACAATTGGCTGGATGAACTCGTCGTTTTCGCCACGGGCATACGCGGCCGTGACAGCAGCTACGGCACCCTCGCAGGCGGGCTCGGGCCGACCTTCACCGCGAACCAGCAGACGATAGCCGCGAGACACTCGCTCCCAGCGGTTGTCGCGGTCCATGGCGTAAAACCGACCGACTATCGAGGCGATCTTTCCTACCCCAAGCTCGTCGAGCTTGGCTTGCACGTCACGGAGATAACCAGCCGCCGACTGTGGTGGGGTATCTCGTCCGTCGAGAAAAGCGTGCCAAGCCACCCGTGAGAGGCCGCGTCGCTGGGCCAGCTCGACCACCGCATAGCCATGTTCCAGCGTCGAGTGAATGCCGCCCGGTGAGGTCAACCCGAGGAGATGCAGTGTCCCGCCCGAGGCTTTGACCGCTTCCACCGCTGCCACCAGCTCTGGATTTGAAAAGAAATCTCCGTCGGAGATCGACTTGCTGATGCGTACCAAGTCTTGGTAGACGATGCGACCGCCACCGAGGATGGTATGTCCGACCTCGGAGTTGCCCATCTGCCCATCGGGAAGCCCGACTGCCAGCCCCGAGCAGTGCAGCAGCGTCGTCGGATAGCGCGAGAGCAGACGGGGCCAGGTGGTCTTGTGGGCTAGCTCAACGGCGTTGGCGTCAATCTGCTCACGGTGGCCCAGGCCATCGAGCACAATCAGAACAACCGGTTTCATGAAAGGAATGCTACCGAAAGAGAGGGCCCGCTGACGAGCGGCGGTGTGCTAGCGACGGATGCCGAGGAGCTGATCCATCGTCCTCTGGTCGGCATCGGGGAACTGGTACTGACCGAACTCCGACGAAGCGACCCAGCGGAAATCCCGGACCCGCTTGGCGCGCATCGGTCGACCATGGATCAGCTTGGCGGCGTAGAGGGCCAAGATGACCTCGTAGCCGTCGTAGATGTGGTGCTTCTCGCCGATCTTCTTGCCAATCTCGAAGTCGGCATCGAGACGCTCACTCAGCTCGCGGCGGAGCGCGTCTTCATCGTTTTCGCCTGCCTCGACCTTGCCGCCGGGGAACTCCCACTGCAGCGGCAGCACCGCCGATTCCCGACGCTGGGTAATGAGGTACCGTCCCTCACGCTCAAGGACGGCTGCGACAACGCGAATCACCTTTTTCATGGACCGATCGACTCCTCGCTTAAGCGGCATTCCAATCTACCAGAGATTTCAGTGGGTTGGCGATGCTCTGCGGAAGCTGGGTGCAAAGGCGCACGACTTTCGCATCAGTCCAGAGAGTATCACGCACTCTGCGCCTTGCGCACTGGATAGCCGGTACCTATGATCGATACTCAATATTCCGAGTCGCAACCATTTTGGTTCTGACGGCTGAGCACCGCCTACAGCGGACTCGGCTCACACCAGGAGGCATCGATGGGTCTAATGGATTTCGTCAAGGGTGGCGTTCGTGAGCTAGCGATTGCTCGCCCTGACAGCGCAAAGGGCATGCTTGTCTACAAGCACCCCGATCCCACAATCCCGAACAAGGCGCAGCTGACGGTGGGCACCGATGAGGTTGCGCTGTTCTTTAAGGACGGCCAGTTCGTCGGCCAGATTGGACCTGGGCGTCACACGCTCGAGTCGTCCAACATCATGTTCCTCAACCAGATCGTCGATAAGTTCACCGGCGGCAACGTCTTCAAAGCCGAGGTCTGGTTCATCACCATCCGCGAGGTTGCCGGCTTCAAGTTCGGCGGTCGCATCGGTGATGTCGAAGATCCCAAGAGTGGTCTTGCGATCGGCGTCATGGTCCACGGTGAGTACTCGCTGCAAGCCACGGACCCGACGCAGGTGATCTCGTTTTTCGGGCAGCGCTCGTGGGCCAACGACGAGGAGTTCGTCGGCTGGTTCCGGCAGCTGCTGCTCAAGACGATTCGGGATCGGATTGCCAAGCTGCTCGTCACCAAGCAGCTGCCGCTGCTCAACATCACGTCGGGCGCGCTCACCGAGGAGATTGAGGCCGAGGTGATCGAGGGGCTGAAGCCCCACATGCAGAGCTACGGCATGCGGGTGGTTCGGCTCGGTAACTTCGTCGTCTCGATCAAGGAAGAGGACGAGCAGACGCTCAAGACCATGTACAAGGACGCGGCGCAGATTCGGATGGCCGGCGGACTCGGTGGTTATCAGCAGTTCGCCGCTGGCAAGGCAATGATGGGCGCTGGCGACGGCATGTCACGTGGTGGTGGCGATGGTGGCGGCGGCGGTGGCCTGCTCGCTGGGGCTGGTCTTGGCGTCGGCATGGCGATGGCGAATATGTTCGCGCAGTCGACCCGCCCGGCTGAAGCAGCTCCGGCGCAGCCAGCAGCTCCGGCTCAACCGGCGGCTCCGGCGCAGCCCAGCCTTCAAGATCGGCTCAAGAAGCTGAAGATGCTGAAGGAAGAGGGCCTGATCGACGATCAGGAATACGCCACCAAGCGGGCCGAGATCCTCAAAGATATCTAGCGGCTCCCCAGTCCACGGCCCCTCCGCAGGGGCTTGTAGCAAAGTCTTTGCGCAAGCAAACACTTTGTTGCTTGGTCAACTACCGCTCATTCACCGATGAACAGAGCTGCTCTTGCGTGCTCTCCACTGGCTTACTTGGAGGGGAACACGCAAGGCTTGCCGCCGCAGGTGTCTGTGATGACACCGCCGTCTTTTAGGAATCCTTGCAGCTGCTGTTTGGCGGACTCGAGGCGACGGATCGCTTCGTGTACGGGGTTGTTCATGGGCGGCGTGTTGTCGTCTCCCGGGCGAGGACTCTGTCCGATATCAAACTGGACATACGCAGAGGGCAAGGGACCGCTCGCGGGCGGAATTCCCCACACCGCATCGACGGGCTGATTTAGCAGCGGAATTCCCATCGTTCGTACGATCATCCGCGTCGTCAGGTTGGGAACTTGGGCGTCACCGATTCCCTCCTGATACAGGACTTGCTTGGCACCACCCACCCCGGGCAGAGGCGCTTTGACAATATAGGGTGCATACGTCGCCGGATCGGTGGTGTCCCACAGCGACTGACTCAGCGCGATCAGCAGCTGGCGATCGAGCGGATCGGCATACGACGCGGACAGCAGCGGCAGGAGCTGCTGGAAGTTGGCGCTGCGCCACATCATGACGTTCCAAAATCCGCCGGGCACAGTGAGCGCTCCACGCTTCACATCGGGAGAGAGCGCGAGGAACGTCAGACCCTGCACGCCGCCGTTGGAAATTCCGTAGTAGTAGACCTGGCTCGAGTCGATGATCACTCTGCCGTTTACGCGAAGCTCGGGAAGCTGGGCCAACGAGCCGTCTTTGATGAGCCGCGCCAGCACGCTGAAGTTGACGTGGGCTTGCTCGAGTCGCTCGGTGATCTGGGCCAGCTTGCCAAAGTCCGACATCACCTCGGTGGCGACGTAGCGCGAGTCTGCTTCCGAGAGTCCGATCCAGTCGCTGCCGACCTGAACCATGCACAGTCGATTGACGATCTCGCGCTGATAGGAAGAGTCCATCTCGCCGAGCGCCCCACCGAACAGACCGTGTCCGTAGATCATGACCGGAACCGGGCCGGTGGCAGTCTGAACGCACTTGGGAATGTGAACGACGAGGGGGAAGCGACCATAGCCGCGCAGCTTAGGCTGACCGGTTTCGTCTCGGCTGAGGCGTCCGTTCTTGTCATCGGTCAGAAAGGATGACGATCGGAATGTGCCGATCACTTGGCGCAGCAGCGGATCGCGTGGGGCATTCTCCACTTTGTCGATCGCCAGCAGAGGCTCCGGTGGCGTCGGCGGGTCCGTCGGTGCGAGCTTTGCAAGCGCGGCATCCCGCATCTGCAACAGCGGCCCGGTGAGCTTCGCATCATCGCCGGTCGTGAAGTCCCAGGCCAGCTGCAGACTCTGTTTCGGCAGTCCCGCGCGCTCCAGCAGCTTGAACAGCTCTTCGTAGCGCGCAGCGACGGTAGATCGGACTCCTCCCGGCTCGACATCGCCACTGCGAATGGCCGCAAAACCAGCAAGTGGCGCGACCGCTTGACCGTCCTTGGTCGTAAGCCCCGCGATCGCGACGACATAGCGCGACTGCGGTTCCAGACGGATCTGCGGATGGATGATCAGGGCCTGCCGCTCTCCGGCGCTGACGTTGCGATCCAGCTCGGCAAACAGGGGGACTCGCTGGCCGGTACGGACAGAGATGAGCTGCACCGGCGAGGTCAGCTTGAGCGAGTCTTCACTGCGAGTCGGCGTCGGCAGCGTGCTGCCATCGAGGTTGCCGGGGAAGTAAACAATCAGCGGGGTCGCGGGACTAAATCCGTCGCGACGGGCCCACAGCTGAGGATCGAGCGCAACGCCTTTGAGGGTCGTAGGCAGGACTCCCATTGGGAAGGTCAGTCGCTGCGCACCGCTGGCATCAGGCCGTCGGTAGTAGTCCGATGGGAAGGGTGTCAGACAGTCTTCTCCGGGGCCACCTCCGAGTGGATTGCAGCCCTCCCGAAGCGGCGGCTCCGGAAGCGGTGTGAGTCCAACATAGTCGGTGCAAGAGACGGTGACTGGCAGCGCAGCAAGCAGTGCAGCGCGAATCAGCGACGGAAACGGCGACAGAGAGAGCAACCGGTGAGTGCGCATGGGCGGCAGCATATGCCAAAACTTGTCCCGCAGTGGGAGTGCAAAGTGCGACTAACGCGGGTCCACTTGCTGCAAGATCGCGAGCGCTTGTTTCTTTCGGACCGACTCGGTGCGCAGCGCCTCATCGCTGATGACGTGATAGCGCTGCAGCAGTGGCAGATAGTCGAGGTGCAGACTCGACGACGGGCGCACAAACACCGCGTGGAGGACCGCCAGCCGCCGCAGTGCCGTGACAAGCTCGATGGGAATGTGACACTCGGCGTGGGTGACAAGGTACAGCGTGACGCGGGTCTTCTGACGGGCACACAGCGACGATAGCTCGCGCAGCAGATCGCGAAACACCCGGGCATAGTTGCGGCCTCGACCACTGCGAAAGCCGAGCAGATACGGCAGGAGCCGTCGCGGTGATCGATCGGCGCGGATGGCATCATGCAGTCTTCCGTCGAAGAAGCGAACTTGAACCGGCAATTGCGAGCGCAAGAGCCGCTGACACAGTGACAGAGCAAGTCCACGCGCAAACACCTGACGCAGGCCCCGCATCGACGGTGAGCTATCGATCAGCACACAGTGTAGGGGATGCGGCGCCTCCACCTGACGCTCGCGACCGAGGTATAGAAGCTCGGACAGGGCAAAGCGGGTGTGGAAGAGATCGTCGTCGCTGGCCAGCTCACTGGGCAGCAGCGCATCGAGCGAGCCTCGGTTGAGCAGTCCGGCGTAGCCACCGGTCGGATAGCTCTGCGCGCCGCTGATGTGCTGGGCCTCGAGCACCGACGGCAGAAGATCGAGGGAAAAGCGCACAGTGTCGCGTAGCTCGTCGGCTTCGAGCAGGGCTTGCAGCTCGAGCAGATCGATCTGATCGTCGCGGGCCCGTGACAAAAGGCCTGATCCGCTCTCTTGCATCGACAGCAGCCGCACCGCTTGGGCGTCGAGAAGCTCAACACGAATGGTCAGCGTCACCGTCTGCGCGACAAGGCCTTGCAGAAAGGCAGCGAGACGCTTCAGCTCGCGGCTCTGCTCAACGGGAGAAAGCGGTGACAGCGTCGAAGACAGCTCGGTGGTGGGAAGCTCGACGGCAACCGGAGAATACGACGGCAGCCGAGGCGCAAGCGGACCGAGCAGCTTGTACAGAAGGACCGCGATCAGCTCATCGCTGGGATGAAGCGAAGCGATCTGCTCGAGTGGCTCGGCGGACGAAAGCGTCTGCAAGAGCTCGCGATAGGGCTTTGCGATCTCTTGTCCGGCGAGTGGCTCCTGGTCTTGCCCGAAGCGCAAGTGCTGTGCCGGCGTCGAGAGCAGCAGTCCCAGATCGTGTACCAGGACCAGCGGCAGCGGCAGGCCAAGACGCTGCAGAAGGTTGTGCCACGTCACCGCGCGCGGCGTGCTGTCCCCGAGGCTGTGAACCTGCGAAAGAGAGAGCGAGAGGAGCTGCTTGCTAGCGAAGTCACGCGCCGTCATCGGGAGCTTTCACCATAACAGAGTCCGGCGTTTCCGACGGCGTGGTAAAACATCCTGATGACACTGCGAAAGATTGCTCAGATTGGTCACCCGGTGCTTCGGCAGGTGGCGCGGCCGCTCAGTCGTGACGAGCTGCTGTCGCCGTGGGGTCAGCAGCTGATTGATGACCTGATCGCGACGATGCACGACGCGGACGGAGCGGGGCTGGCCGCGCCGCAGGTCTACGAGAGCGTGCGGGTGTGCGTGATCGAGGTCGGCCAAAATCCGCGCTATCCGTATAAGCCAAAGATTCCGCTCACGGTGCTGGTGAATCCGGTGCTGACGCCGCTGACGACGCGTACGTTCAGCAACTTCGAGGGCTGTCTGTCGGTTCCCAATCTACGCGGACGGGTCGATCGCTTCTGTGAGCTGCAAGTGCAGGCCTGGGATCGTCACGGACAAGCGCTCGATTTTGTGACGCGCGGTATCTCGGCGGGGACGTTTCAGCACGAAGTGGATCACCTGGATGCGACGCTGTTTATCGATCGAGTCCGTGACCCGCGCAGTCTCTGTACTTGGCAGGAGTTCGAGCGTCAGCACCGTGAACAGTTCATCAAAGAAGTGCAGGGCGTCGTCGCTGAGTTCGGCTCCTAAACCCTGCTTCGTATCTTGGAGTTGAGGCCGAGTCGCAAGTCTCCAGCCCCAATTCTGGTGATATGCTGCGCGACCATGAGTGTGAATCCGAGTCCGTGGTTGATGGTCGGCGCGCTGTCTGGCTTTGTATCGGTCGCGGGAGGAGCCTTCGGTGCGCATGCGCTGAAACAGAAGCTGCCGCCCGATCTACTCACCATCTTCGAGGTCGGCGTGCGCTATCAGATGTACCACGCGCTGCTGCTCTGTCTTATCGGGATGTTGCCACTGAGTCCGACAGTGCGCTGGGCCGGAGTCCTGTCTGTGCTGGGTACGGTGTTGTTCTCTGGATCGCTGTATGTCTTGGCGCTGTCGGGAGTCCGCTGGCTGGGCGCGATTACTCCGCTTGGGGGTCTGTGTTTCCTGGGCGCGTGGCTGGCCGTCGCCGTCGCTGCGTATCGACTGGCCTATCCGTAGCGACCTGTGTGATCATGTTCCTATGGCCAAACCGACTTCTGGTGCTGACGTAGGGGGGCGCACTCCGGACCCTCAGGAAGCTGACCTTGATACGCCGTCTGTTGCCGCGCAGAAACGAGACGATGCTACGGCACCGACTCTTGATCCGGCGCGTGCTCCGACGATGGATCGCAGAGGGATGTCTGTACGAGCCGGGTCATCGGACTTGGCATTTGTTGCGCCGCCCGGTGCCATTCCTGATCCACTCAAGACCTGGGATCGTTACGAGATCGTTCGTCCGCTGGGACAAGGTGGAATGGGAACGGTATTTCTGGCGCGTGATCGCAAGCTGGGAAGACTGGTGGCGCTCAAGTTCCTGCGGGTTCCCAGTGCCGACGCTGCGGATCGACTGATGCAGGAAGCGCGGGCGCAAGCGCGACTCGATCACAACCACATCTGCAAGGTGTTCGAGGTCGGGGAGTTTCAAGGTCAGCCGTACATTGCGATGGAGTACATCGACGGCCAGCCGCTTCACCTGGCGCTGCGCAAGCTAAGCCTGGAACAGAAAGTCTTGCTGGTTCAGCAGATCGCTCTGGCTGTCCACAGCGCCCACAGCCAAGGAATCCTGCACCGAGATCTGAAGCCGGCCACACTTCACTTCCTTGTTTCCGTCGAGGAATGCGGGTCCTTGCTTGCGAAGGGAAGGCGAGCGGAAAACCTATGATACTGTGCTCGACCCGTTCACTTTGGACGATTCCCTTTTCAAATCCGTGACGAGATCATATCGAGCCAGCGCATGGAACAGAGCTTGAGTCAGCCATCGCATCGGCAGCTCATCCCAAAGGAACGACTGTTTGCGCGTCTGCGAACAGAGATTCCTGGTCCAAACTCCCGAGCGCTGCGAGCAGAGGAAGCACCGTTTTTGGCTCCTGGTACGCAGTCCATTTCCCAGCTCTCGGGAGTTGCCATGGAGTCTGGTTCCGGAGCGCTGCTCACCGACGTGGATGGGAATACCTATCTCGACTTTGTGGCGGGCATCGGAGTGGCGTCTTTGGGACATGGACATCCGGCGCTGCAGCAGGCCCTGGCGGAACAGTCTGCCAAGCTGACTGCTGGTAGCTTTACAACTGCTGCGCGGGTGCGCCTGCTCAAGCGAATTGCCGACAACGCGCCGAGTCCTGAACTCTGTCAAACCCAACTGTATTCGGGAGGAGCAGAGGCCGTTGAGAGTGCACTCCGGCTTGCGCGAGCGTACACGGGAAAGTTTGAGATTCTGTCGTTTTGGGGGGCTTTTCACGGCAAGACTGCGGGAGTCCTCGGGCTGATGGGAAGTGAGTTCAAGCATGGGCTGGGACCCCTTGCTCCGGGACAGATTCTTGCGCCCTATCCGGACTGTTATCGCTGTCCGTTTGCGCTGTCTCCTGCGAGCTGCGGACTGCACTGTGTGGAGTTTACGCGCCAGACTCTCAAGATGCAGAGTACTGGCAGTCTGGCCGCGATTGTCGTCGAGCCGATCCAAGGAACAGCCGGGAATGTGATTCCTCCTGTGGGCTGGCTGGGGGCGATTCAGGAGCTTGCCAGAGAGTGCGGTGCGCTGCTGATCTGTGATGAGATGATCACCGGCTTTGGTCGCACCGGACAGCTGTGGGGACAGCAGCACTTTGCCATCACTTCCGACATCATTACGTTCGGAAAGGGAGTCGGTTCCGGATTCCCAGTGAGTGGACTTTTGTCGACCAAAGAGATTGCCCAATCGGACCCCTGGTCACGTCCTTCGTTTTCCTCTTCATCGTACGGAAGTGGTCCGCTGGCAACTGCTGCGGCTGATGCTGTGACGCGAGTTATCGTCGAGGAAAAGCTCTCTGATCATGCGGCCCTGGTTGGTGAGGAGCTGCGCCAAGCGCTACAGAGTCTTGCGGACAAGTATCCCTTTGTGGATGAAGTGCGCGGAAAAGGACTGCTGCTTGCGTTCGAGCTGGTGCGTGACAAGAAGTCGCGAATACCACTTCCCAAGTCGCAGTGTGAACAGATCTTTCAGCTGTGTCTGCGTCGAGGACTCTTAACGATGAGCTACTCTCCCAGAGTGCGGATCAATCCTCCGCTGGTGATCACGCGCGAGCAAGCACTGGAAGGAGTAGCGATTCTCGATGAGGCTTTCGGAGAGTTCCTGATGCACTCGTCGGCCTCATGAACCCAAGTTCCATCAGCACATCGCCTGGCTTCGCACAGTGTGACGAGGAGTACTCTGCCGCAGAGCTGGCGGCGCTCTGGCGACGCAATCGTCAGACGCTGGTTTCCGATCTGGAACGGCATCACCGCACTGTGAAAGGCTGGCCGGCGCACTTCAAAATAGAGCTGACCAACTACTGCAACCTGGCCTGTCCGATGTGTCCGCATGCAAAGATGAAGCGCGCGGTCGGCTACATGAAGCCAGAGCTGTTTCGCAAGATCATTGATGAGGCGGCACCGTTTTTGGAGTTCGCATATCTGCATCACTTGGGAGAGTCTCTGTTTCACGGTCGGATTGGTGACTTCATTCGTTATGGACGCTCGCGTGGCGTCGGAATGGGCCTGTCAACCAATGCAACCTACCTTGATCAACGGAAAGGTCGCGTGCTGCTCGAGAGTGGACTCGACTTCTTGGTGATCTCGATGGATGGGGCGACTCCGGATACCTACGAACGCATTCGGGTGGGGGGCGACTTTGCGACCACTGTTCACAACGTCCGCGAGTTTTTTGCGCTGAAGAGACAGCTTCCCAATCACACCACAGTGGTGGTTCAGCTGATCGTCATCGAGGAGAATCGTCATGAGATCGAGCAGTTCGCCAAAGATTGGGAGGGGCAGGTGATGATCAAGACGGCGCGAGACTGGGCGGGTCAAGTGCAGCTTGGGAAGGCCTACAAACGGCCTCCGCAGCTCACGTCGCCTTGTCGATTGCTGTGGAGTGAGCTGACCATTCTGTGGGACGGAACGGTGGTTCCCTGCGCCAATGTATTTGAGAAACAGAATGTGCTTGGGAACTTCAGTCAGCAGTCGCTAAACGACATCTGGAATGGGCCGCCGATGCGCAAGCTGCGGGATGCACACCTTCACAATGAAGTGAGTGACATTCCGATCTGTGCGACCTGTCCCCGGCACGAGCTGGATGCTGCGGATTTCGTAGCGATCGATCAGCTAACGCAGCGCTTGCGCAACTACGTTCGCACCGATTTGACACCGCGCGCCGGACTGTCCTAACGGCGATGCTTTCGTGGAAGAGAGTCACTGCTTGGCGACGGTTTTTCGACGCAGACGGACCCAAGCTGGTAACACCAACAGCGCCGCCAAGAGACACGTCAGCTCGCCCAAATCCGCGATCATTCCGAAGGTCTGGAGCGCACGGTTGTTGGCCAAGAGTAGCGAGCTGTATCCGATGATGGTGGTCAAGGAACACAGCGCCACTGCAGTACCTGTATCCCCAATGACCGCAACGATGTCTGGGCGATCTTCCTTGCCGAAGCGGGACCAGATGTTCGATGCGTAGTCCATGCCGACTCCCAGCGTGATCGGGAGTGCCACAAAGTTCACGAAGTTGAGCTTGAGCTTGAGCAGACACAGAAGCCCACCGAGCCAGCCAAGACCAAGAAGCAGCGACGAGAGGACTGGCAGACTGCCGCGCAGTCCGAACGAACAGAGTGCCAGCAGAGAGACTCCTAGCAGTGCGGCCAAGGTCACGCGCGGACCATCATGTACGATCGCTTCGATCATTCCGCCAAAGACTGTGCCGGTAGATGCAGCCACCCAGGTCTTTCCCAGAGCCTCTACGCGCAGGGCTTCCGCAAGTCGCAGCAGATCGTGGCCATCCCAGTCCTGAAAGTTCTCGGCATCGACACCGATGAGACGGCCACGCTGTCCATCGACTTCTGTGAAGCTCTCCAGGACTCTGGTTGGCAGATCATTCACTGTCAGGAGGCGCAGGTGATCGGGGGGACGGAAGGGCTCCAGTTCTTGCCATTCACCGTCGCTGAGAAGGTGTCTGTGCTTGTCGATTTTCTGGCGCAGTCGCGTCAAGATCGCCAGCTTGGCTTCCTGCTGGTTGGGAAGGAATGTGCGGAGAGTCCGAACTTCTTTGATGATGTGCCGCTGCGGAGGAAGGGCGCGATCTTTGCTGCGGAGAGCCTCTGCTACCGCTTCTGCTTGCGCGGGATCATCGACGAGCAGCACGGCATCAGTAGCGATGTGACCGGCGCCGACATTGCCCATTCCAATCGCATACATCTTGGCCCAGCTGCGCTGCGTCTCTGTCTCTTTGTTGCGCAGGTTGGCAAAGTTCCACTCCACCGGATCATGCAGATAGGTTCGCAAGGAAGGAAGGACTGCCAGTAGGAGTCCTCCTGCGATCAGCAATGTCACTGCTGGGCGACGGATACAGAGAGCCGCCAGCCCCCGAAAAGGAGTCCCAAGGAGACTCGGCTTGGGAGTCATGCAGCCGGGTCGGACTCTCTCCCCAAACAGCACCATCGGGGGCACCAACAGGAACGTCACCAGCCACACCAGCAGCATGCCGGCACCCCCAACCAAGCCGAACTGATTGAAGCCTCGGAAGCTGGTAAAGAGGAGCGATCCGTACGCAATGCTGGCTCCTGCGGTAGCGGTAGCGGTGGCAGCCAGCGTCGAGGTCATCGCGGTCAAGAGGGCGCTCTCGACTCCTACACCCGCGCGGCGCTCTTCTCCATAACGAGCGAGCAGAATGATCGGCGTGTTGATGCCATTGCCAAGAATGATCGATATGAGGAATGCAGTATTCGCATTTAAGTAGTGAATGGAGAGCTGCGCCAGCGCGAGCGCCAGAAACAGTCCCAGAACCGCCGGTGCACCAATCACCCAGAGCAGCGCCCAGCGACGAAAATGCAAGAAGATCACTAGCAGCACCAGACTGGTACACACCGCTGTTGCGAGCGTCAGATCACTGCGGATCGCATCGTGTTCATCGAGCGCCATCGCAATTGGACCTGACAAAAGGACAGTCATCTGCGGATGAAAGGAAGTCGGTGCAAGCTGCGCAACGGCGGCCCGGACTGCTGCCACGGACTCGCGATCACCAAGACTGGCCAGACCATCTCCCCGTCGCCAGAGCATGACTCCTAAGGAGTGCTTTCCGCCTTCCTGTCCGATGAAATGATCGCGTGGTGAAGCGACAGGAACTGCTGGTGTAGGAGTCGTTCCTGAGCCTCCTTTCGGAATCGCGGAGCTCGTGCTGGCAGTGGCCGGAATCTTTTCATCCAGCCGCGCCCGCAGTCTTTTCAGCTCTTCCTCTGCATCACCTTCTAGATCGATCATCAGCGGCGAGGAGCGACTGGCGGCAATGCGGTCGAGCAGCTGCTCGGCAGCGTCGAGATCTTCCTTGTCCACATAGAGCCACTTCCAGCGCGCGGTGTAGTCCGGAACCGAGCGATCAGGACTCCATTCGATGTCACTGAACACCTGCGGAACCAGCCGTTCGAGCGCTGGTTTTATGGCCGCTGCAAAGCGCAAGTTGGCAGCAGGATCGGGACTCTCAAACAGCAGCGCAAGGTTGGTGGAGGCCTTCTGTCTACCGGCCAGCCGACGCAGCGCCACGACGGCGGGATGCTCGTCGGGAAGCAGCTCTGCCATGTCGGTATGAAGCTCCAAGCGCAGGGTCGGAATGATCGCCGCAATCCACAGTCCGAACAGAAGCAACAGCGGCAGCCACGTCCGCTTTGAACAGAAGGTCAACCAGGCGGCCAGTAGTCGGTGGAGACGCGTCGAAGTGCGGACTCGCGGCGCTGGCAAGGATTGTCGCAACATCATGTGGCGATACCGTATTCACAGACCGGCGCTGCGTTCAAGTCTGACGACATTCCTAGGCGGCAGGACTTCCCTCTGCTTGTGACTCGATCGAAGGGAAGGAGTCAGCTCATCTTCGTCGGTGGTGAGCTTGAGCCGGCCAATGTCATGGTCTGTGAATCGGTCGCGGACTCGGCTTCGCAAGGAGCGGGAGGACTGCGGCCAGTGTTGATGGACTTTGGGCTGGCACGCGACTCTTTGGGTCCGCAGCGGCTGACGCAGACCGGCGTGATCATGGGCACTCCGCACTACATGGCGCCGGAGCAAGCGCGTGGTCAGGCACGACATCTGGATAGGCGGGCGGATGTCTACAGTCTGGGGGCGATGCTGTATGAGCTGCTCTGTGGGAAGCCTCCGTTCGAGGCTGAAAACGAAGTGGACTTGCTGATGGCAGTGCTGCATCAAGACCCGACGCTGCTTCGTCAAAAGGAATCCGGAATCCCGATCGATCTGGAGGTGATTGCCCACAAGTGTCTGCGCAAAGAGCCGGCGCATCGCTACGACTCTGCGCAAGCTCTGGCAGAAGATCTTGGTCGGTATCTGCGCGGCGAGCCGATCTTGGCGCGGCCTGCAACGACGCTGTACAAGCTGCGGAGGCTGGCGGCGCGACACCGGGCTCCGTTCGCAGTAGGAGTGGTGGTGCTGCTGGCGGTCTTTACGGTCTTGACGATGTGGGGACAAGCGCGCGCGCAGCGGAAGCGGGCAGAAGTTCAGGCTGCGGAACAGGAGCGACTGGCCTCACAGCTGGGACAGAGTGTGACCGAGATGAAGCTGTTTCTGCGGGTCGCGTACAGCCTTCCGCCGCATGATCTGCGACGAGACTATGAAGTGGTTCGCAGCCGCTTGCACAAGCTGCAAGGACAGCTTACAGAGTCCGATCCGTTCTTGCATGGCACGATTGAGAGTGCGCTGGGACAGGGCTATTTGGCACTTCAGGAGTTCGAGTCTGCCGTCAGTCATCTGCAGCGAGCGATCGATCTGGGTGAAAACACCATGGGCTCGCATCTGGCACTTGGGGAGTCGCTCACGCAGCTCTACCAAGCCAAAGCTGCGGACATTATGCGTCGTACGGAGCCCGCTGATGCCAAGCTACGGGTGGCAGAGCTGGCGCAGCTGTACCTCCCCCGCGCCCGTCGGGAACTGGAGCTGGGACGGAATGCAGAGCTGGCATCCCCTTCCTATGTGCAGTCGCTGCTGCTGCGCTATGCCGACAAGCCGGATCTGGAACAGGCACTGGCAGCGGCGCGGAAAGCGAAGGAGGAGTCTCCGTGGCAGCTGGAGCCGATGGTGCAAGAGCTGCGGATCATCGCGACGCTGGCGCAGGAACTGACAATGACCGGTAGGAATGCGAGCGAGGAACAGATCATCGCGCGGCAGCAGCTGATCGAAAATGCCATCAGTACGGCGCGCAGCTATCCAGAGTTTTATCGCATGTATGCCGACTTTGCGCTGATGCAGATCAAAGAAGGACTGACAGATCCCAAAGCCCTGGTGAAGCGGCAGCCGATGTACCAAAGCGCGGTCGAGAAGTCGAAGACGTTGACACTGCTGCTCTCGACGGATGGAAGCGTGTACGATCAGCTTGCAGAGGTGCATTCCTCTTGGGCATTCCTACTCGCTTGGTATCATCAAGATCCTCGGCCAGTGACCCAGGAAGGACTGCGGATCTTGGCAGAGTCGCAGAAGCTACTTCCAGAGCGAATCCAGACCTCGCGGGTGCGGATGCGACTCCACATGGCGAGAGCAAATCATCTGATGTACCTGGATGAAAGCAGCGAACAGGACTATCAGGAGTCACTTGCGGCGGCGAAGCGAGCGATGGAACTGGCCCCG
The DNA here is from genome assembly GCA_016794465.1 of Myxococcales bacterium. GTDB lineage: Bacteria > Myxococcota_A > Polyangia > Palsa-1104 > JAEUJZ01 > JAEUKA01. Next base: position 218,877 of record JAEUKA010000036.1, on the reverse strand, counting down.
CAAGAAGCAGATTCTTGGTCCCAGCTGGCGCTGGCCGCATCGTATGTGGCGCTGAACAAGCAGATGCACGGAATCGATGCCAGAGACGATCTGCGTCAGACGGTAGAGTATGCCAAGCGATCGATCAAACAGAAGCCGGAGCACCTCCTCCTTCGCAACAACTTGGGGGCCTACTATCTGATCCTTGCGCAGGAGGAGCTGGTGCATGGTGTCGATCCTCATGCGACCTGGCAGCTGGGACAGTCGGTCTTGCAAGAGGTGCTGCAGAAGAATCCCAACTTCGCGATGTCTGAACAGAATCGGCTCGAGTTTGAGCTCGAAGAAGTCAGCTATCTGCTGCGCACGGCGCAGGATGCGGTGGCGAAGGCTCAGGTGGTCAGTGAGCATGCCGGCGCACTTGCTCAGAAATACCCCGCGTCGTTTTCCATGTTGCAGATGTATGTGACGACTCTGCTTCGCCTTGCAGAGGCGCTGATCGAGCAAGGACAGAGTCCGCAGAAGGTCCTGAGTGAGGCCGAGGCGATGATGGAGCGGCCCGAGTTTGTGCGTGGCTCGCGTGGGGTAAAAGAGGATCTGCTCGCTGAGGTTTCGCTGCTGCGGCTGCGCTTTTTGGTTCGTACAGGGGGAGAGGTGTCGCCGGAGTCCTCACTCCTCAAGCTGCGTGAGATGGCGAGTCTAAGGAACATTGCAGAGGGCGGAATGCGCGCTCACAGACAGCTGCTGCAGCTGGAAGGACTGCGTCGCTATGCAGAGTGGCTCTCCGCTCCGCAGCCGAGGTCGCTTGGGAATTCCAAAGAGCTTCCGAAGACCGCGCGGACTGCTGTGGAGGAAGGTCTACTGTTGGCGAAGCAGGCGCTGGATCGACCGGGAAAGCTTCGTCATGACCTACAAAGTGAACAAGCGATCTTGCTCCTGCTCAAAGCGAAGTTGTTGCCACAGTCTGAAGCCCCGGCGCTGATCGGACAGGCCAAGCTGCTGACGGAGGACGCGATCAAGGCGAGACCGCTCCTGCGCCATAAGCTTCGGCCCTACCTGACCTGGAATCCTGGGTAGTCCGATGGCTGCGCAGCTTGTCAATATGAGTCGTATAAAATGACTAATATTGACCGGGCGAATAGGAGCACGGGAATGCTCGCCCATGTCAGCCATCCAGTGGTAGGCTCACCGACATGACGGCCCGCACCCCTGCTACCCAGCCCATTCGACCGTACGGAGATCGCAAGGATGATGGACGCATTCAGCTGTCGTTTACCCTGCCGGTGTCTGCTTCGGGGCGGGCCAAGGAAGCGGCGCTGCGTCTGTGTGAGCAGATTGGTCTGCAAAACGTCGCTGTTTCAACGATGGAACCAGCCGGCGATGGCTTCAGCTTCTTTGTGGTCTATGCCAGCACGGCACAGACCGTCGACTTCGCTGCGATCGTGGTGCCGGAAGTAACGACTCCGGCGTGGTCGTTTAAAGAGGTGAATGCGATCATCCGTCACCACGTTGGGCGCAAGATTGTCGTCGTCGGTGCATGCACTGGCAGCGATGCGCATACCGTCGGCATTGATGCGATCTTGAACATGAAGGGTTATGCGGGGGACAAGGGCCTTGAGGCGTATCCGTGGGTGGCGGCGTTCAACCTTGGGGCTCAGGTCGACAATGCGGCGCTGCTCGTTCGGGCTCGAGAGCTAGCGGCCGATGCGATCTTGGTGTCGCAGATCGTGACGCAGCGCGATGTTCACCGCGAAAATGCCCAGCGGATGATTCAGCTGGCGCGACGACAGGGACTGCGGGATGTGCAGCTTATCCTTGGCGGACCGCGCATCGACCACAAGCTGGCGCGCGAGCTAGGCTACGACGCTGGCTTTGGACCCGGAACGCGGCCGAGCCAGGTCATTGGCTACATCGTTCAAGCGATGCTGGCGGCGCGGGGGATTCTGCCGGCTGAAGCGCTGGAGAGCGCGCTTGCACACGCGCACTAGCTCTTACCTGGACGGACACGGGCGCAGATCCACCTAGGTTGGCGCCAAGTAGTTCTTGCAAGGCTCGACGAGAGAGAGTCGCCGACGAGGCGAAACCCGGGCTATCATGAGCCGATAACACTTGTGAATAGGTCCGTCTCTTTCACTCTGCGTGGAGGCAGTCGCTGCCATGCCTACTAGTTCGAGCGCCCAGCCCATGATGGCGTTTTCTTCACCACTTCTGTCGTCGGTGGAACGGTTACTGAGCGGCTTTACCAGTCGCTTCTCAGACGGCGGCATGTCCCCGTGGCTGAGCCGTTCACAGAGCTTCACCGATCGCATCCTTGGTCGCCGACTTTCGTCGCTAGGCCTGAGCCTGACTTCAGCGAACCTCGGCTTTGCTCCGCGTGAGCAGTACGCGCCTTCGCTTACTCCGGCGGAGTCTTGGATTCCGACGGCAGCCGAGCTGCGTGGTCCGTCACCGAGTCGTGCGGCAACTGGCGGGACTCTACCGACCGCAACCGCGAGCGCGACCGCGACCAAAGCCAGAGCTGCAAGCCCTGTGGGCAGCCCGGCGCTCGCGCTACCGATGGTGGCCCCGGCGGCTTCTCTTGCTACGCCAGCGGTAACAGCTGCAGCGACAGCAACAGCGCCACGATCGTCACAGGCGGAAACGGTGGTTCGCTCGCCGTCGCCTGCCGAGAGAGCACTGGCGGCACTGCCTGCACTTTCCGATACACCATCGACGGCAAGTTCATCGGCTGTCGAGGAGCCGCGCGGGCGTGAGCTTCTCGCAGAAGCGCTTCCTTTTGTGGCGGCGCAGCCAGCGGCACCGTTTGCGCCAGACCGAGGCTCGGCACTCGGACGTAGCTTCATGCACCTTGGCTGGTCTGACGCGCGCTTGGGACTTCAGTCTCGCGATCCGCTGCTGGCCATGATGAGCAGTGGCGTGTCATCGCTGCCGTCGCTGCCATTTGCGGGGTCCGACGCTGCAGAGCCAATCCAACCGGCACGAGTTGCTCAAGGAGCGGCGCTTGCCCAGCTCTTGGTGGCGCCAGAGTCCGTCGCACCTGCGAGAGGAGTTCCCGCCCTGCGTCAGCCCGCTCGATCACCGTCGAGTATGCCGATGCCAGCAGCGGCGCCGGAACAGCTTCGAGGCACCGAGACAAGCTCGTCGCCACCGGTCACCCCAGCGATAGCAAGTCCCGCTCCCCGTCGGCCCCTGGGCGGTGAGCCAGCCGCGACTACGCTGAGGCCGGACGAGGGTTCGTCTGTCGTGCCACCAGCAACTGCCCCAACGGTCGCTCGCATTGCCGGGCCAGATCTTTCGTTGGTGGACCCGGTGTCTCTGACGAGAGAACCAGCGGTTTTTGCTGCTGACCAGGCTGCCCCAGTTGGCGAAGCTACTCCGAGTGCCCAGGCTGAGACGGCTTCTCTCGCTGCCCCGAGTGCCAAAGTGGTACCCAGTGCCCAGGCTGAGACGGCTTCCGTCGCTGCCCGGAGTGTCCAAGCGCCGCAGATCGTACCAGAGCGACGTGTCGAATCGCGACGGCAGTCCGTGCAGGCTGAAATGGCTGGTCTGCTGACACCGCTCTCACCGGAGTTGGCACCGTCGCTATGGCTGGGTGATTCCGTCGGACAAGAACAGGCCGGTCCACTGTCGCAGCGGCAGGTGACGGGTCTTCCGTCGCTGCCAGCCGCCAAGTCGTGGACATCCCCGGGTCGTATCGGCTCGCAGGTTGAGCAGCTGGCGGCCCGCATCGCGCTCCCCTCGGCGGTCAGTCTGCCGTCGGTGGAGCATCCTCGGGCTGCTGCCCAGTGGAGCCAAGCGCCTGGCTTGCCGGCGTCTGTGCTGCGTCTATTGCAAGCGCAAGCGCAGTCGGATACGCGAGAGTCTGGGCCTCGGGCGGGTGTGCCCGCGATGTCGTTTTTGCCAGCGCCGCAGCTCACGCCACGCACCGACGATCATCGCTCGGTCCCGAGTCGCCCGGCGCGTCTGCCAAGTGAGGTGGCAGCGACGGCGCAGACTCTGCCGGCCCGGGTTCCTGCGGGACCGATGGAGGTTCCTTCCGCCCTCAGTCCTGTGGCTGCACCGACGCTGGACGTGCCCGCTGGTACGCCGGCCCTCGGCCCAGCAGAAGCGCCGGTCGCGATGGAGCGCTTGTCCTCGAATCCGCTGTTGCCACTGGCGAAGCTGTCGTCCACGGCGGCGGAATCGCGTACTTTGCCGCCAGTAGCGACGGGTGCTACGTCGGCGGTGATGTCGAATGTGTCGCGCTCGCCTGAAAGAGCTTTGTCGTCGGCACAGACTGCAGCGACACCAGCGATGGCTCGTCCTTGGCAGCAGGCTGGGGGCGTTGCGACACTCGCCGAGCTGTTCGCTGCTGGCGTGGGTTTGTCGTCGGGCGTGGCACAGCGTGTGGCCGACTCGTTTGGGCTCGGACTCGGCACGTCGGCACTTCCATCGTGGCTGTCGAGATCACCAGCGCTGCCTGCGAGCGCAATCGTCGAGGATGCCTCGTCTCGCATGGCCCCAGCCCTCCCGTACTTGTCGACGGAGTCAGCGGCTGCGCCAGCGGCTGCGCGCGCAACGGGACGAATACTTCCCCTATCGACGGCGGCGATGAACCAGAGCGCACCGACGGGGAGCGGTCTTTCGCCAGATGCTGCTTCGCTTCCGCTGTCACTGCGTGCGACGGAACAACCCAGCTTGGTGTCGGCAGCGCCTCACTCGACGGTGCTCGAAGTCGCAGCGGTGGACGAAGCTGTCGTGGCAGTGCCGTCGCTGCCAGGTCGTGCCGATGGTCAGCCTTCCTTTCCGTCGCAGCGATCTGTCGTAGCACGAGAGCGCATCCTCGGTCAGGTCGGTGGTCTGGCCGCCAGCAGTGAAGCGTTTGCACGTGATCACGGCATCGCTCGGGCGGAAGAGCTATTTCCGTCGGTACAGCACTCGGGAGAAGGCACACCTCGTCGGATGCCTGTGGCTGGTGGTCAAATGTTGCTTGCCACCGATGGACCAGTCGGTCTTGACCGATCGGTCAAGACGAGATCGCCCGTCGCTGCACGACGCCTCGGTAACACTACTGCTCCGTCCGTGATCCAAGAAGACCAGACGGAAGCAACTCGCCAGGCGCTGCCGTCGCTGACTGGCTGGCAAAATCCGGGTGGCATGGCCCTGCGCAGCGAGATCTTGGCGACGCAGCTGGGATTGGCGCTGCCTGGGATTTCGTCGACGGAGTCGCGAAAGTGGAGTCGAGCGCCGGGTCTAACTGCGAGCTTGACGCAGCTGCTTTCGTCGCCGTCACACGACGAGGTTCAGCCGCGCTGGGCGTTTGGGCCACAGGGACTGCTGTTCGTCAGTGGGCCTGAGGTGTCGTCTGAACAGCCTCGTCAGGGAAGTCGCGCGCAGGCGACTGGACCGGCGTCGGCTCCGTTGCTGCGACAGTCCTCCCAGAAGCTGATGCCACCGACGAATACGCTGGGACTGACCGAGGGTCCTGCGCACGCACAGACAGTGGATACGTCGCCCGTCTCTGTGCTGGCGACCGAGCAGCTTTCTCCTCGGGAGCAGGCCGGCACGTCGCCCGCTCCGCTGCGGTTGCAGGAGAGCACCGCATCGCCCGTCGCTGCGTTGATGCCGTGGCTGCGCTTGGGCGGGATGGGCGCGCTCGCCGAGCTGTTTGCGGCGGGAGTGGGGCTGGGCAGTGGAGCAGCTGGCAGTCTGGCGCACTCTCTCGGGCTGTCGTCGGGGCGTTCGTTGACCCCGGACTGGCTGCGGCAAATGACCCATCAGCCGTCGAGTCAGGAGTTGACCTCTCGTCTGGCGGATCTGCTGCCGACGCTGGAACTGCCGCCAGACCTTCGCTCAGCGGTTTCTGAGTCGCTTATGAGCACGCCGGCTCGGTCGAAAGGGAAGCTGGCCGAGTCGATGGGTATGGGCCTGGCACCGGCTGCTTCTGCTAGCGCTCCGTCGCACGCGCCTCCTCGTGTACTCGGTTCACTCCTCGCTGGTGGGCTGGCTGCGACGGCCGAGGACTTCGCTCGACGGCATGGCATGGAGCGCGTTGCGAGCGATGAGGGCTTTGCCTCTCAGCATCCACAGCTCAGCGACGAATCCACTGCCGGACGTTGGCTGCCTGTGGCTGGCGGAATGGTCTTTGTTCCCCGCGAGCCAGCAGCGCCGTCTGAGCAGCGTGTACAAGCGACTCGTGCAGCTGCCCCAGCGGCGGCTCTTGGCAGCTTGTCGACGATGGCGTCAGCACCAGCGTCAGGCGGAACCACACCGGCTCTGCCTGCGACGTGGAGCCAGCTGGGCGGGCTTGGCTTGCGCAGCGAGCTGTTCTCGGCTCTGCTCGGTCCTCAGTCGTCTCAGCTTGGCGCGACGATGTTTCCGGCGCTGACGGGCTGGGAGGATATCGCGTCGCTGCTCACCAGCTTGCCCAAGTCGACTCCGGATTCGGAGCCGATGTTGCCGCGCTGGGCGTGGAGTGGCACCGGGGGCATGATGTTCCTCGGCGCACCGTCGAATTTTCCTGCGTCAGCGATGGTCGGTGAACGCACGACTCCTGGCCCAGTGGCGCGACGCAGTGGTTCATCATCTGCCGTCGATACGAATCAGCCGATGGCGGCACTTGGCGGTCTGGGACGGATGGCCGAGGCTGTGGCGGATCGGAGCGCGACGGGGACTCATCCGACGGAACATCTCGCGTCGCCGCTGCTGCCAATGATCGAGGGGCCTGCGACGGGGCATGAGGCTCGTCACGGAGTTTCCGATGTGCAAGGTGCGTATTCTCAGCAGCTCCTGACGGGATTCCCTCGGCAGCAGCAGGGCTCGCGTGGGCTGGATGCGGCTCCGACGACGCTGTGGCCAACTTCGACGCTGCAGCAGGTCGAGCGGATCGAGAAGGTCTTGTCGCTGCTTCCGACCGAGTGGCAGCCGTCGACAAAAGTTGTGTCCGCGATTCGCAAGAGTGGCGTTGCGCTGACGCCGCTGTGGCAAGAGCTTCCGCGCGTCCTCAATCAGGTGCGACCGTATGAGACGGCAGAGGAAGACTCGGCGCATGGCGAGAGCATGCCGCAGATTATGTCAGCAGTTGCGTCGCGTTCTCCGTCGCTGTCAGTGGTTAGTCCGACGACAACGAGCGCTCCGCCAGCAAGTGAGAGTGTGCGCACGGAAGCAACGAAGCAGCAGGCCGTCGAGAAGGCGATGCGTGATGCTGTCTCGGCCATGATTCAGTCAGGCGGTCAGGCGGGCGCGTCGGCACGGCTGCTCGAGGCGATTCGGACTCATGCGACGGCTCAGCCATCACGTTCCGACGATCGGGTCAACCTCGGCGATCTGACGCTGATTGCGCTCTCGATGGGAGAGCAGCGGATTGCCGCCTCGTCGCCAGACCATCCCAAAGATCGACTGGAGCCGAACGTGTCGAGCGCACTGCGGATGAAGAATCACAAGCACGTCGAGGACGACAAAAATTCGTACCGCAAGACCGTCGGTGAGCATGCTGAGCAGGTCGTCAAACACATGAAAGACGAGCTCGAAAAGCGGAAGCTGCGCGGTCAGTTCTAGCCACGCAAGGCTCCATCGGTTCTCGACGGAGCACTTTCCCCCGAGTCACACTAGAGGAAGTTCACGACCAAAGCGGCTTCACTGAGCGTGTCGAGCTTCTCGGCCAGTGGGGTGAATCCGGCTGCATACGGAAGAGCGAGCGCAGGTCGAGGGGCAGGGACGTTGTCAAAGCGTGCAGTGAACGAAAAGCGGAAGCTCAAGTTCTTATAAATCGTCGTCGACAACGCGGTCTTGAAGTTCACTCGGGTGTCACGGAACGGCGAGACTTCTTCAGGGACACCGGGCGCATTCAGCGGGTTGACGTTGAAGAGTCCTTCGAGCCCGGTGATGAGCGCTGTTTCCTTCGACAAGGTCAGGCTGTGACCCACAAAGACTCGCAGCGAGTGAATCATCAGGCGGTCCGGGTCGGGCGGCGGATTGGGCACCACCGTGGGGTACAGCTCGAACGTGAAGTCGTAGCCCACTTCGGCCAGTAGCTCGTTGCGATCGGTCTTGACGAGCTGCCGACTGTAACCGACCTGCGCGCCACCGTAGACCTGCTTACCAGCGGGCTCATTGCCGCCGATGGCAAGAGAGATGTAGCCAAGGTTGTTCTTCGAGAAGAATCGGTCGTACCGCAGCTTGACGTTCCACATCTGGGTGTTCGTCTTCGTGTCGGTACCGATCTCTTCGGGGCCGTCGATCTTGCCGACCACGCCAACGTCGGGTCGATCCTGAGCGACGTAGCTGGTGGCCTGACCGTAGGCAGCGTTCACGTCGAGAGCGAGCTTGTTCTTGCTATCGACTCGTGACGCAGCAGCGCCGCCTGAGATGGTCACGGTATTGGCGTTACCGGTCGCGAGAATCAGTCCGGCCTGCGCCGAGGCCTTCCAGATGACCTTCTCAACCTCAGGCGGTGGCGCGATGTACACAAACTTGGGGTCTGGAGCTTGGGCGTGTGCGGTGCTGCTGCAGAGAGGCACGCTCACGGCTGCGGCCCAAAGGAGTGGCTTGATGCGGTCCCTCATGGATTTTTCCTCAAACATGCAGCGCCTAGGATGCAGCCACCGGGGGCAGAGACAAGAAATTTTTTGCCAGGATGCGCTCTCGCTGAAGGCTGCCCGAGAAGCCGGGTCTGAGGAAGTGGGGAACGGGGTGAGCGTGTAGGGACGCTGCTCACCCTTACACACCGCTAGCGCAGCCACCTTCGCTCCTGTTGGCTGATGGCGGCTTTTGGGAACTTAGGTCGCTTTTGAGCCGAGAAGGAAGTCCAACCTCTCCGGGTCGCAGCCAGCCTTGCAACCACGCTTTCTGACTGCTTCTTAGCGGCTTGATCCGTACGGTCGGCCCTGCGATGATGCTAGCCCTCTATGAGCACAACCAATCCCTCTCCAGTTGGGCAGCCCCGTCGCACACCGCTCTATGATCGCCATGTTGCCCTCGGGGCGCGGATTATCGACTTTGGTGGCTGGGCGATGCCGGTGCAGTACGAGTCGATCCTCGAGGAGCACAAGACGGTGCGTCAGGCGGTGGGACTCTTCGATGTCTGTCACATGGGCGAGGTCGAGTTCGTCGGGCCCGGCGCACTGGCTGCCGTCGAGAGGCTAGTGACAAACGATGTCCGCAAGCTCGCCTTTGGCCAAGCGCGGTACACCGTGGTCTGTTACGAAAACGGCGGCATCGTCGACGACTGCATTGTCTATCGCGACCACGCCGAGCGGATCGTGATCGTCATCAATGCTGCCAACATCGACAAAGACGTTGCCTGGTTCGCCAAGAGCGTCGAGGGCCGCAGCGATGTGACGTTCCGCAATCTCTCGGACGACTTCGGGCTGATTGCCGTGCAGGGTCCACGTGCGGTGTCGCTGCTTCAGCGGCTCTCTCCCGAGGCTGGGTTTGCACAAGTGAAGTCGTTTCACTTTGCCAAGACCGAGCTGCTAGGAATTCCCGTCTGGGCAGCACGGACGGGCTATACCGGCGAAGATGGCTTCGAGGTGTTTGTGCCAGCCGCAGAGGCTGCTCGGTTGTGGAACGTTCTGCTCGAAGTCGGCAAGGATCTCGGGGTCAAGCCGTGTGGCCTCGGGGCGCGCGATACGCTGCGACTGGAAGCTTGTCTGTCTCTTTACGGCAATGACATCGACGCGACCACCAATCCTTTCGAGGCCAACCTCGGCTGGGTGGTCAAGCTCGATCACGACTTCATCGGACGGCCCGCCCTCGAGGAGATCAAAGCCAACGGAGTTGCCCGCAAGCTGGTCGCCTTCACGATGGAAGGTCGCGGCACCGCCCGCCACGGTTATGACATCTACGACGCAGAGACGGGTGGCAACAAGGTCGGCGTCGTGACATCTGGCAGCGTCGGCCCAACCGTCGGTAAGAATGTCGGACTCGGCTATGTTCCCGTCGCACTCGCCGAGCTTGGGCGCACGCTGTTTGTAGACTGTCGGGGCAAGCGGGTCGCCGCACAGATCGCTAAGCCTCCGTTTTATCGTCGGTCAGCCATCTGATTTCGGTGCTGCGCCGACTTTCCTGAATCAACCTGAAACTCTCTAACCCGCACGGGACACCGGATCATGAGCAACTATCCTTCTGACCTTCGCTACACCAAGGACCACGAGTGGGCCCGCATCGACGGCAAGCGCGTCGTGATCGGCATCACCGAGTTCGCTGTCCACCAGCTGGGCGACATCACGATGGTCGAGCTGCCCAAAGAGGGCGAGTCCTTCCGTCGCGAGCAGGTGCTTGGCACCATCGAGTCGGTCAAAGCCGTTTCCGATATCTACGCGCCGCTCTCGGGCAAGGTCGTCAAGACCAACGATCCGCTGCGCGACTCACCCGAGACGCTCAACGAGGACTGCTACGACGAAGGCTGGATGGTCGAACTGGAGCTCTCCAGCCTCGACGAGATCAAGCAGCTGATGACATCCGAAGAGTACGCAAAGTACGTCAAGGACCACAGCTAACCTGCGACGCTCCCGCTTCCAGCACCCTGCATGCCGATCGGCTTCGGGGTCTTGAGGCCAGCCCGTGCCTCGTCGGTGAGCATCCATAGCCAAGGACATCCATGCGATACATTCCCCATACTGACGCTGACGTGGCGCAGATGCTGCGAATTATTGGCGCTTCCTCCGTCGAGGAGCTCTTTTCGCACATTCCCGCGCAGCTCCGACTGAAAAAGCCGCTCGATATCGAGGCGCTCGACGAAGTGTCGCTGATGACACACCTTGGGCAGCTGGGTGCGCGTAGTACGCCCGCCACTGGGGCGACGGTACGCGAGGGAGCGGCGCTGTCGTTTTTGGGTGCGGGCCTGATTCCTCACCATGTTCCCGTCGCTGTTGACATGATGTTGCAGCGCGCCGAGTGGTACACTTCCTACACGCCGTATCAGCCAGAGGTTGCACAAGGCACGCTGCAGGCGGTATTCGAGTATCAGACGCTGGTTTCCGAGCTGTTTGGTCCGCCGGTGACACCGGGACAGGCGGCTCCCTACGTCAGCAATGCGTCAATGTACGATGGCGCCTCAGCGACGGCGGAAGCAGTCCTGATGGCGCGGCGCATTACCGGACGCAGTGCTGTCGTCGCCTGTGGCGCCATTCATCCGCAATACCTCGGGACGCTGCACTGCTATCTCGACGGGATCGACTCAGAAGGCCGAGGCGCTATCAAGACGGTTGGATTTGGGGCCGATGGCCGAGTCGATCTGACGGCGCTGGCCACACTGCTTGCCGAGCTTGGCTCTACGGTCGCTTGTGTACTTGTACAGAGTCCAAACTATTTGGGCGTCCTGCAAGACGTGTCTGCCGTCAGAGCTTTGGCGCAAAAAGCGGGTGCACTGACGGTCGTGGCTTGTCCAGAGCCGCTGGCGTTTGGGCTCGTCAAATCACCAGGCAGTCAGGGTGCAGACATCGTCGCTGGCGAAGGCATTGGGCTGGCCTCAGGGCCGTCTCTCGGCGGTCCAGGCGTCGGTCTTTTCGCGGCGCGCAGCGAGCATGTTCGTCAGATTCCCGGTCGCTTGGTCGGGGAGACGGTCGATCAAGACGGTCGTCGTGGCTATGTCCTGACGCTGGCGACGCGAGAGCAGCACATCCGGCGCGAGAAGGCGACCTCGAACATCTGCACCAACCAGGGGCTGATTGCGCTGGCTTTTGCGATTCACCTCTGCATGCTCGGGAAGTCGGGTTTCCGTCGCCTGGCAGAGCTAAACCTGGCCAAAAGTGAGTACCTGAAACAGCGACTTTTGGGAGTGCGTGGCTTCCGGCTGGCGGTGTCTGGGCCCACGTTCAATGAGATCGCCGTGACGGTGCGGGGTCGAGCCGCTGACGTGGCACTGCGACTGCGCGAGCAGGGCATCTTCGCCGGAGTGCCGCTGGATCAGCCGGGCTTTGAGCTGCCGTCGCTGCCGGACGCTGAGCGAACGCTACTGATTGCCACCACCGAGCGCCATCGTCGCGAAGACATCGATCACTTGGTCACTGCACTCGACGAGGTGTGCCCATGACCGGAACCAGCAAGGGACTGATTACGACGCGGCAGCTTCTCCATCACGAAGCGCCGATTTTTGAGCAAGGCGCACCGGGTCGCTCGGGGGCGTCACTGCCCAAACTGGATGTGCCGGAAGTGTCTGCGGCGGCGCTGCTCGGTGACTTGTATCGCGATGCGGCACCGGGGCTGCCCGAGGTGTCGGAAGTCGATGTGACACGGCACTTTACCCGGCTGTCGCGCTGGAACTATGCCATCGACATTGGCATGTATCCGCTCGGGTCGTGCACGATGAAGTACAACCCGAAGGTCAACGAGCGGGTTGCGCGGATGCCGGGCTTTGCGGGCTTGCATCCGGCGCAGTCCGAGGAGTCGCTGCAAGGGGCGCTGGAGCTGATGTATCGGCTGGAGCGGGCGCTGTGTGAGATCAGCGGCTTTGCGCGGGTGACGCTACAGCCAGCGGCGGGCGCGCATGGCGAGCTGTGCGGTCTGATGATGATTCGGGCCTATCACCAAAGTCAGGGTCGGTTTCCGCGCAAAGTGCTGATTCCTGACTCGGCGCATGGAACCAATCCCGCGTCGGTGACGCTCAATCAGATGGAGTGTGTACCAGTCAAGACCTCCGCCGACGGAATTTTGTCGGCAGAGACGGTGCGCGCGGCGGTGGCGCAGTATCCGGGCGACATTGCCGGCCTGATGGTCACAAATCCGTCGACGCTCGGGCTCTTCGAGGAGAACATCGCCGAGATCGCCGAGGTCGTGCACCAAGCGGGCGGCCTGGTCTACATGGATGGCGCTAACTTCAACGCGCTCCTCGGCAAGGTCCGTCCCGGTGAGACGGGCATCGACGTGATGCACATCAACCTACACAAGACCTTTACCACGCCGCATGGTGGTGGTGGCCCAGGCTCTGGTCCCGTCGGTGTGGTCGAAAAGCTGATCCCGTTTTTGCCGACGCCGACCGTCGAGCTTGCCGATGGCAAGTATCACCTCTTGTACAACCGGCCTCAGTCGGTGGGGCGGCTGCGCAGCTTCTTCGGCAACTTCGGCATGCACGTTCGTGCCTACACCTACATTCGCGAGATGGGCGGCGAGGGCCTGACGCAAGCGACGGAGATGGCGGTGCTGAACGCGGTCTATCTGCGGGCATTGCTTCACGAGGAGTATCCGCCAGCGTCAGAAAAGCCGTCGATGCACGAGTACGTCACGTCGGACAAAAAGATCAAAAAAGAAACCACTGTGCAGACCCTCGACATCGCCAAGCGGCTGATGGACTACGGCTATCATCCACCGACGGTCTACTTTCCGTTGGTGCTGCCCGGTGCGCTGATGATCGAGCCGACTGAGACGGAGAGTAAGGAGACGCTCGACGAGTTTGCGGCGGCACTTCTGTCGATCGCCAAGGAGGCGCACAGCGATCCTGACTTGGTGAAGCATGCACCCCATCAAACCGCGCTCCGCCGTCTCGACGAGACGAAGGCGGCGCGTCAACCCCGTCTGCGCTGGCTACCCCCGACGTAGTACAGCTTTCCGTCAGACGGGAACGAGAGACATCTGAGGAGCTTTCATGTCTGGTCATAACCGCTGGTCCACCATCAAACACAAAAAGGCTGCTGCCGACGCCAAGAAGTCGAAGAGTTGGACCAAGCTCATCAAGGAAATCACCGTCGCTGCTCGCAGTGGTGGCGGCGATGCCACGGGCAATCCTCGGCTGCGCAGTGCCATCGACAAGGGCCGGGCTGCCAACGTGCCGACGGACACCATCGATCGCGCCATCAAGAAAGGAACCGGCGAGCTGGGCGCTGACTCCGTCGAAGAGCTGATCTATCAGGCCTACGGTCCCGGCGGCGTCGCCATCGTGATCGAGATTGCCACCGACAACCGCAACCGCACCGCGTCGGAGCTGCGCAAGCTGTTAGAGCGGCAGAACGCCAAGATCGATCCCTCGGGCTCGGTGCTGCACAAGTTTAAAAAGCGCGGCCAGATCATCTTCGACGGAGAGAAGGTCACTGAGGACGCCGTGACGGAGATTGCCCTGGAGGCGGGCGCCGATGATGTGCGTGCCGAGGGCGATACCATCGTGGTCCTGACCGAGCCGGGCGCGTGCCATGGCATCAAGGAAATTTTCGAGAAAAAGGGCCTGACTCCGCTCGAGGCCGAGGTCGGGATGCTGCCCGAGCTGACCGTCGAGATCTCGGAAAGGGACGCCGAGCAGATCGGCAAGCTGGTGTCGGCGCTCGAGGAGCACGACGACGTGATGAACGTCTATACCAACCACGAGGAAGCGGCGCCGTAACTTATGCCACAGGCGAAGGGCGAGCACGGCACCATGACCGATTCGAGTTTGCTGGCGCGAGCGGCGGAGATTGCGCAGTCGGTCCTGGCCGGGGATCTGCGACTGGGGGCGCGTCTCATTCGCGACCTCGACGATCAGACTGTGCTGGCCGAGCTGATTTTGAGGCAGCTGTGGCCGCACACGGGGCGGGCGTTCATCCTTGGCGTCACCGGCAATCCCGGCGCAGGCAAGTCCACCGTCGTCGACAGCCTGATAGCTTACTACCGCAAGGCCGGCAAGCGCGTCGGTGTGGTCGCAATTGATCCGTCGAGTCCATTTTCTGGCGGCGCCATTCTCGGCGATCGCATTCGCATGCAGCGGCACGCGCTTGACGACGGTGTGTTCATTCGCTCGCTGGCCTCTCGTGGACACCTCGGTGGTTTGTCACGCTCGACGGGAGAAATCGTTGCCGTCCTCGATGCGATGGGCTTTGAAGTTGTGATCATCGAGACGGTGGGCGTAGGGCAGGGCGAAGTCGATGTGGTCGCACTCGCGGATACCAAAGTGGTGGTCACGGTGCCTGGGCTGGGCGACGAAGTGCAGGCGATCAAGGCTGGAATCCTCGAGATTGCCGACGTGTTGGTCGTAAACAAGGCCGATCGCGAGGGTGCCGATCGAACAGTGCGCGATCTGCTGACGATGCTGGAGCTGCGTCACGTCGAAGAACCACACGGCCCGGAGTCGCCGTCGAGTGAAGTCGAGATCATTCGTACCGTCGCTGTGCGTGGCGAGGGCATCGGCGAGCTGGCGGCGGCGATTGCTCGTAACCAAGAGAAGACTGCTGGCCTAGCCGCTGAGCGGAGAGCCCGGCGAGCTCGACGGGAGTTGCGCGATGCGCTGCTCGATCGGTGTGCGCAGCGAGTCGAGCAAGTGTTGTCGCGACATGCCGACTGGGTGGATCAAGTGCAGCGTCGGGAGATCGATCCATACAGCATCGCTGAACGGCTGCTCGTCGAGCTGCTCGGTGGAACACGGCTCTGACGGATCTGAAATGTGACGGTGGTTGCGAGTTACCAGCGAGAGCGCACCGCATCTTCGAGCAAAGTGGCAAGCTCAGAGCGAACCGGCTGCCAATCAAGATGGCGCTGGGCCGCTCTGCAATCGGCTACAAGCACAGGTGGATCGCCATCGCGTTTTGGCCCTACCACATGCGGAATCGGCGCTCCTAGCACGTCCTGAGCGGCCTGCAGCACTTCCTTGACACTGTATCCATGGCCGGTGCCCAGATTGAGCGGCCCGAGTGAGTGGCCTTGCGCCAGCTTGTCAATGGCTCGCAGGTGCGCCGTCGCCAAGTCGCAGACATGAACGTAGTCTCGCACACAGGTCCCGTCGGGGGTTGGGTAGTCGTGACCAAACACCATGAGGGGCGGGCGGCTACCACGCGCTGCGTCAATCACCAGTGGCAACAAGTGCGTCTCTGGCTCGTGTCGTTCTGCAAGTGTCCCGTCTGGATGTGCGCCCGACGCGTTGAAATAACGCAGTGCGGCAAAGCGCAGTCCATGGGCACGTGCATAGCTGTCGAGCGCCCACTCGAACGCCAGCTTGGAACAGCCGTAGGGATTCACTGGCACGGTCGGCGCTGACTCGGAGATCGGCACTTCTTGCGGCACTCCGTAGACGGCAGCCGTCGAAGAAAAGACCACATCGCGCACCGCAGCTTCGCGCAGGGCATCGAGCAGCCGCAGCGAGCGCGCAAAGTTGACATCAAAGTACAGCTCGGGGCGGCGCACCGACTCTCCCACTTGAATCTTGCCGGCAAAGTGCACCACTGATTCGACGGCATGTTCTTTGCATAGCTTGCGGATCAGCGCACCATCGCCGATGTCACCTCGGACAAAGGTGGCCCCCGACGGCAATGGCAGGGTCAGCAGCGAGTCCGCATCACTTAGCCCCAGGCCAGATAGGTCGTCGAGAATGACAACGTGGCGGCCCGACTCACAGGCTGCCCGAACAAAGTGTGAGCCCACAAAGCCCGCACCGCCGGTCACGAGCACGGTCATAGACGGCATCATAGCCTGCTCTACGGCCTGAGCCCGAGCAAAACGATGGCGATTTCGGCACCTGGAGCCAGCCTCGGCTGTGGTAAGATAGTTGCGTGGCCAAAGACGAATCCGACGACATTGAGTGGCGTCTTGTCGCTACCAAAGGCAGAGAAAGCTGTCGCTGGCAGACGACGGATGGTCGTTGGATTGCACTTGCACTCGGCGCGCAAGGTGACCTGACCAAGGTGCTTGTCAATGCTTCAGACGGTCGGAGCGAGGTAGTCGACGGGTACGAGCAGGGCTTGAACTTGGCACGGCGCTGGCGGGCTGGCTGGCTGCGCACTCACGGACCAACGGCATCGTCGCAGTCAGGCTCGTGGCTGCCTCATCTGCCGGGCCGTCCGAGTGGACCTGAAGATGTCTCGTCGCCGGACTTGCCGCCGCTGCGCAACCAGACGATTGGCTCGCCCACGACGCGCAGTCGACCATCATATCCTTCCGTTCCGTCAACGGGCCAGTCGCCGCCGGCTCAGTCCTCGCCACCAGCGTCAGGTTCGTTTCCAAGCCGCTCGAGCATCAACAACAACCGTGTCTCGCCTGTCAGCCGAGGCTCTAGTCCCGCCAGCAGCAGCGGCAATGTCCCGGCGGTTCCGGGCTCAGCCAACTCACCCGCCAGTCGAGACAGTCGTCGACGCATGAGTGGCAGCCTGCCTGCGATCCGGCTTGGCGACGGTGAGCGTCCAGTCGGTGACAGCGAGCCGCGGCCTAGCACCAGCAGCAATCCAAAGCGCTAACTTTCCGACGGAAAATTTGTGAAACCGGGCCGCAAAAGGGGTGTCAGACCCAAGCGCCACAATATCCGTTCCCAACGACAGGAAAGGGTCTGGATATGAAGCTTCAACATGCTTGGTTCCGCTCGTTGCTCTCCGTCACAAAGTCGGCTCTCCGCAGGATGCTCTCGATGCTGCGGATCGTGGGACGATGGTTTGTGCGCGGTGGCAGCGAAACCCTGCCCGAGTTTGTGCTCTCGATCGGACTTTTGCCGTCACCGATGCGAGATCCCGCCGTCGACGCGTGGCTTGAGCTGAAGCGACAACGCGATCAGCGACGGAAGAAACCCCAGAATCCGTCTGAGCCAGCCAAAGTGCTGCCTATCCATGGCAGCGTCGACGATCCTCTGTTCCGCATCAACATGTAGCTTGCCGTCTGAATCCGCTCAGTCCTCGCCTGCCGGCAGCGGCTGCAATGGGGCAGATTGCTGCTCAATGTAAATCCCCATTCAAAGCCCTGTTTTGAGCATTTCTGAGACGACAAAGCGCTGCAATGTCAGACCCTTAGGGTAGGTTCGCTGCGTTCTTGGTTCTCGCTTGCGTCGGTCCGCAAGCCTCGCTATGGTGCCGGCTTATTTGCTGGCGGTGCCGCAGTGAGATCTAAGAGCGAACCCGTCCTCGCAAACCAAAGGAGCCTTCGATGCGTACACCTATTTCCCGTCTGACCTTGTCTCGTGCTTCGCTGTTTTCTGCCTCGCTGCTCGGTGCCACTCTGCTGCTGGGTTGTGGCAACGGCGAGCTGTCTGAAGAGTGGACCCCTGTCGATCCGTCGGAGATCGAAGGGAATGATGCCCCGCTGGCCCCGCTGTCAGCGCTCAAGGCCGATGCTCCGTCGGATTCTGCGATTGCGTTTGAAGGCAAAGCCGACGTGGTGCTGCCGAAACAAGCCGATGCGCTGTCCGCGCAGACGACGGTAAAGAACCAGGCCTCACGGGGTGTATGTTCGATTTTCTCGACGCTGGGCCTCGTGGAGTCGCTCTACAAGAAAGCGGGAATGACCAATCCCGACTTCTCTGAGCAGTATCTGCAGTGGTCGGTCAAGTTCCAGGTCGGCGCATTCACCATGACCTCGGGATCGAGCGACTACTACAACCTCAAAGCGGTCAGCACCTACGGCGTTGTTACTGAGGACAAGTGGCCTTACGAAACGACGCAGTGGGATGCCACCAAGGACCCGCGCTGCACCGGCACTGGGGAAGGACTGCCGACAGTCTGTTACACGAATGGAACGCCTCCGGCAGCCGCCACCAGCGCCACCAAGTACAAGCTACCGGCGGGACGCTGGGTGTCGACCAGCTCGATCAAGAACATCATCTTTGAGAAAAAGCAGGGCGTGGTCGTCGGACTCGACTTCTTCTATCAGGCCTGGAATCACCGTCGCTCGGCTCTTCCGGTGAGTGCCACGTACTTCCAGAAGGGATATGTGTTGTATCCGAACTCCGACGACAAGACGGCTTCGGCCAAGCAGCCGGCAGGACACTCTGTGCAGCTTGTGGGGTATGACGACAACTTGGAAATCCAACAGATGGACAAGAACGGCAACCCGGCGGTGGACTCGGTGGGCAACCCGATCAAGCAGAAGGGTTTCTTCCTGTTTAAGAACAGCTGGGGGACCTCCAACTTCGGTGTGAGCAACTCGAAGGGACCGGGGTACGGCTGGATTTCCTATCGCTACGTGCAAGAGTACGGCTCGGGCTACACGGCAGACCCGCCGAAGCTGCCGTAAGGAATTCGACCGCTGCGTAAGCACAGCTAGAGAAGGAGATCGATGCGCTTAGGAGTCATTGGGACGGGCTACGTTGGGTTGGTGGCCGGCGTTGGCTTTGCCGACTTTGGCAATGACGTGGTCTGCATCGACATTGACGAGCAGCGCATCGCTCGCTTACGCAGCGGCGAAGTTCCCATTCACGAACCGGGGCTGCCGGAGCTCCTGGCTGAAAATGCGGCAGCGGGCCGGCTGCGCTTTTCGACCGACTTTGCCGATGCGACCCGTGATGCGGATGTGATTCTGCTCTGCGTTGGGACGCCACCGGCCAGCGATGGCCGTGCGGACTTGTCGCAAGTGTATGCAGCGGCAGAAACGGTCGGTCGCAACCTGAGCTCTGAATTTACGGTCCTCGTCAACAAATCGACGGTGCCAGTCGGAACAGCAGAGCGAGTCCGCGACATCATCGCCAACGTCACCGACAAGGCGTTTGCGGTGGTGTCAAATCCTGAGTTTCTGAAGGAAGGCAGCGCTGTCGACGACTTCTTGCGACCGGACCGCGTCATCATCGGTGTCGGTCCTTCCGCTGGGCCGCCGGGGCGCTTACTGACGCTGTCCACTGGCGAACAAGTGGATGAGCGGGCGCGGGCAGTGATCCGGCAGCTGTATGCAGCGGTGGTCCGAAAAAATGATCGGCTCCTCTTTATGGATGCTCGCTCATCAGAGCTGACCAAGTACGCGAGCAATGCGTACCTCGCGATGCGAATTTCGTTTATGAACGATGTGGCGCGGCTGTGTGAGCAGATTGGCGCCGATGTCGAGCTGGTCCGTCGGGGAATGGGAATGGATCAGCGCATTGGTCCGAGCTTTCTGTTTCCTGGTGTGGGCTATGGCGGATCGTGTTTTCCTAAAGATACCCGCGCGCTGCTTCATATTGCAGAAGATGTGCGGCTGACACTGGCTCTCGTCGAAGCGACCGAGCAAATCAATCAGCGGCAAAAGCGACTGCTGTTCGACAAGCTCTTGTTGCAGCTGTCGGCGCGTGAAGACCAGCCAGGTGCGCTTTCGGGGCGGGAGATTGCGGTCTGGGGGCTCGCGTTTAAGCCAGAGACGGACGACGTGCGGGAAGCGCCTGCGCTGACGCTGATCGAAAAGCTGGTTGGCTTGGGCGCCAAGGTCAGGGCGTATGACCCAGTGGCAAGTGACACGGCGCGTCAGAGCTTGGCTGCTTCTCTGCAAGCGAAGCTCTCTCACGTCGAGATTGTGGACGGAGCGTACGATGCGGTGGCGGGAGCAGACGCTCTCTGTCTGTGCACAGAGTGGCGGCAGCTTCGTCAGCCGGACTTTCGACGGATTGCACGGCTGATGCGCGGGGACTTGCTGCTGGATGGGCGAAACATCTGGGACCCGAGCCAAGTGCGCGCTGCGGGTCTTCGCTATGAAGGGGTTGGGCGGCGTTAACGGTAGATTTTCGGAGTGAGTTGTTCAGCTGGCTGCGGGCCGGGCATGCCGGCTGCACTGATTACGGAACGGGTGTGTTCACGAGGGCCTGGTAGGAACGGCATGGCTGACCACGCAACGACGGACAGGCTGGGAGTGCTGCGGGGACGGTGACTCCGGTAACCACGGGCAATAAAACGCTCGATGGTCGCATGGCAGAGTGGGCAATGCGATGCACAGAGCCTGGTGGAATTGCGCCCGCTTGGAATCGCCACTCGGCATGGTTGCCGCCCGGCGTGCCAATCGAGATGCGCACCCGCGAGCCTTTTCGGAACGCGTGACCGAAGCCGGGAATTCCGACGCGAACTTCGCTCCATTTGTCGGTCGGAAGCGCGGCGCCATCGGATTCGCGGTAGGTGTGCTCTGGCCACAGTGGAGTTGCGTTCTTGGCGAGTGCTCGCATGCTGCTGCGTAGGACGCCGCTCTGTACAAACATCTCTTGGCCGTCGCTGCGCACTTCGCTGAGGACCGCTTGCAGATCGGCATCGGTCGCCGTTGACTGCACGTACAGATCGACACTGGCAGTTCCGACCATGACTGTGTCTTCCGTGAGTGGGTCAGACAGGAAGGCCACCGACTTTCCAGCAGCGAGCGGCTTCCAGTCCCACTTCGGCAGCAGCGCCCAGATGTCGCCACCGCTTGCGAGGTTGCCGCGCATGCCGGCACTCGGATCAAACTGGAACTGCGATGCTGCGTCTGCTTCCGTCGGTGCTGTGGCCGATAGGCTGCCATCTTTGCGGAAGTAATAGCGCGTTGCTTGCGCGCTAGGAGGCCAAGCGGCAAACGTTGCTTGATAGCGCGCTTCGGGGGCGCCGACGTTGCTGCCGCCGCCTGACTCGAACAGGACTCGTACGACTGGCTCTGCTTCGTATGCGGCCCGCGCGGCTTCCCAGGTCGGCTTGTCGGCATGGCGATCCGGCGGTAGCTCGAGGCGAGTCGCAAAGATTTCCTTAAACAGGAGTGGTGCGACGGCTCGCAGCTGCTGGTCGATCTGCGGCACTTTGCGCGCTACGTAGAGATCGAGAAACGTCTTCCACTCGACGAGAATTTGCGGTGAAAAGCCGTCGGGATGGACGCCGTTGTACATGTGAAAGCGGGTCAGCGGCGCGCTGCTGAAGCGGTTGAGGAGCGTCACGAAATACGCGCCGGTCTGCTCGTCTTCCCAGGCCCCCGCGAGGAACACCGGCACATTGATGTCGCCCACCATCGTCTCGGGATTGATCGGATCGGCGATCTCGGGCGGGTAGTACTGATTGGCTTTGATCACATCGACGAGGTTTGCCTTCTGACCGTGGAGCAGCTGATTTTCCCCACACGTCAGATCGCCAGCGTCGACCATGCCTTTCTCCCAGCCCTGCTTATAGGGTCCGGCCTTGTCGAGCACGCCGGTGATCCAGTTCAGGGCAAACCCGGTATTGAGGATTCCGCCGGGCGCCAGCGTCATGAACATGTTGCCAACCACCGACAGCGGGGTGATCGCTGCCAGGCTCGGCGGGCGCTGGGCCGCCACGAACAGCTGACTGATTCCTGGATAGGAAAGGCCGGTCAGACCGACCTTGTGATGGAGTACCCAAGGCTGAGCTGCGACGGTTTCCACCACGTCGTACGAATCCAGCTTCTGGAGCGTGTCAAAAAAGTCGTACGCACCGCCCGAACAGCCGGTTCCTCGCACGTTGACACCGACGGTGGCATAGCCGTTCAGCGCCGCGAGCATGCCGCTCGGATCGGTCGGCGGATCACACAGCGCAGGGAAGCCTCCACACAGACCCGAGAACTGCTCGTAGGGCTTGCCGGGCTTGGAGGGCTCGTAGCCAGAGTAGTTCACCACCGTCGGATATGGCCCCTTTTCAACTGGTCCCGGGAGCGTCACGTAGATGGACAGCTGCGTTCCGTCGCGGGTCGTGATGTAGCCAAAGCCGGGCTTGAGCTTTTGGCTGCTGTAAAACGACGGCTCTTTGCGACTGGAGGCGATGGAATAGACGGTGAGCGGTCCGGTGCGATCGGCGGGTTCGGCGCCCACGCGCTCGACGATGTAGCCGCTGCCCGGCTTGACTTTGCGGAACAGGAAGCTGCCCAAGTCATCGGCGGTGCCCGTCTGAATGACTGCTTGGCTGGCGTCGAGGAGCTGTAACTTTGCGCCCGCAGGAGCATGCGTGACCGCCAGCTGTTCAATGCTCTGGCGGACGGTGAACCTGGCCTCGGGGACTAGCTGGTTTTCGCTACAGCCGGAACAAAACGCGGCAACGGTCGCCGCAACGCTCAGAAGTCGTCGTCGCATGCGGCGGAGCATACTTTTTTCGGTAGGAGCGAGCCACCCTTGTTGCGATCGTAGTTTTCGCGTAAAGAGTGGGGTTACCTGACCCATGAGCAAAGAGCGGCATCAGCGCGACGATACCAACGTGGTCCTCGACCGGAAGGCTCTGCCGAAGGTCAAGCCGCCGCGCATGTACAAGGTTCTTCTGCACAACGACGACTACACGACGATGGAGTTCGTGGTCGCGATCCTCGAGACGGTGTTTCATCACTCGAACGCTGCGGCGATGCGGATCATGCTTCACATTCACCACGGTGGCGTCGGTGTTGCAGGCGTCTTCACCTATGAGGTGGCGGAGTCCAAAGTCGCCAAGGTGATGGCGCTGGCCCGTGAAGCGAAGTATCCGCTGCTCTGCACCTGCGAGCCGGAATAGCCGCTGTCACACGGCTGCTTGACCGACGGGCAGACCGAGCGCCATCCGCAGTGCCGTGTGGGCTCGCTGGGGGCTGTGGTGTTCACGCAGAAACTGCAGACCGTTCTCGCGGAGTCGGGTTCGTAGCGCTTCCTGTTGGCACAGCTGGGCCAGGCGCTCGGCAAAGCCCGTCGGATCGTCGCTGATCAGCACTTGCTGTCCGTCGGTCAGCGGCAATCCCGAGGCGCCATCCTGAGTGGTCACTGTCGGAATCCCGAGCCGTAGCGCATCGAGCAGCTTGATCCGCACCCCCGAGCCGCCAAAGACCGGCGCCGCCAGTGCCACTGCCTTCTCGACGAACGCTGTCAGCTCGGGAACAAAGCCGATCACCTCGATGCCGGGGCCTTGCCACAGCGACGGGATCTGGAGTCGACCGCTGGCGTCTTTGGTCAGGCCCGAGCCCCCAATGGTCAGTGTCGCAGCAGGTACGCGGGCTCGCACCTTGGGCCACACTTGCTGACACAGCCAGTCCAGCCCCGCGACATTCGGATGCCAGGTCAGGTTGCCAAGATAGATGACGCGTGGCGACAGCGCTGGGGATAGCTCGACGGGGGCCAGCTCCACCACCGGCGACACGGTCAGCGGCGTCACCGCTCGCCCAAGCCGCGCCATCACCAGTGCCCGCAGCCGTGCCGCATCGCGTTCCGAGATCGCCACCACCGCATCCACTTCGCACAGAATCCGTGACTCGTGCTCGGCGGCGGTTTGGTGTTCCCGCTCGGCCAGTAGTCGCAGCGGCAGCGGCAGCTGGGAGGCAAACTGCGCAAAAAACTCACTCTCGACGTTGTGACACTCCAGCACCACTCGTGCCGTCGGACAGAGCTTACGTACCAGCGGCAGATACATCGCCATCCCCAGGTGATCGATGTAGACCACGTCCCACGGACCCTTCAGCTGCTTTGATAGCTCATCCTCGACGGTGCGCGAGTACCACTTGGCCAGCAGGTACGGCGTTCCGCGCAGCAGCCGCCGCAGCGCCACCTCGGCGAGCTTGCGCTTGTGCTGTCGCAGGTGAATCGGGTGAGCAGTCGGCGGCCCCACTTCCAGCGTCGCGGGCTGACCGAGAGACTGCCGAAACGCGGCGATCTCGGCGTCTGTCACCGGCACTTCGCACAGCGAAAACATCCGCAGCTGCAGAAGCTCGGGCTGGGCGAGGAGCAGCCGCAGCTGGCTCACCGATCGCACCCGGCCACCATGAAGCGTGGGCCACGGAAACTCGCTGGTTAGGTAGAAGATGCGCATGCGGCGGCCAAGGATCGCACAGTTTTTTGGCTTTACGGCTTCGTCCTGCGTCCGACGTGCTATGCGTAAGACTGTTTTTGAGAGAGTGAGGCCACCATGACCAAGATCACCTTCACGCTCAACGGACAGTCACGCACCGAGGAGATTGCCGAGGCCGAGAGCTTGCTAGAGCTTCTGCGCGAGCGCTGCCGGGTCACCTCGCCGAAGGATGCCTGTGCACCGTCGGGCCAGTGTGGCGCCTGCGTGGTCCTTGTCGACGGTGACAAAAAGACCGCTTGCGCAGTGCCAGCTCACAAAGTGGCGGGTCGTAGCGTCGTCACGTTGGAAGGACTCAGCGGTCGCGAGCGGGATGCACTCGGAGGCGCGTTTGCCGAGAGTGGCGCCGTCCAGTGTGGCTTCTGCATCCCCGGCATGGTGATGTGCGGCAAGCATCTGATCGATAAGAATCCGACTCCGTCGCGGGGTGAGATCGGCAAGGCGCTGTCGGGTCATCTGTGCCGCTGCACGGGCTACGTCAAGATCGTCGACGCCATCGAGCAAGCGGCGGCCAGTCTGCGAGGCGAGTCTCCGCTGCCCTGCGATCGCACCGGCCAGATCGGGACGGCGCTGCCGCGCTTCCGAGGCAGAGAGATGGCGCTCGGGGAGTTTCGGTACCTGGACGACCTGACGGTGCCGGAGCTGCTCCACGGTGCACTGGTGCTCTCGGCTCACCCTCGGGCCAAAGTGCTCTCGATCGATGTCAGTGCGGCGCGGGCGCTGCCGGGGGTGCATGCCGTGATCGGCGCCAGCGACGTGCCTGGCCAGCGCTTCCAAGGGTTGATCTATCGCGACTGGCCGATCTTTGTTGCCGTCGGAGAAGAGACACGCTACGTCGGGGATGTCCTGTGTGCCGTCGCTGCCGAGACTCGGGAGCTGGCTCGTCAGGCAGCAGCTCTTGTCGAAGTGCGCTATGAAGTTTTGCCACCCGTTTCCAGTCCCGACGAGGCCCTGGCAGCGGGGGCGCCGCTCCTCCATCCCGAAAATGGCCACGCGGACAACATCCTGTCGACATCAAAAGTGCTGCGCGGCGATGTCCAGCGGGCCGAGTCCGAGAGCGCCGTTGTCGTCGAAGAAACCTTCCGAACGCAGTTTATCGAGCACGCGTTTATGGAACCTGAGAGCTGCCTGGCCGTGCCTCCGCAGGCGCTCGATCTCGATGGACAGCCGGCGGCGATGCTGCATGTCTATTCGCAAGGTCAGGGTGTGTATGACGATCTCAGGCAGCTGGCGTCGGTACTTGCGCTTCCCGAGGACCAGCTGCGGGTGACGCTGGTGTCGGCGGGCGGGGCGTTTGGTGGCAAGGAAGATCTGTCGGTGCAGGCGCAGACGGCGCTGCTTGCCGTGGTGACGGGCAGGGCGGTCAAGCTCACCATCGATCGCGTCGAGTCGATTCGCCTGCATCCCAAGCGGCATCCGCTGACAATGCGCTATCGGGTCGGCTGTGCATCCGACGGGAGAATCACCTTTGTGAAGGTCGACCTCGTCGGAGACAAGGGCGCGTATGCTTCCGTCGGTACCAAGGTCGTCGAGCGCGCCTGTGGTCACGCAACCGGCGCCTACAACGTCGAGAACGTCGAGGTCAAGGGCATCGCCGTCTACACCAACAATCCTCCCTGCGGTGCGATGCGCGGCTTTGGTGCCAACCAGGCCAACTTCGCGATGGAGTCGACGCTGGACATGCTTGCCGAGAAGCTGGGTCTGGACGCGTGGGAGATTCGCTATCGCAACGCGCTGTTCGACGGGGCGACGTTCTGTTCGGGGCAAAAGCTGCAAGCGGTGGGCTTGAAGAAGACGCTCGACGCGGTACGGCCGCACTACCTGGCGGCGCGGGCAGCTGGCAAGTCCGTCGGTCTGGCCTGTGGCATCAAGAACGTCGGCATTGGCAACGGCATGGCTGATGTCGGACGCGCTGCGTTATTGATCAACAGCGACGGCACCATCACCATCGCCAACGGCTACACCGAGATGGGCCAGGGCCTGTTTACGATCCTGATTCAAGTCGCCTGTACCGTCACTGGGCTGCCGCCATCGGTGTTTGTTGCGACGGTAGACACGGCGGACAAGGTACCGTCGGGAATGACCACAGCCTCGCGAGCGACGGTGTGTGCGGGTCAGGCGGTGATGGACGCGGCGCGCAAGCTCAAGTCGGCGCTGGCCTCACATTCGCTGGCCGAGCTGGCTGGGCAACGCTTCGACGGGGAGTTCGTCTTTGACAAGACCTCGCCGCTCGGGGCAGATGTTGCCGATCCGATCACCCACCTTTCGTTCGGGTACGCGACACAGCTGTGCATTCTCGACGGTGATGGCAAGGTCGAGCGGGTCGTGGCGGCCCATGATGTCGGTCGCGCGCTGAACCCGAAGCTGCTGGCGGGACAGATCGAAGGCTCGATCCACATGGGGCTTGGTTTCGCGCTGACCGAGGAGCTGATCGTCGAAGGCAGTGAGATCAAAAATCCGACGCTGCGTGGCATTGGCCTGATTCGCGCCGAGCCGATGCCTGCGATCGATGTGCTGCTCATCGAGGAGCCCGAGCCGAGCGGTCCGTTTGGGGCCAAAGGTGTCGGTGAGATTGGCCTGGTTCCGACGGCGCCAGCGGTGGCCAATGCGCTCTACCAGCATGACAAGGTGCGACGGTTCAGCTTGCCGATGCGGGACTCCAGTGCGGCGCGGGCGCTGCATCCTCAGCCCAAGCGAGCAGCGGCGCGAAGCTAAGCGCTACGGCTCACCCACCGACAGGCCGACCGGCGAGATAAACGGCAGCGGAGCTTCGCGCACAAAGTAGGCACCTGTACGACGCTGCTCACTCGGCGTCGTAAATCGGTACTGATACAGGCGGACGCGAACATAGCGAGGGCGACGACCTTGGAACGGATCGCCGTCGAACAGCCACAGCACATCGGGCGAGCCTTCCAGCAGCCGCAGCAGCAGCACTTCCAGCCACGGACTGTCGCTCGGCTTCCCCAGCGCCGCGAACCAGAACTGCCAGTCGAGCCGAGGCTGATGCGGCGCATTCCAGCGTGGTCGACGCATCACATCCCCCGGCTTGTAGCGCAGTGCGTACTCGGTCCAGCTGTTGCCGTCTTGGCTGCCCTCGATGACCAGCTCTGGCCGAGTCGTCGTCATCGACGCGAACGGTCCATAGTGCGACACCGCCTGCAGCGGCGCCGTGATCTGCATCGCTTG
The DNA here is from genome assembly GCA_016794465.1 of Myxococcales bacterium. GTDB lineage: Bacteria > Myxococcota_A > Polyangia > Palsa-1104 > JAEUJZ01 > JAEUKA01. The sequence continues at coordinate 191,365 of JAEUKA010000036.1, read as the reverse complement.
ATGGATCACGGGCGGCACCGATGTGCGAAATCGCACAGTCCACAGCAGGTGTCCCAAGCTGGCACAGAACAGCACCGCCGCCAGCATCACCCGAGGCAGGCTCCACAGCAGCGACGGTGGCGTGGTGATCTGGCTGGGCTCGTCGGTGGTTGGTCCGGGCGTTGGTCGCAGCCGGGACAGCCACGACGGCGGCACCAACAGCAGCAGCAGCACCAGCACTTCGAGGTTGAAGTAGCCGTAGTTGCCGGTCAGCAAGATTCCCAGCTGAAGCCCCAGCATCGGCCACAGCACCAAGCGATGCCAGCGCGGCACCAGGATGAGCATCGGCAGCAGCGTCTCGGTCACCAGGGTGAAGACCACCAGCGCCTTTTTGATGACTCCCGGTAGGGCATGAGCGTAGTAGCCCAGCACCGTCGGAAGCGGCTGCGTCTCGAAGTGATAATGCAAGGCGGTCAGGTTGCGCCAGGTCGGATCACCGGCGGCGAGCTTGACCCAGCCCGAGCCAAACTGCAGCCGAATGAGCAGCCACAGCAGCAGCCAGCGACCCAACGCGACCAGCACCAGCGGCTGCGGCCGTCGCCAGCGAATTGGAACCGCCAGCAGCGCCAGCAGGCCCAGCTCTGACAGCAGCGCGTCCCACTGAAACGCCAGAAACGGTCCCCCGATGGCCAGAAACGACAGATGACACAGCCAGGCGACGGCGAGCATCGGCCAGGTCAGGCGCAGCGCTCCCACCAGAAGCCCCGACAGCATGCCGAGCCCGCAGACAAAAAGCAGCGCGGTACTGGTCTGGTTCAGCCAAAACACCGTCGGCAACAGCAAGTACTTGCGTGTTCCCAGCTGCGACGCCACCGAGCCGAGCATGACCTCGGTTGGCAAAAGGCCGTGCTCTCCAAACAGGCCGGGAACCTGGGGCCACAGCGACGCGAAGGCGACGAAATACAGCAGGCCGATCAGGCGGACAAACAGCGCATCGCGGCCAGCCGATAGCGGTAGCTGGGGAAGCTCGGTGGGGAGCAGCCAGGTTCGCAGTCGGCGTTGCAGGCCGCTGGTCACGGCTTCTCGACGACCGGGCGCACTTTGGTGGGTCGGCTGTCAAGGTAGAGCAGCACACCCGCCGTGATGCCCAGTGCGCCCGCGCCGACCAGCATCGAGACGCCGGGTGCCAGGTTGTCGTACTTGTTCGGGCAGTGGTAGCCGCTGAGGCCAAGATCGGGACACTCGCTGGTGAAGACCGGGTCGCCGTGCTTGTAGAGCAGCGCCGAGCCACCGACGATAAGACCAACTGCGCCAATGGTCGCCGCAACGCCGAGCCCGGTCATCCACGAGCGACGGCCACTGTGGGCCGACAGGCTCAGGCGCAGCGTCATCGGCTGGCCGCCGGCGGTGACCTCGACTTGCTGGCGAACGCGATGGTTCTTGTCGTCTTGGACGATGAGGTTGTGAAGCCCAGCGCCGAGGAGATACGACGCGGGTGTCCGCTCACTCTGGAGGTTGCCGTCGATGGTGACAGTGGCGCCCGGTGGCTCAGTCTCGACGATCAGGATGCCGCTCTCGCCGATGCGAGGCTCGGTCACTTGCGGTCCGCGTGGCGGTACTTCCCGGGTCAGACGCTCGGCGGCGCGGACGATCATTTGCCTGACATCGTCGGTGCTGCACACATCACAGCGCTCTTGCAGCGGCGGCGCACTCTGTCCAACAAACAGCTCGCGCATCTGCAGCTTGATCGAGAACGTCGATAGCTCCAGCCGCTGGACTTCGCCTTCGATGACCCGTCGCACGCCGAGCAGCTGCGCCAGTCGTCCGTAGCAGCTTGCCGTTGTACAGCCCAGCAGTCGCAGCTCACTGCCAAGCAGGCTCTCCACTTCTTGCTGGCTGCGCACCGAGTAGCCGCCTCGCTGGATGGCGGCCGTCAAGCTACCGCGCAGATCGGCGGCAACTTCCTCGGCCATCCCAGAAAAGAGCAGCTTCGAGATGGCGATCGGCTCACTTGGCAGCGGTTCGTTCTGATTCTGCTGCGCGCGCGTTGCTGGTGGCGCTGCACTGCCCACGAGCGGCGCTCCGAACAGCCACAGGAGAAGCGCAACCCAAGAGCGCCTCTGCAAGCCAGTTTGCACCATGACAGTTATAAGAATCGCACGGGTACGCTTGTGTCAATCGTCGGCTGCGCTCCCAGAGCGAGAAGCAAGCCGCTCATCACCGGGCCAGTACTCACAGCCGATCGGGGGCCGGGCATGTAGGTCCATGAATCGTGTACAGAACTTGGCTGGACTGCTGATGCGAAAATCTGTTGAGCTTGTCCGATGAACCTGCCGCAAGTGAACCTGGAACAGACGACCATTCCCGAGCTGATTGACTACATCCTGCGCCGCTATCACGAGCCACTACCGGGACAAGTGATGCGGATTGGGCAGCAGCTTCAGCTTCTGGCGGCGCGCCCCAGTGAACACCAGGCGAACTTGCAGCTGCTCGGCAAGCTGGTGCGCGAGCTGTGGGCCGAGCTGGAGCCGCACCTGCTCAAAGAGGAGCGCGTGCTGTTTCCGATGATCCAGGCGGTCTATGCGTCGCTGGCGAGCGGACGGCCGGCGATGCCTCCGCCGATGCAGCTCGTTTCGGGGCCGATCCGGGTGATGAAGATGGAGCACGAGCGTGCCGACGAGATCTTGGCCGCGCTCGACGAAGCCACCAGCCATTACGAAGTGTCGACGGTGACTGATCCAGGGCTGCGGGCACTCTACGCCGAGCTACAGACGCTGGACGTGGAGCTGCGGGAACACATCCGACTGGAAAACGAGCGAGTGTTCCAGGCTATGGTGGATCTGAGCGGCGCGCGGTGACTTGATCCAGTGCAACCTTGACGTGCTGCCGTCGGGAAAAAACGACCAGCGCGAGCACTCCGAGCAGCACCGCAAACCACAGCGTCTGCGCCCGGATGATCAGCGTCACCGCCACGGCACTCGAGCGCGACATCGTCAGAAGCTGTGCCAGCAGCAGCGCCATGCCTCCCTCGGTGACACCCAAGCCGCCCGGCACAAACGCGAGCGCACCGGCCACCGTCATCACCGCATAAATGAACGTCGCCAGCGTAATCGACGCCTGTCCACCGTCGGGGAAGCCGCGAATCATCAGGTAAAAGGCCAGACACTCCGCAAACCACGACAGCACCGATGACAGCGTCGCCAGCAGCAGCGGAATTGGCCGCAAAAGCACATAGGTCGCGTCGTAGAACTCGCGCAGCTTGGGGACGATGCGGGGACCGATTCGCGGGATGCGCTCGATCCACCCCAGCACCATGTGAACGAGCGACCGCCACGACGCGAGCAGCAGCATTGCCAGACACAGCGACATGCCGATGGCGAGCAGGTAGTGATGCTCGGGCCGCATCCAGGTCGCGACGCCAATCAGCATCAGCAGCAGCAAGCCAATCAGATCGGTCAGTCGCTCGGCGAGCACGATCGGTGCGGTACGGGCGATCGGCTGGCCGTAGCTCTCGCGCAGCAGGTACGACTTGAGCACCTCGCCCACTTTTCCCGGAGTCACCGTCAGCGAAAAGCCCGCCAAAAAAATCAGCAGCGAGTCGTACAACGAGAGCGGTCGCTCGGCACTTGTCGGCTCCTGGTCGTCGAGGGTGGCCATGTCGGTCAGCGGCCACGTCGGAATGCGGAGTAGGCGCAGGTAGTACTGCCAGCGCACAAAGCGAAACAGGTAATTTGCCGACGCCAGCAACAGTCCTAACAGCAGCAGCAAGATCGGGAAGTTGCGCAGATGGGACAGGACTTTTCGCCCTTCGCCATACCCCGCCGCAAGCAGGACATAGAGCCCTGCCCCAGCTGCCACCGAGAGAATCACGCCCCGCGCGGTCCGACTCACGAGCCGGACCTTGGCCCAGGTATCTTGACCTGTCAAGACGGGCAGGCTAGCGTGTGTGACATGCCTGCACCGACGATAGCGGCCACTTCCTCCAAGGGTACTGTCCTGATCGCTGACGATGATCCGGAGATTCTGACCATGCTGTCGCTGCGGCTCAGCAAGAAGGGCTACAAGGTCTACGAAGCTGCCGATGGGCTTCAGACGATCCAGACCGCCCGTGACAAGCGTCCCGATCTGGTCCTGCTCGACGTGATGATGCCGGGCAAAAACGGCTGGGAAGTGGCCCGCGAGCTGCGCAGCGATCCGACCTTTGCCGACATCGGGATCGTGATGCTTACGGCCATTGGTGAGAAGGTCAACGAGATGACCTCGCCGCTGTATGGGGCCGATGAGTATGTCGACAAGCCGTTCGATTTTACCGACCTGGAAACCAAAATCGCGCGGGTGATTGCCGCTCGGAAGAAGGCCAGCAAGTAGCCCGAAGCGTCTGCTCTTCAAGTCGAAGCCGTGCGATAATGGCCAGACTTGAGAAGCGCGATGAGAGGGGCTGCGCGTGTGCTCGTTGTGGCTGCTGGGCTGTGCGGTCAGCTTTGTGCTGCCGACGCCAAGAAGTCACCGATTTCGTCGAGCTCTGCTGGCAAACAGCGGGCAGAGCAATCGGCAGAGCAAGGCGTGGCGGCACTGAAAGCCGGTCAGTTTGCTGAGGCAACACAGGCCTTTGTCGACGCGTTCCGGCTGAGTCCCAATCCCAAGTGGCTGCTGCGGCTCGGGCAGGTGGCGGCCGCAGAGAAAAAGCCAGTCGAAGCGCGTGATCTCTTGCGGCGTTTCCTCAATGACTCGACGGTCGAAGCGGACGATCCCCTGCGCAAGGAAGCACAGACGCTGCTCGACAGTCTGCCGGTGGTGGATGCCGGAGAGATCCTGGTCGCCGGTCCACGCGGGGCGCAGCTGTCCGTCGATGGTCGCTTTGTCGGGAGCTTGCCACTGCCGCTGCCGCTGCTCTTGCCGACGGGGCCTCATCGGGTGGTGGCGAGTCAAGACAAGTGGCAGGCGTCCAGCGAGGTCAAGACGCGGCTGGCTCGGCAGGTCGAGCTTCGTTTCAAAGCGGGCTCAGATGTCGCGGTGGTGACGCTGCCTCCGGCGGTGCTGGTGGTCGATCAAGCCCCGGACGCGCAGTCGGCGGAGGCGGTGCAGAAGCGGATGCAGACGGCGCTCAGTCGCGAGAGCTATGCGGTGGTGCCACGGCGAGCCATCGAGCTGTATGCCAAAGATCTGGCGGGCTGTCTGAGCGATGTGAGCTGTCTGCGCACAGCGGCGGGACGTTTTGGCGTCGAGTTTGTGCTGTGGGCGCGGACCGAAAAGCTGGGCAGTGGCTGGCGGATCGAGCTCAACCTGCGTGATGCGGCGACGGGAGCACAGCTCGGCACTCAGAGTGCGAAGTGTGACTCGTGCTCGATCGATGGCCTGCTGCCCAAGGTGGGAGAGACGACCGGTTCCCTGACCAGCGCTGCCGTGAGTCGCGATCGTGGAGAGCTGGAAGTCCGCTCGACGCCGGCTGGAGCCGAGGTGTTTCTGGACGGACAAAGCCTTGGGGTGGCGCCGCTCAAGCAGTCGCTGCTCTCGGGGCAGTACGCGCTGCTTGTCCGCAAGCCTGGCTATATCGATCACTCGCAGCAGATCGAGCTCAGGGGCGGGGGGCCGCTGATCATTGATGCCAACCTGCTCGATCGCGATGCGCAGATGGAGCCATCACCGTCGGTACGAATCGAGCAGCTGCGACCCCTGCTGCCGGGCAAGCGTCCACTGTGGCGAATTGCCGCTGGAGCTTCGGCCGTCGGAGCGGGAGTGCTTCTCCTTGGCTTTGGGGTCAGCGCATTTGTGCAAAACGGAGCGATTCTCAACAACGGCTGTCCCGAGTCGTTTGGTACCAAGACGTGTCAGTTTGGCACGCTGGTTCCTGGGATTGGCTTAACGGTGACGGGCGCGCTATTGACCGGAGCCGGCGCGGCGCTGCTTGCCTGGCCTCCACCGAAACCCAAATCGCAGCTCTCGAGCACTGACGTTGGCTCAAGGGGCAGTCCCACGCTTGGCGTCCGTTTCTGATGTGATCGTGGTAGCGTCCCGCGATGCCACTTTCGACCGTCTCGCTCGACGACCTTGTCATTTTGGATGAGGACTCCTTTTCCCATGTTGCGCTCTACGGACTCCTGAAGCGGCTGCTGCGTCGCTCGGGACACCGCTTCCTGGTGCCGACCACCGACGAGGCGGCAAGCTGGGACCGCGCGGTGTTCCTCAACCTGACGTACTGGAATGCGGATCAGGAGGCGGACATCCTGTGTGAACGACAGATCTCTGCCGATGTGGTTGCGCACGTTGCCTGGCATCATGCGGTCAATCGCAAGCTTACCGATCTCGTCGGAAAAGCTGGCGCCAAGTCCGCCCGAGCGCTGTTTTTTGCAGAGTCAATCGCCAGTGCCTTTGATCTGTATTTGGTCGGTCGACTGCTGCAAAACATGCCGGACTCTGACTTCATCACCAGTCAGGTTCCGATCATGGCGGACGCAGCCGAGCAAGCGGGTCTGTCCGGAGACGACTTCGCGGCGCTGATGGCAGCGGTGGTTCAAGATCCTGAGCGTGCGTTCGAGGATCTGCGGGCGCTGCTGGTGGATGTCACAGGTGCGCTGTTTCAGTGCTCCGATGCGGTGTCGGCGCAGCTGGCTTTGGAGTCCTTTGCGGCCCATCGCTTTGCGCCGCTGCTGCATCACTACCAGCTGTCGGCGTGGATTCTGTATGCACGTGCGTATGGCGTCTCAGCGTCGGGAAATGAGTCCGATCAGGAGATCGAGAAGATCGATCAAGTGCTGCGGCAAGCGCCCGCGTCGGTTGACTGGCTGGCTACTCACTGGGCCCAATAAGAGGCATATAAAACGACTCTTATTGACGAGCTGAGGGCCTGCGATAATAAGAGGCGTATAAAATGACTCTTATTGGTGCTTGCGGCGAAGTATGCGCGGTCTACGAGAGCGTCAAGACATACTCTGCCAGCTTGCGGCCATCGCTTGCGACAAACAGGTCTTCCCCGGTGATGAGGAAGCCGTTCTTTTGTAGCACCCGCAGCGAGGGATAGTTGTACTTGGTCACTCGTGCGGACAGCGGTCGGTCAGTGGTCAACAGCAGAAACAGACGGAGCGCTTCGCTTGCGATGCCTTTTCCCCAGTGCTGACGGGAAATTGCGTAGCCGATCTCGTGCAGACCGTTCCGCTCGAAACAAGCGATGCTGCCGATCAGCTGACCATCGCTCCAGATTCCTCTCTTGAGGATCGAGTCACTGGCGAGCAGGCGACCCCAGTGCGCAAAGAAGTCGGCACGCTCTCGGATGGGAATGTTTCCCGAGCTGCGGACGACCGGATCATCTTGGTGTTCAAACAGGATCGGAATGTCCTCTACCGAGACAGCTTGTAGTGTGATCATGGCTAGTCCTCCGAGTCGTACAGCGGTGCAGTCGTACAGCGGTGCGCGAAGGAATATGCCCTAGGTTGCGCTGGGTGACAGTACGCAGCTGCCGCATGGTGTGGGAGCTTGCCCGGGATTGATCCGCCGGGCCAGTCCGGGCTACGATGGAGCCGACGCTGCCATTAAGCTGTGCAGTGGGAGGGACCTTGACTATGAGAAAGACTGCCAACTGGGCATTAGGACTTGGCTTACTTGGATCGATCGGGTGCTCGGGTCAGGGTGCCACGCAAGGCACAGAGGAGCCGATCGCTACACTTCAGCAAGCAGACTTTGTGAATGGTGACTTTGAGGCGGGAACGCTTAATGGGTGGACGGTCACTACTGGCCGGAATCTCAACATCCTTACGTTTCCACCACTCTCGGTCGCCAATCTGGGTCTGCAAGCCGGCGGAAACAACCTCACCTTCGCAAGGACGGGGGCGACTCCAGAGTCGCAGATCCCGGCCGGACTGACCGCTGCCGAGTCGCTGCGCTATCCGCGCTTCGGCAAGTTTTCGGCGGTCGTCAATGAGCTGGGCTCGGGCTATAACGCCAACACGCTGACCCAGACGATGACCACCACCCCGGCGGATGTCGACCCGGCGGACGGCAACATCCACGTTCGATTTGCGCTGGCCCCTGTGCTCCAAAATCCAGGGCACTCCAACATCCAGCAGCCCTACTTTTTCGTCGAGATCCGCAACGTCACGCAGAACAAGCTGCTCTGGTCGTCCTTCAACTTCTCGGGACAGTCGGGCGTCCCGTGGAAGGACAACGCGGACAAGTCGGCTCAGTACACCGACTGGCAGCTCTTCGACATCGCACCGGGCTCTGCTGATCTGGCGATTGGCGATCGAGTGATCGCCAACATCGTGGCTGCGGGCTGCGCGCAGAGCGGTCACTGGGGCCACCTGTACGTGGATGGATTCGGTCCGTTTATTCCTGGCTTGACCGTCGCGGCCTCGGCTGCGCAGGCGGCCAATGCGGACACCGATCTGGTCTATACCTTCCTGGCCAAAAATGGCGGAGCGGGCCCAGCAAGCAACGTCATCGTCGAGGAGTTCCTTCCCGCTGGCACGACCTATGTCTCGACCAATGGCGGCAACTGCACGTTTGGCGCTGGGCCTCCCCCGAAGATCACCTGCAACCTTGGCAACTTGCCGGCGGGTGGCAGCAGCACGTTCCAGCTGACAGTCCACATCGCCCCGGGCACTACGGGCACCATCAACAACGGCAACTACAACATCAAGGCGACCGGTGCCTCGCCGCTCATCGGGCCGCTGGTGCAGACCCGCGTCACGACCGGCATCAACTATGCAGATCTTGGCGTGACGGTCACGGACGGGGCCGCTGCGGTCGAGTGGGGCGCGCCGGTTTCGTACAAAGTCGTCGTGACCAACAATGGCCCAACGGCCGTCACGGGCGCGAGGATCACCGACGTGCTGCCTGCTGGTCTGACCGGCGTGACCTGGACCTGCGTGGGCGCCAACAACGGCGTCTGCGCGGCGGCCAATGGCAACGGAGCACTCAACACGATGGCCGATCTTCCCGTCGGAGCATCGGTGACCTATACCGTGAACGCCAATGTCATCGCCGGAACCGGAACGGGCTCTGTCAGTTACCGAGTGGGCGTGGCGCCACCAGCGACTGTCATCGACCCGAGCCTGCGCAACAACAGCGCTGTCGACACCAACCTCGTCGGCAAGCTCTACACCCTTACCGTCGACAAGGGCCAGAGCATCGGCTCGGGCTCGATCGTGAGCAGCCCGGCTGCCATTCTCTGCGGCACCACCTGCACGACCCAGAACGCCAAGTTCCTGGAAGGACAGACGGTGACCCTGACGGTGGTTCCGGACCCCGGCAAGAACTACTTCGATGGCTGGGGCGGCGACTGTGCATCGGCAGGCAAGGCGCTGCAGTGCACGCTCACCATCACCAAGGACACCAACGTAAGCGCGCTGTTTTCCTTGCCCACGTACCCAATCACCGTCATGTCTCCAGGCGGTAACGGCACGATGAACTGCACGCCAAACCCGGTACCGGACGCCAAGGACTCAGTGTGTACTGCGGCGCCCGCGCCAGGGTATGAGGTGGATACGCTCAGCCTCGATGGAACCGATGTCAGCGGCCAGGTTTCTAACGGCACCTACACCATCCCCGGTGTAACCGCCGAGCACACCATCTCGGTGACGTTCAAGAAGTCGCTTGGCACCGCATGCGGCGTGCAGGGTGAGTGCAAGTCTGGCATCTGCGTCGATGGCGTCTGCTGCAACGCAACCTGCGACGGTCAGTGCAACGCCTGCGACGTGGTGGGCTCGGTTGGCACCTGCTCGACGGTGTCCAACGAGGCGCCACACGGCAGCCGACCCAAGTGCGAAAACAACCTCGCTTGCGGTGCCGGCTCTTGCTACTCGACCTGCACCAGCGGCGAGCAGTGCGCGGCCGGCAACCTCTGCGCCGGTGGAGCCTGCGTGAGCGCCGAGGAGTACAAGCTCACCGGCGGTGGACTCCTTGGCTGCGATGTCAGCGGCCAGCGCGGCTCCTCAGCCTCGGCGGCTTCGGCGCTTGGCATGCTGACCCTGCTGGCTTTCGCTACCCGCCGTCGCCGCGCACGCGCATAAGCGTCACCCGGACACTGCCCGCTCCCGGGCGCTGGTTTTTGGTCGGCCTGGGGCGGCTCCGTGATATCAACTGGCTAGGATGTTGAGACGGTCGGCAGTGACCTTGAGCCTCGGTACGGTGCTCTTTCTGAGTCGCCAGCCACCGTCGCACGCAGACGAGGTCCATACCCCGCCCCGCCGCGAGCCGCCTCGCCAGCCGTCGTCCTATCCTGCCCCTACCGATCAAAGTCCGGAAGCGCGTCTCCAGCGCGGCAAGCTGGCCTACCAGCGAGGCGACTATGCGGCGGCGGTGCTGACGCTGCGACCGCTACTGTATCCGCAGACGCTGCTCGCCCAGGAAGATCAGCTGCTGCTCGCCCACAAGCTGCTAGCGCTGTCGTACTTTTTTGAACACGACGAGCCGGGGGCCGAGCAAGAGTTCAACCTGCTGCTGTCTCTGCGCCCGGACTTTGCACTCGATCAGCTGGTCGATCCGCTGAAGGCGGTGGCGTTTCTCGATGAGATTCGGCGGCGCAATCAGCAGCGGCTGGACGAGATTCGCCGTCGTCAGCAGGAAGAAGAGCAGCGTCAGAAAGCCGAAGCAGAGGCGCTTCAGCGACGGGCCGAGCAGCTGGCCCAGAAGCAGGCGAAGCGACTGTATTACGAGCGGGTTGTCTACCGAAAGTTAAGTCCGCTCCAGTTTGTTCCGTTCGGCGTGCCCCAGCTGGCCGACGGGCGGATTGCAGCGGGAAGTGTGTTCCTGATTGGCGAGGCGATCACGGGTGCAGCGTCGGCAGGAACCTGGCTGACGGTGCGGCTGCGCTATCCCGATAACACCTTTCCGGCGCGGGAATACCAGGCGGCGCAGGCGCTGACGGGGACCTATCTGGGGACGGGAGCGGCGTTTTGGGTGCTGGTGCTGGCGGGGCTCGTCGATGCGCTCTGGCACGCTCGTACCACCGTCGAGATTCGCGAGCTGACCGCGCCGCCCAAAGAGCTACCACCTGTACCTACAGAGAACCTCAGTCCGCCCCCTGTCGCGCCGGCGCTGAGCTTGGCTTTTTAGGACCGCATGATCACCCTTCGGTTGACCGTACCGACGACGACTGCGCCGCGCTTGATTCGCCTGGTCAAGCCGCTGACGACGTTTGGGAGCAGCACCGACAACGACGTGGTGGTCAGTGATCCGCAGGTCCGGCCAAGTCATGCCTATTTTTCGCGCACCGATAGGGAAGTCACGGTAGTGGCGGTCGATGGCGAGGTGCTCGTCGCCGGCAAGCGCAAGAGCAAGGCGCGACTCAGCCTCGGTGAGCGGATTTCCCTGGGCGGCTGCACGGTCGAACTAACAGTCGAGACGGCCACTCCGTCAGCACTGGCTCGTGAGGCGGGAGACTCCGATGTGTTGCAGGCGGTGCGCAAGCTGCACCGGTTCTCGGAACGGCTGCTCAACCACTATGAACCGGAGGAGCTGTGGACCGCGCTGGTCGACGCAGTGGTCGAGATCACCCAGGCGGACAATGGCTTTTTGGTGCTGTCGGAGCCGGGCCTGCCGCCGCGCATCAAGCTGGGACGGGCCAAGGGTCAGCAAGCGGTCAGCGAGCCCGATGCCAAGCTGTCTGACTCGATCGTCGCCAAGGTGCTGCGGACCGAGCAGCCGGTGATCGTCAGCGACGCCTGCAAGGACTCGGAGTTTCAGAACGCGCAGTCGGTGATGTACCTGCGGCTGTCGAGTGTGATGTGTGTGCCCCTGCGGGAACGGGGGCAGCTGCTCGGGGCGCTGTACGTCGGTAGCAGTGATGTGCAGCGGCTGTTTCGCTCCGCCGATCTCGAAGTCCTGACGGTGATTGCGGCGCAGGCGGGGCTGTTGCTCCGCAATGCGCGGCTGCTGACGGAGCTGCGGCATGACAACCAGCGACTCGGGGTCGAGCTGGAACAGATGCGCAGCGTGGCGATCGCCAGCGTCGGCATTGGCCTTGGGGCGTCGCCGATCATGCAAGAGGTGATGCGGACGGTTGGCAAGGTCGCGCAGAGCGATGTCTCGGTGCTGATCACGGGTGAAACGGGAACCGGCAAGGAGCTGGTCGCGCAAGAAATTCACCGTCGGTCACCACGCGCGAAGGGTCCGTTTGTGGCGATCAACTGTGGCGCGATTCCCGAGCAGCTCTTGGAGTCCGAGCTGTTTGGTCATGTGCGCGGCGCCTTTACCGGAGCGGTCGCCAACAAGCCCGGTCGCATCCAAGCGGCGCAGGGCGGAACGCTGTTTCTCGACGAGATTGGCGAGATGCCGATGCCGCTGCAGGTGAAGCTACTGCGGGTGCTGCAAGAGCGGGTGATCCTGCGGGTCGGGGACAGCAAGCCCGAGCCGGTCGATGTGCGGGTGTTGACGGCGACTCACCGCGATCTGTCGGCGGAGATTCGTGCGGGCCGCTTCCGCGAGGATCTGTATTACCGGCTCAATGTGGTGCAGGTCGAGCTGCCGCCGCTGCGCGATCGGGGCGATGATGTCCTGCTGCTCGCGCGCTCGTTTCTGCGTCGCTTTGCCGAGGAGCTGCGGCTGCCCCAGCGCGGACTTTCACCTGCGGCTGAGCTGGCGATTCGGCGCTTTGGCTGGCCGGGAAATGTGCGGCAGCTGGAAAACCACATCAAAAAAGCGCTGGTGATGGCCGATCGCGAGCTGCTGGAGCCTGAAGATCTGGGACTCGTCGCCCAGCAGCCTGCCGAGGTCCTGCCGCTGGCAGAGGCCAAGGAGCGGTATGCGCGCAAGTACGTGCTCGATACGCTGGCCCTGTGTGGTGGCAATCGAACCCGAGCGGCGCAGCTGTTGGGGGTCGATCCCCGGACGGTGTTCCGATTCCTAGAGCGAGAAGATCCCACCAAACCGGAGTAATCGATGCAAAGATCATGGCGTCTGTTTGCGGGCATAGGAGTTCTCTGTTTCGCTCCGGTGGTGCACGCAGATCAAGTGCTGTTGCCGTCGACAAGTTCTGCTTCGCTGGCGACTCCGGCTGCGATTCCTACTCCGACTCGCTATCAAGACTCTGTCTTCCAGTATGACCTGCGGGTGGATCTTCCGGTCACGGGCATCGGGCTGGCGGCGTGGATCACCACCGAGCTGCTCAAGTCGAAGATTGGGCCGACTGGCTGCATAGTTTGTGAGCGTACAGAGGATGGAACAGACACGCTCAACGGACTCGATGCGGGAGTCCGGCGGCTGCTCTTATCGGGCAATCCAGAGTTTGCCAATCAGCTGAGCAACGTCACTGCGTTCGCGCTCCTGCCAGTGACGATGGTGGGACTGGGAGCCCTGTCAAACTACTCCCAAGGATCGGTGAAACAGGGGCTTATCGATCTGCTGCTGGTGGCCGAAGCGACCGTGCTGGCCGTCGATGTCAATCAGCTGGTCAAGTATACGGTCGGTCGCGAAAGACCGTTTGTGCATGTCCTTCCAGCGTCCGAAAAGGCGCTGGTTCCCAATGCTGCGGACAACTACGTATCGTTCTACTCTGGACACACCGCGATGTCGTTTGCACTCGCTACGGCCAGTGGCACGGTGGCGTCGCTGCGCGGCTATCGATTGGCGCCGGTGATCTGGGTGGTAGGAATTCCGCTCGCGACCTTGACAGGAGTCCTGCGGATCAATGCAGATCGTCACTACTTTACCGATGTCCTGACCGGAGCGGTGCTGGGCTCGGCGATGGGCTTTCTGGGACCCTGGCTGCATCGCAAGCAGAAGTCTCCGACGGCGATTTCTCTGTATCCAGTGATCACCACCGCCCGATCGAACGGACCGCAGAGCAGTACCGGAGTGATGGCAGGACTGCTGTGGAGCGGAACCCTTCAGTAGCTGCTCTCGAGAAGCCAGCGTCGCTTACAGAGTCGCGCCGGTACTCCGATCGTCGACTCCTACAGACTGCTGGATCTCGCGGAGGAACGCTGCTCCATAGCGCTCAAGCTTGACTTTTCCGACTCCGGGAACCTGCGCAAGCTCGGCCAGTGACCGAGGCTGACGCTGCACCATCTCGCGGAGGGTCGAGTCGTGAAACACCACGTAGGGAGGGAGTCCTTGCTCCTCTGCCAAGCGGCGGCGCAGCGCCCGCAGTGCCTCGAACAGACCCGGCTGTCCAGACGCAGACACCACGGCGTGCAGCGGCTTTAGGGACTTCTCTGCACGCTTTTGCTTGGTCCGTTCCTTGCGCGGTGGGGTGTCATCTTCCCGCAGCAGGAGCGAGGTCTGCGCGCGCAGCAGCTCCCACGATCGGCGGTTCAAACGGAAGGCTCCGAACTCGGCCTCCACATCCAAAAATCCCGTCGCAGTAAGCTGACGAAAGACACTGGACCAGCGCTTCTCATCTTGGTCTTTGCCGATGCCAAACACGCTCAAGCGATCGTGGCCATTGCGATCAATCTTGTCGGTATGAAGTCCACGCAGAATGTCGATCAGGTGTCCGGCACCAAAGCGCTGCTCGGTCCGCGCAACCGCACTCAGCGCTTTCCGACCCAGCTCTGTGCCATCGAACGCACGGGGCGGATGCAGACAGTTGTCGCAGCTCCCACACTGCCCCGGATGATCTTCTCCGAAGTAGGAAAGCAGACCTTGACGACGACAAGAGACACTCTCACACAGTGCCAAAAGAGAGGCCAGCTTGCGCTGCGACAGCCGCTTCCACTCCTCTGTCGCTTCACTCTGTTCAATCATTCGCCGCTGACTGACCACATCCCCCAGTCCATAAACCATCCACGCCTCTGCGGGCTGACCATCCCGACCCGCGCGACCGGTTTCTTGGTAATAGCTCTCGATGCTCTTAGGAAGATCGATGTGGGCGACGAAGCGGACATCGGGCTTGTCGATTCCCATTCCAAACGCAATCGTGGCGCAGATGACCAGTCCTTCTTCCCGAAGGAAGCGATCCTGATGCGTCTGTCTCACCTGGGAATCGAGTCCGGCGTGATAGGGCAGGGCCAAGACCCCCTGGGTTCCCAACCACTCGGCAGTCTCTTCCGCTTTGCGACGCGACAGACAGTAGACAATGCCCGCTTCTCCCCAGTGGCGAGTGCGAATGAAGTCGAGTAGCTGACGACGGGCTTCCTGTCTCTGCGTGATCTCGTACCGGATGTTGGGACGATCAAAGCTGGAAGAGAAGACCGGATCGCTGTCCAGACCCAGACGTACACGAATCTCTTCGCGTGTCATCGGATCGGCGGTCGCAGTCAGGGCCAGAAGCGGAACCTGCGGGTGCAGGGCGCGGAGCTTGGCAATCTCCAAATAATCCGGTCGAAAGTCGTGTCCCCACTGGCTGACACAGTGCGCTTCATCAACGGCAATCAGGCTCAAAGAGAGTCGGCGCGCAAAGTCCGAAAAGAACTCTGTGTTGAGTGTCTCGGGCGCGACATACAGAAGATCCAGCTTGCCCGAGAGTGCCGCCGCGCGGACCTGCGACTTTTCATCACTGCGCAGGGTCGAGTTGTAGACCACCGCGCGCACTCCGACCTGGCGCAGCGCTTCCACTTGATCGCGCATCAGGGCAATCAGCGGCGAGATCACCAGCGCCACTCCGCTGCGACACAGCGCCGGCACCTGATAGCACAGACTCTTGCCTCCGCCCGTCGGCATCAGCACCAGCGCCGAGCCCCCCAGCAGGACATGATCAATGACCTCGGCCTGTCGTCCCCGGAACGCGGGATAACCGAAGATCTCATTTAGTACCTGCAGCGGGTCACGAGTCATCGCGGCTGCATGTAACAAAACTTGGGCAGAGTCGCACGCGGAATCGCCGCTGGCTACACACCGCAAGCGATGAAGATGAAAAGGCGTGGTGAAGATCGAAGGCGGTTGGTTGACGAAGGCTGCGGGGACAGAGGTGCCGCTGGGCAGACCCTACTGCTGTTGCAGCTGCTGAAATCGCTGGAGCAGCTGTTGACTCGGTCCTTGCTGTCGCTGCTGCATCTGCATCACTGGGCCGCTACCTTCACCTTTCATATGACTCGGACCTGCTGGATGGATCGAGTCTGTCGGTGCGGACAGCTCCATCGGCTTTATCGCCCCCCAGCGCTGGTCGAGTTCTGCCACGTTGCGGGACTTGAGGAACTCCTGAAACTTGTCATCAAGCTGCTCCGCTGGGACTCCGAGCAGAGTGGCGAGCAGGGGCTGCGCAGCCTGTTTGGGGGACTTCCGCAGCGAGCCATAGAGCTTGCGAAGTGCTCCTTCTCCGCGCTGCGTATACACCCACAGGGTGATGTATCGCGACATGGCATCACGCAGCCGAGGATCAGCGGGCGCTTGTCCGGCCACGACGCTGCGGACCGAGACAGGCAGACTCTGCTTTTGCGCAAGGAGCAGATCATACAGCCGGTAGTTGTCGATGGGCTGCCCCACGATGTCTTGCTCTTCCAGCAGCGCCGCCATTCCTTCGTTCAGCCAGTGCGGAGTCTGCGGTGCATCGACATCGATCAAGGCATGCGCCAGCTCATGAATGGCAGTTCCTAGGAACAGTCTGCCGCTGTCGCCCGCGATTCCTTTGCGCAAGACCAAGCTGCGATCCAGCGGAGAGTAGTAGCCCTCGCGATCGGCGGACGGACGACCATGTACGGCCATCGACAGACTGCGCGCCGACTCCTCGTCATAGCCTGGGCCAAGGTTTGCGTACACCACCAGCAGCGGCGGTGGATCACGCCGCTCGAAGAACTTCGTCCACAGTCGCTGCTGGATGCGCGATAGCTCCTTCGCCAGCTGATCGGTATCGTCTCTTTGACCCAGGGCTGCGACCACAATGCGCTCGTCCACAGCGGTCACAGGCGTTCCCAGCGGCTTCAGAAGTGATGTCGCCAGCTGCTGGGCGGACTGGGCAAAGCGTGTCTGTCCGATGCGAGATCGAAGCAGGCGCTGTTCCGCTGGTGAAAACGGAGTCTCAGTAGTCGGAAGCTTCGCCGGACGGATCGACCCTTTCGAGCTATGCGCCCACAGTCGCATCCCCCCTTCCACCGCGCCTTCGCCAACCGGCAGACCGCTGCCCTGATCACTGGCTGCGAAGATGCGGACTCCGGTGAACGTGCGAAGGTGGGTCGCGATCGGCTGGCCTTTCCACACGGCTTGCGGACTGTGCAGCTGCGGATGACGCTGACACTCTGTCAAGATGATCTGCGCGTCGGCAGGAGCTTCCGATAAGTACAGATACAGGCCGATTCGGAACAGCTGTACCGGATACGCACCACTCTGTTCGGGAACTGTTGCCAGTCGCTGCGCGAGCAGGCGGGCCGACTCTGAAAATGCGGCGACTCTCTGGGAACGCAGGGCGGGCTGGGACTTCTCTTGCGCCAGCAGAGACTCTGCTTTGCTGACCCAGGACTCGATGTCTGCTTCCACCTGGGCCTGCGCAGACAGAGACGGCAGACTGACTCCTAAAATACTGGCTGTCCACAGCGGAACTCCCAGAGCCAGACTCGCAAGGGCATTCCGGAACCGGCGTGTTGACATACTGGACTTACCTGATGATGGGGAGCTGATCGTCATACTCAGAGCGAGGTGGAGCGGGCTCACTCTTGCTGGGACTTGGCGATGCCGGGGAAGGAGCCGCTTTCTGTGCAGAGGTTCCCGCTGGGGAGTCCGGCTTCTTCGCTGCCAGGGTCGGATGAGTCGTCGGTGTTGCCGGTGCTGTTGGTACTACTGCTGATGCTGCCGGAGTCCCTGGCAGTGGACTGGGACCGCTGGCTGCCAGCCTTTTGAGCACAGACTCTGCGGCCTTTTCGCCACTGGCAGGAGTCGCGGCAGGCTGTTCCAGTCGATAGTCAAACGGAGTGCGATGAGTGACACAGATTCCGACCAAGATGAGCGTCCCCGTCATCACAAACACCCCCGGAGACATCCGCGCTACTTTGAATCCGAATGTCTCTGTGGTGCCGCTTGCCTCCATGTCTCCTTTGACGCCAATCAGGAACAGACCGAAGCCGAGGAATCCGAACGACATCGCAACGAACACTCCGCAGGACAGCAGCGCCATCCGCGCGGATACCAGGGCGGCGTTGATGCCGAGCTGAATCAAGACCTCGGAGACTCCCGGGGTTCCCGCCCGCGCAAGGAGTGCGTCGATCTTGAACATCGTGGTCGAAAGGAAGGTGTAAAGGTACAGCGCAGAAGAGACGAGACAGACTGCCGCGAGTACCAACGCGAACACGAAGCCAGCGTTTAAGATCCGAGTCGAAAACTTGTGAGCAGCGGCAGGGCTGTCGACGGGAGGACCGTGACCCATAGGATGCTCGCTGGGCTGTTTGGGAGTGTTACTGGACAAAGAGAGGGGGTCGCTTGTTGTGGGGCCGGTGCTGGCCATGCGCGCAAACCTTGCTGCTGCTCGATCTGTGGAAATAGGAAGAGCAGCGTAGGGAGAATATCACGTTCCCGGCGCCTTGTCCGGGGGGTCGTTCCGTGCATAGATGCGGCCATGGCGATGTTGGTGCTGGCTTCTGCTTCTCCGCGACGAATCGACATGCTGGCTGCAGCGGCGATTCCCCACTGTGTCTGGCCTGTGGACATCGATGAAACCCCGCAGATAGGGGAATCACCTGCGGCCCTGGTCACGCGCCTGGCAGAGCAGAAGGCTGCGGCTGCGGCCAAGCTCTGTCCGCGCGACTCGCCCATCTTGGCGGCGGATACGATTGTGACGATTGAGGGTGCGCTGCTCGGCAAGCCCCCGCATGAGGGAGCCGCCCGGCAGATGCTCCAGCTGCTCTCTGGCAAGACCCACGAGGTCCTGACCGGCTATCACCTCCGCCATCCGCTCGCCGATGGACAGCTTTCGCAGCAGAGTCGGGTAGTGACCACCCAAGTCACGGTGAGAGCCCTGCAGGACCAAGAGATCGTGGGCTACCTGCGCAGCGAGGAGTGGCGCGGCAAAGCAGGGGCCTACGCCATCCAAGGTCGCTTCGCTGCCTTCATCTGCGCGATCTCGGGCAGCTATGACAACGTGGTCGGACTGCCGCTGTGCAACGTGGTGGAAGATCTGCGAGCTACCGGTCTGCTGCCAGCGGACTGGCCCAGCTGGAGTCCATAGCCAGCTCGCCAAAACACCGCATCGCGCTGTTTGATAGGGGTCAGACCCATGCCAAACGGGAGATCGAGTCGATCGTGGAGGGGTCAGACCCATGCCAAACGGGAGATCGAGTCGATCGTGGAGGGGTCAGACCCATGCCAACCGCTACTTCAGATCGCTGCTGCCGCCGTCTTTGCCGCCGTCGGTTCCGCCATCGAGCTGCTGGCAGTAGCCGGGCGTGAACTCGACTTCGCACGGTGGCGGCGCCATCAGGTTGCCGGATACGAGCTTGCCGCAGCCGACCAGATTGAGCGCGCCCACCCCAATGGCCGCCACGAGCAGCTTGCGTCGTCCCTGCGGATTGAGCTTCTGTGACATTGGACTACTCCCTTTCGTTGTGTACGTCCGTCGACAGTAGCGCCATCAAGGCATCCTTGGTATCGAACTTTCCGTGCAACAGCTGATACAGCGCCGACACGATCGAGGTCCGCACGTGGACCTTGTGACCGAGCAGGTGGGCTTCACGAACCATCGCCGGACCGTCGCACACTCTGCCGACCTGCTTGAGCGCCTCTGCCAGGGGTACGCGCTGACCCAGCAGCCGGCCCAGCTCGAAGTCGGCAGATCCTCGGCGCTCCGTCGCTGCGACGAACTCACCCACCCCAGCCAGACCAAAGAACGTCCGCTCCTCTGCACCCAGCTTGACCGCGATCCGCGCAAACTCGGCGGCACCCCGGGTGATCAGGATCGCCCGCGCCGGAGTCCCCAGATCGAGGATGTTGGCCACCCCTGCCGCCAGCGCGATCACCGACGAACCGGCCCGGGCCAGCTCGACGCCAATCAGATCATGGGTCGTATAGACGAGCAGCGAGTGTCCCGACAGCACCTGAATCGCCTGCGCGCCGACCTCATCAAAGCGACTGCCGCAGACCAGCGCCGCCGGTGCAAACTCTTCCAGATCAGGAGCCAGCGCCGGACCCGCCAAGACCCCGATCTTGCGAACCGGCGTCTCCTCTGCAATCGCGTGCGAGATGAGCGTCGTATGCGGACACTCCTCACTGGCCGGAATCACACTACCGATCGCGTGAATCAGCGTCTGCGCGCCGTGCAGATATGGAGCCGCCAGCGCCAGCACCTTGCGCACCGAAGGCGCCGGCACTGCCAAAAAGATCACCTCGGCTGCCGACAGATCCGCGAGCGTGATGGCTGTTACTTGCTTGCGCTCAGCCTGCTGGGCAGAGTCCGCCGCGCTGACATCGGGGACCTCTCCAATGGCCGCCGGAACATCGGTATGCGCGACATCGTGATCACTGCGGGTGTCTTCCTGCGCAGCCCGTAGCAGCTCTCGCGGGGGCCGGTAGTGCAGGACCCGGCTGATGCGATCGGGCGAGCGGCGTTGAGTGTGAAGAAGGAATCCAGCGAGTGCGCGGGCCCAGCGTCCACCGCCGATCACCGCAACTTGAAGGCCTGTCATTGCTCATCCCCCAGCGATTCGATTCGATTTTGGTAGTAGTACAGCAGCTGTCGGTCCCCCACCGTCACAGCCTGCGATGGAGTGCGCAGCGCAGCGGGCTCGGTGTGGTAGCTGCCAAACGCGGCCAGTGCGGCTTCCACGACCTGCTCCGGGGTTCCATCTGCGCGCGGTCCCAGGTGATGCCGCTTGTGACGAAGCAGGTTCTGCAGCCGCTCCATGTCGGACAGGAGCTCGGCGTGCGGCACATGCAGATCGAGCGGCTGGCGCAGGCGACGGTACAGATCGATACCCGGCAGCGCTTGACAGACTCGTCTCCATAGCACCGACGCCAGCAGGTGGGTCGGCAGCAGCACCGTCTCCCGCCGGTAGGCCCGCCCGATCGCGGCCCCGGTCTGCTGCATGTATTCCCCGTCACGCTGCGCCAGCGCTTGCGGCTTGCCGTGGACCCAGAAGTAGCGGGCCAGCTCGACGGGTTGACCGTGCGGTCCCAGCGACTCGCCGGCCTCTGTCACCCGGTGACCGAGCACGTCCATCGGCGCGCCAAAGCGGATCACAATCGCGCCGGTGTGGGTCATCGTCGACCGCACGAAGTCCACCACCTTGCGCCACTGGGCCGACTCGTCGTCCTCGATGATGAAGCGCGCTTTGCCGGTTTCCTTCAGATAGTCAGCAATCAGCGTCTCGGCTTCGAGCACCAGCTGCTGATTGATGGTCACCGGCACAATATAAATCGGCTTTACCGCCGGACCGCGCGACAGGCCAGCCTGCCTGCGGAACCCCTCGATCGTGGCGGTCAGCGACGTGCCGAGCAGTCCCAGCTTGATCCGCCCCTCGACCCGCCCCGACCGCGAGCGCGTGCCACCCGGAAAGAACATCGAGTGATAGCCACGCTCCAGGATCACCTGCGAGTAGGTCTTCAGGACATCTTTGTACAGCTCGTGACGAATCCGCCGATCGACTCGGTAGGCGCCACAGTTGCGCATGAAAAACCCGAGGACCGGATTGGTAAACAGGTTCTTGCCGGCGCCATAGGTCGTCGGTGGCAGCCCCGAGGCTTGCAGCGCGTAGCCCATGACCGGCGAGTCCAGGTTCGACAGGTGCGTTGGCACACAGACCAGCGTGCCTTTCTGCGCCAGCGTCCGCAGGTGATCGAGCGGACCTTGCACAATCAGGCGCTCGGCCAGAAGCTCCAGCAGCTTCTGGGGCTGAAGCATGTGAAGCGGCAGCCGCAGCGGACTCTCCGGCGTGAGCAGCAGCGACAGTGCGGGCGGCACCACTCGGGTTGCGAACGTGTAGACCTGCTGGTTGAAGCCACCGGCCACGTCCTCGCAGTAGTCGCCAATCAGCCCGTGAAGGTCATGCTCCAGCTCGCGACGCGACTTGCCGCCAATCGAGCGCCACAGCCGCTTCCAGTCCGACAGCCCCCGGACTTCCTCCTGCGCCGAGCTCTCGGACAGCCGCCGAATCTCTTGCAGGCACGCATCATTGATCACGTACTCCGGGGCACTGGCCGACAGCACAGCTTGCAGCGCGCGCTCGGTTGTCTCCTGCACAATGGCGGGGCGTTCTTGGCGAAACCGGAGAAGCGGATAGTCGGTGACGGGCTGAAATCCTGACACGAGAACGGATTGTATCATCCCAACTGGGCAGGCGGGCTTGTGGTTTGTATACAGCGGGTCCTGCTCGGTGATAGGCTGCCGCCGCTCGTTTCAATCCACTTCCAAGGAGAAGCTCACATGCGACTAAGTGATATGAAGATCATCGTGACCGGGGGCGCGGCGGGAATGGGCGCGCACTTTGTGCGTCGGCTCCATGAGGCGGGGGCGCAGGTCGCTGCAGGTGATGTCAACGAGGCGGGGCTGGCCGAGCTGCCAGCCGGTGTGCATCGTCGTCGGCTCAATGTGGCGGACGAGGCCGATGTGCAGTCGTTTGTGGCGTGGGCGCACGGGGTGATGGGCGGGCTCAACGGCCTGGTCAACAACGCCGGCATCCTGCGCGATGGCTTGCTGGTCAAGAAGGACAAGGCCACCGGCGCGGTCGTCAAGATGTCGACCGAGCAGTGGAATGCGGTGCTGAACGTCAACCTCCACGGCGCGACCTTTATGGTGCGGGAAGTGGTGGCCAAGATGGTCGAGACGGACTGTCGTCCCGGCGTGATCGTCAACATGTCGTCGCTCGCGCGGTACGGCAACCGGGGCCAGTCGAACTACGTGTCGGCCAAGGCCTCGCTCGCTGCCAACTCTGTCACCTGGGCTCGCGAGTTCGGCGCGTTCGGCATTCGCTGCGTCGCCATCGCCCCCGGCATGATCGAGACGCCGATGACCCAAGGCATGAACCAGAAGGCCCGCGATGCCCTGGTCGCCGCAGTACCGGTCGGTCGCGTCGGTGTCCCCGAGGACATCTGGCTCGCCGTCAAGTTCGCGATCGAGTGCGACTACTTCAACGGCCGGACCATCGATGTCGATGGCGGCTTGGTGATGTAACCCGGAGCCCATCATGACCACCGTAGCCAGTCGACCCAGCCGTTCGCCTCGTCAGGCGCCCGTATTTTCCAAAGACCTTCTCGAGGGCCAAGTCATCTTGGTCACTGGTGGTGGCTCTGGCCTGGGCCTGTCGATGAGCGAAGGGCTGTGTCAGGCCGGCGCGCAGGTGGTCATCTGTGGTCGCAGCCCCGAGCGCTTGGGCCAGGCAGCCGAGAAGCTGCGCTCACTCGGAGGCAAGGCCGGCGCGATCCCTTGCGATGTGCGCGACGCCGAGCAGGTCGCCCAGCTGGTCGCCAAGACCGTCGAGAGCTATGGAAAGATCGACGGTCTTATCAACAACGCCGCCGGCAACTTTCTCTGTGCGGCGGAGGATCTGTCGGTCGGTGGCTTCGACGCGGTGGTCAAGATTGTGCTCTATGGCAGCGTCAACACCACCCTCGCGGTGGGTCGGCACCTTATCGCACGCGGGGCGCCCGGCTCGGTGCTTTCGATCCTGACGCCGTATGCGTGGACCGGCTCGGCGTTTGTGCTGCCGTCGTCGTGTGCGAAGGCCGGCGTGCTGGCGATGACGCGCTCGCTTGCGGTGGAGTGGGGCATCTACGGCATTCGCTGCAACGCGATTGCACCCGGGCCGTTTCCCACCGAGGGTGCCTGGTCGCGCCTCGTCCCCGATGCGGCGATGATCGAAGGCCTGGCCGAGCAGCGAGTCCCGATGGGTCGGGTCGGCGCCCACAGTGAGCTAGCCAACCTGGCGGTGTTTCTAATGAGCGACGCGAGCCCCTACCAAAACGGGGACTGCGTCACCATCGACGGCGGCAGCTGGCTGTCCGGGGCCGGGGAGTTCAGCGAATACACCCGCTACGATCGCGAGCGACTCAAGACCCTGTTCAAAGCGATGCGGCCAAAGAAGTAGCGCGGCGGCTACGAGGGCGACGGCGTCGGACTCTGCACCTGCGCCGAGGTCTTCCCGAATCGTCGCTCGCGGTGGCCAAAGTCGCCAAGCGCTTGCTGTAGATCTGCCGGCGTGAAGTCGGGCCACAGGCAGTCCGTGAAGGCGAACTCGGCGTAGGCAGACTCGAAGGTGAGGGCATCGGCGAGCCGCTGACCCCGTCCGGTATAGATGATCAGATCAACCGGGGGCAGGGGCGCGGTCACCAGGCGCTGCTGAATCAGCGAGGGGGAAATCGCCTGGGCCGGCAAGCGTCCCGCCCGAACCTCGATGGCCAGCTCTCGGGCCACCCGCAGCAGATCGCGGCGTCCACTGTAGCCAAGCAGAAGGGTCAGCTGCATTCCCAGCTCGTGGGCAGTGGCTTGCTCCATCGCGCGCAGCTTGTGCTGAAGGTCGGGCGGCAAGCGGGCCATTTCTCCCAGCGCTGAGAACCGCAGCGACAAGTGCCGAAACGTGTCGGCGTGGCTGCGCAGAAGCTGGGTCACCACCGTGCTGGCCTCGCCGCCTTCCGTGAGAGGCTCACCATCTGCTGGGACCAGGGTCAAGTGGCGAATGCCGCTCTGCGCGGCGGACTCGATGGTTGATGCACACGCCAGCGCTGAAGCCCACAGGCCCGCGCTCTGGCCCAGCCCGCGCTCGCTTGCCCAGAGGCTGCATCCATCTAGCAGGATGGCGACGTGATCCGCTCGTTTTTTCATCGAAAGGTAAGCTCCGTAAGCGAGGAAGAGCGAGCAGTCTACCTGCGACCACGCTCGCTGCAATGGCTACGGTGCTGACGCTTCGTGAAGAATCCGGTAATGCAGTTGGAAGAGTCGGTGAATCGTTCCGTCGCAAACAGCGAGTCCATGGTCTTTTGCGGCTTGCCGCGATACACCGATAGCACCGCGTGGGCCAGCGCTAGCCAGTCCGGTCCGTGCCAAAACGTCAACAGAGGATGGTCTGATGTCGAGCCTGAAGGTCGAGGAGCGCTTTGTGGTCGAGGCCGAGGTGGCGCGGGTGTGGCAGTTCCTAAAGCGGCCTGATCTCGTTGCTGGGTGTCTGCCCGGCGCCAAGCTCGATGGCCAGGAAGGCGGCGATACCTTCGTTGGCACCATGAAGGTCAAGGTCGGCCCGGTCCTGCAAGACTTTCGTGGGCGCGCCACCCTCACCGAGGTCGATGACGTGCAGCACCGCATGACGATCAGCGGACAGGGCGACGACAAGGCCGGCGGCGGCTCGGCGCGCATGACCATGCAGTGTCAGGTGGTGGCGCTGGAGAGTGGCGGCAGTGAAGTCTCGGTGAGCGCCGATGTCGAGCTGGCCGGCAAGCTGGTGCGCTTTGGCCGAGGCATGTTCGAGGCGGTCGCCAAGCAGCTGTTCAAGCAGTTCGTCGAGCGGGCCCGCACCGCCATTGCCGCCCAGCCAGCGCCCGATCCCAGTGCCTCAGCACCAGTGCCCGCTGCTGAGCCAGCTGCCCCGGTGCCTCCTCCTGCGCAAGTGACCGAGCCTGCGCAAGTCGCAGTCGAGCCCGCCGCCCCGGTCGAGCCACCTGCCACAGCTGAGCCAGCGGTCGTTGCCGAGCCCGTCGCTCCGAGCCCAGCTGGGTCGGCCCCGGCCATCATCCCCGCCCCGGCGGCTGTGGCTGTGAAGCCGGCGCAGAAGGAAGAAGCGCTCGATGCTGGGTCGCTGATCTTTGCGGTGATCTGGGCGTGGCTGAAGGGTCTTTGGCGCCGGATTTTTTGACTTGGGACGGCGGTGCTGACAAAAGGTTTCCCCGCCATTCAAGGAGGCGCAATTGGCCGCGACCCAGTACATCGTCGAAGGTGGACATCGCCTGCACGGTACGATTCAACCGGCAGGTAACAAAAACGCGGCGCTGCCGATCATCGCTGCGGCACTGCTCAGCCCCGAGCCCGTGACGCTTCATAACGTCCCGCGCATCCGCGATGTCGAGACGCTGGTCGACTTGATTCGCTCGGTGGGGGCGCACGCGCAGTGGGATGAGTCCAACGCTCACTCGCTGCACATTCATGCCCAGACGCTGCACGCGGCCTCGCTTGATCCACAGCTGTGTGCGCGGATTCGGGCGTCGATCCTGCTGGCGGCGCCGCTGCTGGCCCGCTGCGGCGAGGTTCACCTGCCGCCTCCCGGGGGCGATGTCATCGGGCGGCGTCGGGTCGATACCCACTTTCTCGCACTCGGGGAGCTGGGCGCGACCTATCAGCTGTCGGAGCGCTTCCACCTGACGACGACGCAGCTGCGTGGCGCCGACGTGTTTCTGGATGAGCCGAGCGTCACTGGCACCGAAAACGCGATCACGGCGGCTGTGGCTGCCATCGGGACGACCACCCTGCGCAACGCCGCTTGCGAGCCGCACGTGCAAGACCTGTGCAACTTCTTGGTCACACTCGGCGCGCAGATCGAGGGCATTGGCTCGAATCAGCTCACGATCTACGGCGGACGGACGCTGCGTGGCGGCGAGTTCACGATCGGCCCGGATCATATTGAAGTGGGCTCGTTCATCGGGCTGGCGGCGGTGACGCGCTCCGAGCTGCGCATTGCCCAGGCCGGCGTGCGCCACCTGCGGATGGTGCTGCTCGGGTTCGAGCGCCTGGGCATCTCCTGCCACATCGAGGGCGATGACTTGATTGTCCCCAGCGGCCAGAGCATGAAGATTCGTGCGGACTTCGGTGGCCATGTACCCAAGCTGGAAGATCAGCCGTGGCCAGCATTTCCCGCCGACCTGCTGTCGATTGCCATCGTCACCGCCACCCAGTGCGAAGGCGTGATCCTGATGTTCGAGAAGATGTTCGAGTCGCGCCTGTTCTTCGTCGACAAGCTGGTGTCGATGGGCGCTCGCATCGTCTTGTGCGATCCGCACCGGGCGCTGGTCCATGGGCCCTCGCTGCTGCGTGCTGGAACGGTAGAGTCACCCGACATTCGCGCCGGTATGGCAATGCTGCTGGCGGCGCTGTGTGCGCAGGGCAAGAGCACCATCCTCAACGTCGGGCAGATCGAGCGTGGCTATGAGCGCATCGTCTCGCGACTCCGCTTGCTGGGCGCCCACATCGAAGAAGTCGAAGACCGCCGCAGCCGCCGCTAGCCTTCGCGAGCCGCCGCTAGCCTATCTATCGAAGTCTGATTGAGAAATTTGTGCCCTAAAACGCTATTTTTCTCGATATAATCCCTGCGATGCGCAGGCTGTTCTTCGTGGCGGTTCTACCCCTCTTGCTCTCGCATGTGGGCTTGTCCAGGGCCGCCCCTGCTGAGACTGTCGTTCAGCCCGGGGAGGACTGCGCCAAGCTGGCTCGTCGCGTCTATGGACCTGGCAGCGGTGAGGCGGCGCTCGGGCTCCTCAAGAAGAGCAATCCGGGGATCTGTGACGCACCGCTGGCTGCTGGCGCCAAGCTGAGGACGCCGCCGCTGCCCAAGGGCGGTCAGAAGCCGCTGGCGAACGAGACTCCGCGCCTGTCGTTCGTCGGTCCGGCTGTACGAACCAAGACCCAGACCGGCTGGATGGAAGCGCTACCCGGTCAGCCGGTCGACAAGCGCATGCGCATCGAAACCAGCGGCCAAGGCGGCGTCGAGGTCACTGCCGGCGACAAGGTCAAGTTCCAGATTCCGCCCAACTCCAAGGTCGTGATCAAGAACATGCCCAAGAGCGGCAAGGCGACCGAGGTCCAGCTCGAGCAAGGCACGCTGCGCGCCGACATGGACAACAAGGCGCCCACCGGACCCATCACCGTCAAGACACCGGGCGGCGATGTCAAGCTCCAGGGCGATGCCCGCATCGATGCCGAAACCAATCGCACCGCTGTGCAGGTCTACGAAGGCCAGGTCGCGGTCCGCTCCCACGGCATCACGGTCAACATCAAGGCCGGGCAGGGCTCGGTGATCTTGCGTGGCACGGGTGCCCAGGCGCTGCACGACCTTCCGGGGGCTCCGGCGTGGCAAGCGCGGGCAGCCAGCGAAGACGGCAATCGTCCCTTCATGGTCTTGGCGATGGCGGGACTCTTGGAGCCGCAGCCGCTCGGTGAGGTCGTCGTGGACTTCGCTCCGGTGCCGGGTGCGGTTCGCTACATCGTCGAAGTGGCGCGCGATCCGGGCTTTAACGACCGTCGAGCCGGTGGAGAGATCACCGCGCCGCCGCTGCGGGTTCACCTGTCGCCGGGCAAGTACTATGTGCGGGTCAGTGCGGTAGACAACGACAAGTTTGTTGGACCTCCGTCGGCGCCGCGCTCGTTTTACATCATCAATGTCCGGACCGATGCCAAGCTGATGGCGCACGGTGCGTCGGGACAGGCAGGACCGCTGACGCTGGAGCGTACCGAGCGCGTGGCGCTGCATCTGTCTGGCGCCGGTCAGCCGCTGCTGGCGACGGTGGACTCGGGTGAGCCGCTGGACTGTTCGGGGGAGCAGAAGCTGGCGCTGAGTGAAGGTCAGCACAAGGTTCGCCTGACGCTGGGCGAGGCCGAGTCCGAGCTGCTGGTGGCGGTGGCCGCTGTGGTTCAGCCGCCCGTGCCCGTGGTCGGTCGCTTGGATGGACTGACGGTGCCGGTGCCGCTGGCGGTGCTGGGTCTGCCGGGTCGCTCGGTATTGCCTCGGACGCAGGTGTATGCGCTGCTGGGGGCTGGCTCGACGCGCAGCGATCAGTCGTTCACTGTTGGTCGGCTGGATGTGGGCGGCGAGCTGGCACTCTTGCAGCAGCGACTGTCCTTTGACCTCAACGTGCCGCTGCTGTACCAGTCGAATCTGGTTCCCCCGACGGACCCGGCGATGCCGCAGAGTGGCGTGGCGTTCGGCGATGTCTCGCTGGGCGTCCGAGGTGTGCCGCTGAGTGCCTTGGGCGGACGGCTGCTGCTTGGGCCTCTGCTGCGGCTGCAGCTGCCGACCGGCACGTTCCCGCGTGAAGCCACCAAGGGCCGTCCGGTGGTCATCGATCCCGCCGTGGGTCTGGCCGCGATTCTGGGTCGCTTTGGCTTGCAGACGACGCAGGGCATCACGGCAGCGGTCAACTTGCCGCAGAATCAGGTGCGCTGGGCGATGAGCTACTCGGCCGAGGTGTCGCTGTGGCGGCTCGCGCTGGTGGCGCAGCTGGATGCGTCGCTCGGTCTGTCCGGTGGAACTCCGGCAGCGGCCTCGGCGGGTGGTGGCGTGCGGCTACATCTT
Organism: Myxococcales bacterium; assembly: GCA_016794465.1. Classification (GTDB taxonomy): domain Bacteria; phylum Myxococcota_A; class Polyangia; order Palsa-1104; family JAEUJZ01; genus JAEUKA01. Next base: position 162,329 of record JAEUKA010000036.1, on the reverse strand, counting down.
GATCCGTTTGGCCTGCTGCTTGGTGCGCGCGGCGGCATTGGCGGAGCGGGCGTCGAGGTGTATGGCCGCTACTATGCGTTCCTCGGCTTCGAGTGGGCCCCGTAGCTCGCCTCCCGTCAGCAGCGATCTACTCCAGCGCAATGTCCACAAACACTGGCCGATGATCCGAGGCTGGGATGCCGTCTTGGCGCTTGACCTCGACGACACCCGCTGCCAGTGGCAGGACGCCTCGGCCCACAAACCAGTCGAGTCGCGCCGGCACACAGCCGTTCCACGGTCGAAGTCGTCGCTGCAGCCAGCGTGTCGCCAGCCCACCGACCTTTTGGATCAGCTTCGCTTCCTCATAGGGACTCTCCACATCGTAGAAATACGAGCCTTGGCGACGGTCGTTAAAGCCTTGGTGGGCATAGCCAAGCTGCTCCAGCGTCGCGAACAGGGGCTGCTCGTAGCTGTCCTCGGGCGTCATATAGCCTTCGACGGTGGCATGAAAGCCCTTGGTGACCAGCTTGTGCAGCAAGTCGAAGACCAGCGCGCCGGTGCCCGAAGCGTCGTAGGTGGTGGTGTTGAAGTCGCCGCCGACCAGCTGATGGGCTCCGCGACTCGATAGCTCGGTCAGGAGCGCCGCCAGCTGCCGACTGCGCTGCGTGGGCGACGCGTTCGAGTCCAAGTGACAGGTCGATACCCACAGCGAGCCCGACGGCAAGAGGATCTCGGCGGCCAGCGCTCGCTTTTTGCCCAGTCGCTTCTCGCTCTTCGACGAAAACTTGTCGCGCAGCTCGGGCAGGTCAAGGTTGTAGACCGTCCCCAGTGGCCACCGCGACAGCACCGCCGCACCAGCCAGCGCCAGCGTGTTGGCCGCGCCCTCTTGGTTTTCCAGCACATCGTCACCGAGCACCAGATACGACACGCCAAACGCGTAGTGCATCCCGAGCGCCACCGCCAGCTCCCGAGCGATGTTGCGGTTGCCCGAGCGGCCCATCCCCAGATCCACTTCCGACAGCAGCAGCACATCGGCGCGCCGAAGCTCTGGGTCGTCCCGCAGCGCTTCTATCAGTGCCGACAGGTGACGACCGCGCTGAATGTTCCACGCGACTGCCCGCAGCTCGCCCGGCGGAGAGCAGGACGCGGTCGGGCTGCCATGGCAACCGCGCTCCACCGCCGTCAGCAGCGGCGTAAGCTGGGGTGCGATGCTGGCGTACAACGGACTACGCAGCAGCTTGGCACGGCTGGGAATGGCACGCAGCGCGGGATAGTGCGGCTGGAGCGCATGGCGGATCTCATCAAGCTCGGCAAAGGGCGAGGGCGCCATTGCCTGGCGTATATCACCGATCCTCGCCTTGGGTATCCGGCACTGCGTCACGATTTTTCGTTGACTGGCCGGTGCAGTCTGTCTTTGCTTGCGCCCATGTGGGACACGCGGAAAAAGAAGCAGGGCTGGGCGCTGCGTCATAAGCTGCTGGTGCTGCCGGTGGGTCTACTGTTGCTGTCCGCCTGTAGCTCGGGTGGATATGTCCCGGACGCTGGCCACGGCTCCACTGCGGCGGATGGCGCGACGACTGCGGGCCTGGTGATCGACTCGGTGAGCCCGGCGCGCGGTCCCTCGACGGGGGGCATCAAGGTGGCGGTGCGTGGTCGGCGCTTCGAGTCGGACTTCCGCGTCGCGTTTGCGGGCGTGGACGCGACCCAGGTCAGCCTGACCAGCGAGGAAGAGCTGTCTGTGACGCTGCCGCCGAGTCCGGGCAAGCTGGGCCTGGTCGAGGTCAAAGTCCGCCGCCCCGATGGCAAGGAGGCCGCGCGCAGTGACCTCTTCTCGTACTATCCGGGCCAGCTGTCGTTTGGGACGCCGCGTACCTTTGCCGTCGATAGCAAGCCAAGCCGACTGGCACTTGGGGATCTCAACGGTGACAGCAAGCTGGACTTGGTCGTGGCCAGCCGTACAGCCGGCAGCCTGTCGCTCCTCAGCGGCAAGGGCGATGGCAGCTTCGATCCGTTTCGCCGCGTCAGTGTCTCGGGCACTCCAACCGCGCTGCTGCTGAGCGAGGTGACCTCCGATCAAGCGCTCGATGTGATGGTGGCTTGCGACGGTGGTGGTGCCAGCGTCTGGTTGTTTGCCGGCAAGGGCGACGGCACGCTGCTACCGGCCCGTAGCTTGGTCAGTGCGCAAGCGGCGACGATGGCCGGTGGCGACTATAACGGCGACGGCAAATACGACCTGGCGGTGCCTTACTTCGCGTTTGCCGCCAATGGCATCGGCTTTCTCAACGGGCGCGGGGACGGCACGTTCATGAACAACGGCTCGCAGAGCCTTCCGTCGGGGAGCTTTGGCATCAGCAGCGCCGACTTCAACGCCGACGGCAAGGCCGACTTGGCGGTGACGCTGTACGACGACAGCACGGTCGGGATCATGCTCAGCCAAGGGAGCAAGTTTGGCAGCCCACGCCTGGTGCCCGCTGGAGCCGGTCCTCACGGAGTCGTCGCTGCCGACGTAAATGGCGATAGCAAGGCCGACTTGGTGGTCAGTGATCCCGATGGGGGCGCGCTGCGGGTGCTCTTGGGCAAAGGCGACGGGACATTCCAGCCGGCGGTGATGTTACCGACCGGGGGCTCGACGCCGCAGCCGGTGGTCGCGGTGGATCTCAACCTCGATGGGCTGCTCGATCTCATCACGGTCAATGTCGGCTCGGCGGGAACGGTGACGGTGATGCTGGGAAAGGGCGCAGGTCAGTTTGCGCCGCCGCAGCAGATCACCGCGCCGGGGACCCACAGCGACGTGCTGGCCGCCGATGTCAACGGGGATCGGCTGCCGGATCTGCTCCTGCCGGTGTCGAGTGGTGCGATGGTGAGCGTGCTGCTCAACACGTCGCGTTAGCCATGGTGTTGTCATCGCCACCTCCCGCTGAGTATGCGCTGCTGTGTGCACGGGTAGATGCGTTCGCCGCGTCGGTGTCGGCTCGCTGTGCGGATCAGCTGTCATGCCAGCGTGGCTGCGCGGGCTGCTGTCATGTCGAGCTGACGGTAAGCGCTGTCGAAGCAGCGGCGCTCAGCGAGTACATCCAGGCGCTGTCCGTCGAGGATCAGCGGCTCCTGCGCGGTCAGCTGAGTCAGCCTCGGACGCCTCAGCCTGGCGACGACCCGCGCTGCCTATTTCTCGACGAGCAAGATGCCTGCATGATCTATTCGGCGCGGCCCTTGGTCTGTCGCAGCCAGGGTCTGCCGCTGCGCTACCCGACGGACATGGTGCCGGTGGGGGCGGTGCGGACCCGCCTGCCCACTGGGGTGGTGACCGTCTGTCCGCTGAACTTCACCGATCGTGCGCCCGTGGCCGGAGAGATCCTGGATGCCGAGCTGGTCGACCAGATCCTCGCGGTCCTCAGCCACCGTCACCGCCTGGCCAGCGGCGCCGAGGTCCAAGAGCGCTGGTCCCTGCGTGAGATTCTCGAGTCGGCTACCTCGCGGCTCCGGTGACGAAGCGACTACTCTTTTTGACAGTGCAGTAGCTGTAGGTAGGGAAAGCCGCTGGAGTCGTTGCTGCTGTCAACTTGGTAGGGATGCCGGTCGTTTTTGGCATAGCCCGACGTGCCGCCGCCAGCGAGGGCAATGCCGTGCGAGGTGGTGGTGATGGCTCCCGCGAGTGCATGGCGATGGCCACGCTTCTCGCCGCTCTGTAACGGGGGGCCGCCGAACTTTTGGCCGGGAGTGGCCAGCTCGGGAACGCCGATGACAAAGCGACCTTGGCTGGCGCCCGCTTGGACAAAGCCTCTCGGACACTCGGTGGTGCGGAAAAAGACCAGCGTGCCTTTGGCAACCGGGCGCTGGCGAACATCGGGGTCGTCGGTCTTGTGACACACCAGCAGCTGGACATAGGGCAGGCCGGCGGGGACTTTGCTGGTGCTGCCGGTGAGGGGACTTGAGCCGCTGCGACCGAGCCCGTGGTTGGCTTCCCCGGCGATGCCCGCGTATCCCACGGAAGGCAGCGTGATGGTCGCCATGACGCTGTGGCCGTGTGAGCGATCCTCGCTGTCGCCAAGTGGATCAAACGCTGCCGTTTCAACTGGGTCGGCTCCGACAGTGGGAACCAGCGTTCGGCCCGCCGCCAGGGCCAGCTTCTCCCAGCCGCGCGGACAGTCTTTGCGCTGAAAGTAGGCGACGGCTCCTTTGGGAAGCGAGTCGCCCCGTGGCGTCGTCAGGTCCGGCCCCGCAGCCAGATCCGGAGGCCCTTCAATGCCGCCAAGATCATCAGGCTCCGACTCGACAGGTGGCGCCGGAGGATTGCACGACAGCAGTGTCCCCAAGGCGGAGACAACCAGCAGTGACAGGATTGGTGCGCGCATGGTGGGCCTCACTGCTTCACACAACCGACCAGCTGCACGAACGGGAGTCCCGTCGCCGCCGGCTCGGTGTTGCCATCGTTGGTGTAGCGAGCCGCTTTGGCGCCTTGGCCGTTGCCCCCGTTGGCCGCCGAGATCGACTTGTACGGCAGATCGACCGCAGTCTGAAACGAGTGAACGTGGGTGCGATCTTCCTGGTTGGTCAGCGCCGTTCCGATTAGCTTGCCGACGGCATCTGCATCGGTGACTCCGACCACCAGGCGACCTTGCGCCTCTGTTGCGACGCGAAAGCCTTGCGGACAGGTCGTCACGTCAGCCGCCATAAACGTGAGCATTCCTGTCGGAGCATCCCCGCCCGACGCATCATCGCCACTGGCTGACCGCAGGCCCAGCGCAAGTCCGCCGAGGAGAATCGGGATCGAAAGCCATCGCCAGGTGTGTGTAGGTGTCATCTGTAAGCTCCCAAGTGGCGGGAGCTTAGATCGTGCCAGGGCAGGGCGAAGCGGGAAGTCGCGGAGAAAAGTAGCGGGCGTGCGGGCGTGCGGGCGGGCAGGCTGACCGGCTTACGGCATCACGGCAGTGCCATCGCCAGTCGGGACAGCGGCTTGCTCGGCTTCCCAGGTGACGTGGATGTGGACCTGATGGCCGCCGCTGCTCTGATCGCCGGCGCGGAACGTCGAGGTGGTGTCGATGTCGTGGTAGGTCAGCCGGCCCTCGCCGATGCGCAGCCGCAGCTCGCCTTTGACCTCGCCCGACAGCTTGGTGCCCTGGTTTTCGCCCGACACTTTGCCCTCCATGTTGATGAAGGCGACGCCCTGCTCTTTTTTGGCGTAGGTGCAGGTCATGTCCCAGTTCTTGCTGCCGCCGGTCGGGGTTGGGATCGAGGCGCGGATCGGCCACGACTTGCCGGACTCGATGTGACCGGGGTCAAACTGCGGCCCGCGATCGGCACCATAGACCCACTGGGCGATGAGGCGTACGTAGCCGAGCTGGCGCTCCATCGCCTTGCCTTCTTTGGTGTCTTTGAGCTCGTCGGGGATCTTGACATCGAAGTTGGTGACTTCGCCGCGTGGGCTCATCGTGTAGGCGATCTTGACCGTCTGCAGCGCCCGGGCGAGCGGCTCGCCGGCCTTCTTGTCCTTCGGCGTGTCACCGACCGGCTCGACATCGAAGAACGAGGCGCCAAAGTTCATGTTGCCCGAGGCATCGATGCTCTGCGCCTGGTGCTCTTCCTTAAACAAGAACGCGTAGACCGCCGGCTTCTTGGCCCCGATGTCGCCGTCCTCGAAGCGGACGTTGACCTTGCCCGACAGCTTGTCGTTCTGCTTGGCCACAAACCGCAGCAGATCTCCCGGCGGCGGCGGCGGCACCTTGATCGCAGAGGGCTTTGGGCAGCCCGTAGTCGTTACGAGCGCTGCGCAGAAAGCCAGAGCCATAGGGGACAGCGGAGCACGAACCTTAAGGAGCAGCATCGCCAAACTGTATCCCTGAAAACAGATTTTGGTCAAGGCGTTCATGGAGATGCAGCGCTTGGTCTAGGCCATCGCTGGCCCTACAATCGGCAGGGGCACATGTGGATTCCGCTCTCGCACCTCCTCGACCGACTTCGGCAGCCGCGCACCCGGGCCGATGAGACGCGACGGCTGCGCGAGCGACTGGCGGCTGAGCCGAATCGTGGCGAGGTACCGCAAGAGGAAGCGCTGGCCTCGGCGGAGCTTCTGCGACTGCGGCGCGAGCTGAAAGCGGCGATTGGCGAGGTGGTGAGCTGTCGTACCTGTGCGGTGGGTCATCCGCCGCCGCATGGCCACTTCGCGGGCGGTCACTGCTGCGGGCTCGTCACCGAGGATGCCTGGAACGACGATGAGATTGCCGCGCTGCGTCAGTCCGGGACCCGGGCCCAGGATCTGCGGCTGCCCAAGGGCGATCATGCCGGCTGTGCGTTTCGCGGGCCGACCGGCTGCTCGCTGACCGTGGAACACCAGCCCAACCTGTGTGTGCGCTACCTGTGTCCCGATCTGTTTCGCGAGGTCTATGCGCGCGGCGATGGTCCGCAGATTGCGGCGCTGTGTGATGAGATGGAAGCGGTCTACCTGCGCTTTATCGCGCTACGGGCTCAGAGAGTGCGCGACAGCGACTGATACTTGCGGCGTGACTCGTCGATGCAGCGGAGGGCTTCGGCCTCGGTAGAGACGAAGACGTTGTGGAACCGGCCCTCGTCCCGGGACAGCACCCGCAAGGCGCCCAGCAGCATCCCGAACAGCACGCGCGCCGTCTGACTGGTGCCATAGACCACACCCACGCCATGGATCTTTCGAAGCTGGGCCGTCATCTTGCTGGCCGCTCGGCGTGTCTCGGGCGGCAGTCCGGTCACGGCGGTGGCGTCGATCAGCATCAGCACGTAGCCGTTCTGGGCGGCACAGGCGCATTCCTTTTCGAGGATCGCGGCCAGATCGTACGGCTGGACGATGCCTCGCAAGGTCAGGCGAATGCAGTCGTTCGCGAGGAAGCTTAGGGTGTGGGTGCCGATCGGTTGTGTGCTCTGCATGGTGCGGCGGGGCGGGGTAGACAGCGTGTCATCCTCGCGAGCCAGGTGCAGTGTATCGCCGCTCAAACCCGCATCGGTAGGCGTCAGAAAAACCGCTGCATGAACCGACACTTGTCGCCCTATTTGGCGGGCACCTTCCTCTGTTGCGCGGGCGGGCTCGTGGTAGCGTGCCGCCGTGGCAGATCGCGCTGAGTCCATCGTCCCGAGTACCGCGTTTGGCGTGTACGTACACTTTCCGTTCTGTCGTCAGCGCTGCTCGTACTGTGACTTTGCGATTGCGGTCCGTCCGCAGATTCCGCATCAGGAATATCTGTCTGCCCTTCGTCACGAGCTGGCAGCCAAAGTGTCTCTGTTTCCCGAGCGGCGCGCGGTGTCGGTGTACTTCGGGGGCGGCACTCCTTCGCTGTGGGAGCCGGCATGTCTGGCGACGGCGCTGCAGGACATTCAAGCCACCTTCCCGGCCCCGCTCGGCATTCCGATGGAGGTCACGCTGGAGTGTGATCCGGGCGGGGTTTCGCTCGATCAGCTGCTGGCCTGGCGAGCGGCTGGGGTGACCCGCTTGTCGATTGGGGCGCAGTCCTTCTCGCACCACCACTTGACCGCGCTGCGTCGGCAACATCAGCCAGAGCAGATCATGGAGCTGGTCGATCGTGCGTGTCAGACAGGCTTTGACCGCATCTCCCTAGACCTGCTGATTGGGATGACGGGACAGACCGAAGAGGAGCTTGCGGAGGATCTGCGGCAGCTGCTCGTACTGTCCCCGGAGCATGTCTCTTTGTACCAGCTGACCGTCGAGCCGCACACCCTCCTGTCGGTTCACATTCGGCGCGGCCAGACCCAAGCTCCTTCCCCGGATCAGCAAGCCGACGCGTTCCAGACTGTGCGGCACACGCTGCAAGCGCATGGCTATCGGCACTACGAGATCTCGAACTTTGCGCGCGCGCGGCCCGACGATCCGGACTACCGAGCGGTCCACAATCGGCTGTACTGGACCCATGGCGAGTACCTGGGGCTGGGGGTGTCGGCGCACTCCTTTCGTCGCCTCTCGGAAGGTGGTGGAGAGCGCTTTGCCAATCACCGAGGTCCGTCTGCCTATCTGCGAACCTGGGGTCGGGCAGCGGACCGGCGGCCGTTTGTGCCGAGTGCGACCGAGCCTTCCCTGAGTCTCTACGAGCAGCGGGCCCCCGAGTCGCTGTGGCGGGAAGCCCTGTGGCTGGCCCTGCGTGAGCTGGATGGTGTGCGCTGGTCGCAGTTTGTCGCGCTGCATCACGTCGATCCCCGGCAAGCCTGTGCGGCAATCCTGGCGCGGCTGACGGAGCGTGGGCTGGTGATTTCCAGTCCAGACTCGCTGCGCCTGTCCGATCAAGGAGTCCTGTTTGCCGACGACGTAGGCGCTGCGTTTCTGTAGCTACAGCGGTAGGTTTCGCAGCGCGCTGAGCACGGCGCGGGCTCGGGGCAGGGTTGGGTTGCGCTTGAGACAGTCGGCGATCGCAGCTCTTCCTTCATCGACTTCCTGGGCAGCCAGACCCGAGTCTCCCGCTTCCAAGGCCGCTTGGGCGCGAGCAAGGTGCGTCTCGCCGAGGACTCGGTAGGCGGCGGCGCTCACCGGAGTGGACTTGGTGACAGCCTCTGCCGCGCGAAGTGCCTCTTTCCACAGCTTGGCCGCTTCGTCCCCGCGCAGCGATCGGGCCTGTACGGTCAAAAGAGCCAGCTCTGCCGACAAAAGCCCACACAGCGGATCGTCGGCACTCAGCGCCCGACAAGCCACCAAGCTGGATCGAGTCTTGGCGATGGCCTCGCTTGCGTCCTGGCCGCGCTCTTGTTGGTGCTGCGCCAGCGTCAGATAGGCCCGACTGCGACTCTGCTGCAGCTCCAGGGACTTGTCGCCGTGCTCCTCGGCCCGGTTCAGGTGCAGAAGCGCTGCCGTCACCGCCTTCAGAAAGTCCGTGGACCGCTTGGGATCATGCAGCAGCGACCGTGCCCGAGTCAGCTGCAGCAGCGCCAGGTTCGAGTCACAGTCGCTCAGCGTCGGCTTGCGCCGCTGGCAGTCTTCCCCGTGACGGATGCCTGCACTCAGCGACTCTTCGACGGGCTGCCCGTGCTCCATCGCGTACTGCGCCACCAGCCCATAAAAGTACGCCAGGTTCGACAGCGCGATCGCGTAGTTGGGCGAGTGCTGGAGCGCCTGCTCGATGTAACGAATCGCCGCCGCATAGTCTTCGCGCGGGTCTTGTCCGTCGCCCAGCTTGAGGTTGCCGCGAAACAGATACGCCCCCGCCATGTCGTTATAGGCCCAGCGATAGGTCGGATTGGCCAAGATGGCGCGCTGCTGGTGGGTAATGATCTCCTCTACCCCCACCGAGAACGGCAGCGCATGGGCCTGCTCGTAGAACAGCCGCATCAGCAGTCCGCCCCCGAGCGCGTTCTCTAGCCCCGCATCGACCTTGCCCAGCTTGAGTCCCTGGGTCGCGACCTCGACCAGGGCTTGCAGGTTGGCCCGAGGGTCTTGGCCACTGTCGAACTGGTGCTGCGCCATCGATAGATAAATTCCCGCCAGCTCGCGATGGCTCAGGACATGGTTGGGCGCGATGGTGATGGCACGCTTACAGGCCGTTACGGCCGTAGAGAACACGCTGGCTATCGACTGCCGTGCTTCATAGCGCTGGGCCAGCAGCTGCCCCCACGCCTCGGCGCGGGCCTCGAAGACCGCGATGTCACTGCGGCCCACCTCTGCCGCGTCGTCATACATCGCAATCGCATCCACCAGATCGGCATCGGCGCGCTGATTCTCCTTGGCCAGCAGCCGCACCAGCGCCCGCGCCTGCAGCACATCGCCCTTGAGCTTGCGTGCCTCATACAGCCAAGGCGACAGCTTCAGCGTGCGGTCCGCGTAGAGCAGCGCCTTGTCATAGTCGCCGCGATACAGCGCGAGCAGCCCTTCCAGGAACTCCGCCGACTCCAGCTTGACGCCTCGGCTCGCCTCTAGGTGGACCATCGCCGGCTGCAGCAGCTCGCGATCGAGCGTCTGCCGTCTCTCATGCAGCCACTCGACATCGCCGCGCCGCTGGTCGGCCCGCAGCGTCTCGAAGAAGCGATCGCCGAGCACCCGCCCCAGCGCATAGTGCAGCTCTGGACTGTGCGGCCCGCTGTCCCAGGCTGCTTGTAGGTGCGTGTACGCCGCGTCTGTCTCGTGCAGTGCCAGGTAGCCCCGCCCCAGCGCATAGTGCGCCAGCTGACCTCCGCCCCGACCGAGCGATGGAATCTGCTGCTCGATCTGCTGCATCCGCGCGCGAATGATCCCTTGCGCATAGGTCACGTCGTGCAGCGGCAGCTCATACACCGCGCGCAGAAACCACTCGATCTCTTTGGCATCTTGACCGAGCAGCCGCGCTCGCTCGATCTGCTCTTTGACGATGCGTGCCTGCCGCGCCTGGGCCAAGTTGGACCGCACCCGATCGACCACCAGCACCCCAATGAACAGCAGCGATAGCAGCGACAAGGCATACAGGGACTTGTACTTGCGGATCTGCTTGCTAGCCCGATACCACAGACTGGCCTTGCGGGCGATGATGGGCTCACCGTCGATGTAGCGCTGCAGATCCTCGGCCAGGGCCTTGGCGCTGTCGTAGCGAAGGCTCTGCTCCTTGGCCAGGCACTTGAGCGTGATGGTTTCCAGATCCTCCGGCACCGATCGGACCAGCTGACGAGGCGGCGGGGGATCATCCCGCAGCACCCGGAACAGCACATCGACCACGCTTGTCCCAACAAACGGCGGGCGATCGGTGAGCAGCTCGTACAGGGTCGCGCCCAGGCTGTAGACATCGCTGCGGCGATCGATCTGCTCGACTGCGCCACTGGCCTGCTCGGGGGCCATGTAGTTCGGGGTGCCCATCACCATGCCCGCTTCGGTCAGTCCGCTGTTCTGGGTGCCCTCGCGAGCGATGCCAAAGTCCATCACCACCGGGCGCAGCCGTCCGTCGGGAGACTGCTCGACCATGATGTTGGCGGGCTTGATGTCGCGATGGATGATGCCGCTGCGGTGGGCCTCGTGGATGGCCTCGGCGCTGTCGCGGATGAGCTGGACTTTCTGCGGCAAGCTGAGCCGGGCAAATGCGTCCTCCAGCGACTTGCCATCGACAAACTGCATCGCGATGTAGGCCTTGCCCTCGACCTCGCCGACCTCGAAGACTTTGCAGATGGCCGGGTGATCGATGCGGGCCTGGGCGCGGGCTTCTCGCTGGAAGCGCGACACCATCTCGGGGTCGCTGCTGCGGATGAACTTCAGGGCGACGATCCGGCCCAGTCGCCGATCCCGGGCCTTGAAGACCACGCCCATCCCGCCCTGTCCCAGCACCGAGAGGAACTCATAGCGGTCCCAGTCTTCCACCGGAAAGCTGGAATCTGATTCTGAGACGGCGGGCAGCGATTGGGTGTCACCCGCGAGCGTCTCATGGGTGGCAAAGTCGTCCGCCGGTGGCTTATCGTCCGGGTCCATCCTGAGGCTCGACCAGCCAAAGTTTCGCACACTTTGCCAGGCTTCTTGCTGGGGAGATTGCCGTCAGCACGAATGGGTGAGGTTGTCGGGCCGTCCCTGGCTTGGTAGCTTCAAGCTACCCAAAGTCTCGATCCCTACAAGTGAGGTTCCCCATGAAGACCGTACTGCTGACTGTCCTGTCGTTGTCCTTGTCGCTTGGTGCCCCGACTCTGGCCTTGGCCGCAGACCCCGCGACAGCCAAGAAGGAAGACAAGAAAGAGCCCAAGAAGGATGCTGCCAAAGGCTCCACGTCCAAGACGGATACGGCCAAGGAAGGCGGCGGAACCAACGATGCCTACAAGCTGCGCGGCCAGACCGGCAACTGATTCCTTCTCGATTCACGCTTAGCTGCCACTCAGATCGGCGCGCAGGCGCTGCCCGTGAGGACTCTGGTGCGGAACGGGCAACAGCGGCGGATACTGATGCGACACCAGCCAGCGCCATGCCCACGATGGCCGCTGCTTGGCAAAGCGATACTCCGTCAGTCCCGCGCCGTGCTGACCCAAGTCCACTAGCAGATATGTCCCGTACAAGTAGCCCGGATGCTGCCGCAGCAGCTCGATGAGGAGTCGCCGCTCCTCTCCCGCTAGCTGACTGTCGAGTACCAGGATCATGTTCGGGTGCTCGCGCTGTAGCTGCGGGACCTGCGCCAGCGTTGCGAGGTTGCCCCAGGTCTGCGGCATACAGAACGATCGATCGAGGTAGTACTCGAACTCGATCCGGTGCGGCAGGTTGAAGGCGGCAAAGCAGACCTCTTTGGTCGACCGGCGCGACGCTTCCTGGGCGAAGCGCAGCTTCTCGTACTGCGGGTCATAGCCCGGCTGACCGTGCGTGCCCATCAAGACCCGGCTCTCGAGCACATTCCGATAGGTATGCGGCCCGACTGTCGCGAAGTATGCCAGCAGCAGCAATACCGTCACCACGACAGGAATCCGCTGCGCCAGCGCTTGCTGGGACTCCGCTACATAGGTCGTGATCCACCGCAGAAAGGAATGCAGATCCAGGGCCAGATCCGCGACCGCCAGCGCCAAGAACGAGGAGTAAAAGAAGACCCGATACAGGTGAATCGCCGAGGCACTTGGGAACAGCGCGATGTAGAGCGTGTTGATCAAGAAGAACAGCAGCACCAGCACATCTCGCCGTCGCGTCTTGCCACGAAGCAGCCGCAGCACAAACCCCACCAGCCACGCGCCACCCAGCCACAGCAGCGGCTTTCCATACAGCAGCAGCAGCCACTTGATGTGTTGCGCCTTGGCGTACTCAAAGCTTGCGGAGTGACGGGACTGATAGGAAGTCAGGAAGTCCGCAAAGGCTCCCTTCTTCCACATCAGCAGGAAGTGAAACGCCATCGTCAGCGAGCTGGCAAAGAACGTCGCCACAAACCACACGATAGGAGTCCGCCGCGTCACCACCGGTCGCAGCCGCCTTCCGACGAAGATCAGCACCAGCGCATGGGCTCCTAGGAAGAATGCTTCAAAGTAGGACTCCCACATCAGGAGCCCGCCCAGCACCAGTCCCGCGCAGCCTTGCCACAGCCAGCGCCGCGTCGGCTCGCGTAGATACTGCACGTAGGCATCGGCAGTCACCAGACAGCACGCCATCGCCAGCAGCATCGGATCGGACAGCGTACTAAAGGAACCAACGATCGGCAGTCCCACATACACAGCGGTAGCCAGCAGACCAGCGGGCGCCCCAAAGTGTCGCTTCGTCAGCGCGTACAGAGCCCCCAGACACAGGAGTCCTCCTCCGGCTGCGACCGCACGTGCCACCCACTCGTGATCCCCGAAGAGCCACAGAAAGGGAACCAGGAGGTGATGGTAGCCGATGGGATGGTGAAAGTAGAACGACTGCGGCAGCGGCGGCAGAACGAAGCCGGGCCAGGTCGCCGGAGTCAGCAGATGAAACCGCAGCGTCATCCGCGCGCGCAGCACATAGGTCGCACCGTGATAGCCAAAGTGTCCCCACAGATACGGTCCCGCGATCCCAAAGGAGGAATACAGGACATACACAGAGAGCACGAAAAACAGTCCCAGCCGCACCCAGTTGGGAGTCCGGTCTGGCGGCTCCCCTTGCAGATGCGGACCACCGCCCGGGGCAGGCTGTGTGAGGACAGCGTTCATCAGCGAGCGCGCAGCGTAACCAAGTTCCGTCTAATAGCAAGACCTGCGCTGTCGGACCCAAGACTTGCATCGAGACGACCGTTTGCGATAGCTTGCCGGTCACTTACCTTGAACCTGGGAAAAGAGATGTCCACCCCACCCGTGCTTCCATCCTTGCCCACGATTTCCGATTCGGGGGAAGCCGCAGCACAGGTGGCTCTGTCCGTGCTGGTGCCCCTGTACCAAGAAGAAGACAACGTCGCCCCGCTGTGTGAGCGACTGTTTGCCGTCTTGTCCGCTATGGACTGTTCCTTTGAGGTGATTGCCATTGATGATGGCAGTCGGGATCAGACCCTCAAGCACCTGCAAGCCGAGGCGACCAAGCGGCCCGAGCTGAAGGTGATCAGCCTGCGCCGCAACTACGGACAGACTGCCGCGATGATGGCCGGAATCGATCATGCGTCGGGGGAGATCATCGTTACGATCGATGCCGACCTGCAGAATGATCCGGAAGACATTCCCGCGCTGGTTGCCAAGCTCAAGGAAGGCTACGGAGTGGTGTCGGGGTGGCGACAACATCGCCAAGATGCGGCGATTCGGCGCACGCTGATCAGTCAGGTCGCCAATCGAATCATCTCGTGGACCTCGGGGGTGTATCTGCGCGACTACGGCTGCACGCTCAAGGCGTATCGGGCCGACATCCTCAAAGGAATTCGCCTCTACGGAGAGATGCACCGCTTCATTCCCATCTATGCGTCGTGGATGGGCGCGCCGATTACCGAGATGCCGGTACGACATCATCCCCGTCGCTTTGGCCAGTCCAAGTACGGTCTGGAGCGCATCGGCAAGGTCATCTTGGATCTGATGGTGGTGAAGTTCCTAGAGCGCTACTTTGTCAAGCCGATCTACGTGTTCGGGGCCTTCGGCCTGGTGTCAATGGTGCTGTCGGGAATGTCGTTCGCGGCGATGCTGTATCTGCGGCTGATCAAAGATGTCTCGATGATCCTGACGCCGCTGCCGCTGCTGACGGTGCTGTTCTTCCTGGTCGGGGTGATGGGAATCCTGATGGGACTGCTCGCCGAGGCGCTGGTCCGCACGTACTATGAGTCGCAGGGGCGGGCGGCTTATCTCATTCGCAAGACGGTCAACTTTGGCCCGGCGCGTCCCAGGCAGGACTGATGTGCGGCATCGCTGGTTTTTGGGGGAGTGGAGATCGGGCGGACCTTGTCGCGATGACCAACGCTCTTGCGCATCGTGGTCCAGATGGCGAGGGCTTTCACTGTGATGCAGCGCAGCGGGTCTATCTGGGACATCGGCGGCTGGCGATCCGGGATCTCATCGGTGGGCATCAGCCGATGTGGAACGAAGATGGCACCGTCGCGGTGGTCTACAACGGCGAGATCTACAACCACGCCGAGCTGCGGGCCGAGCTTGTCTTGCGCGGGCATCGCTTCGTCACCGAGTGCTCCGATACCGAAGTCCTGGTCCACGGCTTCGAGGAGTGGGGCGACGATCTGCCGCGTCGGCTCAATGGAATGTTCGCGTTTGCGATCTTCGATCAGAAGCGGCGGCAGCTGTTCTTGGCGCGGGATCGCTTTGGGGAAAAGCCGCTCTACTACGCGCATGACGGCCAGCGCTTGCTGTTTGCCAGCGAGCTGCGCGGCCTGCTCGGACACTCGGACTTTGCGCCGGGGCTGTCGCTGACCTCACTGCAGAAGTACTTTGCCTACGGCTACTTTCCGGCGCCGCATACACTGTACGAGGGGGTGCGCAAGCTGCCCGGGGGCTGCTGGCTGCGCCTCGATGTCCAGACCGGCCAGGTACGGTATCAGCGCTACTGGCAGTTTCTGCTGACCCCCGATGACAGCCTGACCGATGCCGATGAGCCGCGCCTCATCGAGGAGCTGCGCCACCTGCTGTTTGCAGCGGTGCAGCGGCGGCTGGTCAGTGACGTTCCGCTGGGCGTGTTCTTAAGCGGCGGACTCGACTCGAGCGCGGTGCTGGCGGGGATGGCGCGTACGTTGCCCCCGGCGAGCATTCGTTCCTTCACGATTGGCTTTGTCGAGCCCTCGTTTGATGAGTCCCCGTTTGCGCGACAGATGGCCCGCTTTGTCGGCACGACCCATCGCGAGCAGATCCTCAGCATTGATACCGCGCGTGAGCTGTTGCCGGCGCTGCTTAGCAAAATGGACGAGCCGCTGGGGGATGCGTCGCTGCTTCCAACTCATCTGCTGAGTGCCTTTACCCGTCAGCACGTCACGGTTGCGCTCTCGGGGGATGGCGGGGATGAGCTGTTTGCCGGCTACGATCCGTTCCTGGCGCTGCGACCGGCGGGGCTCTATTCCCAGGTGATGCCCAAGTCCGTCCACACCGTCCTGCGTCAGCTCGCGGCGCGGCTGCCGATCTCGCTTGGCAACATGGGAATCGACTTCCGGCTGCGGCGCTTCCTCATGGGCCTGTCGTACGACCGCTCGCTCTGGAATCCGGTCTGGATGTCGCCCTTAGATCCCGCCGCCCTGCCGGATCTGTTTGCGAAGCCGCTGCCGGTCGAGGAGGTCTACAGCGAGGCCATCGCCTTGTGGAACCGCGAGCCCAGCTTGAGTCCGCTCGAGCGCTCGCTGGAGTTCTTTACCAACTTCTATCTCCAAGACGACATCCTGCACAAAGTCGATCGGGCGGCGATGCTGGTGTCGCTGGAAACCCGGGCGATCTTTCTCGACAACGATCTGGTCGAGTTCTGCCGGCGGCTGCCGACTCGCTTCAAGCTCCGGCACGGCCAGCGCAAGTATCTGCTGCGGAAAGCGCTGACGGGAGTCCTGCCTAAAGAGATCCTGGAGCGGAAAAAGAAGGGCTTTGGCATTCCGCTGGCGGCGTGGCTGCGTCGCCTTTCGCCGGGGCCGGTGACTCCGATCGATGGCCTCGATGATCGCTTTCTGGCGCAGCGCTGGGAAGCTCACCGCACCGGTCAGGAAGACCAGCGGCTGCTGCTGTGGTGTTGGCTCAGCCTGCAGAAGACGCTCCGCAAAGACGAAAGGTAAACGGAACCGTGGACCAGGCCGTATACGCTGTGGAGTCCGCCGTCGAGGAAAACCACTGGTGGTTTGTCGGTCGGCGCAAGCTGTTTGCAGAGGCGCTCTCGCACCTGAACCTGTCACCGAGCGCGCGCGTCCTGGATGTCGGCACCAGCACCGGGACCAACCTGCGCCTCTTGCGCGAGCTGGGCTTTTCCCACGTCACCGGAGTCGATGCCAGTCCCGCCGCAGTTGCCGCGTGTGAGCAGAAGGGACTCGGTACCGTCCTGCTGGGCGATGTCTGTCAGCTGCCTTTGCCCGATGGCTCGGTCGATCTGGTGCTGGCCACCGACATCCTGGAGCACGTGGATGACGATGCAGTTGCCCTGCGCGAGATTGCGCGGGTCCTGGCCCCCGGGGGTCGCGTCCTCCTGACCGTGCCGGCGTTTCCCTCGCTGTGGGGGCTGCAAGATGAAGTCTCGCATCACAAGCGCCGCTATCGCATCGAGGCCCTTACCGACCGGGTTCGCGACGCCGGCCTGACCATCGATACCTCGTACTACTTCAACTTCCTGCTGTTCCCGTCGATTTGGCTGGCGCGGCAGGTGATTCGCGGTCTGGGCATTCAGCTGCAGAGCGAAAACGAGGTCAACACACCGCTCCTCAATCGGGTCTTGTCGGCAGTGTTTGCAATCGATACCAAGCTGGCGCCCAAGCTCGCGGTGCCGTTTGGGGTGTCGGCGCTGGTCTGTGCGCACAAGCCGCTGCCAGCGTCCGAGCCGGTGAATCCGCCCGACGACCGCACCATCCGTGACTTTGGCGAGCAGTGGACCCACTACACCAAAAACGACGGCTACTACGGCTCGGTCGAGCTGCTCAAAGACATCTTCGGACCGCTGCTGTCAACCGACCAGCTGGCTTCTGCCAAGGTGGCCGAGATTGGCAGTGGCACCGGACGGATCGTGGCCATGCTACTGGATGCTGGCGCGAAGAGCGCCGTCGCGGTTGAGCCTTCCGATGCCATTGGACCGCTGCGCGAAAACCTGGCCCGCTATGGCGATCGAGTCACTTGTCTGCACATCCCCGGCCATCAGCTGCCCAGCGATCTGGCGCTCGACTACGTGTTTTCCATCGGCGTGATCCATCACATTCCCGAGCCGCTGCCGGTCCTGCGAGCGGCCTATGCGGCGCTGCGACCGGGCGGACAGTGTCTGGTCTGGCTCTACGGGCACGAAGGCAATGAGCGCTACCTCCAGCTGGTGACGCCGCTGCGTCAAGTGACGACCCGGCTGCCTCACGCGGCGCTGAGTGCGGTGTCGCATGCGCTCAACCTGGGGCTCGATGGCTACCTGTACCTGTGCCGGTTCGCCGACCTGCCGCTGCGCAGCTACATCCAGAACGTCCTGTCGAAGTTCGATCGCGACAAGCGCTATCTGGTGATCTACGACCAGCTCAATCCAGTCTGCTCTCGCTACTATCGGAAAGAGGAGGCGCAGCAGCTGATGGAGTCCGCCGGCTTTGTCGACGTGCGCTTGCATCATCGCCATGGCTACAGCTGGACAGTGGTGGGGACGCGTCCCGCCACCGTGGCATAGTGCGGCGATGAAGCTCTCGCTGGCCAGCGTCTCGGTCGATCTTGATCCGCTGCGCTGCTATCACCACATTCACGGACTGGGCCCGGTTCCCGAGCAGCTCACCGAAGTGGTGTTGCAGCGCGCGCTGCCCCGCTTTTTGGAGGTCTTCGATCGCTTGGGGATTCAGGCGACGCTGTTTGTAGTCGGCGCCGATGCCCTCGATGGCATGGCCGGTCGACCGCTGCTGCGCGAGTCGGCGCGGCTCGGGCACGAGCTGGGCAATCACTCGTTTGGCCATCCCTACGAGCTGAGCCGGCTGACAGAGTCCGAGATCGAGCACGAGCTGCTGGCCTGCGAGCAGATCCTCGATGAGCTGCGGGTGGGGACCCCAGGTCCGTGCGGGTTTCGCGCCCCCGGCTACGAGCTGTCACCCCAGCTGCTGGCGGTGCTTTCGCGCTTGGGCTTCCGCTACGACTCGTCGGTGTTTCCCTGTCCGCCGTATTACCTGGCCAAGCTCTTGGTGCTGGCCAAGCTGCGGCTCTCCGGGCAGCGCTCGGGATCGATCATTGGCTCGCCGTGGCAGCAGCTTGGGCCCAGTCAGCCCTATCGGCCCGCGCTTGCTGCCCCCAGTCGTCGCGGCACTGCACCGATTGTGGAGCTGCCGGTGGCGGTCACTCCGTGGCTGCGCTTGCCGGCGATAGGGACCTTTCTGCTGCTCTCGCCGACGCTGCGTCAGGTGCTGCTGCATGGCATGACCGCGCAGCCGTTCTTCAACTTGGAGCTGCACGGCATCGACCTCATTGACGCCAAGCAGGATGGCATTCCCGCTGAGCTTGTCGCCCGGCAGCCCGACCTGCAGGTTCCGCTGTGGCAGAAGCAAGCCGCCCTGGTCGAGGTGCTGCGCTTCCTTCGTGATCACGCCCAGGTGGTGCCGCTTGCGGTGGCGGCGCAGCGGCTCGGCCAACTACTTGCCTGACTTTTGCTCGGCCATGCGGCCATGGGCTCGACCCAGGGACGCGCCGACGACCGCCCACAGCGCCGCCAGCGGCACCGCCAGCAGTGACACGCCGACAATCCCAAAGCCAAGCGACTTGAGCCCAGACAGCAGCCAGCTGCTCGCGGTGTCGCCGCCTCGGTAGACCACCGTGTCCATGAAGTTCTTGGCCTGATACTTTTCGACCGGCCCGAGCACGTTGAACAGCGTCTCGCGGGATGGCTTGGCAATCGCAAACTCGCCCACCCGCCGCAGCACCGCCACCGCAATCAACATCGGCAGGACCGGATGCAGCCCCAACCCCAAGAAGCCGACCAGGGTCAGCAGCGGCAACACCGTCAGCGCCACCAAAAGGCCCAGCCGCGCCAGCAGCGGCTGTAGCACCAGCACCTGAATCACCAGCGTCAGTACATTGACCGCCAGGTCCATCTGCGCAAACAGCGCCGTCCGCTCCGCAGAGGAGTGGATCGACTTGTCAATGATCTCTGCCTGCTGGATGTATAGGAACGTTGACGTGGTGCTGTACAGGATCACGTATGCGCAGATGCTGAGCAGATAGGGTGACGACATCGCCAGCCGCACGCCGGCCAGAATGCCCGGTCGCTCACTCGGCGAGGTTGGGGCGCCAGCGTCCCGTTGCCGTTCCGCCCAGCCGCGCAGCTGTCCAATGCAGGCCACACAGACCAGCAGGCAGCCCATCGAGATCAGCAGCAGGTTCACCGGCCCGATCCGGTTCGAGAACAGCGCCGTCAGCGCCGGTCCCACAATCGCCCCCGCCGTGCCGCCTGCTGCGATAAAGCCGTACAGTCGTCGCGCCTCATCGGTGTTCCACAGGTCGGCCATGAAGCTCCAGAACACCGAGACGGCAAACAGGTTAAAGACGCTCACCCAGATGAAGAACGCAATCGTGGCCTGGCGCAGGTACAGGTGGGACTCAAACAGCAGCCAGAACAGACCCAGGTTGACGGCAAAGAACAGATACACAAAGGGCAGCACCTGGCGCCGAGAAAAGCGCGAAAACAGCAGCCCGAAGATCGGCGTCAGCAGCAGCATCACCACGAACACCGCCGTGAACAGCCAGCGCAGGTTGCCGACCCCGGCCTGGATGCCCATCTCCTCGCGGACCGGACGCAGGACGTAGTAGCTACACAGCAGAAAGAAAAAGTAGAAGAACGACCAGAGCAGCGGTGGCCACTCCTCCCGGCGGATGAGGAGGAGTCGGTCGCGGAGAGAAAGAGGCGTGGAGCCGTCGCGGACAGTGCTGCTCATGGCTTGGCTAGACTCGCTCGGTAGGCGCGCAAGATCTCCGCCTCTTTGTCAGCGGTGATCCCCGCCCGGGGCTTGGCTTGGCGCTCCGGGGGAAGCGACTTCCACCACGCCAGCGTATCGGTCAGCGTCTCGGCCAGCGGTCGGAACGTCAGTCCCTGCGCCACCGCTTTGGCATTGGGAACGCGGTGAAAGTAGGCCGTGTCGCCGCTCGGTGGACTCCAGATCGGGAACTCCTCATGGAGGTTGTTCTTGCGCAGATAGTCCGCATTCAAGAAGGTGTGGCGAACCTCGGTCTTGGCGACCTGCTTGCAGGCTGCCAGGACCTCCTGCATCGTGAGCGGCTTGGTCGGGCCGACGGCGTTGAACACTCCGTTGGTGTTCTGCGCCACCATCTTCACGATCCAGTCGCCAAGATCGCGACCGTCGATCACTTGGATCGGATCGTTCGGATCGCCGGGGACCACCATCTCGCCGCCGCGCTGCGTCCGCAGCAGGTAGTACGTGAAGCGGTCCGAGCCGTCTCGGGGCCCGATGATGTAGCCGGGCCGAACGTTGAGCGCGCGCCCCTCCATGATCCGCGTCGCGGCCTGCTCACACAGCGCCTTGAGCGGTCCGTACGAGCCCTCGGTGATCTTCTCGATCGTGGGATCGGCGATTGTTCCGACGGGCGCACTCTCATCGAGCGGCTTGCCGGGGTCTTTGTAGACCGATACCGAAGACACAAAGACGTACTGCTTGACGGAGTCTTTGAGCGCCTTGGCACTCTGCTCGATCTGACGTGGGAAGTACGCCGAGGTATCGACCACCGCGTCCCACTTCTTGCCGGCCAGGGCCTCGAAGCCGACGTTGCGATCGCCCAAGATCCGCTCGACCTTGGGGTTGCCTTCAAACAGCGTCGGGTTGGTCTTGCCGCGATGAAACAGCGTGACCACAAAGCCTCTCCGCAGCGCAGCATCAATGATGTGGGGCCCGATGAAGCCAGTACCTCCCAGTACCAGCAAGCGCTTGGGAGCCACTGGAGTCGCCTGTGCTCGCACCGCAAACGGCAGCGAGCAGGAAGCCAAAAGGAACGCACGACGAGAGGGAGAAAGCGGTCGGTTTGCCATGCGCTGAACCATAGCAGTGGCGCTGCAATCGGTGCGAGAGGGTTGCTGCGTGGCGACGGATGGAGGACTAGTCCTCACAGTCATCATCCGCTTCCTGCGCCTCATCCGTAGGAGAGGCGTCCGCACGGACCGGGAATGGCTGAATCCGACGCTGTAGCCGCGCCGTGACTGCCGCCTGGACCGCCTCCAGCTCATCGCTCAGCGAGGCCGGTAGCCAAAACCACAGCACTCGCTCGTGCAGCTCGACCTTGGTCCGTACAAAGTCGCTGCCCTGACACTCGATGGCTTCGGGGGCAGCGGGCAAGCAGTGCTTACACAGGCACGGCAGCGGGCTGCGATCTTCATGCGCGGCCAGGTTCACCGGATGTGGTGAGGGCTTGCTCACGATGGCCAGCAGATCGGGCATGGTGACTACTGTACCGGCAATGGAAGGTGGCGTGGGAATGCGAGGCGAGCGACGGAAAAAGCCTGCCGGCACGACCCTTTACCGGGCCGGGCGGTGGCGATGCAGCGCTGTGGGGGAGGGCGGCGCTTAGGCCTTGGGCGAGATCACGGCCTTCGACTCGAGCACGTCGAGGGCTTTTTCAAGACGAAGCTGGGCACGAAGCTGCTGCAGACCGGCGTCCTCGCGCTGAATCTCGGCCTTGACGCGGGCGACGTTCTTGTCCCGCTCCTTAGCCAGCTCGGCGAGGTGCTTCTCGACATCTTCCTCGGTGACTTCCACCTTCTCTTTGTCGGCCAGCGCCATCATCACAAACTCGATCGACAGGTTGCGCACCGCCTCGCCCTGCGCCGCCTGCACCAGCTGATCCGGCGTCGGCATCGTGAACTTGGCGTCGGGGTTTTCCTTGCGCTGATCTTGCAGCAGTCGCATCTGCAGCTGCATCCGTCCGCGCTCGTTCTCAAGGAAGTTGCGGGCCAGGCGAGCGATCAGACCCTGGGGCAGCGGCACCGGGTTGCGCTTGAGCAGCTCATCGACCAGCGCCAGCCGCATCTCGTGACGGGCTTCCTCGGTGTCCTCTTCGAGGATGCTCGCGCGGATCTTGTCCTTCAGCTGCTCCAGCGAGTCGGCCTCACCGGTGTCTTTGGCGAAGTCGTCGTCCAGCGCCGGCACATGCTTGACGTGTGCAGCCTTGACCGCGACCTTGAAGTGGCCGGTCTTGCCGCCCAGCTCCTTCGGCAGGCCCTCGGTCGGCATGGTCAGCTCAACCGGGTGTGCGGTCGCACTGAGTGGCACTCCCAAGAGCGCGGCGGCCAGCCCCGGAATCGGCGACTGCTCCGGCTTGCCCAGGTCGACCTGCATGTCTTTGTCTTTGTAGGTAAGGTGCGCCAGCGTGCCAGTCAGCTGAATGCTCAGCACGTCACCCGCTTCTGCCGTCTCGCGACCCTCGATCGGCTTGAGCTCTTGATGCGAATGGCGGCGACGCTCTAGCTCGGCGCTCACCTGCTCATCGGTGGCCTTGCCTTCACGCTTGCTGACGGCGATGCCCTCGTAGTCCTGAAGCTCGATCTGTGGCATCAGCTCGATGCGGGCGCTGTAGCGCAGCGGGACATCCTTCTGGGCATCGGGAAGCGTTTCAATCGCCGGCTCGCTGATGATGCGCAGCGTCTGCTGGCCGATGATGTCGCCGATCGTCTCGTTGACCAGCTCACGGGCGGCGTCCGATCCGACCTTCTTGCCGAACATGCTCTCCAGCAGCGTGCGTGGTGCCTTCCCTGGCCGGAATCCCTTGAGGCTGACCTGTCGGCTGAGCTGACGGTAGCTGTCATCGAGCTTCTTGTTGACCTGCGCCTTGTCGATCTCGACTTTCAGGCGCTTTTCGACCGGGGACACATCTTCAAACTCGAACCGAACGGGGGAGCCCTGCATGAATCGCCTCTCTTACCTTCTTCATTGACCGAGCCTCATACAGCCCAGTCGCCGCCTCGAACTTGTCGGGGCCGTGTTAGACGTGGGGGGGATTTCCAGTTGGAAATCCTGTGCTTCGCAAGTGCTGAGGCAGTTTAGAAAGAACCACAGCCTGTCGTAAAGCCCTGGCTATGCGGTTTCACTGACTTCTTCCAGCAGCTTGGCCCAGTAGATCATGCGGTTGCAGTTGGGGCAGATCTCAAGCGAGGCGCCACGCTGGATGATGTTGTACAGCTGGGGCGGGATGCGCATGTTGCAGCCCCGGCAGGTGCCGTCATGCACCGCGACGATGGCCAGTCCGCGACGGATGCGAATCGTCGAGTACTTCTTGAGGAAGTCGGGACGAAGCTTGGTCGCCAGCTCCTCGCGTCGGGTCCGTGCCGCTTGCAGCTTGCCTTGCAGCTCAGCGATGCGCTTGGCAACGCGATCGTGCTCGGCGGCCAGCTCTTTGCGCTGATCGCCGACCCGGGCTTCGTGCTCGGCAATCTTGCCCTGCTGCTCGGCGATGGCCTGGCTCAGCTTGGTGATCTCTTCTTCCCGCTGCTCCAGCTGCCGACGCGTGTTCTCCAGCTCTCGCTGGACTGCGTTCTGTTCCTTCAGGTTCCGAACCTGCGAGCTCTTCGCCTTGGCTCGGCTGAGCTGCTCGGAAGCATCTTTTTTCTCTTGCTCTTGGCCCTTGCGGAAGGCCTCGGTGTCCGCAAGCTCCAGTCGCTTCTCGGCGAGCAGTCGATCCAGCTCGGCAATCGCCGACTCGACCTTCTGCACCCGCTCGGGGAGTGACTTGCATAGTCCTTCTAGTTCCAAAAGTTCCGCATCATGACGCTGCAGCTCTTCGAGCAGCCTGAGTTGATCGCGCAAGGCTATTCCTCCGGAAAACGAAATGGGTGGGCCCACCTGGACTTGAACCAGGGACCAGCCGGTTATGAGCCGGCCGCTCTGACCAACTGAGCTATGGGCCCAAGCTACGCCGCGCACCGTATCGAAACGGGGCCCAGTTGGCAAGCCAAGCAGTCGTACCCTGATGGGGGGGCCGCTGTTTTTGGGCAGGTAGGCTCGCAATCCCTCTTGCTTGGGCGGGCAGGGTTGCGGCATCGTCCAGTCGCTTACGCGCCTCGGGAAGAGGCCATTTCTTCGCCAGTCATGATGGAACCCTCTCTCGACAACCCTGCCATTCCTTCGCCACCTGTTCGTGTGGTGTCTGACCGCTCGGACCGCGTGCTGCACTTCGCCGTGCTGTCGCTGCTGTGCCTGCTGTATCTGCCGTTTTCCGGGGCCTATGGGCTGTGGGACCCGTGGGAAACCCACTACGGTGAGGTCGCCCGGCAGATGGCGGCCCGCAATGACTGGATCTCGCTGTGGTGGCCTGGGTCCCCGCAAGATCCAGCAAGCGGCGTGTTCTTCTCGAAGCCGGTGCTGACGTTCTGGCTGATGGCGCTGTCGCTGAAAGCCTTTCGGCTGGGCCACGCAAGTCCGGTCTTCTTTGATGAGATGACCGTGGGCTGGCGGGCCGAGTGGGCGCTGCGGCTGCCGTTTGTGCTGCTCGGTATCGTCGGCGTCTTTGCGACCTACCATCTGGTGCGGCGGGTGGTGTCAAGGCGGGCGGCGCTGTGGTCGGTGCTGGTCTTGGCCACTTCGACCCAGTGGGCGCTGATCTCGCGGCAGGCGATGACCGACATGGCATTTGTGGCGCCGATGACCCTGGCGGTGGTGTTTGCCGGGCTGGCGCTGCTGCCCCAGCGGGTCGATCCCGAAGATCCCGACTCGCCGCGACTGGACCTCAAGCAGGTCTTGCCGCGTCGGTCGCTTCGCGTGCTCGGGCAGGAGCTGTCGTGGCCGCACAGCCGAGCCTTTTATGGCTTTGTCGCGCTGTTCGCGCTGCTGGTCGTGCCGCAGCTGGTCGTCAACCTCATCCAGCTCAAGAGCTTTGCGATCCTGGTGCGCGGTCACGGCTATCGAGTGGCTGGGCCGGTGGCCATGCTGCCGTTCTGCCTGCTGTTCGTACTGTCGCTGCTGTGGTGCATGCAGGTCCAGAACCGGCGCGCGATCTATCTGTGGACGGCTTATCTGATGTGCGGCCTGGCGACGCTGGCAAAGGGCCCCGCCGGACTGGGGCTGCCGGTGCTGACCCTGGGGCTGTTTCTGCTGCTGGCGGGACGACTCGAGGAGCTGCTGGGCGAGCGCCGCAACGTCCAGCCGACCGGCTTTCTGCGCGCGCTGCCCGAGCCGATTCGTGAGATCTGGAGCTACCAAGGTGGCCTGGAGCTGTCGCGCGGACTGGCCCTGTTCCTGTGTGTCGCGGCACCGTGGTTTGTGGCGATGCTGACCCGGCACGGCATGCCGTTTTGGATGGAGCTGATTGGCGACAACTATGTCCATCGCGCGCAGGGCCGTCACGGCGACCGAGGCACCTTCGAGTACTACCTGCAGCAGATCACGGTCGGGATGTTTCCCTGGTCGGGGATCGTAGCGGCGGCAGCGGTCTGGCTGAGTCGCTGCCTGAAGGGCAGTGACGAGCAGGGCGCTGGGCGGCGGCAGCTGGTCTTGCTCTGCATCGCCTGGTTCATCATCGACTTTGGGGTGGTGACGCTGGTGAATACCAAGTTCCACCACTACATCTTGCCGGCCCTGCCAGCGCTGGCGATCGTGGCTGGGCTGCTGCTCGATGAGCTGTGTACTCCGGTTTCGCGGCTGGTGCGCGGTCAGCAGCGGGCTCTGCTGCTCCTGATTGCCGTCCCCGTGACCTATCTGGCGGGCCGGGATCTGGCGAACTATCCGGCGCGGATCGGCTGGCTGTTCAACTACGACTACGTCAACGTCCCCAACGTGGGCCGGCCCTGGCCGACCATCAGCCAGTACGGCGAGCGCTACGAGTACGGCACCCAGGTGTTCTTCTACGCGGTGATCGCAACGGTGGCTGTGCTGGTCCTGGCCTTGCTCTTGTCGTCATCGCGTGCGGAGTCCGAGTCTGAGTCGTCCCCGCCATGCGGCCTGGCGGATCGGCTGTCAAGCTGGCCCGCTCTGCTGGTGATGAGTGTGGTGGCGGCTGGGCTGTGTGCGCTGGGCAATGGCATCGCGCCCTCGCCGGAACAGGTGGTGGCCTACTCGACCTCGAAGCTACCGCCCGCCACCGAGCTGCCGACCAGGCTCCGGCTGGGTTACCTGCTGCCGGCGCTGCTCTGCGGAGTGTGGCTGCTTGGCGTGATGATTGGACTTTCGCAGAAGTGGCGCTTGCGCAGCGCGGCGGCGCGGCGTGGAGCAGGGGGCGTGGTGCTGGTGACGCTGTGCTCGATGGTGTGGACCTGCTGGGTGCTCGACCGCTTCATGATCGATATCTCGCCGCACTGGAGCCAAAAGCATGTCTTTGCGACGTACTTCCGCCTGCGCAAGGGGCCAGAGGAGCCGGTCATCGCCTGGATGATGTACTGGCGCGGCGAGAACCTCTACACCTGCAATCAGATCTACGACCACCGCGTGGCGCCCGGCGAAAAGACCGTGTTCCTGGGCGATAAGAACACCGAGAAGCTGCAGGAGTACCTCAAGGATCACCCCGGTCGGCGGATGTTCTTCCTCATCGAGCGGCATCGCTTGGAGACGCTGCGCTCGCTTCTGCCTGAAGCCTCGCGTCCGACGCTCGAAGTCGTGGATGACAGCAACAACAAAGTGTACTTGGCACGGGCTCAGCTCTAGTTCGGGGCTGACCGCTGCATTTCGCGGACAGTGGATTTCGGTGGACTTGCAAAGGAGATGACCATGAAAAAGACGCTTAGCTTCCTGATGATGGCGATGCTGGCTGCCTGCCAAGGACCGGCGGGTGAAAAGGGTGAGGCCGGCCTGATGGGCGAAAAAGGCGACAAGGGCGACAAGGCCGATGTCAGCAGTGGTGGTACGGCTGCCCTCGCCGCACTGACCCCCTCGGCGATGTTTCCCGGTCGAACGGCGGTGATGCAGCTCTCGGGCGTCGCCACGCACTTCCAGAGCACCAGCTCGGTGACGTTCGACGACCCCGCCATCAAGGTCACCAAAGTGGAGGTGGGCAGCAATGCCAACCTGCGTCTGATGGTCGAGGTCGGCGTCGATGCCAAGCTGGGTGCGCACGACCTGACCATTAGCTCGCCCCCGACGGGTGGAGAGACGGGCAACGAGGAGCTGAAGCTCACGGGCGGACTCACGGTGATGCCATCGCTGGGCGTAGAGCTTGCTTCGGGTGCGACCAGTGGTCCCACCGTGTCGCAGGGCGCGCTGGTCGATGTCGCGGTCCGCAACCTCGACTACCGTGACAACCCGTTCTGGAGCCTGTCGCGCTTCGCAGGTCCGATCTCCACCATTGGTACGGTCAATGCGACGACCGTGCGGATGTCTGGGCTGGCGATTGTCGACGTGCTGGCTCCGGCGGGGGCGCTGGCTGTCGGCGGGACGACGGTGGGACCGTTCGGCCAGACCATCACCTATGTCAGTGATGCCAAGGACACGGCTGCCCCGCAGGTGAAGGCCCGAACCCCGACCGCCCTGGCATTCGGCATGCCGAAGATTGGCGAAACCATCGCCGAGAAGCGCGCCACCAACCTCTACAAGTACACCACCACCGCTGACAGCCAAGTGGTTCACATGCAGTTCGGCGCCCTCGGCACGGGCTGGTCGAACTTCGTTCGCCCCAGTGGCTACACCGCCCCTGCCAGCGGCAAGTTCAGCGAAGGCCAGGCGTTTGACTCGTGGGCTTCAGGCGGGGCGGCTGTGGTGCGCAACGTGCTACAGATTGTGGCCAAGAAGGGCGACGGCTACTCGGCGGTCCTGGCCAGTGACCAGTCAGGCTCGATGGCGCACAACTATTCGATCATGGTCAAGGCGGGGGCTGCCACAGCGCTGAGCAGCCTCAAGGAGCCGATGGGTGGTGACACGGCGATGATGCCGCTGGCCAGCGTGGCCGAGCTGGACAAGGCGTACTACGGCACCGATGGCAAGATCGATACCGCTTACGAGGACGACTTCATCAAGTTCAAGGCCAAGACCACTGGCAAGGTCTACGTGCAGGTTGGCGCGGTCCCGGGTCCGAACATCGGGGTGGGCCTGCGAGACGCGGGCTGCTCGATGGTGGTCATGCCCACCCAGTACAGCCGTGGCGGCACCATGGGCGTCGAGCTTGATGTAAAGGCGGGTGACACCTACTGCCTGCGGGTCAGTGGTGACACTACCAACGTCGCTTACAACCTGATCATCAGCCCGGCCCTGTAGCCCCGACTGATCGAGTCGATCGATCAGGGTCCGGACCATCCCGAAACACCACGATGAGTCGTTCGCGGATGGTCCGGACCCTCCCCAAACGGGAGATCGTCCCGATCAAACAGGGTCCGGACCCCCCCAAAACGGGAGATCGTCCCGATCGACCGGGGTCCGGACCTCCCCAAACGGGAGATCGTCCCGATCAAACAGGGTCCGGACCTCCCCAAACGGGAGATCGTCCCGATCGACCGGGGTCCGGACTTAGCGCGGGGGCAGATCGACCTCGATCGTCAGTAGCTGATTGGCTCGGATCTGGGCGGTGCGGGTGACGCTGTGGTGGTTCTGCGCGCTGACCTGCACGCTGACCGACTGCTGCCCTTCATCCCCACCGACCGGGATCGCCATGACTTGCCCGGCGCGACCGACCAGCCGACCATCCACCACCACATCCACGGCATCGCTTGGGGTCAGCTTCCCGCTGCGCGCCCTCACCAGGAGCAGGGCAGGCTTCCATCGGAGCCGGACCCGCACTTCTTCGCTGGCGCTCTCGGCTGGCAAGGACACCTTTTCGCTGTAACAAGCGGGGCTCTCGAACAGAAGCTCGTTCGGGCCGGGGGCGAGCTGGACGCTGCGCACGTCGGTCCCATACGCGCCGAGCCGCTTGCCGTTGTGGGTGACGGTGACGGACTTGGGCCAAGGCTCCAATCGGACCACACGCGGCGGAGTCAGCGGCCGCTGCAGGCTGGTTCGGTGGGGCAGCCGCAGTCTGCCGGTTCCCAGGTCACCACCGAGATCGACGCCAGGCTCTTCCGACGGCGGACTCTCGCTGGGAATGGTCGGTGCTCTGTCGGTGTCCTGGGTCGGCTCGGAGCCTGCGATGGTGAGATCCCGGCTGGGGATGATGGTGAGCTGCTGGCTGCGCTGGGTGCGCGTACGCTGGGGAACGAGGACCTGCAAGAGTCCACCGACTGCGACGACCCCGGCCACCACCAGCCCGGCGATCAAAAGGACGCTCCGGGCTCGCTGCCTTTGCGAGGTCTTGGCGATCAGCGCGGCGGCCTCGGGGTTGTGTGGGTCCAGGCTCTGCACCCGGCTCCACGCCGACAGCGCCGCAGCCGTCCGTCCCACGGCTACCAGATCTTTGCCGGTCGCGAGCAGTGTCGACACCAGCTGGGGCAAAAAGTCCTGCCAGAAGCCTTCGGGGTCCAGAAAATAGGCGCGCAGCTGATCCCGGGGAGCCAGCAGCCCGCTCTGCTTGAGAAAATCGGACAGCGCTGTGCCCAGGCTGCGGGCGGTGGGAAAGCGATCGGCGGGGGCGGTCTGCAGTAGCCGATCGAGGATCTGGGCGAGCGGCCGCGGGCAGCTCGGCACCCGCTCGGCGACGCACTGGTACTCGCCCCGGGCAATCAGGGTCAGTGTCTCGTGCGGGTTGCGACCGGCGAACGGCAGCACCCCCGACAGCGCTTCATATAAGAGAACCCCCAGGGAAAACAGGTCCGAGCGACCGTCCTGTGGCTCACCATGAATGTGCTCGGGGGCAATGTAGGCGGGCGAGCCGAGCAGCTGTCCGGTATTGGTGACCGAGTCGTTGTCGAGCAGCCGCGCGATCCCAAAGTCACACAGGACCAGGCGCCCATCGGTGCGAAGCATGACGTTTTCGGGCTTGATGTCGCGGTGGATGATTCCAAAGTCGTGGGCGGTGGCCAGGGCGTCGGACAGTGCCCAGCCGATGAGCGCGACGATCTCAGCCGGCAGGGGGCCATGCAGATCAAGAAACCGGCGCAGCGTCGGACCACTGATGAACTCGGTGACGAGGTAGCTGTCCTCGGACTCATCCTCGCTACAGGCGTAGATCTCCAGGATGTTCTCGTGGTGGAGCCGAGCGACGGCCCGCGCCTCACGGGCAAAGCGCTGCCGCGCCTGAGGTTCGCTCGCCAGGTGAGGGTGCATCACCTTGATCGCGACCTCACGATCAAGCTGCTCGTCGTGGGCACGGAAGACGGAAGCCATCCCCCCATGCCCGACAAGCTCTAGCAGTCGATAGTGCGCGAGGGTGCGCCCGACCATCGTGAGCGGCAGCCTAACACCTAGATGGAAGCCCCAGCAAGGGTCCATCCCAACCCGATGCGGTGTTACAGTGAGCGTCCAACCCTCAACGTACGGAGAGACTCGGCCCATGTTTGACTTCGATCTGCCCGAGCCAGGGCTGTACCGGACCACCCAGCCGATGCCCGGCAACGAAACCCAGATTCCCGCCGGTGTGCTGGTATTCATCGGCCAGCCCAAGACCGGTGGCGTCAAGTTCATCGTCAGGCCCGCTGACAACCGTCGCAATCGATGGTTTTGGCGCGATCCCACCACGCCGCTCAAAGCCACCCATGCCGCCTGGGCCCGCTCGCTCAAAGCCCTGCCGTCCGAGGGCTTCTACGTCCTGCCCGAGACTATCAACATGGAAGGCGGCGGGCGCTGGCTGAAGAATGCCATCGTCGAGCTTGGCTACAACGAGGAAGGCAAGGGCATCCTCTTCATTGGTCAGTGGCAAGAGGACGGCGAAGCCAACCAGCTGTCCTTCAGTGATCGCGGCATGCTCATCGATGACCGGCTGCTGACGAAGCTCCTGTGGGCACCGATCCTCCCGGTGACCGGCAATCCCCAGTAGCCACCCCACTTTTTTGGCGTTCCGCCGGGCCGAAGTCGGGCAAAGCCTGATACCATCTGGCCTTCCTCGCGCATGGCATCCGTCAGCATTGCCAGACTCTGCAAAGACAAGCCGTCGGCCCTTGGAAAAGGGGGACCGCACCGCATCTTGCACGACATCTCCATGGAGATTGCCGATGGGGAGTTCCTGGTCCTGGTGGGGCCGTCGGGCTGCGGCAAGACCACGCTGCTGCGCTGCATTGCCGGACTGGAAGAGCCGAGCGCGGGTGAGCTAGCCATTGATGGCAAGCGCGTCAACGACGTGCCACCGCAAGCGCGAGACATCGCGATGGTGTTCCAGAGCTATGCGCTCTATCCCCACATGACGGTGGCCGAAAACCTGTCGTTTGGCCTCAAGATGCGGCACACGCCCCCTGACGAGATCAAGAAGCTGGTCGAAGAGGCGGCGCAGATGCTGGAGATCGGGCACCTGTTGTCGCGCTATCCCCGCGAGCTGTCGGGTGGGCAGCGTCAGCGGGTGGCGATGGGTCGGGCGGTGGTGCGGCGACCGAAGGCGTTTCTGTTTGATGAGCCGCTGTCGAACCTGGATGCGGCGCTGCGACAGCAAATGCGGCTGGAGCTTCTGCGGCTGCATCGGCGACTCAAAGCGACGATGATCTACGTCACCCACGATCAGGTCGAAGCGATGACGCTGGCGGATCGGATTGCGATCTTGCGGCAAGGTCGGATCGAGCAGGTCGGCTCGCCCGCCCAGCTGTACGACCGGCCAGCCAATACGTTCGTGGCTCGCTTCTTTGGTACGCCCGAGATGAACTTGATCGATGGGCACGTGGAAGACAGCTGGTTTGTTGGGGATGGCGTGCCGTTTCGCGCGCACCTACCGGGACTGGGCAACCAGCCGGTGACGCTGGGGGTGCGGGCCGAAGACCTGCACCTGCAAGTGGCCGATAGCAGCGAGCTACCGCGAGGTCGCATTGACGTGGTCGAACATCACGGCCATGAAGATCTGCTGCATGTCCGCTGCGGTGACAAAGTGCTGTCGGCCCGGTCGATTGCCCACAAGTCACCGCCGCCGGGTACCGAGGTCCGGCTGGTGGTGGCGCCGCAGCACTGTCACCTGTTTCAGCGGCGGGATGCGCAGGGCGATGGCAAGCGGCTCGAACCGTATGGTGCAAGTGAGGCTACGGCCTGATGCACGCGCTGTCGCTGCTGCTCGCCACCAAGCTGATCGTCTGGCATGCCTACTCGGGCGGGGAAGAAAGAGCGCTCACGCAGGTCGTCCGTGACTTCCACGAGCAGCACCCCCAAGGCCCCCAGATCGAGGCGGTCAGCGTCCCGTACGGCAGCTTCGCCGACAAGCTGCAGGCGGCGATTCCGCGTGGCCATGGTCCGGACCTGTTCATCCAAGCCCATGACATCGTGGGGCAGTGGTCGGAAGGCGGACTGATCGAGCCGCTCAACGGGCACCTGCCGGTGGCCGAGGTGCTGTCAACGCTGTGGCCGGAAACCATCGCCCCGCTGCAGGTGGGCGACTCGCTGCTGGGGCTGCCGCTGTCGTGGAAGAGCCTGGCGCTGTTCTATCGCAAAGACTTGGTAGCGGAGCCGCCGCAGACCACCGCCGAGGTGTTGCGCATCGGGGAGCGGCTCAAAGCGAGCAGTCCACCCAATCTCCGTCGCTACGGACTGGTCTACGAGGCCGGCAACTTCTTTAAGCACGCGGCGCTGCTGCACGGCTTTGGGGGGGCGATCATTCCGCCGGGCAGTGCGGTGCCCAAGCTCGATACGCCCGAGCAGCTGCGGGCGCTCGGCTTTGTGTCGCAGCTGGTGCAGCGTGGCGACCTGCCAGAGGAGATGTCTGCGGTCCTGGTGACGCAGTTCTTCAACGAAGGCCGGGCGGCGATGACGATCAACGGTCCGTGGTTCATTGCCGAGATTGCGCCCGAGGTGCCGTACGGGGTGGCGCCACTGCCGATCGTCTCGGAAACGGGAAAGGTGGCGGCGCCGCTGACCTCGATCGAAGCGGGGTTTGTCTCGGCACGCAGCGAGCACAAGACCGAGTCAGCCGAGTTTCTGCGCTACCTGGCTGGGCCGGCGTCGGCCAAGGTGCGGGCGCTGCTCGGCCGTCAGTCGGTTTCCGAGAAGACCACCTGGCAGCTTCCAGAAGTGCAGGGCGATCCGGTCCTGCGCGCTTTCTTTGCGCAGCGTGCGTACATCGTGCCCAGCCCCACCCATCCGGCGATGCGATCGTTCTGGGAGCCGGGGGAACAGGCGCTGCGGCAGGTGCTGCGGGGGGCCGAGCCGCACGAGGCCTTGCGGGGAGCGCAGCGGCTGCTCGATCAATACCTGCGACCGGCTCCCCAGACAGTCCAGGACAAGCCGTATCTGGTCGCGCTGTCACTGGCTGTGCTGGCGCTGTGTGGCTGGCAGTACCTGCGCTTGCGGCGGCGCAACGTCTTTGGCGAGGCGTATCGAGAGCGGGGCGCCTACGGCTACATCGTGCCGGCGCTGCTGGCGATGCTGCTGCTGACGCTGATTCCGTTTCTGGTCGGGGCCGGGATGTCGCTGTTCCATCGCGATCTCGATGGCGGCTGGCGCTTTGTCGGGACCGAGAACTTCCGCGACATCTTGCTGTGTCGGGGCGGCGGCTGTTTCGAGCCGATGAGCTTCTACTTCACGCTGCTGGTCACCATTGTCTGGACAGCAGTGAACGTCGGGTTCCATCTGGTGATTGGGGGCGGGCTGGCGCTGCTGCTGCGCAGTCCCTGGCTGCGGCTACGGGGCGTGTATCGGATGCTGCTGATCGTGCCGTGGGCGGTGCCGAACTACATCACGGGGCTGATCTGGAAGGGCATGTTCAACCGCCAGTTTGGGGCGGTCAACGGGCTGCTGGTCCTGCTAGGCATCCCTCCGGTGTCATGGTTTAGCCACTTTTCGACTGCGCTCGCTGCCAACATCGCCACCAACGTCTGGCTCGGGTTCCCGTTCATGATGGTGGTGGCGCTGGGACACCTGGCGCAGATTCCCAGTGAGCTAGAGGAAGCGGCGATGCTCGATGGGGCAAGCCGCTGGCAGAGACTGCGGCATGTCGTCCTGCCGCTGCTGTTACCGGCGATGTTGCCGTCGGTGATCTTAGGCGCAGTGTGGACGTTTAATATGTTCAACGTGGTGTTCTTGGTGTCCGGTGGTGAGCCCGATGGCGCGACCGACATCCTGGTGTCACAGGCGTATCGCTGGGCCTTCACGCGCGGTCATCGCTATGGCTTTGCAGCGGCCTACGCAGTGCTGATCTTTGTCATCCTGATCTTGCAGTCGGCCTTGACCCGGCGACTTACCGATCGTCGCTGATCACTGCTCCGGTTGGCTTGCTGGCGATCGCGCAGATCCTTCCTAGCGGGAGGGCGTTTGACCCCGGCATTGCAACCGGAGGCCCTATGAAGTCGCTACCCCGCGTGTTCACCCTGTCTGCTCTGTTCCTTGTCTCTGTCCTGCCGCTCCAGAGCGCGCTTGCCAGTGCACCGCTTGTGCCTGCACCGAAAGCCTGTCTGACAGAGACTGCCCGCGCGGCAGCGAAGAACGATCCGCAGGTTCGTGCCACCGCCAGCAAGGGACTGGCTTTCTTGGCCCAGTCGAGCCGGGCGTGGACGCAGCAGCATCGCTGCTTTGGCTGTCACGTCCAGGCAGTCACGATGGAGGCACTGTCCGTCGGCAAGAAGCACCAGTATGCGATTGCGAACAGTGATCTGGGCGAGATGGTTCGGGCCCTGAAGATGGGCGTCACCGCCGGCGGACATACCACCGGAATCGCGTTCGAGGGGTCGGCCTGGGCTCGCTACGATCAGTGGGTCGGCAACAATGAGACAGCAGAGCTGCTGCGCTATGCCGGTGAGCTGCTGGCGGTCCAGGCGCAGCACGGCGCGATCAATGATGACGATCGCCGACTACCCGTCACGGGTGGGACCCTGGAGACGACGTTCCAGGCGGCGCAGACCTGGCGTCAGGCGTATGCCCGCACTGCGGATGAGAAGTGGCTGTCCCCCATGCGGCGGGCAGAGGGCTTTCTGGTCAAGCAGAGTGCCTCGTTTGGGAAGGGTGACAACGTCTACGTTCAGGACATCAACTTCTCGCTGCTGGGTCTTCTGGCATCGGGGGTGACGCGGACAGAGTCGAGTGCGCACAGCCTGATCAAGCTGCTGCTGGCGCGGCAGAATCAGGATGGTGGCTGGGGACTCGACAAGAACAAGACGGATGCCTTTGCGACGGGTCAGACCGTGTATGCGCTGAAGCTCGCGGGATACTCGGACAGTGATCTGCCGGTCGCGCGGGGAATCCGCTATCTGGTCAGCTCGCAGGATCAGAGCGGGGCGTGGCGCACGTACAAGAGTGGTCAAGGCGGCGCCGAGAAAGCCGAGACGATGTGGGCGGTGCTGGGGCTGGTGACGGTCGATGTCGCCAGCGTCACAGTGAGCGGGCTGAGTGATGGCCAGCACGTGGAGCCGAAGATGACCTTGGCGGTGTCGGCGGCAGACAACCAGGGCAGCGGGATCAAGCAGCTCGAGGTCCTGCTCGATGATCGGAGCCTGCACACCGAGTGCGGGGCCAAGCTGAGCTACACGCTGGACACCACGGGACTGAAATCCGGCAAGCACATCGTCGATATCGTTGCCGTGACGGACAAGGGACAGCGGAGCGTGCGTCGCTTCACGGTCTATGCCGGGGATGTGTTTATGACCGAGCTGGGGGCGCAGTTTGATGAGAAGAGCAGCTCTTCTGTGGTGTCGCTGCGCAACATCGCGCCGCAGACAGAGCAGAGCGGAGCCGTCGAGCTGGAGGTCTATTCGGTCAAGGAAGCGGCCAAGGGCAGCAAGGACACCAGCAACGAGCCCAAGGACCGCGTGTTCGTGAGCAGCAAGAAGGGACAGGTTGGGGGACTGGCCTTTGGCTGGAACGGCAGTGGCAGCGATGGCAAGGCGCTGCCGGTGGGTCGCTATGTCGCCAAGGTGCTGTTCCGAGACGCTGCGGGCAAGGTTCGCCAGAGTGAGAGCACGGTGTTCTTCCACGGCAGTGAAGCGGCACAGCGGCAGAAGTATGCGGAGGTCGAAGGCCAGATTGCGCTAAAGGGGGGCTCGGGCTCAGCCAACACACTGGTCGAGCTGGTCGATGAGCGCGGGCGGGTCGTGCAGGCCACTCGTACCACCGAGCAAGGCAACTACCGCTTCAAGACCGTCGATCAAGGGCAGTACAAGGTGCGGGTGCGCAAGGACGGCTTCTCGGACCTGGAGAGTCCGATCCAGGCGGCTCCAGCTGCGGCCCCCGCCAAGGCCAGCATGAGCTGGTAGTCCTGTCATGGATTTGTCACGGGGGAGTCATTTTTCGTCCCGACTGCTTGTGGCAGTGAACCGACGGGAGCCGTTTCCGATATCTTCCCGAGGATGGACGACAAGCTGAAAGATCCGTGGACGGAGACTTGGCGAAGACGGGCCGTGACCATTCCGCTGTTCTGCTTGTTGGCGGTCCTGCTCTTGGGGTTGTCTCCGCTGGTGGTGCTGCTGGGCTTGGCTGTGGCTCCCTTTGAGAAGCGTCGCCTGGCGAAGCTGCGCTTCATGGTGTTCCTGGGCGGCTACTTCATCGGAGAGGCGCTGTTTCTGCTGCTGGCGGGGCTACAGTGGCTCCTGCTGGGGGCCTGGACAGCAGCCGGCAAGGCTCGGCTGTCGCGCGCTACCGAGAGCCTGGCCAACGCGTGGGGGCGGGTCCTGTTCCGGCTGGGCAAGCTGAGCTTTGACATCCAGATCTCCGTCGCGGGCCTGGAAGCACTGGAGCAGCCTGGGCCACTGATTGTGCTGCTGCGCCATGCCAGCTTGGGCGACACGCCGCTCGGGCCGGTCTATCTGGGGCATCACTTTGGTTTTCGGCTGCGCTATGTGGTCAAGCGAGAGCTGATCAACGACCCGGTGTTCGACGTGATTGGCTCGCGGCTGGGCTCGTGCTTTGTGCGGCGAGGGTCAAAAGACGGCGGACGAGAGGTCGAGGCGGTGTGCAGGCAGCTCAAAGACCTGAGCCCACGCGATGCGATCATCCTATACCCGGAGGGCACGCGCTTTTCCGAGCAGAAACGGCAGCAGGTGATGGACAAGCTCCGTCGCCACAGTCCGGCGCTGGCTGCCCGTGCCGCCCAGCTGCACCATGTCCTGCCGCCTCAGATGGGTGGTCCGGTCGAGCTGCTCTGTCGCAACCCGGGAGCAGATGTGGTGATCTGCCAGCATGTCGGCTACGAGGTGGCGTCCAGCTTTCGGGATCTGGTAGACGGGCGGGCCGTGCATCAGCGCATCGAGGTGCTGTTCCGTCGCATTCCGTACGCAGAGATACCGACCGAGCGCGAGGCCGTGACGATGTGGCTGATGGATGAGTGGCAGCAGCTGGACGACTGGGTGGCCGAGCGCAAGCCGAGCGTGATCGTGCCCTCGCTGCCCGAGCTGCCGGCGGTCGAGCTGGGGCACGCGGCCAAGTCGTAGCGGTCTTGCGCCCGATCCAGCCTTTACGACGGAGCAGCCGCTGAGACTAGGGGCTGTGCAGACAGGTCCGCGACGACACTTGTCTTGGCTTGGGCGAACGTGTTACACGGCGCTGCGATGTCGCAGATCAACCCGCTCGTCCGCTCTATCCGTTCGTCGCTGCTACCCAGCTTCCTGTTGCTCTCTGTCTCTGGGTGCAGTGGGCTGATCGACCCGGACCCGTACACCGGGACCATCGACCCGTCGGCCTTCGACAGGCAGTACAAGTTTCAGCCGACCTCTCGCGATGATCCGGCGCTGGGATGCTTGATGCCCCGGCGGGGCTGGGATGGAACGTCGCTCAGTGACGGGCCGCGCTTCTATTACTTTGGGGCGCTGTTCGCGGCGCAGCTGGACCTGACCGGGGCGTTTGATACCTCGCGGGCGCTGCCGCCGTCGGTATATCAGCTGAGTGGCTGTAACGCTCCCGAGGGCCGCAGCGATCCCGGCGAGTTCAACATCCGCACCGACAGCTACGACAAGCGGGTGCAGTACCCGATCTTGTCGCAGGGCCTGTTTCCGGTGCAGGTAGGTGGGGCGACAGAGCCGTCTGCGCAGGCCTCGTACCGGCCGTTTCACATGGTGGTGCAGGCGAGCCTGGGACCGGCGGTGCGCGATCGGATGGGCTGCAACGACGTAAAGCGCGAGCTCTCGCTGCTAGAGCGGGCGGGCTGGGATCGGGCCACCAAGACCTTCCCAGAGGGCGGCGCGAAGGACCTCGACTTCACGTTTGTGAGCCGTGAGCAGATGAAGGCCGGCTCGGCGCGCTGGAAGGACTGGCCGATGGTCAACGTCGGGGTGCCGGTGGGGCGCAGCCTCGATCCGGTGCAGGCGTGTCCGTTTGTGACCGGGTCGAAGGCGGTCTATCCACAGAGCCTGAGCGATCCGGCCTCGTCGTTCCAGTTCCCGGCGCAGGCGTGGTTCCGAGGGCTGCTGTCGGGCTACGTTGATGGTGGCGATGTCCCGGTGGTGACGGATGCCCGCAAGTGTCCGGCGCTGTTTGACACCAGCAAGGTCTGCAAGATCATGGCCGGTCAGCCCACTGGCTGTAACTTCGCTGACGGGGAAGTCTGCACCACGACCGATCCGCTGAAGGACGGCACCTGCCTGGCCCCACCGCCGGTCTGTCCGGTCATCAATGACCTGTATGTCTCGACGGTGGAGTTTGTGCCTCCCGGTGGCACGGGCTACGACGCGAGCGATCCGCTGCCACGGAGCAAGGCGACGTTTGCGCTGACCGATCCGGGCGATCCGACCAAGACCCGCAAGGCCGATGCGCTGGCGATTTTCTCGCTGGCCCCTGGCAGCAAGGAGTTTTCGCCAGTCTGTCGCGTGCGCTGGGTGGACATGAGCAAGATGACGGCCTGTGCCCTGAGCGAGACTGCGACGATTCGACCGCGTCCTCTTTGCACCGTGAGCGAGATCTTGGCCAATCCGGCGGCGATTGTGCCGACGGCTCCTGGCAAAGATGTGTACGTGCACTGTCTGTCCTTGGCCTCGGCCAAGTAGCCAAGGGGAGTCCACCTCATGAGATTTGGAAGAGGGCTGTGGGCGGCGCTGCTGCTCCTCGTGCTGCTGCTGGCGCCACTTTCGGCCCACGCCATCGGTGAGGTCACGGGCCGATTGGGCGGCGTGGTGACCATTGATGGCACCAAGGATGGTCTTTCGGGCGTGCCGATCGTGGTGCGGTCGAAACAGCTGATCGGTGGCAGCCGGACGGTGGAAACCGGGGACGACGGCAGCTACACCTTCCAGAGCTTGCCGCCTGGAACCTACGAGCTGGAGGCGAGGATCGAGGGCTTTGCCCCGGTCGAGCAGCGCGGCATCGTGGTGGTGGCGGGACAGCTGGCGGCGGTGGACGTGGTCCTGCGGATTGGCCAGATCACCGAAACCAAGCAGATCATCGAGAAGCGCAACCCGATCCTAAACCCCGAGAGCGCAGTCTCTACGACGACCCTCGACAACCAGAAGGTGTCGCGGACACCGGTGTTCCGTCAGGTGCAGTCGATTGCGCAGCTGGCCGCTGGCGTGGGTCCGGGGACGACTCCATCGGTGCGCGGCGGTCTGTCTCGCTATACCCGCTTCCTGGTCGATGGACTGGATACCTCGGACATCGTGACCGGTGGGCTTAGCTCGCCGATGAACTTCGATGCGGTCGAGCAGTACACGCTGTTTACCGGAGCGATGGATGCCGAGTACAACTCGCTCGGCCTGGTTCAGAACATGGTCACGCGCTCCGGTGGCAACAACTTCACCGTCGATGCGAGTGTGGTCATCCAGCCAACCGCGTTCTATCTGCGCAACCGCTACAGCGCCCAGCTGCCACAGCAGAACGGTGCGCTGATCTATGACGACCGAGATCCGCCGGTTCGGGACTTTTACTCGGTGAACGCGAACGTCGGCGGTCCGATTGTCAAAGACCGGCTGTGGTTCTTTACGTCGTTCCAGTTCAACTACAACCGCGCGATGACGACGGTGCCGCCGTTTCCTTGGCTGGGCATCACGGATGACACCGATCGGTTCCGCGACACCTATACGTACCTGGGACGGGCGAAGCTGACCTGGCAGGTGACGACGGGAACGCGGCTGTCGGTGTCGTTTAACATCGACCGCAACTTCGTGACCAACAGCGCGCAGCAGACGACGCTGGCAGCAGAAGCAGAGCGGCGCACCGGGCGGGGCGGTGAGTGGCTGGTGGTGCTGCTCGATACCGCGATCTCGCCCAAGTGGATGTTCCAGATGCAGGCGGGCTTTACCACCAAGCGGTCGGTGGAAGATACGATGCGGGTCGGTGACGATGGCCAGCCCGATCGGCTGACCCCATCCCACAACCTGCGCACGTCCGATCAGTTCAACGGCGTCACGTACATCAACAGCGCCCTGGGCTGGAACCAAGAGACGAAGTACCGCATTCAGGTTGATCCGACGCTGCTCTACAGCTCGATGGGCCTGGGCGGGATGCACAACGTGAAGATTGGCGCCCAGTTCGCGTACATGAGCTATCAGCACAACGTGGGCATCGCGGGCGGTCGCAACTACGTCGATACGGTCCCGGGGACGCCTTGCAATCCGGCGGATGCCAGCACGCACGTCAGCTGCTCGCAGGTGACGGAGTACCCGGACTCGCTGCCGAACGGAGACGTGGCGGGGGCAGGCTGGAGCACCACGGCGGATGCGGTAAACCTCGGCTTCTTTGCGCAGGATCGCTACACGATCAAGCGCTACCTGACGCTGGTGCCGGGCTTCCGGTTCGATCTGGGCGTGCTGCGCGACTACCAAGGGAATCGCTTGGGAACGCTGCTGGGCTATGGGCCACGGCTGTCGGCGGTCTACGACCTGCTGCACGATCGCTCGACGCTGATCTCGGCCCACTACGGACGCCACAACGACATCGGCAATGCCTTTGTCGCCGATCGGGGGAACCCCCAGCAGCTGGCGATTCAGAAGAACTGGGACCCCGCAACGTCGTCGTTTGCGGAGCGCAATCGATCAGGTGGACCAGGCGGGCAGCTGTTTGCGGACAAGGTAACGCCACCGAGTCTGGACGAAGTCTCGGCGGGCATTCGTCGCGAGATGATTGCCGAGATGATCGTTGGGGTTGACTATACCTACCGTCGCTACGCCAACATGTGGACCAACACCGAAACCAATCAGGTGTGGGACCCGGCGGGAACGCGAATTGTCGGGTATGTGAATGGCGAGCGTCGGCGCATCTTCCTGGCAGAGACTCCCGAGGATGCGCAGCGGACCTATCACGGACTGGATCTGTGGGTGCAAGGGAATCCCGGCCACTGGGGCTTGGTTGCTTCCTATACCTTGGCGTTTACCGACGGGACGGTCAGCGATTACTTCACTGCGTATAAGCAAAATGCGCGGCTGAATGCGCTGTACTACGGACCGATGTCGGACAACTACCGGCACACGCTCAAGGGGGCGATTGACTACAACTTCGACTTCGGGCTGAACGCCAGCGTTCGCATGCAGTACCGGACGGGCGCGCCGCAGTGGAAGGTGTTCCAGAGCCCAGAGGACGCGAGCTTTTCTTTGTACCGATCGCCGCGTGGCACCTCGACCGGGACGCGTGTGAATGATCCGACGACGTGGGCGGAGTTCAAGCTCCCCGACCAGTTCATCCTGGACCTGCAGTTCACGTACAACTTTCAGAAGCTCATCGGGCAGCGCTTTGACCTGATGCTGCTGCTGTTCAACATCTTCAACACCGCGACGCCGACTTCTATCGACCAGCGGAACGGCACGACGTTCGGCGCGATTCAGTTCCGCCAGGACAACTTCAATGCCGAGATCATCCTCCGCTATCGGTACTAACTCGACATGACGCAAGGCACCCCGCTTCAGCTCGTTTCTCAGATGGTGCCGCGCGGTGATCAGCCGGCGGCGATTGTCCAGCTTACCGAGGGTCTGCAGCGTGGCGATGCGCGGCAGGTGCTGCTCGGACTGACGGGGTCGGGCAAGACCTTTACGATGGCGTGCGTCATCGAGAAGGTGCAGAAGCCGACGCTGATCATCGCCCACAACAAGACGCTGGCGGCGCAGCTGTACGGAGAGTTCAAAGAGCTGTTTCCGCACAACGCCGTCGAGTATTTCGTCTCGTACTACGACTACTACCAGCCGGAAGCGTACCTGCCGACCTCCGACACCTTCATTGAGAAGGACTCGCTGATCAATGAAGAGATCGATCGGATGCGGCACTCGGCGATGCACGCGGTGGTGTCGCGGCGCGATGTGATCGTGGTGGCGTCGGTGTCGTGCATCTACGGCATCGGCGATCCAGAGTTTTACCGCAGCATGGTGCTGTCGCTCGACGTAGGGCAGAGCGTGCGCCGAGATGCGGTGCTGCGCCGGCTGGTTGAGCTGCAGTACGAGCGCAACGACCTCGACTTCCATCGCGGCACGTTTCGGGTCCGGGGCGATACGGTCGAGATCTTTCCGCCGTTTGAAGAGGAAGTGGCGGTGCGGATCGAGTGGTTCGGCGATGAGATCGACACCATTTCGGAGGTCGATCCGCTGCGGGGCAAGACGCTGCGCAAGCTCAAGGACGTGAGCATCTTTCCTGGCTCGCAGTACGTCACGCCGGCCGATGCGCTGGTC
Organism: Myxococcales bacterium; assembly: GCA_016794465.1. Classification (GTDB taxonomy): domain Bacteria; phylum Myxococcota_A; class Polyangia; order Palsa-1104; family JAEUJZ01; genus JAEUKA01. The sequence continues at coordinate 119,428 of JAEUKA010000036.1, read as the reverse complement.
AAGGCGATGAGCGCGATCAAGGAGGAGCTGCGGGAGCGGATTACCTACCTCAAAGACAACATGAAGCTGGTCGAGGCGCAGCGCATCGAGCAGCGGACGCTGTTTGACCTGGAGATGCTCGATCAGATGGGGCACTGCTCGGGCATCGAGAACTACTCGCGACACCTGTCGGAGCGGGCAGCGGGCGAGCCACCGGCAACGCTGATCGACTACTTTCCGCGCGACTTTCTGTGCATCGTCGATGAGAGCCACCAGACGGTGCCGCAGATTCAGGCGATGTACAAAGGCGACCGCTCGCGCAAGGAGACGCTGGTCGAGTACGGCTTTCGGCTGCCCTCGGCGCTCGACAACCGGCCGCTCAAGTTTGAAGAGTGGAATGTGCGGGTCCCGCAGGCCGTGTTCGTGTCCGCGACGCCGGGTGACTACGAGATTCAGCAGACCGGGGGCGTGGTGGTGCAGCAGGTCATCAGACCGACGGGCCTGCTCGATCCGCAGATTGAGGTTCGTCCGGTCGGCAGCCAGGTCGATGACTCGATCGCCGAGATTCGCCTGCGGGTGGCGCAGGGCGATCGGGTGCTGGTGACGACGCTGACCAAGCGAATGGCCGAGCAGCTGACGGAGTTTTACGCGGAAAACGGCATCCGGGTGCGCTACCTTCACTCGGACATCGACACGCTGGAGCGGTCGGAGATCATCCGCGATCTGCGCCAAGGGGTGTTCGATGTGCTGGTCGGGATCAACCTGCTGCGAGAGGGACTCGACCTGCCGGAGGTGTCGCTGGTGCTGATCCTGGATGCCGACAAGGAAGGGTTTCTGCGGGCGGAGCGATCGCTGATGCAGACCTGTGGCCGGGCAGCGCGCAACGAGCAGGGCAAGGTCATCATGTACGGGGACCGGATCACACGCTCGATGCAGATCTGTATCGATGAGACAGCCCGTCGTCGCAAGATCCAGGACGAGCACAACAAGAAGAACGGCATCACGCCGCAGACCGTGAAGCGCAAGGTAAGCGATCTGCGGGCGCTGATTTCGGGCGAAGTGGCCGAGGCCGTGGAAGAGCTGGCGGCGGGCGAAGCGCGTCCGGCGTATGGCAGTGAGAAAGAGCGCAAAGGGAGGCCGGACAAGAAGACCGGGATGCCGTTTGGCGGCAAGAAGCAGGCGGCAGGCAAGGAGGACACGGCGCTCGATCTGGCCAACATTCCGGCGCTGCTGGTCAAGCTGAAGGCGCAGATGAAGGAAGCGGCCGCAGACCTGAACTTCGAGCGGGCGGCCTCGCTGCGCGATCGGATTCGCGAGCTAGAGCAGCTGGACTTGATCTTGCGGTAGGAGCGGGGGAGGGCACCGAGCGAGCCTCGGCACCCTGGGGGAGCGAGCTGTTACCAGCCGCCGAAGAAGTCTTTGACCTTGCCGACGGTCTTGCCGACAGTCTTGGCAGCGCCGCCGAGCCCACTGGCGAGCGTCGAGCCAGCGTTCTTGATTCCGCCCCACGCGCCGGAGATCTTGTCGCCGGCCCAGTCCTTGGCGGCACCGAGGGCCTTGCCGGCTTGACCGATCTTCTCGCCGGCCCACTGCTTGGCGTTGCTGGCACCGGCCTTGATGTCGCCGAGGCCGAGCTTGCCGTCGCCGTCCTGATCTGCGGCCTTGAAGGCAGCATCCTTGACAGCCTTGCCTTTGTCGATCGCCCAGTCTTTGGCACTACCAAGGGCTTTCCCCGCCTGACCGATCTTGTCGCCGGCCCACTGCTTGGCTTGGCCGGCTCCTGCGATGACATCGCCAAAGCCAATCTGGCCGTCTCCATCGCGATCGGCGGCGTTGTGCAGCGCCTGGCCCGCTTCCTTGGCCTTGCCGCCGAGCCAGTCTTTGGCGGCTCCCGCCTTGTCGAGCGCCCAGTCTTTGGCGTTGCCGAGCGCCTGACCGGCCTGACCGACCTTTTCGCCGGCCCACTCTTTGGCCTGACCGAAGCCCGTGACGAGATCGCTGAAGCCAACCTGACCGTCGCCATCGCGATCAGCTGCCTTTTTCAGCGACTTGCCAGCGTCCTTGGCCTTGTCGAGCAGCCAGTCCTTGGCATCGCCCGCCTTATCGACGGCCCAGTCTTTGGCGGCGCCGAGGGCCTTGCCCGCCTGACCGATCTTCTGGCCCGCGAAGTCCTTGACCTCGCCGATGCCGGTGAGGACATCGCCGATGCCGAGCGCTCCGTCGCCATCCCGATCGGCAGTCTTCTTGGCCCACTGGCCGGCCTGCTTGGCCTTGTCGACGGCCCAGTCTTTGGCATTGCCGAGCGCCTGACCGGCCTGACCGATCTTCTCTTTGGCAAACTCCTTGGCCTGGGTCGCGCCGACCACAAGGTCAGACATGCCGATCTTGCCGTCGCCATCGCGGTCGGCCATGTTGTGCAGGGCCTTGCCGGCTGCGTCGAGCTGATCGCCCGCCCAGTCCTTGGCCAAGCCCGCCTTGTTGGCGAGCCAGTCCTTGGCCTGGTTGGCGCGGATCTTGACATCGCCCATGCTGAACTTGCCGTTGCCATCGCCGTCGAGGAAGTTCTTGGCGCCTTCCCAGCCGCGATCGAGCATGTTGGCGCCGCCCTGGGCCAGCTCTCCAACGCCCTTGGCCGCATCGTTGAGTCCCAGCTTGCCGTCGCCATCCCGGTCAAGACCTTTGTGGATCTGGACACCGGCCCACTTGGCGAGCTCGTAGGTCTGCTTCAGATCGAGCGTGGCATCGAAGGACACCGATCCACCGATGCCGAGCGCCGCACCGACCTTGCCGCCGATGTGGATCTTCCAGTCCTCGATCGAGATGCCACCCGAGGCCTCAGCGCCGATGCCAAGGATGCCGGACGCGCCCACCTTGCCCTTGAGAGGTCCGAGGTTGGCGTGGGCATCAATGTTGCCCTCGAGGCCAGCCATCGCACCGGCCTTGCCTTCGACACCGATGAAGTCAGTGCTGAGTCCGGCCTTGAGGCCCGCGCCCACTTTGGCACCAGCCCAGCCGTCGGCATGGACACCCGCGCCAACGGTGAGCGGGTCCGAGACACCCGCATCGATCATCGACTGGCTGCGGAGATCACGCGACTTGAGATCGGCATCACCATTGATACCGACGCCGGCCTTGGCGCTGGCGTTGGCGCTCGCCTCAAAGCCCTTGTCGGTCAAGCCGGCTTTGACACCGGCACCAGCCTCGGCGTTGGCGTAGATGTCACCGCTGGCGGTGGCTGAGTCACCGTACTGATTCTTGGCTTCAGCCTCGCCGCGCAGACCCGCTTGCCGCCGTGCGCCGGCCACTGCGGAGCCGCTCCAGAGATCGAGCCCCAGACCCTCGCCGGCTTTGCCTTTTGCGCTCGGACCTTCGGTTTCCCACGGAAGAACCCCTGCGACCGACTCGTCGTAGAAGCCATTCTTGGGACCTTGCTGATCTTCTGGCACTTTCAGCTTGGACAGATCAACGGTATCGACGCTCGGCGCGCCCATCGTGGCGTTCTTGACCTCAGGCGCCTTGTTTGGGTCATTCTCATCGGCCTGTGGCGTGTCGGCCTTGCGGTTGCCGGCGCCAAAGCCCCAGCCGGTCCAGTTCTGGTACGAGTCGCTGTCGTTCTTCTGCTCGCCAGTAATCCCGTAGTGGTTGTAAGGAGAAGGCGTGGAAGTGGTTGGTTGCTGTGGCTCAAAGTCGCTCACGACGGTTTCCCCCGAACTAGCTTTGATTTAGTTCTCGGCTTTGGGGGGCAGGAGTTGCCCATGGGCACAACGACTGCTCCGCGAAGTGATGTGCGTGTGGTCCTTACCTAGGTCCGAGCGTGTCCGACCGAGCCCGCCGGGCACGGTAAGTGGTAGACTATCGGCTATGCGAAACGTAGCGATCTCCGTCGGTGTTTTGATCCTAGGACTGGTGATCTGGGTTGCCACGCGCAAGCCGCTCTCGATAGAAGACGAGCTGGGGAAGCTGCCTGGCGATGAACGCCAAGCGCTGGAGGCGATCGCCAGCGAAGCCGGGACAAAGGCCAATCAGCTCAAGCCGGTGGGGATTGGTGTGCTGGCGAACCACCCGCGCGCGGTAGCGATCGAGGACGGTCACGTCATGGAGCTGCGGATCGCAGATGCACCGATCAAGCGCTTTGCGCCGATCGCTCGGCTGGCTGGGCTCAAGGCGCTGTGGCTCGATGGCACCCAGCTCGAGTCGCTGGAAGGACTGCAGTCGCTCAAGGAGCTGCGAATCCTTAACCTGAGTCGCGCCAAGCTGGGCTCGCTGGCAGGGCTGGCGGGCCATCCAGCGCTGACCCAGCTAACGCTCTCGCACTGCGGGCTTGATTCGGTGGCCGATGTTCGCGATCTGCCGGTGCTGCGCAAGCTGGATCTAAGCGGCAATCAGGTCGAAGACGTGGCGTCGCTGACGGCGCTGCCCGAGCTTCGCGACATCGATCTGACGGACACCCTGGTTCGGGCGCTGCCTGAGCCGAAGCCGGCCAACTGGCAGCTCAAGATGGCCGAGGCCCCAGCGGCGCCCGCCAAGCTGCCTGACAACTGGAGTGACGCCGAGCCCAAGGAGCACGGGGAGATCAAGCTGGGCGGACGAAGCGGCCAGGTTGCGGCGGACGACGACTGGCTGGTGGAAGGCACTGTGAAGTCCGTGAATGGGGCCGGCAAAGTGTTTGGCATCCCGGGCATGCGCACCGCGCGCGGCACCAACGTTGCGCTGGAGCTCGAGGCAAAGAGCGGCAAGGTACGCGCCTACCTCGAGAGCTCGGTGCCTGATGCCAGCAAGTTCCTCGGGCGGCGGCTTGGGTATGTGTACGCGGAAGCGAGTCCGGGCAAGCCGGGTCGAGCGGTGGGAATGCTGACGCGGCTGACCGGCTCACAGTTCGGCAAAGATCGACCGTTTCAGTTCATCATCGAGAGCGTGGACGGCGAGGCGACCGAGATTAGCTACAAGCTGTATCGGAACAAGAAGTAGGGCTCAGCTTACCTTCGCGACTCTCTTGGTCGCGCTCTCTGCCAGATACTCTTCCCACTTGCGAATCGTCAGCTGCTGGAAGTGATTGACCGCCGGGTTTAGCTCGGCCAGCTGCTCGTCATAGTAGGTGTTGTAGCCCTTCTGCTCGGCCTCCACCGCGACGCCATCTTCAGAGAGCAGCGGTCGGATGTGCAGCTCTTTGGCGACATCAAGCACTCGCTGTAGCAGCTTGTGGGGAATGTCGATGTTGAGCAGCGGAATCTTGAGTCCCGAAAAGTAGAACAGGAAGAAGCCGCGCGTGGTCTGCTCATCGATCGGCAGTACGAACAAGTGATGCTTGATCTTGCCGTCGGTGTTCGACCACTGAAAGGGATACTCGTAGCAGAGATCCATGTGGTCGGTGTTGATGCCTTTGCGATCGACAAACAGGCCCGCGATGCGGCCGCGCCCGACCTTGGTGTCGTAGCTGACGTAGACCTTGTCGCCCACCGACTCGAGCTTGGTGAGCTTGGCATCCGAGAACGGCCGGTACTTGCGGTGCAGATACGCGTGGGTAAAGTCGCTGACGTTGTCGATGATCATCGAGTGATGCGCGTTCCAGGTCGCATCGATCGAGACAACGCCCCACGGATTCGGACCCTCTAGCTCGGGGATGTCGGGAAGGCGGTGGACATCCTGTAGCTCGGGATTGCCGGGGAAGACCCAGATCAGGCCGTAGCGCTCTTGGACGGGGAAGGCGCCGATGCGGATGTTCGGGAAGGGCTTGCCGAAGAGCTCATGCGGGACCGAGACAAGCTTGCCGTCGCAGCCGAACTCCCAGCCGTGATACATGCAGACAAGGTTGCAGCCCTTGACCTGGCCCATCGAGAGCTTGAGCTGACGGTGGGCGCAGCGATCCTCAATTGCCTGGACCTTGCCGCTGTGGTCGCGATAGACCGCGATCGATCGGCCCCAGAACTTGGTTTCGATGACCTTGCCGGGCTTGAGGTTCTCGGACTTCTCGACCGGATACCAGTAGTCGGGATGAAGACCGGCGGCGCGGACCTTCTGGCGACGGTTCTTGGACTCGAGGAAGCTGGGGGCAGCGCTGGGATTGGGACGCGTATCAAAGCGAATCATGGGAGGACTCCTAAGCGGCTAGAGGAGTGCGGATGGCACCGCGCCGGGCGAAGAACTCATAGGCTTCGCGGCAGGCGCGCTCGACGGACGTGGGCTGGTAACCAAGCTCGGTCTTGGCCTTGGTCAGGTCGGCGTGACGATGTAGCTGCAGCAGCCGAACCGCCCCAGGGGTGAGCCGCTGCGGAAAGTCCGGCGCCACAAACGAGAGGATCGGACTCAGCACTTCGGCCACGGCGCCCATCAGCTGCACCGGCACTTTGAAGCGGGGCCGGGGCGTACCGGTGATGCGCTCCCACATCGCCATGATCTCGGGCAGGGTCATAAACTCGCTGGCGAAGACGTACTTTTCGCCTCGCCGCCCTTTTTGCATGGTCAGGATGTGGCCTTCGACGATGTCGTGGGCAGAGACGAACTCGAAGCCGCCTTCGATGTAGGCGTGGAGCTTGCCGTTGGCGAAGTCACACAAGGCGCGGCCCATGCGCGATGGCTTGTAGTCGTGGGGTCCAAGGATGGCGCAGGAGGTGGCGATGCTGACATTGAGTCCGCGATTGGCGGCGGCCAGACACTCCAGCTCGACGAAGGTCTTCGAGGCTTCGTACGGCATCATCCGCTCAAAGGGATAGATGCGCATCTCCTCGGTGGCGGGGTGGGATGGGTTGTGGTGGTCGTAGCCGACGGCGCTGAAGCTGCCCGTGACTACGGTGCGCTCGACCTCGAACTTCTTGGCGGCGGTGAGGATGTTGCGCGTCCCCAGGACGTTGCAGTCGTAGATCTCGCGCTTGTGCTTGGCATTGCCGTAGATCGTCGAGACTTTGGCAGCGGTATGAAAGATTCGCTGACAGCCGCGCACCGCCGAGTCGACCGCTTGGGCATCGCGAAGGTCGCCGTAGACTCGCTCGACCGCGACGCCATCGACGGCGCTGTTGTTGCTACCAGGACGGAGCAGGACACGCACCTCGTGGCCATCGTCAAGCAGGCGGTGCATGAGGTTGGCGCCCAAGTGACCACTGGCACCGGTGAGGAGGACTTTGCCAGCAGGACGACTGCCGGGAGAAACGGAACTCATAGACTGTAGGCTCCTTCAAAAAGCGGCTACGTTCTAACAGGGCGGCACCTCGCAAAGCAATGCGCAGTTACGCACGTCATCACCGTCGGGCGTGCGGATGCGCACCGGTACGGACAAGGCCGCGAGCAGAAGGCCACAGTAAAGAGGCATCACATCTGCATCATATTGAAAGTACGGCGCGGAGGGAAAGTACGGCGCGGAGGGAAAGTACGCTGGGTAGGAAGGTGCGGAGGGTAGTGCTGCCGCTAGCTGAGGATCGGGAGTCGTCCGGGCTTTTGGCGACCGGCGCGGGGATCGTTTTCAGCCGCTAGCTGTCCACACGCCGCATCAATGTCATCGCCGCGTGTCTTGCGAATATAGGTGACAAAGCCGAGCTTCATGCACTCGGCTTGGAAGGCGAGGACGGCCCGCTGTTCGGGCCTTTGATAGGAAGCCTGCGGGTGCGGATTCCAGGGAATCAAGTTGAGCTTGCAGGGAATGCCGCGCAGCAGATCGGGCAAGCGCCGAGCGTCTTCCAGGCTGTCGTTGAGGCCGCCGAGGAGAACGTACTCGATGGTGATGCGCTGCCGACGGTCGAGCGGAAAGCGCCGCAGTGCGCCCAGCAGATCTTTGAGCGGATAGCGACGGTTGATGGGCATGATGACATCGCGTACCGCATCGCTTGAGGCATTGAGCGACACCGCCAGGTTGACCGGCAAGCCCTCGCGACCGAGCCGCTCGATTGCCGGAACCAGTCCCGCAGTCGAGACAGTGATGCGTCGTCGCGAAAAGCTCCGTCCCAGGGGATGGAGCAGGATGCGCAGCGATCGCATCAGGTTGTCGATGTTGTGCAGCGGCTCGCCCATTCCCATAAAGACCAGATTGGTCACCTGATCTCCACCGGCCAGGCGCGTTGGATCATCGGTGGGCAGGCTGCGCAGCAGCGCTTCGGCTTGGTAGACCTGGCTGACGATCTCGCCGGCAGACAGGTTGCGTCCAAAGCCAAGCTTGGCGGTGGCGCAGAAGTCGCAGTCAATCGCGCAGCCGACCTGAGACGATACGCACTGGGTCAGCTTCTTGCGCTCCCAGACCTCGTCTTCATCGTCGTCATAGGCATCGGGAGTGCGGGCCTCGGCGGCTCGGCCCAGCGCTGCTCGGCGCGCATCGTCATCGGGAATCAGCACGCTCTCGATCAGTCGGTTGTCCGCAGTCTTGAGCCGCAGCTTGCGGGTGCCATCGGCGGACAGCTGAACCTTGTCGATCTGTAGCTCGGCCACCCGGACGAGGTTTTCGCCCCGCAGCCGCGCGCGCAGGGTTCGACTGACATCGGTCATCTGATCGAGGTCGGTCACGCCACGGGCATGGACCCAGCGAAACAGCTGCTCACCGCGATAGCGCTTCTCCCCCAGCTGCTGCATCAGCTCGGTCAGATCCTCGTAGGTCTGGTTGCGCAGCTCGATCGGGGCTTCGGACAGGACGGGAGACAAGGCGGGGGACTGGTCAGTGCTCATCGCGCGGGCAGTCTAGCAAGAAGCGACGCGGGTAGAGCGAGCCTTGTACAGCGGGTTAACGAAGCAGGACAGCGGCGGCGATTCCACCCAGGCACAGGACGATCACCAGCACCGAGACGATCACCAGCGTGGTGTTACCGCCTTTGCTGGCGCGCTTGGCATCGGCAATCTGTTCCTTGCTGACCGAGGTCATCGGCACTGTCGGTGCCGAGCTGGAAGAAGCCAGACCTGCCGGGGCTGACCCCGCACTGGCCTGAATCAGACCCGCTGGGGCTGGGGCTTTGATCAGCGTCTGTGCCAGCCTAGGAGGGATCGCAGCAGCCGAGCCAGAGGCACCCGCTGCCTTGGGGGGATTCGAGCCAGTGGAGTTGGACTTCGGCGGCACGGCAGGTGAAGGGGACGCAGTGGCGCGTGGCGGGTTCGAGGGGCTGGCGGCTCCACCCGGCCAGTCGGACTGCCCCTTGGCCAGGTCGAGGTTGCCGGTGACATCGAACTGGGCGCCACCTTGGGGCTTGAACACCGGCGCCTCGGCAGCCTTTTCATCGCCGAACGCCGGGCGCATGACGATGCGAAACGTACCATCGGTCCAGGCGTTGAGCTTGGACATCGCGGCGATCGCACTCTCGGACTGACCGGCGATGACCGCGCTCTCCGCTTTTCCGAGCGTGAAGCGAACCTGGGCGACATCGCCACTGGATCTCAGCAGCTCGACATCCGCCGAGAGCTGGTTGTCCGCACAGAGCTTGTAGATCGCCGAGATCTGGCCCGAGCGCAGCGAACCGGTCAGCTCAACGCCCTGGGTCAGCCGTCCCTTCCAGTCGGGGATGCGCTGCTCGACCACGAACTCGCCGCTTGTCCACAGCGGCAGTGATCGCGTGCCCTGGTCGCCCTCGTTTTCGATCGGCTCGCCGCCAATCCACATCAGATCCAGCGTCTGGTCGCCCTGCAAGAGGCGCATGTTGCCGGTGAGACGGATTCGCTGACAGCGCTCGTACAGCTGTCTGATGCTTGTTTCCTTGAGAGAGCCGGTCCAGCGAAATGCGCTCGGTGCAGATGAAGCTAGCGACATGAAAAGACAACCCCAAGAGAGCTTACCGCTAGAGCTTTCACCGGGTCAATCGCTGCTACGTCGCCGCATTGCCTCTTGCACCGCAGCCACGACTTTCGATATGAACGGAGCCTTGCGTGCCCGAGTGGGTGCGGAAAAAGTCGAACAACTGTCGGAGGTTTCCCGTATGCGTCGATTCACCCACGTCCAAGGAATGTTTCTGGGAGCAACCTGTGGCTTTCTTCTGTCGGCAGCTGGCACTGGCTGTGGCGGAGACGATATGGCCATGGACCCAAACATGATGGCGCCGGCCGTCTGCACCGCTGCGATGGTAACTGGCACGGAAAACAAGGCTGCCACCGATTCGCTCAAGCTGCCGGGTGTGAGTGGCAACAAGACCTACGTGTATGACTTCGATGGCGACCTTCGTCCGGAAAATCAGCTGAAGAACCTGATCAGCACCATCTCGCTGTCGGGCCTGGACATTCAGGCGTCGGTGAACAAGGCGGTGATGGGCGGCGAGGCGATCGTGCTGCTCAACGTCAAGTCTCCGGATCTGACCAAAGCGGACTGTGCGTCGGTGACTTTGGGGCTGGCCAAGCCTCCGGTGGCGATGGCGCCGGCACCGAAGTTTGACGGGTCGGATACGTTCACGCTGGCGACGGACATCATGCCGGTGTCGCTGTTCGGCAAGATCGAGTCGGGCAAGCTGACAACGCTGGCCTCGAAAGATCAGAAGCCGAGCAACGAGCAGAAGATCGAGATCCGGCTGCCACTTGGTGACGGCAAGATGCTTCCACTGGCACTGCGGGGCGCGCACTTTGAAGGCACGGTGGTCAAGGACGGCAGCGTGCTGAAGGTGAAGGACGGCATCCTGCACGGCGTGCTGGCCCAGAAGGACATCGACGAGAAGATCGTGCCGCTGGTGGCGACGCTGCTGTCGGAGATGATCAACAAGGACCCGATGGGTGACACCGCCAAGACCATCATCGGCCTGTTTGAGAACCAGAACGATCCGGCGACCAAGACCAAGTGCGCGAGCAAGCCGGCGGACTGCTGCAAGACCAACCCGATGACCTGCAAGATCCTCCCCGAGGAAGTGAAGAGCTCGGCGGTGGGCAACGTGCTCAGCTCGGATGTCCAGGTCTTCGACGACCAAGGCAACTGGGCCCCGGTCGCTGGCGGCAAGAAGTACAACGGCATGTCGGTGGGCATCGGCTTCACCGGCGTCGGCGCCAAGTTCTAGTCGGCGCGCCGCTGCAGGCGACGGCTGAGCAGTCGATTCGGCGGTCGCCGTAGAGCCCTAGGGGGAATACCTCCTGGGGCTCTCGACTTTTGGGGTCCGGACTTCGGAGGGTGCAGATGATCGATGCACATTCTTATGTAGTGATTCTGGCGGGCGGGGGCGGGACCAGGCTGTGGCCGCACAGTCGGCGCACGAGGCCGAAGCAGTTTTTGCCGATGCTGCCAGGGGGCGAGACGCTGATTGGGGCGACGGCGCGTCGGACGACCGGAGTGGTGCCGATGGAGCGGACGCTGGTGGTGACGACCGCCGAGCAGGTGCCAGAGCTGCGACGCTGCCTGCCGAGCCTGCCGATCGACAACATCTTGGTCGAGCCGACGGGGCGGAACACCGCGCCGTGCATTGGGCTGGCGGCGCTGGTGCTGTGGAAGCGCGATCCGCAGGCGGTGATGGCGGTGCTGCCCTCGGATCACTTTGTCGCGGATGAAGAAGGCTTTCGGCGCACGCTGACCGAGGCGCTAACGGTGGCGCAAGGCGGTCATGTGGTGACGCTGGGCATCCGTCCGACCCAGCCAGAGACGGGCTACGGCTACATTGAGCTGGGGCCAGAGTCGGCGGGGACGCGCCTGGCAGCGGCGTTTGTGGAAAAACCGGATCGCCAGCGGGCCGAGGAATATCTGGCCTCGGGCCGCTACCTGTGGAACTCGGGCACGTTCTTCTTTCCGGCGCGGCGCATCCTCGACGAACTGCGGGTCCAGCTGCCGGCGCTGTCGGCGATTCTCGACGAGCTTTCGGAACACCCCGAGCGGACCGCTGCCCGCTATCCCGAAGCGCCGGCGATCTCGATCGACTACGCGGTGATGGAGCGGCTTGGACTCGGGCACGCGGGCGAGGCGCGGGCGATTCGGGTGCTGATGGGTGACTTTGGCTGGAATGACGTGGGCTCGTTTGCGGCGCTCGATGCACTTCATCCCGGCGACGACCATGGCAACCATGTCTTCACCAGCAGCGCGGAGTCACCGAAGCCGGTCATCCTCGACGCGCACAACAACCTAGTGTGGTGTGATGGCAAGCGCCTGCTGACGCTGATTGGGGTTTCCGATCTGATCGTCGCAACCACCGATGATGCGGTGCTGATCATCCCGAGAGAGCGCGCCCAGCAGGTCAAAGACGCGGTCGTCCAGCTTCAGAAAGAAGGGCGGACGCAGTATTTATGAGCCCGCTGATGAACCCGCTGATGTTCCGCGAGTACGACATCCGTGGGGTTGCCGAGCGTGACCTCACCGATGAAGTCGTCCACGCGCTGGGGCAGGGCATCGGCAGCTTGATCTTGGACAGCGGTGGAGCGCGACTGGTCGTCGGGCGTGACTGCCGGCTGCACTCGCCACGACTGCATGCGGCCTTGGTGGCGGGGATCTTGGCCAGTGGGGCGGATGTGCTGGACATCGGGGTGGTGCCGTCGCCAGTGCTCTACTTTGCGGTTCATACGCTCGAGGTGCAGGGCGGCGTCGAGATCACCGGCAGCCACAACCCGGCCAGCGACAACGGCTTCAAGATCCTGTGTCAAAAAAACAGCCTCGATCGGGTCCAGCTGGAAGCGCTGCGGGCGCGGGTGGAAGCGCGGGACTTTCGTCACGGGCACGGTCGCCTGAGCACCCAGTCGGTGGTGGGCGAGTACCTTTCATTCGTGCAGTCGCGGCTGCAGCTTGGACCGCGCCGCTTTCCGGTGGTGGTGGATGCGGGCAACGGCACCGGGGGCGAGGTGGTGCTGCCGCTGCTCGCTGCGCTGGGCTTTCCAACGCTGGCGGTGGCGTGTGAGATGGACGGACGCTTTCCGCTCCACTTGCCTGACCCGACGGTGCCCGAGAACCTGCGCGAGCTGCAAGATGCGGTGAAGCGCAGTGGTGCCGAGGTCGGGATTGCCCTGGATGGAGATGCCGATCGACTGACGGTGATCGATTCGCAGGGGCGGATTCTGTGGGGCGATCAGCTGATGATCCTGTTTGCGCGGGCGATCTTGGCGGAGCAGCCGGGCGCGACCTTCATCTGCGAGGTCAAGTGCAGCCGGGCGGTCATCGACGAGATTGAGCGTGCCGGCGGGCAAGCGCTGATGTGGCGGGTCGGGCACTCGCTGATCAAAGAAAAGATGCGGCAGACCGGGGCGGTGCTGGGTGGGGAGATGTCGGGACACCTGTTCTTTGCCCACCGCTATCTTGGCTTTGATGATGCGATTTATGCGGCGGCGCGGCTGTTGGAGCTGCTCTCACACTCGACGGAGCCGCTGGCCAAGCGGGTCGATGGACTGCCGCAGCTGTTCAATACGCCGGAGCTGCGGGTGGCGGTGCCGGATGAGCAGAAGCGGTCGGTGGTGGCGAAGATGGCGGACTCGCTGCGGCGCATTCCGGGGACCGAGGTCATCGAGCTGGATGGCGTCCGCGTGACCTGGCCCGATGCCTGGGCGCTGGTCCGGGCGAGCAACACCCAGCCGGCGGTGATCCTGCGCTTTGAAGCGGACAGCGAGCTGCGACTGCGTTCGGTGCAGGGCGAGGTGCAAGCGCTGCTCAAGCGAACGCTGGCCGAGCTGCCGAGTCCCACGACGCTGTCGATTGAGCCAGGGACGAAACAGCCCGCCGGGCAGCTGACCTTCTATTACGACCTTGGCAGCGCCTACTGCTATCTGCTGATGCAGCAGCTGCCGGAGCTCTTGGGGCGATGTCAGGCCTCGGTGCGCTTTGTGCCGGTGGTGAGTGGTCGGCTGCAAGCTGCCGATGAGTGCAGTGCGACGCTGGGGCCGGCGCGGCGGCGATACCTACAGGCAGATCTGGCGCGATGGGCGCGGCGGCTGCGGGTGCCACTGCACTTTCCGTCGCGGTTTCCGATGAACACGATCTTGGCGCTGCGGCTGTGTGTCCAGGTGGCCCAGCAGAGCGAGCCTGAGCATCAGCGCCTGGCGAACCGGCTGGCGGCGGCGTACTGGGCGGAAGACATCGATCTACTCGACGGAGATGCGCTGCGTCGGGTGCTGCTGGGAATGTCGCTGCCAGCCGACGAGCTTCTGCATGGCTGCGCGCTGTCCGACGTGGCGGCGATCCTGCACAAGAACACCGAGCAGGCGGTGGCAGCCGGCGTGTTTCAGACCCCGAGCATGCAGGTGGGCGACGAGCTGTTTGTCGGTCTTGAGCGGCTCGACTTTGTGGAAGCGGCGCTGGTTGGTGAGAAGAGGGAGCTGTGATGGCAGGAAGCGGTGATGATCCGAAAGACGGCCCGCGACGACCGGGAGCAGACAGTCCGCAGGCCAGCTTCTTGTTTCCGGCCAGCAGAGTGGATGCGCGCAAGCCGACTGCGCCTGACCCTCGACCCTCGCCACCGAGTCCGGGTCCACCGCCACTGACGGTGCGCAGGCTGGCCCCGGAGCGTCCGCAAGTGGAGCCGGTGAGTGCGACCCAGGTCTACAAGGTCAGCGACATCATTGGCCGAGCGGCGCGACTACTCGACGACAACTTCGCCAGCGTATGGATCGAAGGCGAGATCGAGGGCTTTAAGCGTCATCAGGTGTCGGGCAACTGCTACCTGGCGCTCAAAGACAGTGGCGCGCGGGTCGAAGCGATGCTGCGAAGGCAGGTGGCGCAGTCGGTGTCGTTTCCGCTTCGCGACGGACTCAAGGTGCGGGTGCGCGGGCGCCTGACCATCTATAAGGAACAGGGGCGCTTTCAGCTCTACATCGAAGAGATGCTGCTGTCGGGCGAGGGTGAGCTGCTGGCGCAGTTCGAGGAGCTGAAGGCTCGGCTGGCCCGGGAAGGTCTGTTCGACGCGGCACGCAAGCGGCCGTTGCCACGCTTTCCGCGCGTCATCGGGATTGCGACTTCGCAGAGCGGGGCGGCGCTGCAAGACATCTTGAAGGTGGCGACGCGGCGGGGCAGGGTGCGCATCCTGATCGCCAACTGCGCGGTGCAAGGTCCGCAGGCGCCCGCTCAGATCGCGCAGGCAATCGATCGGCTGGCGCCGCATGTAGATGTGCTGATCGTCGGTCGAGGCGGCGGCTCGGTGGCGGATCTGTGGTGTTTCAACGACGAGCAGGTGGCGCGGGCGATCCATCGCTGTCCGGTGCCGGTGGTGTCAGCGGTCGGGCATGAGGTCGACTTTACGATTGCGGACTTTGTGGCCGATGTGCGGGCGCCGACTCCCTCGGCGGCGGCGGAGCTGTGTGTGCCCGAGTACGCTCGGCTGACCCGTGATCTCGAGGAGCTGCGGCGGCGACTGCTGCGCGCAGGCGGGCGGCTGATTGATGGTGCGCGGCAGCAGCTCGACGGGGCGCTGGGGCGATCGCAGCTGGCGCTGGAGCGGCAGCTTGGTCAAAGGCGGCGACAGCTCGATCAGCTGGGACAGCGTCTGCAGGCTCGGCATCCACGCACCCAGCTACAGCGGGACCAGGGCGCGCTCGACAAGCTGCACGGTCGGCTGCTGCAGTCGATCGATCGGCAGCTGGCAAACAAGCGGCAAGCATTGCTGGCGACGATCGGGAAGCTGGAAGCGATGTCGCCCCTCAAAGTGCTGACCCGTGGTTATGCGGTGGCGCGCGATGAGTCGGGACGGGTGCTGACCGATGCGCGCAGCGTGGCCGTCGGAGCGGGCCTGTCCGTGACGCTGGAGCACGGTGTGCTGTTCTGCAAGGTCGAGTCGCACCAGGAACGCCCAGACATGAGGCCTCAGAATTCCGAGGTTCCACAGCCCTCAAAAAACTGAGCCGTGGGCGATGGCACGCGGGCGCTGATGGGCCGTCTTGCCGTCGCTGGATATGGTTGACCTTCGACTTGGCACAGCCTTCGCAAGTGGTGTTGCTACAGCAGCAGACTTCAACCGGCTCTTGGAATGTCCTGTGGGCCGGCTTTCTTAGTGTTTTCTGCAGGAGAGAGACTCATGAAGCGGCGTACGACCCTGTTCCCTCTGGTTCTCCTTGGTGCGGTGGCGGCTTGTGGCGACAGCGAGCTTCCCGATCCAGCCGGCATTCAGGCCGAGCTGCAGCTGTCCAACTTCGGTAGCTGTAGCGATCTGGAGCAGTACATCGAAGACCAGGCGGTCTTTGAGATGCGGACGCGGCTCGACTCGATGAAGCGCAGCGGCAACAGCATCGACATCTTCGGCGGCTCGCGGTCGGGCGGGCTGGACGCAGCGGAGAGCACGGGCGCGGCAGCTCCGGCGGCAGACTCGAAGTCGTCCGGTCCGAGCGCCTACACCAAGACCAACACCCAGGTCGCTGGCGTCGATGAAGCGGACTTCTTCAAGAACGACGGCACGCGCATCTTCCAGCTGGTCGGGCAGAAGCTCTACGCGGTGAAGAGCTGGCCGGCCAACGCGATGCAGATTCAGTCGTCGCTCAACGTCGAGGGCTACCCGACGCAGATGTACCTGGATGAGAAGAACCGAGTGGTGATCTTCTCGTCGGTCTACAACCGCTACGACGGCTACCTGGAGGACTGGGCGGGCGGTGGCGGCGGCGGTATCGCTGATGCGGCGTGCGGCCCCGGCTACTGCGGCGGCTGGTACGGCAACACCACCAAAGCGACGGTGGTTGATGTGACCGATCTCACCAGCCTCAAGGTGGTCAGTGAGTTCTACCTGCCCGGCAACTATGCCAACTCGCGGCGCGTCGGTAGCTCGGTGCGGCTGGTGCTGTCGGATCACTTCCGCTGGCCCGCGACGGTGCAGTTCTATCCCAACTCGTCGACGCTGAACTACAACGACTGGCGGGCGTGGAATGCCGAGCTGGATCGCCTGAAGGATCAGAACGAGAAGCTCATCCGCGACCAGCCGATCGACAAGTGGCTGCCGGCGCAGAAGCTGCGGATGCCGGACGGAACGACCAAGGTGCTGCCGTATAGCTGCGCGGACTTTGCCAAGCACAATGCGCCGACGCACCTGGGAATTACCACCGTCGCGACCATCAACCTGGACACCCCGCAGGCCGCTCCGCAGCGATCTTCGATCCTCGGTGAGGTCGGCGAGATCTATTCCAACAAAGACTCGCTCTACGTCACCAACCGTCACTGGTGGTGGTGGCCGCGCTTCAACCAGCGCGACTGGACGTATCTGTTCAAGTTCGATCTGACCGACATCAACAAGGCGCGCTTTGTCGCAGCCGGTGGGGTGGATGGTCACATCGTCGATCAGTTCTCGATGGATGAAGACAAGGGCTACTTCCGGATTGCGACGACGATTGCCGAGCGCGTCCAGGATCCCCGCGACCCGCGCAACTTCTGGGGCCGGATCGAGACGACCAACCGCGTCACGGTGCTCGGTCAGTCGGGCGGCAAGCTCAGCAAGGTCGGACAGAGCGAGGAGCTGGCCAAGGGCGAGCGCATCTATAGCTCGCGCTTCATCGGTGACCGAGGCTTTGTGGTGACGTTCCGGCAGGTCGATCCGCTGTACACCTTTGACCTGTCGAATCCGGCGGCTCCGCGCAAAGTGGGCGAGCTGAAGATTCCCGGCTTCTCGACGTACATTCACCCGCTGGATGCCAACAACCTGCTGACCATCGGCGTCTACACCCCCGAGACGGGCACCGGACCGCGCACCCTCCAGCTGAGCATCTTTGATGTCAGTGACTTTGCGAATCCGAAGCAGAAGTGGAATCAGCTGGTCGGTTCCTCGAACGGCTGGTCGGAAGCGATGTACGAGCACAAGGCGTTCAACTACTTCCCCGAGCGCAAGCTGCTGGCGATTCCGTTCTCGGACTGGTCGCACTCGGGCACCGACCCGTGGGGATCGTTCCGGAGTGAGCTGCGGGTGTTCGACATCGATCCCGCCACCGGCTTCAAGCTGCGCGGCGCGGTATCGATGAAGGACGTGTACATGAGCGCCGGTCTGCCGTCGTGGGCTTGGTACTACAGCCCGTGGATGCGCCGCAGCGTGATGGCCACCGACATGGGCACAGACTACGTGTACGCGGTCAGCGATGCCGGCATCCGCGCCGTCACTGGCAGCACCCTCAACACCACGCTGTCAACGGTCGTGTTCCCCCGCAACGACGTTCTCCGTTAGTCCTTCCCTTGTGATCGGAACCACCGCGCTGGCGCACAAAAAAGTGCGTCAGCCGGTGACACATCTTGGCGCGATCGGTGTTTGAGCTAGCGAGCAGAGCAAGCTGCCTCCCCAAACCCGATTCCGACGAGGTGATGTCATGCGTAGCCTATCTCTCCGTTCGCTGATTTCTGCGCTTCAAGTGCCTGCGCTGGCCGCTGTGATGCTGTGTGGCGCCGGCTGTTTCAAGACCACCGCGATCATTCCTTCCTATCCGACCGCCATCGCGGAAACCAAGACTCTGTGGACCAACGGCTTCTTCTGGGGCGCCGTCGGTGACACCATCGATACGGGCGCAGTCTGCAACGGTCGCCCGGTGACGCGAGTGACCACCGATCGCAGCTTTGGCAACGCGCTGGTGTCGTGGGTGACGCTGGGAATCTATACGCCGTCGCGGATGAAGGTCACCTGCGGTCAAGCTCCCGCGCACGCCGGCTACTACCAAAACTACTAATGAAGTGATTCCGAGCCCACTTTGCGCGCTTCACGGCCCTCGCCAGCTGCCGGCAGCGCGCGTTCCAGTGGATGTGCAGGAGGCGCAGCTCCCGGAGGATGCGCGGGTTTGTGCGATAATGCGGCCCAACCAAGCGCAGGAGGGATGGATGGAACGCCGAGCCCGTACGAAGAACGGAAGGTTTCTTTGGGAGGACGGGAGTGCGCTGAGATCGCTGCTGTTCCTGCTGCTGGTTGCGATTGGAGTTGGCGCAGCTGGAGCTGGCGCGATTGGCGTTGGCGCAGCGCATGCAGCTTCCGATTCGCCTGAGCTTGCGAGTGGTGCGGGGCGAGCGACGCTGAACCTGGAGCCGCTGCGCAACTTGACGGTGCGGCTGGTGCGGGCGATGCCTGGGGCGACGGCTGAGGGACACCTCATGCTCGATCTGTCCAACGAAGGCGCGATCGAAGTGCGGCAGCTGACGGTGGGCGTCGATCCGGTGGTGGACAAGGAAAAGCGGCGACTGCTGACCGCGCGACTGGAACCGACGCTGGCGGCGTCAGCGGAAGGAGTCGCAGCGGTGGCGGCACGCGGAACTCGCAAGCTGTTTGTGCGGCTGTCCGGATTCGATGAGCCGGGTACGTTCCAGACTGCGGTCGTGCTGCAATCGGAAGACTTGCCATCGGTGCAGCGCATTCCCTTGACCATTGAAGTGACCGATGCACCGCTGTTTCCGATGCTGGTGATTGCGCTCGGAGTCGGACTGGCGTTTGTGGTCAGTCAAGCGGCGCAGAGGTGGCGACCGCGTGAAGAACACCTGTATCGGGCGGCGCAGCTGCGGGCGGATCTGGAGCGCTGGCGGCGACTGGGCACGGAGTCTGCGCGGACCACGATCGATCAGCTGGCGGACACGCTGGCGCGGGCCGAGGAACGGAGCCAGTACGGAGCACTCGATGCCGCGCGGTCGATGCTGGAAGAGGTCGAGCGCGGACTCGAAGAACATCGCAAACGGCACTATGAGATGCGGGCGGCGGCGCAGCGCGGAATGGAGCAAGTCGAGGCGCAGTCCGCGATGCTGGAGAGCATGCGAACGGAGCTGCCCAGCGAAGCGCAGCAAGAGCTGGATGCGATTGAAAGTGGCATGCGGGAAGCGCGGGCGATGTTGGCGCAGCAAGCGGTGGAAGCGGCGCTGACCCAAGGACAGAAGCTGCAGTCGATGGCGAGCGCGCTGATGAAGAGCATGCCGGTGAAGAGTGGGCCGACTCGTGGTCTAGAGCCGCTGGCGATGGAGGCCGGGAGTGGTTCGCTGCCTTCTGGCAGTGTGCTCGTCTCGCAGCCCCCGTCAGTATCCCAGCCGCTGACGTTGTCCGTGGTGGAACCTCCGGAGCTGTGTACTGCCGACAGCGAGCTGACACTTCAGCTGGGCGGGGAGCTGCCCTCGTTCGATGAGGTGGTGTGGGAGTTCGATGACGGGGAGGCGCCGCTGCGGACTCCTTCCCGAAAGACCGTCATGCGGCGGTTCCTGCGCGAAGGGGAGCACTTCATCAAAGCCTCGATTCGGCAGAGCGGAGAGGAAGTGGCCAAAGCGATTCTGCGGCTCGCGATTCTGCCGCGTCGATCGTCGCGACGACTGGCACAGCTGCGTAGCTCTCTGCGGGCGACGGACTGGGCGCTGTTTGCGATTGCGCTGGTCTTGGCGACTCTGTCGGGGTGGATCACGCTCTGCGATGGCAAGGTCTTTGGGACGGGCGCAAGCTACATCGCGGCCTTCTTCTGGGGCTTCGGAATCGACAGCAGCGTGCGCGGCATCTCGGATGTATTCAAGCGCGCAACGACGGCATAGGAATTCGTTCGATCCGCTCCGGTTCCGCAGCGGCTGCGTTATGATGCGCGGCTTGCGCTAACCCTACTCGGAATCGGAGGTTTCACCATGCGGACGTTTGCCTTGTTCCCGACGGTAGTTCCTGCTCTGCTGGCGCTGGTTGGTGCCTGCAGCTCTCCAGCCGATGAGCCCGACCACTTGCAGCAGCCGGCACTCGTTCGCAACTACCATCAAGACGCCAAGGCGGTGCTGGATAGGTACTGCACGGGCTGTCACACCGAGGGTGGCATTGCTCACTTTGCGCTTAGCAACTACCAGTCCGCCCAGGCGTATAGCTCGCTGATCCGGGGACAAGTGGAGTCGGGGGACATGCCGCCGTGGCCACCATCCGATGAGGGTGTGCCGCTGCGGTATCCGCGCAAGATGGCCGCCGAGGACAAGCAGATTCTCCTCGATTGGGTCAAAGACGGCGCGCAGGAAGGCGACAAAAACGCTGCGAGTCGCGTCACCATCGCCCCGCCCGAGCAACCGCTGCCACCGCGTGCGGATCTGGTGCTCGATATGGGCGTCACGTACTCCCCCAACAAGAGCCTGACCGATGACTATCGCTGCTTTGTGATTGATCCCAATCCAAGCGGCAGCGGCGGAATGCCGGAAGAGGCGTGGGTGAAAGCGGGCGTGGTCAAGCCGGGCAACCAGCTGATCGATCACCACGTGATCGTGTATCAGGTCAATCCGGGGGCGGCGGCGGCGGTCAAAAAGAAGGATGCTGACGAGGCGGGTCCTGGCTATACCTGCCTAGGTGGACCGGGGACGAGCAGCACCTCGTTCTTGATTGGCTGGGCTCCCGGTGGCGTTCCGATTCGGCTGCGTGACGATGAAGGAATGTCGATCAAGAAGGGATCGATCTTCGTCATGCAGGTCCACTACAACGTCCACAACGACAACGGCAAAGGCGACCGCACCACCGTCGATCTGGAGCTGACCAAGACCGCGCCTCCCTATCTTGTGTTTCAGCTGCCGCTCGCGAATCCGGAAGCGCTCAAGATTCCGGCGGGCGATCCGGATGCGATTCAAACGGTGGTGGCGCCGGTTTCATTTGTCCTCAAGCAGCTCAAGCTACCGGGCAACGAGCTGACGATTCAGTCGGTGACGCCGCACATGCACCTGCTCGGGAGTCAGGTGAGTACGTTGGTTGGGAATCGGCCGCTGGTTCACATTCCCAAGTGGAAGTTTCACTGGCAGCAGGCGTATCTCCTCCAGGAGCCGTACGTCGCGCAGGGTACCGAGAACCTGATCTTGGAGTGTCACTACAACAACTCGGCGGAGAATCAGCCGGTGATTGATGGCAAAAAGTCGCCGCCCAAAGAAGTGACGTGGGGAGAAGGAACCGAGGACGAGATGTGCTTGAGCTTCCTCGGGATTCGTATCAAGCGGCCAACGCCGTAGCTACTGTTTGTCCTGCCGCAGCCGGAACATCGCGGCGGTGTAACAGAGCATGGTCGGAATCAGGATCAGCAGCGCCGCATCGAAGTTGTTGAGCGTCTCTCGCAGTCCCACCACAAAGATCCAGCGCATCCCGGGCTCGACCTGCTCGACGTGCCGCACGGTGTGCTGAAGTCCCAAGACCGTTCCAAGCATTCCCATCAGCAGCGTGAGGACGCTCAGGTTGCGAACCAGCGACGCGAGCTGCTCGGTGGGCTTGTCGATCATCTTGATCGCGATCGAGAGAGCGGCGACACCAAAGGCCAAGGTTGGGAAGATCGGCCAGCCTGCTTCGTTGAAGAAATCGCTGAGAATCGACATCGGACACCTCCAGGGTTTTTGGCAAGTACAGTCTGGGGCTAAAGCAGGCTGCATGCCAAGCACCGGAGTGGCGTAACGTCGACGGGAATTGTGAAAGGGCAGCGGTTCGAGGGGAGTGAATCGGAGTGTCCACGGACGTCCGCAGGCTGTCCGGACAGGCGAGGGCGCTTACTCGACCGGATAGCCGCGACGCTGCCACCACTCGACCCAGCGCTTGCGGGCTAGCTCACGCTCGCGCTTGGGATGATCGAATCGGTAGCCCGCGATGTCCCCGGAGAGCAGGAGCAGCTCGTCTTGGGCCGACGAGCGAATCAGCGCATCGTTATGGGACAGCCCAGCGAGCAGCCAGCTGAGCCGACCTTCCGCACCGTGCTTTTGCCACCACGACTTCCAGCGCCAGCCACTATCGCCAAAGTCTTGCCGACTCAGCAGCACCAGCCCGCGACGCGCCGCATTACCTAGCGCCGGATCGGGATCGGACAGCAGCTCGATCAGCTCGGGAATGATCGACACCTCGTGCAGCTCGGCCAGGGCATCGATGGCACAGCCGCGCAGCCGATCGTCACTGCCGTGAAGCTGTCCAAGCAGCCACTTGCTCAAGGCTCGCTGGGCCGCGCTCGGTGGGAACGATCGCAGTGCCACAAGGGCTGCCGTTCGTACCGTATCGCTGCGCTCACAGAGCAGCTCGCCCATCGCCGACAGCGCGGCAGAGCTGGGCGCTTCGGCAAGCACCATGAGGAGCTGACCACGAACCTCGACCGGCGTCTTGGGATCGCTGATTCGATCGAGCATCGGGCGGATCGCCAGCTCGCCAAGTCGCAGCAGCAGCGATCCCAGCGGGCCTTGGTGATCAGCAGGACCCGGAAAAGCGGCTACGACGGCGCGGGCACCAGGCTCTCCAGCGGCGAGTAGCTTGGCAAAAGCGTCCTCTCCTCCGGCGCGGGCCTGCTCGACCAGAACGACGAGCTCGGCTTCACGCTTGGCTGGATCGGCCTTGCTGACAGTCGCCTCGGTAGCGCCTGCGGGCTTGGGAGAGTCGGTGCTCTTTGCGACCGGCTTGGGAGAGTCGGTGCTCTTCCCGCCGGGCTTGCCCGAGTCGCCATGCTTGCCCTTCTTGACCCGCAGCGGCGTAGTCGGTTGCTCAGAGGCCGCCGTCGGAACATTCGTGGGCACCGGCGCATCCGCCTTGACCGCCGGCTGCTTGGGACTGGTCGACGAGGGAGCCCGATAGGCACTGGTGGTCGTTCCGGTCTGTTCGGCGCTCACCGCCTCGGGAGGCTTGGCCAAGCTACTGACGGTGTCTTCAGCCTGCACTCGTGCCCAGGCCAGGCCCGCTTGGCTCGCAGCGGTCTTCATCTCCACTGCCACCGACGCATCGATCCCGCTGCCATCGTCATCAAGATAGAGCAGCGCCACCGCCTTGCCGCGCACTTGGATCGGGACGATCAGTGCACTTACCGGGAGCGGTCGCGACAGCGCCTTGAGCACATCGGCACAGGAGTCCTTCTCGACAATCGTGCACAGTGTGGGCTCGGCAATCGTCAGTGCCTTGGTCAGCGGCGACGGTCGGTCGAGAGCGATCGCCAACTTTTCCAGCAGCGCCCGCTCTCCCCAGTCTTTCCCGAGTGACATCCGACCAAACGCTACGTCTCCATGGCGAGTAAACAGGGCCGCAAAAGCGACGCGGGCACGGGCACCACGCAGGAGCGCGCTGTAGACCTGTTCACGATCGGTCGCGGCATCGAGCAGCTCAGCGACGGCTTCAAACGAAAGCGGCTGGCTGCTGTCGTCGGAAATGCCCAGTGCGATGCGCGGCACCGGACCGGCATACGGCACCGGAGAGACGGAGGATGGCGGTGGTGGTTCGGCGCTGGCACTCGCCACCAGCTCGAGCTCACGAGGAAGCGGCTCGCCCAGGCGACCACTGAAGATCTGCTCGGGAACTGCCTCGGGAACGGCAGCCGCGATGGGCTTCTCGACTGGTTTTTCGACAGGTTTTTCGACGACTTTTTCAGCCAGAGCAGCCGGCGAGACAGGCTTGGCATCGGGAACTGACTTTTCGACGGCCTTTTCGACAGGTTTTTCGACCGGCTTCTCGACAGGTTTTTCGACCGGCTTCTCGACCGGCTTCTCGATGGGCTTCTCGACCGGCTTTTCAATCGGAGACACTGGCTGAGGCTTGGACTGAGGCTGAGCGACCGGCTGAGGCTTGGCCTGAGCGACCGGCTGAGGCTTGGACTGAGGCTGAGCGACCGGCTGAGGCTTCACGCCAGAGAGCTGGTTGAGCGTCGGTGCATTCGGCGCGATCGTGACCTCTCGACCACGCTTGCCTTTGCGTCGACCACCCGGTATCGGCTGTCCGACCGCCGGCTTCTGCTCTGCGACGGGCAACGACGGAGTGGGCACTGGCTTTGCCGCCGCGACGGGCTTTGACTCGACGACGGGTTTTGACTCTGCAACAGGCTTTGGCTCGACGACGGGTTTTGACTCTGGAGCAGGCTTTGGCTCGACGACGGGCTTCGCGAGTGCCGGTTCGCTCTTCGCGGGCTCGACGACCGCGACTGCTGGTGCGGCTGTGGGCACGGTCACTGGTGCAGCGATCGCGATCTTCTGGCTGGGTGTGCGCTTGCTGTCGACGGTGTTGGCAACCGACAGCCAGTCGTCAGCCGACAGCCAGTCGTCCATGGACATCGAGTCGCCTGGCGTCGCTGTCGCTGAAATGGCCGGTACCTTCACCGTGTCGCGAACAGTTGGCTCCGCTGGCTCGCTGAGAGACTGCGCGCCCAGCTCGGTCGCTCCGCTGAGTGCTGGAACCTCGACGGTATCGTGAACTTTTGGCTCAGGCGCCTCTGGCTCAGCAGGCACCGAGGCTGGCTGCTGCACATCGGGAACAACCGGAGGAGCGACTGCAACCGGAGGAGCGACTGCAACCGGAGCAGCGACTTCAACCGGAGCAGCGACTTCAACCGGAGCAGCGACTTCAACCGGAGCGACTTCAACCGGAGCGACTTCAACCGGAGCGACGGCAACCGGAGCGACTTCAACCGGAGCGACTTCAACCGGAGCGACTTCAACCGGAGCGATTTCGACGGGCGCAGCAACAACCGGAACAACTGCAACCGGCGGTGGCTCCACGGGCGGCGCTTTCGGTTGTGGCACGAGCCGCAGCGCATCGAGGCTCCCGAAGCGAGGAATTGGATCGACGGTAATCGGCGGTGGCCAGCTCTTGCTCTCGTGTGTCTGCTGGCTGCGCTTGATCAGGCGAGAAAACCGCGTCGCAAGTCCGCCTCCATAGACCAGATCCAGCGCCTCTTGGAAGCGAAACTCGAAGACAATCCAGGGCTCGATGCGCTGCTTGACGACGTGGGCCAGGGCGTCAAGCTCTCCCACATCGACTTCGACCGTCACAAGGACCTGAAGGACACCACCGACCTGCAGCCGCGTTGGGACGGCGCGGAAGTTCTCGGCGACGGACTTGGTGAAGACCTCGGTGACCTCGGGCAAGGGGCGTTCGCTGCCATGAATGCCATGCGGAAGGGCTGGCAGCTGCGTCGCGCGCTTGAGGTATTGGATGAGAAGGTCCTCATCGATGGCCTTGAGCTCGAGCAGGCTACTGTCGAGGCAACCCCCGTTGATGGCCTGTCGCTCGATGGCATCGGTGATGCGCTGCGACGAAACCCGTCCGTCTTCGACCAGCAGAGAGGAAAGTCGTTTGCTCATGGCTTCAGCACCACGTAGGTTCCCGCCAGCCAGTCGTGAAGGCCGCGCTTTTCCCGATCAAAGCCAATCCACAGCACCCCAAGTGAGAATGGCAGCACCGAGAGGCCGTAACCGATCGTACGCAACAGCGCGCGCAACACCGACGGTCTGTCACCGTAGACATCGACGACCATGATCCGCACCAGCCGCTTTCCGGGCGTCTGGCCCCAGATCATGTAACTGGTCCAAAAGTAGAAAAATGGGACGAGAGCGCTGATCCCGAGCAAGGCCTCGTTGGTGACGCTGCCGTCGAACAGGTTGGCCAGCAAGATGTCTGGACTCAGCTCACCGAGCTTGGGTACCGGTAGCTGAAGCGCCGCCCTCAGTCCCAGCGACGAAACGACCAGCAGCGGGATCAGTAGGAACAAGTCCAACACCGTTGCAGTCGCGCGTCGGAAGAAGCCGGCGGCACGAAATGAGGTCTTCGGGGTCGAAGCCGACTCTATAGAGGGCTCGAGCGCGGATGTGGCGACTAATGCCATGGGATTACTATATTTTCCGGAAAGCTGAATTACAATCGTTGCCTTTGAACCGCGCCACCATGTCGAGGCTTTTACTCTCGGCAGAGCCGGCGTAGGGTCGCCAGGCGGATGGCGATGGTGTCGTCGTCAATCGTGGTTGCATAGGCGACAATGCGCGCCCCCACGGCTGGCCGACAGGCGAACACCTGGGCGTAGATCTCGTCAAGAAGTGCCGTCGGCATCTTGAAGCGGCAGACCCGGGCGTAGTCGAACACCCACGCGAACCACTGATCTTTCTTGGTCGCTCCCGCGAGCCGCAGTGCACGGCGGAGGGCTTCGACGATGATCAGATCCTCGGGAATGTCACCACCCTCGGCTCGTGAGCGCATCTCGGCGAGTCGCGGCCCCATCATTCGCTCGGCGTCTTCGATTCGACCCATCGCGAGGACCTTGTCAGACAAGCCCCAAAACAGACGATAGGCCGAGCCTCGGTTGGTACCTCCGGTCGTCTCCAGCGCGTCGGGGTCTTGCGCAACATGGGTCTGTCCGTCGGCAATCGGAGCAGATGGATGATCGGACCCTGCGTTCCCAGGCATCGAGATGCTGCTCGACGCAGGGGCGGGATTGCTGATGGTGCTGCCTGCGCTGCCGACGGCGATCGGCGGGGCAGCAACGGGCGCCGGCTGCGAGATCGAACCAGTTGCGACCGGCGACGGCGGCGGACCTACGGAGACGGGCGAGACGGGCGAGACGTTCACGTCACTGAAGCTCTGCGAGACACTCACAGCGGTATTGCCGGACTTTTGCGTCCAGTCCGGCATGTGCGTCACCGTCGGGCGATGCGGCGAGGGGTCGTCTTCGCGATCGAGCGTGAACTGCTGAGTACCAATCCCGAGGATGTCCCCCGAGTTGAGCGTCACCACCGAAGTCGCGTTGATACCGTTCACCCGCGAGCCGTTGCGACTGCCCAGATCCTCGAGGGTCACGCTGGTCTGGCTCACCCGCAGGCGAGCATGGCGTCTCGACACCATGGGCTCATCAACCCGCAGATAACACTCTGGGCCGCGACCAATGATGATCTCGCCCATCGGCAAGTTGATCTCCATGTTGCGCATGCGCAGCCTAAATCGGGCCATGGTCTTATTAAGTTACCGCCGATTGGCCCCTCCTCACAAGAGGCCTGTGTCTCACGGGCGGTAACGGTGGTGCGCTGCCGCAAAGTCCAGGTACCACGGTCGCCGCCCGCACTGCTGTGAGCTGGGGCCGTGGTTCTGGCTTGATCTCCGACGAGCTTTTAGTGTACGAGAGCTTTGTTATGCAAGAGCAGCATGACCTCTCTTCGACACCTACATCCGATTCACCCGTCACCGCAGTACCACCACCGACCCCAGTCTGGAACGTTCAGATTGATCGCGCGGCGGTGATTGCGGCTGAGTTAAACCTCAAGCCCCAGCAGGTCGAGCGCACGCTGGCCCTACTCGATGAAGGCGCGACGCTGCCGTTTATCGCCAGGTATCGCAAAGAAGCGACCGGTGGACTGGGCGAAGTCGAGATCGCGACGATCACCGAGCGCGGCTCCTACCTGACCGAGCTGGTGACGCGCAAGGCAGCGGTCCTGACGGAGATCCACAAGCAGGGCAAGCTGAATGACCTGCTCCTCAAGCGGATTCTGAAGACGCTGTCGCGCACCGAGCTGGAAGATCTGTACCTGCCGTTCAAGCCCAAGCGGCGAACGCGGGCAACGATTGCGCGAGAGCGGGGGCTGGAACCACTGGCGCAGATCATCTGGTCGCAGCCCGACAAGGCGTCCTCGCGGGAGGAGCTGGCAGCGCCGTATCTCAGCGCGGAAAATGGCCTACCCGACGTGGACAGCGTTTTTTCAGGCGCGCGCGACATCGTGGCCGAGCAGATTTCCGACGATGCGGGTGTGCGCTCGGCGCTGCGGGCTTTTGCGATCGAGACGGGTCAGCTGAAGTCGCGGCTCCTCAAACGGAAAGAGGATGCGGACGAGACACCCGAGCCTGGCAACGAGCGCGGTGAGGTCAAGCCGACGCCGAAGCTGGACAAGAAGGACGATCCGGCGCTCAAGTTTTCCGATTACTTCGAGTATGAGGAAGGCGCCAAGACGATTCCGTCGCACCGCATGCTGGCACTCCGTCGCGGGGAAAAAGAAGGCGTGCTGCGGGTGACACTGGAACTGGACAGCGACAAGGCGCGCGGCGTGATCAGCCAGCAAGTCATTCGCAGTCCCGGCAGTCCGCTGCTTGGTGAGCTACGACTGGCGCTCGACGATGCGTGGGATCGACTGCTCAAGCCAGCAGTCGAAGTCGATGTCCGCTTGGCGCTGCGAGAGCGGGCCGATGCCGAGGCCATCCGTGTCTTTGCCGAGAACCTGCGACACTTGCTGCTCCAGGCGCCGCTCGGGGGCAAGCGGGTGTTGGCGCTCGATCCGGGCTATCGGACGGGCTGTAAGCTGGCGGTCATCGACGGCAAGGGCGACCTGCTGGCCCACGATGTGATCTTTGCGACGATGAGTGAGTCGCGACGCATTGAAGCGGCCCAGCGACTGGAAGATCTGATTCGCGAGCACTCCGTCGGCGCAATCGCGATTGGCAACGGTACCGCCAGTCGAGAAACCGAGGGCTTCGTTCGCAAGCTCGCGGCGGCCGGCAAGCTGCCCGGCGTCAAGATCATCGTCGTCAGTGAGGCTGGAGCATCGGTCTACTCGACCTCTGACATTGGGCGGCAGGAGTTTCCGACGCACGACCCGACGGTGCGCAGTGCAGCTTCGATTGGTCGTCGACTGCAAGATCCGCTCGCTGAGCTGGTGAAAATCGAGCCCAAGTCCATCGGCGTCGGTCAGTACCAGCACGACGTACATCAGCCGACGCTCAAAAAGCAGCTCGATCAGGTGGTCGAGTCGTGCGTGAACCAAGTCGGTGTCGATGTGAACACCGCGTCGCCGAAGCTCCTACAGTATGTCGCTGGCGTCGGTGAGACACTGGCGCAGAACATCGCTACCTATCGCAGTCAGCACGGGCCGTTTTCGTCTCGGCGGCAGCTCCTTGAAGTGCCGCGAATGGGTCCGAAGGCCTTCGAGCAGTCGGCGGGCTTTTTGCGCATCCGTGAGAGTCCCGAGAGTCCACTCGACTCGTCGGCGGTCCACCCTGAGAGCTACGATGTCGTCGAGCGGATGGCCAAAGACCTGAGCGTCTCAATCCGCGAGCTCGTCGGTAACAGCGAGCTGATTCGGACGGTTCAGATCACCCGTTACATTGACGATCGACGTGGTGAACCGACGCTGCGCGACATCTTGAGCGAGCTGGAGAAGCCGGGCCGAGATCCTCGCCAAGAGTTCGAGGAAGTTGGCTTCAATCCCGACGTGACCGAGGTGTCGCACCTCAAAGAGGGCATGATCCTCAACGGTGTTGTCACCAACGTCACCAACTTCGGCGCGTTCGTCGATGTCGGCGTCCACCAAGACGGACTGGTCCACATCTCAGAGCTATCGCATCGCTTCGTCAAGGACCCTGCCGAGGCTGTAAAGGTCGGTGATCGCGTCAAGGTCAAGGTCATCAAGGTCGAGCTGGACCGAATGCGCATTGGCCTGTCGATCAAAGCAGCGACTGAGCCACCGAAGGCTGAAGCGGGGGATGATCGACGGCAGCAGCGACCGGACGCCGGTCCGCGCACTCGCGAGCCGGAGCGTCGTCGCGATGACACCGATCGGCGGCGTGACGACAACCGGCGAGACGACAGTC
Organism: Myxococcales bacterium; assembly: GCA_016794465.1. Taxonomy (GTDB): domain Bacteria; phylum Myxococcota_A; class Polyangia; order Palsa-1104; family JAEUJZ01; genus JAEUKA01. The sequence goes on along the minus strand of JAEUKA010000036.1, from coordinate 89,396 downwards.
GAGGTCGTCCCCCAGCAACGGCACCCGGTCCGGCCAAGCCAGCCCAAGATGCCCGACCGCCGCGTCGCGAGGAAAGTGGGCCTCGTCCCCCAGCTCGCGATCAGAAACCAGCAGCGGGTGGTGGTGGAAACAGCGGCCCGCTCAAGAACTCGCCGTTTAACACCATCCGTGGGCTCAACTTGGTGCTTAAAAAATAGGCAACACGGCAGCCTACAAGCTGCTACCTCTGCCTACTTTTTGGGTGCCAAGTTCATCGCCAGCGCAATCAGATCTTCAATCACCAGCCTCGGAATCGTCGCCGTCATCACTTTCGTCAGCCCGAGCGGTCCGATGCTGCCGCCTCGGCTGCCATAGGTCAGCGGAATCTCTCCGTGATGCGGAATGATGCTCAGCAGAGATGCTCCACTGCGCTCGGGCTGCGTTCCGGACTTGGCCAAGGGAGAGCGCTCGGTGGCGCGCAGGATTGAGTCGAGCATGCCAATCCAGCCCGCCAGCGTGGTAAACCCAGCGCTCTGCCAGCCCGGCTCTTGGACCTGGGCGATGCCACTGCGCTGCGCCAGCGTCTCTGTGGCCGGCCGGCTTGCTTGCTGCTGAAGCTTTGAAATGAGCAAGTTCTTGTCGCTGCCCACCGCCGACCAGGAGCGCCCACCGACGTTCGCCGTGATGACATACAGGTTGAGTGGCCCGCGCTTTAGCCCCTTACCCGACTTATCGAACTGGCTGGTCAGACTCGACAGATCCATCGACAGAAAGGCGCCGATCGCTTGCGGCCCAAGCGGCTTGGCCACCGACTCGGCGCGTAGGATCGGAAGCGCGGTCTTGATCCCCGCCGTCTTCCATTTTTTGCGCACATACGCCGACAGGCCGGGCCGATTCCAGGTCTGGATGAGCGCACGCAGGAACGCCGCCGATTCGTCGCTGCTGCCACCGGCTCGCTCGGAGCTAGATAGGTAGTAATGATTGCCGAGCAGCATCGACATGGCATCTCCGGCGACAGCGGGCTTGCCCGTCGCAAGCTCTCCCAGCACGGTGGTCATCAGGCCGTCCCACTTGGGCACTTGCTCAAACAGGCTGCGAACGGCTTGGCGCTCGGCATCGGGTAGCCCGTCGTGCGCGAGAAAGGCATCCAGCAGCGGCAGCAGGGTGCGGACGACCTGATAGCTCCACTTTGGATCAGTGACGTAGTACGACGCAGCGACGACATCTTTGGGCAAGGCGTAGAAGGCTGGCGGCGGACCGCTCGGCTTGCGTGCCGCTGCTTCGGCATCTGCTCGCGCCCAGGCCGACTGCGTGCCGTTCATTTTGTAGCCGACGCCGAGCTGGACCTGATCAGGCCGCAGCGTCATATCGACCGTCAGCAGCGATAGGTCTTTGCTCGTCAGCGCAACTTCACCCAGAAGCGCCTTGATGGCATCGGTGGCCGCGCGATCAAACTGAGGATCGCCAATCGACAAGCGCTGCGGCAGCATCAGCGTTCCCGCGTCGAGAAGCTGCTGCCACTGGGCCGAATAAACCGACAGCAGCGACGAAAATGACACCTCGGCATATAGATCTTTGCCCTGCGCCCCCGGCACGCTCAGGTTGGCCAGCTGCGGAGCCAGCGTGTCGCGATCGCGCTCCGTCGTTGCACAGGTCATCCGCCCGCCGCTGCTCTTGCCGGTCAGCTCGCACTGCAGGCCATCGCCTTTGCCAAACGGCAGCCGTAGCTGAGTCTGTCCACCTCGGTTCTCCCCGAGCAGCCCCTGAGCTTTGGCGACTTTGCGGGTTTCCTCGGCGCTGGTCACCTGAAACGCGAGTGCCCACTGCGGAGTACTGCGGACGCCAGACTCCGGCTCAAGCGCCAGCACCACGTCGAGAGGCGCGGCCAGATTGATCACCTTGGCGAAGTCTCCGACGAGCTGCTGGAGCCCATCTTGAACCGGAAGCGGAAACGGAACATAGCTCCCGAGCGTCTTCACCGACTGTCCTAGGTTGGGCAGGCGTACCGCCGCTACGATCTGAGGTCGCGCGGCGCTGGCTCGTGGTGGGGCGGGAGTGACGTTCTGCGGAGGCGGTGGTCCTGGTGGCACATCAGCGACGGCAGGCGATGCACCAACAGCTAGTAGTCCCAGCAAGGCCAGGGCGAAAGGTGACGACGTACGCATGGCGATATCTTCGCACGGAACCTCGGCGCTGGCACCGCTGTCAGACCCAGCTGGTAATGGGCACGTATCGCCGCGCCAAGTCGGCGTGTATCATCGGGTTTTTCGTTGAGTCCGGTTTCTTACAAGAAGGAGCAGCCAGCCCCATGAAGTTCACCTTTTGCACACTGGAGCGTCCCGAACAAATCCTCACAGAGAAGGCAGATGCCCTGGTGATTCCCCTCTCGGAGGGTGGAGTCCGTGAGGATGTGCTGCTGCCGCTCCTCGATGGTCTGCTTGGCGGAAGTGTTCGGCAGGCGATCGAGGACGAGCAGTTCACCGGCAAGGTGACCCAGAGCTTGACGTTGCATACGCTTGGGAAGCTGGGGGCGACGCGGCTCTCGTTGCTAGGAATTGGGAGCAAGCCGTCGGGGGTGCTGCTGGCAGACGTGCGCACGTGGACGGCCAGGGCAGTGCGGGGCGCGTTCGTGAAAGCCAAGCGGCTCGTGCTGTGCTTGGGGGGCGTGCCGGCCGATCAAGCGGCAGCAGTGGGTCAAGCTGTGGTCGAGGGCGCGCTGCTTTCGACCTATCAGTTTGACAAGTACCTATCGGGGGAGCGCAAGCGTCGTACCGCCATCGAGGAAGTGGTGGTGTTCCTTCCCAGCGGTGTGTCGACGGAAGCGGCTGCGATCGGGGGAGAGCGCGGGCGGATTGTGTCCGGCGGAGTGATGTTGGCGCGCGATCTCGTCAACGAACAGCCGACTGAGATGTGTCCGCGTCGGCTCGCCGCAGTCGCGACACAGATGGCTGAGCAGCTGGGAATGGGCTGTAGTGTGCTCGGCGTCAAAGAGTGCGAGGAGCTGGGGATGGGCATGCTCCTTGGGGTCGGTCGCGGATCGCTCGAAGAGCCACGCTTCATCCATCTTACGTATCGGCCCAAGGCGCCGCCGCGACGGAAGGTGGCGCTGGTCGGCAAGTCGGTGACGTTTGATTCCGGCGGTCTGTCGATCAAGACTACAGAGGGAATGCTGTGGATGAAGATGGACATGGGCGGCGGAGCTGCGGTGCTGGGAGCGATTCAAGCGATTGCCCAGCTCGGCTGTCCCGATGAGGTCCATGTCCTGCTGGCAGCGGCGGAGAATATGCCATCGGGAAACGCCTACAAGCTCGGTGACGTGCTGCGCAGCATGAGTGGCAAGACGGTGGAGATCAACAACACCGACGCAGAAGGTCGTCTGACGCTGGGAGATGCGCTGACCTACGCTGTGGAGAAGCTGGGTGTCGACGAGATTATCGATCTAGCGACCCTGACCGGTAGCTCGATGGTTGCGCTTGGCAACCACACGGGAGCGCTGTTTTCCAACAGTGACAGCCTGGCGACGCGAATTCTGGATGCCTCGCAGGTCGGTGGCGATGACATGTGGCGGATGCCGCTGCGCGACCGGCTGTTTGACTCGCTGAAGAGTGACATCGCCGACATGAAGAACTCGGGCGATCGATACGGTGGATCGATCAGTGCGGCGCTGTTCTTGCGCGAGTTCGTCGGCGACAAGAGCTGGGCTCACATCGACATGGCGGGACCTGTCCACGCAGAAAAGGACTTTGGTCATGTGACCAAAGGCGCGTCTGGCTTCGGTGTCGCAACCCTTGTTGAGCTGCTTTCACCCCGGCAGTAACGCCAAGCGGCGAAACCTACCGCCAGTTTGACTGGTGCATCCCCCCGGACCCCAGAGCCACTGCTGGGACTTGAACCCAGGACCTGCGGTTTACGAAACCGCTGCTCTACCGCTGAGCTACAGTGGCAAAAACAAGGCGTAGTCTACTTAGGTTCCCATCGTGCAGCAAGGCGGAAGTTGGCTAGGCTCGCTTTTTTCGGGTCGACGCATCGGCTGGCTGCGGGGAGAGATGCCGGGCATGGTGAGTAGACCGACGACTTGGTTTGCTCTGTGAGCCACTCTTCTTGATGCTGGGCGGACGAGGCGGTGGCTTCTTAAAGAAGGACACGGCTGTCTCGTCGATAGACTCGGAGCGACGGTCGACGCCGGGATCGAACAGACGCAGATAGGTACAGCGTGGCTCCTCGACGAGGGGCGTGACTCGATGATCGTTGAGGAGCTGCTCTTCCAGCGCTTTGTAGTTGGCATAGCTCTCGACGAAAAAATCGATCTCACGACGACGGATACCGCCACCGGTGTCGTCCGCGCGCACACAGCCGTCGTGACTGCTGCCATCGGGAAGTCGCATGCCGCGCAGCTCGGGCAAGTACAGCGGAGTGCCCAGCGGAACCCAGCGCGGGTCGACTGCGACGGAACGAAACGGTGTCAGCGCGCGCTGCTGTCCGCCTTTGCCAAAGGGATGAGCCTGCGGGTCCAGCGTCTGGTAGCAGGTTCCAATCCCGTACGCGCAGCGGCCGTCATAGTTGATGAGTCTCCCGTCGCGTAGCACTCCGGAGCCTTCCAATCGCAGCTCGAACACATAGGCGCGGGGGAATCGGCCGATCGGGAAGCCCTGCCGGGTATAGATTTCGATCTCGTAGGGCTCGTTGGCGTACTCCGATTCGTAGGCCAGCCAGTAATAGGTGAGCTTGTAAGTGCCCGGCTCACCGAGTGGATAGCCGCAGCAGCCCTTTTCTTTGCCGCGCAAGGCCAGCTTTGGACTGACTTCATGCGGCTGCTTGGACGAGCCTTCTCCATCGGTGGGAAGCGTGCGCAGCCGATCCGAAGCCAGTGCCGAGAGGACCGTCATTGGTAAGGCACCGCTCGGAACCAGCCCACTGACAGCCGACAGCGCCAAGCCATCGGCGGCACCGGGCGTCGCAAGCAGGAGGAGCGAAAAGGTCGTTCCCAGCATGGCTAGTCGTTCTCAGGATACAAGCAATCGACCCAGCGCTCATAGCGACAGCGGACGGAAGCCAAACAGCCGCAGTCGCCGCAGCAGGACATCGAGCAGCAACAGCCCGAGCGCGATCCACACCAGCGATGGCCACAGCGCTCGCAGATAGCGAATTTTCTCGTCACCGGGATCGAGGACCTGGGTCGCATCCCGCAGTATCTGACCTTGGGCAAGGGCCGCAATTTGTTGGAGTAGCGCATCATCGGGAGGCAATGCCAGGTATTCGCGCGGATAAGGCAGCGACAGCGTCCCCCAAGACTCCGCGACCACCGGCCCCGGCGTGCCCGGACTGGGCGAAGGACTACGATGCACGGCGCGCAGCAGGAACGATCCGGTCCGTCCCAGGCGAACCTCGGCTTCGTAGCGACCCGGCGCGACCAGAGACATCTCTTTGCGGGCCACGATGTCGCCCTTGCCGGACACAAGTCCGAGCCCACCACCGAGCGGCGAGATGACCTCCAAATCGGTCTGTAGCCCTGACAAAAATCGGTCATCAGCGGACACCGCATCGACGCGAACGCGCAAAAACGGCGGCGCCACCGTGGTTTCGAGATCGTAGCCATGACCGCTGCGCTGACCGTCGTGGCGCATCGACGAGCGAACCAGCTGCGCCCAGAACTTGGCGTACCCCGGCCAGCGCAGCCAGTCGACCGCCCAGCGATTCTTGGCGTCACTGGTGAATGCGACCGCCTGCCCCAGTCCTTGACGCCACCGGGCCAGCAGCGGCTCACCGAGCGGTGACACCAAGATCACCTCTGCCAGCGGCTTGGCCTTGGTCGAGACGTAGCCGCGCAGTGGTGGGGCGCCGTCGATGCCAACCCCGTCGAGTAGCTCGACAAACTTGGCCACCTTGGGCACCACCCGCTCCTCGATCAGTGCGGACCGAGCAACCTGGGTCGTTTCCTTCGTGAAGATCTTCGGCACCGACGAGGCATCTTGGGTGTAGTAAAAGCGCCCACCGCCATGCTCGGCAATCGCCGTCAGCAGGGTCTGATCAGCCCCGGCTCCGACGCCAACGGTCGAGACAGTGATCTTGTTCTGCACCATCTGATCGGTCAGCTCGACGATGCCTTGATATTCCGCCTGTCCGTCGGTCAGCAAGATGACGTGTTTGATCTTGGCGTTGGCGGAAACAAGCTGCTGATAGGCCTCGTTGAGCGGTGGCAGCAGCTGGGTTCCACCCCCCGCAGTCAGTCGCGCAATGTCGGTGGCGATTCGGATGCGGTTCTGTGCCCGCTGAAGCCGCACCAGCGGGATGGCCTGGCTATCGAACGCGACCACTCCAATCAGATCGTCGGGCGCTAGCATCTCGGCGGTGGCCCGCGCGGCATCTTTCGCCAGCTCTAGCTTCGGACCGTTCATCGAGGCGGAGCGATCGATACACAGCACCAGCGCCAGGCTCGGCTGCTCACGCTTTTTCTCTTGCTCGAAGCGCACCGGCAGCAGCTTTTCCAGCTGGGTGCCCTGATAACCACCCGATCCGAAGCTGTTTTCGCCGCCGACCATCACAAAGCCGCCGCCGAGGTCGCGCACATAGGCTTCAATCGCCAGCATCTGCGCCTGGCTAACCAGCGTCGCTGAGACATCGGACAGCAGCACCAGATCAAACGGCAAAAGATCCTTCGCGTTCGACGGCAGTCCATACGGACCTCGGGCCTCGACCTCGATGTTTTCGCGCTGGAGCGCTGCGGTCAGATAGCCCTTGGCCGCCGTCTCTCCCTCGATGTAGAGCACGCGCGGTCGACCTTTCGCGAGCAGCGACAGCACCGCTTGGTTGTTCGCAGCAATCGTGTCGTTGAGAGGTCGATTCGGCTGACCTGCGACGGCGGGCACCGGAACCAGCCGCGCCTGGTAGGTAAGGGCTCCGGGGCCTTTCGGCTCGCTGCGAAAGCGCACGAGGTTGCGACCCGGCACAAGCTCCTGGTCTTTGTGATCGTCGTCGGGATTGGGCACGCCGTTTTGGGTCAGCTCGAGCCGCACCGACTGGGCCACGCTCGAATAGACCTCGGCTTCGATTGTAAAGGGCGCACCGACCTTCAGCTGGGCAGATGCCGACGGACCGCCGGTCATCCGCAGCTCGCGAACCAGCACTTCCGGCGAGTCACTGGCGACCAGCGGAAACACACTGACGTGCACCTGGCGACGAGCCGCCGCCACCGCTTCCCCAAGGACATCGCCTTCGGTCTGGTTGCCATCCGAAAACACAATGGTGCGTCGCAGCGTTCCCGGTGGATGCAGCCCGTACGACATCTGCAGTGCTGCTTGCAGGTTGCTGGCCGTCACATCGGCATCCTCTACGGTCGCAGCGGACTTCACGGCTCGCAGCGGGGAAAGAGGCACACCGGCCGCAGGCACGGGCAGGAGGCGCGGCTGGCCACCAAAACGGACGATGTGCAGCTCGTCGCCTCGGCGATCGGCTTCGGTGCGGAGCTGTTCAAGCTGCTTCGTCACGCCCGCGAGCTGCGACGACGACACCGAGTCCGAGACATCGACCAGCGCCACCACCGACAGCTTCTGACGGTCCCCGAGAATCGCCGGCTGCGACAGCGCCGCACTTACACAGGTGAGCAGCAGGCTCCGAACCATAAACTGAAGCCACAGCTGCCGCCGCGACATGTCAGTCAGCGACACCAGCAGCCCTGGAATCAGCCACGGCGTCACTGCAATGAGGCTCAGCCACAGCGGATGCAGAATGACCAGCACGCGCGCGCCCAGCTTCACCGCCAGCCCATCGCCCACCGTCCCGCGCAGCGACTCTCCGAGCAGCTCTTGCCCGGAAAGCAGCAACTTGGGCACAAACAGGTGAAGGCCCAGCACCGTGTAGGCCAGTGTGAGCAGCAGCCCCGAAACCAGCGCCGCAAAAAGCGTGGGCAGCAGCAGCGCGAGTCGTCCGCGACGGAACGCAAGCAGACACGCACCTAGACTTACCAGTAGGTAGCCTGCCGCGATGGCTGCCAGCAGCGCTTTGGGAAGGACCGCGCTCATACCGTCCACCTGCGATGATAGGTCCACCACTCGATCAGCAGCAGCAGCAGCGCCACCAGCAGCAGATACGGCCACAGCGTTCGTTTGAGCGCCGGCTGCCCAGCATCGGGCGCACGCAGCACGGTCTTTTGGAGGCGCAGCTCACTGCGGACGAGCACCGACGACTCTTCCGCCGCTGCCAGGTTTAGGGCCAAGGCAAAGCCGCGCAGCAGCTCGGGAACCTGTAGGTTGTAAAATCCCGCCTGCTCGCCATAGAGCTTGACGATGCCCTCATGCACCGGAACAGTCGTCAGCTGCCCACTCGGCAGCAGCAGGTTGACCTGCTTCATCTGCGCGATTCGCGAGTCGGGCGCTTTCGTCTTTTGCCCATTACGCAGCGGCACCACCAGCGTCTGCCCGGTCCGAAAGCTGCCCAGGTCTTCATCGACATCGCCAGCAAACCAGTCCATCGCATTCATCAGCAGCACTGGAAACGCCACCCGCAGCGGCAGATCGCTCTGCCGAACATCAAAGCCCAGCGCCACGCTCCTGCGGACTCCGGCGGGACCTGGCTGCTCACGCGCGATCACAATCGGGTCTTTGAGCATCTGCGCCAGCGGCCGATCGAACGATCCGAGTCGAAACACCGACGCTCGGCTCATGTTGATATCGGCCAGCGACACCCAGCGCAGTACCGGATGCTGCTCATCCAAATCGGACAGATACGGCGCAGTCACGGTCTTGGCGATCTCAAACGGACTCGTGTCGCCTTGTGGATCGAGATAGATGGCGTGAGCGTCGGGTGGCTGCTGCGGCGTCCAGGCATCGAACAGCACCGCATCGTAGCGAGCGGCTTTTTCGTCGGAATAGGCCGTCGGCGCAACCTTGTCGATGAGCAGGTGATTTTCCTCGCCCGCACTCGCAGCCAACAGCGCGCCTTCCAGGAACAGGTTGCCGCGTGTGACGAGCAGCAGGCGGACGCGCTTGCGCTCGGGCAGCACTGCAAAGGCATGGTTGTCGACGGGCAGCAGATCGATGTCACCGTCGGATAGGCTCAGCACCGCTTCCAGATGCGTACCGGCTCCCGAGAGACTTGGATACAGCTTGCGGGTCTGCTCGCCGGGCACCAAGTCGAGCTTCTGCACATCGACGAGCGCGCCTTCTTGATACAGCTGTAGCGTCGCCTGCTTCGCCGTTGTCGAGCTGCCCGGGGCTGGAAAATACGACAGCTGCAGCAGCACCTCGTAGCTCAGGCGATTGCGGCGGTAGCGACGGACCGCAAACGAGGTGATCGCGGCATTGCCATCAGTCGGACGAAGCTGCGCGGACTTGGGCAGCGGCACAAAGCGGACCTCGACGCCGCTGGGCTGACTTCCCAGGGCTGATTCGTCAAAACCTCCGTCGGAAAACAGGATGATCTGCGGACGCGGACGACCCTGAAGCAGCGCTTGGGCCAACAGCAGCCCCGCCTGCAAGTCCGCCGTCGTGTCGCGCGCCGTCACCTGGCCCAGCTGCGACAACAGCTCGCGCTCATCGTCTGAAAATCCCCCGAGTGGCGCCGGACGACCGTCGAGCTGCACCACCACGCCCAGGTCGTCGCCGTGCAGCCCACGAATCAGCTCCTCGGCTGCGGCGCGGGTCAGATCGAGTCGCGTCTTCCCAGGCAGTGCCGGCACCAGCGCTTGCATCGACGCCGAGGCATCGACCAGCAGCACCAGCGATCGTCCTTCCGTCGAGCGCCCGAGCCGTGGATCGCCCAGCGACACCGTCAACAGCGCCAGCACCAACAGCTGCAGCAGCAGGGACAGCACGCGCAGCAGCTTTTGCCACAGGCTCTGCGCTTCGCTTTGGCCGAGCACTTTCTGCCACAGCGGCGAAAACGGCACTTCCAGTCGTCGTCGTCGCTGGCGCAGCACGTACAGCAGGGTCAGCGCCGCAGTTCCCGTCGCCGCAATCGGTAGCAGCTGGCCCCACGGCAAGCCGAGCAGCGTCAGCGGCGTCATCGAATGAAGCCTCCCTGACGGAGCACGCGCAAGGTCAGCTCGTCGAAGGGAATGGCCGTCTCGGCGCGGATGTAGCTGACGCTGCGGCTCTTACAAAACGCGGCCAGCGTCTCGCAGTAGGCATCATGTTCGCGCTTGTAGGCGGCGATCAGCGACTGCGACAGCGTGACTTCCCGCAGCTCGCCGGTTTCCATGTCGACAATCTCTAGATCCCCTCGCAGAGGCGGATTGAGCTCGACAGGATCGATGATCTGGATCGCCGCTGGCTCGAAGCGATGGTAGCGAAGAAGATTCAAGCCTTCCTCGTAGCCGTTGTGGTCGTAAAAGTCCGAGACAACGATCGCTATTCCCCGTCGCTTGATGCGCTGGACGAACTCGCCAATCGCGGTTCGCAGGTCGGTCTTGCCGTCGGGAGTGAGCCCGGCCAAAAAGTCGAACACCTTGAAGATCTGACCTTTGCCGCGCGAAGCGGGAAGTTCTGCCGAGAGCCGCTCACCGAGCCCATAGATCGCCACCCGATCGAGGTTGGCCAGTCCAACATAGGCCAGCGCCGCCGTCAGCTGGGCCGCATAACCGAGCTTGGCAATTCGCCCCTCGCTGCTCCGACGAAGTAGAGGCTGATCCGGTCGCCCACCCAGCCGCATCGACGCGGAGCGATCAATCAGCAAGTAAATGTGCAGATCTTCTTCTTGCTCGAACAGGCGCAGCAGCAGCCGATCCATTCGCCCGTAGACCGACCAGTCGAGGTAGCGCAGATCGTCGCCCGCCGTGTAGTCCCGATGGTCCGCAAACTCGATGCCCGAGCCCTGACCGCGCGACCGTCGCTCCGCACGACTTTTGCCGGCGAACACCTTCTTGGCGACGATGTGCAGGTACTCAAGCTGCTTGAGAAACTGCTGATCGAAGCCCGCTTGCGCCGCCTGCGTTGATGCTGCCGTCTGATCCACGTGGACCTATGACCGTGCCGTGCCGGGAAGAGCCTCGGGAGTGCGCGCAATGATCGCCGATACGATGTCGTCGGTGGAGACGCCTTCGGCCTGGCCCTCGAAGTTCAGGATCAGCCGATGACGCAGCGCCGGACGTGCCACTTTCACCACATCTGCACACGACACCGCAAACCGGCCATCGAGGAGCGCCAGCACCTTGGCCCCGAGCAGCAGCGCCTGTGCCCCTCGTGGGGATGCCCCGTAGCGCACAAAGCGTCGTACCAGATCGTTGCGATCGGGCTTATCCGGCTTGCCCGCTTGGCCGAGCACCTTCGCGGCTTTCTCTGCATCCGGGTGCGTCCCAACGAGGATTCGCACCGCAAAGTCCTGCACCGAGCGCGCCACCGGCACTTGACGAACCAAGTTACGCAGCTCGATCAGGTTGGCACCGCCGAGCACTTTGCGTGCATGAACGCTGGTCTGGGTGGTGGTGCGATCGAGGATCGTGTGCAGTGACTCTGTCGAGGGAAACTCGACCCGCAGCTTGAAAAAGAAGCGATCGAGCTGCGCCTCGGGCAGCGGATACGTCCCTTCCATTTCCAGCGGATTTTGCGTCGCCAGTACAAAGAACGGCTGCGGCAGCTGATAGGTCGTCTTGGCAACCGTTACCGTCTGTTCTTGCATCGTCTCGAGCAGCGCGGACTGGGTCTTGGGCGTCGCTCGGTTGATCTCGTCGGCGAGCACAATGTGGGCAAAAATCGGTCCACGCTGGAACTCGAAGCGACGGCGCCCACTCTCTTCCTCGACGAGCATGTTGGTGCCGAGGATGTCAGCCGGCATCAGGTCGGGCGTAAACTGCACCCGTGAAAACGTCAGATCGATGGCCTCGGCCAGCGTCCTCACCAGCATCGTCTTGCCCAGGCCGGGAACGCCTTCGAGCAGCACGTGCCCGCCCGACAGCAGCGCAATCACGACACCCTCGACAATCTCTTCGTGGCCGACGATTACGCGAGCGATCTCATCGCGCAGTCGTCGGACATCGGTGCGGAAGCTCTCAATCTGCTGCGCCGCCTGCTGTGCCGTCGCAGTTTCTGCCACTTGGGTCATTACACACCTTCTCGCATCGCGAGTTTGTGCCAATTCTATCCGACTCTTCGGTAACGACGCACGCAGCCCGAAGATTCCGGCGTTCACGGTAATCGAGCGGAAGGGAAGGGTAGGACCGAGGCGGGTGCGCTAGCGAAAGTCAGTGAGGCCCTTGCGGCCTTGGTTGCGCTTGGGATCGTGGTTGGCTTGGCACTCTGCACACAGCGTTACATAAGGTCGCAGCGTCAGGCGCCGCTCGTCGATTTCCTCTTCGCACTCTTCGCACAGGCCCACCATGTCGGGCTCCCGATCCAGACGGGCAAGGGCGCGATCGATCTGGACGAGCAGCTCGCTTTGGCGCCGATTTTGTTGCGAAGCGAGCGTCTGCATCATCTCCGACAGCGCTTGTTCGTCTTCGTCGCTGACCCCGATGGTGGACGCGTCTTTGCGGTTGGGCTCGATCTTCTGTGGACCTTGCTGGACGACTTCATCGCGCAGCTTTCGCAGCTGGGCCGAGAGAGAAGCGAGGCTAACCCGAGCCATGGCTACTTCTTCTTTTGAGACGACCTCGACAACAGATCGCCGAGAGTGCCAAAGCCGACGCGACCAGGCGATTGCGGGACCAGGACAGCCTCTCCGCCTTCGATATCACCGTCGGACGCTCGGGCCAGGGACAGGCGACGCTTTTCGCGATCGACCTGCTGAATCAGTACTTCGATTTTGCTGCCGACCTGAACTGACTCACGGGCATGGCGCAGCCGCTTGCCACCGCCCAGCTCGCTGATGTGAACAAGTCCTTCGATACCGGGCTCTAGCTCGACGATAGCGCCAAAGACCTCGGTCCGCAGCACCGTCGCTGGGAAGCGAGTTCCGGCGGGGTATCGCGCTTCGATGTCGCTCCACGGGTCTTTCTCTAGCGACTTGAGCGACAGGGAGATGCGCTCGCTACGCTTCGGATCGGTGCTCGGCTCAATCTTCAGCACCAGCACTTCGATCTCTTGGCCCACCGACAGCACATCTTTCGGCATCCGCGCGCGCTGGAATGACAGCTCACTCACGTGGAGCATGCCTTCCAGACCACCGAGATCGACGAACGCCCCGTAGTCCTTGAGCGCCGTCACTCGGCCACGAACGACGACACCGGGAGCCAGCTTCTTGCGCAGCTCCTCGGCCTGCGCCTGAGCCGCTTCTTCGAGAAGTGCTCGTCGAGACAGCACGACATTGACGCCGCGACCTGATTCCTCGAAGCGTGTGATGCGGAAGCTCAGCTTTTGTCCGACATAACCGCTGGCATCTTCGACGTGGCGAAGGTCAAGCTGCGAGATCGGACAGAAGCCGCGCACGCCACCGACCTGAACCTCGACGCCGCCCTTGATGACCGCCGAGACTTGACCTTCAAAAGGAATGCCCAGCTCGAAGGCCTGACGCAGCTCGCCGCGTGAATCGGGACCTCGACCGAGTGTCCGCCGCAGCACCACCCCACCGCCACGGCCATCGATCTCGACGATGCGGGCGACAATCTCGTCGCCGACTTGAGCGGTTAGCTGACCATCGGGTCCGCGCAGCTCGTCAAGCGCCAGTGCGCCGTCATCTTTGCCACCCAGGTCGATGAATGCAGCGTCTCGGCCGATGGAAAGAATGCGCCCGCGAACTTCGGCGCCAACCTTGAGTCCGTCTTGCTTGCGACGGGACGGACCACTCTTGTGCTCACTCTCGAATGCGGCCAGCATCGTCTCGAATTCCGACGGGGCTGCCGTGTTGGGTAGGGACTTTTTGCTCTGCGACATGGGCGCGTAGTCTAGCGAGACAGGTCGGCCCATGCAAAGGGTCTTCGGTTATCGAGTCATGTGAGCGCTACGAAGCGCTAGTCGAGCGACGGCGGGCAAGCAAGAGCAGAGAGAGCAAGAGCCCAGTCGACAGCCAGGACAGCCGACTTGCCGACGAGCCCGAGCCAACCTCGCAGCCAATGCCACCAGAGCCCATACTTTGAACAGGCTGTGGGTCGGGCGACTCGCAGCTTCCGGTGAAAGGATGGCAGACGGTTCCGGTGGGGCAGGTGACGTAACGGCAGGCGTCGTCGCGACACTCGCCATCGGTGGTGCCGCCAAAGCAGCCCTGGGTTTGATGGCAAATGGTGTTTTCGCACAGCGGCTCAGTCACGCACTTGCCGATGTTGAAGTCGGGGATGATCTCGCATTTTTGGCCCGGCTGACACAGACCGCTGCATGGATCGCCGACGCACTGGCCACGCTCGCAGCGAGAGGTCTGAGGGCACGGGGCTTTGCAGGAATCGACGCAGTCGGCCTTGCTGGTGCCGTTGCTGTAAAACGTGGGCAGGCAGTACTTGTCGGCGGGGCAGGTTTTGCCTACGCAAGGGTCCGTGCGACACGCATTTTGCACACAGGCCTGGCCAGTGGGGCAGCCTTTGCCATAACAGCCGTCTTCGCAGGTCGCGATCGTTCCGGCGTCTCCGCCAGCGACATACTTCACGATCAGCGCGAGCGCCTTTTCCAGCGCAGTCGAGTCTTCGGCGCGATAGTAGCGATAGTTGGGATCGCCGGTTGTGACGGGGAATCCTCCGGCGTCGGCCATCTGATTGAGGGCTTGTCGTTCGGCATCCCCAACTTTGCCAAAGCCGACCACCAGGGTGTACACCGGCGGAGTTCCAGCGACAGTAGGATTGGCTGCGGCACGAATTGCATCCACCGTGGTCTTGACCGGATCGGCTCCGCAGCAAGCCGCATCGGGCGCGCCATCGGTGACCAGTAGCAGGTAGCTTGCCCGACCAGGATCTCGCGTCGCCAGGTCCTTGGCATTGTTGGCAACGGCGGTACAGGTGGGCGTACTGCCTCCCGCAAACGGGAAAGCGATCATGGCGTTGTTGATGGCCACGCGGTTGCTGTAGCCCGGCGGAATCGCGACGGTCGCGCTGGTAACGCAGCCAGACATGATGGGAAAGTTGCTGTACCCGAGCGGCAGCAGCCCATCGTACTTGTTGTTCATATTCGTCAGCGCTTTGGTGGCAATCGACCACTTTGACGTGGGCGAGCCTTGCGGTTGCGTCTGCCCCATCGGGTTCTGCGCCATCGACGCGGACTGATCGATGACGATGACAAGGCTCGGGCAAGACTTGGCCATCGCGACACCGGGACAGAGCAGTGCCACCAGCGCGACACTGCACATCGCAAGGACTGCGACGCGCTGACAAAACCTGCGAAAGACGGTCTGAGCCATAGAGATTCCTGCCTCCGTAATAGGGCGTGGCCGCGTAGGGCGTTGGTCGTTGCGCTAAGTCGGGAAAATCCGCTCTTCATCATATCTCAATCGCGTGCCGGTTCGGCCAGACGACGAGTGTTCTGATTGAGCCGCTTTGCGGGAGCTGACCGCAGGTAGGGATGAGTGCTCGTTCGCTCAATGGGCGCTCACTGGGCACGCACTGCGCACTCACTGCGCACCCAACGGGAAGCCGAAGTTGATCCGCGCTCGGCCCGGGCATACGCTGCGGCCATGCACCCTCTCCCGATTGATCCTTGCGTCGTCGAAGAATGTCGGTCCTTGGCGGGCCAGGTCGCGGATCAGGTCCAGTCGTTCATTTTTGGACACACCACCGTCAGCATCGAGCGCACCGTGCTGCGTGCATTTGGAGTCGATGGCGTCGACGGCGAAGGCGTGCCACTGGTCAACCGCTGCGTCGAGAGATATCGACTAGCCAGGGTGCTCGATCGTGGCATCGCGTCGCTGTTGGGACTCGTACTTCTCCAAAGACCACAGCTCTCGATGCAGGAAGCGGCCGAGGAGCTGGCCTTTGGTAGCGCTCTTCCCGAGGGTGAGGCGCTGCTTTCGACGCTCGATCAGCAGCACGCCGCGATTGCCCAGGTTCTCGTCGAGCCAACGCGGCGGGCGCTGTTGCAGATTGACACGGCTCGGCAGCAGCGAATGGCGGCGTGGCACCGTCTGGGACTTGGTCCCGATCGCGCACCCCCAACGGGAGACGTGATTCGTCCCGGTGGCGGCCCGCCGCTCAAGTATGTGATCGTCGCAACCGGCAACATCTACGACGACGCGGACCAAGCACGAGCCGCTGCGCAAGTCGGTGCCGACATCATTGCGGTCATTCGATCCACCGCTCAGTCGTTGATCGACTACGTTCCATACGGCGCCACGACGGAAGGCTACGGCGGCACCTGGGCGACGCAAGAGAACTTTCGGATCGTTCGCCGCGCGCTCGATGCAGAGCAAGAGAAGCTCGGTCGCTACCTCCAGCAAGTGAACTACTCTTCGGGGCTGTGTATGCCCGAGATCGCGTACCTGGGCGCGGTCGAGCGGCTCGACATGCTCCTTAACGACGCGATGTACGGGATCTTGTTTCGTGACATCAATCCGAAGCGGACGCTCTGCGATCAGTATTTCTCGCGCCGGATTATTGCGCGGGCCGGCATGATCATCAACACAGGTGAAGACAATTACCTGACAACCGCTGACGCTGTAGAGAAAGCGCATACCGTCCTAGCGTCGCAGTTTATCAATGAGGCATTTGCGTTTCGGGCCGGCCTTCGTGAAGAGCAGATGGGGCTTGGCCACGCCTTCGAGATCGACAAAGCGCTGCCGGATTCTTTTGTTCTGGAGCTGGCGCAGGCTCTGCTGGTTCGGCAGCTGTTTCCTCATCATCCGATCAAGTGGATGCCAGCGACGAAACACAAGACCGGCGACATCTTTTGGTCACATCGCGTCGACGGGTTGTTTGATCTCGTCGGGGTGATGACGGAGCAGACAATCGAGCTGCTGGGCATGATGACCGAGGCGATCCATACCCCGCTGCTCCACGACCGCTTTGCCGCGATCAAAGGTGCCGATTACGTCTTTACGGCGGCCCGCAGCCTCGGCAAGGAGCTTCGCTTTGATCCAGACGGAAAGGTCGTGACGCGTGCCAAACAGGTCCTTGGTGATGCCCGGGACATGCTGCGCAGGGTCGCCCACGATGGACTGTTTGCGGCGATCGGTGCCGGCGAGTTTGCCGATGTCAAGCGCCCAGAAAACGGCGGTCGCGGACTCGATGGCGTGATTGCCCGCGCGGCCAATTACCAAAATCCGATTCTCGCGGACCTCGAAGGGCGGACGGCATCGGCTTGAGCGCGTGTTTTCGTGATAGATAAAAGACGGTCAGTCGTCCAAGACAGCACAACACCCATGACGCACACCGCATATTTCCTTCGTCGCGCCGCCAAGGCGGCAACTCTTGGCCTCGGTCTTTTGCTTGCACCGGCTGCATTTGCCGTCGGAGAAGCTCCCAAAGCGGCCACGCCAGCTCCGACCGGTGACATCCCTGGTCTGGACCTAAAAACCCTGACGGATAGCGACCGTGCGCTGTTTTCTCGGCTCATCGATAAGTTTCCGTCGGCGTGCGGCAAGCCACACTCGCTGAAGGTGTCGCTGCGCAGCGATCCGGGCTGCAAGCTGTCGCTGGTGGCGTCGAAGTGGCTGCTCAAGCTGGTCACCGATGGCTTCCTCGAGAGTGAAATCGAAGAAAAGTACAGCGAGCGGTATCTGCGCCGGAGCTGTTACAGCGTCGACATCTCGCAGGCACCTGTCCGTGGCGATGCCAAGGCCCCGGTGACGCTGATCGAGTTTTCGGACTTTGAGTGCCCCGCCTGCAAAGCCGTCGAGCCGATGCTGGCGCAAGTACTGAAGGAGTACAGCAAAGTCCGCCTCGTGTTCATGAACTATCCGCTGCCGATGCACCCCAATGCGATGAACGCGGCGATGGCGGCGGTCGCAGCCGGCAAGCAGGGCAAGTTCTGGAGCTATCACGACAAGCTGTTCGAGAACCAAGACAAGCAGACGATGGCCGACCTCGTCCGCTACGCGATGGAGAGCAAGCTTGACATCACCAAGTTCCAAGCCGACATGCAGGCCGCTCGCGAGCGCGTCGAAAAAGACCGCGCTGAAGGCAAAAAAATCGAGCTCGCGGGCACTCCTAGCATCTTGATCAACGGCTGCAAGGCGCGGGTCAGCTCGGTCGAGGAGCTGCGATCGTACATTGAGGCGGAGCTGTCCAAGTGACAGCGCTTCTGCGGGCCGTGGTGGCGCTGGGCTTTGCGCTCGCTCTCGGTACGCTCGATGGTGTCGCGTTGGCGGGGCAGCAGCTCGGCAAGCCTGCCGCCGAGATCGCACTTCCCGACGCTGCGCAAAAGACCGTTCGACTGTCCGAGCTACGCGGCAAGGTGGTGCTGGTCGACTTCTGGGCCTCGTGGTGCGAGCCGTGCCTGCGGGAGCTGCCGGAGCTGGAAAAGCTCCACAAACAGCTGGCCAGTCGAGGCGTCGTAGTGATCGGCGTCAACATCGATCGCGAGCGCAAAAATGCCGACGATCTCATCGGGCGACTCAAGCTGTCGTTTGTGAACCTGTTCGATCCGAAGGGCCAGCTTGCCGAGATCTACGATCCGCCCAAGATGCCGACCTCGTACGTAATTGATGCGCAGGGGACGGTCAGGCTGATCACCGAGGGCTTTTCCGGGCCCGCCGACATCCTGAAGATCAAGACCACGATGGAGCAGCTGCTCGTCCTTCCCGCAAAGTAAGTGTCGTCGACGAGACGGCATGCCAGCGACATCCCTTACATGACGGCCCCTTTCGGTGCACCTCCCGCTCTGGCTACCATGGAGGCGGGGGGATGACCGTCATGCGTCAAGTGGCACTGCTTTTTGCACTCGGAGCCGTGAGCTGCTCGACAACCTGGGACGCTTTTCGCGTCGACAACGTCGATGCTTGCACCAACCATCCGCTCGACTGTGGCAGCGGCAAGGTCTGCAGCTATCAGACAAGACAGTGCCAGCCGCAGAGCTGTCGCCAAACCGGCCTGTGCTGGGAGAGCCCGCGACCGCAGCTGTTTCAGCCACGCGCCATCTGGGGCCAAGCGTCCACCGAGCTGTGGCTGGTGGGCAGCCGAGACATCTACCGAGCCAGCGGCTCGACGGTGACTCCGGTGCTGACCGACCTACCATTCCACCTTCAAGCGATCGCTGGCTTTGCCCCCGACCACATCCTATTCGTCGGCGAAGCGGGAACCATCCTTCGCGCAAATTTGTTGGTGCGTACCTAGGAACACAGGTGGGTGAGGAACGTACAAGGGTCGCAGCCGCAGGGCTTCAGGGGAACCTTGCGGGGCGATAAGGTGATGCCGCAGTCCGGGCTGGGGCCGCTTAGGACGCTTGAATCGGCAGCTGCCAAGTCTCGGCAATTGTGGTGAGAACCATCGTCGTGAGCAACGTCAAGATGGCTTCCCCTTCGGCAACACTCGCGGCTGCCGGTTGCCCAAAGTAGGCATTCGGACCGCCAGCCTGCCGAAACGTGGTCGCGCCAGCCCGAACGTGGGCGAGAAAGTCGCTGGGGTTTGCCGGTAGCTCTTGCGCAACTTCGCGTCGACACAGCTCGGGACGGGCCACCAGCAGCAGCGAGGTCTCATAGCTGCCCGCATGACAGCTCCCGCTCTTGTATTCGGCGGACAGCGTGCGAGCCCAGCGTCGCTCGGTCTGATCCGGAAATGCGACCACCGGGCCATGAGCGGCGCACAGCTCGGCGACAAGACTCCGAATCCCGGTAATGTGCGACGGCTCTAGGTGGCTGTTGACCAAGCAAACCCGCGCAAAGCCGGCTTGTCCAAGTGCGGTCAGAATGCCTCGCAGCTGTGCCGTCGCAGCGTCACTGGCGAGTGAGACGGTCCCAGCAAATTCACTGGCAAAGTGCGTCAGGGCATACGAGATCGTCGGCGCAATCACCGACGGAATCTGTGCAGAAAACAGGTGCTGCTGGACGCGCTCTGCCAGGGACTCGGAAAGATAGGAATCAGTCCCAAGTGGCAGGTGTGGGCCGTGGGCCTCGACGGAGCCCATCGGTAGCAGCACCACTGGCAGCAGCGCCCGGAGCGCCTCAGCCTCGGGATAGGTCAGCTCGGTCAGACGACAGGGAGGGGCAAAGCGAGCGGGCAGAGGCACGACTACACCACGCTACAGACCAAGAACTTGAGATAATTTCCGTCGGTGAAGCCCGCCGGCAGGGGGAAATCAGCGGGTAAGCCATGCTGCTCCACCACTCGGACGAGGCGACGGGCGCGGCTGGCTCCTTCGCCAATTTCAGCGATCAGTGCGTCGAGAGAGAAGCGATGAGCATTGGCCGCGCAGCACAGCAGTGCGCCCGAGTCGGAGACGCGCAACGCCATCTCGACCAGCTCTCGATAGTCACGCTCGACGGAAAACGAGCGATCCCGCGAGTGCGCAAACGCCGGTGGATCGATGATCACCATGTCGAACAGGCGCTTGCGATCGGCCATGCGTGCCATCACCGTCAGGGCATCGGCGGCAATGAACTCGTGCAGATCCTCATTCATTCCTGACAGCTGCAGGTTGCGACGGGCGCGGGCGTGGGCTTTGGCCGACAGATCGACAGAGACGACCTCGCGAGCACCGCCAGCCGCAGCCGCCAGCGAGAGCGCTCCGGTGTAGCTAAAGAGGTTCAGGACCCGCCGATCTTTTGCGCGGGCAGCGACGGCAATTCGGCCATTGCGGAGATCCGGAAACAGCCCCGTCCCAAGAGGCGCGGTCACATCGACCCCAAAGCGAAGGCTGCCCTCACGCACCTCAATCTCGACCGGAGCTACTTCTCCCCAGGCCAGCTCGGCTGGCTCACGCGGGCCTTCACCGCCGAGCGGGCGGTAGCGCCGTTGAACATAAATCGACTTCGGCGTGTGGACTTCTTGCAGGACCGGAATCAGCTGCTCGCTCAGCTTCGTCAGCGACGCAGAAAACACGTGCATGACCAAGTGATCGGCGTAGCGATCGACGGTAATGCCGGGCAGAAAGTCACCCTCGCCATGAATCAGCCGGTACGCAGTCAGCTCGTTGGTGGGTAGCAGCGACTTGCGCAAGCGAGCCGCCGCCCGAACGCGACGCTGGAGCGCGGCTGTGTCGATGATCTCGTTGGGATCGCGGGTAAATGCCCGGACGGCGATGGGTCCTTCCGCGTCGTAAATGCCTCGGGCAATGAAGCCGCCGTCCTGTTCGTAAAGGTCGACCACATCGCCCGAATCACTCGAGAGCGGCCGTCCAATCGTGTCGCGAAAGACCCACGGATGACCGGCTGCCAAACGACGAGCGGCATCGTACGGCAACCGGACGCTGCCCTTTCTCAGACGAGGCGGCGGTGCCACAAATGTGGTGGTGTTGGCGCGTCGTCGCGGAGGAGCAGGCGTCTCTTCGGGGCGGTCACTGTGACCATAAGTTGACATGGCGCGCAGCATACGGACCCAGGTCCCGACCTGCAAGGGTCAGGTAAGACCCTGTATGTCCGGGTGGGGTCGAGCGTACATTTGGCTTGAAATAGCTGCGCGGCGAAAGGTAAAACCCCCTGCTAGTGCCCCTCGCACTGTGGGGCCGTGTCCGCCAAATGAGCGGGATTGGAAGGCGCAGCTTACGATGTCCTCGCAGAATCAAGGCAAACAGACCCGTTCGGTTCCTCCGCCGCCCCCGCCGGTGGCAGCGCACAGCCGTCCTGGCGTGCGGCGTCAGAGTATGGATGACCTGATCGATGACTTCATCGTCCGCGCGAACCAGCGGGTCAGCTCGATTCGGAGTCGTCAGTGGGACCTTCTCATTCCGGCGGAAGAAGTGGACCCGTCGCAGATCATCTCCGACGAGCCTCCTGTCGCAGTTCATTCGGCTCCCGTGGTGGCGGCCTCTGCGAGTGTGATTGTCGATACCTCAGCCATCGAGGAAGCGGCGCCGATCCTGTCGGCAGTTGAAGCGCCAGTCATCACCGCTAGCGAGAGTGTGTCTGAGCCAGCTTCTTCCGTTGCTGCGGTTCCATCGGCAGTGGCATCGGAGCCTGCGACTGCAGAACCGGTTGTCGCAGAAGCGAAGCTAGAACTTGTGACGCAGCCTGCGCCGGCACCAGCCACGGTGGCCGTGTCGCCCACGATTGAGGGTGCCGTTGAAACCCCAGTCGCAGTGGCCGCTGAAGTGGCCGAGTCACCTTCGGCTTCCGTCGATGAAGCTCAAGTGGCTGTCGTTGAAAAGAAGGCGGAGCTACCGGGGCCTGAGCGATCAGGGAACCAAGCCAGTCCGAGTCACCACGGTCACCAAGGGAAAAAGAAAAACCGGGATCGGCAGCGTCAGCAGAATGCCTCGTCTGTTCGACCGGAAGAAGCCAAGTCTGGGCCAGCGACTGATCTTGCGACACCGATCGCCGCAGCAACAGTCGCCGCTAAAGATGCAGAGCCTGCCCCAGAGAAGTCGGCTGTGGCCACACGCTCGGGGTCGCGTGAGGAATCAGCTGCGGCTCCGGTTCGATCGGAGACACGTGCTCGCGTGGCGCCAGTCCCTCTTGACGCACCACCACGGGCCGGAGTCGGCAAGGGCACACTGCTCGGTGGGATGGTGGTGGCTGCTGGACTTGCAGTAGGGGCGATGTATTTCCTGCAGAGTGGTGGCTCTGGCTCGACGACCGTTGCCCCAACGCCGGCGGCTCCTGTCCCGGCGGTTGTGGATCCACAGGCAAGCTCGCCGCCTCCGCATGCCGTCGCACCGCCGCCATCGGTACAACCGGCTCCGACGGTGACTGTTCCAGCGGCAGTACAGCCGTCTGCAGCCACTTCCGAGACGGTGCCAGCGACGGCTGTTCCGGAAGCGGCGACGGCCAAGCCTGTGGCGACGGTACCTACTGTACCTGTTGCTGCGGAGGCACCAGCCACGACGAGCCTGCCGAACAAGCCTGCGACCGAGGAGCCCGGAGTGGTTCCAGTCGAGCCACCAAGTGTGAAGGCTGAGCCGCCGCAACCAACCAAGGCAGAGAGAGCCGCGAAGGCCGAAAAGGCTGCCAAGGCGGAGAAGCCAGCAAAGGCCGAAAAGCCTGCCAAGGCGGAGCCTGCGGAGAAGGCGGAACCAGTTGCAAAGCCCGAGAAACCGGCCAAAGCCGCGAAGCCCGAGCCAGCCGTGAAAGCGGAGAAGCCTGCGAAGGCGGAGCCGGTCGCAAAGCCCGAGAAGACGGAAAAGTCCGAGAAACCGCCAGCGAAGTCGAAGAAAGACGAGAGCTGGATCGACCCGTTTGCACAGTAACGAGCTATTTGGGAAGCCCGAAGGGAGCAAGATGCGCAAGAAAACTCTCATCTCAGCCACGGCGGTTGCCCTGCTGGCAATGTCCTTTCCCATCCAGAGCGAATGGCTGGAGGTGATCGGGTGTCGGCAGGCCATGGCCGAGGAGGAAGATCCTGAGATCACCGCCGAGGCGAAGAAGCACTACAAGCTCGGTCAAGATGCCTTCACCGAGGGCAAGTACGACCTGGCGATCAAGGAACTCAAGCGCGCGTACGTGCTCAAGCGCATCCCGGCCATCCTGGTCAACATTGCGATGACCTATCGCAAGACCAAGGACTACGAGATGTCGATTTACTTCTATAAGAAGTTCTTGGCCGAGGTCCCCGCCGACGACAAGCAGCGCCCGAGCATTGAGACAGCGATTGCGGAGGTTGAGAAGGAGCGGACCGCCGCCAGCCAACCAGCGCAGCTAGCTCCGGCAAAGCCAGCAGTCGAGCTTGCCAAGCCAGCTGTGGAAGCGGCAAAGCCAGTCACCGACGCTGCCAAGTCAACCGAACCGGCAAAGGCGGCGGTGGAGCCAGCGAAGGCCGCCGCAGATGCAGCCAAACCGGCAGGAGCGGACGCTGCTGCCCCGACGGGTGAAGTGGCGAAGACGGACACTCCAGCGCAGGCTCAGCCAGCGGCTCCCGAAAAAGCGGCCAACGAGTGGGCACATACGCCAGTGGATGCGGCGCCTCCCGGTCAGCCCGTCGACATTCGCGTGCAGATGCCGGTTATGAAAGGCGTCAAGGTCAAGGTCTTCTTCCGCAAGGAAGGCCAGGCCAACTTCGAGAGCCTCGAGCTGAAGCGGCGCGGCAACGAGAAAGTGGCGCGCATTCCCGAGACGGTGGCGCAAGGCAAGGCGTTCCAGTACTACATCGAAGCCAAAGATCAGGCCGGCACGGTCATCAAGGCGATCGGTAACGAGTTCAGCCCGAATCTGGTGCTGATGGACCCGACGGTGCGACCGCAGATGATTGGCGCCGAGCTGCAAGCCGACGCGGCGGATGATGAAGAGCTGGCCAAGCGGACCAAGGCGGGTCCGTCGCGCGATATCGAGAATGAGCAGGCGACGTTCGACCTCGGCTCGCAGGAGCGGGCGATGGCGAAGCTGCGTCAGCAGATGCGTGACAAGGATCGGGCGAAGAGCAAGACCGGCAAGGCGCTGCTCGGACCGATGGGCTGGACGGGAGCGGTGGCTGCTGTGCTGGGCCTAGGTGGACTGGCTGGTGGCGGCGCATTCCTGGGTCTGGCGTCTTCCAACGCGTCGCTCGTCAGTGGGGACTCGGCCTGCGAGGTCAAAGTCAAAGTCAACGGCGTGCCGCAGTGCCCACACTTTGGCCCGAACGAAGATCCGACGCTGTCGCGGACACTCAAGCCGGCGACCTCCGAATACGAGCGCAAGGGGCTGATGTACGACAAGGTCGGTATTTCGCTGACTGCCGTCGGTGGAGCGCTTCTCGCGGGTGGAGGTGCGCTGCTCACGTACGACCTGATCAAGCGCTACAGCAAGGAAAAACCGGTCGCGCCCAAGACTCGCAAGGTCAAGAAGGTCATCGAGGTTGAGGAGCCCGCTACGTCGTTCCTCATCGCTCCGGTTCTGAGCCCCGACACTGTCGGTGTGGTTTCGCTGTTTAACTACTAGGGTTTCGGGAGGGTGGATATGCGTCTGTCGAAGATTCTTACAGCCTCGCTGCTGCTGGCGGCGGCCTGCTACAAGCCAACGTACAGCTCCGACGAGGATGCCGGAAAAGCGTTTCGCTGTTATGCCACCGACAATCCGGCGTGCCCCGCTGGGCTGGTCTGCTGCGTTGGTGAGCTGTGCGGCGATGCGCTGATTGACCCGGTCACCAATGGTCCGGTCAAGGACAACAGCGGAATTCCTCTGGAGGGATCGTGTGTTCCGCCAAGGGCTCCGAGTGACATGACCTTGACTCCGACGGCCTACTGGGACTTTGGCGTCAAGGGCAGCTACTACACCGGGCTGGTCAACGATCCGCTGCTGTCGGGCAAAGATCCGGATACCGGAAAGTGGCGCTGCGCCCGCAAGCTTGAGCCGAACGACATGCCGGGCCAGGAAGTCGGTCTGGGCAGTCAAATTCCAGTGGACCCGAATCCGACGCCAGGCACGGCGTACGAGATCTGTCCGGATGAGAGCGCGCCGGATCTGGTGGATGTCGATGTCTTTAAGTTCAAGCTGCCGACGCCCACCAAGGTGATGGTCCGCGTGACCTACAAGGTCAGCTACGGAGATCTCGACGTGGCGCTGTTCCGGATGGCCAAGGACGATAGTGGCGTGGATCGGCCACAGCGCGTCGTCGCGGATCTGACGGCGGTTGACAATGGCTGCCTTGAAGCGCCGAACCTGCCGGCGCCCGGTCCGTACTATGTGGTGGTGCGTGGCACGAACTCTCCCGAGAAGCCCGCGACGTACACGATGAACAACTACAACATTCGTGTGTACGGCGTGTCGACGCCGGCTGGCGACTCCTGCGTGGCCAAAAAAGACGGCGGAATCTAGTCCTCTCTTTCGCAAATCCGCAACCAGCAACACCGGGGTAGCCGAATCCCTCGGCGGTGATGATGATGACGATGCAGACTCCGTCGCGTCGAGCGATGACGCTTACGCAAAAGATCTTGGCGGCCCACGCGATGGGGCTGTCGCGGCCGTGGGTGCAAGCGGGCGACATCCTGCGCGTGAAAGTCGACTGGACCATTGCCAGCGAGCTGGCGTGGAACGGGATGGACAAGACGTATCAGGCGCTGGGTCGGCCACCGCTCCACAACGCGGACCGGTTCTTCTTGGCAGTCGATCACACCGTCGATCCGACGACGCTGCGGAGCGATCCGCGTGCCCAAAAGCTGGTCCAGCTGTCGCGGAACTTTGCTACCGAGCGACGGCTGCGGCACTTCTACGACGCGAATCAGACGATCTTGCACACCAAGTTCTATCGCGACCTGCTTCTGCCGGGGCAGGTTGTGATTGGGGCGGACTCGCATACGTCGTCGCATGGCGGACTCGGCTCGTTTGCGATTGGGCTCGGCGGCGCCGATGTGACGGCGGCGATGGTCCTTGGTGAGTCGTGGATCGAGGTTCCAGAGGCGATCTCCGTCGAGTACGTGGGCGCGCCGGGATTTGGTCTGACCGGCAAAGACATCATCCTGCGCACCCTTGGGGAGCTGGGTCGAAACACGGTTGCGATGGAGCGCAGCGTCGAGTATCGCGGGCCAGCGGTGGCGTCGTTTTCGACCGACATGCGCTTCACGATTGCCAACATGACGGCAGAGTTTGGCGGGCTCAACGGGATCTTCGAGCCGGACGCGGTCACGGCAGCATGGCTGGCACAAAGGACCGACGAATCGAGCGCTGCTGAGGCTCGCTTTTTCCGCGCCGATGAAGATGCGCCCTACCTGACCCGACACAAGATTCGGCTCGACGCGCTGGAGCCGCTGGTCGCGAAGCCGTTTTCGCCGGACAACGTCGTGCCCTTGGCGCAGCACGTCGGGATGCAGGTCCATGGGGTCTTTATCGGGGCGTGTACGACGACGGAAGAGGAGCTGGTGCTCGGGGCACTATTGCTGGAGCAAGCACTGAAGCGCGGCATGGAGCCGACGGGCAGCGGTCGTCGCCTGGTCGTTCCCGGGGATCTGTCGATTCAAGGGCGGCTGTACGAAGCGGGGCTGTGGCGTTTTTATGAGCAGGCCGGGTTTCAGATTGATCCGCCCGGCTGCTCGATGTGTCTTGGGGTGGCGAGTCAGCGGGCCGGCAAGGGCGAGACATGGCTGTCGTCGCAAAATCGCAACTATCCGAACCGCATGGGCGAAGGCTCGCTGGCCTGGCTGGCTTCGGGTCCATCGGTGGCTGCGGCGTCGCTGGGGATGGTGGTCCGGGACCCGCGTGAGCTGCTCGCTTCGATCGATCAAGACCGCTATCTGCGCATCCTGCGTCGTGGCGAGCAGTCGTTGCCAGCGGTGACACTGAGTGAGCCCGAGGTCGCGACAGTTGCCGAGTCGGGACCGAGCACCGCCCGTGCCAGCAGCGTCGCTCCGGTGACAGTCGTGGGTCGCACGCAGCGCTTTGGCAATCACATCGACACCGACGCGATCATTCCGGGTCAGTTTTGCCACCTCACCGACTTCAAAGAGCTGGGTGATCACTGCTTCGAGTTCGTTCGTCCGGGCTTTGCAAACCTTGCGCGGGCCGGTCAGAACATCGTCGTCGCTGAAGAGGGCTGGGGCTCTGGCTCAAGTCGCGAGCAAGCGGTGTGGGCGCTGAAGGGCGCTGGCATCGCGGTGGTGATTGCCAAGAGCTACGCGTTCATTCACAAGCGCAACCTCGTCAACGAAGCGCTGCCGTTTTTGGTGGTGACGGACGACGAGTTCTACGAGCTGACCGGCGACGATGACGAGCTGTCGGTCGATCTCAGTGGAGAAGTGACCCACGTTCGCACCGGTCGGCGCTTCCAGGCCAAAGGAACGACGCTGCTGATCTCCGCACTGCAGCGAGAAGGTGGCCTGGTTCCCGCAATCACGCGCAACGGTCCGCAGGTGTTTGGCCGGCTCACCAGTCAGTAGCTGCAAGTCCGCGCGGTTAGCTGCCCAGACCGGCTGCGGTCGGCTCGGACTCTGCAGCGTCTTCCAGGGACACTGCGCGTGGCCTCACATCGGTCAGCAGCTTTTCCACCGCTGGCGAGACGGTCACGCCTTCGCGCGGAACTCGGCTCAGTGCCAGCGCCAAAATCGACAGTCGGTCGCCGGGAGTGGCTCGCTTGTCGATGATGACGCGCCACTCTCCTTTGACTTTGCACAAGCCACCTGCGCCCAGCTCGCCGCTCATCGCTTCATAGGTGACGCGGACTTCGAGTGTCTTGGCTGCTTCTTCCAGCTCGGCCAGCAGCTCGGGAATCTTCGTCCGCCCACCTTCTTGCGGAGAGTGCAGAGCCGGCTGCTGGCTGTCATCGTTTTTGCCACTTGGCTTGCCACTTGATGTGCCACTTGGCTTGCCAGGGCGACGCGGCGCGGACTTTGCGGATCGGGGCAGCGCCATGGCTTACGGAGTCTTGAGCAGCACAGAAAGGAGCGCTTCAGGTGGCGTGTATTCGCGAAACCAGCCGGTCCGATTGCCGCTGCGATCAAATACAAGCACCGACGGCAGAGTCTGCGATTGATACTTCACTTGCAGCGCCTGGTTCTGCTCGGTTTCATGGGTGCAGTCGATGCGCAGCAGCACAAAGCGACCCAGCTCGCGCTGCACGCCTTCATCCGGGAAGGTGTTCGATTCCATCTTTTTGCAGGGCGGACACCACTCGGCGCCAAAGTCGACCAGCAGCGGACGGCCCTCACTGCGCGCTTTGGCCACTGCTGCTGCTTCATCGGTCATCCACTTGAGACTGCCGCGCGGCGCCAGCGACCATGCCACCGCTCCGTACAGCCCAGCAACCATCAGCAGCACCCCAACCCCTTTGCGCAGAGCGTGGAGCAGCCCCCCCGAGAAGCTGAGCGTCAACGCGCCCATCAAGACTCCCACAACCACCAGCGCACCTTGGGACAGAAGAAACGAGTAGCTGCTCTTGCCAACGCTGCGCAGAAGCGGCGTGATGTTGCGCAGGTAGTACAGCGCAGCGACGATCATCACCACTCCGAAGACCGCTTTGACACCATCCATCCACGCGCCCGACTTCGGCAGCTTGAGCGCAAAGCCAGCAATCACGAAAAATAGGACGCCCATCCCGAGTGCATAGGTGAACAGCAGGGAACCTCCGATGAACACCGAGCGCTGGGTGCTGACAAAGACCAGCAGCGCGGCCAGCGGCGGTCCCGTACACGGCGCAGCAACGATGCCCGCGACCAGGCCCATCAGAAAAGCACCGAGTGGACCGCGCCCGCCGATCTGCGACAGCTTGCCTTGCAGCTCGTTGGGCAGCGACAGCTCGAACGCACCGAACATCGACGCGGCCATCAGCAGAAAGAACAGCGCGACCGGAATGATCAGCCACGGACTGGTCATAAACGCGCCGAACTGACCTCCGACCAAGCCCACCACCAAGCCGAGCGTGGTGTAGGTGGCGGCAATGCCTCCGACGTAACAAGCGGCCAGCCCCAGGGCGTGCGCGCGCGGGGCTTCCCGGGCTCCGAACAGGCTGATGGTAATCGGAATGAGCGGATAGACGCACGGAGTCAGGCTGGTCGCGAGTCCGCCGAGAAACGACAGCAAAAAGGCCAGCCGCAGCGAGCCAGACTGAGCCGTCAGCGCGGTGGCGAGCCGGGTGCCCAGGTCGGTTTCCAGAGGTTCCGCCGCCGCGACCGCTGGCAGCAGCAGCAAGATCGCGAAAACAACGAGCAAGCGACGCATCGGTGAGTTGGGCAGCATGATCTTCCTTATACCGCTGGCTTTTGCGCATCGCGAGCGTCACTGGCGCGGTCGTACGCACGAATGATTGCAGCGACGAGCGGATGACGTACGACATCGACCTCGCTGAAGTGGACGAACTCGATGCCGACGATGCCGCTGAGGAGCCGCATGGCTTCGACGAGTCCGCTCTGTCCGCGCGTCGGTAGGTCAATCTGCGTGATGTCGCCGGTAATCACCGCCTTGCTGTCGTAGCCAAGTCGGGTCAGAAACATCTTCATCTGCTCGCCGGTGGTGTTCTGCGCTTCGTCGAGAATCACAAACGAGTCATTGAGCGTCCGTCCCCGCATAAAGGCCAGCGGCGCGACCTCGATCTGGCCTCGGTCGATCAGCAGCTGCGCCCGTTCCATGTCGAGCAGGTCGTTCAGCGCGTCGTACAGCGGCCGCAGATACGGATTGACCTTGTCCTGCATGGTCCCGGGCAGAAAGCCGAGCTTCTCACCAGCCTCGACGGCGGGCCGACACAGGACAATCCGCCGCACCTGCTTGTCGATCAGCGCTTTGACCGCCATCGCCATCGCCAGATAGGTCTTGCCCGTTCCCGCCGGTCCGATCCCGAACACCACGTCTTCACTGCGAATGGCGTCGAGGTAGCGCTGCTGGGCGACGCTCTTGGGAATGACCGGGCGGCTGCGATTGGCGACGACAACTGCATCGCGAAGCACGTCACTGACGGCCGTTTCCTTGTCGTGCTGGAGCATCTGCAGGCCGCGCACGACATCGTCCGTCGTCACGGCTCGACCTTGCTGCTGCATGCTCCGCAGCTGTTCGAGCAGTCGGTGGGCCAGCTCGACGCCCTCTTTCGATCCAATGATCGACAGCTCGTTGCCGCGCGCATGCAGTGACAAACCGAGCTGTCGTTCGATCAGCCGCAGGTGGCCGTTGTTCTGTCCGTACAGCGCTGCCGCGACGGAGTTGTCTGCAAAAGTCAGCTGCTCGCGGATCAGTCCGCTGCCTTCCGCAGACCGCGAGTCAGGTCGTCGATGTTTGTCCATTCGCTTTGTGCGATCGCTTGTCGAGAGGTTTAGAGGCGATATCCCAGGCCGGTAAAGAGGTTAGGGCCCAGGACAATTTCTTTGCCTTCGCCAGCTGGTCTGACGGATGTGAGATCGAAGCCGAGGGTGCCGACCCAAAACAGCGCGCGGCTGCCCGGCCCCTGAACGATGTCAACGTTGGTTTCCATGCCAACACCGGCGAGCAGCGCCTGGCCCCAGGCGGGACGGGTGGCGTAACGAATCAGCATCGCCCGGACCAGCGGCGGGACGGCCAGATCGACCCCAATTCGGACGCGACTGCTCACCGGGAACATCACGCCCAGCGTCAGCGATGGCTGTAGCAGCACCAGTCCCGCGAGCGAGCGCCCCGCGAGAAACCGGAGCCGAGCCGTGA
This sequence comes from Myxococcales bacterium, assembly GCA_016794465.1. GTDB lineage: Bacteria > Myxococcota_A > Polyangia > Palsa-1104 > JAEUJZ01 > JAEUKA01. Next base: position 58,484 of record JAEUKA010000036.1, on the reverse strand, counting down.
CTTCGACGCGGCGCGTCAATGCCCCAATCCGCAGCTCTCCACCACCGGACAGAAAGGGCGTCTCAATCAGGTATTGAAGCGATCCACCCGCCACGAAGCCGAGGCTGAGCTTGGGCTTTTCAAAGCGACTTGGCGAAGCCATCCGCGTCGTCGGAACTTCAGAGTCGCTGGCCACTGGCACAAGTGCGTCGGGCGGTGACTCGGACGGCACGGCAGGGGGCTCCGGCGGCAGCTCGGTCTGTGCCAGCGCTACCTCGGTCAAAAACAGCCCCATCATCAGCACGACGAGACGAATCACGGGCATGACAGCCTCCCGAGTGCGGCGCAGGCTTCAACCAAGGTCGGCGGACAGCTCCCGAAGTCGGCGGGACAGCTGGCCTGGCCGTCGTGGCAGATGGTTCCGATCGAAAACTGCCAGTCGGGGACCTCGCACAGACCGGCTTTTTGAAGGGCGGCACAGCTGGCGGTGCGCAGGCACTTGGCGGTTTCGGGGGTGAAGTTGGGGTGCTGGGAGCCGCAGCCGCTCTCGTTGCAGTTGATGGCGGCATGGCGGTCGCAGCACGCGTAGATGCGGGCGGCTGCGTCCTCGCACAGCAGCGTGGTCGAGGTGATGTCACTGCACGAGTGGCCGAGTACGAGTCCGAGCGCCATGCCGGCCACGATGACTCGACGCAGCATGCGCTTGGAGAAGCCCACACTGGCCATGTTGGGAAGACGCATTCCGAATCTCTAGCAGGTTCGTCGTGCAGCGGAAAGGCCGGATCTTGCGTCCAGTCAGCGCGCGCAGGTTCGGATGTACGCCGGGCAGCTACCACAGCGCCGCGAGCAGCAGGGGCCCAAGGTTCAGGCCCGCCGTCAGCTGAATCTCATGACTGAAGGACTCGCCGACGTGTAGGACCTGATGCGACACCTCGAGGCTGACTGCGGTCATCAGCGCGTGAAAGGCAATGCCATGGCGGAAGCCCACCGCCGTCTGTCCGTCCGCCCAGCCGATGAGAACGCGCGGCGTATACGTACCAATGATCGGAGCCAGCACGCCGTAGCCAATGCCGCAGCCGATCGAAGCAACGTGGCTGTCGTGGTGACCGCTCGTGCGCAGCTCGTAGCCAAGCTCGGGCAAGACCCACGGCGTCGCCCCGAAGATGCGTCCAAAGCCCGATCCCGACCAGCCAATCGCCGCACCGAGGGGAAGATGGAACGCCAGGCCGCGCTCTTTTTCATCCGTCAGCAGCGCCAGCAGGCCAATGTTCGGTCGAATGATCGGCACCACAAACGGCTGAGTCTCAGCATGCAGCCGGCGCGGACTGACCATTCCCAACCCCAACATGGCCGCCACCAGCCCGGGCAGCGCGCGTCGTAGACCCCTCATTCCATCGATCATCAGCGCTCGGGCAAGTTCCAGCAAGCGGTGAGGGGCGGGCGGCGGCAGGTGCGATGTGCTGTGGTAGGCTGCGTCCTATGAAGCCCCGTTCCGTAGCCGTGACGACTCTTGCGCTCTGGTTTGTCGCTTGTGCTCACAGCAGTCCTCCGCTGAATGAGCCGGCGCGCATCACCGATTCGACCAAAGCCGTGACCTGTCAGCGAGGCACGGAGCTATCACGTGGCGTCTCGTATCAGACGTATGTCTCGGCGTGGTGTCAGCGTCCCGACGGCACCAAGCATGGCCAGTTTGTTGACTGGTGGGAAAACGGCAACAAGAAGTCCGCCGGAACCTACAGCGAAGGCCGACGAGAAGGCGTCTGGACGTTCTTTCGCGAAACCGGCGAGGCCGACTCCCACATCGAGTACCGCGACGGCGTAGCGATGGGGCAGGGCGGTGTTCCCATGACGATCACCGATCCGGCAGCAGGCGTGTCGAATGCTGTGCCGGCCCCGTCGCCAACCCCAGCGCCAGCACCAGCCAAGTAAGCGCCTAAATCAGGCTCGCAAAGGTCGTCGTACCGAGCGACTCTTGCTGCTGTTTTTCGAGCTTCGCCAGCACCTGATCGAGCTGATCCGGCTCCGTCTCTGAGTGTTGATACTGCACCGGCTGAAACAGCTGGAGCACTTCCTCGAGGCGGATCGACTCGGGGGGCTTGGCCAGCAGATAGCCGTCCTCATGCTCGATGACCAGACCCTCCTTGGCGAGTCGGCTTAAGATCTTGCGGACCACGCTCTCGGGCAGCCCGTGCCGCTGCATCAGCTCATCGACGGGCAGGCTCTTGCTGCCGAGCTTGAAGTGCCGTGCCACGTCGGTCAGCAGCCGCGCCGCCAGCGGCCCACTGATCGTCAGCTGGGCGTCATGGCTGGTCGTGTCATCGTGAAACCGCAGCTGCCATGGCAGACGCTGCACCGCCCGCGACACCTCGACGCCCCACAGCACAATCAGCCACCACAAATAAATCGACAGAAGGAACAGCGGCAGCACCCCGAGGGCTCCGTAGATCGACTTGTAGCTCGTCGCCACCCACGACAGGTAGCGGCCCAGGCCGAACTTGCTGATCTCGAGCAGCACCGCCGCCGTTGCGCCCCCCGCGAGCGCCGCATTCCAGGGCACACGCAGCGTCGGGATGAGTCGATTCGCCAGCGTCAGCATAATCGTCGTCAGCAGTGGTGACAGATAGGGCAGAAACACCGCAAAACCGCCCCACAGCTTCTCGGTCTGGACAAACGACAGCGTCACCACAAACGGCAGCAGCGTGATGCCGGTGTAGAACAGCAAAAATCGCTCGACGTAGGTGCGCTCGCGGTGGGACTCCCAGATGTGATTCCAGATCGACTCGACGGACAGAAACAGGAAAAAGCCGACCGCCAGCGCCGCGACGATGCCGAAGCTTCCGAGTCCGCCAGCAGTGAAGTTGCGCGAGAAAGTCGACAGTCGCCCCACCACCTCGCCCTGCGCTTCCTGCGACGACGGAAACACCTGCTGCACCACCACCGACAGCAGGCGCGAGCTGTCCTCCAGCTGTCCACTGTATTTGAGGAGCGCGAGCGCAATCGCCAGCAGCGGCACCAGGGCGAGCGCCGTCTGATACGACAGCGACGCCGCCGCCAGAGAGCAGCGGTCCGCCCAAAAGCCGTCCCAAGCATGAATCACGATGCGACGGAGCCTGGGCCCTAGCGGCGGAAGCTTCGACAGAATCTCGGGCTGACTGGCTGGCACAGTGCCAATCTTCCCACGATTCGGACTCACTCGGCCACTGGGGATGTTCGCGCTAGTCGCTGTCGTGGCTGGAAGAGCTGCTCGTCGCCTCTTTGGCAATGACGGCCTCGACGATGCGGGTGACATCGAGCTTTTGAATGTTGGTTCCTGTTGCTGCCGGCACGATCAGAATCGGCTTTCCGGCCAGCGCTTCAGCGATCCGCAGCTTCACTGCCGTGCGACCGCCGGCTCCGGACATGGCTTTGTTCTGCTTCTCGATCGCTTTGGCACGCGCACTCGCTTCGACCAGCAGGGCTTTGGCAGAGCGCTCGTTTTCATACAGCGCCCGATCGGCACTGATGCGGATGCGCTCGACCCGACCTTTGGCCTCGGCAATCTGCGCTTGCACATCCCCACGCGCTTTCTCAAGCAGCCGACTCTGTTCCGCCTCCGCCGCCTGCGCTTCACTCTTCAGTCGCTCGGCATTCTGCTCGGCAATCTTGCGCTCATGAATGACCCGCTCGTACTCGGGATTGAAGCGCTGCTCCACCGGCATTACGTCGAGGATCACGATTCCTTCTCCGCTCAGCTCCTCTGTCAGCTTCTTCTTCGCCTTCTCGGCTTTTTCCAGCAGCCGCTTGCGATCAAAAAACTCTTCGGAGTGCAGCTCATTGAACGCATCGCGGAGATAGGCACGACAGGCGGGACGGACCAGCTCCTCTTTGATGATCGCAGTACTTCTGCCACCACGCGCCAAGATCTGCGGAGCCTGGTCGCGATTGATGTGCCAGGTCACAGTGATGTCGATGCTGATGTCGTTTCCGTCGGTGGTTTTTAGGACGATCGCGTCGTCGCCAGAGCGCTCACTTCGTTCCTTGGCAGAGGTCATCTCGAGCTTCTGGATCATGATGTCGAACGTCGCCCAGTCCGACAGCCAGGGAAAGAACACATAGGTTGCGCCGGGATCGTAGACCTTCTGCTCGATGCCGGCGCCGAAGATCTTGCGGGTCCGGACACCGACCTCGGTACTCTCGGTGGTGTAGGTCGTGCAGCCCAGCTGGGTCAGCAGCGGCAGCAGACACAATAAGAGCTTAGGAATCAGGTTGGGAATCAGGTTGGGGGGGCGCATTACTTCACCTCAAACTGATGCAGGAGTTCACTCATGTTGAGCGGGTTGGTACTACCTTGTCCCGTCGAGGGAACGATGATGACGCGGACTCCCTTCATCAAGTCAGCCAGCTTCTGTCCCACCATCGCTTGCGCACCCGCACCTTCCAGCGCGCGGTTTTCCAGCTCGGTGCCTTGCGCCTGCGCGCTCTTGACCAGCAGATCCCCTTCCGCCGCTTTGGTTCGCTGATACAAGTTGGCATCGGAGATCAGCTGCGCGACCTCACTGGCTCCCTTTTCCCGCGCGACCTGCACCGCTGCTTGTCCGATCGAGATGATCTCTCGCTTGTGGGCATCTTCACGGGCGGCAGCACTCTCTGCGCGGTTCTTGAGAACGGTCTGATCCTGGATTTTTCGCTGCTCAATCTGATGCTGATAGGCCTTGTCGTAGGAAAACTGGCGGATCAGGATCTTCACCAGCTCGATCCCTGTCTCCCCGAACTCTGTTCGCAGCAGGTCCGTCGCGAGCTTGGTCTGCTTCAGCCGCTTGTCACCTTGGTAAAACTCCTCCGCAGTCAGCTCGCCCAGTGCCTTGCGAAGGATATAGTCCGACCGAGGCATCACCACAGTCTGCTCATACATCTTCCCCGGCCCAATCGTGGTGATGACGCGATGCGGATCTTGAATCCGATACAGAATGGTCGCATCGACAGAGACTTTGTAGCTGTCGGCAGTCTGGATGACGACCGGCCCCGAAGTGCTGCCGCTCTGGCTGTGTTCACTGGGCGTGGCAGAGCGATTGAGTGCCTGCAAGTCGGTCGGATATACGTGGACGCGCTCATAGTTGGGAATGACCAGATGCGTGCCCGTTCGGAGCGGCACTTTGTGGATTCCTGATCCACTCCCAAAGTGGACCTGCCGCATTCCTACCTCTGCCGGGCCGATGTACACCGTGCAGCACGAAGTGAGCCAGTAGCCACCAAGGAACAGCGCCAGCGGAATGCTAAACCAGCGCCGACTGAGCAGATACTTGAGGATGCGAAGCAGTGTCTCCATGCTGACTCCTGATTGGGTGAAGGAAGGAATCCCAAGAAATATGAAGCCGTTAGGAAGTCTCTTTGCTTGCCGCGCGGTGAGCCGCCGCAGCGCTGCCAGGTGCGGACGCTGACTTGACCCCTTCCATCAGGTGTCTTCCATCTCTGGAATCGGAGATTGTCGGCAGCGGCAGGGCTCTGCCCAGCTTGTCGAGGTCTTCATGCAGACCGAACAGCGCGACCTGATGCTTCTGCTGTAGCCACATGCCATACAGATCGGGAAGGAAGGGGCTTAGCAGCGGTGCCAGAGCCGCCAGCGCAAACGGAATCCACTTCTCCCAGATGGGAATGAACGGCGCCCAGACAATAAACAGGCCAAGGAGGAAGAAGCCGAGGGTGTAGCTCAGGCGGTTGTACAGATCGCGACCTTGTCCGGCGCGGCGCGGCGCCTGTTCCAGCTGGTTCTGGAGGTGCGCGATCCGTGAATAGCGCGGGAGCAGCACGGCTTCGACCTCTCGCTTATAGAGCGCAAGCTGCTGGTCTTGGGCCAGGCTGCTCTCCGACTCCTCGACGCGAAACTCCCGATAGAGCTCGGTCAGGCGAACGTCTATGCGCTTTTGCAGCTGCTCCAAGATCGCCGCCTCACCAGCCTGCGCCGGCAGGGCTGGCCGATAGCGCTCCAGGTCGGCGAGCAGCTCGCCGCAGAGCATCCCAAACTCCGTCTCTGCACGCCTTAACACAACAGTCTGGCTAGATAGTAGCAACGCCTGGGGATCGGGTGTGGAATTTCGTGCGGGCACGACCTACGCAGCGCTGCGAGGCGCTTGCGCCAGGGCGGGAGAGTCTGCGGAGGTACGCTACCCTGCATTACCTGGGCAAAAGAGGGTCCAGACCCTTCCGACCCCCTGTGCTGCATGGGTGAACTAGGGTCCAGACCCTTCCGATCCCCTGCAGTGCATGGGTGAAAGAGGGTCCAGACCCTCCTGCGAGGTGATGAATCGGAGAAAGAGGCGGGGTGGGCTAGCCGTAGATGCAGTCGTAGCTGAAGGTGACACCCGAGAGGATCGGGGTCAGCTCGACACTGGCGGCGCGCATGCTGAACTCGACCTGGAGCATCGGGCCGGCAGCGGCTGGAATCTCGAGCGATACCGGCGTCATGTCAGAGGGAACCTTGGCGACTTGGGTCCACTTGGCTGCGGCGACTTCCTCTTTGGTGTAGCCAGAGCGCAGCTTGATGACGACCTCGGTGCCGTTGCCGACCATCGCCTGCCAGTCGAGGTTGATCCACTTGGTGCGGTTGCTGCCGCCGCAGCCCTGGACCGTGTAGCGCCAGACTCCCGTTGGAGCGGCGGCATTGCGGAGCTGATAACCGGTCATGTCGCTGTAGGTGTATGGGCCGGTGCCGACGCGAATGGACTGGGTGGAGTAGTCAGCCGGGTCCACTTTGTACGCCATGCTGTTGGCCTGGCTGATGATCCACGGGCGGTTGTCGTAGTCGATTGCGGCGCCGACGTTGTTCGATGACAGGTTGGCGGTCTTGCCCTTGTAGACCATCATCGGACCCGAGGCGTCGACGTGGAACATGCCGGCGCTGGTGTCGGCGACCCACAGCTGGTTCTTGCTGTCGAGCGCGAGGCCGCGCGTAAAGGATGAGCCGTAGCTGCGCAGATCGAGCTTTTCCCAGGTGCGAGCGACCGGATCGAGCCGTGACACGCAGGTGCTGCCGGCGGTGTAGATGTAGCCACGGGCATCGGCGGCGATCCCGTATGGACACGGGGGAGCGAGTGAGCCGCTGAAGAGCTCGACCGCATCGGCCTTGCTGACCTGAATGCGCGCCAGGCTGCCTTCGGCGCCTCGGACCCAGACATCGGCGTTCTTGTCGATGACCAAGCCGTAAGGCATCGCGGGGCTGACATCGATGGTCTTGAGGATCTTTCCCGTGCGCTGATCGAGGCGAACCACTTGGCGGTTGCTGTACAGACCGATGTAGATGTAGGTGTCGCCCTCGGCAAAGCCGGCGTTATAGCCCGCCGCGCGCGGATACGAGTTGGGCGTCAGCGGCGTCATCCACAAGATGCACTCGTCGGGCGGATCGTTGGGCTTGTCGGTCGGCCACGGAATCGGGGTCGCAGCCTGGCCGGGCATGCTGTTGTCAGAGGTGTCGATGACGCCGTTGCCGTTGCGATCGATGCAGCTTGCGCGATCGCCGGCGATGCGCACGGCGGAGGCTTTGTTGCCTCCGGTGGAGGCGCGGTTGGCGACGACCACATCGCCTTGCAAGCCGACGGTGGTGCGGCTGGGGTCAGCGCCGCCGCCGGGATAGGTGTAGTAGCGGGCGACCTCGACCATCTTGCGGGTGTCGATCTTCGAGACGGTGCCCTCGCTGCTGTTGGCGACCCAGATGACCGGCGTGGTGGTCGCGATCTTGCCCGCTGGATCAAGGATGACGTTGCCGTCTTTGTCCGTCTGAACGCCGTACGAGCCATCTTGCTTGGTGTCAAAGCCGATCGGCGCCTTGGGACCGATGCGAATCTTCGACGAGCCAGGCATGGGCTTGGGCTGGGGCTTGGTGATGGTGGTGCCGTCGCAGCTGGTGTCACCAGCGGCACACTCAGGCGCTTCGTTGATGCGAGCCGAGTTACAGGACAGCGAAACCAAAAAGCCGAGAGAGAGCGTGGTGAGGTGGAGACGACGTGACATGCTGACCTCGAAGCGGCGAGAAGTTGAGCGGACGACTACCCAAAGCGGGAGTTAGATGATGATCCAAGATCCAACCAGCCAGACACAGCAACAAATTTCGTGTGGGCGTTTGCGGATTGGGAAAGGACTGGCGTTACTTTTTGCCGGTGAGCTGCGCGGCTTGCTGTTCCAGCTGGGTGGCGCGACGCTGAAGCTGCTCGGCGAGGCTGCGAAGCTCTCCCTCGGCCCGGAGGAGCGCGCCCGCTTGCACCGTTGCATCCACTGTTCCGTCGCGCGTAAGCAGTGGATCGAGCATTGCCGGGTCGAGCGAAGTCCGTAGCGCGCCTACGTCTCGTGGCTGATCTACTGTCGCTGGAGCCGCTCCGATCGGGGTGCCCGGTCCACTGAGTGGTGGCGGTACGGCTGCATCGGCGGCTTTGGCTTCCGCGCGAGTCGCAAACGAGGTCGAGCTACCTCGTCGGGCGGTGGCTTGCTCGGCAAACAGATCTTCATCGACAGAGGCCGCCCGCTGCCGCACTCGCTGTCGGGAGATCAGTGTCTCTCGTCGCTCTTTGAGTCGCTGCATCTCCCGCAGCAGCTTGTCGGCTGAGTCGCGCAGCAGATCCGCCCGCTCGCGCAGCCCTTGGGGATCGTCGGATGGAGCGGACTTTTTCTCCAAGGCCGCACTCGACTGGGTCAGTGTCCGCAGTCGCTCTGGCTCATCGGCATAGAGCTGCTCGCTCAGCTGCGCCCGCAGCCGCAGCACGAACACCCGCTTGCCTGAGTCCACTGCCCCACCTTCCCCGGCGAGCATCCGATCGCACAGCCCGAGTAGCTTCCGCTGCTGAATCGAGAGCTGCGTGCTCAGCTGTTGCAGCTGCGTCGATCGCAGCGACAGCTCATCGGCGCGATCCTTGGCTTGCGCGAGCAGTCCGTCGAGCCGCAGATCTCGCACCGGGCCCGCTGGCTGGGCCTTCAGCTGCTCAATCTGCTCCACCAGCTTGGCTTGGGCGACCTCGCGCTGCTTGAGCTCGCGCTGACTGGTTTCGCGCTGAGTGACCCGCTGCGACAGCTCGCTGTGCGTCTGCTCCAGCTGATTCCACAGCGGCAGCGGGGCAGGCACTGCGGCAGCGGGCTGAGCGACACACAGCTGCGGCCAAGAGCCAGTCAGGAAAAGTCCCGCCACAAAAGCGAGCGACGCCAAGCCGGTTGACCGGGTGAAGGCGTGCGCAGCGGGGATAGCGAGTCGCGTTGACATGAAGTTTCCGAGCCTGCTCACGCTATTTTGCAATCCCTATGCCCACACGGGCTGGTGGCGCGCCCGTGTCGCCGCGATGCCGCCAGACGCGATGGCCTGCCTCAGTTTTTTGATGCCTGTGATATAAGGCGCTGCATATGGCTGACACACTTGACCGACCGAGCCGTCCGGCGGCGCAGGCGCAGCAGAAGTCACACGTGGCGTCCATTCCTGCGCGCTTTTCGCTTCATCCGGTTCCGCCACAGGTGTTATCGGTGCGGACGATTGCTTCCGTCGCTGAGCCGCTGGCCGAGGCGCTGGGACTGCCGGCGGGACGACGCTCGGTGGGCTTTATCACCTGCACCAGTGATGACGCGCTGTATGTCGCACTGGATGAAGGAACCAAGGCCGCCGAGGTCGAGGTGGTCTATGCCAAGTCGTTTTACGCTGGCGCTGCGCATGCCTCGGGACCGCTGTCAGGAGAGGTGATCGGCTGCTACGCGAGTCATGACATTGACGAAGTGCATCACGCGCTTGCTGCTTGTCAGCGCACCCTGGCCGATGAAGCGTGGTTTTATTCCGCCGATTCCGATGGCACGCTCTGCTTCTTTCCTCATGTCGTTCGGGCGACGGGGCGCTATCTGTCGCAGCTGGCCGGTGTTCCGGTCGGAGAGCCGCTAGCGTATCTGATTGCGCCTCCGCTGGAAGCGATGATTGCGGTCGATGCAGCCTTAAAAGCGGGCGGTGTAAAGCTGTGCAAGTTCTTTGGTCCACCAACGGAAACAAACTTCGCTGGCGCGTATCTTTCGGGCTCTCTGTCCGCGTGTGAAGCAGCCGCAGAGGCGTTTGCAGCGGCGGTGATCGATGTCTCCCAAGCGCCTCTGTCTGCTCGGCAGTCCGCGCGTGGTAGTGGCGAGCTGTTGGCCAGACGGACTCCCGCCCCACGACCAAAGATCAAATAGGAGGAAGTATGCAGAGCGCGTTCCGCAGAGTGCCGCAGCTTGGGGTCGCCGTGGTCTTGGGAGCCTGGCTCAGCGGCTGTGGGAGTGACAGCGGTGCCGACCCCGAAGCCGTCGCTGTGCCGGTCGGAAACGATGGCAAGACCATCACCGCATCGAAGGACGGAATCACCGCATTCCTACAGCAGGGCGGCTACCTAACCTGGACCAAGGAATCGGCAGTACACGACTCGGTGCGCTCGCATGGGGGACGGGTCCGCAGCTACTTTAACGACAAGTATTTACAGGCGCGACGCGGCAGTAGCTTCCCAATGACCGTCGGTGCGATGTCTGTAAAGGAGCTGTATAAAGATCCCAGCCTGTACGGCTATGCAGTGGCGGTGAAGACGCGGGCGGGGTCGGGGGCAGAGACGTGGACTTGGTACGAAACCACCGGACTTCCCGATGTGCCGTACTTCGGCGTCGCCAATCCAACCTGCGAGGGCTGCCACTCTGCCGACTCGGGACGTGACCGCAGCCTGACCGCCACCGTTCCGTAGCGTCCGCTGTTTTTTCTTCGCAAACGGGAGTCCTTCTGCTTCCGGCTTCCTGTACGCTCCGGGTTGTGAAGACACTCGCCCAATTGTTGTCGTCGGTGCGCGGTCTGTCGCACCGAATCTTGGTAGCGGTCACGCTGCTTTCTTCGCTGGCTTTAGGGGGCTGCACTGGCACGGAGCTTGACGACACCGTTGCGCATGATCCCGATGCGGTGGCCAAAGGCGCGGCGCTCTACGTGGAGATGTGCTCGGTCTGTCATGGCACTAGAGGGCAGGGCGTGTCGGCCCCGGCGCTGGCTCCGAGCACCAAGAGCGATGAAGAGCTGCACAAGATCATCAGCGAGCGGATGCCGCCCGGCAGTCCCGGTCGTTGTAACGGACGGTGTCCGCAATATTTGACGGCGTATATTCGGGCCGGAATGCAAGCAGGACCACCGACCTGTGCAGAGCGGAGCCTGGGAACGCGGCGACTGCGGCTACTGACCCGACGGGAATATCAAAACACGCTCCAAGATCTGCTTCCTAAAAGTGGTGGGCCGTGCGCGCTGCCGTCGTTTTCGTACGCTCCAATGGGCAAGACGCTCCGCTCGGTGCATGTCGCGGGCAGCTTCAACGGCTGGGCGGGGACGATCGCAGCGGGGGGCTGGCCCCTAACGTACTCTGCGACCGACAAGCGCTGGCTGCTGGTGCGCGCGCTTGACCCCGGCTCCTATTCCTACAAGTTTGTGCTGGATGAGAAGGACTGGATTGCAGATGCGAGCAATCCGCGCTCGATGCCCGATGGCTTTGGGGGACAGAACTCGGTGTTGACGGTCACGTGCAAGCCGGGGAGTGCGCCGCTGGATCTGACGGCGGACCTGCCGCCCGATGCGCGGCCAGAGGGCTATGGCTTTGACAACCACTCCGACGGGAGAATTGTCTCGGAACAGCACCTGGAGGGATACCGCAAAGGAGCCGCCATCGCGTCGAAACAAGTCACCGACAACCTGGCTTCGGTACTCCCTTGTGATGCGAGCGGAGGACGAACCGAGATCTGTGCGGATCAGTTTCTGAAGTCATTCGGACTGCGGGCTTTTCGTCGTCCGCTCCGTGATGCAGAGCTTGGCAGGTACAAAGCGCTGATCGCCAAACAGAAGACGTTTTCCGACGGGATCTCTGCGGCAGTACAGGCACTCCTGACCAGTCCAAACTTCCTGTATCGCTCCGAGGTGGGAGAGCTGCAAGGAGACGGAACCTATCTCCTGACTTCCTATGAAGTGGCCAGTGCGCTGTCGTATCTGCTCTGGGGCAGCATGCCGGACGAGGAGCTGTTTGCGGCGGCTGCGCGTGGGGATCTCTCGTCGGGGCCAGCGATTCGAGAGCAAGCGCAGAGGCTGCTGAAAAGTCCGCGCAGTCGTGAGGTCATCGGTGCGTTTGGACTCGCTTATCTGGGTGCGGAAGACATCCTGACCAACAACAAGAGTACGATCCTGTATCCCGAGTTTTCGGCGACTCTGCGCAGCGCCATGGCCGACGAGACGCAGCGGCTGTTTTCCCACGTGGCGTTCGATGGCAGTGGGCGCTTTGAGGAGCTGTTTACGGCCGATTATTCTTTCCTCAATGCAGATCTGGCCAAGCTGTACGGAGTCGGCGGAGTCGTTTCAAGTGAGCTGTCCAAGCAGTCCTATGGTCCGCTGCCACGCTCAGGAGTCCTGGGTCATGCGAGCGTGCTGGGAAGCTATTCCCACTCCGATCAGAGCTCACCGATTCGGCGCGGTCTGTTTGTCCGCAGACAGCTGCTCTGCGAGGAGCTTCCGCCACCACCTCCCAATGCGGGCGGAGTTCCGGCGGTCGATCCCAATGCGACCACCCGCGAGCGATTCCGCCAGCACACCAGCGTCGCGTTTTGCAAGAGCTGTCACCAGTATATCGATGATCTGGGATTTGGCTTTGAGCGCTACGATGCGATTGGCAAGTGGCGGGAAGCAGAGAACGGTCGACCGATTGACAGCGTCGGAGATCTCAATGATCGGGAGGCCCTGGGCTCGCTGACCCACGCCCCCTATTCCAGCCTGAAGGAGCTGGGCGCGATGCTCGCAGAGTCCGATCGAGCGCGCAGCTGCTTTGTCCGCAAGACAGTCCGCTATGTCCGGGGCGCCCAAGAAGATGTCGCCGAGGATCTCTGCACATTGTGGAAGCTGCAGAGTCGCTTTCGTGACTCTGGATACAACCTGCGCGAGCTGATTCTGTCCGTGACCGAGAGCGAAGGATTCCTATTCCGGGCCGCTGTGAGTGAAGGCCCACTAAGGAGCTTCCCATGAGCGCATTTTCTCGACGATCACTCCTTCGTGCGGCTGCCGCTTCAGCGCTGGCGATTCCACTTGGTGGACTGTCCGTTTCGATGCGCAGTGCGCTGGCTGCTCCATCCGGTGGAGCACGGCGCGTGATCTTTTTCTACTTCCCAGATGGCGTCGCTGGACCCGCCGCAGATGGCAGCGCGAGCCTGTGGCACTTGATGGGCGCGGAGCGCGGCTTTTCCCTGAATGAACAGCTGCAGAGTCTAGGTACGTTCAAAGACGACTGCGTGTTCCTAAACGGTCTGTCATCCGGTCCCACCGACAGCGGTAGCCATCCCGGTGGCGCCAAGAAGATTCTCACGGCTGTCGACGGTGGAAACGGTGAATCGATCGACCAGTATTTGGCGCGAACGGCGGGTGCTGGAACCCTGTTTCGGCATGTCTATCTGGGTGCGATGGCGAATCACAACAACGCTTCCGGAGACAAGCATGTCTCCTATCCCAGCGCTGGGACGAGTGCGACCCCCGAAGACAGTCCGATGAAGGCGTTCGAGCGCTTGTTTGGGAAGACCAATCCCTCCGGTGGTGGTGGCGGCGGTGGCGGCACGCAGGATGATCTGGCGACGAGCGTCATCGACACCACAATGAAGGATCTTGAAGAGCTGCGTGGTCAGCTTGGGAGTGTCGAAAAGAAAAAGCTCGAGCTGCATGTGGAGGCGCTGCGTGAGGTCGAGCGGCGCGTCAAAGGAATTCCCGGAATGATGCCGCCGCCAAAGGCGACCTGTTCCGAGCCTCGGATTGACACGAGCGGACTGGCCGAGACGACGCTGTATGACCCCGGAAATTTTCCCAAGATTCTGCGCGCGCAGCTGGATCTGATGGTGCAAGCGATGGCGTGTGGACTGACCAAAGTAGGCGTGGTGCAGGCCTCCCATCACACCAGCGAGCTGATCATGAGTCGCTTTCCAGCGACGGAGATGTACGATCCCAAGTTCGACATGCGGAGCCATCAAGCGTCGCACTACGGACCCAGTCACGATCGCAGCAAGCGCGAGTTTCGTGACTACTTTGCGCAGCGGCGCTGGTGGGTACAGCAGTTTGCGTATCTGATTGATCAGCTCAAGCAGAGGCCGGAAGGGGATGGGACGATGCTGGATTATTCGCTGGTCGTGCTGTGCAGCGAGATCTCAGATGGCAACACGCACAGTCATGACAACCTGCCGTTCGTCGTCGCTGGGCGTGGTGGTGGCGCACTGAGTACGGGCCGACTCCTTCAGTATGGATATCGCCGTCATGGCGACTTGCTGGTGTCGATCGCCCGCGCGATGAAGCAAGATCTGTGGCGCTTTGGCGATGCCAGTAGTGGCCCTCTGCCCGGATTCCTCTCCGCTGGCTTTTAGTGCTTTTCGTTGGGGACAAACAGGGCGTAGCGGGCGATTCGATCCAGACACTCTGTGACACGCTCTGCCACCATGTTGCGGAGGGTTTCTGGATCGGGAATCGGGCCTTCCGGTAGCTCTTTGGGAAGCTCGCCACGAGCGACGCGCTCGGTCATCTCTGTGACCAGCTCGGAGCGGCTCCTCCGTCCATTGCAGAGCAGCGCCAGCTGTCGTCCAAACGGCTCATCAAAACGGATGTTGTCTAGGAGCGGAGTCGTGGCCTCCTGATTGGCTTCGATGCGCAGCCGCGCGAACCCATCGAGCTGCGGATACTCCCCGGGCACAAGACAGAATGTGGGCTGAAAGAGCTGTAGCTTCAGGACTCCGGCGCCATAGCCGGCCAGCAGAAGTTCGCCAAGCTCTCGTCGCTGATCTTGTAGATAACGCGGATCGGACAGGGCTCGCTGCTTGGTCTGACTGCGCACCAGTGCGGCCTCGAAGAGCACCTCAAAGGGCAGGGCTTGCGGATGATGTTCCTTCATAATTACCACCGCCGCTTTCACCAGTGGCTCGGACAGAGACAGCGTGATGGCGTTGGTTTCAAACTCTTCCTCTACGGATTCCGTCAGGTTGGGAGTGGCTGATTTGCAGCGCAAAGGAGAGCTTGCCAGAAACTGTTCCATCAGCGCTGGATGCAGCCGTCGATCGATCGGCTGATCATGATGACAGAGCAGAGTCTGCCGAAACGCAGCGTTCAGGATGAAGTCACGATACTGCTCCATGATGTGCAGGTCATCAAGCTGCCGCAGCATCGCGCGGGACTCTGCCGAAAGCCGACTGTCCTGCATCGCGCGGAAGTCTGCTTCAGCCAAAAACTGCAAGCCATGCGCTGCCGCGTCCGTCACAAACTCGTGAAAGTAAAACGGCTGATTGATCTCTGCCAGGTCATCGTGAAGCAGGTAGTCGGCGGGAAGTTCACGCAGCCGGGTAAGCTCTGTCTCGACATTCTTCCGATGCACCTGAAGATGCGAAGGAATCGAAGATGCGACAAAGTTCACCATCGCCATGGCCTGGGCCACCCGCCGCTTGGGATCAGCAATGTGCTGGGTGTGAAAGCGCATCATGTCACGGATGGGATTGCGCAAATGCCAGCCGGGATAGGTGTTGTAACTGAGGTAGGCAATTCCGTCGCTGCTGAGCAGGCGACTACAGATCTCTAGCAGCCGCTTGCGCACCGGGTCCGGAACCCAAGAGTAGACTCCGTGCGCAATGATGTAATCGAACGGCTGCTCTGCTTTCCCAAAGTCGAGAATGTTCTGATGACGGAGATCAAGGTTCTGGATCTGAAGGGCGCTGACCTCGCTTTGTCCGACCCGAATCTGCCGCTCTGACAGATCGATTCCGACAAAGGTCGCCTGGGGTAGCGCGCGTGCCATCGGAATCAGATTGCTGCCGTTGCCACAGCCAAGCTCTAGGACTCGACAAGTAGCAAGCGGAGGCGGTGTGAGTCCAAACAGCGCCGCCATCGTCGCCAGGTGCGCAGGATGGGTCTGCTCTTGGCCTCCACAAGGATACGGTACTTGATCGTACTCACTGGGCTGCACAGCATCGGTCACGAGAAGATGACTCCACAGTGGATCATCTCACAGGCAGAGCGGCGCGGAAAGCAGGAACGCGGCATTGTCGCATCCCACACCGTAGGAGAATCAGCGTGACGTGATTCGGGAGAGACTGCGAAGCGCGCTAGCGCCCGTACAAGTCCCCTTGCGGCGCATTCTGTTTCATCAGCGCAAGTACGTCACTGGCCAGCTTGACATCGCGATCAAACGTCGAGTCTGCAAAGCCTTCGGCATCGGAGCTGATCCGCTGGACCACTTTTTCCATCAGTGTCACCGCTCCCGCGCGATCACTTGCATAGAGCTCTGCGGCTCTGCGCAGGTTGCTCATCAGGAGTGCGAGTGCGACGGTCTTCCCGACGGAAGGCTGTTGAAAGTACATGTCGCGAGCATCAAGCGGCTGGCCTCCATACGCTGCGCTGAGGTTGTCGGAGAGTGGCGCTCCTGACAGATCGAGATATGACAGCTTGCTGCTTGCGCCCAGGCCAGACAGAGTCGTTTCGGTGCCACCGAGCTGTACCAAGAGAGCTCCTTTTCGACGGCTTAGGAACACGGTGGACACGTCGAGAGCCGGAGCCGCTCCCGAGCTGCCTGGGAATCCATATCCTTGGATTACAGAGAAGCCACTGGCCGGCGTGACTTGCACCTTGAGATCATATGCAAGCGGACTCGCCATCCACGGCCAGGAGTCCTGCATCAGGTTGTCAACATCGGGAGTCTTCGACAGGCTAAAAGAGTTTGCTCCGCGCAAGTGACTCAGCTGCTCGACCAGCTCATTGCTGTGTCCCAGACCCAGGCCGAAGATCGTGATCCCGATTCCTTCTGCGGCGCCGCCACCGACGATCTGTTGAAACTCTGTTGCAGAGGTCGCACCGACATTGGGCTGCTCATCCGAAAAGAGGAAGACCCGAGTCTGTTCGACACTCCGTCTCTCTTGGCGCGCGATCTCATAGGCGCGGCGGAGGCCCGCTTCCATGTTGGTAGAGCCATTGGTACTTAGATCGGAGATGGCATCCAGAATCGCTGGATCGTCGCCACCAAAGCCCGCAAACACAGTGGTGACGCTGCTGCCATAGGTGACAAGAGAGACGCGATCCCCGGCATTGCACTGGGAGGCGATGCGACTGGCGAGCAGATACGCAAGTCGGCCAGGCGTGACATAGCCACTTCCAGAGTCCGTCTTGCTGGCGTTCCATCCCATCGAACCAGAGACATCGACCGTCAAGATGACATGCAGCGGAGGCCGTCGATAGGTGGCCGGATCGATGTTGGAGGACATACCCAGCTGAATCCATCCGGCCTGCTTCCCATCGAGATCAGGAGCGACACCGAGCGCACTCCGGAGACACAGTGTGCGACTGCAGCTTGTTCCGTCCAGGGGCAGATCATGCTCTGCAAACGCGGCCTCAACCAACAGCGCGCTTGGTGGTGGTACTTGTCCGTTTGCCACCAGATCACGGGCGGAAGAGAGATCTTTGACGCCACCAGTGGTAGCTCCGAACTCTGCGCCGGGGGCGGCACTCCCAAAGGCAGAACAGCCCGCAGACAGAGAGACGGAAAGAGCCAGGCAAGGAACGACGAGGCGATAAAGTAAGTTTTGGTTCATCAGCGAACTCCTTTGGGACTGCGCTTCTGCACACCGAATGCCAGGGATTCGCTGCGGATTTTCCGAGGCAGACGCGCTTCGATGTGACTGGCAAGGGTTGTGAACCGGCAAATCTTGCCGTCCAAACTTGCCGGAAGGGAGGACTCCTTCCCACAGCAGCCCCTGTGAGACTTGCAGCGGTTCGTTCGTCTCGCGCCAAGGAAGGCAGAGTAAAATGGTGAACAGTCGCCATGTCTTCGTCAGAACCGAGCAAAGCCAGCAAGCCTCCCGCTCCCGTTGGAGAAGGGTCAGAGCTTGGTCGCTATCGGCTGGTGCGCAAGCTCGGTGAAGGTGGGATGGGTGTGGTGTTCGAGGCCGAGCATCGTGAGCTAGGCCGCAAGGTAGCGATCAAGGTGCTGCGAGCTGGCGCGGGCAGCAGCGAAGTGCAGGCGACGCGATTTCAGCGTGAAGCAGAGATGGTGTCGCGCATTGGTCACCCGAACATCGTGGAGGTGTACGACTTTGGCCACACCGACGACGGCTGTCTCTACTATGTGATGGAGATCCTGGAAGGGGAGTCGCTCCGTGCCCGCATCCGCCGAGGACTCCTTTCCGATCACGAGATATCCAGCACCTTCGCCCCCCTACTGTCCGCAGTCGCCGCCGCCCACGCCCTCGGAATCATCCACCGCGACCTTAAGCCCGATAACGCATTTACCGTCGAGAAAACTGGGTGAACTTCCTGGTTCTGGGAGGGATGAGGGGGAATTTGGAAACGGCTTCTTACTGATGTAGCTCAATCACAAACTGTCCGGCGTGCAGTCGCGCCTGTTTGACCTGGGTGAGAGCCAGGAAGTCCTCGATGGCAGCTTTGACGCTGCGCTGTCCTGACTCGTCGCGCCAGTGATAATCATCCAGCACCAAGAGTCCTCCCGCGCGAACCTTTTTGTGCCATGTGCGCAGATCATCGAAGACAGCCTGCCGCGAGTGGTCCCCATCAATGTAGATCCAGTCGAAGTAACCATCTGGGAAGGTGGCCGACAGCTCCATCGAACTTCCACGGTGGACACGCACGGCGGGCTCGGTTCGGAATCGATCCTGCACAGCGCGGTGGATGGCATCCATGTCGACCTGACTGCGCGCAAACGCTCCGCCATACCAGCGCTGAGGAAAGTCGGGAGAGAACGACCAGGGATCGATCAAGTGCAGCTCCTTTGGTCGCAGAAAATCGAGAATACGACGTGAAAAGTCCCCCTTCCAGACGCCGATCTCTGCGCACACTCCGCCGTGACCTGGACCGGCCTCACGAAGTACCTTGCGACGGAACATCCAGAACGAGAGCCAAGACAAGAGTCGATAACCCACCGCGTTCATCGTGTTTGCTCCAAGTTGTCTGCGTTCGACCGAGCGGCAAGTTATACGGCGTGTGGTTCGGACTCAAGCCGAGGTTTTGCTTTCCTGCTCGTGCCGGCTCTATAAAGCGCAAAGGAGCCCGTTCGGATCGCGCCGGAACGGGTGCATCCTCTGCTGTGATGGGCTATAGGACATCGCATGCCAAACCAAGGGAACGGTCACGGAAGCGATCATGGGAACGATCAAATCAGCCCCAAGTTAAGTGCGCAGTATGCGTGGCGTGTGCCGGGCTTGGGGGATGACAAGTCTGCGTCCGCTGCGACAGGTATCGTGGTCATCGAAGAGGATGCAGCCGAGGCGGCGCTGGCTGCCGAGCTGAGCGCTTCATCGGATGAAGACGATGCAACTGAACCAACTGAACTGAATTCGGAAGAAGCGTACAAGCTGTTGTTTGTGCCCGCAGAAGAGATTTCGGCGCTGACCGACCGGGTCTGGAATCTGGATAGCAGCGACGGCTTAGATAGACAGCTGGAGCTGACCAAGCGGCTGATTTCGCTGGGTACCAAATCGCCGTTTTTGATGACGGCGTTATCGCTGGCGCATCCGCTGCAGACCGTGCGCCTCCTGCGCTTGGCGCTGCGTTACTACCGCGAGCTGGGTGAAGGCATCCAACAGCAGATCTTGGCGCTGTGTTTGCCCACGCACCTGACTCATCCCGAAGCAGCCGAGCTGCTGATCGACATCGCCAAGGAGGGCGCGCAGGAGTTTGCTCGCTGCCTCGGTTTTTCGCTCAGTGCGCACAGTCAGAGCGACGATGGCGAGCCAGAGTCGATGACGTTTCTGGAGTATGCCCAGCTGACTCCGCGTCTGTGCGAGATCATCGATAACGAGCAGGCCAGTTGGGAGAGCCGTGAGCTGGCAACCGAGTGGCTGCTCTTGTCGTGTACCATCGCCGCGCTGCCGACGCTCAAGCGAGCACTGCGACTGCCTCATTTGGGAGTCCGTTGGCGGGCGCTGGCAGTCCTGTTGCTCTCGTTTTCGCCCTCTGCGCTGAGCGAGGAAGATCTACAGTTTCTGATTGCGGATCTGTTCGTTCATCCGCCACTGCTGATGCACGGCAGCATGATTCTGACCCGGAGTGACTTCTTCGATTACGCCGACACGCTGACGCATGCGATTGCGCTCTTGCGTCCACCGGGTGCAGCGGAGTCGCTGCTGCGAATCGTGAAGGCCAGAGACATTCCGCGCGCTCTGTATCGGGGTCCATGCAGTGATCGCTGGGCACTGTCCGCACTGGCCGCCGCGTATCCCGAGCAGGCGATTGACCACGTCGACAGGTATCTTGCGCAGTCATCGACGCACAGCCGCTGGACCGGCGTCGCGGCGGCCATGAGGCTCCCAGAGCCGCTGGCCAGACCACGTCTGTTTCGTGCGGCGAGAGATGCCGCGCCCTTGGTGGCAAGTCGCGCCCGTCGTGCCTGGGAACAGATCTACGAAGTGCCGTTTGATCCAGGACTGGGTCTGGATGGTGCGCCGGTGGCCGGGGTTCACGTCGAGCTGGGCCCTCTGGCTGAGCTTCTGGACGGTCCCCCAAGCGAGCTCTTGCCATCACGTCTGGCGATCCTGCGTGGCGAGTCCGATGAAGCGCGGCAGGCCATGATCGAGGTGCTGCTTCACGAAGCTCCCAGTCGAGAGGCGCTGGCGCTGATCGTCTATGCCATGTCCGATGACATGCTGCTTTTCAAGCGTCTCCGCAAGCGGCTGCCGGCGGATCACAAGAAGCTCTGTTTCGCGATCTACCAGCGCTTCGGAGAGCTGGGACTGCGGGCGCTGTGCATCCTGGCGGACTGGTATCCAGAGCCGGGAGGGCCAGGCGGAATGTACCCACTGACCTGGCTTTCGTACAGTCGCAAGCTGCGGAAGCGTGACGCGGAGCCGCTGCGAGAGCTGGCCGTGCGTCGTCTGCTCACGGGCAGTCCCGATGCGAAGCAAACGGCGCTCCAGATTCTGACCTGGATCGGTGCTCCCGATTCCCTGCGTCAGACTCTGGTGGAGCTGGTGGCGACGGAGGATCAATCGGCCTTGTACATTTTTGCCGCCGATGTCTTGGCCCGACGCTCGCGTGATCGGGTGCTGGCTGCCGAGCTTCAACAGCGCATTGAGGCCGCCTATCAAGCGCAAGAGTGGCATCTTTTGCGACGGCTGGTCTACGCCTTGCCCAAGCGCGCCGCCTGGAGTTTGAAGCTGGCGCGCAGCCTGCTGGATCGGTGGTCTGTGATGGGTCCGATGGTTCCGATGAACTGCGACACGCCCGAGATGGTCTGGCAGTCCGTTGTCGAGCAATGCCTCAGTCTGCTGCATCGTGCCAAGCGGCTGCCGGAGGACTGGCTGGATACGGCGCTGGCTTCACCCCATCGGCGTGATTTTCTGATTGCTCCGCACCTGATACGGACCGAAGACGAGCTCACGCCGTTCCGTCGCGAGGCTCTGGTTGCGGCTCTTTCGTCAACGGCACATGGTGGAACCGCCGCACTCGAAGCGGCCGTCAACCTGCTTCGGCTTCATCAAGAGACGGTGCCCGATGATCCACGGCTGATCCGCTTGCTGCAACAGACCCAAGGCGAGTGGCGGGCCCGCTTGCTGGGCATGATGCTGTTTCGACAGCCGATCACCGACGTGCTCCTGCCGTTCATGACGCAGTGTCTTTGTTCCGACGATTCCCAAGAAGCAGAGTCGATCGCACATGACCTGCGGGCGCTGCTGGAACAAGGGCATCGCGCTTATCTGGTGGAGCTGTTACCTCGCATCCGCGTCGAATCGGTGGCCGAGGAGCTACGGTTCCTGCTTGAGCCAGAGTTTGAACCGGAGAAGTACTGGCAAGACCGTCGTCGGGTGCGGCATGTGGCCGATTCCGTCGATTCCGGAGATGACACCGATTCCGGAGATGACACCGATTCCGGAGATGACACTCATGCCACGTAGCGCCTTCCCGCCCACTTCCCATGCGGCATAGGAGTGGCAGTTTCTCGACGGCATGTTCATTCCGAACACTCAGCCCGATAACGTGATGTTGGTGCCGGCTGAGGAGGGGGGGACGCAGATCAAGCTGCTCGACTTTGGAGTGGCCAAAAACCTGAGTCAACCGACGGCAGGCATGACCACGGTCAGCGGGGCGATGCTCGGGACTCCTGCCTACATGGCGCCGGAGCAGATCAAGCACTCTGCGCACGTGGATGCGCGTGCGGACATCTACGCAATTGGGGTGATGCTGTACGAGGCGCTCGTCGGACAGCGACCGTTTTCTGGCAACGCCATCGAGCTGCTCTCGGCGCAGCTGTTTGAAGCGGTGGCGTCCCCGTCGTCGATGGCGGCTCATAAGGGGGTGGTGCGCCCGCAGATCAAGTGGCCCGAGATGGACCGCATCATCGCCAAGGCGCTCGCCAAAGATCCGGCGGGGCGATACGCGCAGGTCGAAGAGTTTCTGGCCGATCTGCAGAAGGCGTGGCCGAAGGTGGTGCTGCCGGATGCCTCGGGGAAAGTCCCGCATGCGTCCACCGCGTCGAGTGGGGTGTCGATTCCCGAGGACCATCGCTCGTCGCTGAACCGTCTGCTCAGTCACAAAGGACTGCTGCTGGGTGGGGCGCTGCTGCTGGGTTCTGCGGGGCTTTTGGTGCTGCTGTCGCGACGGACAGACCCGGTGACGCCGCTGCCGACCGTGCTGTCTCAGTCGGGGAATGACTTGGCCGAGAAGCCCGTCGAGCCTCTGACGCTGGCCCAGCGGCGGATTGCCCAGGCGCTGCGCGGTCCCCGGGAAGACCGTCGAGCCTTGGCGCTGGCGATCGCCGAAGTGGCCGTGCCAAGAGAGGAGCTTCGGGTGCTGCTGCTTGATACCGATCCGGCGGTGTCGCGAGCGGCGCTGCAGGCGGTGGCCACATGTGGGATTCGGGGGGATGCCCAGCTTGTCTCGACGCTGACGCAGCTGACGCAGCGAGCGGGCGGAGCGCTCGGGCTGGAGACGATGGTGGTGCGGCTCCTCGTCGGAGACTTGACGGTGCAGGCGGCGGTGCAAGCGGCGACCAAGGGGGCGGCGCTCGATCCCGAGACGAGGCTGCGGGCCAAGGTCGCGCTGTCGCAGGCGGGGCTGCTCAAGGCGGGTGAGCTGCGGACGGCGGTGCTGCAAGCGGTTCAGCAAGGCGGTCTGCGTCCCGGTCCGTATCGGCAAGCGCTGCTCGAGCTGCTACGAGTCCGCGACGCAGAGACGCTCAAGCGACTGACCAAGGCGCTGACGGACAGCAACCTGCGTCTGCGCAGTGAGGCTGCCGAAGTCCTGGCGCGATTCGGACGCAGCGACGGAAAGGATGCACTGTTTCAGCTGGCCCAGAGTCGTCCCGAGGAGCTCTCGTATCCACTGTTGCTCGCGACGGTCGGCGACGCACGGGCACGGACCCTGCTGGCGGCGCGCTTGCGTGACTCGTCGGCGAGCATTCGTCAACAGGCCGTCGCAGGGCTGGGAGCGCTCGCCAAGCACCGGGTCCAGCCGTGTGACGTGAGCGTGGTTGGTTCGCTGCTCAGCGACGCGGACCCACAGGTCAGCCTGGTGGCGGCGGTGGCGTTTTTGGCGCTGCAGGGCTGTGCACCGTCGGGGAAGGCCCAAGCCCCGTCATGACCTTCGAGCCGCAGTCACTTGTCGATACCATCGTCGGTGAGTTCAAAATCTCAGCGCTCTTGTCGACGGATGGACCGGTGCTGCGGTATCGCGCCGTTCACCAGCAGCTCTCTCGATCGGCGACCTGTCATGTCTTGGCCCCGGCGCTGACTGCGACGATGGGCGAGGCGTTTTTGCGCAAAGTCCGCAAGATCAGCCAGGTCCGTCAGCGCAACTTGATTGACATTTTCGACAGCGGCACCGTCGCTGGCACCCCGTATTTCTTGAGCGAAGAGCTGCCCGGCAAGTCCCTCTCGGCGTGGCTTCACCGGCACCCTCTGACCGTCGACAAGCTTCATCTGTTGGTGCAGCAGGTGGGCCAAGCGCTGTCGGCACTGCAAGCCGGGCAGGTGCAGCTCTCCCACGTCTCGCCGGACAACATTTACATCAAGCGGCAGGGCGGGACGCTCGCGCTCAAGCTGGTGGGCTTCATCGAGCCGGGCGAGTCGCTGGATGAAGCAGCCCAGGGCCCGATGCCGAGCATGGCTGCCCTGGCGCGCCTGGTATTTGGACTGTGTCAGATTCAGCCGTTCGCGGTGTCGCTGCCCACGCCGCTGCCTGCGCAAGATCGGCCGCTGATCAGTCCGGCGCAGCTGTTGCCAGGGCTGGGCGGTGGGCTGCTTCCGGTGCTGCGGCGGGCGCTTGATCCGCAGGCTGTGCCTGGATTTTCATCGCTGGCCGAGCTGCTAAGTGCGCTCCTTTTGGCCATTCCCAGCACGGCGCCCCAGCGGTCCCTGCGCGCTCACCTCCTACACTTGCGCACAATGTGGCCAGCGGTGGTCTTGGTACTGGCTGCGCTGCTGGCGGGGTCGCTGTTTTGGCTGCTGCGCCGGACGCCGGTCGTGCCGCCGCCGACTCCGCGTACCTACACTGTGCGCGAGCTGCAAAAGCTGGCCCAGAGCACACTGCAGGCCGGTCTGCGCGCCAGTGATGCGGTGGTTCGAGAGCAAGCGCTGGCGGGTCTTGTGCGTAGCTCTGACTTGTCGTGGCGCGGTCAGGTCGAGCCGCTGCTGGATGACCCAGCGCTGCCGGTGCAGCTGCGGGCAGCCGAGGTGCTGGGCAGTCTGGGGGCGCGGCGGGCGATTCCGGCACTGCAAGCGCACCTGCGGACGGACTTTGACCCAGCGCTGCGGGCGGCGTGTGCGCAGGCGCTCCAGCGGCTGGGAGAGCCTGTGACGAAGAAGTCGGTGGCACTGCTGCTCAGCAGTGATGTGCCTCGGCTGCGCTTGCGGGCGGCAGAGGTGCTGGCGGCGCAAGGTGACGGCGAGGCGACCAAGCTGATTGCTGAGCTGGCGACGCAGACCGGAGAGCATGCCGTCGAGGCGCTGTCGTGGCTGGTGGCGCGCGGGGACCTGGACGCACAGCAGAAGCTGCTGGCCCGGCTGCCGGTGAAGCCGCCACTTGGGACTGACTCGCTGCGGCCTGCCGAGCTGCTGCTGCGCCAGGATGTTCCCCAAGCACGGGCGCTGCTCGTCGAGACAGCCAAGCAGGTCGGGGAGACACAGCTGGCCGCCGCGCAGATCCTCTGTAGCGTCGATGATCCGTCGTTTTTGCCCGCGCTGCGAGTGGTGCTAAGAGATCCACTGCGACCTCTCGAAGATCGGCGACGAGCGGCCTTGGGTATCCAGTCGTGTGGCGATCGCAGCGACGGACAGCTCTTGGGACGGCTCCTTGACGATCGGCGAGAGAGCGTGCGGTTTGCTCAGACGCTGGCCGGGGCGCTGCTGCGGCTGACCAGCCTCGATCCAGAGCTGCTGACCAGTCCAGGCGGCGGGGTCGAGTGGGCGCAGCAAGCCCTCGAGGATGACAGCTGGTCGGTGCGCGAGTCAGCCGTGGCGCTGCTCGGCGAGGACACTCCGATTGTCCTGTCGACAACCACTCGCAAAGTGACCAGCGAGAAGCGGTCGGATTCGCTGACGCAGGTGGTGAGCTTGCTTTTGCGGGCGCTCGCCGACTCGCAGCCGAGCGTGCGGATTGCGGCGATGCGCTCGGCGGTCAAGGTGGCGCAGAAGACCCAAGAGCAGGCCGTACTCGACAGCATTCGGCAGTCCCTGCGTGAGCGAGCCAGCGTCGGTACGGCGGAAGAACAGATCATCGCTGCTGCGTCGCTGCTGCGACTGGGAGATGGCTCGCAGCGGGATACCTTGTACAAAGGTCTACGCTCGATGGAGCTGGCGATTCGTCGCCGAGCGGTCGAGGAAGCGGTCGCCGATCCGAAGCTGCCAGCGAAGCTGCTGCTACCGCTGCTCAGCGACGGTGATCTTACGGTTCGATTTGGGGCAGCGGCGGCACTTTTGGGACAAGGGCAGAAGCCAGCGGCACTGCTCGGCATCTTGCGTGAGGCGCTTGCTCACGGCGGCGTCGAGGGCGTGCGAGCCTATGCGCTGCTCCAACAACTGGGTGAGCTGACGGCCAGCGACGAGTCGAAAGGGCCGGATCTGGGCACGCTGCTGGCTAGCTCGGATGTCCTTCAGCGACTGATGGCGATCGATGCACTACAGAAGTTGCCGACGGCGGATGCGGCTCCGCTGCTGCTCAAAGCGACGCGTGATCCCGATGCGACGGTGCGCTTTCGGCTGGTCGAGGTGGTGGCGTATCACTGCACCGGCTCCAAGCGAGCGGCGCTGCCGGCGCTGCGGGCTCTGACGGAAGACAGCGACATTGCGGTGCGAGCACGGGCCACGGCGGTGCTGGGGCAGCTGCAGCTTGTCGAGTCATCCCCAAAGCCTGAGTCCGACGAAAGACCAGCTACGGTCAGCCAGCTCACCGGAGGGGAGGCCGGCAACGGCGGGGAAGCTGCGAGCGGGCCCGTCGAGATCCAAGCGCCTCAAAGTCCCGAGGCGGTCCGCATCCGTCAAGCCATCGAGCAGCAGTTTTCGCTCGGCAGCTCGCTGTTTAAGCAGGGCAACTATCGGGCGGCCCAAAAGGCGCTGGAAAAGACCAGTCAGCTGTGTGGCGCTCGGCGCAGCGACGTAGCCCGGTGTAGTCAGTTGAATAGTAATCTGGCATACCAATTGGGCGTTGTTTATGAGAACCTGGGACAGTTGGCCAACGCGATGACCGAGTATCAGAAGGTCGTCCAAGGCGCTGGGGTGGTACGAAGTGCGACAAAGCGTCCGCAGCCACGGGCGGGACTGGCGCTGCACGATGCAGCACAGCAAGGGGTAGAGCGGCTGCGGGGCAAGCTGGGGCGATTGATTCTGTACAAAACCCTCGGCGGGAAGTGTCAGAAGGTCGAGGTCTACATGCCGCCCGGCAAACACCAAGTCAGCGTCGGAGGAGGCCAACGCAAGCCGGTGGACTTGGATGCAGGAGAGAGCGTCGAGCTTAAGACATGTCCGTAGCGGTTCCCTGTGGGCTGGGCTACTGGTCTTAGGCTGCGCGCTGGCGGCACAGGTCGAGGCCAAGAAACCTCCAGCGACGGCAGGCCAGGCATCTTTCGCGAAGACCGGGGCGTCCGAGCTGAGCCAGCGGGTGCAAGCAGCCATCGCGCGTGCGGACTATGCAGAGGCGCATCGGATTCTCGATGACTCATATCGACAGGCGCCGCAGCCGGAAAAGCTGTATCTGCTGGGCGTGCTGGCTCAGGCGGAAGGTCGGCAGCTAGAGTCGGTGGATCTGTTTCGGCGCTTTCTTTCCGACAGCGGCAGTGAGTCTGCGGAGGCCCAGGAGGTTGCACAGCGGGCTGTCGCGGCGCCTCGGCCGCTGCTCGGTGAGGTGCTGGTGCAAGGAGAGCGTGGCTCGCTGCTGTCGGTCGACGATCGGCCGGTTGGGGTGCTGCCGCTGTCGACCTCGCTGCTGCTGTCGCCGGGGCTGCACAAGCTCAGCACCAGCCTGGGTACAAAGCGTCAGGAGGAGCAGTACAAGGTCTTGGCGGCGCGCACAGCCGAGCTGCGCTTCAACCTGTCCTCGGATGTGGTCGTGGCGACGCTACAGCCGGCGGTGTTGCTGCTGATTGTGCCGATGGGAACGGACGGTCCAAAAGGACAGCCGGCGCCACTCCACAGCGAGGAAATCGTCGCCATCGAGCAGGCCGTGACGCAGGTTGCGCGGGCCAAGCAGCTTGGTCTACAGAGTCAGGCGGCAGCGTTGGTGGCGGCGCCTGAGCTGGCGACGTGTCTTTCCGAGAAGCGCTGTCAGCTGTCTCTCGCCGAGCAAAATCAGGCGACGATGCTGCTGATTCTGTCGGTCACGGTCCAAGATCGCTGGCGCACCGGTCGTGAGCTTGGGCTTCAGCTGGCAGCGTATGACACCGGGGTGGCCGAGCAAGCGGCGGTGCAGCAGCGAATCTGCTCGACCTGTGTACCGACGAGAGCGGGCGAGCTGACCCAAGAGCTGGCCGACAAGGTGCTGACCGAGGCGGTGGGACGGCCGCGCGGCACGCTGGTGGTGCGCTCGCAGCCCGAGGGCGCGGATGTGTGGATGAATGGCAAGGTCTATGGGCAGACGCCGCTCAAGCAGCCGGTGTGGGCGGGGACGTATCCGCTGGTGGTGCGCAAGGCGGGCTTTGCCGAGCTCTCGCGTGAGGTCATCGTCGGTCCGGGTCAAAAACAGACGGTCGAGGCGACGCTGCTGCCAGAAACCGAGGTCCGCACTGCACGCAAAGTCACGCTGACGGAAGGCGAGCCGCTGCAGGCTGGACAGCGGCCTCGGTGGCGAATCGTGGCTGGAGCCAGTGCGGTGGTCGTGGGGGCGGTTGTGCTGGGATTTGGGATCTCGGCGCTGGCGGTGAACAGTCGCTGTGTCGCAGGACTGGGCGACCCGAACGTACAATGTCCGCAGGTCTACGACACTGTCACACCGGGTGCGGCGCTGACCTCCGTCGGTGGTGCGGCGCTGCTGACTGGCACGATGCTTTTGGCCTGGCCGCCGGCTGCCACGAAGTAGTGCTTAGGATCGACCGCCGGGACGGGTCGCCGACAACACTCGGTCACGGGCGTCTTCTTCGATGGCTCGCTCGCGGCGATCCCGCTGGCGTCGCTGTTCCCGTCGCTCTGCCGATTCATGCAGCTCGGCTGCTTCTCGTCGCGCCACGCACAAGCGCAAGTGCCGCTGTAGCTCTTCGATCTCGTGCCGAAGCTCACTTTTTCGCAAGCTGCGCGCCGCTTCTTCAGCCTGGGCCCGCGTCAGGGCTTGCCGAGTCGCCTGCACCGTGTCCGCTAGCTCGTCGAGCTGCTGCGCGGTCGCGACTTGGGTTGCCAGCACTCGCTGCTGAAGCTGCTCCAGTCGCTCACTGGCTCGCTGCCGGGCCGTCGCTGCCTGTTGCTCTGCGAGCTTCGCCAGCTCGAGCTCGTGTCGCGCCACCCGCAGTCGGGCCTGAGCCTCGGCTTCGGCCATCCGTCGCAGCGACAGCAGGACTTGGGTCACCGGCAGCTGCCGGATCGCGCGGGGCATGGCTCATCGTAACGGAAAAATGGGCTACGACGCGTCGGCTGACAGCGCAGTGCGGCGGTTGGCTTGGCCTTCGTCGCTGGAATCGGCGGCTTCTTGCGCCAGCTCCTGCTCGGCTTCGGCGGTCATTTCCTTCAGCCCCAGCTTGGCTCCGGCACGCAGAAACAGCACGCCCATCACCAAGTTGCTCGCCGTCGAGATCGCCGTCATGGTCAAGCTGTACGCCAGCACCGCCGCCTCGCCGCGCGGAGAGAACTCCGAGAAGAAGTACTTGGCCGCCATCTGCGACGTTCCCAGACCCTGAACACTGATCGGCAGCGATGCGACCGCGAACACCACCGGCAGATACAGCACCGCTACGTGGACCGGCACCTCGATGTGAAAGCAGCGCAGCGCCACAAAGTGCCACAGCAGCAGCACCAAAAGATGCGGCACTCTCACCAGCAGGGCGCGGGCGTGACCTTTGATTCCGGCTTGATGCAGCGGCTCCCACAGCTTGTGCGTCACCCGCCACAGTCGACGCCAGATCTTGGTGAGCAGGCTGTCGTGGCTCGTGACGGGCGGTGGACCGGACAGCAGAAAGCGCGGTGGCCACGTCAGCAGCAGCGCGTACACAAACAGTCCGGCAAAGAACATCACCAGCACCGGCAGGAGCGCAGCGGCTTTGGCGCCTCCCAGCGCGAGGCTCCCGGCGGCAAAGATGAGCAGCAGCGCCACCCACACTCCGACGATGAACAGGATGTAGGCGCTCGCTCGGGAGAGCGGCACTTTGCCGACGCGGTGGATGTAGCCGATGATGCCAAGCTGCCCGGCGTGATAGTTGATGACGGCGAGCGTGTAGGTGGCGGCGCGGATGATGTACAGCTCCGAGAAGCGCAGCGACAAGCCGAACCACTTGAAGACGTAGTACATCGCCAGGGTATCGGCGGCGCAGTTGAGCAGCACCATCACGCCCGAATAGGCAATCAGCGGCAGCAGCGGGGCATCACTGGTCAGCTTCGCCAGCTCACGCAGGTTGATGCCGCGAAGGGCCAAGACCAGCGCAAACGCGGCGACGAGCAGCGGCAGTGCGCGACGAACCAAGGAACGCATGGCGCGCAACGCTAGCACAGCCAAATTGCCGGATGTCAGTTCACGCGCGGAAAAACCACGTCGAACGGGCCGAGGACTTCCTCGGGCGGAGGCGGTGTGACCGGCGTATTGAGCGTGACGCCCAAGATGACCGCAGTCGTGACCACCAGCGCCACGCCGCCCGTCAGCGTGACCCAAAACCAGACTCGCTTATATAAAGGAGGCGACGCGGACGGCTGCCGACCGAGCTGGGCTTTGGCCGAGACAAGCGCCGAGAGCTCCCGGATGTAGCCGTCGACTTCGGCCCGCAGCGGAGTCTGAGGATCGGCATCGAGGTAGCGACGATAAAACGCCAGCGCGGGACGCGACTCGCCGGCTCTTCGCAGGCTCTGCGCGATGTTAAACAGCACCCGGACCAGATCGGGGCGCGCCGCAAACAAATGAGCATAGGCCTCGGCGGACTCGCGAAACTGACCGGCACCGAATAGCTGGTGACAGCGCTCGACCTCGTCTTTGAGAGAAAAATGTTCAGCCACTTCCACCCGCGCGCGATAGGCCTCACTTGGCCACAGCGCAAAGGCCAGGGCATGCTGTCCGTCTTGGGCCAGCTCGCTGGCAATCACCGACTGTTCGTTGGCGTTGGCATCCGACGGCGTGGCAATCGCTGGAGCAGCGGGCAATCCTGCGACGGACCCGCTTGGCTGCGCCATCACCGCCGATGAGCCGAGCAAAACGATCAGCATCCCGACGACCGACTGCGGAATCCGAGCAAGCTTCCGTCGCTGTTCGATGCCATCACGAAGCCACACCACCAGCCAAGTCAGCGCGATCAGCAGCAGCACCAGCGGCGTCGCCTGCGCCATGTTGAGCTGACCTATCACCGGGCCTGCGACTCGTCCGTAACAGAGTGGAATGTGAAACGCATAGGCCAGCATCGAGCCTCGTCCGAGTCGCAGCAGCCAGCCATACGTACGCTCCGACAGCTGCCCCGAGGCCGCGAGCGACACCGCCAGCACCGCCATCGCCCGCGCCGTTCCTTCGAGGAAGTTCCAGATCACCGCCGGATGCGCCCGCGACAGCCGCCCCCCGAGGAGCGCGACGGTCAGGTGAGTCAGCTGCTGCAGCGGATACACGACGGCAATGGCGCCCAGCGCGACGAGCAAGCTCTTCTTCACACTCCACTCGGTCAGTCGCAGCCGCATGCCCACGAACACTCCGAGCGCGGTAAACCCACACAGCGGCAGCAGCGGAAAGCGCGTAATCGGGGCCACGTCGACGACCAGCCCGAGCAGCGCCGCGAAGGGCAGGGGCATGTGGGGAAGCCAGCGCTGAGCCAGCCCCAGACCGACTCCGATCCCGACGACCAGCAGCGTACGCAGCCCAAGCGCGCCTCGTCCCACCAGCAGATACGTACAGACGAGCAGCGACAGCCCGATGCAGTGCAGAATGTCGGCCCGCAGCAGCGTCGCCACGTCGAACCGCCAGTCGAGCAGGGCATAGACCAAGCTGACCAGATAGCCGTAGCCAACGACCTCGAGGGCTCGACGAGCCATCCCCGCCCGCACCATCGCCAGGTCTTTCTGGGCCCGCTCGGCGCTCTGGGCCTGAAGTCCCAGCGACAGTCCTGCCAGCAGCAAAAACAGTGGCGCCGGAATGTTGGAAAAGACGCGGCTCAGCCAGTAACCAGTGCTCTGTTTGTCGACGCTGCTGACCCAGCCATCGAAGGCGTGGGTCTGGATCATCAGCACCACCGCCAGGCCACGCGCCAGGTCAATTCCGAGGCTGCGAGCAGGGCGAAGTGCTGGCGAGGGGGCACGGTCCGACATGGTTCGCTACACGGAGAGGATGACCTCGCCTCGGAGCGAGTCGCCAGGCTCAAGCGTGCGCAGACAGACCCCAGTGTTGAGGGCATCTCCGGGAGCGCTCCACGGCTCGACGCACAGGAAGTCCTGCATCGCGCTTTGCCAGATCACCACCGTCGTAAACAGCTCGGACATCTCGATGCGACGCGGCGTTCGACCCGGTACATGCAGCAGCACCGTCTGTGACTGTAGATCCGTCAAGTGGAGGTCGACGCCCGGCGCGGTCAGATCCAGCTCGCCACTCCACGGTCCACTCTCGCCGCTGGTGTTGTCATACGCGTAGCTGGCATCGACCTCGACGCGCACTCGGTCCCGATCCTGGTCCGACACCAGAAAATACGGGTGTAGGCCAAAGTGTGCCGGCATCGGTCGCGTGCCCGAGTTCTCAATCGTCACTTCGATCGCGAGGGTGCGATAGCCGGCTCGTCCCAGATCGACCACCATGCGCAGCACAAAATCGAACGGGAAGTTCACTTTCGTCGCTGGGCTGCTGCGACACTCCATCGTCACGCGCGCCTGCTGAACGTCGATCACTTCCCAGCTGGCGTGGCGGGCGAGTCCGTGCTGTCGCATCGGAAAGCTCTGACCGTCGACCTGATAGCGATCTCCCGTCAGGCGCCCGGCGATCGGAAACAGCACTGGAATGCCGCCGCGTACGTTCTGTTTGCGGTCGGAGAAGGTGCCGCGATCGAGAAACAAAATCTCATCGCCAGCGACTGCAAATCGAGTGATCAGCCCACCACGACCGGGGGCCAGCTCGACGACCGCCGTGCCTGCGCGAAGTCGAAACATGTCGAGCCCGGCAGCATCACGAAAGTGCTCGGCGGTTGGCTGTTTGACAGAAGACCCATCGAACGACATCGCCGTCAGTGTATCAGGCAACCCGAGCGAGCCAAACCCGTCATTGACCTCATCATGGCCGCGCCCAGCAAGACCAGAGCTTGATATCCTGACCGCTATGGCGATACGCGCTCGCTTTGTGACGGGGGTGGCTGGTGGGTTGTTGCTCTCGATTGGCTCAGCTGTGGCGGCTCCACCCGAGGCTCCAGCGACGGCTCAGGCTGTCTCCGCTGCACCGGCTGAGCCTGCGACGGCACCGGCTGCGCCACCAGTCGAGTCAACTCCGAGTGAGCCCACTGCTTGGGATCTGGCGCTCGAGGGACGGAAGCTGCTCAAAGCGAAAGATGGCGACGGGGCGGTGACCAAGCTGCAGGCTGCGCTGGCCCGAGCCGACAAAGATGCCTTGTCCGTCGAAGATCAGGCGCTGATTCAGTACCTGCTCTCCCTGGCGGCGCAGCGTGCCGGGCAGGACGCGGTCGCACTCGGGGCCGCTCGAGATGCGGTGCGCTTGGCTCCCAAAGAGGCCGACTATCAGCTGGAGCTTGCCAATCAGCTGTTTGCCGTCGACAAAAATGAAGAGGCCAAGCGACACGCGGAAGAGTCGCTTCGGCTGGGCCTGTCGTCGGAGGATGATCGAAAAGACGCGGCCAAGCTGATCAAAGACGCCAAGTCGGCCTTGCTCCATGAGCGCTTTTCTTTCGATGTCAGCGTCACGGCTGGCTACGACTCGAACGTCATGCAGGGCGGCCAGGCCGAGACGATAGGTGGCGTAGCGACGGGTGTGCGCAGCAGTGATGTGTCCAAACAGACGTTCTTGCAGCAGCAGAAGGATCGCAACAGGGAGCTGATCGCCGGGCTGGTTCGCGACTACCGATCGGCAATTGCCAGCAACTATGTCGAGTCAGTGCCGTCGGTGGCCGAGCTGGATGTGCCGGTCACTCTGACGATGGAGCTGGGCGGTCGTCTCGTCGGTGGTGGCGCAGCGGAGCTGTGGACGGGGTACCGGTTTACCCAGGTGTTTATGACCTCGCCGAAGTTCGATCACGAGGCCTATTCGCTGCAGGAGCACGTGGTTCCGCTTCGCCTGATGTGGCGGCCACGGCCATGGTTTTGGTTTCGTCCGCGCGTCGAGGGTTACGTAAACTTCACCGGACTGAAGAGCTTCTCTGCGTTCCAAGGCGGAGTGACGGCGGTGCTCGACTTTCTGTTTGTCGAGTCGGCGCGCTGGCGGACCCGCGTTCTTGCCACGTATCAGCTGCGACAGACGATCGATCGGGACTACTCCTATCTCGACGGAAATCGCGTCGATGGCAAGGTCCTGCAAGAGCTGCGCATCAATCCCAGTGGACGCGTCTGGGCCCGAGGTCAGCTGTCCTATCGATTCCGCGCCGATCTCAGCGGCAGTCTTGAACAGGCGGTCGATCTGCAGGTCGTGGGACCACAGGGGAACTCGATTGTCGTCGGCAACTACAACTACAAGACTCCGCTCAGCTATCTCGGAAACGAGCTGGCGATGCGCTGGAGACTCTTCCTTCCCGCCGGATTTGATCTGGGACTTGGTGGCAGCGCCGACTTCCGTGGCTATCGGGAAGACACCACCGCCAGCTACACACCCAACCAGATCACCGTCCCCTGTGTCACTGCGATTGGCTGCTCTGGGAGCACCACGGTCACACTTCCAAAAGACGGCACCACCAACATTGCGCTGCCTTCGACGCGTCGCAGAGACACGCTGGTATCACTCGATGTTGGCGTCAGCAAGACGCTTCCTGCCGGCTTCAGCCTCGATCTGACGTACACGTTCATTCGCAATGTCTCGAACATTGCCAATGGAATCGACAACCGCAACTACGTCAAGAACTCGATCTTGCTGACCCTATATTACAGCTTTTAGATGACTCTTTTTCTGATCCACCAACCTGTGGATGTGTAGTTGGCTATGCGGCGCTGGGATTCCGTGACGCTATCGCCACAGCGCAATTCCACCGAGCAGTCCGGCGATGTTGTCGATGATCACCACACCATCCGGAAGCTTTGCACTGAGCTTGGCTGCGTTGCCACCACCGACGTAGATTCGCTGCGGATTGAAGGTCTTTTGAATCTGCAAAAGTGCAGCTTTCACCCGCTTGCTCCACTTGCGATTCCCAAACTTCTTGCGCGCGCGGTTGCCAACATTCTCTTCATAGGTGCGCCGCTTGGACAGGGGATGATGCGCCAGCTCGACGTTGGGAACGTAGCGACCCTCCACATAGATCGCAAAGCCCATCCCAGTGCCCAGCGTGATCACCACCTCGGTCCCGCTGCCCGCGATCGCGCCGAGTCCTTGCAGTCCTGCATCGTTGAGGACGCGCACCGGCTTTTCGGTGAGATGGCTGAGAGCCGACTGCAGATCAAATCCCGCAAAGCTGGGATCAAGGTTCGGTGCAGAGTGAATGACTCCTCCTACAACGACTCCTGGAAACCCAACAGAGACACGATCAAACGCAGTGTCCGGAATCAGTCCCTTGATCACCTGCAGCACTGCATCCGGGGTCGCTGGCCTCGGAGTCTCTTGGCGCTGCCGCTTTCCACTCGGCTTGCCATCAGCGTCGAGAAGCAGACACTTGATGCCCGTCCCCCCGATGTCGACCGCCAAGGTAAAGGGAGGCTTCGGATGATCATCCTGTCGCTGTGCAGACTCGGCCAGATCGGCCACCACTGCGTCATGCACGTCATCAGCATGGGCAGGTTGTGAATCCAATGTTAGCGTCGGTGTCGGCTCCGGCATCACGGCGTCTTCTCCTGCTTGTTTTGGCGCTGCTTCGCTTGTCACCGTGACTCCTTCACGCGTGTCCAAGTCCGCGTGCTTCACATCCGTGGGAACGACATCCGCGACACCCTGCGCCTTCGGACCGACCTTCCCCTCACGTTTCCTACCCGCTGCCCGCTTCTCTGCTTTGCTACGAGTGGCCATCTTCCTTTGGTATCACGCTCCTACTCTCAAGTTCAAGTCCGGCCCCTGAAAACATCACGAGCCGCTGCCGGTTTTGGCGTACGCTGTTACGTTGTGGTGGGATCTGTTGTCATGGTGCGTGGGCTCCCTTTGCGGCGGCTTGCGCGGAGCGCTTTTGGGCTGCTGCTAACACTCCTTTTGATCGTGCAGGGCTGTACCCCACCGACGGTACAGCGCAAGTCCGATCGCGCCACAGAGCAGGTCCCTTTGCAGCTGAGTCCGGGGGATGCGCAGCTGGCGCAGAGCTTCCCAATCGGCACCGATTTGAAGGACCCAAGTCTGCCAACGACCCAAGAGGTGTGGTTGCAGCAGATTCGCGGTGCCCAGCGCAGCATTGACTGGGCCGGCTTTTACATCGCGTCGGCTCGCGGAGAAGCGCTCGATCCAGTTTTGGTAGAGCTGTCGCAAGCGGCTGCGCGTGGGGTGCGACTGCGCTTCATTTTCGATAAGCAGATGGCTGGAAATGATCCCCAAGCCCTTGGATTTCTGGCGCGAATTCCCAATGCTGCGGTGCGCATCTTGGACTTCAACTTGATCGCTACCGGAAGTCATCATGCCAAGTACTTGGTCGTCGACAATCGCGAAATTTTTTTGGGTAGCCAGAACTTCGACTGGCGCTCCCTTTCCCATATCCAAGAGCTAGGTGTGCGCATTGCACATCCTCACATTGCCGGACAGCTGGCATTTCTGTTCGAGATGGACTTTGCGCTGGCGCAAGATCGCAATGACACGCTGGAGTCAAACCCTCCGGTGATGCCACGTGGCCCTACTACAGAGATCGAGATCGGGGTATCTCCTCCGCAGCTCTCTCCCGACGGAATTCGGCCAGCTCTGCCGGTCCTGCTCGACATGATTCGTGCCGCCAAGTATCGGCTCTGTATTCAGCTGCTGCGCTATTCCGCACATCAGGGGAGCGAGCGCTGGGATACGTTAGAGGAAGCGCTGAAGCAAGCGGCTGCGCGTGGAGTTCGGGTTCAGCTTCTTGTCTCGAACTGGAGTACCGGCACTCCTGAGATCGATGATCTGAAGGAGCTGGCAGGATTTCCGAACATTGAAGTTCGCATTGCGAGCATCCCTGAAGTACCCGGTCGCTTCATTCCCTACGCGCGCGTCATTCACAGCAAGTTTGCGGTGTCCGATGATCAGGTGCTCTGGCTGGGAACGACCAACTGGGAGCGGCCAATGTTCATGACCAGCCGCAATGTCGATGTAGTTCTCCGTCGAGAAGTTCTGGCAAAGCAGGCGCAGCGAGTCTTTTTACGCACCTGGAACTCCTCATATTCCGCGCCCGTTGATGTTCGCAAGCAGTACGCGCCACCACGGGTGAAGTAGTCCAGATAGCTGCTACTTCTTCTTCCCAATGCTGAAATAGACGCCGGCGCCCATGCCGTGCCGCTGCACCTCGGCAGAGTGAAAGAACTCTCCATGCGAGAGGCTTAGCCCGCCAACATGTGCCCCTGTGAGTGCATGCCCCGAGGGACTCTTGGCGGGGAAGCGAAACACTGTCTTACCGACGGGAAAGGAGCGCTTCAGTGAGGCCAGGGGCTGCCGGTGATGATCGAGCAGAGAGAACGTCACATTGGCAATCGCCGCTTCCGCTTCCACCGTGATGTCCGCAGAGGTATCTGGATCATAGGTGACATGAAGCGGGGTGATGTCCGCCGGTGCAGCGACAGTATAGCTCTGGGCCCAGGGGTCCAGGCGCGCTGACTCCGGAATGTCAAGAGCACTCTCATCGCTCAGCCGTGGACTCTGGGGACCAAACGGATGATGCAGCTCATACGCGCGGGCGATCGGGCCGGTGACGATGCGTGGAACCCCACCGACATCGACGACAAAGACGCCGAGACGGACTCCCGATACCCCAACATAGGATGCCTCGCCAAGGTTTACCGAGCTGTAGTAATCGGCCACAAACTGACTGGCAGAGAGTCCTTCCGTGGTGCGATGGCGAAACAGATCAAAGTACCAGCCGGTATAGGTTGGTGGTCCACCAGAGGAGCCAGGCGCCATCTCTACCACCATCGATAGGAATCGCTTCTGTTCGACGGTGAGTGGACGCCCTGCCAGCTCATCGGCCACGATCACTCGGAATACTTTCAGGAGTCTTCCCAAGCGGCGAAAGTAGGCCAGCGCAGCAGTCTCATCGGACGGATCAAGCTCGGCCATCACCCGCTCACCGCGCCGTGCATATTCAATCAGAGAGTCATAGACAGCTGCAGCGGGCTCGACATAGGCATCAGGAACTTCGCAGCCACCCATGTCATAAGGCTGTCCAGCGACGAGAACATAGTTATGCTTGAGCTGACCAAATGCCGCCGCAACCGTGTTGATGCGCAGATCGGCATACGCCGGATCGTCCATATAGGAAGGCCGGACTCCTTGCGGAGTGGCTGCGATTCCTGTGATTGCTTGCAGCCACGCAGAGTAAAGATCCAGCGTAGGAGGAGTCGCCGAAGCCGCCTTTGC
Organism: Myxococcales bacterium; assembly: GCA_016794465.1. Lineage (GTDB taxonomy): Bacteria > Myxococcota_A > Polyangia > Palsa-1104 > JAEUJZ01 > JAEUKA01. Next base: position 20,272 of record JAEUKA010000036.1, on the reverse strand, counting down.
AAGGATGTCTCGGGACTTGTCCAGCTGACCACGCAGCGACGGAAATTTTTGCAGATCCGCGCTCAGATATTGGAGCGCACGATCATGACCCAGGCCATATGCAAGGTCTGCGACCGAGATCCGATATCGGTCAGGCGTCGCATCATGAACCAGCGGACGCAGACTCTGAGCATCCGGTACCACGCGCGGTCCCAGCACGGTTGCGATCACCGGCAGATTCGTCGAGCCTTGCGGCATGTAGTGGAACGCTACCGTGCGCGCAAAGCGATTCCCAATCACACCGCGCAGCTTGTCTGTCAGGTCACTGGCGCGCAGATCGGTGATCCCTGCTTGCTTGCGGAGTGCGATAAGGTCCGTGACAGAGACATCCTCCCGACGGCCAGCCAGCAAGGTCCAGAGTCGATCCATGGCCGTCAAGTCGGCCAGGGCTCCGGTGGTTTCTGCCAGATCCGCCAGCGCCAGCGCCAACGTCACTTCACGCGGAGTCTCACGCGGATCAGGAGCCATGCCAGGAGCCGAGCTGCGCGACGAGCGAGACACCAAGTTCAGCTCTAGTCGGGACAGCCACATCATGGCTTGAAACAGCGCGCTCAGCTTGGGATCTTCCGTGTAGTGACCGCGCGCTGCGTACTGCGAAAAGTCAATCATCCGGGGTCGGCCAAACAGGGAAACCTGCTGCAGCTCCTTGGCTGATTTTGCGTGCGCGACCAGTCGTGAGGACTCTGCTTCTGCTTGCGAAAACAGGGCTGGGGATGAGTCGCCAAGCAAGCGTGCCGCCACTGTCAAAAACAGATCAAGATCTTGGGCAGCCTCGGGAGAATAGCGACTCTGTTTGCTCGGAAGACCACTGCGTAGGCGCTGGATGGACTGAGTCAGCCGAGGCAAGAGCAGCTGCTTTTCCAGATCTTCGATCAGCTTGTCATTGCTGGCATACACCGCGTGCAGCAGCGCATCGACCGAGACATACAGCGGCAGCTGAGACTGATAAATCTCATGCAGTGCGTAGGCGTAGCTGGAAAACGACAAGCGCGAAAGCGACACCATTCCGTGCGCAAACAGACGCTCTTTCTCGACGGGACGCAGAGTAAAGCGGCGCTCGAACTGATCAAGATACTTGGGCACTTGGCGATGATCCCAGCGCGCCGTAGGAATCGGAGCAGTCGGCGACTTTCCTGCTTGCGCCAAGATCGCCTGGGTCGCTCGCTGTAGGTTCGAGTCCGCCACTTCACACAGGTCGCCAGACTTGCGCGGCTTGGCACGGCGGTCGCCATACTCCTCATCCGCATGAGCTGGCACGGCAACGAGCCATGCCAGCAGTACCTTTGCTATCGTGCGTCGTATCGTAGACACTCAGATCCCCCCGCTCGTAGGCGTCGCCAGTATAGCTTGAAGTTCGGAAGGATGTTGCCACCGACGGAAAGCACCGGCAAAAGCTGGACGCGGTACTGGCTGAGCATTTCCGCAGTCAGAAAATATGAGGCATCTTGAAAGACTCTTATGTGCGGATAAGAAGCATCTTGAAAGACTCTTATGTACGGATAAGAAGTATCTTGAAAGACTCTTATGTAGAGATAAGAGTCACCTAGGATGCTTCTTATGTGCCGCTATGGCGGGCACGGCGACGACGGAACAGGATCAGCCCGAGGCTCATGGCCACCGTCGCCAGAGTCAGCTTTCCTGCGACCGCTTCGCTGTGCAGCGCTGTCCCGCCTACCGAACAGCCCAGTCCGCCACCGGAAATTTGATCGAACAGCGGGTTGTCATTTTTCACCGGCAGCGTCGCTTGGTTGTTTTTGTCGTCGGGGTCAGTGCTCAGCGAAGCGGCCCGCGCGGTCACGTCAAACTGGCTCAGCGCTGGCGGAGGTACCAGCTTGACCGACACACGAGTGTCACCAGGCGGTAGCGTCGCCACCACACACTCGATGACGGGGCCGCCGCTCGTGCACGACCAGCCAGGCAGCTCGGCAGTCGACAGCGTCGAGCGGGCAGGGGACTCCATCGTCAGAGAGACATCGAAAGCAGCGCTTGGGCCCTTGTTTTGAAGCAGCAGCGTAAATTCACCTGGCGTAAAGCCGCTTACCGTGGCTGTCGCGGGCTCCCACGCGACCGATAGATCGGCTTCGGCGCGACACTGACCAAGCTGGCAGCTGCCCAGCTCGCAGCGGACGCCGTCCTCGCGGCTGGCATCGGTCGGACAGACGGAGGACATTCCGTCGCACGTCTCGTCGGCATCGCAGCTGTGGCTGGCCGCTCGGCAGACACTTCCCCGAGGCTGGCGTACATCGATCGGGCAGTTGATCGAGTTGCCGCTGCAGGTTTCCGCTTGGTCACAGCGCCCGACAGCCTCGCGACAGACGGTGCCACCGCGCGCGGGGCTACATGATCCGTTCGCCATCGCGCCGGCTGCGACGCTACAGGCCTGGCAGTCAGAGGCACCGCCGCCGCAGGCACTGTTACAGCACACACCGTCGACGCAGAAGCCGCTGCCGCAGTCCGTTGCGGTCACGCACGACTCGCCGTTGCCCTTCCGACCGATGAACGCGTAGGCCGCCCCACCAGGAGGCCGTCCGGGAGCGCCGACCAAATACGTGTCCCCGTCGACGGCGATGCCGTTGCCGAAGAAGCCGCTCGGCGACGGGTCGGAGGCGTTCAGCTTGTTTGACTGAGTCCACATCGTGCCGCTGCGCAAGAACGAATAGCCGGACCCAGCGTCGGGAATCATTGTGAAGTCGCCGTACGGAGCCCCGACGACAACTTGCTCACCGCTTACCGCCACGTCGTAGCCGAACCAGTCGTTGCTCTGCGCGTCGGTGGCGATGAGCTTGCTCTGCTGGGTCCAGCCGGTCATCGACCTGACGAAGACGTAGGCGCTGCCGCTGTTGGGCTTGCCGGTCGCGTCGCCGTACAGTGCGCTGACGACGGCGGTGTTGCCATCTAGTGCGACCTGGCGACCAAACCAGTCATTGGCCTGTCCATCGGTGGCGACGAGCTTGGCTTGCTGGCTCCAGCCCATCGGTCCGCGCTGGAACACGTACGCTGCGCCGGCATCGGTCTTGCCGGCGATCTCGGCGAAGTCTGCACCAATGATTGCCGTGTCTCCGGAGACAGCGACGCCAACCCCGAATGAGTCATTGATTCCACCGTCGGAAGCAACCAGCTTTCCTTGTGGCATCCACATCGTTCCGCGACGGGCGAAGGCATAGGCTGCACCGGCATCTTTGCGCATCCCAACGTCGGCGGATCGGGCCCCGACCACTGCCACGTCTCCGTCGAGAGCTACCGCAAATCCGAACTGATCATCCGACGCGGCATCGAACGCAACCAGCTTGGCTTGCTGACTCCACGACGTGCCGCTGCGCACAAAGGCGTAGACCGCACCCACGTTGCTGCGTCCAAACGAGTCCGCTCCCGGAGCGCCGATCAGCACGGTATCGCCGCGTATCGCCGCTCGAGTCCCGAAGTTGTCACCATTGCGACCGTCGCCGGCAACGAGCTTGGTCTGCTGGGTCCAGCTGGTGCCATTGCGAACGAAGATGTAGGCAGCGCCAGCGTCAGTGCGACCCATCGGCGCCGCAAACGGAGCCGCCACGACCAGCGTGTTGCCATCGATGGCGACGGAAGATCCTTCGTAGTCCCCCGCACTGGCATCCGAGCCGACCAAGCGCTGGGGTGGAGCCAGCGTGATGAGCGTCTGCAAGTCGTCTGGAAGCAGCGAGCGATCTCCGTTGAGAGTGCCAAGCTGCGGTCGTGTCACATCGGGAAGCGATCGCAGCGGTCCAGCCTGGGAACCAGACTCACTGCGCGCCGTTCCGGGAAACACCGACAGTGCCAGTACCAGCGAAGCGGAGCGTGCTGCGAGTGCCATCGCACCCTCGGAACCAAAGGGGAGAGCCGAGCGAACCCACTTGTAGTCCTTCATGGGCAAACCTGTACCACAAGACCGACAAAAATTGCCGACCGCAGACAGCTCGATAAAGTCGCCCCAGCTGGTTTTTTTGACCCGAGCGAGCGCTGCCCATGGACTGTGCAACCTGTTATTACCCAAACGAAGCTGAGGCCCGCTTTTGTGTTCGCTGCGCTGCGGCTCTTGGGGTTGCGGTATCGAGCCTTCCGACGGAAGCTCCGGCTGCGCCAAGCCCTGCGGTGGCCGATCTGATCGCGGGAAGTGGGGACCTTGGGGCGCCGCACGCTCTCGCCCAGGCGCTACAAGGCGGTGCCGCATCGCGTGGCGGGGGTCGTGGCGAGCTGGGATTCGGAGCCGCGTCTGCACAGGCAGCACTCCTCGGCGGGCGGTATCGACTGCTGACGTGTCTTGGATCGGGCGGATTTGGGGCGGTCTACGAAGCAGAGGAGGTTTCACTCGGGCTGCGGGTGGCGATCAAGCTGCTCAATCGGACGGCGCTACAGGATGCGCGGATGCGGCAGCGATTTTTGCAAGAAGCGCGGATGATTGCCGAGCTGCGCAGTCCACACGTCGTGATGCTGCATGACTACGCCGTAACCGAGCATGGGGTGCCGTACCTTGTCATGGAGCTTCTCGCCGGCAAGCCGCTGAGCCACGACATGCTGAGCGGACCGCTGTCAGCGCGACGGGCAGCCCACATCATGGCGCAGGTCTGTGGAGCCCTGGGAGACGCGCACGCTTGCGGAATGGTTCATCGCGACATCAAGCCGGACAACATCCTGCTGCTGGCGCACGCTCCGCCGGTGGTGCACGGTCCGACGATTCCTGCGACTCCGGGGGCCGATCGCGACTTTGTGAAAGTGGTCGATTTTGGGGTGGCGCGCTGGTGTGGTGTCTCGACGCGGGCTTCGGACATTCTGGGGACGCCGGCCTATATCTCACCGGAGACGCTGGCCGATGAGCCTGTTGATGGTCGCAGCGATCTCTACGCGGTGGGCATGCTGCTGTGGCAGATGATCGTCGGTGAGCTGCCGTTTCCAGGTAAAAATCAAGCGCTGATGATGAAGTCTCACCTGGATGCGCCGCGCCTGCGCCCGCGAGAGATCAATCCCCGCTACCGCTTGCCCGACGAGCTAGAGGATCTCATGGTCCAGCTGGTGGCTCGTGCACCGAGCGATCGTCCAAGCAGTGCCTATGCCGTGCGTGCCTTGCTCCATGAGCTGCTGGCGCGACCGGGGCTGCTGCCGGACCGGCCATTAAGAGGCGCCGCGCGTCCCGATTTTGGCCCGCACTGGGATGCTCCGGCCACCGCCACCAAGCCTCATCCAGCAGACCCACATGCGGTTACACAGGCAATAACCGTGAAGATGCCGACGCGAATTGACGCCTCTTGACCGACGCGCCTAACTCTGCTGAGTTAATAAGCTATGGTTAGGCTTTCCGCTGCATCCCTGCCCTTGCTAGGGCTCCTCCTGTTGCCTCTGCAAACCGCTCAAGCTGCCGATCAGTGGTGGCGTGATCCAGAGCGTGGTTGCGGAAAAATCGAAGACTTCAAACGGACCTTCCGCATCGCTGACTTGCCTGGCTGTGATGGCGAGCTGCTCCGCTCTGCTCCCGAAGGCGAAGTGGCAATGCACGATGCGAAGAAGCTGCTCCGCGAGGCCGAAAAGGTCCTTGATGGCGGCCAGTCCGATGGCGTCGAGTCGAAGCTCAATCAGGCGATTGACCTGATGAACAAGGCGCCGCGCGATGCCCGCGTTGACTGGGCCCGGCAGCACTTTAAGACGGCAGTCGAGGTGTTGCAGGCGCGGATGGCGATGCTGTCGAAGCTGCCCAAGCTGCGGCAAGCGTACAAGGCGCTCACCGACCTTAACGCGCAGTCCAAGCCCGATGGCAAGGCCGTTCAGGCAGCCGGGGAAGCCTGTGTGGCCGCGTTCAAGGAAGCAGAGTCGAGCGGCGGCAACCTTCAGCTTCAGTATGAGCTGGTGCCGGGCAGCAAGATGAAGCCGCTGCGCGAGTATCTGACCGAGTGTGAGCAGGCCAAGGGCAGCTCGGCGGCAGCAACACCGGCACCGGCGGCGACCGACACCACGGCCAAGCCGGCAGCGACCGATACCAAGGACGTGAAGTCCGAAAAGCCCGCCGCCGCACCAGCTGGCACTGACGGTGGTGTGCCGCGCGACAAGTGGGTCAAGAAGCTCAAGGGCGATCGCAAGAAGGTCTTCGAGGCCCACCCCGATGCCTTCCCGTTCTTCGATGGCGATCCCGGTCCCAAGGGTGCTGGCAAAGCCGCCGAGTGGAAGTACGGCAGCGAAGTCATCAAGTTCAAGGGCAACAAGCAGATTCCTAAGGAATAGGCTCACGCATGGCTCTGCCGGTTACGCCGCTCTGTACTGTTGACTGCATCATCGATTTGGTGGATCACCCGCTCCGTCGGGCGGATCGGCCAGTGTTGGTGCTGATCGAGCGTCGCTATCCACCGCATGGCTGGGCGCTACCCGGTGGCTTCGTCGATGTCGGCGAGCCCCTGGCAAAGGCTGCTGCCCGTGAAGCGCTGGAAGAAACCTCGCTGCACATTGAGCTGGTGGAGCAGTTTTTCGCGTACTCCTCACCGCAGCGAGATCCCCGTCGTCACACTGTCTCGACCGTGTTTCTCGCCACTGCGACCGGAACACCTACCGCTGCTGATGATGCGGGTCGCGTCGCCGTGTTCACCGAGGACAACCTGCCGCAGCTAGCGTTCGATCACGGTCAGATCCTCGCCGACTACTTCACATTCCTTCGCACCGGCAAGCGTCCCGGTCCACACCGCTAGACCTTCGCAAGATCGCTGACTGTGGCGCGATGCGACGGGGATCGCTCGGCAGCGCCGTCGGGCGTTGGTACCGCTGCGTCTGCGGCAGACCGGACTACAGCTCGTCGGATGAACTGGGATGCTCGTGGTGAGCGGGGGAGGGCGCGGACTCAGACTCGGCGTCGTGCGGAGCGTCCGTCTCTGCGGTCTTGGCTGCGGCTTTGCGTCGACGTGGCTGCAACAGACTGAGCGCGCTGTTGCTATCCGCCTTGGCCGCTCGCTGTTCCTGAAGCTTCAGCTGATGAAGGAAGGCAAAACACTCGCGCAGCCCATCTTTGAGCGTCCGCAGCGTCTTGATTCCCTCCAGCTCGACGCCAAGCTGCACCATCGTCCGCGCAATCTCGGGCCGAATTCCTGTCAGCACACAGGTCGTTCCCAGCAGCCGCGCCGCCCGCGTCATCTTCAGCATCGAGTTGGCGGTGTTGGTATCGACCAGCTCGACGCCGGTGATGTCGATGATGATGCAGCGAGAGCGGCTCTGCTTGACGCGGTCGAGCAGCTTTTCCGTCATCTCGGCGGCCCGCTGGGAGTCGAGCGAGCTGATGATCGGCAACAGCAGAATGTCTTCCCAGACCTCGACGATAGGCGTCGACAGCTCGTGAATGGCCAGCTGCTGCTTGGCGATCGTCGCGATCTGCTCTTGCAGCTCTCGCTTCGACTGCTCTAGCTCGCCGATGTAGCGCTCGTTTTGCAGCCGCGCCGACGCCAGCTCTTGGTTATAGATGTTGAGTGCAGCCTCGAGAACCGAGAACTCATCGGCCTGCGTGCTGGGTTCAATCTGGATGAGATCGGGGCTGTATTCCCCAATTGACACCATCGACAAGATATCGACGACGCGCTGGATTCGCTCAAAGGCGACGGTGACGAACGTCTTCTCAGCCATGATGCGAAATACGTGCGCGAAATATTGTACTTATGCGCACGTAATTATCATGATTCGATTGCTCCAGGACAGGCAAGACATTTCGCGGCACAGTCGATCCAGCTACTCCTTTTGCATACGTTTCACTGCCTCCCAGTGCTGGTTCATCTGCGGAAGAGTCAGCTCGGCCAGCTTCTGTCCCTCGCTGTGGATGCGATCTTCCATGGCGTCAAAGCGACCGATAAATCGCGAATTGGCCCGACGCAGCGACTGCTCTGCATCGACACCGAGCTTGCCGGCGAGCCGCGTCAAGGTAAACAGCACATCACCCAGCTCGGACTCGATGCGGTCGCGGCTGCTGTGCTCGATTCCGGCTCGGACTTCGGCGTCTAGCTCGGCCAGCTCTTCGTCGATTTTGGCGCGGACCCCAGCGATGTCGGGCCAGTCAAAGCCGGTCGCCGCCGCCTTGTCTGCGATCATCTGACCCCGCTTGAGCGCGGGCATGGACTTGGGAATCCCGTCGAGCGTGCGGCGGACTTTGCCGGTTGCCTTGCGCTCGGCGGCTTTAATGGCGCTCCAGTTGGTCACGACCTCGGCAGAGTCTTTGACCTTCGCATCGCCAAAGACGTGGGGATGCCGGCGCCGCATCTTGTCGGCAATGCTGGTGCAAACATCGTCGATGGTGAAGGCGCCTTCACGTGCCCGCAGCGCCGCTTGGAAGACGATCTGGAACAGCACATCGCCCAGCTCCTCGCAGTGTGCAGTCACATCGTTGTCGTCGAGCGCATCCAGCACTTCAAACGACTCTTCGATGAGATAGTGGCGCAGGCTGTCGAGCGTCTGCTCGCGATCCCACGGACAGCCATCGGGGGCGAGGAGTCGCTCCATGACCTCCAGCACGTCGATCAAGCGATCGCCACGTGGAGTCACCGGAGCTTGGTCATGATTGGCAGCAGTTTCCGTCGCTGAAGAAGGGGCAGGGGAGGGCACAGCCGTGGACATCGAGTACCTCGCTGCCCGATGGTCTAGCGCAGGCGATGGCCGTTTGTCACGCGCTGGTGGTCAGGGACTGCTCGACGGATCGACAGACGGTGGTGGGGGCAAGCTTCCTGGTGCCAGGTCCGTCGCTGTTGGCGTTGCTGGTGGCGACAAATCAGCCGGGTTTGGCCCAGCGGCGGGCGGATAGCGCAGATCCTGGCAAGTTGCTCCCAAGCTACCGACGGCATCGTTGTAGTGGTTCATCGCATCCAGCGCATGACCGTTGGCCTGGTTTTTTTCACGCCACGACAGCGCCGACAGCGTCAGCCCGATGGTGCCAGCCCCCAGACCCGCGCCCAGCCACGTCCACATGTGATTGCTATCCGACAGCCCGACCAAGCTTCCCAGCGAGGCCAGTGAGAACGTCACGCCGAGCACCGACAGCGCGACTGCCGCTCCACCGTGACGCTGGGCCGACCGCGCATGCCGATGCGCCTCGGGAACACACGCCACGAATTGGTCGAGTCCGCGATAGGAAAGCCCGCTTGCCACTGGCTTTCCCTGGGCCTGCATGACGAAGCCACCGTCGTAGCGAAGGGTCAGCTCGCCGCGCGCCACCAGCTGCGGCTGATACTGCGTCGTCGCACAGCCGCCCAATAGCGTCGTCAGCGTCGTCAGAAAGAGCGCCAGTGTCGCCGTGCCGCGAGTCAGCTTGGGACTCATGACGAACCTCCTGCATCCGTCGCCAGCTGTGGATCACAAGGTGAGTTTCCGCTGCGCAGTACGTCGTTATAAGCATTGGCTGCGTCGATGGCTTCGGAGGCCTGGCGCTCGCTCTCGGGTCGAACCGTTGCCAGCGAGATCGAGATCACCGGCATCACGACGATTGCGATCACGGCCAAGATCGCCAAGCCTTTGCCGGCATCGCCGCCGCCGCCGCTCATGCCGCTCCCGCCGCCGCCGCGTCCCATGCGAAGTCCACCTTTGCCGATGCCACCACCGACGGGAGCGCCGACTCGATAGACGGGCAAACCGGGCCGAACCAGCGACGGAACAAACAGCGGTGGCCGCAGCAAGCGAGGCGGGATGCCCGGATGAACGACGATGATGTCTGGACCATAGTAGCGAGGCACCCAATACCCGCCGCCGTAGCTACTGACCCGATAAGTCACCGAGGCTGTAGGCTCCAGCTCGGGCAACCGAACGAAGCTGCCTTCCAGCGGCATGCGCTCTTGGGTGGTTAGCTGGCGAATCGCGACCTCGCAGGCCTGGCTTAGACCGCCACCAGCGAGCGTTACCGTGGCTTCGCGGTCACTGCTGTTCCAAATGACGCGCGCGCGGCCATCGAGTGGTGCCACGTAGCTGGACTGATAGCCGCAGCCGCTGGTCAGCAGGGCAGCCAAAAGACCCGCGCTGACACCTGTGCTGCGAAGCCTCGCGAATCGCCGCAAGAACTGTCCGGAACCACGCCATCGCCACATGTTGCCAACGGTAGCGCCGAGGCTGCTCACCGGTCAAGCGCCGATAATGTATATTATGTAAACTAAACGTATCGTTCAAAGTGACGATTCACGCTGTGACATCGCGATGTACAGGAACGACAGGTGCAGCCGATACTGGAGCCGTGTCTGTCGAGCGATACACCTGGCGATGTCACATGATTCATGATCGCCGGTCCCGAGATTCCTTGCGCTGCTCTGTGGTTGCGCTGGCGGTTTTTGTGGTTGCGCTGACGTTTTTTGTATCCGGTTGTCCGACTGCGCCTCGCGTGACTGGTGGTGGCCCAGACCTCGCTGCGAGTCCGGGCGCTGTTGCTGCGCTTCGCCCTCTTGCCGACGCCCCTTCTGATGGCGATGCCGGCTTTGTCCCGCCACCGCCTGTGCCATCCTCGTCGCCCGACTACATTGAGGCGCAGTTTCTCGACACGTATCGGCTGTTTGTGCCGCGCGACTTCACGAGCCAGGAAAAGGCCGAGCGCTGGTCCCGCTACTACCAAGGTCGCTGGGTCCGCTGGTCGGGCCAGCTGCGGTTTGTGACCAGTGAAGCGTTCTTGTTTCATCACCTGGGAGCGACGAGCAGCTATGAAGTCTCGCTGATGGTTGCCGAGCCCGAGCGCAGCCGGCTTCGTCACAAGCTCCAGCTCGGACGCTTCTATAACTATGTCGGGCGGCTGCTGCGCTATGACGGCATGTTTCGGGTCATCGTCCTTGAGCAAGGCTCGGTGCTGCATGCAGACGACCTGGGTGTACCGGGCACTCTGGCGACGCTGCCGTGGTCCCGTGAGCTGCCGCCGCTGCCGAGCCTGAGCCCGCCGCCTCCGAGCCAGCCCGATCCAGAGCCGCCCGTGCGTCCGATGCTTCACTAGCTGTGCCCACTTCCGCCGAGACTTGCGCCCGAACCATTGCATCCGCGCAGACGCAGCCGTAGGCCAGCACCCCGATAAAAGCCTTCTCTAACGCATAGATCCTTGATAGTCTGCTTACAAAGCCATTACAGCTTGCCCGCGATGCCGGGGGCCATGGCGTGGGACGTTGGCGATGTCGCGTGACCTATCAGGGAAGACGCTTGGGGGATATCGATTTGGCGAGGTTCTCGCTCGCGGTGCGCAGAGCACTGTCTATGCCGCAAATCAAGGAGAATCGGACCGTCCCGTCGCTGTAAAAGTCTTTTTGTCCGAGCTGCCGAAGGACAAAGCAGCGGCAAGTCGCCTGGTCAGTGATGTGCAGAAGGTGACCGCAACCACGCACAAGAACTTGGTACCGGTGATTGAGGTCGGCAGCCTCGAGTGGAAAGGCAAGCGACACCTGTTCATCGCGATGGAGCGCCTCCACGGAGAGTCGCTCAAGAGTCGGCTCGACAGTCAGCCGGGGCATGTGCTGCCACTGCACGTCGCGCTTCAGCTGGCCAGTACAGTCGGAGGGGCGCTGCAGGCGATTCACGGGGCCGGCTTCGTCCATCGCGGCATCAATCCCGGCGCTGTCTTTCTGTCGCCACCCACCGACGAGGAACGCCAAGCTGATCTCGAAGCGGAAGATCACATCTATCTGCTCGACCTGGGCGCAGCGACGTTCTTTGAGGGACTCAGCGGCAACGGCAATGGCAACGGCCATGCCAAGCGCAGCAAGTACTTCGACGACATTCGCGGTCTGGCGGCGCTGGTTTCCGAGCTGCTCGGAGGGGTGCCCAGCACGCCGGTCAAAGGCAGCGAGGCCCTGCTGCCGCTGCACTTTGCCAACCGCAAGATTCCGGCGCGGATCGACGCGGTGCTGCGCTCGGTCCTTTCGGACAAGCTGAGCCATGACAAGCAAGATCAATACTCGTCGGTGGCGGAGTTTGTGGCCGCGCTGATGGGCGATCCCGGCAACCTGCCCACGCTGGCCGCTTGGTCTGGCGATGGACGAGCCACCATGCCGGCGACACGCGGGACGAGCCCCCTTCTGTGGGCTGCACTGATGTCTGTCGTCGGTGGTCTGAGCTTCGGGGTTGGGTACTGGCTGTATCTGGACCCGACGCCACCAACGCCTGCTCCTGCTGCCAGCGCCGCTTCTGCGCCGTCTGCGCCCGTGCCGGACCTGGCCAGCAGTGACGCCGCGAACTCTGTGACAAGCACAAACTCTGGTTCGGGGGCTGGCACAGGCTCGGTCCCTGGTAAAAGCGAGGTGAAGTAAGTGAAGTGCCAAGCTCTTAGCGTGGTTCTTTTGGCAGGCATCGCCGGTGCCGTGGGCATCGTGCCGGGCCTCTTTTCGACGGGCGCAGCGTACGCACAGCCAGCCGCTCCAGCGCAACCAGCCCAGCCGGCTGCTCCCAAACCGAATGCGGGCGCAGCGGCTCCAGGTGCGGCGAAGCCCCCAGCGGCTCTGAATCCAGTGACGGCGGCCATGGCGGACAAAGCCATCGCGCTGGCACAGAAGGATCAGTACGAAGAGGCGCTTAAGCAGTTTCGCGACGCCTATCGCATCGATCGCAACCCGCGCTGGCTGTACAACGTCGGCGTGCTCTACGATCGAATGGCCAACTGCGACGAGGCTGCGTTCTTTTACCGCGCCGCGCTGTTCGGTCAAGGCGTGCTGCCACAGGACGTAGACCTCGTTGACAATCGGCTGGGCGTGCTTCAGGAAGAGTGCAACTTCCGCGAGCGCCACAAGCAAGTCGCCGACCGCCACGCCCGTGCCGCCCGCTACATGAGCCCCGAGTTCCGGCTCTGTGCGCTCGCCGAGTCGATCCTGACCGGCATCATCACACCGCCCGAGCGTCAGCTGCTCGCGACCTGCAAAGCGACCGAGAACAACCCGTAACCAGCCCCGCACCACCTGCCAAACTTCCGACCACTTTCAATCGGTACAGCGATACGATGGGCGTATGCAGATGCTTCGCCCTGCCCTCCTTTCGCGTCGGCTGCGTCGTCTCGGACACGTTGTGCTCTGGGTTGGCCTGCTGGCACCGGTGGCTTCCCATGGCTACGCAACGCAGATTCACACCGAGCTGTCACGACGCTCGCTGGCCAAGAGTGGACTTGGGGACCCGGCTGCGACGATAAACCCGGCGGCCTTTGAGTCTCTGCGTACCACCATCGATGCCTATGCACGCGGCGAGGCGACGCTGCGCGAGGCCTGGACGAAGCGCTATCCAACGGCAGCGGCTTTTGATGTATTTGCCGAAAAGCAGCTGTTTCAGTTTGCGCCCTCCAGCAAGGTGTTCGGGATTGAGGCGGTTGACGAGCGGATCAAGCCGGGGGCGACGCTGCTGGAGCTTTTGGCGATTGGCTCGGCGCAGCCTGACGACGACTGGCGCAACCGCGAGCGGCTGGCCTACGACGACAAGCGGCAGCCTCTGAAAGACAAGTACGGACAGGCAGTGCCGGCGGACCCGTCGCTGCTGAACATGGGTCGGCTGGGCACGCTGTCGAGTCAAGCGCATGCGCACTACGGTCTGGCCCAGGTTGAGCTGTCGGGCGATGCCGATGTCCTCAAGGCCGAGCCTCGGCGGTTTGCGCGCAAGGCAGGCTGGGAAGGTGGACCGATCATCACGCTGGCGGCCGAGATGGCGCAGCTACACCTGGACCTGGCGCTGGTGGCGGCGCTTGGCGATGCTCCGACGGCGCGCGAGCAGGCGTGGCAGTTTACCGGCCAGGGCTTCCATTACCTGGAGGATGTCGGCAACCAGATCCACACCGTGCAAGTGGGCCTGTACGACTTCTTCTTCGACGCGGCGATGGAGCGGCTGAAGATGGGCCTGTGGAGCGGTGGTGGCTACCTAGGTCCGATGCGGTCGCTGGGGTCAATCGGCATCGACATCCTGTCGAGCCATCACACGCTCGACGAGGAGTATACCTACCGACGCTTCATGGCAGCGGTGGCGGGAAAAGCCGATGCGCAGACCGGGCGACTGCTGGCGGCACCGACGGAAGATGACCCCGAGTTTGCCAAGAAGCTTGACGAGGCGCTGGCCAAGCTCGGACCGAATCCCGAGCGGGGTGAGTTCGCGGCGACGCTGACCCGGACGCTCATCGAAGTCTCTTCGCACGAAGGAGATGATGTCTATCGCGCGACGGCCAGCATTGCCGACCCGATGCTGCGGACCCGCCACAAGACGTTCAACGACGACCACGACGATCCCGAGCTGTTTGTGCGGCCACAGACCCCGCAGAACGAAGCCGCCTACCGAGAGTATTGGTCGCTGCAGGAGCGGGCTTTCCGACGGGTTGGCACTGCGACCCGGCGCTGGGTGAGCCTGCAACAGAAAGCCTTGGCCGAGGCCACGACCGCCGAGCAGAGAGCCGCCCTGCGCAGCGTGGTGCTCAAGCGACTGCTCGATCGGCAGCTCAAGATGCTCGATGACAGCGAGGCCCGGCTGGCCACGTATCTGAAAGATCCGCCGCAGAACCTTGCCGCCCCCGAGCATTCACCCGCGCTGCTTGCTGTCGACGCTGTGATCGTTGGCCTGGTCATCGGGATTCCCGCCTTCCTCATCCGCCGCCGCCGCAACCGCAAGTCGTAGGCTCGGTCCTCAGGGTGCTGACCCACGGAGGAAGAGAACCGAAAGCTTGGGAGTGGCGATAACTGAGGCGAAGGAAACGCCCATGGCCACACTTGAGCGCGAAAAGTCGAGGGTCAACCCATTCCTGCGGGAGCCTGATCCGGTACACGCTCCCATCGCTGCCCTGGATCGTCACCACCGCAGCGGGGATGACAGCCATGCACCCGCCAAGGAGCTGGCCAAGAGCACGAAGTCAGGGCTTAGCGAGGACGGGACGCGCAAGCTGTTTGCGCTGTATGCGGATCGGCAACAAGGGCTCCAAGGGCACTTGGGCCGCAGGGAAAACAGCACGAAGACCGGCGCCGAGCTGGACAGCAAGGCGCCACTGGACAGCAAAGTGCCGTCTGACGGTGGCAGCGAGGTCTATACCCTCCCCGGCAGTGTGAACCTGCGCGCTCAGTCCAACGCCAGCTCTACGCTGCTGGGCCAGATCCCGGCTGGAACTGCGATCACCATCGAAGGCGAGGTCCAGGGCACCGCCCCAAGCGGCTACACCGACAAGACTTGGTGCAAGGTTCACCTGGCCGATGGTCGCAGCGGCTACATGTACGGTCCGCTGATCGGTCACAGTGCCCCAGCGCCCAGCGAATCGACCTCGAGCGGAACCGGCCAGCCGGGCGGCGCTACCTACACCCTGGCCAGCGAAGTCAATCTACGCAGCCAAGCGAGTGCCCAGTCCGAGCAGGTGGCGCGTCTTGCCATCGGCACCGTCCTTACCATTGATGAAGAAGTGGAGGGCATCGCCCCGAGCGGCTCCACCGACAAGACGTGGTGCAAGGTCCACCTCGCAGATGGCCGCCAAGGCTTCGTCTACGGTCCTTTGGTGGGCCGGGGCACGGCTGCTGCGACCACACCAGCTGCTACTAGCACCAGCTGGGCCGTTGGTGACAAGGGCTTTACCACCTATGGCACCAACCTGCGTGCCGAGGCAAACTCCACCAGCTCCCTCACCAGCCTACCGGGCGGGGCCGGCTTCAACGTGCTGGGTGTCGTCGAGGGCGAGGAGGTCGAGCAGAACAAGACCTGGCTACAGGTCAGCATTACCTACGCTTCTGACGCAGGGGTCATCGACCAGACTGGCTACCTTCACAGCAGCGTCGTGTACAAAGGGGACAGCTCTAGCAAGGGCAAGACGCGCGACGAGCTGGTCGGGATGCTCGGCTCTTCCATGGTCGAGAACGGACAGTGGTCGGCGGGGAATCCGTTTGCACCTGTCTTCGGTGGACCGGACTTCTTTGGAGCAGGCCGTTACGGCGGCCAGTGTACGTGGTTTGCCCAAGCCGTTCGTGGTGAGTCCCTGCCGACCGGCAATGCTGGCTACGGAGGCTGGGTCACCGACTCTCGAGTCACCCACACCCCCGCAGCCGGCAAGGCCTATCTGACCCCGGGGCACGTAGCCATCGTCACGTCAGTAAGTGGCGGCGATGGTCACTTCACGATCACGCTAGCCGAGTCCAACTGGGGCAGCCCCGGCGAGATCACCACCGGACGCTCCGTCGACATCGAACACGACGCAGAAGGCAAGACCACCAACGGCAGCTGGTTCATTTGACCATCCCATCGACTTGCCAAGCCGAGCTACGTTGGGGTTGCGGGGCTTGGGTCGGGATCTTCGGGACGTACGACACCGTTTGGATCGTCTGACGCGGGCTCATCGGACTTGGGCCCTCGGCTCGGCGCCAGCTTGTCACGATACTCATCGACCGGGCGAAGTGCTGCTTGCGCTGTCTGTCGGTCCGCGTCATCCCCCGACACCCGCAGCGCCACCAGCTGGAGCTGATGCGCCAAGATCGCTTGCTGAAGCTGCTTCCGCAGCGCCGTCAGATCGAGCTTTTTGGCTGGCTTTTGCGGCTGCTTGGGATCTGCCCCGATCATCTGGCCGTAGGCTGTGTGGGCTCGCAGCAGCTCTGTCACAAACGCTTTGCCGCACAGCTTCTCTAGATCCGCCTGTTGTCCCGACTGTTTCAGCCAGGAGATCCGTGCATCGGCCTCGACCCACTGCGCGCCGTATTCCAGCTGAATAAAGCGCAGACCCGTGGGAAACAGCTTGTCGAACAGCGCTTGGGCTTGCGCGACCTCTGGATACTCCGCAGGCGGCAGCTCCAGCCAGCCGAGCAAGCGGTGGTGAATCGCGGACCAGCTGTGATCGGCTAGCAAGTCGATGGGCCGCTTGTCGGCGGGAGCCTCTTGCCCCAGCGAATCGACCAGCGCATTGGCCAGCTGCTGGCTCGCCCGCGACAGGGTTTGATGGCTGCGCTTGAGGTGCGGGGCGGTCAAGCTGGACGACGATGCCAGCAGCTGCCGCGCCAGCGCCAAGGTCGTCGCATTGTCCAGATATGGCGGCAGCCGGGTGTACTGAGACGGATCAAAATCAAGCTCACTATCCATGATGGGCTCCTTAAGTCCGAATTGGTCGGACATACACGCAACCTATCTAGGCACGCAACCCCATGTGGTCAAGGGCCCCACCCAAAAAAAGAGGGTCCAGACCCTACTTGACCCATGCAGTGCAGGGTGTTGGAAGGGTCCAGACCCTACTTGACCCATGCAGTGCAGGGTGTTGGAAGGGTCCAGACCCTACTTGACCCATGCAGCACAGGGTATCGGAAGGGTCCAGACCCTACTTGACCCATGCAGCACAGGGTATCGGAAGGGTCCAGACCCTACTTGACCCATGCAGTGCAGGGTGTCGGAAGGGTCCAGACCCTACTTGACCCATGCAGTGCAGGGTGTCGGAAGGGTCAGGACCCTGTTTCACCCATGAAGTACTCGGAAAACCGGACTCTCATGCGGGGGGCAAGCCAAGCTTCTGACGGGTGCGACGGTCTACATCCTCCCAATCGACCAGACGCCCAGCTTGTGCCGACGCGATGCTTCTATCGAGCCGAGCGAAAAGCTCCGCCCGTTCCGCCGGATCGGCTGGGAGCGGCGGCGGCACCGGCTCCATCCTCTCGCCGTCATCGGCCCGCTTGCGCGCACGCTGCGAACCAACAGAAGCAGGCTCTTTCTGCGCCGGAGCTTTCACCGGCAGCGCTCGACCTGCGGACATGGGCACCCTTCCTTGGCTCCTGAGTAGCCCAAGCAGCAGTGGAACGCAACCTGGCCTGCCACGCGGGTTCCAAGCTGACGCCCCAAATGAAAAAGGCCACATTCCGTCGGAGAATGTGGCCTCGTGCGAAGGGGGGGACTCGAACCCCCAAGGTGTTACCCGCTAGCACCTCAAACTCAAAAACGGTGCGGTGGTCCCGTCGAGAAATCAGCTTCAAAATTTACCCCAGCGGGTAAAAATCGACTGAGAGCGCTGGGTAAATGAAATGGCTCCCGTCTGAGAAAAACGCGAAAAATCGATCTGGCACTAGCGGGTCGGAGCCCCCAAAAAGCCGACATTCCGCCCCGCTTCATTGTGGCCCCACAGGACAGTCTGGACAGATGGACACTTGCGCCGCTTGTCGTCGCTGCCCTGCCCTTTCGATGTGTCCCTATGGGCTGGACAGTGGGGGACAGTTGCCGCTATGGCGCGGGAAGGTCGGGCTGCGCGGGAAGCTGCGCGCCGTGCCAGACCGCAACGATGCGTATCAGTTGGCGGGGCTCATCGACGTAGTAGACAAATCGGTACGGATCGACGATGAACTCGCGGACCGGCATCGAGGAATACTCGCGCACGAAGTTGCCGCTGCTTGGAAACTGACCGATGCGTCGGAGCGAGCGACGCACCTGAGCTTGGATGCGCGGCACTGCAAAGCGGTTGGCGCTGCCAATGGTGCTCAGGACTTCATGCCAGCGCGCCGCCGCACCGCGCGTGAATTGAACCTTCATGCCGACGGCAGGCCGTACTTTTTGCAGATCTGACGGTCCAGATCTTCCCAATCAATGACCTGATCCGCCTTCGCTTCCGCGATGCCCTTGTCGATGGAAGCAAAGAAGTCTGCCCGCTGGGCCGGATCGGCTGGGAGCGGCCTTTGCACAAGCTCGATCATGTCGCGAGTGTCTACGTCACCGCTGACACCACTTCCCGAGCTACGTGGGGTACGCGGCACAGCCGTCTTTTTTACCGGAGCTTTCACCGGCAGCGCTCGACTTGCAGACATGGGACACCGTTCCTCGGCTTCTCTCGTAGCCCAAGCCGCAGCGGAACGCAACATGCCACCCATCGAGGGCAAACCGCTATGGCGCGGGAAGGTCGGGCTGCGCGGGAAGCTGCGCGCCGTGCCAGACCGATAGGATCAAGACCAGCATGCGCCGCTCGTCGATGCAGTAGAAAAAGCGGTACGGTTCGACGAGCACTTGCCGGATCGGAAGCGTCGCATACTCGGGAACAAAGTGGCCGCTGCGTGGGAATGTGCCAAGCCGCCGAAGTGCCTTGCTGACCCGCTCCGCAAAGCGCTGCGCCGCAAGCGGGTTTAGATCATGAAGCCGCGTAAGCGCTTGGCTGTAGGATGCCAGCGCTTCCGTCGCAAATTCCACCCTCATGCAGGCGGCAGGCCGAGTTTCTGACGAGTGAGCCGATCCACTTCTTCCCATGGGATGGTGCGCCCGGCTTGCGCGTCTGCGATTCCCCGGTCAATGCTGGCAAAAAGCGCCGCCCGTTCCGTCGGATCGCTCGGAAGTGGCGGCGGTACAGGCTCCATCATCTCGCCGTCACCTGGCCGCTTGCGTCCGCGCTGCGAACCAACCGAAGCGGCCTTTTTCTGCGCCGGAGCTTTCACCGGCAGCGCTCGACCTGCGGACATGGGACACCGTTCCTTCCCTGCACTCGTAGCCCAGACCGCCTGGCGGCGCAAGGATCGCTGATCCCTATCCCTGTGTTCGCGCTTCTCTCGCTCGCTATGGCCTAATATGCGCAGCCGAAGTCCTGCCAAGCACCTTCCATACGTTCGTATTTCTCGATGACGATCTTCTCTATCTCAGGTACGGCTGCATGAGTTCCAAGACGGACATCGACATCACCTTCGACTTTTGGACTGACACGCCACACGGCAAAGATCCAGACAGCCATAGCCCGACCCTGCACAGGTATCATCAAGTCTTGTGGTGCAAGCCCTTGCCGAGTGGCCAACGGTTTGAGCTTCGGGACGCTCGCCCGAAGGGCTACTTATGCCATCGTTCTCCGTCGGGTGAGATCTGCTTGTCCAGCGACTCCGCGATCCCTACTTTCCGCAAAGAACGGAAGAAACTCGCGCATGTCTTCACCCGGATCTCTGAAGTGGAGCAGGCGTCGTTCCTTCGTGCGACGTACACGATAGGCGGGATGATGGTGTTCCCAAGCAAGCGCATCGACCGCAAGAACACAATAAATGGTGCGCGCGGATTCAATCCCCAGATCAAGGACCGATTCGACCTGACCATGGAGTGCATCCGGCTGCACTACGAGCACAAATCGAGTCCGCTAGGCGATACGCTGGCGCGTTACGCCCCATTCTTCGATCTGTTCGGGAGTTTCCGAGGGTACGTCGATTTCTTTCTCTTACAGGACATCGTGACCGCTGACTACGCGGCGGTGACCTTCCCTCGATAAAGTGGACAGGTTGGTTACATGCTTGAGGTCGCTTCGGGGGTCCTTTTCTCGTAGTCGTTGGGGCTGAGGAAGCCGAGGGTGGAGTGGCGGCGTTTGGGGTTGTAATAGACCTCTAGGTACTCG
>JAEUKA010000093.1 GCA_016794465.1 Myxococcales bacterium | reverse complement strand
CGGCGGAGACGGAGCGGCAGGCAGCACATGCTTGTGTCCGAGTCGTGCTGCGATCTCGGGATGCGCCCGCTGGAGGGCTTTCAATATTTCGTCTGAATCTTCACTTTCCAGTAGCAGATTGACCTTGCTGACGCGATCCATTCCGCTGCTGAACTTCTGCTGAACATCAGGAAAGTAGTCGAGCGCAAACGCCACAAAATCTGAATCTGTCCGAAGCGCGGAAAAGAGGAGTTCCCGAAGCTGAGCCCGATGGATGGAGACAGACATGGCCGGATGCTATGCCGTTCATGCGGCAAACGCAACGGAGGTCTCTTCGTCGGCACCAGCGCTGACTCTGTCCTCACTTGCGATCACATAGTGCGTCAGACCAATGCTGCACGGTTTCTAACCCGTCATCAAACGGTAATCGCGATCTCTATTTCTCGACCGGCGTATGCCTCACCGTCGATACGGTATTGGCAGTTTCCTCATCAGATCGCGCGTGCGCGCCGCACTCAGCTCACACAGATGTCCCTCATCACCAGGCCGCAGCAGTTGACCCCACCGAATCTGCGGCCTGCTCGAAAATAGGCCCGTTTGCTGCCTTGATGCTTCCTCCCGCCGCGCTGCAAGCGCTGCCCACATCGCCATGGGCCATAGCAGAATCCCTCGGCGGTGAAGAAGGATACTCGGGACGCCTCCGGCCCGCTCCTCTGCATCCGCAAGATCCTGTTCTGCGCGCAGTTCGTCGAACTTGAGATCAAGCAATCGATCAGTCTTCGGATCGTAGCCACTCCGAATTGCTTCCCCCACCTCGATGAGCCACCGCTCCTCGTCGCGTGTGATTTCCTTTGCCAAGGCGTGTAGCGAATGCTGTAACGACGTCGCTGGTTGTTTACTCTGTTCCGGCTTTCGCGCTTCCAAGTCGCGTATCGTTTGGCTCTGCTGAGCGACGACTCCCTCTAGCTCTGCAATCCGCTTCTCTGCCGCCGCCAGTTGTCTCCTCGCCTCTTTGAGTTCCTTCTGGATAGTCGCTTTCTCCGCTTCATGATCGACCGCCGGAGTCGTCACCGAATCCCTCCGCTCGCGCTCCGCCTTCTCCTCTACCTGAAGCGCGTGACCGATACCTACGATCTGGGACTGCAAGTCCGCCAGCGCCGCAAGCGTCTTATGGAGCAGCGGCTGCCGCGTCTCACTCCAGCTTGGCACCGCACTCCCGTTCGCACGGTCCTTGAGCTGACGGCGCTCCCGGTAGGCCAAGACGCGACAGCTCTCACCGCAGTAGGTTCGGTCTATCCTACCTGGCCTCCCAAACTCCTCCCCACAGTGCATGCAGTGCGTGGCGC
This sequence comes from Myxococcales bacterium, assembly GCA_016794465.1. Classification (GTDB taxonomy): domain Bacteria; phylum Myxococcota_A; class Polyangia; order Palsa-1104; family JAEUJZ01; genus JAEUKA01. The sequence continues at coordinate 30,927 of JAEUKA010000093.1, read as the reverse complement.
GAACCTTGGGCCTTAGCATGTGACGACTCCCAGACTCCTGTTTTTGGCATCATAGCACGGCCCCTAGTCGAACCCATACCATTCATGAATTCAGCGTCGTTGGTTTCCATTCCTATTCGGCACCCAAACGTCCAAGTTCCCTCTGCAACCACCACCAGCATGACGATCAGCGGACGATTTTTGTACCGAGTGTAGCCAGAGCTGCGAGGAACCCCTTAGATGTCAGCCACCCAGAGCGCGGATCAAGGAGAAGGACGTCCCTGAATTGCCCAATCTTGAGTCCCAACCGGACGCCACACTGTTCACACTGCACGGCCAACGGACGTCCGAAACGCGCTCCGCCATGGCCCCCCAGGGGGTTCTCAGCTCACCAAAGTGGTGATCCAGTACAGCGACGGAAGTCACCAAAGTGGTGATCTTCAGACCGGCAGATCAGGTTCCTATCCGAGCCGCGCTGGGACTAGGATCGGGAGTGGCGTTGACACGCTTGGGCAAGCACGGCGAGCATCACGAAGTTGACGTGAACTTCAGCTTGTCGGGCCATTGCTTCAAGCTTCTGGTAGCTGGGGCGTGGGATGCGGAGGGTGCGGCGGACCCGCGCTGTTGGTTCAGGTTTTGCTTTGGCCGGACCTTGGCCAGACCAGCCCTGTTCACCTGCTTCAGTGAGCAGGGAGAGAATCACAGCGTTGGTGCTGGTCCCGCGCTGCTCGGCCAGCTCGCAGAGCTGCGTGTAGCTTCCGAACGGGATGCACAGTGTGTGCTGGACGCGACAGTCTTTCGGACGACGCACGCGCCAAATTCTCGGTCTTGTGGATCTGGGCGCCGGTGAACCTGCATCTGGGGTGAGATGACGGACATCCGGCGACGGCTCAACTGGGGATGGAGCAGGAGTCGGCGTAGGTGGCGGCGGGTTCAGCTTGGGACGATCTTGGTCTGGGGGCTGCCGTTCCACCGTAGGCGACGGAGTGACCACGGTTGTCTCTGCTGCATCAGGCGGTGGTTGATGCTGAGAGGCGAGGATCTCCGCTTGACGAGGTCGGCTGCTGATGGCGTCAGCTGGACGCTGACTGGCTACGAGAGCCACGGCGGAGGGCGGGTCTTCCATGGGCAAGATGCCGCGCCGCTGGAGTCCAGAAAGTGCGCTTGCAGACGGACCCGTGGGCTCTGGAGGGTGAATTTTCGGTCTAGGAGGAGTGCCCGCGTCCTCGGTCAGAATACCGCGCTGCTGGAGCGCCTCGATCGCTCGCGGGGTCGGACCGGGGGGACCATGAGCCCCCGGCAAGGTCTCAAAGCTGGGGAGGTACTCTTCTTGTCGCGCCTTCTTGACGGTGGGAGCACCAGGAGTCTCGACGCGAACCGGTGGTGAAGGCAGAGGAGAGGGCGCCGGTGTCGGCAGCGGCGAGGGGGGAGGTCGCACGCTGAGCCCCTGAGGTGGCACGGCGAGAGCTTCCGGTTTCGGCTGCTGCACTCGTCGGGGCGGTTCCAAGTCTGCGGCAGTCGGTTCATATTGAGGAATTCGCCCACGCGCCGAACGAGCCGAGTCAGCCGACACCCTGACGGGAGGTGTAACGGGTGTTGCTGGAGGTAGACGGACTTGAGGCTGCGTACTTTCCAACAGCAGGAATTCCTGCTGCCGAAGCGATTCCCCCCTTCGGTTTGATGGCTCGGAGAAGTGCGTCCGCGGCGTGGGTGTCAAGTCGGCCAAGGATGGCTCGTATTGGGACGACTTTGGTGCCCCCTTCCTGCGCTCGACACTATCGGTGGGGACGTTGGTTTCGGTCCTCACTGGTCCGGGCTTTGCCGGGGCATGTTCACGCGGAATGCTGCGATGCTCGAGCGAATCGCGCACCGGACTTCCCGGCCCGGTTCTCTCGATCCGGGCCTTGGGAGTCAAGTCATCAAGACTCGGCTCGTAGCTGTCCTTTTTCTTACCCAAGGCCCGGTCGCTTCGTCACGCGGAAACCCACGCGAGCCAAGATGGAACTGCACAGATCAAGGATGGCCTCCTCGGGTCCGGTGCTCTGCTCCGCATAGGAAGCTTCCCAGACGGGAACCTTACGGTTATACGCGCGGCGAAACACACCCGAGTGCGGAATATTGCCGTCCCAGACCTCGACGATCCTTTGTCGAGCGAGCGTCTTTTTGATAAACGCCAGGTCTCGCTTTCCGCCGACGTCAGCGTTGTTCAAGACGAAGTACACACCGACGCCGCTGCTGCTGATGGAAATCCACTCGCGGGCCGACATGAAATTGATGATCGCGTCAATGCAATCGACCGGCACGATGCACAGGTCTGGCTGGACGCGCTCTGCGTCTTCCCACGCAGGAGACTGATCGACGACAATCAACGGATAGCGCAACCGCCCCGGATAGCTGTTGGGCGAATAGACCGCCAACAGGTAGTCGGAGATCTCGTACAGATCGTCGCGGGAGATTGTCTTGCCGCGAGTCAACCAGCGGATCAAGTCACCTTGCCGATCCATTGCGACAGCGAGGGTCTGGATTCGATTCAGCTCCGCGAGAAAGCAGAGCGTCGCAGCAATCAGTGTCTTACCGACGCCACCCTTATGATTGTAGACGGTGATGATGCGGCTATTCGCCTGGGTCATAGAGCCTCTGTGAAGCGATAATTTGACTTATCCGCTTCACATCTTATCGCGCAGACCGATGCGCTGCCAAGATCAATAGTTACGGCTGCTTCTGTGCGGAGTGTATTCGCCGCTCAGCCGTCCCGGCTCCAGTCTGCCGAGGCTCCTGCATTCGGCTGCCAACCGATCGCGTCGTGTCATGCGTAGACTCAGCCAGCCCTTCCCGGAATCTGCGCCAGCAACAGGAGTTCCCTCACCTGATTCGGATGCCAAGTCCCACCGCGCTTGGGAGTGAGTCCACGCAGCGTCAGCTCCTCCGCTATCTTACGGAGTGGATAGTTTGCGCGACGGAATCCGACCGCGAGCTCCATCGCCGAGTCTTGGTCATAGGAAGACGCCGCTTCCCATCTATCCTTCACCGTCTGATGGTGCCACAGGGAGCCCACGTCTGGCATTAGCTTCTCGGCGGTGAGCTGCTTCCCAATCTCTTTGTATGTGAGTCCTTTTGCGCGCAGCTCGGCAATCCGCTTCTTCACCAGATCTTGATCACGAATCGCACCACTCCGGTCCCAGTGCTTGCGCGAGTACAGACCTTCCTTGGTCAGAATCCGCCGCACCGATTCCGTATTCCATGACTTCTTCGGTGGCGGTCTTCCCTCCGCAGTCAGGAGGTCCGAGATCGTCTTGATTCCCTTTCCCTGAGAATGCAGCTCTCGCACTCGCGCGATCGTCGCCATCTTGGCCGGATTCTCGACGACCACTCGCCGACCTTCCGCATCGAGTCGATCGCTGTATTCCTTTCCGTACGGGAGTGCTCCGCAAGCGATTCCTTTTGCCTTCAGCGCGCGCATCGCATGCGTAGTCCGTTCGCTTGTCTGCGAGACTTCCCCCTGCGCCATCACCGCGCGAAAGTAGATCAGCGTTTCACCTGCCGCTGTCTTCCCATCGACTCCCGCCACATCGAACGCCAGGAACTTGTACTTCGCATTCCGACCGAAGTACCGATCCAGCAGGTAGTGCCAGTCCCCGACGCTGCGCGAGATCCGACAGAGCGAAACAGCCATCAGCATCGCATCGGTCTGCACCATCTGCGAGAGCGCCGCTTGTAGTCCCGGTCGCGCGATTTCCTTTCCTGTCCACTCGTCCTGATAGATGTCGAGCAGGTTCAGTCCGAACTGCTGACAGTAGTGAATGATGCGATCCCGCTGCACCTCCAGACTGATTCCCTCCGTGGCCTGCTCGTCCGTCGATACCCGGATATACCCGATGACCTTCTGCGCCGATTCCCCCATAGAAGCAGAGTACTGAAGTCGCGCCTCCGAATCAATGTGTATGGCCCGCTGAGGATTCCGAACACGCTTCCGCACACGCTTCATGACTGCGTGTCATGACAGGGTGAAAGGAACGCCAGCGTATATGTCTCCGGAGCAGGCGGCGGGAGAGGTGAGTCGCATCGATCGGCGCAGTGATGTCTACAGCCTGGGCGCGATGCTGTATGAGCTTTTGTCTGGACGGCTTCCGTTTGCGGGGGCGACGACGGTGGCGATGATTCTGCAAGTGGTCCAGACCGAGCCGACCGCGCTGCGGAAGATCAATCCCGAGATTCCGGCGGACCTCGAGACGATTGTCACCAAGGCGATGGCCAAGGAAATCCACCGCCGGTACGAAACCGCGCGGGCCCTGGCAGAAGATCTGCAGCGCTTCTTGTCGGGAGAGCCGATTCTGGCGCGCAAAGCGTCGCTGATCTACGTGGTGTACAAGCGGGCGCAGAAGCACAGTGCGATGGTGGCGGTGTCGATGCTCTGTCTGCTCAGTGTGATCGCGCTGCTGGCGGTGTTTGTGCGCGGTCGGATTCTGGCGGCGCGTGAAAGATCTCGTGCAGAGAGACAGTCGGCGTTCTCGCAGCAGCTTGGTCGAGACATCACCCAGATGGAGCTGTTTATGCGCGCGGCCTACTTGCTGCCCGCGCATGACATTCGCCGCGAGCGGCGGGTGGTGCAGGCCCAGATGGACAAGATCTCGGCGCAGCTACCAGGGCTGGAAATCGCGCTGCGTGGACCGGCTCACTATGCGCTGGGTCGCGGTCACTACGTACTCAATGAGTATGATGCGGCGCAGAAGCAGCTCGAGGAAGCGCTGCGGACTGGCTACGATCGTCCAGAGGTCCACTTTACGCTCGGTCTGGCACTCGGATACCGGTATCAAAAAAAGCTCGGACAGCTGCGCAGCGAAGTGGACCCGCAGGTGCGAAAACAGCTGCGTGCCAAGCTCGATGCCGAGCTGCTGACTGCCACTCGCAAGCACCTGGCGCAGAGCGTTGCAACTTCGCTGGACTCTCCCAAGCTTGCCGAGGGGTGGATTCAGTACTATCAGGACAACCTTCCTGCTGCCCAGCAGGCCGCCGAAGCCGCCGCCACTCTGGCTCCGTGGGATTATGAGCCGCTCCAGCTCCAGCTGGTGATTGCCATCAAGCAGACAAGCGAGCTCTATCTGCAAGGCAAGCTACGGGAGGCTGATGCGATGGATCAGCTTGTGGCGGCACGGATTCATCGGCTGGCAGACATGGCTCGGAGCGACCCCCTGGTCTTCGAGTATCAAGTGGCCCACACGCGGCAGCGGATGTTCCGGGATCTCTTCGAGCATCGACCGATGCGGGAGACGTTTCGTGAGATGATGGCAGCGCTGGAACAGCTCCGGATTGTGCTGCCAGAGTCCCCTTCGGTGCCAGCAGAGCGGGCCGGCGCGTACGCCTATCTGCTGCGCCAACAGCAAGAGTTCGGAGAGGACCCCCGACCCACCGCCAAGGAGGCTGTGCAAGCGATTGAAGAAGCGGAGCGAGCCGGTGCCTCCATCGCAGCCATGAACCTGCTGCGCAACAACATCTTGTTGGCACTGGCAAACTATGCGGATACGCACGGAGAGGACCCCCGCCCCCACATTCGCCGAGCCGCCGAGCTGCTGGAGGCGGTCGTACACTCCAACCATGGATCGATGTTTACGTGGAATGATCTCTGCGCCACCCAGTGCATGCTGGCGCAACAGGAGCGTGCCTATGGTGCGGACCCGATGCCCGCCATCAAAAGCGGTCTGGCTGCCTGCCAGCACGCCATCTCGCTGGCTCCGCAGGTCAACGTGGGCTACCAAAACGAGGTCTGTCTGTACTTGCAGCAGGTGCAGTTCCAGATCCAGAGCGGAGCCACCGTGGACTTTGAGCCGCTCAAGCGCTCGCTGGCGCTGTCCGTGCAGAAAAAGCCGGGCGACGCGGAGTCCATCAATCAGGAGGCCGCCCTGCACGTCCTGCAAGCGCGGGCGTTGGCGGCCGCAAAGCAAGATCCACAGCCAGCGCTACAGGCCGCTGAGCGTGCCGTGCAAGCCCAGCGCAGCGCCTTTCCGGATGCGCGCGACACCTATCTGTCATTGGGCAGTCTCCTTGAAGAGAGAGTCGCGCTGACTCCGCACATCATCACAGAGTCCGAGCTTCTGGCCGGGTTGCAGGTGATGGAAGAGGGAGTGACGCGTCTTCACAACGACAGTGAGCTGCGCTTCTCGAAAGTACGCTTGCTGCTGGCGCTGGCCGAGCGGCGAAAGGGGTCCCCGGCTCCGTCCGAGCTAGCTTCTGCCGTCACGATGCTGGACTCGCTACGCGGCGAGCTTGTGCACCGCGCCGCCTATCATGCCGTGACTGCGCGCGCAAAGCGGATGGCGGCTCGGTATCTGCGGGGATCGGCCAAAGAGGAAGCGCTGCGAGCGGCCCAGCAAGCCGCAGCGGAAGCGCGGCGGTTGAACCCGCTGGAATCTGTGCCGGTGCCGTCGCAGTAAGCAGCCAGGCGGCGTTCATGGTACCCTAAGTGCGCACAGGCCTCATGGACCGCTTGGGAGGTCTACGGGGCGCGTGCTGGGGGAACGGGCATGATTGATAGTGAGCGAGAGAACGTACTGCTCAGCCAGGCGGTCGCACGCGGACTCCTTTCCGCCGGAGATCTGAACCCCGAGCGGGCTGCATTCCCTCCGGAAGGAACGACGCTGCGGTACGGACCGCGTCTCGATCGCTTGCTGGCGGAAGGAAAGATCACCTCGCGGCAGATTGAAAAGCTGTCATCGGAGCTGACCGCGTACGAGCGGACGCTGGATGGTACAGAGCAGCCGCAGCGGACCGAGGCGCCCCAAGACTTGGTATCTGTTCAAGTCCCGTCGTGGCTGTCCAGCTGGTCGCACTATCAGGTACTCGGTCTGCTCGGCCAGGGCGGAATGGGAATGGTGTACCGCGCCCGCGATCTGCAGCTGTCCCGGGAAGTTGCGCTCAAGTTCATCAGCGTGAGCGATCAGCAGCTCCGCAAGCGCTTCCTCACCGAAGCCCGCGCCCAAGCCCGCCTGAGCCACGAACACATCTGCAAGATCTCTGCAAGCTGCTGAAACAGGGACGGGAGCGGAGCGGGTTGCGGGGCCGTGATCCTGGCATTGATCCGCTAGGTCGTGCCGGGCTTTCCGTCCTGTCGTGATACGGTCCGGCCATGAGTCCGGGTGATCTCATCGGTCCGTACCGCGTCGTTGCGCCCCTGGGTCGAGGTGGCATGGGAGAAGTGTTTGCCGCAGTCCACGAGCGGATCGGCCAGCCGGTGGCGCTGAAGCTGCTGACGCGTGGCGATCAGGCCTCGCGGGGGCGCTTTGTTCGGGAAGCGCGGGCGCTGTCGCTGCTGGAGCATCCCGGGGTGGTGCGCGTGCTCAACCTGGGGGAACAGAAGAACGGCACTCCCTATCTGGTGATGGAGCTTGTGGAAGGTCGGTCGCTGCGGCAACACCTGCGGGAACATCCGGCGGGCGTGCCGCTTCCGGAAGCCCAGGACATCGCGGTCCAGGTTGCTACGGTGATGGCGGTGGTCCACGAGCGGAAGATTGTGCATCGGGACCTCAAGCCGGAAAATCTGATGCTGGTGCCGCAAGCGAGCGGACCCTGTGCGATCAAGGTGATTGACTTTGGGATTGCGCGGGTTCCCTCGCAAGACTGGGGTGGACCGGACACGCTGGTCGAGACGGCGGAACATGGGCCGCGCTGGCTCGGCTCGGTGGCGTACATGGCCCCGGAGCAGTGTCGCCAGCACGCGGAGATCGGACCGGCTGCCGATGTCTACGCGCTGGGAGTCATCCTGTACGAGCTGCTGTGCGGAGTGCCGCCATTTCGGGAGAGTGATCCGGTGGCGCTGGCGGCGATGCACCTCCGCGCAGAGCCCGATCTGTCCGTGATTCCTGATCCGCGCTTGCGCGTCCTTTTGCGGGCGATGCTCCACAAAGCAGCGCAGCTTCGGCCCTCGATGGCGGCGGTGGTGGCGGCTCTGCGGAGTGAGGAGCCGGTGGACGAGGGGCGGCGGCGACTTCTCTTTGCGCTACCGCTTGCGGTGGCAGGGGTGCTGGGAGCTGGCGGCTTCCTGTGGAGTCGTCGGCCCAAGCCACTGCGCCCCGCTGGACTGATCTTGATCGATCATGTCGAGCTAGGAACGCTGCTCCTTCACGAGATGCGCGCGGCCCTGCCTCCGGAATACGAGTCCCTTCCGATCGAGCGGGTCACCGTGCCAGCGAGCGGAATCGTCCACTTTGACGACTTTCAGGCGGCAGAGCTGCGGGTTACCGCGTGGTTTAAGCAGGTGCTGCAGCCGCTTTTGTATCGTCATCCAGACTATCGGATCGTCTACTTTGGCGTCGCGCCGATTGCGGTCATTGTCTGCTTGGGCTGGCTGATCCAGTCCTTTCATCTGCTGGAGGTGCGGCTGCGTCATCACGAGCAGAAGCGCTTTCTCCCCTGGCGACCGGCGACGCGTCCTGTGGTCGTGCTGCCGCCGCGCTGGTCGTGTCCGGCGCAGCTGTCGCAACAGCAGCCGGGTGAAGTGGTGGTGCGCATTGCGACCTCGCATCCGCTCAACCAGGAGTCCGTACGCAAGCTGGTGCCAAGTCCCCTGTGCGAGGTCGAGATCGCGCTGTCAGCCATTGGCGAAGATGTCTTCCAGAGCGACGTGGAAGTCACGGCCGTTGCCGATGTCTGGAAACAGGTGTTGGATCAGATCACGGTGCGCTTTCCCCAGGTCAAGAAGGTGCATCTGTTCGCGTCCGTGCAAGCCGGGGTGGCGCTCCTGCTCGGCACTCGAGTCAGCCCGACCATGCACCCCATGATTCAGACCTACCAGTACCGCGCCGGAGAACACCGCCCCGCACTACTCCTAAACCAACTGCCCAGGACTTAGAGGAGGGAATAGAAAGTTCTCCGCCCCTCGCGCCCGTGACCGCTGGCGCAAACATTGTCGTTTGTGTGCCGGCTGGACTCCGATGTGGCGGGTGATCTAGGAGCTGGCTAGACCGCAGACTTCCCCCACCCGCAAGCTCGATGGCGGGGAAGGGGGCCCGGGTGTTTTCGAGTGAGGGGTGGTGAGAAGCTGCAAAATCATCGTCCTCTACCGATATCTTGGCCCTTGGGCGGATGAGCGGAGTGATTCCGGCTGTGCTGGCTCCGCCTCGGCTGCCCACGATGAAGGCGCTCGAGCTGCGCGCCTACGATGGCATCTCGCTGGTGTTTGTCAGCAACAAGCCGGTTCCAGTGCCAGCCCATGGCGAGGTGCTGGTGCGGGTCCAGTCCGCCCCGATCACGGTCCATGACGTGCTGTTCCTGCAGGGTCGCTACGGCGCGAATCGGCAGCTGCCGGTCGTCCCGGGCCTGGAGTGCTCGGGCGTGGTAGTGCAGAGTGGCGGCGGGCTGCTCGCGCGGGCGCTGCTCGGTCGGCGCGTGGTCTGTGGCGCCCCGGAGCGAGGTGATGGCACCTGGGCCGAGTATGTCTGTGTGCCGACGTGGCGCTGTGTGCCGCTGCGGAGCTTTATGCCGCATGACCAGGGCGCGACCCTGCTCAGCACTGGGGTGGCGGCGTATTCGCTGATCGAAGCAGCGCGGGCCAAGGGCGCGCGGGCGATGGCCAACACCACGGCCGATACCCCGCTGGGACGGATGCTGGCGGTCTGTGCCGAGCGGCGCGGCATTCCGATGCTGCATCTGGTCGAGCGGCCCAGTGATGCGGCGGCGCTGCGGGGCCTGGGGGCGCGGCATGTGGTTGACCTGTCCACCGAGGTTTCGCTGGGGCAGCTGACCGCGCTGTTTCAGGCGCTCGGGGTCAGCGTGGTGCTGGAGTCACGGCCTGGTGAGCGAACCCAGCAGCTCTTGCAGGCGCTGCCGACCGGCGGCACGGTGATGCTCTACGGCCATCGCAGCGAGGGCAGCTGCACCATCGACCCGAGCGAGCTGGTGCGCCACAACAAGTCGCTAGAGGGCTTTCGGCTGCTCGACTGGATGCGGCGGGTCGGCTTTGCGCGCTCGGTGCAGGCGGGTCTGTTCGCCCAGAAGCTGTGGAACATCGAGCCGCCTGGCACCCCAGTCGGTGGCGCGCGCCTGCCGCTCGACAGCTATCACCAGGCACTCGATCTGCTCTATCGAGGGCGGATCACCGACGGTCAGATCCAGTTTTCGCTAAGCTAGCGCGGTCTGGGTCGGCAGCTCGCGGCGGACGATGTCGCTGAGGTTGAGCAGGTTCACCGTGAAGTGAACCGCAATCGGCGCCAGCAGGTCCCCGGTCAGCACAAACAGTCCTCCCAGTACCACGCCCATCAGCAGCGCTGACACAGTCCACGGCACAAACTGACTACCCGGTCCGATGTGCAGCAGCGAAAACAGCAGCGCCGATCCGAGCACGCCCACCAAGAGTCCCGCCGGACCCGGAATCGCCTGCCACAGGTGCAGCATCAGCGCGCCGCGAAACAGGCACTCTTCACCGATCGCTGACGCCGCCGCCACCACCAAGATATCGCGCCGATTTAGCGGGCCCAGCACGTGCCGGAACTCGTTGTGGAGCGTCTTGGCCCAGCAGAAGCGCTCTTGCAGATAGCGCGTCAGCAGCACCAGCAGCAGGCCCAGCGAACCACCGAGCGCGACGCTCGACAGAAGATGCCCCATCCGCAGTCCCACCGCCGAGCGTGTAAGGAGCAAGATGTTCGGATGTCCTCGCAGGGCACCCCACGTGATCGCCAGCACGGTCACGGCTCCGTAAAACGAGCCAACCCTGGCAGCCACAGCAAAGCGAGAAACTGATCGCGGCGAAGCAAGCTCCACGTCCGGCAGGATAAGGGCGACCCAAGACAGAAGAAAATTTTCAGGCAAATTCGCCGCCAGAAAGGACTGCGGCTCGGGTGGCTGTTAGGTGCGGTGGAAGCGCCGCTCGATCTCGGTCTTATCGAGCCGCCACAGCACCGGGCGACCGTGCGGACAGTAGGGACTCAGCGCCACATCGTCGAGCGCGGTCAGAAGGGCGCGGGCGCGGCTCTCATCGAGCACATCGCCGGCGCGGGTCGCGGCATGACAGGCCATCGTCGCCAGCAGCAGCTCGTCTCGCTTGTGCAAGGCATCGCTGCGGCCATGCTCTTCCAGCTCTTCGAGGACCAGACGCAGCAGCCGCTCGGGCTCGCCCTGCACCATCGCGCCGCGTCCGTACTGGCCCAGATCCGGCGCCGCCGTCAGCGCAAACGTCGTTCCTGAAAACGGTCGGACTTCAAAGCCCAGCTGATGAATCGCCGCTTCGTATTCGCTGAGCAGCGCCGCCCTCGGCTCGTCCAGCGTCAGGTGTACCGGGAACAGCAGCCGCTGCGAGGCAAGTGGAGTCTGACCAAACGCCCGGCGCAGTCGCTCGAACAGCACTCGCTCGTGGGCCGCATGCTGGTCAACAATCAGCAGCTCGCTTTGGTATTCGCACAGCAGATAGGTCGCAAACAGCTGCCCCAGATACGGAAGCTGCCCCAGGACCAGGCGCTGTGTCGCCGCATCATCGCCTAGGTGCTCGGGCGGGCGCAGCTCTTGCTGTGGATGTTCCCGCTGCTCGTCGTCCGCAGGCGAGGCCATCGGCGCATACAGCTTCAGGGCTTGCTGCAGTCGGCTGCGATGCTCGTGAAGACCACTCGGGCGCGGCAAAAGCTGGAGCGGCGGCGCGGCGTGAGTGGCCACCTCCGATCGCGGGGTCAGCTGCGGGGCGGCACTGGCCACAACCCCCCGATCCAGCGTCGGCACGGGCACCGGGCGTGACGAGGCGCCATAGCTGGGCCGACTGTCCTCTGCCGCTGCGACCAGCCCCGACCCGAGCACGTAGGTCCGCTCACTGGGCCCGGGGCGACTGGTCGCACTGCGCGAGCCGAGCAGCCACGGCGCCGCCACACAGACCTCGCGAATCGCCCGCTGCACTGCCGAAAACACCCCGTCGGCATTGGCAATCCGGACTTCCAGCTTCTGCGGATGCACATTCACATCGACCAGCTGTAGATCGAGCTGCAAGTGCAGCACACACAAGGGATAGCGCCCTTTTTCCAGCAGCTCGCCGTAGCCGGTCGTCACCGCTTGCAGCAGGCTGCGGTCGCGGACAAAGCGCCGGTTGACCAGCAGAAACACGTTGCGCGCCGTCGTGGTCGCATCATCCGGGGACCCCAGGTGCGCTTCCACCGACACGCCCGGGACGCTGCCTTGGGCCAGATACAGCGGGGGCGCGCCCTGACCCTTGCCGCGACTCGCCAGTGCCGCCTGCGACCGCTCCAGCGCACTGCGATGCGGCGGCAGATCGAGCAGCACCCGATCCTTTTCCCCCGTGCGCAGCCGAAAGTGAACCCCCGGATAGGCGAGAGACAGCCGGACCAGCGTCTCGGCGATGTGACCCGTCTCGGTGGCCTCGGTCTTCATGAACTTGAGCCGCGCCGGCACGTTGTAAAACAGGTCGCGAATCTCGACCTGGGTGCCGACCGGACCGCCGACCTCGCGACTCGGGCTGTGCTTGTGCCCGGCCTCCATCGCAATCCGGTAGGCGGCGACCGCGTCTTTGCTGCGAGTCGTCAGCTGGAGCCGTGACACCGACGCCACTGACGCCAGCGCCTCGCCGCGAAAGCCCATGGTCTGAAGCCGAAACAGATCATCGGCGGATCGCAGCTTGCTCGTCGCGTGCCGCAGCAGGGACAGCTCGGCGTCTTCCGGGCTCATGCCGCTGCCATCGTCGGCAATGCGGACCAGCTTCAGCCCGCCTTCCTCGATATCGACATCGATCCGCTGCGCCCCTGCGTCGAGCGAGTTCTCGACCAGCTCCTTGACCACCGAGGCCGGCCTCTCGACCACCTCGCCCGCCGCGATCTGGTTGGTCAGCTCCTCGGGCAGCAGCGCGATGCGGGGCATGGGCTACTCTTCGGTCGTCTCGACGGGGGTGGGCCGGATGATCGGATGCTCGCGTCGCACCACCGACAGCCGCGCTCCCCGCAGCTTCATCTCTTCCAGGTACTTGTCGATCTCGGCGCGAACGTCCTCGCGGTACCAGATCTTGCCGTCGGCAATCTCGCGCAGCGAGGTCACCGCCGCCTTGTTGTCGCACTTGATGAACGGCTTGCTGCGCTTCTGGGCCAGCTGCCGGGCGCGCTCAGCGGCGAGCATCGTCAAGGCAAAGCGATTGGGAATCCGCTCCAGACAGTCTTCAACGGTTACGCGAGCCAAGGTCGTTCTCCTGATAAGCGTGCGCAGCCACAAAAGCGGGCTTGCGCGAGGGATGAGAAGAACCTTTGTATATTCCTGCGCCTAGCTACCTGTCAACGTCGGGTTGCGCGCGCGGACCAGCGTGCTGGCGATGGACCAGGCATTGACACGGGGGTGCCGGTGCGATTCCATGACGGGCGATGCGCAAGCGGTGGGGGGTCTTCTGGGTGCTGGCTGCGAGTCTGTGGGGCGTGCTGGCCTCTGCGGGTCCGGTGCCGCTGGCGGTGCCGTTGGCCCAGGCGGTGCCGCTGCCGCCGCCGCTGCCGCCGATTGTTCCCGGTCAGTTTGTGAAGGTCGAGGGGACGCAGTTTGTCCTTGGCGACCAGCCGTTTCGCTTTGTCGGCGCCAACGTCAACCCCATCCATGGCGACACCGACCGCCGCAGCACCGAGGCCCTGTTCGCTGCGCTCGCCCACGATGGCCTTCCCGTCGCGCGAGTCTGGGCCCTGGGCGAGGGCCGACCCGATGCCTCCGAGTGGGAGGTCAAGTATGTCCTGTTCCGCGCCGGTCCCGAGCGGGTGATTGAAGAGACGCTGCTCCACCTCGACCGGGTGCTGCTGGAGGCGCGGCGGGCCCAGGTGCGGGTGATCCTGACCCTGTCGAACAACTGGCCGGACTATGGCGGCGTGCCGATGTACCTGCGCTGGCTGGGGCTGCCCAGCGACGGGATCGCCAAAGAGTCGTTTTACACCGACGAGCGCGCCCATGCCCTGTTCCGCGCCCATGTGGGCCGGCTGCTGATTCGGGTCAACAGCTTGACCGGCGTGCGCTACAGCGACGATCCCACCATCCTCGCCTGGGAGCTGATGAACGAGTCAACCGTCGATACCCCAGCGGGGAGGCAGGCGCGGCTCGCCTGGGTGCGTGAGATGGCGCAGTTCATCAAGACCTTCGACACCAACCACTTGGTGGCGGCGGGGCTGTGGGGCTATGCGATGCGCTCGGAGCGGGCCGACTTCATCGCGGTGCACTCGCTGCCGGGGATTGACTACGTCGACAGCCACCTGTATCTGCAGAACGGTCAGCCGGGGGTGTCGCTCGGGCGGCTGCACGACTTCCTCGACGACCGGGCGCAGCTGGCGCGGTTTGTGGTGAAGAAGCCGCTGGTGATTGGCGAGTTCGGCTTTCGCACCGACCAGGGGCCGCAGTACCGGGGGCTGCCGCGCGCGCGCTGGTTCGCCGAGCTGCTCGGGCGGCACTTTCAGAACCAAGGCGCGGGGGCGCTGGCCTGGATCTACGAGCCCTTCCACGGCAAGCCGCGCGACTTTGGGATCTACATCGATCGGCCCTTCACCGATGATGTCCGCCAGGTGCTGCGCGACTTTGGCACCCGGGTGCTGCGCGGCGAGCCGTTTGCGCCCAACCCGCGCCTGTCGCCGCAGCAGGGGGTGGAGCCGCTCTATCCCGTCGAGCAGGTCCTGTACGGGTCGCCGAGGCCGCTTGGGCAGTGGCAGCGCGCGGTCACCGGCTCGCTGCATCTGCCCCTGCCGCCGCCGTCGTTTCGGGTCGCGCGCTTTGCCCGGCTGGGGGTGTGGGACGGCAAGCCGGCGGTCCACTTCTATGGGGCCGAGAGCGGCGAGGTCGAGTTCCGCTTCCTGTCGCCCCCGCCCGCGCTGCGGCCCCCCGCCCTGGCCGAGATCGAGCTTATGGCGCGCCTGTCGGCAGAGTGGCCCGGGGCGTCGGCGCCTGCGGACGGTGGCACCCTTTTGCGGGTCGAGCTGGACGGCGTTCCGCTCGCGGAGCAGCCGATCATGACCGACGATGGCCGGGGTACGTGGTATCGCTTCCGCAGCCGCGACCCGCAGCTGCTCGACAAGCTGCTCCGTGGCGAGCACACCCTGCGCCTGGTCGTGCCCGCCGGCCCCAAAGCCAACGGCCTGTGCCTGTACGGCGACGCGCGCGACCCCGCCCTGCCCAAGTCCGACTACGGCCCCCTGCGAGTCACCCTCCGTCCCACGATCCCGCCCGCCAGTCGCTGATCGGACGCCAAACAAGTCTGCGATCATCCCCGCCAGCTACCGGAAGGCGCCCAGGAAGACTCCAGTCATCCCCCGCCACAAGCAAGAAGGCGGCAGGGATGATCCAGATCATGGTCCGCCACAAGCAAGAAGGCGGCAGGGATGATCCAGATCATGGTCCGCCACAAGCAAGAACGTGCCAGGTGATGATCCAACCCCTGATCGGGCACAACCGGGAAGGCGGCGGGTGCGGGTGGGGACTGGTTGACCCCCGATCCAGCCGATCCGAAGACCTTACCGTGGCTTGGCGCGCGGCTTTTCGGCAAAGCCCTTGAGCGTCTGGACAAAGTCGAGGCCGGTGCGGATGTGATCAAGCACAATCGGGTCCGGTCCGTGAGCGAGCGCTTCCCGCAGATCGTGCTCCGCCTCTGCCAGATAGCGCCGACACTCATCCCACGCTCGACCGCGCAGACGGGCCGATAGCGAGCTGTTATTGCGGGCGTTCTGCGAGCAGCGCTTGGCCAGCTGGAGCAGCGCTCGACCGCGCAGCTGGAGCAGCGCAGGGTTGGTCTTCCAGTCCATTCGTTCATTCATAGCGCGGTCGATAAAGGTCAGAACCTCTTGCTCTTGTCCCAGCTCGAACATGGCCAGAATCAGCCGCCGTACCTCCGTAAGCTCAAACTTTCCTGCCGAAGCCAGGCTAATCAGCTGGCGAGCAAGGCTCATTGCTTCTGAGTCTTGCGTGGTGGATAGGCTGGTCAACGCCTCTGCCAGCGCAACCTGACAGGCGGCATTGAAGCGAGCCAGATCGGACTGGTGCGCGCGTACAAACTCTAAGACTGGTAGTAGGTTCTTGGCATATCTTTGAACTTCGCAAAACAACTGAACCGTTCGGTAATTGAAGGGATCTCGGTCGAGTAGATCACGTACCTGCTTTTGGGCTGCAGTGGCATTTCCAAGCACCAAGGCTTGCTCGACTCGCTGCAGATCACGCATCAGTGCATGGCGGGGATGGGCGGGCAACACGCAGGTTACGCGATCCTCATTGGCATCAAACGAAGGCTGCGGGCAGCCTTCATTTTTCATTTCACGCAGAATGGTCGATATGCCTTGGCCTTCCGCCTGCGCCAGCTGTAGTCGATTGAAAAACCAGGCGAGGGACTGGTTGCGCCACTTGGCGGTGACACGACCTGCGCGGAAGTCGGCAACCTTGATACCCAGCGGCAGCGAGCCGGGCGAGACAATCTCGATGCGGTCGGCAAACACCGTGATACGCAGCGGATCATGCTGGGCATAGTCCCGGTGAGCGAGCGCATTGATCATCGCTTCCTTGAGCGCCTTCTGAGGATACTTCACGACATTGGGAGTGCTGGCGTTCTGCTTATCAAACAGGATATACGCATGCGTATTGAGCAGCTCGCGAAGCTGTCGTTCTTGCTCTAGCAAGTTACCAACAACTTCATGTCGCTCTGCCCACGGCTCTGAGCGGTCGGTGCCAGGATAAATCGAGAAAATTGCATAGGCTCCAGGGACATGTCGCTGCACATCACGCCCAAACAGCAGGATGGTGAAGTTTCTGGGACAAAAGGCATCCGTGGTATTGGGGGTGCTTGGCGAGAGCGGACTTCTTACACACAGCGAAGGCGTCAGTGCATGCAGACGAGTCACATCCGATAGAAACGGCTCCAGTCCCCGTGCTGGATCAAAAACACCCATACGCTGCATCGCATCGCGCAGGGCAATCAGATCGATATCGGCCACAGTGGCGGTCTTGCAGGGCTGGTAATCCCAGGGCTCGATGTCTCCCTTGCGGACCAGTAGCTCGCGGAGCAGGCCATTGCGGGCTTCCACGGTCTGCCTGCCCACGCGAATATAGTACTTGCCGGTATCGGTCTTTTGTCGATAGCTGTGGGCCCGCTGAGAGCGCGGAACAACAAATACCAACATGCGGCGGGAAGGATCGGCGGTCGTAAGCTCGCTGGCCAGCGGGACCAGCGGCGGATCGACGTGGCTGCGGCACAAGGCCAGCGTCCGCTCCTCTACTTCGCGACAGCGAGCGGCGGTCATGCCGAGCTGCTCCAGCCGCTGGAAGCCATGCTCATCCTTCACTTCGCGGGCGCCACAGATCACGTACCCACCGCCGAGGTTTGCCAGGTCGTTGGCAAACGCCACCACCGTCTGCACCACATCTTCGACACTCGCGACGTTCTCTTTCCACTCCACTTGCTCGCTCTCGCGGGTGGCCAGCTCGGTCAGGTCCAGATCGGTGTGTGTCATGACGAGCGTCATCCATATCAGGCAGCGCACGTTTTGGCTATCGAGCGACGGATCGGGCACAAGCGGGAAGGCGGCGGCAGCGCGTGGGGACTGGTTTGGTTAGGACTTGGTGGGGTCGGGGTGGTCTTGGGCTTCGATCTCGTCGATGGCTTCGGCGGGGGGAGTGCTGCCGCCGATGACCTTGAGCAGGCCGGGCAGGTACTTGTCCATCATCATCACCGCCCAGTAGACGGCGCTGCGGACGAGCGGCTCGGTCAGGTCGCTGCCCTCGAGGTCGATGCTGCACTTGAAGCGGACTTCGCCGTCTTCGTAGTCCATCTCGAAGTTGCCGATGACCATGCCGTAGTTGGCGCGGGTGATGAACTCGGCGACGGCGGCACGCTTCTTGTCGGGGGCGCGGATCGGGCACAGGGCATAGAACAGGAACTGCTGGTCGTCTTCGCGGGTCTGGGCGTAGCAGGTCCAGCTGCCGTTCTCGCCTTGGTAGCCGGTCTTGAGGACGCTGCGACTCTCGATCGGCGAAAAGTCCCAGCCATCGTCGCGTAGGAATGACTCCACGGTCTTGAGCAGGCGCATCGTGCCGACATCTTAGCGCAAGCTGGCCGCAGACCGCAGCCCCCCGCCGAGGCTACCCGAGCCGTGCCAGCAGCAGGATCTCCAGCAGCGCCACCGCGAGGATGCCAAAGCCGACCTGCCGCAGGTAGCGCGGACCGGGTCGAGCCAGGAACAGCACGAAGGCCAGCCCGCACGTCGGCAGCATCGCGACCACCACCTGTTCCGGCAGCAGCCCGAGCTGATGGGCCCACAGCGACCCGATAAGGCCCAGCCCTGCCGCGCCCAGCGACCAGCCGATCGACAGCTTCTGCATGAGCCCGCGCACCCCGAGCACCGCGACCCCAAACAGCTCGACCATCACCAGCCACAGCTGCAGCGACCGCGACAGCGCCACCCCTTTGCTGAGCAAGACCGGCACCGCCCACGCCGACAGCGCCACCGCGACCAGCAGCTCGGCAGCGGTGGTCTTTTCTTTGTGAAGCAGCAGCCATGGCAGCACCAGCAGCCCCAGACCTGCCGGCAGTCCCAGCGCCCACCACAGCCCCCGTGGCAGCAGCTTCAGCCCCGCAAAGAGCGCGCAAGTCGCCACGCCGAGCAGCAGCAGAATCAGCCATCCCGCCCGTCGTCCCCGCTCGCGCTTGGGCCGGGTGCCGCGCTGCCCGAGCCAGACCAGCAGCGGCTCGTGTGCCCAGAACAGCACCACCGCCGTAAGCCCAATCAGCCAGCTCACCGGTCGTGGCGACCCCCACAGCCCCAGCGCCGCCAGGAGAGGCAGCAGCAGCTGTCCATACGCCCCATGCTCACGCGGCAGCAGCAGCGTCATGTGCGCGAGTCGTTATACGACCTTCACTGGGTGGGCGTGCCAGATCTTTTCGGCGTACTCCTTTACCGAGCGATCCGACGAGAAGTAGCCGGTGCGGGCGATGTTGTAGATGGCCATCTCGGTCCACTTGCTGGGGTTGCGATAGGCGGCGTCCACCTGCTGCTGACAGGCGGCGTAGGCATCGAAGTCGGCCAGCACCAGGAACGGATCGCCGTGGCCCGGTCGCTCGTCGGCGGGCAGCAGCGCATCGAGCAGCGGCAGGTAGCGCCCCGGCTCTTCATAGGAAAAGAAGCCCGAGCGGATGAGGTCAATCGCCTGCCGCAGCTGCGGGCTCTGCCGATAGAAGTCCCACGGGTTGTAGGTCGCCTTCTTGGCCAGCACTTCGTCGGCGGTCAGCCCGAACAGGAAGAAGTTCTCCGGGCCCACGAAGTCGCGGATCTCGATGTTGGCGCCGTCGAGCGTGCCGATCGTCAGCGCGCCGTTCATGGCCAGCTTCATGTTGCCGGTGCCCGACGCCTCGAAGCCAGCGGTCGAGATCTGCTCCGACAGGTCCGCCGCCGGGATGATCCTTTCGGCCAGCGACACCCGGTAGTTGGCCAGGAACAGCACCTTGATCTTGCTACAGACGTGCGGGTCGTGGTTGACGACATCGGCGACGGCGTTGATGAGGCGAATGATCAGCTTGGCCCGCGTGTAGCCTGGCGCTGCCTTGGCGCCAAACAGGAACAGGCGCGGCACGATGTCGAGCCCCGGGTCCGCCTTCAGCCGCTGATACAGCGAGATGATGTGCAGCACGTTGAGCAGCTGCCGCTTGTACTCGTGGAGGCGCTTGATCTGGACATCGAACAGCGCGTGCGGCTCGACGGTGATGTGGTTGTGGCGGGCGATGTAGTCGGCGAGGCGCTGCTTGGCCGCCAGCTTCACGGCCTGCACCTCGGCCTGGAAGTCGGGGTCGTGCGCCAGCGGGGCGAGCCGTTCCAGCTGCTGAAGGTCGGTCGGCCAGCCGTCCCCAATCCGCCGCGTAATCGCCTGGGCCAGCGCCGGGTTGGCCGCCAGCAGCCAGCGCCGAGGCGTCACGCCATTGGTCACGTTGATGAAGCGGTCGGGAAACATCGCCGCAAAGTCAGGCAGCAGCGTCTTTTGCAACAGCCGGCTGTGCAGCGCCGCCACGCCGTTGACCCTGTGCGAGCCGAGCGTCGCCAGATACGCCATCCGCACGCCCTTGAACGGCTTCTCCTGCACCAGCGACATCCGGGACAGCCGCTCTTGGTCGCTCGGGTTGTTGGTCCAGACCTGGCGCAGGAAGCGGTGATTGATCTCGTAGATGATCTGGAGGTGGCGGGGCAAGAGCTTGCCGAGCAGCTCGACGCTCCAGACCTCCAGCGCTTCCGGCAGCAGGGTGTGGTTGGTGTACGCGAACACGCTCTCGGTCAGCTGCCAGGCCGTCTCCCACGGCAGGTCGTACTTGTCGATGAGCAGCCGCAGCAGCTCGACAATCGCAATCGAGGGATGGGTGTCATTGAGCTGAATCGCGACCTTCTCGGGCAGCTTCAGCAGCCGCTCTTGCACCACCGCTGAATCATGCCGGTTGTGGCCGTGGTCGAGGTGGCGGCGCAGCAGATCCGCAATCGCGCAGGCGACAAAGAAGTACTGCTGCTTGAGCCGCAGCTCCTTGCCGACCACCAGCAGGTCGTTGGGATACAGCACCTTGCTGATCGACTCGGAGTTGTTCTTGTCAAAGACCGCGCGCTCGTAGTCGCCGGCATTGAACACCGTCAGGTCGAACTCTTCACTGGCGCGGGCGCTCCACAGTCGCAGGGTGTTGACGGTGTCGTTGCGGTGGCCGCAGATGGGCATGTCGAAGGGAATGCCGAGGACCGACGTGGTATCGACCCAGCGCACCTGCGGGTGGCCGTCGCCGTGGACCTCGGTGTGGCCGTAGAAGTGAACAGGCTGGGTAAACTCGGGGCGGGCGACCATCCACGGACAGCCGTAGCGCAGCCACTCTTCCGGGCGCTCGATCTGGGCGCCGTTGCGGATCACTTGATCGAAGATGCCGAACTCGTAGCGGATGCCGTAGCCGTAGGCCGGCAGCTCCAGCGTCGCCATGCTATCGAGGTAACAGGCCGCCAGCCGCCCCAGACCACCGTTGCCCAGGCCCGCGTCGCGCTCCTGATCGAGCAAGTCGCCCAGGTGCAGCCCCAGCTTGGCCGCGACGTTGTGCGCGGTGTCATACAGTCCCAGGCTGTGCAGGTTGTTCGACAGCGCTCGCCCCAGCAGGAACTCTGCCGACAGGTAGTAGACGCGCTTGGGGTCCTGCTTGCGGTAGGTGTCCTTGGTGCGCATCCACTTGGCGGTCACCCGGTCGCGCACCGCGTGGGCCAGCGCCATGTAGCGGTCGTGCTGGGTGGCGTGGGCGTCGTCCTTGCCAAGGGTAAAGTGCAGGTGATCGAGCACTCCTCGGCGAAAGCCTTCCTCGCTGTAGCTGGTGCGATCGTCTTCAACCTGGATGATGGGCTGGCACGGTACGTCAGGCGTCTCGACATTCGACATACGCGCATCCTACCGGACCCACGTCCTCGCCGCGCGTCTCAAAAGTGAGCGAGGAGCCCAAAGTGCAAGGCTGCCTACCGCCCGTACCAGATGCCGGCGGTTAGGCTGAGCGTGTGGAAGTCGAAGCTGCCTGGGGGGTTGGGCGGGACCGCGAAGCTGGCCAGGATGTTGAACTGGTAGGCCAGCTCGAGCTCGATCGCCAGCCGCTCGGAGACCTTGGTGTCGAGTCCCGCTGACAGCCGTGTCACATGGCCGATGCCGCGACCCTCTAGCTCGCGGACCCACACCTGGGTGGCACCGAGTCCATAGGCCAGAAACGGCCGCACGCGCAGGCTGGGAAACAGGGTGTGCTTGGCGAAGATGCCGTAGTTGATGCCCAGGCTGTCGGCCAGCTCGCCCCCGAAGTGATAGAAGAAGCCGGCAAAGAAGCCGACGTACGAGCCCCAGCCCGACTGAAAGCCTCCGACCTGCCAGCCGGCCTTCCAGTCGAGTCGCAGCCCGTGATGCTGATAGCGACCGGTGCCGGACTCGGGTGCGGACCGGGCCACTGGCAGCTGACTCAGCGGCACATAGACATAGCCGGCGGTAAAGCTGAACACCCGGGGGGCATGGCGGAGCAGCGGCGACCCGAGCGGCGGCGTGGACGCGGGCAGCGGCGTGGACCCGAGCGGCGGCGTGGACGCGGGCGGCGGCACAGTCCCTCCCGGATCTGGCTGCGGCTGGGCGGGCGCAGTGGGCTGGTCTTGCGGCGGGGGCAGGTTCCCCGGTGGCTGGGCGGGCGAGGCGCTGGGCCAGGCACTGGAACCGGTCGGCTGGATCTGCGCATGCGCACTGTGGCCGACGAGCTGGGTCGCCACAAGCGCAGTCGCTAGGAGCATCTGCTGTCGCATGACGGAACTATAGCGAGTTCGACTGGAGGCGCCGCTTGTATTGTGACTGGGTATCGCGCGATCCTGGCGGGGCCGCGTAGGCATCAACCAGGCTGGGCGGCAGCCGCGAGCGACCTCGATCCGGAGGAGTGCAGCCATGAAGGTGACCGACATTGACTTGCGCAAGATGCTCTTGTTTGAGCCGGAGTCGGGTCGGCTGCTGCTCGGCAATGAGCGCTACCTGCTGTTCCGTCAGGAGGCCTTTGCGGCCCTGCGGAAGCTGCTGTTTGAGCAGCTCGGGGAGCGGCTGTTTCGATCGATCCTGAGCCAGTTCGGCTACCGCTGCGGCGTGGGGGACTATCAGTCGCTCAGCAAGCTCTATCCGTGGGACAGCGAGCTGGATCGGATGGGTGCCGGGCCGGTGCTGCATACCTGGGAAGGCATTGTCCGGGCCGACGCCACCTTCCTCGAGTTCGACCGCGCGCGGCAGCACTTCCATATGAAGGGGACGTGGCAGAACTCGTACGAAGCGGCGATCCACCTGCAGGAGTTTGGGCCCAGCCCCGAGCCGGTCTGTCACACCCTGACGGGCTATGCCTCTGGCTGGTGCAGCGGCTTCATCGGCTTTCCGGTGATTGCCATCGAGCCCACGTGTGTGGCGCGCGGGGACAGCATCTGTACCTTCCACATCCAGCCGCCGCAGGTGTGGGGCCCCGAGGCCACTGCCTGGACCACCGCGCTGTCCGCCACTGACTATTCGCTGTCCAAAGAGCTAGAGGCGAAGATCGTCACCATCGAGCAGCAGGCGCGGGCGATCCGCGAGCTGGCCACGCCGGTGATCGAGGTCTGGGACGACATCCTCGCGCTGCCCATCGTTGGCAGCCTGGATGCCGAGCGCGGCGCCGACCTGATGGAGAGCACGCTGACGGCCCTGTCTGTGCGCAACGCCAAGTGTCTGATCTTGGACATCACCGGGGTCGAGATCGTCGATACCTCGACCGCCGGGCAGATCGTCAAGCTGGTGCGGGCGGCGGAGCTGCTGGGCGCCCACTGTGTGCTGACTGGGGTGCGGTCGCAGGTGGCGCACACGCTGGTGGGGCTGGGGATTGACCTCGGCGGGGTGCGGACCCTGCGGACGCTCAAAGACGGACTCCGCGCCTGCCTCAAATACCTACAGACCAGCATCACCTAGCGCAGCGCGCCGACCCCCCGATACCCTCCAGAGGGCACCTGACCTCGGCACGCCGACCCCCCAGTGGCATACCGGTGTACATCAGCGCGGTGATCTAGCGGCGACGAATCCAGCTCTGCATCTTGGCCACAGCGGACGGACGCAGCGCCTCTTCCAGGGTTCCCACGCGCTCGGTGCGCGGACTTCCAGGGCGCCTTGACCCCAGCATTTCGTACTCCAGGGACTTGCCCCGGCTGCTGATCCGGTCCGCCATCGGTCGCCCCGCATCTTCGCTCATCAGCGCCAGGCCCAGGCGATAGCAAGACTCTTCCCCCATCGCACCATCAAAGACCTGCGCAGCACGCTCCCAGCGGTCGAGGGCCAGCTCGAACACCACACTGCGCCCGAAGTCGCCGCTGTCTTCCAGGTAGACCTCGATGCTCTGGGCGGGCAGGTTGCGGAACCAGTAGCGCAGCTCGTCGGCATCGCGGAAGCCTCGGCGGCTGGTGGCCCGGGTCAGGATCACCCGCTCGGGCCGTGGATAGGCGACGCACTCCGCAAAGGGCGGCAGCGTGGTCCAGCCCTTCTTCACCGACACCGTACTGGGCTGACTGTGACCCTTCTTGCGTGGCGGCCAGGCGAGCTTCAGCTCATAGCCGAGCTGCACCAGCAGCAGCACGGCGCCCCCCCCCAGCAGGCCGACCAGCAGAAGAAGAAGCAGCAGCACCGTCAAGCCACTGCGCCCTCGCCGCGCCGGACGGTGGGCAGCCACTCGGGTGTTGTGAAGGGGAGCCGGTCCGGTCAGCGCCGCCGCAAAGGCCTCACACGAGGCAAAGCGTCGCTCTGGATCAGGGTCAAGGGCCTTGCGAATCGCCGCTGCAATCGTCGGGTCACCCGTTCCCAGGTCTTCGGGAGCCAGATAGCGGGCGTGGACGATCTTCTCCATGATCGCGAAGTCGGTGTCGCCATCGAACGCCATCCGTCCGGTCGCCAGCTCGTACAGCGTCGCCCCCAGCGAGAAGATGTCCGACCGTGCGGTGACTTCGCGCGCGCCACGAATCTGCTCTGGAGACATATACGCGGGAGTGCCCATCCGAGCCGACACCTGCGTCGCCGCCTTGCCGACCGCCAGCTCTTTGGCTTCGGCAGCAATCTTGGCAATGCCGAAGTCGGTCACCTTGGGAAACAGGACCCCGCCGGGCTGCTCTTCGAGCAGGATGTTCGACGGCTTGATGTCCCGATGGACCACGCCCGCCCGGTGCGCCTCTGCGAGCGCTTCCAGAATCGGTAGGAACAGCTCGCGAATCGTGTCGGCGGACAGGGGCGCGGTCTGCCGGTTGATGAACTCCTCGAGCGTTGGACCCTTGATGAGATCCATGACCAGCCCCGCGACCTCGGGGGTGGCGATGGTGTCGGTCACGCGCACGATGTGCGGATGCCGCAGCTTGGCCCCAATCAGGGCCTCACCCAGGAAGCGGCTGCGCAGCTCGTCGTTGGCCCGGAGGTCGGGGTCGAGCACCTTGAGCGCATGCACCGTTCCCAGCACCCGGTGACGGACCCGAAACAGACAGGCCATGCCCCCGCGTGCCAGCTCTGCTTCGACGATGTAGTTGCCGATCTCTGTCCCAGGGGTCAGCATCTTCGCATCTTATCCGCCGAGCAGCTTGAGCACGCCCTGCTTGTCGGCCCCACGCTGGAGCACTACCTTCGGAGTGCACTGCTCACAGCCGTTCATGCAGGGGCAGCTATACAGCACCCCCCACGCCCAGCGGAGCAGGTTGTGCGCCATCGCGGCATCGACCGCCGCCGCCAGCCCCAGCCCGCCGAGGTGCCGGTCCACCAGCACCAGCGAAGGCCGAGTCACTTCCCCGAGGCCCCCTTCCAGCGCCAGGACCTCGACATCTTCGTCTTCGATGACAAGGTGCGCTTGCAGGATCAGGTCCACCACGCGGGCCAGGTGGAACAGGGCGGCGGCACTGGGCACTCGCTCGAACAAGATCACCACGGCCAGGGAGTCATAGCGCGCCTCGACCGCCGGGTAACGAACCGACGGCTCGGCAGCCCCACGCAGCAGCACGCCGGTCACGGCTTCGGTCACGGTGATACCGGCCACGGCGCGCGCAAAGGTGAGGGGGCCAAAGTGATGCCGCTCGATGGTGCCGTGATAGCCGGTGGACTCGACGTGCAGGGCCAGCAGCGGCAGAGTCGGCTGGCTGCCCACGGGCGCGGGACCGACCTGAATCGCCGTGGTGCTCTGGGTCACCGCCGAGAGCACCGCAAACAGCTGCCCGTGGTGCGCAAAGATCCGGTGGGGATAGTAGCGAGTCGGCGCCAGCCGTCGATCGACCCGGCCCAGCAGCACCCCATCATGACGGCTCTGCACCGGCAGGACGTTCGGGGTGATGGTCTGGCGGCGCTGCTCACTGAGCGGAGCCCCCGGGCGACTGAGCCGGACCGAGCGAGTGACCCGCCGTGACTCCTTGTGCCAGCGCGCCCGCAGCCCGACCCGCTGCACATCGGTCCGGGCCTTGAGCAGGTCATCGACCACCGCATCCGAGAAGGCCTGGCGCAGCTCTGCTTCATCGGGCTCGCCCTCATCGAGTGCCGCTTCCAGGTGCGCCGCCGCCACAAACAGGTTGTCGGTCCCGGCCAGCGGCCTCGGCGTCTTCAGCTCGCCGCGCGTCGCCAGCCCCGCCAGCACGCCCGGCTGACTGAGAAACCGTGTCAGCGGCCCAGCTTTGAACCAGACCACACTCAGCGCGGTTGCCACGGACTGCCGGCGGAGGAGCTGCCCCCCTACGCGATAGAGCTGCGCCAGGTTGCGCTCGTCACCCAGGGCCAGGCTCGCCGCGCCGTGATAGCCGATGGTGGGATGAAGGTGGGCCGCGTCTCCAATCAGCGAGGGCCCGAGCGGTCCCAGCTCGCCGACCGTGTCTTCCAGCGCAACCGTCACCCCCGCCTCGCGCAGCCGCTTCGCCCAGGTCGCCAGCTCGCTCGACCCCGACTCTTTGTCGGGACTTCGCCGGCGCAGATACACCCGAGCCGCCGTCGTCTCGATTGCCCCCAGGCTCAGCTCGTCAAAGGACCGCCCGACCGCCTGCTCCAGGTAGCTGCGACCCGCCGGACCCCCTTCCGACAGCGCCAGCCAGTGCAGCCGCCGCCCTTCGCCGAGCTTCGACCCCGCCAAAAGCGCCAGCCGCCGCAGCGACAAGGCCAAGTGCGTGGACCCGATCGGCAGCAGCCCATCCACCCGCAGCAGCAACACCTGATCGAGCTGTGCCAGCCAGTGCGGATTCAGCCGCGACAGGTGGCGGAGCGACTCGCCGAACAGCTCATGGACATCCAAGATCACCAGCGCGGGGAACAGCCCCGCCGTCAGCTGCTCTTTGAGCGCCCCCGACCCGACCACGCACGCCCCGGGGCGACTCAGCCCGAGCCGCTTTTGCACCTGGGTCAGCCGCGCGAGCACCGCCTCGGGCTGCGGGCTGACCACCAGCACCCGTCCGCCCAGGCCCCACAGCGCGCTCGTCAGCAGGCAGTCGGTCAGCAGGTCCAGCGAGTCGGGCGGCAGATCCCCCAGCCAGCGGCCGCGCGTCGCCTGGAACGTCGGACCGAGCCCAGCAAGCAGCTTCGGCAGTACGGTCGGCGGCGACCCGGCTCCCCCACAGCCTTGCCACAGGGTATGCAGCGCCGCAGGGGTCAGGCTGCTGGCTGCGGGGTCGGTATCACTAGACGTGGCGCTGGCTGGGGACTTGGCGGGGAAGATCAAGTCGGGCGCCGCTTGGAGCAGACCGGCCTGGCGCAGCGTCGCTTCCGGATCGGCCTTCCCGGTGACCTTGGCAGGCACCGCCGGATCACTGCGCTCGCTGGTCGATGTCGCCTTACTGGCTTCCGCTTGCCCAAGACCCACTGCCAACAGCGCCAGCCCCAGCAGTGGACCGAGCGCGGCCCAGTCAATCACCGGCTCGAAAGGCTGCGGCGCAGTCAAGAGCCCGAGCACCGACAGCAGTAGCACCAGCACCCCCAGGCTGGGCAGCAGCGGTCCGGTCCGGGTCTGCTGCTGCGGCTGGGCCAGCTGGGTCTGCGACAGCGCGACCATCAGACCGGCAAACAGGCTGCCTTGTAGCAGCGCCAGCTTTAGCAAAAGAAGCGACAGCGCGGCTGGGGTGGTGGGGCCACTGGTGGCAAACCAGGCGGGAAGACTGGCACCGGGGACCAGCAGCTCCAGCCCGCGCAGCAGCGCCACCAGCAGCACGACCGCGAGCGCCGCCAGCCCCGCCGTCAGCGTGAGGTGCGGTCGGCCACCTGCACGGCGACCCAGCCACCACGCGCCGAGCAGGCCGATCCCCGCCGGTAGCAGTCCAAGCAGCACAAGCCCAAGTCGCAGCATCATGGCAGGGACCGCTCCACGCTGGTGAGCTCCAGCTCGCCGCTGGTTCGCAGGAGCAGCAGCCGCGAGGAAGTCACCGCACCCGGCAACACCACCGCCCCAATGAGCGGCTGGTCGCGCAGGACTCGCTCGAGCAGCGCCCGACCATCCCCGGGCACCACCAGCAGGGTCTGATGGGCTTCTCGCAGCGGCGAGGGCGTTCCGTCCGCTTCCCGCCCGCGCACCCCGAACGACAGCGCCCGAGGCACACTGGCCAAGAAGGTACGCAGCGACTCGCCCAGCTGCGGTCCCACGTCCGGCCACGAGAAGACGCCGGCCTCGCGCAGCAGCCGATGCTGTTCCCACAGCTGGGCTTCCCAGGTTCCGCCCGGCGCGAAGGGCAGATCTTCGGTCTGCCAGTGACTCGGCCACGAGCGAGCCAGCAGCTCACTGGCCCAGATCTCGGGATCGCGGAGTGACTGACTGCGCTCCCACAGGCCCGGCAGCGCCTCGGCGCCCAGCAAGGCCCGATGCAGCGGTGCATCCCGCTCGATGAGCCCGCGATAGTCATCCTCGGCAGGGGTCGGCCCGACCTTGGCGCCCAGCTGGCGGAGCTGAGACAGCGCCCGCTCCCGCGCATCGATGACGGTCACTTGCAGCACTTCGAGGCGCTCACTTACCGCCGTCAGCAGCAGGCGGATGCTGCGGTGCAGTCTCCGCCGTCGCACTTGCAGATCCGCCGAGGCTCGCTGACTACGCCGCAGTCGCTCTTGCCGTGCCGCCGACTCCTCCGCCGATGGCTGCGTGGTGTCGCGCTGCTGCTTCGGCCACCCCAGCGCGCCATAGCCTACCGCCACCACGGCTCCACCCAGCAGCCCGGCCCAGACCGCGCTCCAATCGACGGGGACTGCGCCGGATACCACCGGACCTGCGGCCACCGTGGTGACCATGCTGCGTGACAGCGCCATCGCCCACCCCATCATCAGCGCCGTGCCACAGCTTGCCCCGCAGAGCAGGGCCAACGACAGCGTCCGGAGGATCGCCCAGGCTGACTCACGGGTCGCCGAGGCCATCGTCAAGTCGCTGGCTGCTGCCGGGGTCTGCGCTGCTGCGCCAACTGGCTCTTGCGGATCGGGCGGATCGGGTAGCAGCTCGGGCGAAAAGGTCGTCAGCAAGGACTGCTCGGCGGTCCACAGGCGCTCGCCCACCACCGCGAGGCTGGTGCGCAGCAGCTGGAGTCCGCGCAGGCCTTCGCTGCCGGTCAGGTGGGCCCCGATGAGTCGCTCCACATCAGCGCGCATGGCTTGCAGGGCTTCCGACTCGGCGCGATCGACCTCACGGAGCCAGCGCTCATGGGCTGCCGGGTCCGCCGTGGCATCGGGATGATGGGCAAGAGCAGCCAGCGGCTCCCACCATGAATCGAGGCGCAGCTCGTCGGCAATCGCCAGGGCCTGCTCGCGGGGCAGCGGTCGCTCACAGTGCTCGACCAGCGTGGATAGACCGGACAGGGCACTGCGCCAGGCGAAGGCTTGCTGCAGCTTGGCCACGTCGAGGTCCGCTGCCGCCACCGCAAAGCTCGACAAAAGCGCCGTCGGCTGCCGAGGTGGACCGAGTCGCGACCGCAGCGCATCGCTGTCGCGCAGCTCCGAGCCATAGGACAGCAGCAGAAAGTGGGCCACCGCCCGCTCGCGATCTTCCCGGGACAGCGGCATGGTCTCGGTCTGCGCGGGCAGCACGTAGATGCGGTTCAAGATCGGGCTGGGCGGACTGCCGAGGTGCCACTGCTGAAGCGCTCGCAGTGTCGCCAGCGTCGCCCGACAGGCCGGTGAGCCATCGAAGGCCGGCGTCGCCAGGACCACCACCAGCCCGACCGCGCGCTGCTCGGGCGGCAGACTCGGGGGAAAGATCACCGCGAAGTCCCGGAGCAGCAGGGCCGACAGCTGCTGGGCCGTCTCGACCAGCTGGCCTGTCCCCAGCTCGGCGACATCCGCGAGCACGATCAGATCGAGCCGCGCCAGAGAGGACTCCTCTTGAGCCTGGCGGGACGCACTTTTCCGCAGCAGCGACTTGAGCGCTTGGCTCGACTCCTCAAACAGCGCCTCGACCACCGGGACCTCGGGCTGCGCGGGCAGGTGACGCACGAGCAGCATCGGCAGCGACTCCAGCGGCAGGCGAGCCGCCGCCTTCTGTCCAAACTCACCGAGGCTGAGGAGAAATGTCGGGTTCATCCCTGCCGACGCTTAGCGGTCCGCCATCGCGGCCAAGCGCTCCTCGACGATCCGCTTCTCGTCTTTGAGGTAGCGGGTGAGCGCCTCTTCCTCATTGGCCAGCGCCAGCGCCAGCTGCTCGGTCAGGAAGCCGAGGTGCGACTCTAGCTCGCTCTTGACCGCGCGCCGACCGACCACTGTCGCCGACTGCTCGGCATGGCGGCGCTGACCGGCCTTGACCAGATCATCGCGCAGCGCCGGGTCGAGCGCCCAAAACGCGTTGAATGCCGTCGCCCGATCTGCCCCAAGTCGCTTATGGACCGTTCCGACCACCCACTCATAGGCTCCGGCGGAGGTTCGCTCCACACTTCCCGCAAACCCGGCGAGCACAAACGCCCACAGCCGGTCGCTCCGCTCGCTCAGCCGCGCCTGCGCTTCCTGCTCGGCCCGTCGCTTCTCTTCGGCCTCGCGCACTTCCTTGGGATCGATGTTCGGTACGCCGTCTTCCCACGCCGCCTCGATGTGCAGCGGATAGGAGCGATTCGGCTTGGCCTTGACGGTGCGATACGACTGGTACAGCTCGTCATTAATCCGTTTATAGAAGTAGAGCGGGATGCCGAGCATGGCGCGATAGAAGACGATCATGTCCTCTTCGCCCCAGCCATCGATGAAGTCGACTCCGGTGGCGACCTGACGAATCGCCGATCGTAGGCCTCCGTCATCACCGGCATAAATCGGTGCCAGTCCAACATAGAAGATGTGCGCCGGCTTCACCGTTGGGTCGTCGAGCTTGGTCTTGTCGATGTTGGCCAGCACGACGCACTGATCGATGACGCGTGTGAACTTGTCGCGGACGTGGTTTTGCACCACCGTATCGCTGACGGCTTCGATGGCCGCTTCGTCGCTGCCCTTGGCGTGGATGAGCCGCGCCTCCAGCTCCAAAGCGGTCTTGAGGTTGAGTCCCTTTTCCGCCAG
>JAEUKA010000039.1 GCA_016794465.1 Myxococcales bacterium | reverse complement strand
ACGCTCCGCTGGATGGCCGCGTCAACGTCTGCGCACGCCTGCTACCCAGCACCTACCTGAGCGTGAAAAGAGCCAAGAAACAGCTCGGCTTCCGCACCATCGCCGGAACCTGGGAGTACATCATCAGGCTCGGCTTGGCGGTGGCAGCGAGGTGAGAGGGCCGATGCTATTCACGAGCGAGGACCGTTGTCGTTGATCCAGAGATCCAAATGATCGCTTGTCACAGAGATCGCGGTACGGTATAGTTCTGGTTGGCCGTGTAACGTCGGCCTGCCCGCCCACACTGGCGAAGCTGAATCAGCAACGTATCCCGCATTAGTCATGCGGGAATGTGTTCGGTGGACTTCCTCGGTCTTCCGCACGACGTGGTGTGTGGGCGCATCAAGTGTCAGCGGCCAACCAAGGAAATCAAATGCCAACGATTCTTTCTCCTGAGCAGATTGAGCGACTTAAACGTGAAGCAAAGCAAGTCGTTCGTGGTTCTAGTCTCACTCATAGCCAGGCCCTAGACCAACAAGCGGTTGCCAATGGATATCCCAATTGGTCGCTATTAATGAAGCACTGTGCCAAGACCTCCCTTGTCACGCCTCCGCCCTTTCGATTCGTTCGGACGCAAGCTGAGATGCAGTTGGCTCTGCGTAAGATTCCTGAACCAAAGGTTGGTCTGCGAATTGAGGCCGCTCGATCGCTGGTCAACGATATTAGTCATCAGCTCGTGTCGGCGCGCAATGCAGTCGAGTTTTCTATCGCGTACTTGGAATGCCTGTTGCGAGTCTCTCGTTTCAAGGTCTACTCGGCAGCGCCAGTTTACTGGGAAATGTGGTGCTGGTTGCCGTATGAAGTGAAGGCTGTGGCCGGTAATGTGCGTATCCTAGTGAATAGGAACTACAAGCCAATAGGGCAAACCACCGACGCCTGGGCCGACTACGCCAAGTTTGATCACTTACATCTTGCTCTGAGTCAAGATCAGGTGGCTTTGGTCTCCCGGCGGAGGAGTGACCAGGGATATTTCTTCGATGATGCGTGCCCTCCATGGAATTCGCGTAGGGACGCCGAGGACTACCTTAAAAAGTTAAGGTGCCTGTATTCGGTGATCGTCGGTCCTGTCTCAGGAAGTAATCAGCGAACTGCTGTGCCGACCATCTGAAGCAGTAGCAAGGCCATGTGTTCTGGGGAGGGGCCGAAGAGGGTGTTATAGACGCAGCGCCAACCCAGCAGACGTGAGAACAGAGTCCGCCATCGCCGTCTGCCCGCAGTAACTCATCCTTCCCGCCGCTCCCGCTCGCTGTCCTTCGTGATCCGTGGTGGCTTTTCCATCACCATCGGATATCAACAAAACCCCGCGACCGATCCGCGCTAATCCACACAGCGGCAAGGCGTGGTTATCAACATAGAGAGCAGTACCAATCACGAACCGGGCCAGCGAAGGTAGGCCAAAGCCGCCAAGGTAGTCACCGCCCGACGGGCCAGCGTCGGGAAAACCGACCACTGACCGGACCACTCCCCAAGCGACCGCCAGCCCGGTCCATCCAGTAGGCTGGCAAACCTGAAAAGTTGCCATTTTAAGACCTCACGGATTAAGAGTGCTCGACGTGACGAAAAAAATGCTTGATTCGTCGGTGTCCTAGATTTTCTTGCCACCATGGGTGGCTCGTGAATTCAGGTTTGGTAGGTGGATGATGTGACGGGGGAATGGATCTACGATGGCCTGCTCTGTGGTCGTTCCCCCGTTTTGCCGGCGGTGAGTTAGACTGTGGGGAATCCTGCGCTTCGATTGTCCATCGGAGCTTGAGTTCACAGAGAACGAAGCGAAACCCACTCGAACCAACGAACCCACTCGGAGAAAAGCCGTGGATCGGAATCCCCCGCAGACCACCAGTGAAGAGCTTGATCTGTACATTCGCACCTACTACTCCTTGCTGCGCAGCTCGGGAGAAGTCCGGGTTCGGGCCTTTGAAGAAGCCCACATCTACAGCAACTCCAGCTTGCACGAAGGCAGCCGCGATCCGGCGCCAGATGTCGCGGCGTTTGCTTACAGCTCGGCCCGCTTGCCCGCTTGCATCTTTGCGGTGCGCAGGATTGTCCTGGGACAGTCCCATGAACACTTTGAAGCAGCGGGACTGCAGGTGCGCGAATGGCAGCCGGTGACTACGCGTGGGCGACGGCGACCACTGCGCTGGAACGGCAGTGATACGCTCGCGGCGTTTGTCACCAGCATCAGCGATATTGATGATCTGATTCCGATTGTGACAGCGTTTCAGATTGAGTGGAACAAGCTCCATCAGGCCCTGTTTGGGAGTGCGCTGGGAAGGCAGCTGGCGGCGAGAAAACGGGGACTCCCAACAGACTCAGCGCAGCTGGAATCGCCCACGCGGCTGGGCCCGATTGATCCGACTGACCCACTTGACCAGGCCGCGCTGGGTACAGTTCTGTCGCTGGATGCCGCCGGAATGAAGACGCTGCAGGCAGCACTGGGAGAGTCTCTGCTCGACGGTCTGTGTGAGATGGCGCAGCGAGATCTCGATCTGCGGATACGACTCCTGGTCGGTTCCTACTCGCAGTATCAGCGCGCCGCGCAGCGCTGGTGGAGTGGCATTGAGCCGGACTATCTGCGCACCACCCAGCCGCGCCGACCGCCGGTCTACTTTGTGTCATCGAACAGTCACTCGGTGGTAAACCTCGTCGGTGGCTACGCTCGCTTGCATCGGGATCAGCTGATCCACTTTGCCAAGCAGCGGAATCCCGAGCACCTGGCAGAGTCGCTGACGGAAGCGATCCACAGTGGCAATGAAGCCAAGGCCAACAACCTGCTGTACTATCTGTTGCGCGCCTTCCTGCATGATCCGTTTGGTGCACCACATCGGCAGGAGGTGCGGCAGTTTGACTGTGAGAGCGGCATCCAGTCAGTGGAAAGTCCAGGCCGCATCGACGTGAGCGCGCAGCTGGTCCAGATCTCCTCCTTGCAGAAGGAGCGCATTGATCCGCGACTCCTGACGGGCAAGCTGGCCGACTCCTTTTCCAGGCTCCAGCACAGCGAAGCGATGATTGTCAACATTGACTACCCGCTGGGAATGGCGGCGTATCATCTGCTCTCTCGACTGGCGCAAGGCGTGGGAGAGGTGCGCGGTGTCTACGTAATGGGCAAGGCAGCCACGCTGAATGGCCGCGTCGGGGATGTCATGATCTCATCGGTGGTTCACGATGAGCACTCCCAGAATACCTATCTGCTGCGCAACTGTTTTGCATCCGGAGATGTGCAGCCGTATCTGGAAGGAGGAACGGTGCTCGACAACCAGAAAGCGTTGACGGTGCGCAGTGCCTTTTTGCAAAACCGCGCCTACATGAGCGGCTTTTACCACGAAGGCTACACCGTACTGGAAATGGAAGCTGGCCCCTACCTATCGGCAATTTACGAGATAGTGAACCCGAGTCGACATCCCAAAAACGAGATCGTCAACCTGGCCAACTCGACACCGTTTGAAGTGGGCCTGCTGCACTATGCTTCCGATACTCCCTACTCGCGCAGACAGAGTCTTTTGTCCAAGAGTCTGAGCTACTTTGGCGTCGAGAGTACCTATGGCTGTACCATCGCCATCCTGCAACGCATCCTCCACAGTGAGCTGGCCCGCCTGTCATAAAAGTGCGTCTGCTCCAGCTTGGATTGGTATAGTCCGGGCATGCTGATGCTGCAGCTGCTTGGATGGATGTTGGCGACGCTGGGAGCGCTGCCACTTGCATATGTAGTTTCGACCCAACTGTACCGCCATGATACCGACTCGGAACGCTCGCCTGGCCAGGTCTTTCTGACTACCGCGCTGTTGTGGATGCTGCTGCAAGCGGCGGTGGTCGAAGGGCTCTTGATGGCCCATGCGTTTGCTCTACAGCCGCTGCTGATTCTGGAAGGACTGGCGGCGACCCTGGGCATAGTCTTTCTGCGCAGAGTGCTCGCTAGCAATCGGCCCATCGTAGTTCCGCAGCACAATATGAGTCTTCCTGTATGCCTCTTATTGGCGCTGGGACTGGTTCTACTGTACTTGCTGGCCACGCGACCACTGACCGACTTCGACTCTCTGGCGTATCATCTTCCGACGCTGGAAGGCTGGCTGCGCAGCGGTTATCATGCGGCTCCACCGGGCTTCGAGAGCGATCAAGTCGGTGCCTATCCCTATGCGTGGGAAGCGGTGTGTGCCCCTAGTCAGCTGATCGGTCGCTCTACTTTTCTGTTGCTGCTTCCCAACCTGCTGGCCTGGACTGTGCTTGGTATTGCAGTCTCTCTGCTTGGTCGGGCGCATGGTGCCAGTGCGCCGGCAAGTCAGCTCGCAGCCTTGCTTCTTATGTGTCAGCCGCTGTGCATCGAGCAGGTGGGAACGCTGCATGTGGATCTGCCGTTTGCAGCGCTGCTGGTGGCCGGAGTCTATTACGCCCAGCGCTGGGCCAGACAAGGAGCCGCCGCCGATGTGGTGATGACGTGGGTCTGTGCGGCTCTGCTCTGTGCGGTCAAGATGTCAGGACTTCCCTATGCGGCCATGCTGCTGAGCCTAGGAGTGGGGCTGCGATGGTGGTTGGGCTCGTTGCTGTGGGTGACACAGCAGCGGACACTGAAGTCGAGCATGGATCTTTTCGTACAGCTGGGAGTCTCGGTGGTCGCAGGTGGGGTTGGCGCCATGTTCTATCTGCTCAACTGGGTGCGACTTGGGAATCCGCTTGGCTATGTGCCGGTGCGTCTCGGCTCGTGGGTGCTGTTTGCAGGACGCGCAGAGTTCCTACAGTGGGTGGAACAGACCACTCTGTGGCACTTGTTTCATTTCCGCGATCTGCATCACCTGTTGATACTTGGCAAAGTCAGCGCGTTTTATCTCGGGCTTCCGTTTGTGGCGCTGCTGCTCTTGGCGACGGTGGCACAGCGCCAGAGTCTCCGCTTGGTGTGGGCTCACCTGCTGTGGATCGCCTGCGCGGTGCTGTACTTTCGGACTCCTTATGGCGGGGACAATGGCTCTCATGGCTGGCAGATCACGACCTGGATCGGACAAGGACTCCGCTTTGCACTTCCGGCCCTGGGCATCTTGGCCAGCGTGGCTGCCAGAGGCGCCGATTCTGTCCTCCGGATTCGTCCGCTGCGACGAGCGCTGGCGGTGACCCCGGTACTCTTGGCCATCGCTCGCACCATCACGAGTGAACAGCTGCAGCAGCTTGGAATCAAGCTAGACACGACGATGGGAATCAAGACTCTGCTGATTGGTGAGCTTGCAGCCGTTGGACTGGCCGCAGTAGTAGTAGGTGCCCTGGAGCGAGTTCTGCCAAGGCACTTGTCTGCGGGCCAGTGAAGCGCGACACCGTGCGCTGGCCACGGCGTCTCATTTCAGCCTGGACAGCTGGTCGCAGGTCGTTAAGCAATCGTGCAGGCCATTCACAGAGAACTATTTCAGCTCGCCAACTAGCGGTAACTGCTGGTGTTTTCTGTGGTGAGGAATCGCTTGGCCACGGATGCGGGGCATTCTTGATCTTGGCTCCATCCACGACGACCACGTGGCAGGCTGGCGGAGCTGTGCCTACAGATAGAGACAGCGCGTAGATCGAATCGTCCGCAGGGACGCTTGGAGCCGCCTTCGTCCAGATTTGCGCTGAGTGAGGTTTGTCGATCACGTTACGCTTCGGAAGCGTAGGACATCCATCTCCGTCGAGAAATCGAGCGGGCGGGCGCTGTGTGGGAAGTGGGCGGGACACGCAGTGGCGGACTCCTATACGCCGGCCTAACGGGCTGGAGCAGCTGGTGCGACTCCCGATGACTCCACCCAGACTCCGACGGTGTACTCGCGGTCCGGTGTGGGTCGTAGCGCGGGGGATGCCAGGGACAGACCTCCGGTCAGCAGGATCAGCGGTAGCGTATACCAGTCCGTGGTGGATGACTTGTTTTGCCAACAGCGCATCAGCCCCGGTAGTTTTCGCCTCTCGTCAATCGCCGCTTCGTTGCACAGACACGTACCGAACCTCGGCAGAATCTTCAGTATGCACGGATAAGGTCGCTCGCCGCTCGGGGAATCGGAGCTGGGAAGACCCAGCTTCTCAAGGATCGGCTGGCGCTTATTGTCTCGCCCTTCCAGGTAGGTCTGGCCACTCCACATCGTTGCAGAGAAGGTCTTGAGACGATCCTTCTCCTTGCCCGCCTGGGGACTGTAGACACTCAGGGTGAACCACCGAACGCCGTCGTAGACCTCAGCGCTTTCGACCCGAATCCTGACCTCGGGCAATGGATTCACAGAGGATTCCGTATTTGTCACTGCCTGATCTGTGCGCGTCAAGCTGTTCTGAAACTGCTGCGCGAACTCCTCCTCTGTCGCAGTGACCGCACTGCGATAGCGCCACTCATTCCCAACTTGCAGCGGAAAAGCTGGATTCCCAAGCTCCTCTTCCGCTTCCACCTGGAACGGAGTCTCGATGAAGAACGGCGCCTTTCCAGTGTGCTGCATCCGCAGCGTAAGCCGATTCTGTCCAACTTTCTGAGCGATGAATGGCTGCCCAGGATACGACCAGTCCCTCGAGAACTCTTTGTCTCCAGCCATCGCGGGAGTCGCGGGTCCGAACCAGTGATTGTAAAACGCTCCGACGTAGCGACCCGTGAGCGGTCGGACTCGAAACGGATTTCCTACCTGAACCGGATGATGCGCGGGAAGCTCAAAAGAGGGCACACAGTCGATCTTCCCGATTCCTGACAGTGCGTCCACTCCAGCCAGAGTCGAGATCCCAAGCAGCACGAGCAGAGCGAGGAGCCAGTACGCCCGCTTCCACAGTGCCTCCCCTTGCTTGAACAGAGGTTCCTTACGGAGCTCGGAGGGAATCACGAGCAGGAATCCCACCATCGTCGAGATCGTCAGCCAAGTAACCACTCCGTAGCCCAGCAACGCCAGGGTGATCTGCGTACGGAACAGATGATAGACGTGCGAGGGCAGAGAGAACCTATCGACCGGCAGTCCCAGGTAGTAGAACTTCCCCAGAAGCCACACACTCAGAACGCTTCCCCAACCCAAGCTGCGAAGTAGGTTCTGGCGATCGGCGTGCGGATAGAGCGTCCGCACCCCCAGCACAGCGATGAGCAGCAGCAGCACAAAGAGCCCGCCGCTCAGCACCACAGTCGTGAAATCGAGGATGTAGGTATGGCCAAACGCGCTCACCGAGCGGGCAAAGGCAGGACTCAACATCTGCCGACTGTAGCGCCTTACTGGTTAGGACGGGAAGCCCGTAGCGCACTCCGACGCCGTCGGATCAACAGGAAGCCGGCGAGCGGCAGGAAGCAGAGGAGGGAGAGCAAGGAACCACTGCCACTGGCCGCATGAAGCGTATAGGAGCAGCCGGTCAGCGACTCTGGCTCGACGGAAGTGCCGGTCGTGGTGACAGTGCCCAGCTCTGGCGGTGCGGCAGCGGTGGTGAAGGATCGGACCTGGCCGAACTTGGCGCCACCGAGGTTGCTCGCCGCCACGCAGTAGTAGTAGGTAAAGCCCGGCTTGAGTCCGCTGATCGGCTCGGACACATAGTTCGCGCTGCTGGTGGGAAGCTGCTCACCGTCGGGTCTAACGAGGAACTCGGTTCCGATCGCAGTGCGGCTCTTGGCGGCCACGCGGCTCCCGAAGGAGTCATCGCAGACTCCGGGGTCGGACTCTCCGTAACGGAACCACACGGATACCTCTGACCCATTTGCCAAGACGGAGCCCGCGACCGCTGCGTGGTGACTGTCGACAACGATCGGCGACTCGGTCTGTACGGTCGGAGCAGAGGCCCCGGCCACAAAGGAGACGACCTCTCCAAAGGAGGTTCCCAGCGAGCTGGTCGCGATGGCGCAGTAGTAGTACGTCTCGCCGCGCGTGAGTCCGAAGACGGGCTCTGCGTGAGCGAGGGTGCTGCCGCCGCTGCCAAGGCTCTTTCCGCCTTCGACCGGAGCGCGCAAACCGAAGCTGTCGTTGCAGCTGTCGGGCTTGGTCGAGTCGTAGCGGAACCAGCTGGTGGTCGCTTCGCCCTTGGGTCCGATCGCCGCGTTGAGAGTCGCCGTGCTGCCGAAGACATCCGTCGGTGCATTCGTCTTCACTGCGGGCGGAGCTGCACGCGTGGTCAGGGACAGAACCTCTCCGAAGCTAGGACCGTCTGCGCCCGCGGCAACTGCGCAGAAGTAGTAGGTCGTGCCCGGCAGAAGTCCGGTGACCGACTGCGAGAAGTCCACAGGTGTTGATCCTGCGCCGAGCGCTGCGGCTCCGTTTGTGGGGGCGCGGCTCCCGAACGTGTCACTGCAGCTCGAAGGAGCGGTTGGGCTGTAACGGAACCAGCCGGTCATCTCGACTCCGCTGGGATTGGCGGTTCCGTTGAGCACGGCGGAATCGGCAGCAAGGGCAGACGCAGCGACGGTAGTTACCTTGCGCACAGTGGTCACGATCGGCGCCGGATCAGTGGGCTTCACAATGCTTGACGCGGGTGGTGTGGTGAAGGACAGGACCGATCCCAGCGCGGTGCCGTACGCGCTCAGAGCCATCGCGCAGAAGTAGTACGTGGTCGCTGGCGCAAGACCGGTGATCGGCTCGGCAAACGGCGTCGAAGCGGTTCCCGATCCCAGCGAGGTGCCGCTGCTGATAGGAGCGCGGGTGCCAAAGACATCGTTGCAGGTGCCGGGGCTGCTGGTGCTGTAACGGAACCATCCGATGGTGGAGTTGCCGTTCGGATTGGACGAGCCGTTGAGCGTGGCAGTGGTTGCAGTCACCGGAGTAGCCGCCAGCGTCGCGACGGTTGGCGGCATCGGAGCGGTGAAGCTGCGGATGATTCCAAACGACGTGCCGACGGAGTTGGAGGCAATCGCGCAGTAGTAGTAGGTAGTCCCAGGTACGAGTCCCGGTGCCGGATTGGCGTAGGCTACGAAGCCGCTGCCAGCGCCCAGTGCCGTTCCCGAAGTGGCGGGTAGGCGCGTGCCGAAGGTGTCATTGCAGGTGCCGGGGCTGCTGGTGGCGATGCGGAACCAGCCGGTGGTGGCGGCTCCGTTGGGATTGGCCGAGCCGTTCAGGTTGGTCGTGATGCCCGATGCGTAGTCCGTTGTCACCGTCGGTGGACCCGCAGGCGTGGTGAAGGACATCACCGCGCCCATGCCGGTGCCGTAGGCGTTGCTGACCAGCGCGCAGTAGTAGTAGGTCACGCCCGGTAGCAGGCCGGTGATCGGCTGTCCGTATGCGACGCTGGAGGTGCCAGCGCCGAGGGATGTGCCTCCGCTGCTCGGGGTGCGGGTGCCGAACGTATCGTTGCAGGTGCCGGGGCTGGTGGTGCTGTAGCGGAACCAGGCGGTGGCGCTGGCTCCGTTGGGGTTGCCCGAGCCGTTCAAGGTGGCGGTGGTCGGCGCAGCGCTGGTCGCGGCGGAGGTGGTGGCGGTGGCCGGGGCCGAGGTGGTGAATACCATCACAGCGCCGAACGCTGTTCCTTCCGTGCTCGAGACGATGGCGCAGAAGTAGTACGTCGTCGCTGGGGACAGCCCGGTGATCGACTGCGAGTACGGCTGGTCGTAGATGTCGCTGCCCAGGTACGTGCCGCTGGTGACGGGAGCGCGCGAGCCGAATTTGTCGTCGCAGGCTCCGGGGTTGGTGGTGCTGTAGCGGAACCAGCCGACGGTCGAGGCTCGGCTGGGATTGCCCGCTCCGTTGAGGTTCGCCGAGTTGGTCGTGACGCTGGTGGCGGACGCCGTGACCACGGTGGGCGTCGAGGGCGTAATGAAGGTCTGCACTGCTCCCAGAGACGTTCCCACCGAGTTCGAGGCCAGCGCGCAGTAGTAGTACGTCGTCGCTGGCGCAAGACCCGCAATCGGCTGCGAGAACGACGTGTTGCTGGTTCCCGACCCGAGTGCAGAGCCGCCCATCGCCGGGGCTCGCGTACCAAAGCTATCATTGCAAGTTCCGGGGCTCGCGGTGCTGAAGCGGAACCAGCCGGTGGTCGCGTCTCCGCCGGGATTTCCATAGCCGGTCAGGACTCCGGTGGTCATCGTCAAGCTGGTCGCGCTGCTGGTCGTCACCGTCGGTGCCATC